>NZ_VXKZ01000115.1:0-1904213 GCF_008693195.1 Paenibacillus sp. UASWS1643
CGAAAGAATTGAAGCGGGTTGGGTTGTTTTTTTCGATAGGTAAGTTCAGGCCGTTAATTCCAGACTCACTTCAGATCAGCGTAGCTTCGCCAAATCTGCCTTCAAAAGGCAATGTACCCTTCAAGGTCCATAACTCATCGTAACTGGAAATCTGAAGATCGGCTTTGGACAAGTCCTGGTTGCCTGATCCCGGATTGCGATATCCGATACAGCGCATGCCTGCACTTTTGGCGGCCTGAACACCATTGCGTGAGTCCTCGATCACCAAACAATTCGAAGGGGATGCACCAATCATTTCAGCTGTGGTCAGGAAAATATCTGGTGCCGGCTTGCCGTTTGTAACTTCCTCACCTGTCATTCGCACCTCAAAGTATTGTCCAAGTCCGGTTTTGTCCATGATCAGATCAATCAGTGCACGTGGAGAGGAAGAAGCAACGGCTATGGGTACATGTTGCTCATGCAGCCAGCTTAACCAGCGTTCCACGGAAGGCATGGCCGTCAGATTCGGGTGGGCAAGCATGGTTTGCATCACATTATGCTGATGATAAGCATATATTTCTTCCAGCGTAGCTGTCAGCTGATGTTTGTCCAATACTTGCTGCCACATGGATTCCAGCGTAACTCCAACATAGGCATGATGTTCTTCATCAGTCACCCTTGCTCCAAAATGGGCAAAAGAGCTACGCTCAATCTCGAAATAAATCGGTTCGCTGTCAATCAGTACACCATCCATGTCAAAAATGACCGCTTGAATGATGTCATCATTGGGCGCTCCCAGTCCGTTAGATTCTTTGTTTGCTGCCATGTTGTATTCCTCCTCCAGGATTGTGTAAACATATGTCTCTAATGTAATCCATTCATGGTTAACCTTCCACTTTAGAAACTGGAACCGCTGGATTGCAGCACAACTTTAATGGCATGTGAAGAGGCTTGAAGTGTGCGTCCCTGAATATCGCAGCCAAGTGTGCGGAATGCCTCTTCGTAATCCTCCAACGGGAAGGAGTGTGTGATGATTTCTTTTGCCGGAATAATCCCTTGTTCAATCATATAATGTGCGGTAGCGAATGTCCCCAGAGAATCGATGGAACCAATAATTTTCAGACTGCGGTCCACAACTTCCTTGGGATTGAATGATGTGTTTCCATCTCTCAGACCAACCAGCATTAGATAACCGCCACTGGCGAGCTGGGAAAGCACTTGTGTGCCCACAACACCTGTTGTATCCACGATCATATCGACCTGATGGGTTGCGGGTGACAGTGATTCTATTGCATTTTCGAAGGAAGAATGAACTTCCCAACGATCAGGTGCAATAGAACCGGCAATGGCTAAGCGTTCTTCGGAGATGTCGACCAGACAGCCGGTGACCCCTTTGGAAGCGAGGGCGTAGCTGTACAGAATGCCAATCGGGCCTGCGCCGAGGATGATCGTTCTGAAATTCGGCAGTAAATGAATCTGATTGATCCCCGTCAGCATACAGCTGAGCGGTTCCGTCAAAGTTGCTTCCTCATAGCTCACATGATCCTTCAATTTGTACAAAAAACGATCCTCGGTCACATAATAATCTGTAAATGTTCCGTCAGCACTCACACCTGTCTCGGTAACAGACTTGTGTGTGCAATGATTTTGTCTGCCTGTTCTGCACATGTCACATTGTCCGCAATAGTAGGTAGGGTCGATCACAACACGATCGCCCGGTTGTAATGTCGTTACCGCAGAGCCAACATCAATGACTTCCCCGGCAGACTCATGACCAAGAATGACAGAAGGAACCGCATGATATTTGCCGCTGACAATACCGAGATCGGTACCACATACTCCGGTTGCTCGAATACGAACCAACACCTGATTATCTCTCATGATTTCTGGAACAGGCCGTTCCTCAAGCGCCACATCCCAAGCCGATTTGTATACCAATGCAAGCATGATATAACCTCCTTATAATTATATAAAAATATAAATATAGCGATTCATCTTAAAACAGTTTCTGACAAGATACGAAAGTAGTGAATGGGACGAAATCGATTCTGTAGAAGCGAAGCGTTCGCCTTAAAGCTTTCTGAAAGAAAGCTGCTTCGGAAGCATACGCTATCAACGGGTTTTTCCCTTAGGAAAAGGGGAATTAAAAAAAACCGGAGATAACAGCGATCATAGGAACGATTCGTAACCGGAACGCCCACTTCGAACAAGTTGCATTGAAATGTTTTAATGAACGCTGGCAAGCACCGAATCCAGCCGCTCCACAATCTCCACCAGTTCGTCTTCGGTTGTGGTAAGGGAAGGCCGGACCTTAACCACGTTGCCAAATCCATATCTTGAACTTCTCAAGATCAGATGTTCATCTGTAAAAGCGCGGTCAACAATGGCATTGGTTTTTAGCATATCCGGCTCATTACCTTCACCTACAATCTCCAACCCCCACATCAACCCGACACCACGAGCTTCCCCGATACTTGGGTATTTCATAGCCAATTCATGCAGCAATTCACCCAGAATTTCACCTTTGCGTTTCACGGCATCCAGAAATCCAGGTTCAGATACCACCTCCAGGGTGGATTTGGCAGCGGTTACGGAGATCAGATTGCTTCCTGAGGTGAAGGAGTGTTCATGCTTTTCGAGCACATTCAATCGGGATTGCATTAATACCGCAGCAACAGGTATGCCAATTCCGCCAAGACCTTTGGCAAGGGTAATCATATCAGGCTGGATATCAAATAGTTCGCTGGCAAACATGGTTCCGGTACGACCGATTCCTGTCTGTACTTCGTCAGCAATGAGAATAATATTGTACTCATCACACAGTTTACGCAGTCGTTTGAAATATCCGGCGGGAGGGATGATATTGCCGCCATTCCCGAGAATGGGTTCAATAATCATACAGGCGACTGAGCCGGAACTTGCATATTCTATCGCATCAGATATAGCTTCAACACATTGATAGCCGCAGTCTCCATTTGAGGATTTGAATGGGCAACGATAACAGTATGGGGCAGGTACATGGACAGCGTTAGCCACAGCCGAATTGGGGAAGCGTTTCCGCCTGAAGGCATTCCCCGAAATCCCGGTGGCAAATTGGGTCTGCCCATGATGGGACAGATACAGGCTGATGATGTCTGTCGATTCGGTATACTTCTGTGCAATTTTGGTTGCACATTCGTTGGCAGTTGAACCAGTGATATCCCGCATCCATCCGGCATTAATGTCGTTTGGAGCATATTCGATTAAGTGATCAAGTACTTCATTTACGTACGGTTCGGTGAAGGAGGAAGACATATGCGTCAGATTGCCGACTTGTTCCTGAATTTTGCTGACAACATGTGGGTGATTATAGCCCAGTGACAGATTGAACGTGCCCGACACGCCATCCAGGTATTCAACACCTGAATCGTCAATCAACTTAATCCCTTTTCCGGCTATGAAGCGGTTGTTGGTTAAAGTTTGCATACGATTTCCTCCAATATAATGGTGTACTAGCTCGAACGAAGCTCAACAATCCCGGATGATGCGGGCATCACCTCCCTTAAGAAACGATGTTTACATTTCCTTGCTATGTTGTGCGAGAGCAGCACGTACTGCATTATTTTTTACAGTCCATAGATGAGAGACCATCAAAGTAACAAGCAAGATCAGACAGAATCCGGCCAAAATCCAGATCGTATTCACGACAGGCCATGTACTCATACTCCATCCAGTCACATACTGCAAGATGGCACCTCCGATACCACCCGATGCGATTAGGATACTGGTTGTCCGCTCGGTCATACCGGGAATCAGAACATTTGCGTAGACCAGTGCGATACAGAAAAGCCCTGACATGAACAGACCGGTTCCAAAGATGAGCACATACGTTGCCCACTGTCCAGTTACAAATACCATAGCGACCGTAAACAAAAGCGTGCCAACCGTACTCCAGATCAGGAAAGGCATATAGTGGACGGATTCGGCTATTTTTCCGGAGAAAAGACGACCGATGATCATCGCAATCCACAGGATGGAGACACTCAGCGATGCGACAGATTCCTGAAGTTGCAGTCGTTCTACGAGTATGGAGGGCAGGAAGTTCATCAATCCCAATTCCAATCCCATGTAGATGAAAAAGAAGATGACAAAGATCGTCAGCAGACCCAGATGTTTTCTCGAATATTGGGCTTTACCTGCTGCATGTGCCACTGTATTCTCGCCAGCCTGTTTCAGATAAAGTGCGGCTGGCCGGGGCATAGTGATCCACAGCAGCATGAGAACCAGTGACAACACGGCCACCGTATAAAAAGTAAGATGCCACAGATCCATCCAGATGAATAAAGCAGCAACAGCCGGGATGAGAAGTGCTCCAAGAGCAAAGAAGACATCCAGCTTGGACATGGCGACCGCCTTTTGATTCTCAGTGAATTCGATTGTGAATGCACCTACAGAGGGTTCGATGATACCTGAACCGAAACCTACGATAATCGTGAGAAGAAGAACTACAGACCAGGATGGTAAAAAACCGAGTAATGTATAAGCGGCTACAATACAGATCAGGGCAAGGGTCAGCATAGCTTTTCTTCCGATACGGGCTGTCAGGGCAGGAGCTACAATTACACCGACAAGAAATCCAAGAAACTGCAGAAACAACAAAAATCCGCCATCACTGTAACCGCGTTCATAATGTGACAATAAAACAGGGAGAAGTGCACCGAGCACAACGCTGGTTATGCCGATTAACAGATAAAAACCGCAGCTTAGAGCGAATATTCTTTTCAAAAGCCCACCTCCTAGTTGGATAAAAATTTTATATTATGTAATTAATGTTTATTTCATATATAACTTATACCATAAATGCACAAATGTACATGCTTTTTATTGTAAAATAATGTTAAGTTTTGAAGGTTGGAAATATTTATTGTGTTATATTTTTTCCTAAAACGATTTCGTGTCGAAAGGATAAATACGATCCAATCCATATGACCTTTTAACAGGGTTTGGCATCTGTATTGATCGATAATAGTAAAACGTACATATATAAAAAAACGTTCCCTGTCTGAGTAGACGGGAAACGTTCTGATTAGCCGTTTTATATGATGATACCTGACTTCCACGTATCGCTATTAAGCAGTCTGTACAAAGAAAATTCCATCGAATGGTGCGTGAACAGACGCCGGACCACTTCGCAAAAATAAATAACCGTTTGCATCGGGAAGACCCAATATATCCCGATAAGGTTCAGGAAAATCTCCGGAATATATTTGACACACCAGTTGATGTTCCTCTAGCAAATGGTCAATTCCTTTCACACCATTTGGTAAAGTGGGAGAGAAAAATGAGAATGCAGGGAATGCCTGATCGTCTAACTCCATTTCAATCAAACGTACGCCGCTTAACGGAATGGGTGGAACGGGACATACGGAAGTGAGTGGATGCGAAGATACCGAGACATAAGTGCACCCGGCGAGAATATTCTCGTTCCATTCCAGCTCATCCCCCGTATAGGTTACCTGATCCAGAAAGTATTCGGAGGCGGAGTAGGTTGAGAAGACCGAGATATATTTATCTTGTGGTAAGGAAGGGATATGGACCTGCTGTGAAAGTGTATTGCAATTAATGGAGAACAGATGTAATAAAGGCTGCCCCTCAGGGTTTAGCGGCCAGTCGGAAACGTATGCCATTTCTCCGCCAATCCACATGCCAGAGTCTTGGTTTGGATCATCGGGGTCAACTGTAATTCGAGTAACTTTGTACATGAGAAACTCCTTCCAGAGTGTATTTTGGCTTTCCTATGTAACGTTGTATGTGTTTTTATATAACCATTCATTGCTTCGTTTCAGTATAAATGAGATGATGTGTAATGAAAATCAGTACAAGGTACTAACTCATTGCACGAAGCGAATGAACGTACCAACACTCTAAGAACCAGTGGCAATACTATAGATGAGAAGTGGTGACACATGTTAATTAACAAATACATAAGTGAAACGGGATTCTGCTCCCGCAGGGAAACGAACCGTTTAATTGCAGCCGGACGCATAACGATCAATGGCAGGGTATGTGAAAAAGGGGCGGATGTTGAACCTGACGATGTGGTACTCATTGATGGCAAGCAGATTCCTCGTAATGACAGCGAACCTGTCTACATTGCTCTGAATAAACCCATCGGTATTGTCTGCACAGCAGCAGAACATGTGAAGGGGAACATTATTCAATATATGGATTATCCTTCTCGCATATTTGCGATAGGCAGGCTGGATAAGGCATCTGAGGGGTTGATTTTGCTTACGAATGACGGAGGCATTGTGAACAAGATGATGCGTTCGGAGCATAATCATGATAAAGAATATGTAGTGACTGTAGACAAACCCATAACCGACGAATTTGTAAAGTCCATGTCTGATGGCGTTGAAATTCTGGACGTGGTGACCAAGCCCTGCGAAGTGTATAGGCAAAGTGACAATGTATTTCGTATTATTCTGACACAGGGTCTCAATCTGCAGATCCGCAGAATGTGCAAGGCCTTGGGGTACCGAGTCCTCAAGCTGGAGCGCGTGCGAATTATGAATATTACGCTGGATCAACTGGAGCGGGGGCAATGGCGTCATCTGGAGCAAGAGGAACTGAAGATTCTGATGTCTCAATTAAATGAGATAAAATGAATGAATTCTGCGCATGTCAACAGTGGTCAACCACGATGTCCAGTTATATCAGTGAAGAATGAAGCAAACACTAACCCCTATGCGGATTAGTGTTTTTATTGTTAAGCTTGTGTCCTTTTTGTTCTGAAATGTAAGAGCCAAATAGGGTTAAGAGCGCGCCGAGCACAATCACCCAGGTTATCTGCTCTTGAAGAATCAATGCAGATGACACAACAGTAATGACAGGTACCAGATAGATATATACGCTCGTTTTGATAGCTCCGAGAAGATTCACGGCCCGGTTCCAGGTCACGAAACACAACGCGGAGGCACCTAGACCGAGGTATAGAAAATTGGAAAGATTGGTCACACTCGTGAAGCGGCCGAGTTCCCAATGGAATTCAAACAGGAATAGAGCTGGCAGCATGAAGATCAGGCCGTAGAAGAACACTTTGCGAGTCGCACCAATGGTGTGATAACAAAGCTCGCCAATTTTCCGCATTAGCACAGAGTAGATCGCCCATACCGCAGGTGCGATGAAAGCAAGCAGATCACCTATCGGATTCAGTTGCAGAATGAAACTGCCGTTCAGTGCGATAAGTAGGATGCCGCTCAAGGCAATCCCGAATCCGATAATGAAGCGGCGAGTTAACTTCTCACCATCTAAGAAGAAGTGTGCGAGTACGGCAGTGAAGAACGGGGCAATGGAGACAATAACACCCACGTTGGAAGCTGTTGTGTACACCAGAGCAATGTTTTCAATAAGAAAATATAACGTCACCCCACATAGTCCTGCTCCGATAAATAACCATTCTTCTCTGAATGAGGCGATCCGCAGTGAACGTGGATAGATCAATAACAGTACCAAATACCCGATCAGGAAACGGAAAAATAGAATCTCCACTGGAGTAAAGTCAATCAGCAGAACCTTCGTCGAGACAAACGTAGTCCCCCAGACTAAGATGGTAAACAAAGCGAGCAAATGTCCGGTAGATACCTTGGTATTATGATGACTCGTCATATGATGTGATCGGTGTTTCGTTTCGGCTCGGTATCATGATTGAAGATACGTCTATATTGCTTGGGTGTCAGGCCGATCAGTTTTTTGAAGAAATTCGTGAAATGGCTCTGGTCACTGAATCCTGTCTGTGCGGCCACTTCAATTGGAAGCAGACCTTGTTCCAGCAGACGTTTGGCTTGATTTATGCGAATCGTTTCCAGGTAGCGGTAAGGGGATATCCCTTTCTGGCGAGTGAATAAACGCAGCAGGTGGTACTTGCTCATCTCCGTCAAATCGGCTAACTCGTTCAGCGAGATGCTCTCCATGTAATGAGCTTCTATGTAATGACATATGCGTCTGATCTCCAAGGTAACATCCTGTGTGGAAACAGGTGGTTCAGCATCCGAATAATCTCGCAGCAATTGATCCAGTAGTAAGAGTAACAATTCTTCTTTGCAAAAATCGGATTGCTCCTCCAGAATCATCTGATGCAGCTCGTGCAGGGAACCCACAAGTTCACTTTGGTAGAGAACGGGGGATGTAAACCGTGGCAAGTAAGCTTGTCCAGTAATCTCTCTCGCATACTCTCGCATAACCTCAGGCTGGACGTTGATACAGCGATAATCGAGGGTTCTGCCATCGACCTGTTCGCAGGCATGAGGATCATATGGATTAAAGACAATCATATCACCACTATTCAAAATGTATTCTTCGTTGTTGCAGACGAGGTGTCGCTTGCCTTCTTCAATGAATCCAATGACGTAATAGTCATGAAAATGATTGGGAAACTTCTGCATAATGCCTTCAAATTGATAAGCTTCTAGCTGTAGATCGGTATCAAATACTACAGTCCGGACTTCCCGAGTCATGATGCACCTTCTTTCTGGTATGTTAAGGTCATTATAGGTTGCAAAGAAGGAATTTTCTTGAATGATATTGCTATTGCTCGAAGTGTTTGAACGGACAGATATCTCTAAAAACAAAATACCCGCAATCCCGGAGGAAAGCGAGCCCTTTGCTTAGTATAGTTGATTCATGAGTTCAAACCTATATATAGGGGAGAAAAAATCTCTTAAACAATAAGTAATTGTTCTTAGTGTAACGCAGCGAGTGCTTCAGGTGTAAAAGCCTGTATCTCGGATACGCGTCCTTCACGTATTTTGGCAGCCCATGCCGGATCACCAAGGAGTGCACGTCCCACAGCTACCAGATCAAATTCCTGCTGCTCATATCGCTTCATGAGTTCGCCCATACCTGGATGTGTTGTTTTATCTGCTCCAGCTTCAGACTCATCTGGCATACCCACAGAACCAACGGTAATTGTGGTTTGACCACTCAGTTTTCTTACCCAACCTGCAAATCCAAGCTCAGATCCTTCGAACTCGGGCTCCCAGAAGCGTCGTGTCGAGCAGTGGAAGATATCTACACCTGCGTCAACTAACAAACGAAGGAATTGTTCCAGTTGTTCCGGTGTGTCGAACAGTCTGGCTTGATAATCATTCATCTTCCATTGGGAAATCCGCATCGCAATAGGAAAATCAGGACCTACCGCAGCACGAACTGCCATTACAAGTTCAATCGCGAATTGAGTTCGTTTTTGAAGGTCACCGCCATAGCGGTCCGTTCTCATATTCGTTGTTTTCCAGAAAAACTGATCGATCAGAAAACCGTGTGCACCGTGAAGCTCAATTCCGTCAAAACCGATGCGTTGCGCATTAACTGCTGCATCAGCATAAGCTTGAATCACAGTTGCGATCTCTGTCTCCGTCATAGGTGCACCTACTTGAGTACCTTCCATATCAACTCCCGATGGACTTAGTGATGCAGCTTCCGGGTGTGGGTTAGATCCTGAAGGACGAACGATTCCCATGTGTAAAATCTGCGGAAAAATCTTGCCGCCGGCTTCATGGACTTGTTCGACCACTTCAGCCCAGCCTTGAAGAGCTGCTTCTCCATACATATGAGGGATTCTAGGCTCACTTGATGCTGATGGATGCTCAATCGTCGCACCTTCTGTAATAATGAGTCCAACACCATGCTCGGCACGCCGACGATAATATGCGGCTACATCGGGGCCCGGGACACCATCCGGGGAGAAGGCACGAGCCATGGGGGACATGACGATGCGCGAGGACAGGGTTAATTTTTGAACAGTGTATGGTTGGAACAGAAACTCCGTAGAAATAACGTTATGTTGTTGATTACTCAAACTAAGCACCTCCATTATTATGCACCTTCAAGCGGATACGAGTGCAATCTTAACAAGGTCTATAGGCATGCTCAACCAACAATCGGAGCATTGTGTTGCTTAAGCGAAAGACACTGATTATTGTATGATGTCTGTGCACCCACTTTCACTTGTTGAACAAATAACACTTATCTATAATAAAGGAGTCTAACCAAATATTTTGTGTACAAAGGAGGATTGGGACATGTCTGGTGTATTGTCTCCAAACTCGAACGATCCGCGTGTAATCCGCACGCGTCAATTAATTCTTGATGCGTTTTTAAACCAATTGAGTCTTAAAAATTTCAACAGTATTACGATTCAAAACATTACGGAACAAGCCACAATTAACAGGGCCACATTCTACGCCCATTTTCAGGATAAATATGCACTGCTTGAAGCCTTGTTATCGGATGCTTTTATGGAATATGTAACGAAAAGGGTGGACCCGGATGCCCGGTTATCAGCCGAAACCATACAGCAGCTTATATTTTCATTATGTGATTATCACGTCTCAAGTAATGGTTGCATCAAAAAATATGAGTCAGTTGCACCAATTATTGAAGAAAACATCAAGACACAGCTGGAGCAATTCCTTCTTGAATTAATGAACAAAGTAGCGGGGGGTGTAGATCCCAAAACGCTGAAAATTACTGCAACCATGCTAAGTTGGTCGATCTATGGAATGACATATCGATGGAATATTGAAGGCGGGCAGGAATCTCCGGCTGAATTAGCCAACAGAGTGGTCCCCTATATGATGGGTGGATTGGAATTGTTGAATTGACTTCATTTTTAACGAAATTGCATTATTATTCAAATGAACATAGGAGGAATAACAAGATGTTTGAACATTTGGTTGTTTTTAAATTTAACGATAAAACCACACTAGCCAAACAGCAGGAGTTGGTGGATCAATTACTCGCGTTACAGGAACAAATCCCGGGGATTGTCGGGCTGACCGCAGGAATCAATGCAACGGAAGAAACGGACCGTATTCAAGGTTACACGATTGGATTGAGAGTGACGTTTGAAGATCAGAAGGCATTACGCGCCTATGGTCCACATCCTGCTCATCAGGCATTTGTAGCTTCCCTCGATGGTTGGGTGGAAGATGTAATTGTAGTTGATTATGCGATATAAAGTGGAAATTATAGAGGTTTAACCAATATAGGAGTTGAAGATTCCCATGTGTTTAATTTTATTTGCTTACAACATGCATCCAACGTATCCGCTTATACTGGGATCAAATAGGGATGAATTCTATCACAGACCTACGGCTCAAGCACACTATTGGGAAGACCATCCTCATATATTGGCTGGCCGGGATTTGTCGAAAATGGGAACCTGGATGGGCGTAACCACAGAGGGGCGTCTGGCTGCTGTCACGAATTATCGTGATCCGAATGAAGAGGTACATGCCAAAGGCTCAAGAGGAGATCTGGTTGCTGATTTTTTAAAGGGAACGTCCACACCTGAGCAATATATGCAACATGCGGAGCAAAGCCAAAATGATTATCCTGGTTACAATTTGTTAGTGGGTGATCCTGACGACCTCTATTATTATTCTAATGTGGGTAATGTTGTGATGAAGTTGAAACCGGGAATATACGGGATTAGTAATCACCTGATCAATACAGATTGGCCCAAGGTAAAACGTGGAAAAGAAGGCCTGGAGAAAATCATCCAAGGGGAGAACGAAGCTACCCTGACAGAAGAAATATTAGGTTTGCTGCAAATGGCAGATCCTTCAGTGGATGAGCTTCTCCCCCATACAGGTGTTCCATTGGAATGGGAACGTTTACTTTCTCCCATCTTCGTTAAAAGTGAAAAATTCGACTATGGGACCAGAGCTTCATCCGTTGTTCTGATGAATAGAGAAGAAGTCTTTTTTACGGAGATGGTTCACCGGAACGGAGAAGTAATGGAGCAACGTTTTAACATCAAGCTTCTCAACTGACAAGCTGAGAATATGAAACAAGTGATGTTGAGAAATATGCATTAATATGCAGTACTGAAGTTAAATCCCACATTCATGTCTCTTTTTTTCGAGTGTCAAAGAGGGCTATCCAACCTTATGTGTCAACTAATATAACGCGACATAATCGGTATGAGAGTACCTTTTGTATAACATGCCCAATTTTAGTTGGGCTCTTTATCTCTGATCACAATTCTATGTTATGAATCATGGAACTTCCCTGAATAGTTTATATAATGTGAATCAACATAACATGATTTTGCAGCGGTTCTGTTGATTCTAATTTCAGGGGGGCAACGTGGGATGAAAGAAACCAAAAAGATGAGAGTTTTTTCACTGGGGATTCAGCACGTACTCGCGATGTATGCGGGAGCGATTCTGGTGCCTTTGCTTGTGGGCAGAGCACTAAATCTGACTGCAGAGCAGTTGGCGTATCTGGTATCCATTGACCTGTTAACGTGTGGGATTGCCACATGGCTTCAGGCACGAAAAGGGAAGTACTTGGGGATTGGTTTGCCAGCGGTGCTCGGAAGTTCTTTTGTAGCGGTGACACCGATGATTGCGATTGGATCGCAATACGGAATTCCTGCCATATATGGGTCGATCATCGCAGCGGGGTTATTTATCGTCATCTTTGCCGTATTTTTTAGCAAAATCGTCAAATTGTTTCCGCCAGTCGTGATCGGTACAGTGGTAACCATTATCGGTCTTGCGCTAATCCCAACCGGCATTAAAAACATGGCGGGTGGAGCAAACAGTGAGAATTTCGGAAGTTTGGATAATTTGGCGCTTTCATTTGGTGTATTACTTTTTATTCTAATCCTGAATCGATATGCTCGCGGGTTTGTTAAATCCCTGGCTGTTCTCCTTGGTATTATCGTGGGAACCCTCATCGCAGCCATCATGGGAAAAGTGAATTTTGCCTCTGTACAGGAAGCCTCCTGGTTCCATTTACCTCAACCCTTTTACTTTGGATGGCCTACCTTCGAAATCGGCCCAATTATTACAATGATTATTGTAGGTACGGTGGTTATCATCGAATCAACAGGTGTATTTATGGCTTTGAGCAAAATCTGTGATCAACCGATCAACGAAAAAGATCTGGCACGGGGATATCGCGCAGAAGGTCTCGCGTTTGTCCTGGGCGGCATATTTAATGCTTTTCCATACAATACATTTGCACAGAATGTTGGTTTGGTTCAGCTCTCCAAAGTGAAAACGACGAATGTTGTTGTAGCAGCCGGAGGTATTCTGGTCTTTCTGGGACTCATTCCGAAGGTAGCTGCTTTTGCAACCATTATTCCAAGTGCTGTCCTCGGAGGAGCGACGGTTGTCCTGTTTGGAATGGTTGTCTCATCCGGGATCAAAATGCTGCAAAACGTCGACTTTGGCAAACAATCCAATCTATTGATCGTGGCTTGCTCCGTTTCACTTGGGCTCGGTGTTACTGCTGTACCCGACCTGTTTGCCCAGCTTCCTCAAAGTATTCGGATTATTGTTAGCGATGGTATTATTACGGGAAGCCTGTCAGCGATCCTGCTTAATGTCTTCTTTAACCTTGCTTTGAAAAAAGAGAGCTTGCCAGTACAGCCAGTACAGACTCAAGAAGCACACACGTAATTCTTGTAATAATAGACGTGTCATCTGGTAGTAAGTGGAATGGATCCAAGATGGTTTTCTGGGAAGTGGAATGCAAGACAATGATTCCACTTGGCAAAGAAACCTCTTGGATTTTTTGGTGCTTATGATTCATGAGGAATGCAAAAGGCATGCAAATATGCTAAAGTTTCATCAAGAACATTTAATATGTTCGTTTAAGTCAACATCCTCTTGATTTGAATTTCCATGCGACTACATAAATGAGCATTGGTTCACAAGGCTACAATATAACCAGGGGATATCCCTTGGGTACAGAAAAGGAGTGTGGTCACCATGCAACAAGAAACGTTGAACAAAGGGTGGAACTTGGAGAATAGTTATGCGCAGTTACCGCAACCCTTTTTCACAAGTCAGGGCGCGGTGCCTGTTGAATCACCAAAGTTGATCATTTTCAATAGATTGCTTGCATCCAGCTTGGGACTGAATGTGGAGTCTCTTGACAGTGATGAAGGGGCGCAAATTTTTGCAGGTAATTCGATTCCGGAAGGAGCCGAGCCTTTGGCTCAGGCCTATGCAGGACATCAATTCGGCAATTTTAACATGCTTGGAGATGGTCGTGCTTTGCTGCTGGGTGAACAGATAACGCCACAGGGCGAGCGAGTGGATATCCAGCTGAAAGGTTCAGGGAGAACACCGTACTCTCGTGGAGGAGATGGACGTGCTGTTGTAGGGCCCATGTTGCGAGAGTATATTATTAGTGAAGCGATGTATGCACTGGGGATCCCAACGACACGCAGTCTGGCTGTGGTATCAACAGGAGAGAACATTATCCGCGAAACAGAGCGGCCGGGTGCCATTTTAACCCGGGTGGCTTCCAGTCATATCCGGGTAGCAACCTTCCAGTATGCAGCCAGATGGGGGTCTATCGACGATCTTCGGGCATTGGCTGATTATACGTTGCATCGACATTTTCCTGAGGTTGCTCAAGCTGAGAATCGCTATCTTTTGCTCCTTCAGGAAGTAATTAAACGGCAGGCGGCACTCATTGCCCAATGGCAGCGTGTTGGTTTCATTCATGGCGTGATGAACACGGATAACATGGCGATCAGTGGTGAGACCATCGATTATGGTCCGTGCGCCTTTATGGATGCTTACAATCCTTCAACCGTTTTCAGCTCCATTGACAGGCAAGGTCGCTATGCTTATGGTAATCAACCGTATATTGCCGGGTGGAATTTGGCTCGTTTTGCCGAGACGCTTCTGCCGTTGTTGCATGAAGATGAAGAACAGGCGGTGCAAGTCGCTCAGGATGCTATCGCACAATTTTCTGAATTGTACCATCATCATTGGCTCAAGGGAATGCGTGCCAAACTGGGCTTGTTGGATGAAGAGGCCGAAGATGAAGCGTTGATCAAGGAGCTTCTTGAACTCATGGAGAAGCATAGTGCAGATTACACCAATACGTTCCTGGCATTGACCTTTGATAGGTTGGAAGGGACAGCTTTGTTTGGCACGCCAGAATTTGCTGAATGGAATGAACGGTGGCAAGCAAGATTGGACAGACAGCAAGAGGAGAAGGAAGTCTCTCGACAGTTGATGAAAACAAGCAATCCAGCCGTAATTCCCCGAAATCATCGGGTCGAGGAAGCCCTTGAGCAAGCGGAGAACCACGGAGATCTTAGCGTGATGCAGAAGCTTTTGGCAGTTCTTTCAGACCCGTTCGCGCACTCACCTGAGCAGGCTGAATATGCCGAACTGCCAGCACAGTGCAATACTTCGTATCAGACTTTTTGTGGAACTTGATTGAACAGTATGGAATGAAGAGGCTGCCTTGGGCAGTCTTTTCATTTTTTCATTCTGTCATCGATGTTAAAATCCATCGTGGGCATTGAATTCGGAGATTATCATGCAATAATTAGAGAAGTAGAGATTTACTTTTACAGAGGCAGGTGCATTCATGTCCAACATGTTAAGCAAACAACAATTGGCAGACATCCTTTTACAGCTTTTAGAGCGTACATCTTTCCCTAGGGAACAGATGCAGAACTATGTTAACCGCTTGTTTGAGAGCTTTAAATGGGATGGTGTGCCTTATGTAGAGAGTGGAGAATATACGTATATCGTTCGAATATACGAACGTGGTCTCGTCTCATTGGAGAAACGGGTGAAACAGCCGGATGAAGTCATCTATTGGTTGCTGGAAGATATTATTTTCACCGCGACGCATGTAGGATTGTTGGAACGACATGGCGTGGATAATAAAGAGACGCATTTGAACTATACAAATGATGTGATGAAGGACCTGAACAGGGGTGTTCTGGAAGCCTTCCAGCAGATCGGTATTCCGTATTTACATTGGCATCAGACGGGTAAACGTCAGGAGTTAGAGGGCATGACATAAAGAAAAGTGAGGTGTGTTAAATAAGCGAGCAAGATATTAATGACGTATGGTATGACTATGCTGTGTTATTTGTCGAAAAAAAGAATGAATCAGAACAGGGCTGGGCATCGTTGACTTCGAACGAGCAGGACATTGCTGCTTTATGGCTGTTAGAGGCGGATGTCTTTAATGGCGGTTTTATACAGTTTTTTTGTAACTGGGGGGAAGAGGTATATCGTTACGCGTTGCGGGCGTTACATATCATTGGTGCGACTCAAGTCGTGGAGATTATAACGTCAGCATACGGCTGTATCGAGCACTTGAAAGAGGATGAAAGGCTTACTGAACTGTGGGACATTCCTAAATTACTGACAAAGGAACAAGAACGCCAGTTAGATGAGCTGGATCAGCAATTTTGGAATAATGAGGATCAGATCGCGGAGAAAGCCTATGGTTATTATCACGGAAAATTGAACATGATGATCATATAATCTGGTTTCCAATGTGCATCCGTTGTTCTGTTCAAAGATTGCATACTTGGTCTTGCAATGACTGAAACGTTCGGCTATACTTGCTATAAATTGAATACATGAATCACGTTGATAGAGCGCAGTAGCGGCTTTGTCCCTGTTACAGAAAGTCAGGGGTTGATGGAACCTGATACATACAAGGGCTGCGAATTACACTCTGGAGTACTTGGGTAATGCCAAGCGGATGGGCAAACGATATATTGCCAAAAGTGGTATGGATAACGTGTTAAGGTTACGTGTTGTCCATGCAATTTGGGTGGTACCACGGTTATGATAATCGTCCCTGTGTCTAATGAAGACAAGGAGGCGATTTTTTTGTGTCCCAAAAAGCCGTTCCAGCGTGTAATTTCGTAATTTAACGTAGATCATGACTGAATCTTGAGGATAGAAAAGGGGTTATACAAATGAATATTATTGATGAACTACAGTGGCGTGACGCCATTAACCAGCAGACGGATGCAGAGGGACTGCGTGAATTGACTGAAACCAAATCAGTCTCACTGTACTGCGGCGTTGACCCTACGGGTGATAGCATGCATATCGGACATCTCATTCCATTCATGATGCTGAAACGTTTTCAACTGGCAGGACATCGTCCGGTCATTCTGATTGGTGGAGCTACAGGTACGATTGGTGATCCAAGTGGTCGTCAGGCAGAACGTTCTTTGCAAACGATGGAGCAAGTGCAGGAGAATGTGGATGCACTGACAGCGCAGATGAAGAAGTTGTTCGTAACAGACGGTGATAATCAGGTTCGCATGGTGAACAACTACGATTGGACACACAAAATCAATGTCATTGAATTCTTGCGTGACTACGGCAAAAACTTTAACCTCAACACAATGCTTGCTAAGGATGTCGTTGCGAGCAGACTGGAAGGCGGAATCTCGTTCACCGAGTTTTCATACCAGATCCTTCAATCACTCGACTACCTGCACCTGTTCCAGAACGAAGATGTACAGCTTCAAATCGGCGGTTCGGATCAATGGGGGAATATCACGAGTGGTCTTGATCTGATTCGTAAAAAAGAAGGATCTGAAGCGAAGGCGTACGGTCTGACCATTCCGCTCATGCTCAAATCCGACGGTACCAAATTTGGTAAAACAGCTGGCGGGGCAATCTGGCTTGATCCGAACAAAACGACACCATTTGAGTTCTACCAGTTCTGGGCGAATACAGATGACCGGGATGTCATTAAATACTTGAAATACTTTACATTCCTGAGCAAAGAAGAAATTGAAGCTTTGGCTGAAAAGGTAGAGACAGAGCCGCACAGACGTGAAGCACAGAAAGCACTCGCGGAAGAAATGACAAAATTCGTTCACGGCGAAGAAATGCTCGAACAGGCCAAGCGTATTACAGCGGCGCTGTTCAGTGGTGATATCCGTTCTCTGACAGCAGATGAAATTGAGCAGGGTTTCAAGGAAATGCCAACATTTGAAACGGACGGCGAAGCGAAAAATATCGTCGACTGGCTCGTAGATCTGGGTCTGGAGCCATCCAAACGCCAGGCGCGTGAGGATGTCACCAAAGGTGCGATTTCCATGAATGGTGAGAAGATCACGGAGCTTGAATTTACGGTGTCGGCAGAGCATGCCATTGGCGGTAAATTCATCATTATCCGTAAAGGTAAGAAGAACTACAGCTTGGTTAAACTTCAATCGTAGTGTCTGAGTATTAGAACGTAACACAAAAACGTATAGAGACTACAATAGACACACAAATAAAGCTACAAATACAGAAACAAAAAGACCGTCTTCCAGCTCTGTCAGGCGACAGAGCGGAGACGGTCTTTCGTATATCAGGCCAGTGATTGACCTATTTTATTGATTAACGATCGCTGTGATCTCTTCATCCAGATCAAGTCGTACGTTCTCACGGTACGCCCGGATGTTGTATTCACTGTGCAGGTAGCGAAGAATCGCTTCAATCATATTGGACTCCACCAGATATTGACTACGGCCTTGGATCCAAACTTCAGCGGAATAACCGGTATCTTCTTCCCAACTCAGTTCTACGTTCACATCGGTTGGACGTACACCCTTACGTTCTGCCATATGAATACAGATTGCATTCACAATTTCATCCATGCTCAGAACCATAGAGATTAGTACCGTCCGTTTCTGTTACGGTCATCATCACGATCATTGCGACGGTCATAACGACCATCCGCTGCAGGTTTACGACGATTGGAGATGGCTCTGAAGAGTGCCATAGCCAGCATAACAATCAACATGATTGCTGCAACGTTCACGAGCAATCCAAGGATGTTACCCAGAGCGCCCATGCCACCGAACAATCCGCCAAACATCATACCAGCAAGACCACCAAGCATCATGCCTTTCATGAATCCGCCGCCACCGCCGAAGAATCCACCACCACGGGTTGCAGCTGCACCAGTACCGGAGTTATTACCGGAATTGGATTGATTCACGTTGCTGTTGGAGTCGGATTTCTTAGGAGTGTTGGTATAACTTTTTGTACCGGATTTGAATCCGCCACCACGTCTAGCATCCGCTGAATCCGGATTCGTTACTCCCACTGTTGCGAACAATAATGTAAAGGCCATAAATACCATCATTAGATGTTTAACTCCAAATTTTTTCTTCATTGTAAAGATCGTAACCCCCCGATTAATTTGTTTGAATCGCCCAAAAATGGGCCTTACTCATGTAATACGGTCAACTTGCAGGAACGTTTCAAATTTTATTAAATTTCTGAAACGCTTGGACTTGGGTCTTGAATTGCAGCTTGGCCATCAAGCAATTGGGTAACCCAATGACACCATTCCAGGCCTGTTTGTGCGTGCATTAACCCTTTTTGTACCAGGATGTAGCTTCCAAAATCTCGGTTGCCTACACGAAGATTATCCTGAGGTATACGTGACTTCAGATCCTCGAAATAACGTATGCGTTCCATGAACCAGCTTTTACGCTCATTCAGAATGCGTCTCATGCTTCCGTCTTCCGCTATGCCAACACACAAAATACGCAAATTAAATTCATCGCGTGTAACCGGTGCGGTAACAGGAGTAATCATCCATTCCAAGAGCTTTTCAATGCCTTTTTCCGTAACTGCGTACATTTTCTTGTCCGGTTTGTCAGACTGTTGTACCCAGCGGGAGGCCAATAACTCATCGTTTTCCATCTTGGACAGGAGTGGGTAGATCTGGCTGTGTTTCGCTTGCCAATGTGGCTGGATTTTCAGCATCAGATCATAGCCCGATGACTCCTCGCGGGTAAGAAGCCCGAGCAATCCGTAGGAAAGTATGTTCATGCACATGTCTCCTTAATATTAGGGCTAGGTCAGAGAGAACAATCGTTTTTACTTTCTTTGACCGCTTTCATAAAAAGTGTACACTGAAACTGTATGGTTTGACAACCTGACAGAACAACTGCCTTAATTTAGACAAAAAAAGTGCGAACCATAAGGTCCGCACTCCAAACCATTTAGAGAGATGCCTGTTGTCCATACCCCTCAGCGACAAGATCAAGCTCACCTGTGGCAGAATCGATAACCATGCCGTGGACGGGTACATTGGGAGGAAGTAAAGGATGCTTCTTGATCACTTCCACAGTATGTTTTACCCCTTCTTCGACGCTGTCAAACCCACGCAACCATTTTTGCAAACGGATGCCCGAATTCTCCAGAGTAGTCATGACTTCTTCCGATACACCACGCTCTACCATATGTCCAATCATGGTCTCAGCGTGAAGGGAAGCCATACCACATTCCGTATGTCCCACTACCAGGACTTCATCTGCACCCAGTTCATAGATGGCGACAAGTACACTACGCATTACACTCCCGAAAGGCTGAGAGATAATTGCGCCTGCGTTTTTGATGATTTTCACATCACCGTTTTTCAAGTTCATAGCCTTGGGCAGCAATTCCACCAGACGTGTATCCATACAAGTGATGATAACCATCTTTTTGGTTGGAAACTTGCCAGCCGTATACTTTTCGTATTCTTTGGTCTCGACAAATGATTTGTTGTAAGCCAAAATCTCTTGAATGTTGTTCATGTCCATTGCCTCCTGTTATCCAATACGACGAGCACGGCCACTTGCATATGATGCAGCTTGTCCTACGCGCCTTTGCTTTAATAGTATTTCACGGTCAGCAGATGGCATTACTCCAACCCTTTAGAGGTTGTTCAAAAAGTCCACTTTTGATTACAAATCATGCCTGAGGGCATCATCAGCATCGAAGTTGAACGCCATTTCTATCTTCTTGGTAATGAAAACCAGACTTTTTGAACACGTATCTTTAGGAGAACAATGCAATTTTCATCTGTTAAAAGTTGATTATACGCAATGCAAAAAGTATCATCAATAGGGTATAACATTTTTTTTGAAGAGGTGAACGATAACAATGGATAAACAAACACAGGAACATTTGGAATCCTTCCGTAATCTGGCTCGTAAAATTAAGAGCTATCATGAAGCCATTGGTTTGCTTCACTGGGATCTGCGCACAGGTGCGCCGAAAAAAGGCGTTCCGACACGTTCGGAGACGCTGGGTATGTTGTCCACCGAAGCATTCAAGCTGCAAACCTCGGCTGACATGAAGACTTACCTGGATGCATTAACGACT
This sequence comes from Paenibacillus sp. UASWS1643, assembly GCF_008693195.1. Taxonomy (NCBI): domain Bacteria; kingdom Bacillati; phylum Bacillota; class Bacilli; order Caryophanales; family Paenibacillaceae; genus Paenibacillus; species Paenibacillus sp. UASWS1643. The sequence goes on from NZ_VXKZ01000115.1 coordinate 20,916, forward strand.
CCAGCGGTATTGGAACAGCTCGAAGATATAGATCGTCGTCAGGTTGAAGATTGCAAGAAAGAATATGATCGCAGTCAGTCTGTACCACCTGAGAAAGTGCAAGCATATACCGTGCTCACGGCCAAGTCAGAAACGGCATGGGAAGATGCCAAGCATAACAGTGATTTTGCCGGATTCTCCCCATATCTGACAGATATCGTTAAGCTCAAACAGGAGTTTATTGATTATTGGGGTGTGAAGGATACACGTTATGATACGTTGCTTGATATGTATGAACCAGATCTGACGGTTGAGAAAGTGGACGCTGTGTTCGCTCGCCTCAAAGCACGTTTGGTACCTTTGCAAGAGAAGATCAATGCTTCAGAAAACAAGCCAAATACAGAGTTTCTGAATCAGTTGTTTGACACCGAACAGCAGGAAAAATTCAGTCTGTTCATCTTGGAACAAATGGGCTATGACTTTGAAGCTGGACGATTGGACGAGAGTGTTCATCCTTTTGCAACGGGTCTTAACCCGGGTGATGTGCGGATCACAACACATTATCTGCAAGATGATGTAGCAAGCGCAGTCTTCAGTTCACTGCATGAGGGCGGACATGCCCTGTACGAGCAAAATATTGATGACAGTCTGGCGGGTACCCTTCTTGCCGAAGGAACGTCCATGGGGATTCATGAGTCACAGTCCCGTCTTTGGGAAAACATGATTGGTCGCAGCCTGCCATTCTGGACACGTTATTATAAAGATTTGCAGCAGCATTTCCCGCAACTGAGCGAGGTTGAACTGGAAGATTTCTATCGTGCAATCAATCGGGTGGAGAGTTCACTCATTCGGATTGAAGCGGATGAACTGACCTATAACCTGCATATTATTATCCGGTATGAGATCGAGAAAATGTTATTCAACGATGGTCTGGAAGTGAAAGACCTCCCGGATACCTGGAATGCAAAATACAAGGAATACCTCGGTATTATGCCAACGAATGATGGAGACGGCGTTCTTCAGGATGTTCACTGGTCTGGTGGTGACTTTGGTTACTTTGCTTCGTATTCTCTGGGTAATATGTATGCAGCTCAAATTCTACATACATTGCGCAAGGAAATGCCGGAGTTTAATACTCTTATTGCCGAAGGTAATCTGATTCCAATTAAGGAATGGCTTACAGACAAGATCTATCGGTATGGCAAAAGTCGCACACCTTCCGAATTGATTGTTGCCGTAACGGGTGAAGAGTTGAACCCGGATTATCTGGCCGATTATCTGGAAGCCAAATACGCCGAGATTTACAAGCTGTAGGTAACCCATAAATAACATATTGAATAACATTTCGAAGAGCTGAAGAGTCGGGCATCCTTGCCCGGCTCTTTTTTGCATTTAAGTTCTTAACCTTTTGTTGGGCATCGGCATATCCATAATAGAGAGAAACTGCTGAAACCAGTGAAGGAGGGAAACAACATGAAATACACGCCATGGTTCGTCCGGGGCATCGTTATTCTGCTGATTATCATTGTGGCGCTCACCAGCTGTAATAAGGAAGAGAATGAGGCCAAGATTACGATTGGCGAAGTGACTCGTTCGGTATTTTACGCACCGGAATATGTGGCTGTGGCTCAAGGTTTTTTTGAAGAGCAGGGACTTGAGGTGGATATTCAGACGACTGCTGGCGGTGACAAAACGATGGCGGCATTACTCGCAGGTTCAGTGGATATCGCACTGGTAGGAGCGGAGACGTCCATATACGTCTATCAGCAGGGAGCGGAAGATCCGGTCATTAACTTTGCCCAGCTCACCCAGACGGATGGTACATTTCTGTTCGCTCGTAACACAGAAGGTAGCTTCGATTGGGAGCAACTGAGGGATTCCACATTTCTCGGTCAGCGCAAAGGCGGCATGCCGCAAATGGCAGGGGAGTTCGCACTGAACAAACACGGCATTGATCCGCAAAGTGATCTGGAGCTGATTCAAAATGTGGACTTTGCCAACATTGCGTCTGCTTTCGCCTCAGGTACGGGAGATTATGTTCAACTGTTTGAGCCCCAGGCATCCATCTTTGAACAAGAAGATCGGGGCAAGGTTGTTGCATCGTTTGGAACAGAAAGTGGTCGTCTGCCTTATACCGTCTTCATGACGAAACAGAGTTATCTGAATGACAATAAGGATATCGTACAGAAATTTACGAATGGTCTGCACAAAGCGCAGGCATGGGTAGATTCCCACAGTGCTGAAGAGATTGCGGAGGTCATTTCTCCTTTTTTCAAAGACATCGATTCAGCCATTTTGATCAGTAGTGTAAACCGTTATAAGGAACAGGGCAGCTATGCAACGGACCCGATCATTGATGAGGAAGAGTGGAACAATCTGCTTGATGTCATGAGTGCCGCCGGCGAGCTGAAAGAACGCGTGGATTTGAACGCCATTGTGGATAATGCCTATGCGGAAGAAGTTACGAAATCAAAGTAATGGGTATTCAGGAAAGGAAGTGAGCAGAATGCCTGAATCCGAAAGTGTGATCCGACTGGAGGGGATCTCTCAAGTATACGTCAGCGAGCGGGAAGCTTCCTTGGTGATTGAGGACTTGAGTCTGGAGATCCAAAAAGGAGAGTTCGTCAGTCTGGTTGGACCGAGTGGATGCGGTAAAACAACATTGTTGTCGATCATCGCCGGGCTGCTCACACCCACGCGAGGAGAAGTTAAGGTTAAAGGCAAACTCGTTGGCGGCCCCTCAGCACAGATTGGTTATATGCTTCAACAGGACTATCTGTTTCCATGGCGGACCATTCTGGATAATGCATTGATCGGTCTTGAACTGACAGGCAGACTGGATGAACGGAGTCGTGAGCGTGTACGGGAACTACTGGTAAGTATGGGCTTGGCCGGAACGGAGAATCAGTACCCTTCAGAGCTTTCAGGAGGCATGAGACAGCGAGTAGCCCTGGTGCGCACGCTGGCGACAGACCCAGGAATTTTATTGTTGGATGAACCATTCTCAGCACTCGATTATCAAACCAAGCTGCAATTGGAGGATCTGGTCTCGGACACGTTAAAACAATTTGGAAAAACCTCTGTACTCGTCACCCATGATTTGTCTGAAGCCATAGCGGTCAGTGACCGCGTCATTGTGCTTGATCGTAATCCCGGCCGCATCCGTCGTGAGTTTATCATCCCCGATGGAATTCGGAAGGCTCAGCCCTTCCATGCCAGGGAGCAAGAAGGATTCAATGCGTTGTTTCAGGCGTTATGGAGTGAACTGGATCAGTCCGGGGGAGGTGAGAAAGACGCGTGAATCAAACGAATCCGAAGCAGGAAAAGCGTGACGAATGGATGGGGCAACTGCATCGGAACCATATTCAGCAGATGGCCAGATGGCGACATCAAGTGCTTGCCGTACAATTATCCATGCTGGTATGTATGTTTTTGTTATGGGAAGTGGCAGGCAGACTCCGTTGGATTGATGTACTGTTATTCAGTTATCCGAGTAAGATTTTTGCCCAGATCGGCAAGGACATCGCTAGTGGCGAGTTGTGGGCACATGTTGGGGTAACCGTGGGGGAAACAGCAGTTGGTTTTTTACTGGGAACACTCGTTGGAACCTTGCTTGCGGTTTTAATTTGGTGGTCTCCTTTTTTGTCCAAGGTGCTGGACCCCTATATGGTTGTGTTCAACAGTATGCCAAAGGTAGCGCTTGGCCCGATCTTTATTGTTATGTTTGGCGCTGGTTTTACAGCCATTGTTATGACAACATTGTCCATCACGGTCATTATTACGACACTGGTCGTGTATAACAGCTTCAATGAAGTGGATCCCAATTATATTAAAGTCATTCGTACGTTTGGTGGAGATCGTTCCGAAATTTTTACGAAAGTTGTATTGCCTGCTTCTTTTCCGGCGATTGTGTCCACTTTGAAAGTAAACGTGGGCATGGCCTGGGTGGGTGTAATTGTGGGTGAGTTTCTGGTCGCCAAACAAGGGCTCGGTTATCTGATTATCTACGGATTCCAAGTATTCAACTTCACACTTGTATTATCAAGTCTGTTAATTATTGCTGCAGTTGCAACAGCCATGTACCAACTTGTTGTCTATGCAGAACGCAAAATGCTGGCTGGCCGCAGGTGATTCGGAAGGGTTTTACTCGTAATGTGACCGGGTATGATATGTATACAATTTCACAAGGGGTGTCACGTTGCCCGATACCGTAAAATCAAGTACCATATTTAGTATGAATATTCCGCGCAGATCCGGAATGAATGCGATGATTGGAGAAGAGGGCCTTGAGGTTCTGTCGCAACGATCTAACTTGCCAGCGTCCCTCATTCGGGGCGTGTTGCTGTGACCGGCATGCATGCGCATGTCGGTTGATGTCGTCTAGTTTACATTTGGATGAGACATACTAGTCATGATAAATGAATGAGGCGACGAGCTGGCTAAGAATTTTTTTGCAGCTTAGAGGAGATGGAATGTTAAATGGGTTTTAGGGTAATTAAAACCGCAATCGCCGCACTAATGGCCGTGCTGATTGCGGACTGGTGCGGCTTGCCAGGACCAACATCTGCGGGATTGCTTGCTATTCTTGGGGTGGATGTAACGAGAAAACGAAGTATTCGCACCATATCGGCGAGGTTCTTTGCTTCAGTAGTTGGACTTTTATTTGCAAGTGTACTTTTTCACTTTCTAGGCTTCCATTATTGGGTGTTGGCCGTATACATATTGATTGCATTCCCGGTTATTGTCCGGGTGGGCTTCAAGGAAGGTATTGTAACAGGTTCAGTCGTTGTGTTTCGGGTGTTCAGCGGCGGAGAGATGGACGTGAATGTTGTCCTCGTACAAATTGCTTTGTTACTGATTGGTCTTGGTTCTGCAATGGCGGTGAACCTGGCCTATATGCCGGCAGCGGATCCACAGATGCTGCGCATTCGCAAACGAATTGATGAACTCTTTTCGAAGATTTTCAAAGAATTCGCGGCGACGCTGCGTAATCCCAATGAAGCATGGGCGGGTAGAGAACTGATTGAAGCAGATAAAGCGATTCTGGGCGGTATTGATGCAGCCAAGCGTTCTCTGGAAAATCAGGTGATTCATCCGAATGAGGAATGGAGCGTCTACTTTTATATGCGCAAAACGCAGCTCGACTCCATCCAGCACATGATGCATCTGGTGTCCCAGATCTATCAGAAGATGCCACATGCGGAAATGGTGTCGGAGCTGTTCGATCAGCTCAGTCAGGATGTACTTACTGAATCCTACACCGGACGAACTGAAAAACTTCTTGCGAATGTGCAAGAAGAATTCAAACGTATGGAGCTGCCGGATACAAGGGAAGAATTCGAGATTCGTTCCGCAATTCTCCAGTTGTGCCGTGAACTCGCGCTGTATCTGAAAGTCGCGAAGAAGGACAAAGCACCGTCCCCAATATCAGACCGGTCCCAATCTACAAACGAATAATAGAAAATAGTTGTCACCCTAGACGAATGCCCTGCATACACTTGTAGTGAATGATTGTATGGAGGAGGTTTAAAGATGTCATTGAGTCATAAACATCAATGTAGAGAGATTATCACGAAGGCGATCTGCGGCAAGGGTCGTAAGTTCTCTACCGTAACACATACCGTGACTCCGCCAAATGGTCCGACAAGTATTTTGGGGGCTTGGATTATCAACCACCAATATGAAGCCGTATCAGCGGGTGACGGAATTGAAGTTATTGGTACTTACGATATCAACATTTGGTATTCCTACGACAAGAATTCGCAGACGGATGTAGCCAAAGAAACGGTCTCGTATGTAGAACATGTGCCATTGTCCTATCTGGACCCGAAACACCGGACTTCCACAGTGGAGGTATCTGCGGATGCAACGCAGGAACCCAGCTGTGTGGAAGCCACAGTATCAGCAGGTGGAAGCAGTGTAATTATCCGGGTTGAACGGGAATTCGCTGTGGAACTCGTCGCCGAAACCAAAGTTTGTGTGAAGGTCTGCACAGATGGTTGCGGTGATTACGAAGACAAGGACTATGACTTTGGCAGTGGCGATGGAGATTATGACGATCTTGATCCCGATCTGCTCGACGATGAACTGTGAGTTTGACGCCTGTTTTTGATAACCTAAGGTATCATATGCGCCAGAAGGCGCGGTGAAGAGGGCGTAAGCCCTCTTTCTTCTTAAATATTGAAAAATGGGTGGTAACGAGCCTCGCAATGTGCCTGGAATACCTTTCACGGGAAGGCTCCGCATTGCGGGGTTATTTTTATTTTAGTTGCATGATCCGGGAGGGGGGACGTAATGAATGTGATGGAACAAGCGGAGGAAGCGCTGCGCAGATATGAAAGGATGACTTCAGGAGAACGTGCAGAACGTTTGAAACAGGCAGGCATTGAAGTATTGTCACTGCACGATCGGCGCAAACGTGAACCAGGCTTGCGTGTACGCTATGACGTAGAGATAAGTTGTCTGCAGGCGATCCGGATCAAACGCAAGGATACGAGTGGCATGGGAGGAGCACAGGAAACGCTGTTGGAGCGTGAAGCGAGTTCAACCTTGTTCAAGCGCGTAGAACGACTTGCGATCAAAACGCTGTATACGCTAGGACTGGATCATGGAGCTGTTCGAATGGAATCCTCAGGGAACGGCGGATGTGCAGTGATTTCGATCGATCCGGGTCCCTGGAAAGGGGTGACCAACCTTGCTGCTACCTATAGGGAAAGCTGGAAGCAGCATCAGGAACTGCTGGATGAGGAAGTGAGTCACAGACCCACTCCAATACTCGGCATGGACCCGGAGTTTCTTCTGGTGCAGATGCCGGAATCCAAAATCGTACCCGCCTCCAGATTTCTTGAACGTACCGGAATGGCAGGCTGTGATTCCGTGACGATTGGTGGACGGCGGATATATCCGGTTGCCGAACTGAGACCCGCTCCCAGCTCCGAACCACGAGAACTGCTGGCTCATCTGATGAGGGCATTCGCAGCAGCTTCCCGCAGCATCAGTGACCACTCGCTCATCTGGCAGGCAGGAGGGATGCCACAGCGGGGTTTACCTCTTGGCGGACATATTCATTTTAGCGGCGTGAATCTTACCGGGGAACTGCTTCGTGCACTGGACAATTATCTGGCATTGCCACTGGCATTTCTTCAGGACCCCCGTGGATCGGGAAGACGACCCCGTTATGGAGCACTTGGTGATTTTCGCCTTAAATCCTATGGTGGGTTTGAGTATCGTACGTTACCCAGCTTTCTTGTGTCACCCCTTGTTGCGAAAGGTGTTGTGGCCTTGGCAGGTCTGATCGCCAGCGGATATACTCAATTACGGCAGCGTCCGTTGGCAAAAGCTGAGGTTCATACCGCTTTTTATGAAGGAAAGCGCGAAGTGATCAAGGAACACATTCCAGCCCTCGTAGATGATCTGAAGAGGTTGGATGGATATGCACGTTATGAACGGTATGCGTCTCCGTTAATTCTTCAATTAAAACTGGGAAGAACCTGGGATGAGAGCCGAGATATCCGTAAACTCTGGAATATTCGGGCAGGTTCATGAAGTACGGACGTTTTTTTGATATAATAAGAAACAAGTCTTTTATAAGTGAGAGCTACGGAAGATATGGAGCAGCAACCCTTGAAGGAAGTGGCGATTAGCCAACACATAAGGCGGAGGCGCAAACACGGTGCCTGACCGTCTTATTGTCCTTCCAGGGCGCGTTTCTTCCTGACATTATAGGAACGGGATGGAGGATATTCATCATGGCTCAGTATACGCCAATGATTCAACAATATTTGCAAGTGAAGGCCGAAGCACAAGATGCTTTTCTATTTTTTAGACTGGGTGACTTCTATGAAATGTTCTTCGAGGATGCGATTAATGCTGCTCGTGAACTTGAGATCACACTGACCGCACGTAACGGAGGTACGGATGACAAAATTCCGATGTGCGGTGTACCTTATCATTCGGCTGACAATTACATACAGCGTCTGATTGAAAAAGGATATAAAGTTGCGATATGTGAACAGATGGAGGATGCAAGTGTAACCAAGGGCATGGTACGACGTGAAATTGTTCGTGTGGTTACACCCGGAACGGTAATGGAAGGCAAAACACTAGGGGACAAGTCCAACAACTACATGGTTTGTCTTACAGGTAATCAAAATACGCTCGCGCTCGCGGCCTGTGATCTGTCAACGGGGGAGTTGTATGTGACATCGGTGCCCTATTCCAAGGAATGGCTTAAAGATGAAATCGGCATCTACGAACCATCGGAGCTGGTGGGGGATGCAACACTGCTTGAAACGGTAGAAGCCGAGGCATCTCCAATCGGTCGCCCGGTGGTCTACACGGCGTGGACAAAGAATAAGGAAGATCTGGTCCGTCAGCAGTTTGGCGAGGGTGTGTGGGCAAGATTAGAGCCTGAACGTCAAGCGTGTATTGCACGTCTTTTCTCCTATCTGAGTGAGACTCAGAAACGTTCTCTGGGACAATTAACTCAAATCTCAACGTATGAGCCCGATCATTACATGATCTTGGACCCGTTTACCCGCCGGAATCTGGAATTGGTGGAAACCGTGCGTGAACGCTCCAAAAAAGGTTCATTACTCTGGTTGCTTGATCGGACCGAGACGTCCATGGGTGCAAGAATGCTACGTCGCTGGGTCGATAAGCCATTATTGCAAAAAGGGAAGATTAATGAGCGTCTTGAAGCAGTGGATACGCTGTACAACCAGTTTATATTGCGTGAGGACCTGCGGGCAGAACTCAAAGACATCTATGATCTGGAGCGCTTGGTAGGCCGGATTGCGTTTGGTAATGCCAATGGTCGTGACCTGAATGCGCTCAAGTCATCGCTGGAGAAAATTCCAGGACTTCGTCAGCATTGCGCAGGATCATCTTCCGCAACATTGCAACATATTGCCGAAACGATGGATGATTGCAATGATCTGCGTGAAGCCATCGGGCAAGCCATTGTGGACGAACCGCCGGTATCGGTAAGGGATGGAGGTCTGATTCGTGAAGGGTACCATGAACGTCTGGATGAATTGCGTGAGGCTTCGGTTAACGGGAAACAGTGGATTGCCGAGCTGGAAGCGAGAGAGCGTGAGGCGACAGGCATTCGATCGCTGAAAATTGGATATAACAAAGTATTTGGTTATTATATCGAGATCACCAAGTCCAATCTGTCCGCGTTGCCAGAGGGACGTTATGAACGTAAACAGACACTTGCCAATGCAGAACGTTACATCACGCCGGAGTTGAAGGAAAAAGAGACGCTGATTCTGGAAGCTCAGGACAAAATGGTTGATATTGAGTATGGGCTGTTCGCAGAGCTGCGCGAGCGGCTGAACCAAGAGATCGCAAGACTGCAAAAACTGGCTGAACTGGTAGCGGAAATTGATGTGTATCAATCTTTTGCGGTGATTAGTGCTGAGCGAAACTTTGTACGGCCTACGTTGACCGACGGTTATGATCTGGTTGTGGAAGAAGGACGCCATCCGGTCGTTGAGGCGGTCATGCGAGATGGTGCATTTATTGCCAATCACACAGCAATGACCAAGGAAGAGGCACGTATTCTGCTGATTACGGGTCCGAACATGGCTGGTAAGAGTACGTATATGCGACAGGTCGCTTTAATCTCCATTTTGGCGCAAGTAGGTTGTTTTGTGCCTGCGGGTCAGGCGGAAGTGCCGATCATGGATCGCATTTTCACACGGATCGGTGCCGCGGATGATCTCATTGGTGGACAAAGCACATTCATGGTGGAGATGGCCGACATTCAGGTCATGACGGACAAAGCCACACCACGCAGTCTGATTATTATCGATGAATTGGGACGGGGAACGTCGACCAGCGAAGGTATGGCCATTGCTCAGTCTGTTATTGAATATGTACATGATATCATTGGCTGTAAAGCCCTTGTATCAACTCATTTCCATGAGCTTGCTCATCTGGAGGAGAGTCTGGACAAGCTGGCCAACTACTCGATGGCGGTACAGGAGAGTGGTGACAAAGTTAATTTCCTGCGCAAATTGATTGCCGGGGCAGCCAGCAGCAGTTATGGTATCTATTGTGCACGCCTTGCAGGTCTGCCTGATAGCATTATTGAACGGGCGAATGGACTGTTGCATGGATTCGAACATGCGGCTGCGCAAGTAGCGGTGGGTAGTGAATATATCGGAAACGAGAAGCAGGAAGCAGGCTTGAAATTAAAAGGTGGAGAATTCCAGCACACGGATTCAGCACCATTGATCCGGGAACACGAGATTGTGGAGAGTGCAGAGTACACACCTTCTATTGAAGAGTCGGCCGGGAAGCAACATACCAAGAAATCAAACAGCAAAGTACAGTCCAGTGCAAGCCATTCGGATGTGGTTCAACTGTCCATCTTTGGGGATGAAGAGCCGAATGTGGCAACGAAACCGGATGTAGTTGCGGTGGATAAACCAGCACGAGAATTCATCCGTACGATGAAAGATATCGATGTCATGAATATGACGCCTCTTCAGGCGATGCAGATATTGAATGATCTCAAATTGAAGGCACAGCAATTATCCTGAGTATAAGGGAGGGGAAAACCTGTGGCGAAAATACATGTGCTAGATGAACATATTGCCAACCAGATCGCGGCGGGTGAAGTGGTTGAACGGCCTGCTTCAGTTGTCAAAGAGTTGCTCGAAAACTCGGTGGATGCAGGCGCCACCAAGATTGAAGTAACAGTGGAAGAGGGCGGACTCCTCAGTATTCGTGTCAAAGACAATGGGTCAGGTATCGAGCCAGAGGATATGGAAACTGCCTTTTATCGTCATGCGACCAGCAAAATAGCCCATGGCCGAGATCTGTTCCAGATCACAAGTCTTGGATTCCGTGGAGAAGCCCTGGCGAGTATTGCCGCAGTATCCAAGGTAGAGGTATTGTCGGCAAGTGACAATGACGGGCGGGGGCGCCGCATTGTAATTGAAGGCGGGAACCTTGTCTCTCATGAAGATGCAACCTCACCCCAAGGTACAGATTTTGCAGTGAAAGAACTATTTTACAATACACCAGCCAGACTCAAATATATGAAAACGATCCAGACGGAACTGGGACATATATCAGATGTCCTTTACCGGATGGCGATGTCTCATCCAAACATTTCGTTCAGACTGCGCCATAATGAGAATGTGTTGCTTCAGACGTTGGGCAACGGCGATCTGCTGCAAGTGGTTGCAGCGATCTATGGTACAAGTGCTGCCAAAGCGATGCTTCCCATCCAGGGAGAAAGTCTGGATTACCGGGTGAGTGGGCTGATCAGCCTGCCAGAATGGACACGAGCGAACCGTGGTGGTATGTCAACCATTGTTAATGGGCGATTTGTTCGCAATTACGGTCTCAATCAGGCGATTCTCAAAGCCTACCATACCTTGCTGCCCATTAACCGTTTCCCACTTGTCGTGGTGCAACTGGAGATGCATCCATCCCTTGTGGATGTGAACGTGCATCCGGCCAAGTTGGAGGTTCGCTTCAGCAAGGAACCAGAACTGTATGAATTCATAGAAACGACGTTGCGGGGGATACTCCGGCAGGAGGTATTGATTCCTCAGGTCAAAAAACAGCAGATTCGACGTGGAGACGATAGTTCCTTTATTCAGGACAATTTCTCTTTCCACGTGGTCCGCTGAAAGATGCATCTGATGCAGAAGGATATGGGCAACAAGGTCCACTCGGGAAACCTTCTAAGGCATTGTTAAAGTTGACTACGGAAGATGATGATCTGGATTTGGATGCTCCGGCGGATGTCTCCGCAGTACAACCAGGATCTGAACGGGGACAGACAGTGCCGTTACCCGAAGCTCCACCTGAAGTTACACACCACCCTGAGCAGTTAGAAAGTTGGAACGGGGATATTTTGCAGAAGGGGACAAGTCATGATGGGGGGCAGACAACCGCTAACATGCAGGAAGGTACTAAAGATGTAAGTACAAGTTCTTCCGAAGCTTCTCCAAAGCCTGACTTCTCTTCTCAAGATGGTGGAGCTCGTGGAGCAACAGAGAAACCGCTGACTGAAGGCAAACCAGCTACCTATCGCTCCGATTCCGTATATTCACCGGTTAGGGAAGCTCGTTCATCGTATAACCCGTCTTCAATTGCGAGAAGTGAACGGACGTGGAAAACTTCAGGTCTGCCTGATGCTACTAAACTTGCTGCTGCCATTAAATCAGATGCTTCCATGCCTGCATTTCCGGAGCTGAGTCTGATCGGACAGCATCATGGTACGTATTTGATCGCGCAAAATGACCAAGGTTTATACTTGATTGATCAGCATGCCGCTCATGAACGCGTGAATTATGAGTACTATTACGAGAAATTTGGAAATCCTGCCCAGGCCTCACAAGAGTTACTGCTGCCTATTACGCTGGAGTTCACACCTTCGGAGACGGAAAAGCTGAAAACAAGGCTGGCCTGGTTCGAGCAGGCAGGTGTATTTTTGGAGCATTTTGGTGGACAGACGTTCCGTGTGCGTTCCCATCCGTTCTGGTTCCCCAAAGGGGATGAGAAAGACATTATCGAAGAGATGTCCGAATGGGTTCTTAGTGAACGCAGCATAGATGTAGCCAAGATGCGAGAAGCTGCATCCATTATGTGCTCCTGCAAGGCGTCCATCAAAGCCAACCAGAAGCTCACGGATCAGGAAGCGGAAGTGCTAATTCAGCGTCTGGGTTCATGTCGTCAGCCCTACACTTGTCCACATGGGCGGCCGATTGTGGTTTCATTTTCAACGTATGATCTGGAAAAATTATTTAAACGAGTGATGTAGCTATTTAGGGGGACATTATGTACATTACAACCGGTGACAAGGAGATTGCCTCTCAGGTGGAGCGTGCGCGTAAGCTCGCCGAAACGACAGGAGGTACCTACGTACCGCGCAATAGAACGTCTTTACCCAGACTGATTGAACATTATGGTATCAATGAAATACTAGTGGTACTCAATGGTAGAGCCCGCTTGTTTCGCAAAGATGCAACGGAGCTTGAATTTCACCCCAGTATGGGATTTGTTCGCGCTAAACGTGTTCTGAGAGGGGAAGCTGATCCCATGCTGGAAGCAGGTGCGGTACTTGAAGGGGATACCATTATTGATTGTACCGCTGGACTTGGTTCAGATGCGCTGGTATTTTCGGTTGCGGCTGGGAAGAGTGGACAAGTCATCGCCTGTGAAAGTTCTCAACCGCTCTATACCCTGCTGCTGGAGGGCATGTCTCATTATAAGAGCAATCAGCCCTTGGTGGATGAGGCTTTCCGGCGCATAGATCTGCGGCATGTGGATCATCTTGAGTTACTAAAGTCCATGCCTGATCGAAGCTGTGATACCGTATATTTTGACCCCATGTTCCGTGAACCGATGATGGATTCAAGTGCTATACAGCCCTTGCGAGATTATGCAAATGCTCACGCACTGGATGAACAGAGCATTATGGAAGCGAGGCGGGTCGCCCGTAAAAGGGTAGTGATGAAAGAAAAGCGCGGCAGCGCGGAGTTTGAAAGGCTCGGATTTGAAATACTTGATCGGGCGAATGCAAAAACCCTGTACGGAGTGATTAATGTTGAACGTGGAAGTTAAACCAAAACCCAAACTGCTTGTGCTGGTTGGACCAACAGCAGTAGGCAAAACAAGAATGAGCATCGAGCTTGCCCAAGCTTTCAATTGTGAGATTATCTCAGGGGATTCGATGCAGGTATATCGTGAAATGGATATCGGAACAGCCAAGATTACCTCTGAAGAAATGAAGGGTGTACCTCATCATCTCATTGATATTCATGAACCAGAGTACCCATACTCTGTTGCCGAGTTTCAGGAGAGTTGCACACGATTAATTAGTGAAATCCATGAACGTGGTAAAATGCCTTTTATCGTAGGTGGCACCGGTCTGTATGTGGAATCGGTATGTTACGGCTTCCAATTTTCCGATAGTGGTTCGGATGAAGCGTTCAGGGAGGAACAATTCAGCTACGCTGAGCTAAATGGAGCTCAGGCCCTTCATGATCGATTGAGGGAAGTTGATCCGGTCAGTGCGGATCGTCTGCATCCGAATGACCAAAGGCGAATTGTGCGTGCGCTTGAGATCCATCATCTCACAGGCGAGAAGTGGTCTGATCAGCTGGCAGTACAGAAGAAAGAGTCACCTTATGACCTTCTTATTGTTGGTTTGACAATGGATCGCCAGAAGTTGTATGCCCGGGTAGAAGAACGGATTGATCTGATGATCGAACAAGGTCTGGTAGATGAAGTGAAATCTTTGTTGGAACGAGGAGTGGCCAGAGGTCATATTTCCATGCAAGGACTGGGGTATAAGGAGATTGCAGCGTTCCTGCAAGGGGAAGTGAGTTGGGAAGCTGCGGTGGAGTGGTTGAAGAGGGATACGCGTCGGTTTGCCAAACGGCAGCTTTCCTGGTTCCGCCATATGAAGGATATTGAATGGGTGGACATGACGGATACCCAGGATTTTGAAGGGAAATACAAGCAGATAAGTGAATTGATTACACAAAAATTTGATTGATTTGAGCGATTACTAGTATTCTTCTGACGGGCATCGATTAGATCAAGATATGTAAACCTCTACCTTTTAGTCATCAAAAGGGTAGAGGTTTTTAATTATCACTAAAACAGATGATAGAGATTAATAGTTCTCCAAACAACGAATAAGTGTGCTTTAAAATGAAGATTTTGTCCCTCTTTTGCAAAACAGACAAGCGGTGTATAATGGATAAGTCTTCTATTTGTTCACCTCGTCAAGAATGGGGGTAAAATAACAGACAAGGGGTTTTTGTGGATTATATGAAACTGTTCATGATATAATAGCACGAAAGCTACTCAGCGATATTGAATATTACTTGAACACGAATTCAAATGAACCAATGGGGGTACGGCTAATGAACAAGTCCATCAACATCCAAGATACGTTCTTGAACCAACTGCGGAAAGAAAATATTCCTGCTACGGTCTATCTGACCAACGGCTTCCAAATCCGCGGGACGATCAAGGCATTTGACAATTTTACGATCGTCATTGACAGCGACGGACGCCAGCAAATGGTCTACAAGCATGCCATCTCCACGTTCACGCCGCAACGCAGCGTATCGCTGATGCAGCAAGATAACAGCGGCGAAGCTTAAAAAAATTACGAAACCTTTTCACCAACCATTTCGTCTACAAGTATAGGTATTGAAACAGAGCAACCTGAATAAAGGGTTGTTCTTTTCATTCCGGGCAAATTATGTTTAATATATGCCTGAGCCTAAAGACGAATAGAAATTATGCAACCGAAAGGGAGTCAGGAGGTTAACATGCCAAACGATCCGTTGTCGAGGTCTAACAATCGCAACAACAATAACAAGTCATCCAAAAAAGCGAAGCCAAAGACCTCTAAAAAGAAAAAAATTACGGGTAAACGCGTTGGATGGACACTGTTTTTCACAATGGCAATCGCCATATTCTGTGCACTTGGCGGATATCTATTTATTATGGTGAGTGGTGAGAATCTGCTCAAAGCCAACAAGGACAAAACCACAATTAATGAAACTTCAAAAGTATATGATCGCAATGGCCAATTAATGGGGGAGCTATCCATTCAGAAGCTGGAACCCGTTAAAGAAGATGATATTCCAGAACTGGTGAAGCAAGCCTTTGTTGCAACGGAGGATAAACGATTCTACGATCATCAGGGCGTGGATATCTGGTCCATAGGGCGTGCGGCGGTTAAGGACGTCATGGCTCGTTCCATGGTGGAGGGTGGTAGTACACTAACCCAACAGCTTGCCAAAAACATGTTCTTGTCCCGTGACAAAACGTTCTTCCGTAAAGCAACGGAAGTATCGATTGCCATGGCATTAGAGCGCAAGTACACAAAAGACGAAATCCTGACGATGTACCTAAACCGTATTTTCTTCGGTCATCAGCGTTACGGGATTAAAGCAGCATCAGAATTTTACTTTGGAGTTACTGATCTCAAGAGGTTGAAGTTGTGGCAAATTGCTACATTGGCAGCTATGCCGAAAGGGCCTTCTGCCTATAATCCGGTGAGCAATCCAAACGACTCAAAAGCACGTCGAGGTGTGGTATTGCAGCTGATGTATGAACAAGGCTACATTACCAAGGCGGAGATGGACGAAGCAAAAGAGATTAACTATAACTACAAACGACCAGAGAAAGACAGGAAGTATCAAGGTTTTATAGATTATGTGCTCCGTGAAGCTGAACGAGTAACAGGCAAAACGGAAGATGATCTGAATATCGGTGGATACAAAATCTATACAACCATGGATGCTCAGGCTCAAACAGCCATGGAAACTGCCTTCACAGATGATAGTTTGTTCGAGGCAAGTAAAGACGATCAACAGGTCCAGGGCTCCATGGTTATCATGAACCATGAGAATGGTAGCCTCGTTGCCCTCCTGGGTGGACGGGATTATCAGACTAAAGGTTATAGCCGTGTAACGCAGAGTAGAAGACAACCAGGTTCAGCTTTTAAACCGATTGTGTCTTATGCACCGGCGCTTGAATCAGGAAATTACAGTGCCAATTCGTCGCTAAGTAATGCGAAGCAATGTTTTGGTAACTACTGTCCTGGTAACTTGCATGGATATTCTTCAACAATCAGTATGACAGATGCCATTACGAAGTCGGAAAATATTCCTGCGGTTTGGCTGCTTGATAAAATAGGCGTTAACACAGGCATTAATTTTGCCAAGAGTGTAGGTATACAGCTGACAGATGAAGACAAAAACTTGGCGATTGCCCTCGGTGGTCTAAGTAAAGGTACAAATACACTGGAAATGGCGCAAGCCTATAGTGCATTTGCCAACCTCGGAGAATACCAACAAGCCTATTCGATTAAGGAAATTAAGGATAGCGCGGGCAAAACCACGTACAAACACGATAACTCGGACACAACGCGTGTCATGAGCGAACAAAATGCGTATCAGCTTACACAGATGCTGCAGAACGTTGTTAATGACGGTACAGGTCGTTCAGCGCGTCTGGATCGTCCGGTAGCGGGTAAAACAGGAACAGTTCAAAGTGGTATCTCTGGCAACAGTGCCAACCGTGATGTATGGTTTGTTGGATACACACCGGAATGGACTGCCGCAGTTTGGATGGGCTATGACAATCCGGATGCCAATCATATGCTTAAGAACAGCAGTAAGCTGTCAGCAGCTTTCTTTGCCAAAGTCATGGGAGATGCTTTGAAAGGCGTTCCTGTGAAGCAATTCAAAGCACCAGCTGGAGGGCAGGCACCTCCGCCAGTAGAAGAACCAGAAAAGCCGGCTCTGTCTGTTAGTGGGCTGAGTGGATCATACGATCCAAATGCACAAACCGTCTCCCTGAGTTGGACTGGAACGGGTGACGCGAGTACGCAATATCGGATTTATCGGAAAGAAACATCGGAAGCCCAGTTCACTCATCTCATTGATGCAATAGGAGCGACCAATGCACAAGATTTAAGTGCGTTGCCTGGTCTAACCTATGAGTACTATGTGACAGCTTACGACTTGGCATCAGGACTTGAGACCGATCCTTCCAACACTATTTCCTTGATGATTGAAGCGGAGGAAATGCCGCCGGAAGAACCTGATCCTGGTATAGACCCAGGAACAGAGATAGATCCTGAGCAGCCAGGTACGGAGAATCCGGACAATGGTTCACCGGATAATGGCAACTCGAACGGTAATAACGGTAATGGAAATGAAAATGGCAACAACGGAAATGGTAATGGTAATAACGGCAACAATGGCAATAACGGTAATAACGGTGGAGCCGGCCAAGGAAACGGTCAACCTGGGGGAGAAAACACGACCCCACCTGGTCAGGGGACAACAGAGCCCGGGGGTACCGGTGAAAGTCCCGATGATGGGGCCGTAACAACGCCAGGCGAGGTTGTAACTCCGGACAGCGGAACAAGTGGGGATACTGGAGGGACAGATGCACCTGCAGATTCTCAAGCTGGAACCGGCGGCTAAGCCAACGAATCACTAAATAGCTACATTGAAAAAACTGCTTCCCGGAAAACCGGTGAAGCAGTTTTTTTGTTATACGGAACCAACAGTAATGGAAGCTGATTTGATGAATATGTGGGACAAAGCTTGATTTTGAGTGTATACCTTAAATATGGTAAGCTGTAACTATTCGTAATACGTTGTTCAAGATGGGCCCAGAGCGCTGGAATCTATCATGCGGACGTTATTACATTGTTCACCAATAACATCAGAGCAGGTCACGGACCTGTAGTCGGCAAAGAGGGGTTCGTATGAAACGGAAATTCGGGGACCGCGCGAACTGGCGCCGGATTACGAACCGACAATTCACATGCCGGTTCGTTCAATCCAAAATTTTCACAGGTTATATTACGTTGTACACCATACAGGATTTGAAAGAACCTTTGTGGAAAACTTATGGAGGCAGTACCTTCTGTATCGCAGATAAAGGGTATTCCTGGCTACAATACTATCCGAAGGGAGAGCACTTTGTAGTTACAGCGATGTTTGACGATCAGGAACGGATTGTAGAGTGGTACATTGATACATGTCGTAGTCAGGGGATAACCGATCAGGGCGTTCCTTGGTTTGATGACCTGTATCTGGATGTCGTTGTACTGAAAGATGGAGAAGTATTTTTGCTGGATGAAGATGAGCTTGAAGATGCACTGTCACGGAAACATATTACAACGGGTGATTATGATCTAGCGAACAAGACGGCTAAGGAACTGCTGCATGCCATTGATGCACATGTATTCCCATACTTTCAGTTATCACTGAAGCATAGGCAGAGTTTGTTTGAGAATGGAGAGTTTCAAAAAAACATTCAGATTTGAGACATCTACTTATCCGTAGAATTCTTCATGATCCTTCTAATATTGGAGCACCTGATAGAATACATTAATAATCAGGAGAGTTCAGCCCGATAAAATAGAGGTGATGGCGAATGAACGGACGGGTCATGGCTGCAGGAGAGCAACCAGGAGGCAGACCATCCAGACAAATTAATATTGTGTTGCGTAACCAGGAACCTCAGATGTTGGTCAAAGATGAAGCAGCGGCAGTACAGGCAGCCAAGAGTATAACCAAACATGCGCACTTCCAGGAGATACAGGGTGAATTGGAGCAACTGGTTGGACTTGAAAATATCAAAGACTTGGTATTTGAGATTTATGCTTTCCTACAGATTGCTCAGATGCGTACTGAAGCAGGCTTACTTAGTGGTGCGCACGTGTATCATATGATCTTCAAAGGCAATCCGGGGACAGGTAAGACCACCGTGGCGAGGATCGTTGCCAAACTCTTTCAGAAGATGGGTGTGTTGAGTAAAGGTCATCTTATTGAAGTAGAGCGTGCGGATCTGGTTGGAGAATATATCGGTCACACGGCGCAGAAAACAAGAGATCTGGTCAAGAAGGCACTCGGTGGGATATTGTTCATTGATGAAGCTTACAGTTTGGCCCGCGGGGGAGAGAAGGATTTTGGCAAGGAAGCTATTGATACGCTTGTAAAATCAATGGAAGATAACAAAAATCAGTTTATACTGATTCTTGCCGGGTATTCGGAAGAAATTGATTTTTTTCTCCAGACGAACCCTGGATTACCTTCCCGCTTCCCCATTCAAGTGGAGTTTCCAGACTATAGTATTGATCAGTTGATTCAAATCTCTGAGATTATGGCCAAAGAGCGTGATTATATTCTAATGCCTCAGACCATACTCAAGCTAAAGCAACATTTGCTTCAGGAAAAAAATGATTCGCTGCATGCGTTCAGTAACGCCAGATACGTTCGTAATGCCATTGAGCGTTCGATCAGGCATCAGGCGGTTCGTTTGTTGGAACAATACTCGGAAGGCAGTCCAGGAAAACTGGAGCTGATGACAATCCGTACAGAGGATTTGAACTTTGAGCGAAAGTAAGCGATAATATAGTTTTTACACCAGCCGGCCGGGCCAACCGGTTCGGCTTAAGGCATGCCATGGCATATTCGTGGTAATGAATATCAACGGAATAGTAATTAGAGGGAGTGAACATATACATGACAAATGGCACACATGATACAGATATGGTCAAAAAAGATCGCGCCGTCTTGGTGAGTCTTGTTACGGACGATGTAAAACGTACAGGTATCAATCCTGAGTACTCTTTAGAGGAACTGGTGAAACTTGCCGAGACAGCTGGAGTGGAAGTGCTAAGTGTACTTTCTCAGAACCGGGAAAAACGGGATACCAAATGGTTCATTGGTAAAGGTAAGGTGGAAGAGCTTCGTGCAATCGCGGAGGAACTCGGAGCTACCACAGCTATTTTTGATCAGGAATTGTCAGGTGCGCAGGTTCGTAATCTGGAAGAAACCCTCGATCTCAAAATTATTGACCGTACCCAATTGATTTTGGACATCTTTGCACAACGTGCCAACACTAGAGAAGGTATTATTCAGGTGGAATTGGCTCAACATAGCTATTTGCTGCCACGTTTGTCGGGTCATGGCAAGAATCTGTCCAGACTCGGGGGCGGAATCGGAACAAGAGGCCCGGGTGAAAGCAAGCTGGAGACAGACCGTCGTCACATCCGTGGTCGCATCGATGATCTGAAGCGTCATCTGGAAGAATTGACTCGTCATCGCAAGTTACATCGTGAACGCCGCAAAAAAACAGGTATTGTACAGGTGGCCCTTGTTGGTTATACCAATGCTGGCAAATCGACCTTGCTCAAGCAGTTGACGGCTGCAGATGTGTATATTCAAGATCAGCTATTCGCTACTCTGGATCCAACATCACGTACGATGGAACTTCCAAGTGGTAAAGAAATCGTACTTACCGATACGGTTGGTTTTATTCAAAATCTCCCGCATGATCTAATTGCAGCATTCCGAGCAACGCTGGAGGAAGTGAATGAAGCAGATCTCATCCTGCATGTTGTGGACGCCTCATCAGCTATGCGTGAAGATCAAATGCGGACGGTTAACACGATTTTGCAAGAACTTGGTTCAGGGGACAAGCCGCAGTTAGTACTGTATAACAAAAAAGATGCATGTACACCAGAGCAACTTGAAATGCTTCCATTGGATAAAGGCCATATTAAAGTAAGCGCATTAGACTCTGAGGATCTGCTTAAAATCCGTGAATTAATTCAGACAGAGCTGACAGGTGATACGAAACGCTTCCGTATTCCGGCAGAACGTGGTGATCTAACGTCCATACTCTACAAAATTGGTGATGTGGTGGATACCAGCTTTGAAGAGAATGATGTAATTTATGAAGTTGAATTGCAAAAAGGTGAATATGAGAAATTTGGTTATATGCTTGAAGAATTCATTGAATTGTAATATTCATGACATATTGGTGTGATAAGTTGACACGATAATATATATTCAACGTCAGATTCGTGCTATGAAGGGGAATGAAGTAAGATGGTAAGCTTTGATTCAGAAATATCTGAACTTCAACGTCAAGTGGAGCGTCAGATTGAAGGACAACTGCAACAGATTGATCGGATCACAGATCACAATCAATGGAAGGTGATTAATGCTTTTCAACAGCGAAAAGTAAGCGATTTTCACTTTGCAGGTTCAACAGGTTATGCCTATAACGATCGTGGGCGTGAAGTGCTTGATGAAGTATATGCTGATGTTTTCGGCGCGGAGGCCGCGTTGGTGCGTCCTCATTTTGCTTCAGGTACTCATACGATTAGTACAGCTCTCTTTGGCGTGTTGCGCCCAGGTGACGAACTATTGTACATCACGGGTAAGCCTTATGACACATTGCATAAAGTTATTGGCAAACCCGGTGATGGCACAGGTTCATTACGCGATTTTGGCATCGGTTACCGGGAGACGGCCTTAACTGATGAAGGTGGAGTGGACTGGGCAGCAGTTGAAAAAAGCATTACACCGGCTACAAAAGTCATTGGGATTCAACGTTCACGTGGTTATGACTGGCGATCCTCCTTCTGTGTTGCTGAGATTGCTGAGATGGTTACGCGTGTTAAAGGGCTTAAGGAAGATCTCATCGTATTCGTAGATAATTGTTACGGTGAATTCACAGAGGAACGTGAACCGACAGAAGTCGGAGTTGATCTGATGGCCGGATCACTGATCAAGAATCCTGGTGGAGGCATTGCGGAAACCGGTGGATACATATGCGGGAAGGAACAGTACGTACAGCTGGCAGCTTATCGTCTGACAACCCCTGGAATCGGGGGAGAGGTGGGAGCAATGCTGGGGACAACACGTGGCATCTACCAAGGACTTTACATGGCACCGACAATTGTAGGACAAGCTATCAAAGGAAGTACCTTTGCTGCTGCGATGTTTGCTGAATCGGGATTTGTAACCAAGCCGGCCTGGAATGAAGCTCGCACAGATCTGATCCAGGCTGTTCAGTTTAGCTCTGCCGAGCATCTGATCGCCTTCGTGCAGGGGATTCAGCGTGCAGCAGCTGTGGATAGTCATGTGGTTCCTGAACCGTGGGATATGCCTGGTTATGAGCACCCTGTCATTATGGCGGCAGGTACGTTCATTCAGGGTGGAAGTCTGGAATTATCAGCCGATGCGCCTATTCGGGAGCCGTATATCGGGTATATGCAAGGCGGATTAACGTACTCTCATGTCAAATATGGCGTTTTGATGGCGTTACAGACTATGAAAGATCGCAAATTATTGTGAGTTTATCTAACACGTCATTGACACTTGGTAACAACTAAATGTACAATAGGGTGAAGAATAGATGACTGGAAGGTTGATGAACATGGGTGATGAAATTCGCAGAAATATGGCCTTATTCCCGATTGGTATTGTAATGAAACTTACGGATCTGTCTGCACGTCAGATTCGTTACTATGAGCAGCACAGCTTGATTGTTCCTGCGAGAACGTCAGGTAATCAACGTTTGTTCTCTTTTAATGACGTAGAGAGATTGCTAGAGATCAAGGCTTTGATTGAAAAAGGAGTTAACATCGCGGGAATCAAACAAGTGATGAATCCTGTTTCGAAAGAATCCGAGGAAGCTACAGTTATCACGCCAGACACTGAAGTTAAACGCAGAGAGCTGTCCGATACGCAGTTGCACCGCTTGCTGAAGCAGCAGCTGGTATCAGGTAAGAGACCAGGACAAGTATCTCTCATTCAGGGAGAGCTTTCCCGATTCTTTAATAAAAATTAAATTCGCATAACTTGGCGAGTGAGGGGAAAACATGCACTTTTGGTGTGAGACTCCTTGACCCGTGGAACTTTCTAATGTACAAATATAACAGGCAAGCCAAATACGCAGATAAGAAAGGGAGAGGTTATAGTGAGTTATACAAAAGAAGACATTCTCCGCATTTCGAAAGAAGAAAACGTACGATTCATTCGATTGCAATTTACTGATTTGCTTGGAGCTATCAAAAACGTTGAGATACCTGTGAGTCAGTTAACTAAGGCACTGGATAACAAAATGATGTTCGATGGATCTTCCATTGAAGGTTATGTACGTATTGAAGAGTCCGACATGTACCTCTATCCAGATCTAGATTCTTGGCTTATTTTCCCATGGGTTGCAGAGAACCGTGTTGCACGTCTGATTTGCGACGTATATCTTCCGGATGGTAATCCGTTCCCAGGAGATCCACGTGGCATCTTGAAACGAAACCTGAAGGAAGCCCAAGATATGGGATTCACTTCCTTCAACGTTGGTCCTGAACCAGAGTTCTTCTTGTTCAAAACAGACGAAAAAGGAAACCCAACAAACGAACTGAATGACCAAGGTGGTTATTTCGACCTTGCGCCTACGGATCTTGGTGAAAACTGTCGTCGTGACATCGTTATCACACTTGAAGAAATGGGCTTTGAGATCGAAGCTTCCCACCATGAGGTAGCTCCAGGTCAGCATGAGATCGACTTCAAATATGCAGATGCTCTGAAAGCAGCTGACCAGATCCAAACGTTCAAACTCGTTGTTAAAACGATTGCACGTCAGCATGGTTTACATGCTACATTCATGCCGAAACCGTTGTTTGGTATGAACGGATCCGGTATGCACTGTAACCAATCCTTGTTCAAAGGCAATGAGAACGCATTTGTTGATGAGTCGGACGAGTTGGGTCTGAGCAAAACTGCTCGTCACTTCATGGCTGGAACTCTGAAGCACGCACGTGCGTTTGCAGCAATTACTAACCCAACTGTGAACTCATACAAACGTCTTGTACCCGGTTATGAAGCACCTTGTTATGTAGCATGGTCTGCTAGTAACCGTAGTCCAATGATCCGTATTCCGGCTTCCCGTGGTTTGAGTACACGTGTTGAGGTTCGTAACCCGGATCCGGCTGCTAACCCTTACCTGGCTTTGGCTGTTTTGTTGAAAGCAGGTCTGGACGGAATCAAACGTGAGCTTTCCTTACCAGCTCCAATTGACCGTAACATTTACATCATGTCAGAAGAAGAGCGTGTGGAAGAAGGTATTCCAAGCTTGCCAGCTGACCTGAAAGAAGCATTGAATGAATTGATCCGCAGCGAAGTAATTTGTGACGCTCTCGGCGACCACGCCTTGGCTCACTTCTATGAGCTGAAAGAAATTGAGTGGGATATGTACCGTACACAAGTCCACCAATGGGAACGCGATCAATATATCACGTTGTACTAATACCTGAATCCCCTGTAACTACGGGGTTTTGAAGTAACTAGCCGGGGGACGTTTTGAGGAGATTGCACTTCTATTGAGGTTGCGTCCCCCAAACGTCCCCCGGTTTTTGATTCTCTGATCCAAAAATACGGGAAGTGTACTCTTCATATTTATCAATGTTTCTCTTTTCTAGCTTTTTAGAAATATGAGCATACACATCGGATGTAATTTGCACACTGCCATGCCCAAGTTGCTCTTGTACAAATTTTATGTCAGCCCCAGCTTCAAGCATGATTACGGCATAGGTATGTCTCAAGGAGTGAATTGTTAATTCCTCACTCAAACCAGCCTTTCTCAAAATCCTCTTCGAAGCATTAAAGAGACTAGATTTAGGCATCGGACTACCGTCGTTTTTGCACAAGACGAGGTTTAAATCGTGTCTGTACATTGACTCCCCTAAATTGATCTTATTTTGATTCTGCCATGAAGCATGATACCTTAAATCATTAATAATTCCGTTACTTACACTAATTGTGCGGGTAGAATTTTCGGTTTTTGTATCTCCGAAAAGTTCGTCCTCGTCTTCAGCTTGGAAATCGATTGTTTCATCCACGCGGATTGTCTTTTCTTTGAAATTGATATCCGACCACTTTAGAGCGGCAGCCTCACCTTTACGTAACCCCGTTTCAATCAGCACTTTAAAGAAAATCCAATAAATGTACCCATCTCCTCGAGCAGTATGAAGAAATTTGGGAATGTCCTCTGAATCAATGAATTGGATCGTCTTCTTTTTGTGCTCTCCTTTAATAATTGAACCTTTACATGGATTGCGTAATATTTTCCCTTGAATCAATGCATGCTCTATGGCTGAGTATACTGTTGAGTTAATGATCTCGACCGTTCGTTTACTGAGTCCCTTTTTAAATAGAGAGTCCAAAAAGACTTGATACATATCTGGTTTTAAATCCTGGAGCATCAGACACTTAAAATAAGGTTTGATATGGGTGTTAAGATTGTTATCATGTAGTTTGATTGTGTTCTTTCTTACAACACCTTTTTTGTAATTATCAATCCAATTACGAATGTAATCTACCAAAGGAATGTCTGTCTGTTCAAACCCTTGCTTTAGCTGCCTTAAAAATTCAGCAGCAGCTAGTTCAGCCTCTGGTTTAGTTCGAAAACCAGCCTCGGATTTCTCTTTTTGTTGTTGAGTGAACGGATCGGTGTACTTTAACCGATACCTCCAGCCACTTTTCAATTTTTTGAAACTTGCCAATTTCATTCCTCCTACTAGAACGTTAGTTTTTTTTGTATGTAAAACCGCCTCACAGCGGTGTAAGCGATAAGTTAATCAATTTTGAGCAGAGTAGTGAAATGTTCTGGGTTAAAGATGAACAAGGAGAAAGGGCTTGGAATTAGAGTCGGAAAAGATATTTAAAAAAAATCATCAAAAAACGAGCCTTCGGTAACTAAGGCTCGTTTGTGCAGAGGTTTCTTGCGGAAAAGTTCGAGACCAGAACTTGTAGCCGAAAAGGACAAGGAAATGATCTGATTACCGATTAGATAAGTATTTAACTACTTGTCACTGCTCTAATTCATTAAGCTGGCGGGCAGTTTAGTTTAAGATTAACTGCGGTGAACCATATCATCGCTAGTGATAAAGCAGAGAATTGAACTGGATATCGCATCGGCAACGCTGAGTTTGCAGGAAGGAGCTTAAAGTATTCACGTGCTCGATACATGTGGAGTGTCTTATATTGATGGTCCGTAAGGAATAGATGAGATGTGACAGTTTCGCTCAAACGACTTAATTGTATAGTGTTGACACTTCGCCCACTTGGAGTAATATGTTACTATTGAGGTAGCATTCTATTTCCGATGAAGACATATTTTAGTTGAATGTTATTTAGGAAGGAGAGACACTATGAAAAGGTTCGAGATATGTTCTATGCAAAGTCTATTTTATGAACAACGGCGGTTGTTTGTATAGAGCTAATAATATAAGTAACCGCTTAAATCCGGATAGTGATAATTGTTATAGTGTAGACTTTGCTACCTTAAAATTCAACTATTTTAAGGAGCGGCTATCATGAGATATGTAAATGCCGACATCATCTTTCCAGAAGAATTTCTAAATGAAATACAAAAGTATATGAACGTTGGATTGGTTTACGTTTCTGGATGGTGACACTATCGAGAAACTTTCAGATCGATTTTGCCTTTCAAACGATACTATTAAAAAGATCGTTTATATAAAATAATAGTTTAACAAAAGTCGCATTGGAAGAAATTCTAATGTGACTTTTTTGTGTATAGTATAGTTTAAATTGTTTACTACATATTTTCAAGCTTTTACTATCGTTATAATAACATATAAGAGAAGTAGTTATGTACTTCATAAAAACTGTAGGGGGATAACAAATGAATGATTTTTTTAGATTTGATACTGATGAAGAACGGCGGGCATTATTAATCAGAGCAAGGAAAGTCGCTTTATCTGCAATTCGAAAGTATGACTTAGAATGGGATAACATCCAGTTTATTCAACTATCCGATACGATCACGTATAAAATTGAAACCAGTACAGATAACAATTATTTACTTCGCATTCATTCGGACCGATTAAGCAGAGAGGAAATTCGTTCGGAACTCCTACTGTTACAAGCACTGAACAAATCGAAAGATCTAAATGTACCAGAAGGGGTGGCAAATTGTGATGGTATTTATGTATTGGACATCGAAACAGAGACAGGATATAGGCGCCCTTATATAACAATGATGCGATGGATAGAGGGTGAAAAAGCAGCAGGTGAATTTACAGATAGTCAAGCATATAATATGGGTGTATTGATGAGCAGGCTCCATGCAGCAGCAAAGGATTTCAATCCACCTTCTGATTTTGTAAGACCTGCTTGGGGAGTAGAAAGTTTTAAACGTGAAATGGCTAAGTTGGAACGTTACTATGAGCGTTTTTTATCCGAAGAGGGATGGAAGCTGTATCAAGATGCAGCTGAGAAGGTTGTATCCCAACTTACCACGATGCATCCAAGTGAACATAACTATGGGCTCATTCATGCTGATTTACATACCGGTAATATGGTTTTTGAGGATAATCAACCCTATCCGATTGATTTTGGAAGATGTGGGTACGGATATTATCTCTACGATATGGCAGGCACCATATTGGAGCTTTGGCCAAAGCATCGATGGATGCTTATCCAAGGTTATGAGAGTATTAGGAAGTTGCAAACGGACTATATTCGGGATCTGGAATGTTTTTTTGTCATGTTCATGATCGAGAACTGCTGTCATCACGCCTCTGATCCAAGAGAAACAACCAGTTTAATCGAGGAACAAAAGTATGCCCAAGCATACATAAGAGAATATTTAAATGGTAATCCATTTTTATTCGAAGTGATCGAGCCTGTAAATGTGGATTAATACTAACCGATACCGGGCTAAAATAATGATATCCTATGGTGATGATTTACAATAGGTCGCTGTGTAGAGTGTTTGTTCATATCATCAAGTTTTAAAAACGTGAGCTATGACTTAGAGTTGTTCTTCAGCTTCTCTAGTTCCCCTCCATTTTGGGGTATATTTTGACGGAGCTGTTTGGGTCGTTTCGTGATTTTTTAAACTGGCATTGAATTGGAATGAAGGCGACTCGAATTGGTGGGTCGTCTTTTTTCTTTTCTAGGGTCTTGATGGTTTGCGCCGGATGTTCAGGACAGCGAGATGCCAAATACGGTTGAGGCATTATGGAAGATCGAGCTTTTATATGGAAAGCATCAGTCCTATACGGAGAGTAAGTATGCGGTAAAGTTAACAACGAAGCTGGAGGGGGAGCTTCGAAGTGCTCCTTGGTCATCGATTTGAGGGATAAGTTCGATGAGTTCCTCAGAGATTTTAATGTTTTTGGAAGAGGGAGAAGGCAGAGCTGCATCAAACCATTGATTATGTGAAGCTTTAAACTTCATATTCTGCAGAATTAGCTTAATGTAATTATTAAGAACCCCTTTTATATCTTTAAAGCCTCCTAATCCAATTGGTCACTCGAAGCCACCTCAGATACACTAAATGAAATGAGGAGAGCGTCCATGAAAATATGGAAACGGGCAGGTTACAGTCCCATCACACACGTTGAAAACAGCATTAATCAATCCTCAGTATGATCCTTTACAGACTTACGTTTCTCGGTTGGGGCGTCCAGAATGGGTAGCTGTAGGAATGATGGGAAAACTTCTGATAAGAGATGATGGCACATGTCGAGAGAACGGGTTGTGTATAGAACGTTATTTCTTTTTTGTGTAGACGGATTGTAATATGAAGTGCGACACCTACTGGAAATAAATAAAAAAGGGCCCATAGCTGGATTCATGTAGAATGAAAATTCCTACACCACATTCACACAAGGAGAATCCAGCCATGAGCTACAGACATCTTAGCATAGTTGAACGGAGCAAGCTAGAAATCCTACACCAGCAAGGCAAAAGCTGACGAGCAATCGCAAAGGAAATGGGCAGACATCCTTCGACCATTTGCCGTGAATTAGAGCGTGCAGCTTCATTTGGATCCTATCAGGCGGAGCATGGATGTTTCAACTGTATGTTGAAAGTTTCATATAAAAGAGGTATACTTTAATTAAATTTTTAACAATTTAATTTTAAATAATTAATTGGAGATGTTATTATGGATCAGGCAAAACAACTAGTGACAGAACAACGTACATTTTTTTATACAGGACAAACTAAAAATATCGAGTACCGAATTAATGCGCTGCAACAGCTTAGAAAAGGAATTGAAAAGTATCAGCAACGGATTCAAGATGCACTTCGGGCTGATCTGAACAAATCTGAGGCGGAAGCTTACGGTTCCGAAATTCGCATTGTTCTGGGTGAACTGGATTTTGCATTAGAACACCTGCAGGAATGGGCTGCACCCAAACAAGTCCCAACCAATTCGGCTATGCCGGATGGGGTGAGTACCATTTACCCGGAACCATACGGAGTGGCGCTTATTATTGCACCTTGGAATTATCCGTTCCAACTGGCCTTTGGCCCACTGATTGGAGCAATTGCAGCCGGTAACTGTGCAGTTATCAAGCCTTCTGAATTAACACCAGCCGTATCTCGTCTGACTTATGATCTGATTCAGGAGATCTTCCCTCAGGAGTATATTGCGGTTATGGAAGGAGAAGTTGAGGCCAGTACAGCATTGTTGAAAGAGAAGTTTGATTATATTTTCTTCACAGGCAGCACAGGTGTTGGTCGCATTGTGATGAAGGCAGCTGCGGAGCACTTGACTCCTGTAACTCTTGAGTTGGGTGGTAAGAGTCCTGCTATTGTCCATAGTGATGCAGATCTGAAGCTGGTGGCCCAGCGTATTGTTCGTGGTAAGTTCCTGAATGCAGGGCAAACTTGCGTTGCTCCGGATTACTTGCTTGTGCATGAACAAGTTCATGATGAATTGATCAGTCTGATTGGCGCAGAGATCAAAGATAAATTTGGGGATGATGTGTTACAGAATGCTGATTTCCCGCACATTGTCAATGCGCGTAACTTTGATCGGTTGTCGGGATTCCTCACAGATGGCAAAACGCTGATTGGTGGACGTTCTGTACGTGAGCAGTTGCTCATTGAGCCGACTGTACTTGGCGATGTGAACTGGGAATCAGCTGTGATGCAAGAAGAGATCTTCGGTCCAATTCTTCCTGTGTTTACGTACAGTGACCTGAATCCTATACTGGATGAGATTGTTCGCCGGCCAAAACCATTGGCGCTATATCTCTTCACACAGGATGAGCAACTGCAGGATCAGGTTCTGAATCAAGTATCCTTCGGTGGGGGATGTATTAATGACACACTTTCTCATATGACTTCACACTATCTCCCGTTTGGTGGTGTAGGAGAGAGCGGTATGGGCTCATATCACGGTCAACAGAGCTTTGATGTGTTCTCGCATCACAAGAGTGTTCTGAAACGCAGTGAATAATTAGCCGCAAAAATAACATAAACATGAAAAAAAGAGGTTGTCCTGTTGATCAGGACAACCTCTTTCGTATTTCATTACATCTAGTTTTGTTACTCAAGTTAAATATTAATGAATATCTCGGAAAAGGCCAATGACTTTACCCAGAATACTAACATGTTTCAATCGTAAAGGTTCGAAGGTCGCATTCTCCGGTTGAAGGCGAATATGATCTTTCTCTTTATAGAACGTTTTCACTGTAGCTTCATCGTCTTCAGTCATTGCAACCACGATATCACCGTTATCAGCAGTTTGCTGTTGACGGACAATAACGTAATCTCCATTAACGATTCCAGCTTCCACCATACTATCTCCCACTACTGAAAGCATAAACACTTTTTGTTCACCTACATAATGTGTAGGAAGAGGGAAATAGTCTTCAATGTTCTCGGTTGCAGTGATTGGAACCCCGGCTGTAACCTTACCAACAACAGGAATACGTGCAACGCTATGAGCAAATTGATGAGAATGCTCAGATTCTTCCTGGCTCAAAAGCTCAATGGCTCTTGGCTTGGTAGGGTCACGTCGGATCAAACCTTTTTTCTCCAAACGATCCAAATGTCCATGTACTGTTGAGCTGGAAGCAAGTCCAACAGCTTCACCAATTTCCCGTACGGAAGGAGGATACCCCTTCAACCGGACTTCATTTCGTATAAACTCCAGAATAGCCTGCTGCCTGCTGGATATCTTCGACATACCGTATCAACCCCATTTTAGTAACGTTTGGGAAAATTATAACATAGAACCTCCGTTCGTACAAACATAAGTTCTAAATAAAATAGCATTAAATCAGTGTTTTTTAACTTATACAACAGAAATTGTCCAAAAGTCAGAGCATAATACTGCAAATGCTTTGCAAAAGGAAGTGAAATAAGAAATTTCTCCTTCAAAAAAGAAGCGAACAATTGTTCTAAAAATCTATTGAACAAAACAAGTGTTCGTGTTATATTGATTTCAACAGATAGGAACAAACGTTTGGAGGCGGGTATTTAATGAGATATTCTACTTATCAAAGCATTTATGAACCAATGAATTCGGAACTGGTGAAGTCTAAAATAGGGAACTACAAGAAGGTTCTAGCGCGCTTCAAGATTTTTTCATGGATGTTAAAGGTAGCCATTACCTCTTTGATTATATTTATTGGATGCAGCACTGTTTTAACTGTATTTGCTGGCAATGAGAATGATGTTCTGCCTGGAGGAAAGATAGCCGTTTCACAAGGGGAAACATTATGGAGTATTTCTTTGGAACATAAACCGACGAATATGGATACACGTATTTATATAGAAGCAATTAAGAAAGTGAATCAACTTCAAGCGACTTCCATCCAAGTGGGGCAAGTACTAACTCTACCGCAATTTGCAGAATAAAATGCACATCAATGAGTGTTAAGGCGTGTCAGCTTGACAAGCTGCCTTTATAATGGCAAAGTTAATATGACTTTGTATTTTTGGAGGGGACAAGCTTGGATATAGATAGTCTGGTAGCACGCATTAACGAATTGGCTCGTAAGCAAAAGTCCACTGGATTGTCGGAGGAAGAACTTGCTGAACGTGCCGAGCTAAGAGAGATTTATTTGAGCAATATTCGCAGCAATTTCAGACAACAACTGGATACCATTGAGATTGTTGATGATGAGAATGACAAAGGCCACCAAGGCAAACTCAAACACTAACGAAACCTAATGATATCATTATGATATTTAGGTTTCTTCCTGTTATTTTGAGTGTGCAATTTATAGGGGGAAATGTTGGTTTGCAATTATGTAAGCCGATACAAAGACACATAAGGGGGATTCTCATGTCGCGTTCGTTCGAGAGAACGGTTAAGAAAAATTCCAAGCAGTTAAATCAGCAACGCAAAAAAAGTGGTCAACCAATCACAGGTACACCAGGTGAAGAAGTCTTTAAGGGACGCAGTCTTTTGTTCCCTATATTTTTGATTGGTCTCGCCTTTTTGTATCTGTTTATGAGCACGTTTCTTGTGCAAGCTCCAATGACAACTTGGGACTGGGTGACCATGCTGCTTTATGTATTTTTGGCAGTCATCTTCATGCTTCGTCGTCCATACATCAAGATTAGCAGTAATCGGATTATCACGACGAAGGGTAATCGTGAACGTTCAATTGGGGTTGACGATATTGTCAAATTCAGAATTGAACCAGGTACAGTTGTTATCGAACATAACAGTCGTGGGAAAAGATGGGTGTTCACCAAGTTATTGAACCGTTACGATACAGATGCGATTGCAGAACGTTTGCTGAAGTTTGCAAAAGCACACCAGATCACCGTGGAAACCGTCGAAAAGTAATTATTGCATAAAGGGGTAGATGATCGGAATGGCATTAAAAGCGATTTTGTTCGACCTAGATGATACTTTATTATGGGATGAGCGTAGTGTTCGAGAAGCTTTTCATGAGACTTGTCTAATCGCAGCGCAAGAGACTGGGGTTAAACCAGAAGAACTTGAAGAAGCTGTTCGTAATGAGGCACGTGGACTGTATGAATCATATGAAACCTTTCCTTTTACTAAAATGATTGGAATCAATCCGTTTGAAGGTCTTTGGGCTAACTTTACTGGTGGGGATCAACCTGAGTTCCGTCAGTTGGAACAGCTTGCTCCAGTTTACCGTAAAGAATCCTGGCGTCGTGGCTTGTTGAAGTTGGGTATAGATCGGGATGATCTTGCTGAACAACTGGCCGCACAGTTTGGAGTGGAACGGAGATCCAGACCTCATGTATACGAAGAAACGATGGATACCTTGCGTCAGTTACAAGGAAAGTACAAACTGTTGTTGTTAACAAACGGTTGTCCTGCTTTGCAACAAGAGAAGTTGGATGGTGTACCTGAATTGACTCCTTTTTTTGATGAGATTATTATCTCGGGTAACTTCGGAAAAGGAAAACCAGATCCGTCGATATTTGAACATGCTTTGAGTAAACTGGGTGTTAAACCCGAAGAGAGCATGATGGTTGGAGACAAGTTAACGACTGATATTCGTGGTGCTTTATCATCTGGCATCCAATCCGTATGGATTAACCGGGAGCATAAGACCAACAATGAAACGTATGCGCCAGACCATGAAATAACGCATTTATCGGAATTAAATCAGCTTATTGCTAATTTCTAAGCAGATCAGCTATAACATCTTTCCTCAGCACCCTGAAACATTGGAAGCTTCAATGAACGATGATGTCGTTCTTGAAGTTACCAATGTTTTTTATTTGAGCTTGTTGACTAAATTACCTTGTTAAAAGAGATATCCATTTTTTTTACTAAAACTTATTGAAATTAGAGGGAAGCTGGATTAGAATATAACTAACATACTAGTATGACTAGTATTTAGATTGTCCTAAAGCAATTTCTTTTTGACTTACTTCATTAAATGGAAGCAGGGAGTTATTGCTTATTGTTTTCGATTGATTGTAAGCGCTTAATATTTCGAAAAATCTTCTTTCGATTTGGAGATCACACCACGTAGTAAGTGCTAATTAATGATGTGAAGCATCTTGGATTGTGTGATTCTACATAATACATCAAATTGATATCGCTTACATTTAGAAATTATCTATTTCGTAGTGGGGGTGAAGTTAAAGGAGTTGTTGTCTTCTACAAGAGGAGAAAAGATGAGAATTGTATATGAATTACTCTTACTTATCAAGTCCTGGATCGGAGTGAAAACACATGGAGTCGGAAACCGCTAAAACAACGTTAACCATGACATCTTTACGTAAAGAGAGCAGATTACGAACGGCAGCAACTTTGTTCCGCAAAGACTGGCAGCTGTATTCACTATTAATCCTTCCCATCATTTATCTCCTTATTTTCAAATATGGGCCGATGATTGGTAATGTGATTGCGTTCAGACGTTTTGTTCCCGGGGGAAGTATATTTGGAGAAACGTGGGTTGGATTAAGATACTTCAAAATGTTTATTGAGGACCCTACCTTCTGGAGAGTATTCGGTAATACGCTGATGTTAGGCGGACTTGCGTTACTCTTTACATTCCCGGTTCCAATCATTTTTGCCTTGATGCTTAACGAAGTGAAAAGTAAACGATTCAAGAAGTTTGTACAGACCGCGTCTTATCTGCCTCATTTTCTGTCTATCGTTATCGTTGCAGGTATGATCCTGCAGCTGACAGCAGTGAATGGTTCCATTAATGGACTGGTGGCTTTCTTCACCGGAGACAATATTCCTTTTATGCAGCGGGCTGAGTGGTTCAGAACAATCTATATCACTTCTGAGGTATGGCAGGGTATGGGTTGGGGAGCGATTCTGTATCTTGCTGCACTGACAACCATTGATGATTCTTTGTATGAAGCTGCGCGTATCGATGGTGCCAATCGCTGGAAGCAAACGATTCATGTAACGATTCCAGGGATCTTGCCAACGATTGTGACGTTATTGATTTTGAACATGGGTAATTTCCTGGCTGTTGGATTTGAAAAAATCTTACTCTTGTACAACCCGCTGATCTACGAGACATCTGATGTGATCTCCACTTACCTGTATCGGGTCGGACTGGAATCCAGTAACTTCAGTTATGCTACCGCAATTGGCTTGTTCGAATCGCTGATCGGTCTGATTCTGGTGTTCTCCGTAAATGCCATCTCACGCAGACTGACACAAAGAAGCTTATGGTAAAGGAGGAGCATCATGCAGGAATCCAGATCTTATAAGGTATTTAAAGTATTCAATGTTATCTTTCTGCTGTTCGTGGTATTTATAACCCTCTATCCATTCTTAAATGTCGTGGCACAATCTTTCAGTAGTGAGTCCTATATTAATTCGGGCAAGGTTAGTCTGTTCCCAAGAGGATTCAATGTAGAGACATACAAGACCATCTCACGTGACAGTATGTTCTGGACCAACTATAAAAACACGATTATCTATACCGTAGTAGGTACATTAATCTCCATGTTTATGACGACTATTTTCGCATATGCCTTGTCCAAAAAGAGGTTAATGGGTCGCAAGTTTCTGACAATGTTCGCCGTATTCACGATGTTCTTCAGTGGTGGATTGATTCCAAACTATGTGTTGATTAATTCCCTTGGATTCAACAACACCATGTGGGCACTTGTTGTTCCTGGCGCAATTAGCATATACAACATGCTGATCATGAAGTCATTTTTTGAAAATATGCCTGAAGAACTGGAGGAAGCTGCCTCCATTGACGGTTTGAACACCTACGGGATCTTGTTACGCATTATATTGCCGCTTAGTAAAGCTGTTATGGCAACCATGGTGCTGTTCTACGCAGTAGGTCATTGGAATTCCTGGTTCCCAGCCTTTCTGTATTTGGACAAAAAAGAACTGTTCCCGGTCACCATTTATTTGCGCAATATGATTGCAGGAGCGACTAGCGGGGCGACTGCTGGTGCAACCTCAGCTGATAACCTGACACAGATTGCTGCCAATATTAAGTCAGTAACGATGGTACTCACCATCTTGCCGATACTCACCATCTATCCATTTGTCCAAAGATACTTTGTAACTGGTATCATGCTAGGGTCTGTTAAACAGTAAGACGCAGCAGCTGAAGTGATTCACATGATTAACTTTTCGAGGTTGTTTAACGTTTCAGGCAAGGTCAACCTAAACCAAACTCAGGGGGATAACCTAAATGAATCAAAAGCCACGTAAGTTTGTTGGTAAAATGGTGTTGGCAACAATGATGAGCGTTGTTCTGGCAGCATGTAGCAGCGGTACTGGAGCTGGAGGTGACGTCACAGAAGTTCAAACCAAGGCAGCGATGGAAACGTACAACGTAGGGGATACATTCAAAGCAACGGAGCCATTTAATCTATCCATACTATATAGTGATCAACCTACTTATCCATATAAAAAAGACTGGTTACTTTTCAATAAAATTACCGAACTGACGGGTGTTACACTTGAGCCAACGATTGTACCCATGAGCGATTACTCTCAGAAGAGATCTCTGTTGATTAGCTCCGGAGATGCACCACTAGTTATCCCTAAAACGTACCCTGGTGAAGAGGCTGCATTTGTGTCCTCTGGTGCGATCTTGCCGATTAGCGATTATATTGATTTGATGCCAAACTTCAAAGATAAAGTGGAAAAATGGGGTTTGGAAGATGAACTTGAAGGTCTTCGACAGGAAGATGGAAAGTACTATGTACTCCCGGGTCTGCATGAAGAAGTATGGCCAGATTACACAATACTCGTAAGAACGGATGTCTTTGAAGAAAATAACATCGCCATTCCGACCACATGGGACGAATTGTATGATGCTGCGAAGAAACTGAAAGAGATTTATCCGGATTCCATTCCGTTTTCGGACCGATTCCAATTCAATAGTACGTTGAACATCGCTGCTACTGGCTTTGGTACCAAGGCTGGATGGGGTTTTGGTAACGGATTGACGTATAAGGAAGATCAGGATGAATTTGTGTACACGGCTACAACACCAGAATACAAAGAGTTGCTAACATACTTTAACAAGTTGGTATCCGAAGGATTGCTGGACAAAGAAAGTTTTACACAGGATGATGATCAGGCTGTACAGAAATTTGTATCCGGCAAATCATTCATGATTAATGGTAATTCCCAAACGGTGGTGCTGCACCGAAATGATATGAACAAAACGCTGGGAGAAGGTAAATACTCAGTTGCAAAGATTACAGTACCTGGTGGACCAAAAGGGCAATTAATGTCCGGCTCCAGACTTGAAAACGGTGTTATGATCTCCGGGAAAATTCAAAAAAGCGAAAACTTCAAAGCTACTATGCAATTTATTGATTGGTTATACTACAGCGATGAGGGTCAAGAGTTTGCCAAATGGGGCGTTGAAGGCGAAACATTTACCAAAGAGGGCGGAACACGTAAATTGGTAGAAGACGTGAACTACAATGGCTTGAATCCAAAAGGAACGAAAGATCTGCGTATTGACTTTGGTTTCTCTGGTGGGGTATTTGCCTACGGGGGGACTACAGATCTGCTGCAATCCATGTTTAGTGAAGAAGAGTTGAAATTCCAGCAAGACATGAAGGATACCAAGGAAGTGATCCCGGCAGAGCCACCGATTCCTTACTCTTCAGAGGACCGTGAACGGGTGACACTTCTGAGTACACCACTGAAAGACTATTCGGATCAAAATACACTTAAATTTATCTTGGGTGAGCGGGACTTGTCTGAATTCGATACATTTGCCAAAGAGCTGGAGAGTCAAGGATTATCTAATTATCTGAAGCTGGCAAATGATACGTACAAAGCCTACAAAGAAAACAAGCAATAATATAGTTGATGTTGGCCAGATTACCGTTTCACACCGATATATAAGTGGAACGGTAATTTGTGCTAAGATGAATGAAAACGGCTGATAGAAAGAGGTCTAGGCATGTCACTTAATCAAAAAATTAGAGGCTCGACCCGGGCATATTCATATAACCTATTAAAAGAACGAATTCTTCACCTGGAACTTAAGCCAGGTACCAAGATTTCAGAGAAAGAGATTGCAGATGAACTGCAGGTGAGCAGAACACCCGTTAGAGAAGCATTCATGAAGCTTGCTGAAGAAGAACTGCTGGACATTATACCCCAGAGTGGAACGATCGTCTCTCACATTAATCTGGAGCATGTGGAAGAAGGCAGGTTTATGCGGGAGAAGATGGAGAAGGAAATCGTAACTTTGGCTTGTGTTTCTTTTCCTGAAGAGTTCAGATTTCGACTTGAAACCAACATTGCAATGCAGGAAGTCTGTATAGGAAAAAACAATTTCTATCGGCTTTTTGAACTGGATGAAGAGTTTCATCAGATTTTGTTCCAGGGCACGGGTAAGCTGAGGACGTGGAAAATGTTGCAACAACTGAATATTCCGTTTAATCGGTTGCGTTTATTACGTCTAGCGGAGGACTCCAACCTGGAGGTCATTATCTCCCAGCACAAAGAGATATATCGGCTTATCACAGAGCGTCAAACCGATCAAGCTGTTCACGTGATGGAAGCTCATCTTAGACTGGTTGTTATTGAACAGGAATCGATTAAGGCGAAATACCCGCATTATTTTATATAATGCACTGATGTTGTATAATACTCTCCATATGCATATGCGAAAACCCCTGTTCAATTGAACAGGGGTTTTGGTTAAGCAAATCGTAACACGAGAGTGTTAGGCTTGTTTGATAAATGTAGGATCAGGGTATGGATCTGCAATCCAGCCATCTTTTTCGATGAACAGACGTACAGCGATAATTTGTTTGTTCTCCATTAAGGTGAAGAAGTGCGGTGTATTCTCAGGTACAGAGATGACGTCTCCAGGAGACAGTTCTACATTAAAGTAACCCACATCATCTGTAGCTTTGATAACAAAGATTCCTTTACCAGCAACAATTGCACGGATCTCATCTTCAGCGTGGGTGTGGATCTCTTCGAACTTGGCCAGCTTTTCTTCGATATCTGGTGTTTGTTCGGACAGCGTGATGACATCCCAGATCTGGTATCCGCGACGTGCAGCCAAATCTCTGATTTCATAATCGTAAGTTTCCAAAACCTCGGTTTTCTGTTCATCAGTTAATCCAAAGTTATTTTGCAGATCAGTGTTCAGTTTGGATGCGTCCCACTTCTCATATAATACTTCGTATTTGTTCAAGAAATTTCGAACATTTTCGTCACCAGTGATGCGTTCGTTCGTATTTCGGATAACAATTTCAGCCATGTTCTTTCCCTCTTTTCCACTTGGTTTAATTGAATTATATCGGATTGCTTTGTTTTTGTCGATTCTCAAATTCCGTTCATATTCGTGCAAACCCGCCATCTTTCGGGACCAAACCCGATCTTTCACATTAAGTTAGTTTCTGTTAAACTAAGATTTAACGTTTTGCGGGGGTGAAGATATTGGATAAGATTAGTCTACACGATGCATTAAAACAACGAATATTAATCCTCGACGGTGCAATGGGGACCATGATTCAACAAGTTGATCTGACTGGCGAAGATTTTGGCGGCGATGATTTGGATGGATGTAATGAAATGTTGGTGCTTACTCGTCCAGAGCTCATCCAGCGCATTCATGAAGAATATCTGGAGGCTGGCGCCGACTTAATTGAAACCAATACATTTGGTGCCACATCCGTTGTGCTTGCTGAATACGATATTCAGGATCGGGCACGTGAGATCAACCTGGAAGCAGCCAGAATTGCGAAAGCTGCGGTTGATCGTTTCTCTACACCGGAATCTCCACGTTATGTGGTAGGTGCGATGGGACCAACAACCAAAACACTGTCTGTAACTGGGGGAGTAACCTTCCAGGAACTTATCGACAGTTATTTGGAGCAAGCGCTTGCTTTAATAGAGGGAGGCGTTGATGCGCTACTACTCGAAACCTCACAGGATACCCTCAATGTAAAAGCAGGCAGCATTGGAATTCAGCAGGCCTTCGAACAGAGTGGTGTTACACTGCCCCTGATGATATCAGGAACGATAGAACCGATGGGAACGACTCTTGCGGGTCAGAACATCGAATCCTTTTATATATCCTTAGAACACCTTAACCCAATTTCGGTAGGACTAAACTGTGCTACAGGTCCTGAGTTCATGCGTGATCACATTCGCTCGCTTTCCGGAATGGCATCGGTTGCCGTTAGTTGTTACCCGAACGCGGGTCTTCCGGATGAGAACGGTAATTACCATGAGTCACCAGACTCGCTTGCACAGAAGATTGGTGCTTTTGCCGAACAGGGCTGGTTGAATATTGCTGGCGGATGTTGCGGGACAACCCCTGCACATATTCGGGCGATGCGCGATACACTTGCCCAGTACCCCCCAAGAGAAATGAACGGAACACATCCACCGGCATTGTCTGGTATAGAACCAATCTACATTGAACAGGACAATCGTCCATACATGGTTGGTGAGCGTACGAACGTGCTGGGATCACGGAAATTCAAACGACTCATTGTAGAAGGTAAATATGAAGAAGCTTCGGAAATTGCTCGTGCTCAAGTGAAAAATGGAGCGCACATTGTTGACGTTTGTGTACAAGACCCAGACCGCGAAGAGTCTGAAGACATGGTGAAGTTCCTTGAACTTGTTGTGAAAAAAGTTAAGGTTCCTCTCATGATTGATACGACAGATGCTTCAGTAATTGATCTGGCCCTTCAGTACTCACAAGGTAAAGCGATAATTAACTCCATTAACCTTGAGGATGGCGAAGAGAAATTTGAGCTGATTACGCCGTTGCTTCATAAATATGGTGGTGCGGTTGTTGTCGGAACGATTGACGAACGGGGTCAGGCGATTAGTCGGGAAGACAAGCTTGACGTAGCGAAGCGCTCTTACGATTTGCTGGTGAACAAATATGGTCTCAAACCAGAAGACCTCATTTTCGATACGTTGGTGTTCCCGGTTGGTACGGGAGATGAACAGTACATCGGTTCAGCCAAAGAAACTATTGAAGGTATAAGAGTGATTAAGGAAGCGATGCCTGAATGTCATACGATACTCGGGATCAGTAACATTTCATTCGGACTGCCTGAAGCAGGTCGTGAAGTGCTGAACTCTGTATTCTTGTATGAATGTACCAAAGCAGGTCTCGACTATGCCATCGTGAACACAGAGAAACTGGAGCGTTATGCGTCCATTCCAGAAGAAGAACGCAGGCTCTCGGAAGAGCTTTTATATAACACAAATGATGAAACTTTGGCAGCGTTCGTAGCGGCGTTCCGTAACAAGAAGGTTGAGAAGAAGGAAAAAATCTCGAACCTTTCATTAGAAGAGCGTCTCGCTTCATATGTAGTAGAAGGAAGTAAAGAAGGATTGCTGCCAGATCTCGAACAGGCACTTGCCAAATACACAGCACTTCAAGTGATTAACGGTCCACTGATGCGGGGGATGGAGGAAGTAGGTCGTCTCTTTAACAACAATGAGTTAATTGTAGCTGAGGTGTTGCAGAGTGCGGAGGTTATGAAGGCTTCTGTAGCATATCTGGAGCAATTCATGGAGAAAAACGAGACTTCGGTTAAAGGCAAGATCATTCTGGCCACTGTCAAGGGCGATGTGCATGACATCGGTAAAAACCTGGTTGAGATCATCCTGTCCAATAACGGTTACCAGATCATTAATTTGGGTATAAAAGTACCACCAGAACGTATCATTGAGGCGTACCGAGAAGAAAAAGTCGATGCTATCGGCCTCTCGGGGCTATTGGTAAAATCAGCGCAACAGATGATTCTTACCGCTCAGGATTTGCGAACAGCAGGTATTGATGTGCCTATTATGGTTGGTGGAGCGGCGCTAACACGTAAATTCACCAAAAATCGTATTCGTCCTGAATATAACGGAATGGTTGTATACGCTAAAGACGCGATGGACGGTCTGGATCTGGCGAACAAATTGATGAACCCCGTTTCACGTGAAGCGATGCAACTGGAGATGGAAGCAGAAAAAGAAGCTGATGCTTCAAGTGCTGTAGCTGTTCAGGCTCTTCCAGAGCTTACACGAGTGGAGCGTTCGGATATTGCTGTAGATAATCCTGTTCTTGTCCCTCCTGATCTGGAGCGGCATACGATGCGTAACTATCCGTTATCACACATCCTGCCCTACGTGAACATGCAGATGTTGCTTGGACACCATCTGGGGTTGCGCGGTTCAGTTGAACAACTGCTTGCTTCAGGAGATAAGAAGGCTACCGACCTGAAAGCAGTCGTGGATGATATTATGCAAGAGGCTGTTCGTGACGGGATTATTCAGGCACATGCCATGTATCGTTTCTTCCCTGCTCAGTCCAGTGGTAACAGCATTATCATCTATGATCCAAAGGACACGAGCAATATTTTGCATACATTTACGTTCCCACGTCAAAAAGTCGAGCCGTTCCTGTGCCTGTCCGACTTCCTGAAACCTGTTGAATCCGGTCAAATGGATTACGTTGGTTTCATGGTAGTTACTGCCGGACACGGTGTGCGTGAACTATCGACGGCGTGGAAAGATCAAGGGGATTATCTTCGCTCGCATGCTCTGCAATCCGTAGCGCTCGAAGTAGCAGAGGGATTAGCTGAGCGTGTGCATCATATGATGAGAGATATATGGGGATTCCCGGATTCTGCCCAGATGACCATGAAGCAACGTCACGGTGCACGTTATCAAGGGATCAGGGTATCTTTTGGATATCCGGCTTGTCCGGATCTGGAAGACCAAGGGCCGCTGTTCAAGTTACTACAGCCTGAGGATATCGGTGTGGAATTGACGGAAGGTTTCATGATGGAACCTGAAGCTTCCGTATCAGCGATGGTATTTAGCCATCCGCAAGCTAAGTATTTTAATGTAGAGAAGGCATAAATTCAGTAGAGTGTCAGGCAAAGCCCTCCGCATTGTCGGAGGTTTTTTGCTGGCAACAGAAAGAGGTGCGATCCAGAATGGAACTATATTTCCTGGGAACTAATGCTGGTGTACCTACGCTTCAACGGAATGTAACTTCCATTGGGCTACGCATGTTGGATGAGCGCAGAGCTTTGTGGTTGTTTGACTGCGGGGAAGGAACGCAGCACCAGATTTTAAGTTCTCCGCTTAAACTGAGCAAATTGGAGAAAATATTCATTACTCACCTGCATGGTGATCATGTATTTGGACTTCCAGGACTGCTTTCGAGCAGAGCCTATCAAGGTGGCACCACACCATTAACCGTATATGGTCCGCCAGGTACGGAACGAATGATCAGTACAACAATGGAGCTTAGCCAATCCCGAGTTAACTATGATTTGAATATCGTCGAACATACGGGCGGCGTCCTATTTGAGGATGACAGTTTTATCGTGGAAGCTGCTTTGCTTGAGCATCGGATTGACAGCTATGGATACCGTATTACGGAAAAAGATCGTCCAGGAAGCCTGGACCCAGCCAAACTGGCGGAATACGGTTTGAAACCAGGCCCATTGTTCGGCCGGTTGAAACGTGGAGAAACCATTACGCTGGATAACGGTGATTCGCTTCGTCCAGAAAATGTATTGGGAGCGCCAAAACGAGGTATGGTGATCACTATATTAGGTGATACACGTCCATGTGACAACGTACAGCCACTTTCCATTAATGCAGATGTACTTGTGCATGAAGCTACATTCATGCATGATTTGGCCGATACAGCGCATGAGTACTATCATAGTACTTCTAAACAAGCGGCAGAAGCGGCTAGAGCAGCCAATGTAGGGCAACTAATTATGACTCACTTCAGTTCACGCTATAAGGACGAGGATCAACTTCAGCCACTTTTGGAAGAGGCGCAATCCGTATTCCCGAATACCAGACTTGCAAACGAACACCAGCTTATTCCTGTCGTGCATCGCAAGCAAGAATCTTAAACCTGATTGCGAACTAGTGCACGGTTAAACACGTCATATAAAGATCCGGGTAATTGCACGGGACTGAGGGAGAGGAACTCCCGCGGTCCCTTTTGCAATCTGGTCAGAAAGCGTGTAGGATGGGCAATATGAAGAGGGAAATGATTCAAATTATTTTCCGGGAAAGCGCAGGAAATGACAAGCTTGTACAGAAGACGCGCGAGTTAAACCGTCGGTGTTCGATCCGGTTCGACTTGTTGCGTGCATATGTCAGCAGGCCATTATTTTTTCCTGAATACATAGGTTCGCGTTCAAGTTCGAGGTAAATGATTA
Source organism: Paenibacillus sp. UASWS1643 (assembly GCF_008693195.1). Taxonomy (NCBI): domain Bacteria; kingdom Bacillati; phylum Bacillota; class Bacilli; order Caryophanales; family Paenibacillaceae; genus Paenibacillus; species Paenibacillus sp. UASWS1643. Next base: position 65,153 of record NZ_VXKZ01000115.1, read on the forward strand.
AGGACATGAAACGTTAATGGAATGAAGAAAGGAAGTGCTGTGTGTGATTAAGGCCTATCTGATTGACTTGGATGGTACGCTCTATCATGGCAGACATCGTATCGAAGGAGCCGATCAGCTTATTCGAACACTGCAAGAGCTAGGAAAGCCGTATTTATTCGTAACAAATAATTCTTCCCGTACACCACAAGGTGTGGCAGATCATCTGAACGGGATGGGCATACCTGCCGACGCGTCTCAAGTATGTACTTCTGCTGTGGCGGCTGCTGAATATGTTGCTGAAGAGTCCCCGGGTGCAAAAGTGGCATGTATTGGAGAAGCAGGACTGCTGGAAGCCATAGAAAAAGCAGGACTTCAGCTGACGGAAGATGCACCAGATTACGTGATACAGGGGATTGATCGTGAATTTTCCTATCATAAACTGACCAAGGCGCTAAGGTGGATTAATGCGGGTTCAAAATTCATCATGACCAACCCGGATCTGCAGCTTCCTTCCGATGATGGACTGACACCTGGGGCGGGGACTATTGGAGCAGCAATTGAAGCCGCGACCGGAGTTCATCCTACAGTTATAGGCAAGCCATCGAGTGTTATAATGAAGTCGGCCATTAGCCGGCTAAACCTGGCGTCTCATGAAGTGGCAGTGATCGGAGATAATATGCGAACCGATATTGCAGCTGGAGTAGCAGCAGGGTGTGAGACGCTGTTGGTACTTACCGGTGTGACAACACGGGATAATATGGATGGACACATACAAGCAGCCAAGGCTCGACCTGATCATGTGTTTGAAGATTTGCATAAATTGATGGAGTGGCTGTCGCAAGAGGCAGACCAAGCTTCCAAAAAGGGGTAATGTACGATGCCGGAACTACCGGAAATGGAAAATTACCGGACTTTGCTGTCCGAGAAAATACTTGATCTACCGATTACAGGTGTTGTAATTAATCGCGATAAAACGATAAATACGGAGCCTGATCTGTTCATCAATGAACTTACAGGTAATCGCATCATATTTGTTGAGCGCCGAGCAAAGCATTTGATTTTCCACTTGGCTAATGGTAAACGTTTGGTGCTGCACCTCATGTTGGGCGGTATGATTTTCTGGGGCACGGAAGAGGAACGCCCTGATCGTTCCACGCAAGTGGAAATCCAGTTTGGCGATCACATTTTATTCTTTATCGGACTGCGCTTGGGTTATTTACATCTGCTTACTTCGAAAGAAACCGAAGAGGCGATGTCTGATCTTGGACCTGAACCATTGGATCGACGGATGAACGTGGAACGTTTTGCTTCTCTGTTGAAAGGTCGTCGGGGTACACTTAAGACGACATTGGTAAACCAGCATATCATTGCAGGGATTGGAAACTGTTATTCGGATGAGATTGCTTTTGCTGCTGGTCTGAGACCAAGCTCCAAAACGCAGAACATCGCGACTTCACCTGAGCTGACGGAGCGCTTGTTCCATTCGATGCAGTCCGTGTTGCGTGAAGCAGCTTCTGAGGGTGGCTATATGGAAATGCCACTGATGCAAGGGGATACGAAGACAGGAAGTTTTGACGAGCAATGTCGAGTGTACGATCGGGAAGGCGAGACTTGTCCGCGCTGCGGGGGAACAATTGAACGAGTGGAAATTACGGGCAAGAAGGCGTTCTTCTGTCCGAAATGCCAGCATGAGGCCTAAAACTGGTATCGGGGCACATGTCAGCACCAGAGGTGGATTTCTTCAGGCTGCCAAGAGAGCGTATGAGATGGGGGCAACGGCGTTTCAGTATTTTCCGAAGAACCCGCGTAGTCTCAGCCTGAAAAGTCTGGACCTCAAGGATGCTGAGCAGTGCAGGGATTGGTGTGAACAGCATGGGCTTGCTTCGATTGCGCATTCACCCTATCCTACGAATCCGGCGTTGGGCATGACCCGTGGAGAGGCGGGGTTTCATGCTACAATAGCTTCTATTCGCAATGATCTTGAAATTTCAAATGCTTGCGGTTCTGTTGGGACGGTGGTCCATTTTGGACATATCAAAACAAACGATCCGCTGGAGGGTTATCAGAACCTCATTCATTGTTTGGATACCGCCTTGGAGAATTGGAATGGACATTCGAAGGTGCTGATTGAAAATCAGGCAGGTGATCATGGCCCGATGGGCACGACAATGGAAGAAATGATACAGATTCGCAAATTGAGCCGATATCCGGAGCATATTGCTTTTTGTTTTGACACATGCCATGCTTTTGCTTCAGGTTTGTGGTCGTCAGGCAACGAAGCAGCGATGCTTGATAAGGGCAGGATACTTGGATATTGGGATAATGTTGCTGCTATACATTTTAATGATTCCAAATATGCGTCTGGTTCGTGTAAGGATAGACATGCGAGGATCGGACAGGGATATATCGGAGATGAATCAATGAAAGCATTGTTAACTGCGCCTGAGTTCCAAAAAGCGGTTGTTGTGCTCGAGACAGAAACGGGCGAAGATGGAACGCACCATGATGATATAGCGCTCATGCGTTCCTGGTTATAATGGGGAGAGGAGCGATTGTATGCATGTTTTTTTGGATGACTATCGGGCATGTCCGAAAGGATTTGTTCTGGCAACGAATGCAGAAGAGTGCCTGATGCTGCTAAGAGAAGGTGACGTGGACATTTTGTCTCTGGATTATGAGCTTGGTCCGGATTCGCCGAGTGGCGGTGAGGTTGCGGCATCCATTGTACGAGAAGGTTTATTTCCACGTGAGATCTATTTGCATACGTCCAGTATGTTTGGAAAACGCCAAATGTACGAGATGTTATACAGCAATAAACCGGATTCGGTAACCATTCATAATGGTCCAATGACGGGTGAGGTCATGCTGCGTGTTGCTGCGGGAGAAGAACGTTCATGAAGCCAATTACATCGAAAATGTTAATGCGCGGCGTATGGGAAGGTATGCCACAGGCTGTATTTATATATACCCCTTTATGTGGGACATGTGCGGCAGCCCGGCGTATGTTGGAAGTCGTTGAGCATATGCTGCCAGAAGGTATTTTATCTGAAATGAACATTCATGACATTCCTGAACTTGTACAACAATTTCAAATTTCAAGCGTACCAGCAGTGATGCTATTTGACGGGCAGCAAGATGTTCCAAAAATGGTTTATCGGATGAGCTCTGTGGAGCATTTGCTCTCGGAGATCCGGAAGGCGGTGCTGAAATGAGTATAATCTCGATGGAACATGTCTCACTTAGACGAGAAGAGAATCAGATTTTGGATAACGTACATTTGCACATTGAACAAGGCGAACATTGGGTTATTCTGGGCCGGAATGGTTCTGGCAAAACAACGTTGTTGGAAATGATGAACGGATATATGTTTCCAAGCCAGGGACGTATTGAAGTACTCGGTAATCTGTATGGACAATGTGACGTCAGGGAAGTACGTAAGGAAATCGGTTATATCAGCCAAACGTTGATTGAGAAACTCACACCCAGAGATCCGGTATGGGAGGTCGTCGCTACAGGAGCTTATGCTTTTTTGCGTTTTTATCAGACAATTCCTGATGAAGTAAAAGCAAAGGCAATGAGTTTGTTAGATGACATGGGCTTTGCCAACTTGGCCAACAACCCGCTCGGAACGTTATCCCAAGGGGAGCGCAAAAAAGTCATGCTTGCTCGTTCATTAATGGCTGAGCCCAAATTGCTGATTATGGACGAGCCTTGTGCCGGACTAGACTTATATGAACGTGAGAAAATGCTGGCTGAGATTGATCGTCTGCGCAAGCGTAACATTACAGTTGTGTATGTAACACATCATGTTGAAGAGATCGTACCTTTATTTACGCATGTGGCCTTGATCCGCGATGGACGTATCGCGGCAGCTGGCCCCAAGCATGAAGTTTTGACACAAGATACAATTAAGCATACGTACGATGTTCCGGTCGATATCCAGTGGGATAATGGTCGTCCGTGGATACGCGTACGTTCTGGAGGGTAACACAATTTGAGTACACAATCGTCTTGGGAAGAAGGCAACTTCTCCCGTTTTATCTGCACGGCCAATCATGGTTTTGCCCCTTATGCTCAGGAAGAGTTGCGCCGTACGTTTGGAGCGGTGAAGAGCACGGTACTCGTACCAGGAGAAATATTGCTTGCGGGTCTGCCTGTAGCGGAGAAAGAAGTTGCAGATAAGCTGTGGGCAGAGTATCCAACGTTTTTACGTCATATTCAACCTGTTCAGTTTCAGGAGAATACAGAAGATTCGGAGCAGTCTATTGAGAAATTGATTGCATTTGTGTTGAATCATAAGGAACTGACCGGTACCCCTGTCGTGCTGCAGGTGCGGAAGACAGAAGGGGCCTTTTGGCAAGAAAATGCAGCCTCATTGAAGCAACTGCTAACTGAAAAGCTGGATGAGCTAGGCTGTGAATGGGTTGTACGTGATGCTGAATATGTCATTTCTGTATTTGCTGCGAATGATATGTTGTATGCTGGCGTATCCAGACCTGAACAGAACCTGTCAGACTGGAGCGGGGGAGCCGTACGTTTTCAAAAAGAAGATGGGCAGATCTCGCGTGCTAAGTTCAAATTGCTTGAAGCCGAGCAAACGTTTGGCATTGACTTTACTTCATTTCATAAAGCACTTGATATCGGTGCAGCACCAGGTGGATGGACCTCCTTCCTGCTTGAACGTGGGCTTGAAGTAACGGCGGTAGATCCGGCGAAGATGGACGCAACGCTGCTGGCATCACCCAAACTGACTTTCTTGAAAAAAAATGCAGGGGATGTTCGTTTCCGCGAAGGAGAATTCGACCTGCTCGTATGTGATATGAGTTGGAGTCCGAAGCTGATGAGCCGACTTGTATCAGACCTTTTATACAGTCTGCAACCTGGGGGAACAGCGATTGTTACCGTGAAGTTATTGCATAAAAAACCGCTCGCACTCATTAAAGATGTGATTGATACGTTTGAGCGTTCGCGGATGCAGATTCAACGTTCCAAGCAGTTGTTCCATAACCGGGAAGAGATTACACTTTATATGGTCAAATATTAAGGGATTAAGCACATTAAATTTTTTGCTTTACAATCTATTCCTGCCTGTACTATAATGATACCAATATTAACCATAACAAACCTGAGGGAAAGCATCCTGAAGTGAACAAAACCGGATATCCGGTCTGTTCTACTTCGGTGAAGCTTTCCCTTTTTTGTTGTGTATTGAAGGAGGAATTGGTATGAGACATCCGGCCAGGCTGGAACGCGGAAGCCTGCTGGGAGGTAGATATCGTATCGTATCCATTCTGGGAACAGGCGGAATGAGCCATGTATACGAGGCGGAGGATCTGAAGTTGCCGGGCAAGATATGGGCAATTAAAGAAAGCGTAACGATTATGCCATATGAAGGCAGTATGGAGACGGAGGCCGCTCTTCTGACATCACTTCGCCATCCAAGATTGCCGCAAATTGTTGATTTTTTTGTCCCGGATGAAGATGGGTACACGTACTTGGTGATGGAATACATCGACGGGTTAACGCTCAGTGAGTATTTCAAGCAGTGTCGTGGGAAGATCCCGATGGAGCAGTTGACGGAGCTTGTACTTCAATTGCTGGATGTGTTGAGTTATTTGCATAATTTGAATCCACCTGTGATCTATAGGGATCTGAAACCATCAAACATTATGATCACTCCGGAACATGAAGTAAGATTAATTGATTTTGGCATCGCCAGAAGTTACAAACCGCAAAGTGCTGAAGATACCGTTAAGTTGGGAACCGCTGGTTTCGCCGCTCCAGAACAATATGGCTCGGGTCAGACCGATGCGCGTTCAGATCTATATGGACTCGGAGCATTGCTGCTGTATCTTATGACAAGTGGAGCATATAGCGAATGGACTCAGGGTGTAGAAAGCTCTATCCGGAGTAATGTTCCGCGGACATACATCCCTGTGGCGAGAAGACTGTTAAGGTATAATCCCGAGGAGCGATTCCAATCTGCCGATGAGGTGCGGAAGGAACTGCTCCGAATACCCGGTGGAATAACGCCTGGTAGAGATGCAACCATGACCTTGAATGGCGGAACAAGAGTTATTGCCTTGACTGGGGCTTCATCTGGTGTAGGGGTTACCCACACGGCTATAGCTATCAGTCATTATCTCGAAAGGCAAAACTTCAAAGTAGCTGTGATTGAAATGTCACCTCGCTCTCAATCCTTTGCAAGAATTCAACAAATCGCTCAAGCGGGTAAACCGGTGCCAGCAGGCAGACAGTTTGCAGTGGATGGTGTGCATTATTGGAAACAATCCGGGCGAGCGGATATTTTGTCTTTGCTTGGGGGGAGTTATCAGTTCATCGTGATGGATCTTGGTAGTGGTCAGGACCAGAACCGGCTGGAAGAATTCCTGCGTGCAGATCTGCCTATTGTGATAGGCTCAGGTGCCGAATGGAGACAGGCGGAGATTGGTGCTTTTGTTCGATCACATCATCGGTATCCACGAGAGAAATGGATATATTGTCTGCCCCTGGCAGCAAGTGAAGCAGTTCAGCGCATTCGTAAAATTCTGGATACATCGAGTGTATATAGTCTGCCGTTACATATCGACCCTTTTGACAAGGACGCACAGATGGATAAAGTGTTTTCACATATTTTAATGCATATGATGTCACAACAACCCAAGAAACGGTCGTTCTTTACACGAAGGAAAGTACATGATTAGAAGAGATTACGAAAGGAGAGCCTCTTTTGTCTAAATTAAGAAAACAAAGCCGTCAACTGATCTATGCCGGACTTATCGGAGCAGGAGCTGTAGGATTGGTGTTCGGAGGATATGTTATTTACAATGTCAAAACGATGGGGGATGTCAGGTCAGCTGTAGAAGCCCGTTATTTATCGGCATATGAGGAAAAGGAAGCTGAGTTAAAGCAACAATGGGATTCGGGAGCACAAGGATGGGTTACGATTCGGGATATTGAAGCAGGTGAACCGATATTACCGGAGGATCTGAAGCTCATTGCTGTTCCGGATGCGCAAGCACCGCGAAATCTCTGGTCTAGTTCCAAGCAGATCGACGGCCAAGTGGCCAAAATAGAGTTGAAAAAAGGAACAGCCATTACCACCGAGATGGTGTATGAGGATGCACCGGCTCCGCCCGATTTAAGAAATCGAGAGCTGCAAGTTGTATTACTGCCGTCCTCACTTGTTAAGGGAGATATTATTGATGTTCGTATCCAATTCCCTACCGGACAAGACTATGTTCTCTTATCGAAGAAAAAAGTGGAACGACTCAATGCAGCTACCTTATGGATTACGATGACGGAGGAAGAGATTCTGTCACTCTCAAGTGCAATTGTAGATGCCTATTTACATAAAGCTTCAATCTATGCCTTAACCTATGTAGAACCACAGTTTCAGACACCTGCAATCGCGACGTATCCCGCCAATTCAGAAGTGTTAAAACTGCTGGAGAGTGATCCTAATATTGTTCGACGAGCCGAACAGGAGTTATCCAGACAGGTGCGAAGTTCGCTTGAAAGTTCACTGGCCGCCTCCATGACAGCACCGTCAAAAGGGGTTGAACAGGATGTGGCACAATCCTCAGTTACCTATAACAGTCGTCCATCAGCCAATAATCCGGCCACGTCGGATGGAGTGATGTGGAATGATGGTTCAGGAAACGGAGCAGGAGCTAATTCTGGAAGCGTGAATGATCCTGCTGAAGCTTCACAAACAGAACAACAGAGCTTGCTAACGGGTGGAGAATAGAGCGAAATCCGAGGTTTATTTTAGAATAATTCAGATAACAGAGAGTTTGAGAAAAAGAAAGGAGTTGTAACATCTATGCATACGTGGATCTTTGCGGGTTTATGTGAGAAGAATGATCTGATGTTGTATCTTTGCAAGATACTGGCTTCGACAGGCAACAAGGTCTTGCTCGTAGATGGAACCATACAACAGAAGTATGGGTACGGCGTAGGTGATATTCAGCAGTCTTTGCGAATTACGGAATTTGAAGGATTTGATATCGCTTGTCATTTTGTCACTTCAGCAGCTGTAGAGAATCATCTTGAAGTAAATGGAGAGCGATTGGACAGTTATGACTATGTGTTATATGACATGGAGACCTCACACTTTGCTTCCCGTAATCTATGGCTGAATGCCGATGTAAGAGTCTGGGTGAGTGATTATGAGCGTTACAATCTGGAACGTGGCAAGGGCTGGTTGAAGCGGTTGCTTGAAGAACAATCATTACCTGGTGAGCTGTCATTTCAGCGGATCTTAATTAACGGGGTTGACTGCAAGCTTGAAGCTCGTTATCTGTGGGCGTATCTGGAGGGCAGTCCGTTTGCATGGACAGGAGAATCCTTAGTGCTTCCGTGGGATGAGTTAACAGCTGCGGTTAAGCTTGAGAATGAGCATCATCGCCGAGTTCATATTGGACCTTTGTCACGAAATTACAAAAAATCGTTGTGTCGCGTGGTCGAGCAGTTAACAGGTTGGGAAAGTGTTCGTAGTCGTCGTGCGATGAAGGAAGCAGAGAGGATGAGAGCATGAGCACCATTACCTTTTGGAGCCCTTTTGCAGGAACAGGTTGCACTTCGAGCACGTTAATTAGTGCTTATGCGATGTCGCTTCACTACAGGACAAGAGTGTTACTTGTTAATGCAGGCATTGCCGGAACTGGCACAGAAGCTGCTCTACCGTCCAAAGATACGGATTCTGCGGATTTTATGTTCTCCTTCGAAGAGGGTGGCTGGGATGCGATTGAACGGCTGCATTCGAGCGGAAGCCTGAATAAGCACAATCTCAGGGATTATACCAAGCCACTTCTGAAGGAAAGACTTGATTTCCTAACCGGAAGAACTGATGAGATGGAACGTTCCCCGCAGGAACATGATGAGACTGTGAAAAAGCTGCTGAAAGTAGCTAACGAGTATTATGATCTGGTTCTTCTGGATGCGCATCATGCTGGTGTCGATTCACAGCTCAAGCTGCAACAGGCGGACTATGTTGTAATTAATCTCGATCAAAATATGCGAAATCTGGAGTTGTTCTTTGAAGAGATCCTGCCAGAACGAATGAACAATAAGAATATACATGTTGTAATTAACAAATACGATTTGCATTCCCGTGCAACGCTTTCCAATATTCGGCGCCAGTTCAAATACAAAGGTACGATATCTGCGATACCGTACACAACCGGATACCTGGATGCAATGAATCGGCGAGATGTCGCTAGATACTTGCAGTTGGAAAGTTTGACTGAGGATAAGGATATTCGTAAAGGGAGCTTTGCTGCAAGTATGAGCGAACTCGCTCGCCTGATTATGGACGGTGCAGGTATGCGCACAGTTCTGAAGAGGCTGGAAAGGGGAGCCTGAACCTCCGATGCTCTGGAATACCATATGGATAAGTTTGATTTTGATTCTGTGCCTGACTTATATCTGGTTCAAGCATAAAACGTTTCTTCGTGAAAAGAATGCTCGTGTTCCTGAACAGGAATCATTCACGATTGACATGTTGATTGAGAAGGTGAAGAACTCACTTCATGAGCTTAGTCATAGTCAGCTCGCGGATGCGGGTCTGCATGAAGAAGAATATCGTCGAAGAATTAATCAACGTGCCGAGATGAGAAAAGCACTGAAGGGCTGTGTCTCAGGCAGTATCAGCGACAAAACGTATGTCAAAAATCTGATAGGGGATCTTCTGACCCGAAGCGTAGGGCTGAACAAATCAAATGTAGATGAAGTTATTTTGTTTGCAGAACAAGATTTGTTGACGATCCAGGACCGATTCGAAATTGTGTTTTATCTGTACCGACAGCAATTCGGTATGGATGCACTCTCCCGCATGATTGATACCTACGATCTTGGCAGACTGAGAATGGAGAAAGGTACGGACGATGGAGGAAGTTATTATATCTCTGAGGAGGATATTCAGTATGTTTTCGAGTGCGAATATCGAGAGCTTGGATTCAGAGAAAAGACGGATATTATCGTGCAACGTATCTACCAGCATTATAAAGGTTTCTCGGTTGTTGATGAGATAAGGGACCAGCGTATTGACGGTGTTAGTGGTGGTGTCAGCGGTATGCTTGATGCTGTTCATAATATGGGACTTCGAAAACCGGCATCATGGAATGATTTGCTGGAGCAAGGACTGGGGGATGATGCACATGAAGAACCGCTTAGCGGCATGGAAAGTGTCTGGATTTTCTATAAAGGTAAGTCCATTCATCTATCCTTTCTGTCCTTCGGCAGTATTCGTGAACTGAAAAGGGTATGCCAGAATATATACAAATACAATTATCCCGGACAGTTGTCGGAAGCAAGTGGCTACAAGGTGAACGAGATGAAAGACGGCTCCCGTGTCGTAGTTGTTAGACCTCCTTTTGCAGAATCGTGGGCGTTCTTCGTCCGGAAGTTCGATATTCCGAATGCTTCACTTGAACAATTGATTACGGGTAACAACGCAGATATGCCAATCACATTACTTCAATTCCTGATGAAAGGAAGCCGGATCACAGCTGTAACCGGGGCACAGGGTTCTGGTAAAACAACGTTGCTTATGGCTATGGTCAAACACATCTATGCATCGTACACCCTTCGGGTGCAGGAGATGGCGTTTGAACTTCAATTAAGACGGATCTATAGCCGACGTAATATTTTGAGTTTCCGAGAGACCGAACACATTTCAGGTCAACAAGGGCTTGATTTGCAGAAAAAAACGGATGGTACCGTCAATATTCTCGGTGAGGTTGCGAGTGATGAGGTGGCCGCATGGATGATTCAAATGTCTCAGGTTGCCAGTCTGTTCACCCTGTTTACCCACCATGCCAAAACGTTTCGTGATCTGGTCTTCTCCCTCCGTAATTCCTTGCTCAAGACAGGTATGTTCCAGCATGAGCATATTGCTGAGGAGCAGGTTGTGAGTGTAATTAACTTCGATGTTCATATGAAGAAAGATGCTGAGGGACGCAGATATATCGAACGAATTACGGAGTGTCTTCCTCGTGCGAATCAAGGTGACAGTGTGGAAGAGAGGGCAGGTTTTGCATTTCGTAATGTTGTGGAGTACAGAAATGGAGCGTATGTTGCAACAGCTCCAATTTCCTCTGGAAGCATGGTGGATATGCGAGAACAGATGACATTACAGGATGCTGAGAAATTTGAACAGTTTATGAAGCAACACTGGGGTGATCAGCATGACAATTAAATGGATCTTGCTCCTCGTATTAAGTATTTGTGCAGGAGGTTTGCTGATCACACTTCTGGTTTTAAGTATGTTACGTCACAGAGGAGGTGGTTCAACAAGTCAATCCGGCGTGATTTTTGCTTCTAGCGGGAAGGGATTCAAGGGACTGGGATCAATCTTGTTGCAGTCCTACCGTCTTGGAATGAAAGTGCCACTGCTATCAGCTTATATTCTACAGGTGCAGAAACGTATTTCATTCCGCCATGTTGGGGATGAGCCTTCACTTCGCAGGCTGACGATGACAGTGGTTCTGATTATTCTTGGAGGTTATGGAGGCATAAGTGTCATTCTGTTTCTTCTGCAGCCGGGTATCGCTTTTGTAATACTTTCCGTACTCTGTGCTGTGGTACTAAACAGCCTGGTATTGGATATGTGCCTCAGTCGTATGGAAAAAAGGTTGCTGGTGCAGATGTTGGATCTCTTTGCAGATGTAAGGCATCGGTATCACCAGCATGGCATGGTTGAGGAAGCGCTCTATGAAGCCGCTGAAGCAGGTACAGGAGAAGCAGCAGAACAAGTAAGACTGATCTACGAAGCTCTGACTTCTCCAGATCCGAATGAAGCACTTGAGCGTTATTATGAAGTGGCTCCCAACCGTTTTCTCAAAGGATTTGCCGGCGTTTCCTACATGGTTATGGAGTTTGGGGATAAGGACAGAGCACAAGGCTCTATTTATCTTAAAGGACTTGGTAACCTGACTCAGGAGATTCATCTGGAGATTTTGCGGCGTGATAAATTGGATTACCTGCTCAAAGGCCTTAATATCATCTCGCTAGCTCCGGTATTATTCACCGCTCCAATCGAACGCTGGGCCAGAGTCAGTTTCCCAACGATGGATGAATTTTATCGCAGCAAAACCGGTTTTGTTACCAAAATATCGATCTATGTCATCATTATCCTTGCTTATTTGCTTCTGCAAAGGCTCCAGCAATACGATGAGACCCGTTACCGCTCAGGGCATAAGCATTCATGGTTGGATCAGTTACTGTACAAGCAAATCTTCATACGGAAATTGGCGATGTTGTTTGCAGCAAAACCTGGCAGTGCACAGTACAGTCAAACGATACGGCTCATGAGGGAGAGCAGCTCAGAGTTGAAATACGAATGGCTTGCCATTCGACGAGTGATGTTATTCGCAGGTTGTTTGGTCCTTACAATGGGTTGCATCTTGCTGTTGCACCAGGTTGAACGTAACCACATCTTGTATGATCCAATCCGCGATGATCGAATGTTTGGTGCAATGGCTGAAGCGGATCTCAGGAAAGCTGAGGAAAAAACAGCGTTGGATCAATCTGTGTTAGCAAGTGTAGAAATGAACCGAGGAGCTACATACGAAGAAGTCTCCAAAGCGTTACAGCAGTTATCTCCAGTTCAGTTAGACCATGATACCCAGAATGAGACCATCACGCGCATTATGCAGAAACTTGAGGTGTACAACAAGCAATATGTACGCTGGTGGGAAATGATTATAGCCATTCTTATGGGTGTAGCAGGGTATTACATGCCGGTATGGCTCATGTTATTTCAACGGAAAATGCGAAGGTTGGATATGCGACATGAAATCTATCAATTCCAGACAGTGATTTCCATTCTACGTGAGATGGACCGAATGTCAGTCGAGGAGATATTGGAATGGCTTAATCGATTTGCCGTCATTTTCAAGCGTCCGCTACAAAAATGTTTGTTGCATTTTGAACATGGGCCAGAGCTTGCACTTGAACAATTAAAGGAAGAGGCGGGCTTGCCCGAGTTCCAGCGCCTGGTTGATAAATTACAGCTTGCCCTTGGCAAAATATCAATACGTGAAGCCTTCGATGATCTTGAGAGCATGATGGCATTTTATTTTGAACAACGTAAGCAGGAGTACAGCAAAATGATTGATGTCAAAGCATCATGGGGGAGAACCATCGGATTTACTCCTATGTATGCCCTAATTTTTTTGTACCTGGTCATACCATTGGTCGGTATGAGCTTCTTGCAGATGAACATTTATTATGAACAAATTCAGAAACTGTAGCACAATTCATCTGTGTGACAGTCTGAAATAGTTTAATAACTTATAACATGGGAGGATTTATCATGAATAATGCATCAAGCGCTTTAAAGGTGGCAGCAGGGATATTCTTAACAATCGCTTTGATCACAATTGTAGTTCTGTTGTTTATTTCGGCTCAGGAGGCAACCAAGACGGCCCAGAACAATTTTGCTGATATCCAAACCGAGTTGTCCCAGGCTGCATTTACGGTATATGACGGAACAACCATCAGTGGATCACAGGTAACGAATGCGCTGCGTAAATATGCGGACAAGGATCAGTTCGGTATTCAAGTTATTACAGGTAAAAATAAAGCGGGTCAATGGTACGGCAATCAATTAAACATTTCACAGGATCTCAATAATGCCGACTACGGCTCGGTTATTGCACCTGACGATAAAGTGGGGATTATTAACCAGACCATGAGTGAAAAAGACAATCAATATGTCAATCCAAGTGGTAAATTCAAAGCCATTATCGTAAAAGACCGATCCAACGTGGTAAGAGGGCTGATCTTCCAGCAATCCTGACAGGAGTTGGTTTAACATGTCCCGGAATACCCAGCATCTCATGTTGTTTTGTACGGCGGTTGTCCTGTTTGTGACAGCCTGCCTGTACGGGCAACAGAATGTTAAGATTTTATCAGCGGCCTTGAACGACAGAGTACAGACAACTGCAGGCATGGAAGGTCGGCTGGCAACAACACTGCATACCACCCGTCCGTATCAGTATAGTGGTGTGGAAGTGTTGCATACCGTGAGACAGATGACAGGCACTAGCATTCCTGTGGAGGTAGATGGGACATCGTATGTGATCGATCCACTTGTCGGCAAAACAGCGACTATTCCTGTCCAACTCGATGCTACCTACAGACCAGAGTTTATACGAAATGAAACTGGAGAACTGCTCAAGATTGTTTTTTGGAAGGAGGCCAGTATGAATTGATTAATGCCGCATCCAAGCTGCTTGCCGTATTGCTCGCAGTCCTTCTGCTCTATGTGTATCCAGCTGCTGAAACAGCTGATCGGCAGGATGATATAACACGTATGACGGCTGTTCAGAATGTAACACGTTTTGTTGATGCTGTCCGAACGAAAGGATATATTTCACCTCGAATGTTGGCTGAGTTTGAGGAGCAACTGGCCCAGACGGGCAATCTATATGAGGTGTCGATGGAACATTTACATAAAAAATATGTACCTCATTATACAGACCCGATGGACAATTACAGTTTTAACGGGACCTATGAGGTAGTGCAGGATGGATATTATGCAGCTCAGATTCGAGAAAGACTATTCCCATCCTCAGGGGTGATACCGGTTGATGATCCTGGCCGAAGATATACGATGACGACAGGGGATTTTTTCACCGTGACGCTCCAAAATACAAATCGTACACCTTCCATGCTCATTCGTGAATGGTTGAGTGGCACGGCTCAGGCTTCAGCAGTATTTGTAACATACGGAGGTATGGTCCTCAATGAAGATTACTGAGCTATCCATTGTATTTGTGCTGATCTTCTTCCCGCTCTTCTGGATCATATCACTCCATACCCAAGATGCCGAAGAGGCACAATATCTTGGTCAACGATACAGATCTGCACTTCAAACTGCAGTCATGGATGCAGGTGCAGTCATGCATCAGAATGAGAAACAAAATGATGAAGCAGGTTATGATTCAACCAAATTTGTTAAAGCGGACAAGGAGCTTGCCTTTTTGACATTTACGCAGACGATGGCTTTGAATATGGGGATTCAGGATGATCCCGCAGCTATTCGAAACATGTTTAATTACATTCCTGCCGTGGTTATTCTGGATTATGATGGCTATTATATGTTGTCCACAGAAACAGAGATGACGGGTAACCGTGAAGATTCTTTCAGGCAAGTGTGGAGCCCCAAGAAACCTTATACATATTCAGATTCTAATGGTAACAGTATTAACTTCACACTGGACGACTACGTATATGCCTATGACGCAAACGCAGGGAAATGGATTGAAGGGTTTCAAAAAGAACTGGCCTCAAGCACACAGATTCCTTTACTTCAGAATACCAGCGTATTTGAGCAAGTTAGACAAAGCCGGATTGTGACTACTGTGCAGGATGATCTGGCTGATGTGATTAACCGCCATAATGAGTTTGCCAGAAAGAACGGTATTTCCTATACGTTTACGATGCCCCTGATTGCGCAGGAAGATTGGTACAACTCCATTAACGATACAGGGATTATGGCCTTTATCCAAGGTATAGGTGTGGGTGACCAAAAGATCAACAATTATGCGATCGGTGGAGGCAGACTTGTGAAGAAAACGGCCATAGTAGGTGGGGGAGATCCTTTAACGGGTATCAGGTACTATTATCCCTCCACATGTGGTAATGGTTACCGTGCTGAAGAGGTGTTTACAGACGCAAGACAAGCAGCTGCACAAGGCTATTTCGAATATAAATGCTCTAATCGTTAGGGTAGCCTGTATGACAAAATTATGTAAGAGGTTCTTGAACTGTTTACATTACTTTCAGAAAAGACGGGACCTGTGCTAGAATAGGGTTTCGGAACAATAACAAAAGTAATGTCTAATAGATAGGAGCAACCTCATCTTATGAGTTTATTGTCAGTAGAGAACGTAAGTCACAATTTTGGAGATCGCACGTTATTTAAAAATGTATCGTTTCGTTTACTTGCCGGAGAGCGCGTAGGACTTGTTGGTGCCAATGGTGTGGGTAAATCCACATTAATGAACATCCTTACCGGTAAATTGCTTAAAGATAGTGGAAAAGTGGAATGGACACCTAAGGTCCGTTATGGATATCTGGATCAGCACACGAAGCTTACGCCAGGCAAAACGATTCGTGACGTGCTTAAGGATGCATTCCTTCCGTTGCTTGAATTAGAAAAAGAAATGATGAATATAACGGACCAGATGGCAGATGCAGATCCAGATAAGCTGGAGCAGTTGCTGGAAGAGATGGGCGATATTCAGGAACAACTGGAACAGGGCGACTTTTATCTGATTGACGTAAAAGTGGAAGAAATGGCCAATGGTCTTGGTTTGTCCGCAATTGGTCTTGATCGAGATGTCGCAGCTCTAAGTGGTGGACAACGTACCAAGGTGCTTCTTGCCAAGCTTCTGCTTGAGAAACCTACAGCTCTTTTGCTGGATGAGCCGACCAACTATCTGGATGTAGAGCACATTGAATGGCTGTCACGGTACCTGAAGGACTACCCGCATGCGTTTCTCTTAATCTCCCATGACACGGAATTCATGAATGAAGTCGTAAATGTCATTTATCATTTGGAATTTGCCAAATTAACGAGATATGCAGCGAACTATAACAAGTTCCTTGAGATGGCTGATATGAATAAAGCCCAGCATATTGATGCGTACGAGAAGCAGCAAGAGTACATCAAGAAGCAGGAAGATTTCATTCAGCGTAACAAGGCACGTGCTTCAACTTCAGGTCGAGCGAAGAGCCGGGAGAAACAGCTGGACAGAATTGAACGTATTGATCGTCCAGATGAGGCGGCTAAACCAACGTTCAAATTCAAGGATGCCCGCGCGAGTAGCAAAACGGTCTTTGAGGGTATTGATTTCGAAATTGGATATACGTATCCTTTGCTGCCCAAAATGACGATGACGATTGAACGTGGTGAGAAAATTGCCATCGTAGGTTGTAATGGTGTCGGTAAATCAACGCTGTTGAAAACCATCCTGGGAAAAATATCTCCACTCAGTGGAAAGACCTTTTTGGGAGATTATCTCGAAACGGCCTATTTTGAGCAGGAAGTTCGTGCTGGGAATATCACGCCCATCGAGGATGTCTGGAATGAGTTTTCACATTTGACCCAGAATGAGGTCCGGGGTCATCTCGCTCGCTGTGGATTGAAAAATGAGCACATTACCCGTCCGCTTAACATGCTGAGTGGTGGAGAGCAAGCCAAGGTTCGTTTATGCAAACTCTTGATGCGTGAAAGCAACTGGATTTTATTCGATGAGCCGACAAACCATCTCGATGTCACAGCCAAAGCGGAGTTGCAGCGTGCTTTGCAAGAATTCAAGGGAACGGTGTTACTTGTATCTCATGAACCTGATTTCTACGAGGGTTGGGTTACCAAAACATGGAATGTCGAAGAATGGTCTGAGAAAAACTAGAGATTCAAGACAATGTTTAACAGAAATGACGGTGACAAAAAAATCCGTCTATGGTAACATAGGCTACAACTTCATATGAACACTAGGGGGGCCGCACGATGCGGCTGAGATGGAAGAATGCGATTCCGGACCCTTTGCACCTGATCTGGATCATACCAGCGTAGGGAAGTGGCGAGCGCGTTTCAGTGAATGACGTGAGCAACGGCAATTCGAAAGGATTTCAACCGTCTGCTTAACGAATTGAAACATGCAGTTGCGTGTATAACGTTAAGGCTATAAGGTCTATAGCTTTATTGCACGAAATGAACTGTATGCTTCAGTCAGTCATCTGGTCCTATAATTAACACGCAGCCACCCCCTACGGGAGTGGCTTTTTTGTGTTTTCATAGTATTCCGCCTGGAAGGAGATGAACAGTACGGTAATTTCTCATGAACATGTTCAAGAATCATTTGAATTGCATGTTGTATCTAGGGGTGCAGGGGATCAAGCATCTTTTGTAAAAGCTGCAAAGGACGTTTGGTCTTGGGTGGACTATATTCACATACGAGAAAAACAACTCACATGGCAAGACAAGATTGGTTGGGCTGAAAGTCTGCGTAGCGTTGGCGTTCCATCTTGTCGCATCGTTATCAATGGTTCAGAGCTGCCTTCACAGAATGACATCTATGGCGGTGTACATTGGGGGCAAGATGCGATACGAAATTATAATCCTGCTGTTATAGGCAATGTGCAGCGCCTTCGTCTGGGTGTATCTGTTCATTCAATCGTTGAGGCAAAAATCGCTGAAGAACGGGGAGCCGATTACCTTTTCTTCGGGCATGTCTACACAACCAACAGTAAGCCTGGTCTTGAACCAAGAGGATTATATGCTCTGGCTGAAGTGTGCAGGGGTGTCTCCATTCCTGTCATTGCGATCGGGGGCATTGAGCCGGGAAACATTCAGGCGATTCGCTCTGCAGGCGCACAGGGAGCCGCTGTGATCTCGAATGTATGGGCGAGCGATTCCCCGGATCGGTCGGCTGCATTATTAAGGCAGGCTATCGTTGCTAAAGAAAGTCTGAGGCGCTGAATCAAGGAGATGAGAGGATGAAGAAGATCATTACTGATAAATCGGATAAGTTTCATGCAGAAACGATTATTGTAGGTGGAGGCGTTGTTGGTTGTGCAATCGCATATGAGCTTGCTTCCCGTGGACAGGATGTGCTGTTGCTGGAGCGTTCGGCGATTGCAGGAGGCACTTCATGCGCGGCGGCTGGAATGCTAGCGGCAGATAGTGAGGATTTTGCTCATCCTTTGATGGCTAAGCTTGCCAGGCAGAGTAGACAATTACTTATCGAGCAACAATTGCTAATGGCTACACTCAGTGAGGTAGAGACTGGTCTGCAATGCCAGGGATTCCTAACTCCTTTTCGTTCATACAGTGAATTAAGTAGTTATAAGGACAATCGGAAGTTTGCGTTGTCTACTTCTGCTGATGAGGTGTGGTGGGATCGTTCCGTTGTACAACATGAGGCATCATGGCTCAACAGAGATACGTATGGAGCCTATTACAGACCTTACGAGAGTGAAATACTTCCAGTCCATCTAACGAAGGCATACGCCGAATCCGCTCAAGCATTGGGAGCACGGGTTATGGAGGGCATACAGGATATACGTGTGCAAGCAAACGAACACGGCGTGCAGGGGATCTCCACATCGATCGGTGAGATGAAATGCAAACATGTCATTATAGCGGCTGGATTACAGAGTGAAGAGTTGATGAGACATGTAAATCTGAGCTTGCCTGTGTGGTCGGTGAAAGGTGAAATAGCCGCCGTTCAGTTCTCAGATGAACATGCAGGGTACAGACCTGACAGAACGGTGTATGCAGAGGATATCTATATTGTTCCCAAAGCCAATGGTGAAGTTTGGCTTGGGGCAACCAGTCTGCCAGGCAGAACGGATTTGAACGTTTCTGTACAGGGTGTTCAAAAGCTGCTAACAGCGGCTACCCACTGGGTGCCCGGGATGAAAGAAGCACAATTTATACGAGCGTGGGCAGGCGTAAGACCAGCAACTCCAGATGGATTGCCTTATATAGGTGCTTGCAAGAATATACCCGGGCTGTTCGCCGCCTTTGGGCATTACCGCAACGGTATCTTGCTTAGTGCGATAACAGGCAGGCTTATCGCGGAGTTGCTCGCTGGCAAAAGCTCAGAAGAACTCGGAATTGAGGCGCTGAGTCCGGAGCGATTGAACAGAAAGGGAGTGGTGCAGTGAATATCATCGTTAATGGACAACGGATGGAGATTGAAGACAGATTGAATCGTGTGGATAAACTGCTTAAATCTTTTGATCTGCAAGTCAAGACTGTAGTTGTAGAGCTGAACAAGCATATTTTAACCCGTGAGTATCATGAAACGACTGCATTAAGAGAAGGCGATCGAATTGAGATTGTACATTTTGTAGGAGGCGGTTGATGATGTTGAACATTGGTAAATATACGTTTGAGTCCAGATTGTTGCTCGGAACAGGCAAGTTTTCGGATCTGGAAGTGCAAAGTCAGGCTGTGGAAGCATCTGAAACGGAAGTTTTAACCTTTGCTGTTCGTCGTCTGAATCTGGAGGAACGTAACCAGAAACATTTCCTGGATACGTTGGATCTGGACAAATACACTCTTCTTCCGAATACGGCTGGAGCTTCAAATGCGGAAGAGGCGGTGCGGATTGCCGAGCTTGCGCGGGCTTCAGGACTTTGTGATATGATAAAAGTCGAAGTCATCGGAGATGGAATGACGTTACTCCCAGATCCGATTGAAACGTACAAGGCTTGCGAAATTTTGCTTGAAAAGGGCTTCACAGTATTGCCTTATATTTCAGATGATGTCATTCTGGCCAAAAGGCTACAATTGCTTGGCGTACATGCTGTAATGCCTGGCGCTTCTCCCATCGGAGCTGGCAGAGGCATCATCAATCCCTATAACCTTGAGATCATCATTGAGCAGGCTGTTGTACCTGTAATTGTGGATGCAGGATTACGCTCCCCAAAAGATGCTGCTCATGCGATGGAACTTGGTGCAGATGGCGTATTGTTAAATACAGCCGTATCCGGATCAGGGGATCCAGTGAGCATGGCTAAAGCGATGCGATTGGGGGTAGAAGCGGGTAGATTGGCATATGAGGCAGGCATGATTCCCGTAAAGCGTTATGCAGCAGCCAGTAGTCCGGTGGAAGGAATGGTTCATACATGACAGATCAAATAACATCTTCCGAGCAGGCCGATCGTTATTCCAGACAGGAACGGTACGCGCCACTTGGCAAGGAAGGCCAGGCCAGATTAAAGGGCAGTAGAGTTTTAATTGTAGGCGCTGGCGCACTCGGAACAGGTATTGCAGAAACGTTAGTTCGTTCAGGAGTTGGACACTTAACAATTGTGGATCGTGATTATGTGGAGTGGAGTAACCTGCAGCGACAGCAATTATATGTAGAACAGGACGCGATGGAGCGGATGCCGAAGGCGATGGCAGCGGAAAAGCGGTTATCTGCCATTAATTCCACGGTTCATGTGGAAGGGAAAGTGTTGGACGTCAGAGTAGATGAGTTGGAAGAACTCGTTCAGCACACAGACTTGATCATGGATGCAACGGATAACTTTGATACCCGACTACTCATTAATGATATGGCACAGAAGCACCGTATTCCCTGGATTTATGGTGGATGCGTAGGTAGTTACGGCATCACCTATACCTTTATGCCCGGAGATACGCCATGTTTAAATTGTTTGCTGGGTGAAGTCCCTCTGGGTGGAGATACCTGTGATACGTCTGGCATCATACCTCAAGCCGTACAGATGGTAACGGCGAATCAGACTGCTGAAGCGATGAAGTTACTTAGCGGCAATGCAAATGCATTGAGACGTAAGTTATTGTCATTTGACGTGTGGAGGAACGAATACATATCCATCAATGTGGATGGTGCGAAAAAGCAAGACTGTCCTTCCTGCGGTACTTCGGCAACGTATCCATATCTTTCTGCGTCCAATCTGGAGAAAACCGATGTGTTATGTGGCAGGGACACCGTTCAGATCCGACCTGCACGGCGTATGAATCTGGATCTTCAACATACAGCGGATCGTCTGAACAGGCTTCAAGAAGGAAAAGTGGAATCCAATCCGTTTCTGGTTTCTTTTACAACAGGAGTCCATAGAATGGTCATTTTCCAAGATGGACGTGTACTCGTACACGGAACAAAAGACACAGCTGAAGCACGTACGCTCGTCCATCGCTACTTTGGTTAAAGCAAGAAAGAAGCAAAGTCTGTTCCCTTGAGGGAATGGACTTTTTCATTTTACGGCATGCTATCTGTACCAACCATTGCTGCGAGCAGTGGGGATAGAGACAGGCCGGGTGAAAAAGAGTGAAAACAGCCATTTTGCTGATTGGAGCAGGAGAACAGGTCAGCCTAATTCAGGATACTTTATGTAGCGAAGGGTATGAGGTGCAACGAATGGAGTGGTCTGAACTAAACCAATCCGTCGAGCCTTCGTTGCTGCATATTAACCTGATCATCCTGGTAGACCGGGAAGAGGGGAAGGAACATTGTGGCCAGGCTCAGAAATTAGAGTTAAAACGATGGATAGATAAAGGTCAGGTTATACCTCTACTGGTTATCACGTCTAACGCATCTCCTCAATTCATCGTGGAGTGGCTGGATTACGGAGCTAATGACGTGATGGAGGAACCCATTCACTTGAACGTGATGCTTGCCAGAATAAGAAACTTATTGCGTGTTTTTGCGAATGCAACACCAGAGGGTGAAGAAGTAATTGTAGTCCATGATCTTAAAGTGAATTTGCGTTCGAGGCGGGTAAATCGTGCGGGTGAATACCTGACATTAACGCCAAAAGAATACGAATTGCTGGAATATCTGGCCCTGCATGTGAATGAAGCATGTACCCGGAGTGATATTTTGCGGGAAGTATGGGGATATGAGTATGCGATGGATACCAACGTTGTGGATGTGTATATCAAACATCTAAGGGTTAAGGTGGATAAGGGAAGAAGTGTGAAACTGATTCATACTGTGCGTGGGATCGGTTATATGCTGCATGATAAAAAATAGATTACGAAGTTAGTTCCATGAATCACCAGTTTAGAGTGTGGCAAAAAGAGGGTAAAAATAAAAGACCGGATAGTAACCTCCGGTCCTTACTGATTAGCTATGATAAGTTCTAGAGTACACGGCGAGCTTTAACATACGTTCTCTTCCAAGTACCAGAGTCCAGATCAGAGAGGGTTACGCCTGGAGATCCATACGTATGCAGAATCTTACCATTTCCGGCATAAACGCCCACGTGAGTGACATTGGAACCGGTAGAACGGCTGCCACTGGAGAAGAATACCAGATCTCCGACACGCAGATTAGCTTTAGACACAGCTTTACCTTCTTTGGATTGTTTCACGGAAGTGCGCGGCAAATCTACACCATACTTTTTGAAAATATATTTCATAAAAGAAGAGCAGTCAAAAACTTTGGTTGTTGATGTTGAAGCACCAAATTTATATGGAGTCCCAGTAAATTGTTTACCATAGTTAACAATCTGTTGACCTTTGGATACAGAAGCAGTTGCTGCCTGTGCAACAGGTGCGTTAGTCATTAATACAGCTCCAAAACCTAGTGTAGCGCACAACCCGACGGTTACGGCCTTTTGGACAAAGATGTTTGTTTTCATGTTAGTTAGTACCTCCAAAATTCGTTTTCGTTAAGTTGCTAGAGCGAGTATAACAGCTTTGTAACAGCCTAGAAATTGGATAGGGAAGTGTGATCCCTTGCGCCACAATGGTTTGGGTATGTTTATTAAAATATGATTAAAAATGTCAAAAAATTAATCATTGACGGATGAAGAATAAAGATGAAACAACGAAGACCCTTGAATATCAAGGGTCTTTGTTATTTGTGAACCTATTTTCTTCATTGAATCACTGGTTACAAAAACGTAATAAATAACTATGAAGCATACGAATAGATTCAATCTTTGCTCTGAATAATCAGTAATAAGCCACTATCAATAGTGACTGTACCTGAGGAACCTAAGAGCTTGTTGCTTACACCCAGGGATTGTCCCATACGAATGGTGGCTTGATCTAGCGGATACATAAAACCATCTAGAGTTATTCCTGTAACTTCATGAGTCAAGGGCAGCAGAGAAACATATTTATAGTCTCGGTGCTCAACCACAGCGTTGGATGTGGTCAGTGTCATGTAGTTGTGCTTGTCTTGAATGGCACAGGAGATATGATGTTGCATCGCGCGAACCATGATATGTACATTAGCGAGAGTGTGATCCATACGTGTACCTGTAGCACCTAACATTAAGATGTGAGAAGGTTCATAATCTAGCGCTGTCTCAAAAGCCATTTCTGTATCAGTAAGATCCTTATGAACAGGGTCACATGTAATGAACCGAATGCTATTGTTGCTTACAATGATACGTTCCTCTTCAGTAATGGAGTCGAAGTCTCCAACTGCAATGTGAGGCTGAATGCCGTGTTCAATTAAAAATAATGCACCGCGATCGGCCGCGATGATCATATCATCTTCTCTTATTTCCTGAAGTAATTCTACAGATAAGTTTCCGCCTGTAAAAATAACTATCCGTTTCACCGTCATTTTATTTCATCCTTTCTAATTCAGAGAAAAATAGTTCATTGTTCAAATATAATGTTGGAACCTGTACAAATATATTCACCAAACCAGTATAATCCACAAAATGTGGTTGCACAATTTCAGTGCTCGCGGATACAATGGGTAGAGCGACATGGAGATGACTTGAAAAGTGAGGTTTGAACAGGTTGGACTTACACATTTTTGAAGTATTCAGCATTATAGGCACTATCGCATTTGCAATGTCCGGTGCCTTTGTAGCAATGGAAGAGGAGTATGACATTCTGGGTGTACTAGTGCTTGGACTTGTCACGGCATTCGGAGGCGGGATTATCCGGAATGTACTTATAGGTATACCTGTAACGACACTGTGGAGTCAGGGATCACTTATTATGTTAGCCTTAGTATCTGTAGCGATTGCGTTTATATTACCTCTCAAGTGGATTAGTCACTGGAAGCGAACAGAGGCGTTGTTTGATGCAATCGGACTCGCAGCATTTGCAATTCAAGGGGCGCTGTACGCTGCGAACATGGGACATCCCATTAGCGCAGTTATCGTTGCAGCAGTAATGACCGGTATTGGTGGGGGCGTTATTCGTGATGTGCTTGCTGGACGTAAACCGCTTGTATTGCGTGACGAAATTTATGCTGTATGGGCAATGACAGCAGGTTTTGTCATAGGTATGGGCTGGTTAACAACGAATGCTGGATTATTATTTTGTTTTGCGGCAGTTGTGTTCTTCCGGATGTGTTCTGTACATTATAAATGGAAACTGCCACGTCGTTCGCTCGTACCATCTGAGACCGGGAACGTCAGTCCTCAGCCGGAGAGCATTGTGACACAGCCAACATCGTCGGTACTTCAAGGTACGTTAAGCAAGGGGGATTAATATGATTAATGTTTTGTTTGTATGTCTGGGCAATATATGTAGATCACCAATGGCTGAAGCCGTTTTGCGTAACAAAGTCCTGGAGAGAGGGCTTGAACATCAGATTCGTGTGGACTCAGCAGGTACAGGAGACTGGCATGTTGGTAAACCTCCGCATGAAGGGACTCGAAAATTGCTGGATTCGTACCAGATTTCTTATGCCAACATGGCAGCAAGACAGTTCGCCAGCGAAGACTTTACTCAATTTGATTACATTGTGTGTATGGACAATTCCAATGCAGATAACGTGCGCAACGTTCCAGGCGGAGCTGAGGCGGACATCATCAAGTTCATGGACATGCTTCCCGAGGAAAAACTCAGAGAAGTACCTGACCCGTATTACACAGGCAATTTTGAAGAGGTGTACGAGCTGGTTAACGAAGGCTGCGATGTTCTGTTGAGAAAGATTGAAGAGGAACATTCCTTAGCCTAATAAATAAACATGATCTGATATGTAACTTGTAATCGGACAAAGAAGCAGGATTAGAGCACTTAAAGCAAGCAGGATATCCTGCTTCTTTTTCAGATTACAATTGTAAGCGGTATCATTGAGATGGGGAAACAATAGCGGCATTTCAGCCGCCTGTTAAAGTGAGCCTTTTATCTTTCCTGGAGAAAATAAAGTAATGCTTCGGGCAATTCCTTCTGCCAAAAACCCCATTGGTGTTTTCCGTCTTTCTCTTGATAGGAGACGAGGGCACCACGTTTTTCCAGCAATTCTCGAGTATCCCGATTTAATTGAACAAAATCATACGTACCCGTGTCTGCCTCAAAATCAGTCTCCTGCAAACCAACAATCATCCAGATCGAGAGCCAGGACAGATCTTCAGCTGCGGCATAGATTTCCTGAGAAGCAGAGTAGAAGGCGCCAGACATGCTGATCACACGTGTGAACAGATCCGGATATAACAGAGCAAGATGAAGCGAAACACTGCCACCGAGCGAGTCTCCGGCAAGAATGCGTTCCTGCGGAGAACGGCGCACAGGATATTTCTCTTCTATATAGGGAATAATCTCTTCAGCGAAGCAAGCGGTATATGCCTTGAACCGATCTCCAAATGGAGCATATTCCTGCGTTCTCACAGACACATCGACCTGAACCCCTACAATAATGAAAGGTTCGGCTCCTTCGTCCAGAATAATTTGGTTAGCTGTTGTAGCAATTCGTCCGAAATTAAAAAATTCTTCGCCATCCTGACAATATACGACAGGGTAGCTAAGCAATTCGTTATAGCCCGGAGGGAGGTAAATACGGAGCGTTCGCTTCTCTCCGAGATAGCGACTTTCAATCTCTTCCTTCACAATCGTGCGTTTCAAATAGCGGGAATCCGTCATAAAACGTCACCTTTCTCGGTTAATTTTTTGCATTCGACCGCGCAATACGGTAAGATTACCCTTGTGCGGGGTTAGGTCAAACACGCAATCATGTATTATGCTGTTATACCAATATTAAGCCCCTGTTATACATACAATCCGGCAGGAAACATAAAAAAATTACGGATTTCTTTGACGTATGGAGTGAAACAGGTGTATAATAATATTATAACAGCGGAACTTGATATTCAAATTTTTTGTTGAGGTGAAGAAAAAAATGAGCAAGGTTCCTTATGAAGTGTATACAGAGGATGTAGAAGCTCTGTCCGTGCTGTCTCCTGACGGCGAAATTGTTAACAAAGACATGATGCCTACACTTTCCGATGATCAATTAAAAGAAATTATGTACCGCATGGTATTTACCCGTACTTGGGATGACCGTGCAGTAAACCTGGGCCGTCAAGGTCGTCTTGGTTTCTATGCTCCAGTATCTGGTCAAGAAGCTACAATGGTTGGTAGTGAATTTGCAATTGAAAAAGAAGACTTTGTATGTCCTGGCTATCGTGACATTCCGCAACTCGTATGGCATGGACTTCCTCTTTATCAAGCATTCTTGTACTCCCGTGGACACCAACATGGTGGACAAATTCCAGATGGCGTTAATGTATTGATGCCACAAATCATCATTGGTGCACAAATTCTGCATGCAATGGGTATCGCTATGGGTTACAAATTGAAGAAACAAAAGCAAGTTGTTATCACGTACACTGGTGATGGCGGTTCTTCTGAAGGTGACTTCTATGAAGGTCTGAACTACGCTGGTGTATACAAACTGCCTGTTATCTTCTTCGTACAAAACAATGGTTATGCCATCACAACTCCTTTTGCTAAACAAACAGCAGCTCTGTCCATCGCTCACAAAGCGGTAGCAGCAGGTATCAAAGGTGTTAAAGTTGACGGTATGGACATCTTCGCTGTTATCAAAGCTGTTCAGGAAGCTGCTGAGCGTGGACGTAACGGAGAAGGCGCAACATTGATCGAAGCAGTAACATATCGTTTCCGTCCTCACTCCCTTTCGGATGATGCTTCCAAGTATCGTACAAAAGAAGAAGAGGCAGAATGGTCTGCTAAAGATCCTATCGCACGTTTTGCTAAATATCTGGAGAAAAAAGGTCTTTGGACTGAAGAAGATACAGCACGTGTGAAAGAAGAAGCAAAAGCTAAAGTAAATGAAGAAATCAAAAAAGCGGAAAAAACCGAGAAAATGACGATTTCAGGCTTGATCGACAGCATGTTCGAACAAACGCCTAAGCACTTGGAAGAGCAAAAAGCTGATTTCCAATAAGTTTTTTCCGATAAAGCATAAACATCCGCGACTTTAATGTCCCGGTATACATGTACGAATTCAAATGTGAACTGTCAATGTTTAAGGAGGAAATGAAGCAAATGGCACAAATGAACATGAAAGAAGCAATCCGTGATGCGCTTCGCGTGGAGTTGAAACGTGATCCTAACGTTCTGCTTTTCGGTGAAGACGTAGGTAATGTAGGCGGCGTTTTCCGTGTAACGGAAGGTCTGCAAAAAGAGTTTGGCGAAGAGCGTGTATTTGATACACCACTGGCTGAGTCCGCTATTGGCGGTTTGGCTGTAGGTCTGGGTGTTCAAGGCTTCCGTCCGGTTGCTGAGATCCAATTCGTTGGTTTTATCTTCGAAGCCCTTGACCAAATGGTAGTGCAAGCTGCTCGTATGCGTTTCCGCTCCGGTGGAAAATACAATTCTCCAATCGTATTCCGTACACCATTCGGTGGCGGTGTAAAAGCGGCAGAATTGCATACAGATTCCCTGGAAGGTCTGCTCACGCAAACACCAGGTATCAAAGTAGTTGTTCCTTCTAACCCATACGATGCAAAAGGTCTGATGATTGCTTCTATTCGCGATAACGACCCTGTATTCTTCATGGAGCACTTGAACCTGTACCATGCTTTCCGTGCAGAAGTGCCTGAAGAAGATTACGTTGTTGAATTGGGTAAAGCGAACGTTGTTCGTGAAGGTTCTGATGTAACAATCATTACTTACGGTATGATGGTTCACACTTCTGTGAAAGCAGCGGATGAACTCGAAAAACAAGGAATCAAAGTTGAAGTTATCGACCTTCGTACGGTTAGCCCGATCGACATCGATACTATCGTTGCTTCCGTTAAGAAAACAAACCGTGCAATTGTTGTACAGGAAGCTCAAAAGAGCGCAGGTGTTGCAGCTGAAGTCATTGCCCAAATCAATGAAAAAGCAATCCTGCACTTGGAAGCACCGGTTCTGCGTGTAGCTGGTCCGGACACTGTATATCCATTTGCACAAATCGAAGATACATGGCTGCCTAACCCGGCGCGTATCGTTGCTGCGGTTAACAAAGTCGTAAATTTCTAATTTAATCATCTGACATGCCGCAAGGCGCAGTATGGTGATTCACACCGCAGCGCAAGCTGCACTGTAAACAGCCATTAGCCCCTTGAGTAACAGTTATTTGCATTAGCAGTAACAGTTGTTTCTTGGAGTTAAGGGTTGTTTTCAGGATTGAGCACATAATCAAGGAGGTTTTTCAGTTGGCTAAATTTGAATATAAATTCCCTGAATTGGGCGAAGGCCTGCACGAAGGCGAAATCATCAAGATGCACATCAAAGTCGGTGACAAAGTAACTGACGACGACATCATCATGGAAGTACAAAACGACAAAGCGGTTGTAGAAGTACCTTGTCCGGTTAACGGAACAGTTACAGAAGTATTCGCTAAAGACGGTCAAGTCTGCCACGTTGGTGAAGTTGTAGCGATCATCGATGCAGAAGGCGAACTTCCTGAGCAAGACGACGCTCCTGCTGGCGATCAAGGCGAGCAAGAGAAAGATGCAGCTCAAGGCGGAGCTGACACAAGCGGTTCTTCTGCAGCAGCTTCCAGCTCGGATGCAGCTAAAGAAGGCGGCAACAACAGCGTTCCGGCAGTACCTGCCAAAGACGTTCTGGCAACACCAAGCGTGCGTAAATTTGCTCGCGAACAAGGTGTAGACATCGCTCAGGTTAACGGCACTGGCAACAACGGTAAAGTAACCAAAGAAGATGTTGAATCCTTCAAAAACGGTGGCGGTTCTTCCGCAGCGGCATCTTCCGAAGCTCCGGCTCAAGAAGAGAAAAAATCCGCAGCACCAGCAGCGGCTGCAGCTGATCAATACCTTGAAGAAGAGCGCGTACCATTCAAAGGTATCCGTAAAGCGATCTCTAACGCAATGGTTAAATCGGCTTACACAGCTCCTCACGTTACAATCATGGACGAAGTGGACGTAACTGAATTGGTTGCTTTCCGTACTCGCATGAAACCAATTGCAGAGAAAAAAGGAACAAAAGTTACTTATCTGCCATTCATCGTTAAAGCACTGGTTGCGGCTTCCCGCCAATTCCCGGCTCTGAACGCTATGATTGATGAAGAAGCTAACGAAATTGTTTACAAAAAATACTACAACATCGGTATCGCAACAGATACAGACAACGGCTTGATCGTTCCTGTTATCAAAGATGCTGATCGTAAATCCATCTGGATGATCGCTGATTCTATCCGTGATCTGGCAGCTCGTGGTCGTGACGGCAAATTGAGCGCGAATGAAATGAGAGGAAGCACAATCTCCATCAGTAACATCGGTTCTGCTGGCGGTATGTTCTTCACTCCAATCATCAACTTCCCTGAAGTTGCTATTCTCGGAACAGGACGCATCAGCGAAAAAGCAGTGATCAAAAACGGCGAAGTAGTTGCAGCACCTGTAATGGCTCTTTCCCTGAGCTTTGACCACCGTATCATCGATGGCGCAACAGCACAAAACTTTATGAATTACATTAAACAGCTGCTCGCTAACCCTGAGCTGCTTGTTATGGAGGTGTAAGATATGGTAGTAGGCGACGCTTCTCTCAATATCGACACATTAGTAATTGGTGCGGGTCCTGGCGGCTATGTAGCTGCCATCCGCGCTGCTCAACTGGGCCAAAGCGTATTGATCGTAGACAAATCCGAACTGGGCGGTGTTTGTTTGAACCGTGGATGTATTCCATCCAAAGCCCTGATCTCTGCTGCACACCAATATGAGTCTGCACTTCACGGTGAAGCTTTTGGTATCTCTGCTGAGAACGTAAAAGTGGACTTCAGCAAAACTCAAGAGTTCAAAAACGGCGTTGTTAAGAAAATGACTGGCGGCGTAGCTGGTTTGCTCAAAGGCAACAAAGTTGAAGTTTTCAACGGTGAGTGCATGTTCATCAACGAAAACGAAGCTCGTGTATTCAATGACCACGAGTCACCACGTTACAAATTTAAAAATGCAATTATTGCAACAGGTTCCCGTCCAATCGAACTGAAACCTTTCCCGTTTGGCGGACGCATTCTGTCTTCAACAGAAGCTCTGAACTTGCCTGAAGTACCAAAAAGCATGATCGTTATCGGTGGCGGATATATCGGTGCTGAGCTTGGTCAAATGTACTCCAAATTCGGTGCAAAAGTAACAATCATCGAAGGTTTGGATACAGTACTGCCAGGTTTCGATAAAGACATGACTAGCCTCGTGGCTAAAAACATGAAGAAAACAGGCATCGAAATCGTAACGGGTGCAAAAGCTGAAAGTGCTGAGCAAACGGATAAAGATGTAACTGTTAAGTACTCTGTAAATGGTGAGTCCAAAGAAGTAACTGCAGATTACCTGCTGGTGACTGTTGGACGTCGTCCAAATACGGATGGAGAACTTGGTCTCGACATGATTGGTGTTGACGTTGACGAGCGTGGATTTGTCAAAGTTGATCACCAAGGTCGTACTAGCATTCCTCACATCTTTGCTATCGGTGACATCGTATCTGGCCTGGCTCTGGCACACAAAGCTTCTTATGAAGGTAAAGTGGCTGCTGAAGCAATCGCAGGACAACCATCTGTAGTTGACTACAAATGTATGCCGGCTGTTGTGTTCACAGATCCAGAGTGTTCCAGCGTAGGTTACACGGAGAAAGAAGCTAAAGAAAAAGGTTACAAAGTAAAAGCAGGTAAATTCCCTTATGCGGGTAACGGCCGTGCTGTATCTTTGAACCACGCTGAAGGCTTCGTGAAAATCGTAGCTGACGAAGAAAGCGGCCTTGTATTGGGTTGCCAAATCGTAGGTCTGGAAGCTTCAAACTTGATTGCTGAGCTTGGTTTGGCAATTGAAATGGGCGCTACTTTGGAAGATCTGGCTCTCACAATTCACGCTCACCCAACTTTGGGCGAAATCGTGATGGAAGCTGCGGAATTGGTTATGGGTCACCCGATCCACATCATCTCCCGTTAAGATCATCTAAGCTTCGGATCCGTCCGGCATTATACGTATATCAGAAGAGACGAATGACGCTAACACGTTATTCGTCTCTTTTTTCTGAGCAAGAGCCGAGAAATATAAGATACTCGTGTATGTGATATGATGAAAATTTACACGCTCACAAGTTTTAGTGAATTGATTTTATCCAACAACTCAATTGTGGTACACTGGAGTAATGATCAGTTATGATGTGGCTCCAAGCTAATCACGGTCTATATATTTAGTATTTAAGTTAAATTAATCTTTTACACGAGAACGTAGAGGACAGAAAGAACCTGAAGAAGCGGAGCTAAAAGCTTTCTGAAAGAAAGCTGCGTCGGAAGCATACGCTTCGCCTTTATCCCCGGATTTTACCTTTGGAAAAGGAAATCAAAAAAATCTGGGGATAACAGTGATCGGAAGGTTGTTCTGTCATCGGAGTGGTAAGTGTAAATATTCTTTAGTGAGGGGAATATAATTTGAAAAACTATCTCGATTTATTGCAGGATATTCTGAACAACGGCGTGCATAAAGGAGACCGTACAGGAACAGGAACACAATCTGTATTTGGCAGACAGCTCCGTTATGATCTCTCCGAAGGATTTCCGCTGGTAACAACCAAACGAATTCATCTCAAATCGGTTATTCATGAACTGTTGTGGTTTTTGAGTGGCGATACCAATATATCTTATCTGAAAGAAAACGGTGTGAAGATCTGGGACGATTGGGCGGACGAAAATGGGGATCTCGGTCCGGTATACGGCTCGCAGTGGCGTACATGGGAAGCACCCAACGGAGAAAAAATTGATCAGATCTCTGCAGTCATTGATTCGATCAAAAATAATCCGGATTCACGTCGTCACCTTGTCAGCGCATGGAATGTGGCTGAAATCAATAATATGAAGCTTCCACCTTGTCATTTTGCGTTTCAGTTTTACGTTGCAGATGGTAAATTATCATGTATGCTTACGATGCGTTCCGTGGATACGTTCCTCGGATTGCCGTTTAACATCGCGAGTTATGCGCTTTTGACTCATATGATTGCCCAGCAATGTGATCTTGAGGTGGGTGATTTCGTTTGGTCTGGAGGGGATGTCCACATCTACTCCAATCACGTAGATCAGGTTAAAACTCAGCTGGAGCGTGAACCTTATGCTTTACCTAAACTGGTAATCAAACGTAAGCCGGATTCTATTTTTGATTATAAGTTTGAAGATTTCGAGTTTGAGAACTACCAGCATCATCCGGGCATTAAAGCTCCAATTGCAGTCTAATTATGTGTTCAATCTCGACAAGAGACTTGGATTGAAGGAGTGTATCACCCTTGAGTATTGAATTGGTATGGGCAATGGGGGAGAACGGTGTGATCGGATTAAATAATTCGATTCCATGGCGTTTACCCAAGGATATGGCCTTTTTCAAACAACGTACATTAAACAAAACGATTATCATGGGACGTAACACATGGGAATCTTTTGGCGGTAAGCCGCTTCCTCAGCGTCGTAATATCGTAGTGACAAGAGATCTGAACTACAAGGTGGAACAGGCTGAAATCGTACATTCGATTGAAGAGGGTCTGAGTGTAACCAAAGGTGAGGAACTGTGCGTAATTGGGGGTTCCCAAGTGTATCGTGAGTTCCTGCCACTTGCAGATCGTCTTGTGGTGACCAAAATTCATGAGAATTTTGAGGGAGATACGTTTTTCCCTGAAGTGGATTGGTCCGAATGGGAACTGATTGAACAGATTGAAGGCGAACAGGATGAAAAAAATGTTCATGCGTACACATTTGAATTTTATGAACGTAAACGGTAAATCTGGCATAAGAAATTCCTGGCTTCGGTCGTATTTGTATGATGAGAGGCGCTGGTTGCGAAATATTCGTGAACAGCGTCTTTTTTTTATAAAAAAAAGAGTCACTTGTTTAAATTGGAATACATATAACATTAATATAACATGATTAATTGGTATTTATGTATAATATACATACGACCAAGCATTAACAGTAAAAAAGTGTAAAAATTTTGAGGTTTTAACGTTGTGAAGCCCTAAAATGAGTCTGATATTCAGAATCGAGAACGATTTATAGCAAAATATGTTGGATTTGATGACAAATTATCTGACATTCACTTGATGTTTCGACCTTTTATTTCTTTAACACACACCAGATTTCGCAGTTCAAAACCACATTTAACACCAAAATAAGGGTATTGACCATGGGTAGACTTGAAAGATATGATGTATAAAATACAAATAATTATGCGGATAATCCATTTAATATTCAGCACAGTAAATGCTACTATAATTGAAATATCTTCGAGAAGATTTTGTGATACAATAGACAAAAACTCAAGTAATGAGTAATCCATTTCATATAGAACCATGCACATGAAAGGATTAAGACAAGAACGGATGGGGGAAAACGTAAGATGTCTACACCTACTGGATTTATGGAATACAAACGTCAACTGCCAGCAGATCGTGAGCCAGCGGAGCGGATTAAGGATTGGGAAGAGTTTCATAAACACATGGCTGAAGAAGAGCTCAGAACACAAGGTGCACGATGCATGGATTGTGGTACCCCGTATTGCCATACAGGTATAGATATGATTGGTGGCACGTCAGGTTGCCCCGTGCATAACCTGATTCCGGAATGGAATAATCTTGTATATCGCGGACTGTGGAGAGAAGCACTTGAGCGCCTTCACAAAACGAATAATTTCCCAGAGTTTACAGGTCGCGTCTGTCCAGCTCCTTGCGAAGGATCATGTACAGTTGGCTTAATTGGTCAGCCTGTAACCATCAAAACGATTGAAGAAGCAATTATTGAAAAAGGTTTCGAAGAAGGATGGGTCGTTCCGGAGCCTCCTGAAAAACGTACGGGTAAACGTGTAGCTGTGGTAGGCTCAGGTCCAGCGGGATTAGCTACTGCGGCTCAGTTAAATAAAGCAGGACACTCGGTAACCGTATATGAGCGTTCGGACCGTGTCGGCGGATTGCTGATGTACGGTATCCCAACGATGAAATTGGATAAAAAGGTAGTTCAACGTCGTGTTGATCTGCTCGAAGCAGAAGGCATTCAATTCATTACGAACACCGAGATCGGTAAAGATATTGCAGCACAACAACTGGTGGATGAATATGACGCTGTTGTATTGTGCGGTGGTGCAACGAAGCCGCGTGAATTCAATATTGAAGGCAGTGACTTGAAAGGCGTTCATTACGCAATGGATTTCCTGAATGGCAGCATTAAGAGTTATCTGGACTCCAACCTGGAAGATGGTCAATATCTGTCGGCTAAAGATAAAGATATTATTGTCATTGGTGGCGGTGATACAGGATCTGACTGTGTAGCTACATCGCTGCGTCATGGTTGTCGTACCATCACTCAATTCGGTACGCATACACAAGCCCCTATGGAGCGTGATCGCATTAACAACCCTTGGCCGCAATTCCCGAACGTATACACACTTGATTATGCGCAAGAGGAAGCCAAAGCGTTGTTTGGTCAAGATCCGCGTGAGTTCTCCATCATGACAACGAAATTTGTCGGAGACGATGAAGGGAACCTCAAAGAATTGCATACAGTACAGATCGAGCGTATTGTGGATGAGACTGGTCGCAAGATTTATCAGCCGATTCCAGGTACAGAGCGTGTATTCCCGGCTCAGATGGCCATGATTGCCATTGGTTTTGATGGACCCGAACAAACCTTGGTAGAACAACTGGGACTTGCAACAGATCGTCGTACAAACGTTAAGGCACGTTACGGCAAATACAACACCAATGTGGATAAAGTATTTGCAGCAGGTGACATGCGTCGTGGTCAAAGCTTGGTTGTATGGGCGATTAATGAAGGCCGTGAGGCTGCTCGTGAAGTGGACAAATACTTGATGGGTGCTTCGGTTCTGGTGTAAAAGTATAGAACAAGATATCAATGACAACCTTCGCGATCAGCGAGGGTTGTTTGCTGTTATTTTAACCAATTTGACTACATATTTCATGCAAGTGTGAGCAATATCATTGCTTTTTTAGTGAGAAAGATTTATTATTATATTATAATTATTATAAATAAGGATTCAGTGAAACCGAGAATCAGTAAGATAAATGTAAGATTCAATGAATATAAAACCGGAGGTGCGACCTGCTATGGCAAGTAACCGGGACAAGTCCATTTCAGAACAGATCTTTCACATTAAAAATCAATTGGTTGAAAAAGGATATAAGTTAACACAACAACGGGAAGTTACTGTACGTGTATTGCTTGAACATGAAAAGGATCATTTTAGCGCAGAGGAAGTATTTCTCCTGGTTAAGGAGCAGTTCCCTGAGATTGGATTGGCTACAGTATACCGCACTCTCGAATTGCTGAGTGACCTTCAGGTCGTTGAAAAAATTAACTTTGGTGACGGGGCTGCGCGTTTTGACCTGCGAAGTACAGACGGCTCCCATCACCACCATCATTTGATCTGTACAGAATGTGGTAAAGTGGAAGAGATTATGGAAGATGGTCTGCTTCGTTTGGAACAACAAATCGAGCGTCAGTATGGCTTTGCTGTTACGGATCATCGTCTGGATTTCCAGGGTGTATGCAAAGAGTGCAGACAAAAACATGTATTAAAAGAACAAGCAGCAGGATAATTCATTTCGGGAAGGTGCTCCCGAATCCAAAATCTGATATAATGAGTTTCAGAAGCAAGGGGCTTCCGTCGGCGGAATGCCCCTTTTTGGCGTCATGCGGACGGTGAAGGAGGAGAGATGGACGGATGAAGACACTGGTTATAGCGGAAAAACCCGACATGGGTCGAACCATTGCCGCCGTCATAGAACCAAAGGCCAAGAACAATCGCACGTATCTGGAGGGTGAGCATTACATCATCACTTGGGCGATAGGGCATTTGCTTGGACTGGCTGAACCGGATGCCTATGATACAAAGTACAAACGCTGGAATATAGCGGACCTGCCAATCATACCCGATCAGTTCAAGATTGTACCCAATCCGAGAACAAAAGATCAGCTCAAAATGATTGGAGAACTGGCAAAACGGGCTTCAGCGATCGTTAATGCTTGCGATGCAGGGAGAGAAGGTCAGTACATCTTCGCCCTCATACAACAGCAATTGAAGCTGCGTCAGCCTGTAAAGCGTTTATGGATATCGGATTTGACGGCAGAGAGCATTAAACGTGGTTTTGATGGTCTGAAGGATGCCTCTGAATTTGAAAATTTGACCCATGCTGCTCGCGCAAGAAGTGAAGCCGATTGGCTGATCGGAATGAATGCCTCACGGGCGTTTACAACCCGCCATAATGCATTGTTGTCTGTAGGTCGTGTTCAAACGCCGGTACTCGCGCTAATCTACGATCGTGAAATAGAGATTGAAGCGTTCCAGTCACAGACCTTTTATGAAGTAGCCGCCTGGTTTCGGCAGGAAGGTGTCGAGTATCGGGGACTGCGCCAGGGAGATAAGTTGACCGATGCGGAGGCAGCAGAGGCCATTGCAGCCAGTGTGAAGGGCAAGACAGGACAGATTACCAAATACGAAGCAAAGCAGACGAAGGAGTATCCGTATCGTTTGTATGACCTGACCCTTTTACAGCGTGAAGCCAATGCCAAGTTCGGATATGGTGCCAAAAAAACACTGGATATCGCACAGGCCTTGTATGAAAAACACAAGGTAATTTCGTATCCGCGGACAAACTCTAACTATGTTACTGAACAGAATATCGAAGGTATGCACAAAACGCTAAACCTGCTTAAAAATGGTACCTATAGTGAGCTTGCGCAAGGGGCCAAGCCAGAGCTTGTTCATAAGAATAATAAAGGGGTATGTAATCCGAGCAGGGTTGAGGATCACCATGCGATCCTACCTACTTTGAAGCGACCAGGTGCCTTATCCAAGGATGAGCAGAACATCTATGATTTGATTGTCAGACGATTCTTGTCTCACTTTTATCCTCCGGCGGAGTATAAGCAACATACCGTGCTCACCGAAGTGGAGAAACATCAGTTTAAGACATCTGTCAAAGAGCTGCTGTCCCTCGGATGGAAAGTGGTTCTCGGTTCTGGAGATCAGGAACAGGGTGGTGCAGGCAAGAAGAAGAGTAAGAAAAGCGGCAATGAGGAAGATGAAGCTGAAGAGTGGACGGACAAGGCTTTTGCTGTACAACCTGAATTGCCTGTTGAATGTACGAAGAGTGAGTTCAAGGAGAAGGCGACCCAGCCTCCCAAAAGTTATACCGAGGGAACATTGCTGAAAGCGATGGAGAGCGCAGGCAAGCAGATCGAGAATGAAGAGCTGCGAGATGCGATGAAAGATAGTGGTCTGGGTACTCCGGCTACACGTGCGGCTACAATTGAACGCCTCAAAAACGTGGGTTACATTACGCTGCAAGGGAAGAAAATGCAGTTAACGCTCAAAGGCAGAACAGCTATTGAGTTGATTCGCCGTGCGGGTGTAGATCTGTTAACTTCACCTGAGATGACCGGGCAATGGGAAAGAAGGTTATATCAGATTTCCAAAGGTGAGGCGGGTCAGGACAAGTTCATGGAGAACGTTAAGAAATTCACTTTGTCCATCATTGAGAAAGTGCGTGTACAAGCCCCGGCGCCGGCAGATGCTTTTGGAGAAGATTCGCGTGCAGGCAGGGGGAAAGGCAAGGGAGCCAGAACCCAGGCGGGTAATACAAGGACATCAGCCAAGACAGCTAGTGGCGGTTCAACTGTAAAAACGTCCCGTCAGACTTCGGCATCTTCATCGAGAGCCGGCAGTGCGAAAAGCACGACCAACAAGGCGCCATCTTCAACTGCGAGCCCAACCGGAGTGAGAGAGTTACTGGCACCTTGTCCTTCTCCCGGCTGTACAGGTCAGATTATAGAGGGCAAGAAAGGTTATGGATGCTCACGTTTCAAGGAAGGCTGTTCGTTTGTGGTCTGGAAAGAGTATGCGGGCAAGAAAATCACCAGTACGATGTTAAAATCGCTGATTGAGAAGGGGAGTACCCAGGTCCTATCGTTCAAACGAAAAGACGGGAGTACCGTGAAGGCACGTATTATTTTGCAAGACGTGGTAACAGGCAAGTTATCTGGTGAGAAACAGGATGCTTGATGTTAGTCAAGATAAAGTAAAAGGACCCTTATCCAAGGGTCCTTTTTTGTTGCTGCTGTTGTATATTTTCGTGTATGACTTTTGGTACCTCTTCCAGTGCAGTGATGGTATACATCGATGTTTCCGGATTAGGTTGAAGTTCTACGATGTTGTATTGCCATTCATTTGGTTGTTTGATATATATGCTGTGAATTCCGGCTTTTACCGCGGGCATAATGTCTGTCCGCAGTGAGTTACCGATCATCCAAGTTGCACGACGATCAAACGGACCGTTAGACAGAATGCCTTCCAGTGCCTCGACGTTTTTGTGTTGTCGGATATAGATCCGATCATCAAAATAAGCCGAGAGTTTCATCTGATCAATCTTGCGCTGCTGAATCACAGTTTCGCCGCCGGTATATAAGTAGAGGGAATGTCCAGCACCTTTGAGGTTCTCAAGCGTTTCAACCATATGAGGGTAGGGTTCAACCTCCTGGTCGTACACACTCATACCCAACTTGCTCAGATAGGACTCTTCTCTGGGAGAAGTTAATCTGTTGAACTTTCCGGAGAAGTAACGATAGGTATCAATCAGGGATTGCGGGAAATGATGACTTGCAAAACCAAGCTTGTTCACTCCAGTTACATCGATCTCCAGCTGTTTTTCCCGAATCTCTTGTGTTGTCAGAGAATGTCCATCAAACCACTCTTGCATATTCTCAAAGAATTCTCCCAAAATCAGGTTGAAGTACTTGTTGCAATATACGAGTGTATCATCAAGGTCAAACAAAATATGTTGTTTCATTATTTTCATGATCTAACTCACTCCTTGTAGCCAGTAACTCCACAATGGTTCAACTAAATTAAATGCGAATGTAGGATTCCAGGAACATATTCAATTCAGATACGCCATCCGGCCGAATACTGTATTTCTCTTTGCGGTTACTTCCGAGCAGATGGGTCCGTAGCAGACCTGCGATGCGTAGCGCCATTACCTGGTCTTTGACCGTGTCTTCGTCTTTATCCAATTCTTCACACATCTCAGCGAGGGATTTGGGTTCATCCGATACGTAACGAAGCAGGCGAAGTCTTTCGGGATCAGCCAGTGCATGGGTAAAACGTAAAAGGCATGTTGGCGGCTGGTCTTCGTTCTCTTCAGGTGCATCTACGGGATACTGCATAATCATCATCCCCTCATAGAAGCAGTACATATTAATAGGGCGATTGTGCACCGTTGGAAACAGGATAACTTCGTTCAATCCAGGCATTGGTTCAACAAGAACTCCTGCTGTAGCATATTCAATTAGCAGTTCAGGGCCCATTTTGTCAAGCAAAATGCGTTTTTCTTCGGCATCTTCTTCCAGCCACACACGCTGATCTTCGCTCATATTCTGACAGTAGTGTTCATCCCATAGTCGCAATAATGGGACATAACTGTTCCGAATGCGCGTAGATTCTTCTAATGTAAGAGCGGGCAGAAGAGGAGACACACGTGCAAACAGGTCTTCCGCTGTCATTCCGGCAAGCATGTCCAGAAATTCACGATTTTCCTTCGTATCATTTTGATAAGCAGCCCATGCAAACAGGACATCAAAATCATCAAAAGGCCAAGTGGCAGCAGGTGCGAGCGCAGCTCGTACATTGGAACTTAGTTTGCCTTCCACTTCCAGAATCCATTCAGGACCTATATCCAGATGCTGAATCCATTTTTTCGTGACATAAACCAGAAAGCTGTTGAGCATTTCATATATCGGTGAAACATCAATTTTAACATGATAAGCCATATTGTTGCAGAATCCTCCCGTCACATCTAAGTGTACGCAGCGACTTAAGTACTATTATGGCTTGTTTTGCAGGGCGTTGTCCACTATAATGTTCAAGTCCGGGGCAAAGCCCTGATTCAAGAATAGCAGTTTAAAACCATATGTATACCATACAAAAGTCGTCAGTGATGGCGATTTTTCTTTGTGTGCTCGCAGGGGGAATGAATTCGTGTCATCGATTACTCGCCCCAAAATATCACACTCGACAGCCAACTATCTGATTTTGATTACGGTTATTGTGGTAGCTGGAATTAGTCAGGGGCTTTTGCTGCCTGTGCTTTCGATTTTTTTGGAGCAAAAAGGGGTTTCACCAGGTTTAAACGGATTAAACGCTGCTGCATTGTACATTGGCTCTTTTGCCATGACTCTAGTTGCGGAACGACTATTAGGAGCACTCGGGTTCAAAAAACTGATTGTGGGTGGCCTGATATTGGTCATGGTCCCTTTAATACTATTTCCGTATTTACCAGATATTAAAATATGGTTCATATTGCGCCTGATCGTTGGAATAGGAGACAGCGCACTGCATTATGCGGCTCAGCTCTGGGTGCTGCTTGTTACGGCACCTGAAAAGCGTGGTCGCTACATATCGCTATATGGCATGTCCTACGGTCTGGGATTCAGCATTGGTCCGCTGGGAATCAAGCTGCTTGGCTTCGGTGATGCTGTCCCTTTCTGGGTATTGTTCGTATGTATGGCAGCAGTGCTTATACTGGTATTAATGAAGCTTCCGAATACGAAGCCGGAAAAAGCAGAGCATGGCCAGCTACCTGAACGGCGCTTCCGTCGTAGTCTGGCATGGGCTTGGTACGCACTGTTACCTGCTCTTTTATACGGATATATGGAGGCTGGCATGAATAGTAACTTCCCCGTGTATGGCCTGCGTATTGGGTTCGACACCGATCAGATTTCGTCGTTGCTTCCCTTTATCGGGATTGGAGGTTTGTTCCTTCAATTGCCTCTGGGGATGTTGAGTGACCGATACGGGCGTAAAAAGATATTGATGTTTGCGGGCATCAGTGGGGGAATCATCTTTATGCTGGTTCCAGTCGCAGGTACGCATTTCTGGTGGACGCTTGTATTGTTAACAATCGCAGGTGGCCTGGTCGGTTCCTTTTTCTCACTGGGCCTGGCCTATGCCGCAGACATTTTGCCTAAAGTGTTGCTGCCTGCAGCCAACGTTGTGGCTTCCTTTCATTTCACGATTGGAAGTATTATTGGACCGAATCTGGGTGGTCAGATGATCAACTGGATTTCACCCGGAAGCATGTTCACCTTGCTCGGAATCATGTATCTTCTTTTCGGCTTGGCAGGTATATTATTTCGTCGTAAACCAGAGTTCGAATCTGTGTTAAAATAGAAGCTGGTGTTCGCATGGAAATTGATGTCCATTTCCGAGTACACTAGTGGTAGGGAAAAACATGGACAAGAGGAGACATCGCGATGATCAGAGTAGAGAACTTGAGTAAATCCGTTGGCGTGGACCGCGTTCCCGTACTACGGGATATTCGATTTGATATGCAACAAGGTGAGATGATAGCTGTAGTTGGTTCAAGCGGTAGCGGAAAAAGCATGCTGCTCAAATGTCTGGCTATGATGGAGAAATGGGATTCAGGCCGATTTACGGTGGATGGCGCCGAGATTTTGAAAGAAGGCTGGTCCGGAAAACGGAAAATCAAACGGGAATGGGCATACTTGGAACAAAATCCAGAACTATTTCCCAGACGTACGGCTCTTAAAAATGTGTTAATCGGACGATCAGGTCAGACTCCTGTATGGAGAATGGTAACCGGTATGGTACGTTCCGATGATTATATGGGTGCTATGGATTATCTCGAAGGATTGGGATTACTTGATAAAGCACATCAAATAGCAGAGAAGCTCAGTGGTGGCGAGAAGCAGCGTGTTGCTATTGCAAGAGCACTTGCTCATGGTGCCAAAGTCGTTTTGGCCGATGAACCAGTGATTGGTCTTGACCCGCACACAGCAGATTCGGTGCTGGAAACGCTTCGCAAATTATGTGAAGAAGAACGTGCAACAGTCATTGCAGTATTGCCAATTGAACTTGCTGAGAAACATGCCACACGGATCTGGGGATTGGCAGACGGCAAGATTGCTTTTGATATTCGTGGACGAAGACTGACACAGCAAGAAAAAAACCAGATTTAAACTATTGAAAAGAGTGATGAGATTGTTTAATTCACGGTGGGGACGCTTTGTAGCAGCAGGAACTATGGCGATTATGCTTGGTTCTGTTCTAAGCGGATGCACAGTCATAAGTGACCCCAAGGGTTTGATGAGAAAACCAATGATGTCCACCGATAAGGAGAAACTGTACAACGTGGTTCAGGTTAAATTGCCGCCAGAGAGTACATTGATTCGTCCCAAGGATATGAATAATACCAGCATGATTCGGGTGGAAGACCTGAACGGGGATGGAACTCGGGAAGCGATTGTTTTTTATGAGACACCAAATGAGAATGTACGAATCCATGGCATGATTTTGGAAGAGCAGGGAGGCACTTGGGTTAAAAAACTTACATTTGATGTGCCGGGAAATGAGCTGCAATCCTTTAAAGTATTGGATATTACGAATGACGGAAATCCGGATATTATTCTTGGTGTAAGTCTGCAGGAGCAGAAGGCCCTGACTGCATATTCGTACAAGGGCGGGGCACTGGAGCAGGTCTTGGGTGGAGTTCCG
Source organism: Paenibacillus sp. UASWS1643 (assembly GCF_008693195.1). Classification (NCBI taxonomy): domain Bacteria; kingdom Bacillati; phylum Bacillota; class Bacilli; order Caryophanales; family Paenibacillaceae; genus Paenibacillus; species Paenibacillus sp. UASWS1643. Next base: position 108,404 of record NZ_VXKZ01000115.1, read on the forward strand.
TATAATCAATATATCATTGATGATGCGCAGGGGAACACGCTGGATTTGAGCGGAGATGGTAAGAGTGATTTTGTTATCATTTCGCTGAACAACAGCGGTTTTGCAACGATTGCGTTATATCAGTACGAAGATGGCAGCTTCAAGGAAGTTGATCGGGTGCAGACCGATTATACCGTTAAAGAAGTTTATAATGCTCTGGGCGGTGAGATCGCCAAAGGACAGATGGGCATTGTACTGGATGCCGAGCTGGATGATCGGAGTTCCTTCTCGCAAATTATGTATGTTAAAGATAACAAGTTAGTCAATGCTTTCAAATCACCGGATCAAACGTATAGAGATGACAAAATTTTAAGCGGTGATGTCGATAATGATGGTATTATTGAGTTTGGACTTAAAGAGACTCCAAAAGGTTGGGAGCATTACGTATTTGACTCTCGGTTGTGGTTTTACACCTATTATCAGTGGGATGGCAAAGACAGCAAGAAATTTGTCTCATTCCAATTCCGGGATGATGCTGATTTATTCCATCTAAATCTCAAACCAGAGTGGTACGGTAAGATCACTATTGACACCAAATCGGAGAAGGAAAAATATATTCGATTTAAAATGATTGATACGGATGAAACCGTGGCAGAGATCAAATATTTCACCCTTTCCAAGTGGGAACAGGAGAAGGGTAAAAGCTGGAAGGAAATTACCCGCACCAAAGATCGGGTTATTGCATCACGGGTAGCACAATCAGAGGCTGGTAAAGATGCACTGAGCAATACTTCTCAGCTGAATAGAAAGGGAGAACTTAATGAGTAAAGTACTTATTCTTGAGGATGAAGAATCCATCCGCAGTTTTATAGTGATTAATTTAAAGAGAAACGGATTCGAAGTGCTTGAAGCGGGTGACGGGCATGAAGCGCTTCGCATACTGCAGACGGTACCGGATATTGATCTGGCTCTGCTGGATGTCATGGTACCAGGTATTGATGGATTCGAGGTGTGTCGACGGATCCGTGAAACCAATGAACGTCTAGGCATCATCTTTTTGACCGCGAAAGTTCAGGAACAGGATAAAGTGTACGCACTTTCCGTTGGTGCAGATGATCACGTTAGCAAGCCTTTCAGCCCAACAGAGTTGATTGCACGTATTCAGTCATTGTTGCGTCGTGTGAACGTGCATCGGGAAACTGCGGCGAAGGTTACGTTCCAGTCTGGGCCATTTTCACTGGACCTGATCTCGAAGCAATTCAAGAAACAAAATGAAGCTATTGAGTTAACTCCAACGGAGTTTTCCTTGATTCAATTTTTCCTGGAAAAAGAAAATACACCGCTCAGCCGCGATGTATTGTTAGATCATGTATGGGGAAAAGAGTACATGGGTGATCCAAAAATTGTGGATGTCAACATTCGTCGTCTACGTCAGAAAATTGAGAACAATCCTTCCGAGCCCGAATACCTGCAGACAGTATGGGGTCACGGGTACAAATGGAAGGGCCGGGAGCAATGATTAAAAAAGGCATTACACGGCAGATCGTACTACATTATTTCTTTGTAGTTTTTCTTGCTCTGCTGTTGGTCGAATTCGTATTTATGTTGGCAGTGCAAAGGTACTATTATGAAAGTATCTACAATACGATTAGTACCCACATTTCCAATTCAAAGGACTTTTTCGAGCCGATCGCTCGTGAGAATAACACGGAAGACGGCAATAATCTGTCCAGATTGATTGTGAATTTGGCATTGTCCAATACTGAACTGGAAATTTTGGATCTGAACGGGCGCGTATTGGCGAGTTCGACTGCTTTTGAATCTGACCGTGCTGTGCTGCAAACCAGTGATATTATGCAGGCTCTGAATGGGGATATGGGACGCTGGATTGGAAGACAACCAGGTACTGGAGAATCCGTCATGGCCGTTTCACACAAGTTTGATCTGGGCGGCGAAAATACTTATGTTATTCGATATCTGACTTCACTCGAAGATGTGAATTCAAAGCTGTTGAATATGGGACTACTCGCCGCTGCGGTCGGTGTTGGCGTGCTTGCCATAGTGTTGATCATCAGTATTGGGATGGCAAATTCCATTGTACGTCCAATTAACAACATCACCGCAGTATCTGCCCAAATGGCCAGAGGACGGCTGGATGTCAGGGTTAAGGGGAATTATAAGCACGAACTGGGCGAATTGGCTTCAACACTTAATTTCATGGCACATGAGATTGTGCGCAGTAATCAGATCAAAGATGATTTTATCTCTTCGATCTCACATGAATTAAGAACACCTCTGACCAGTATTAAGGGCTGGAGCGAGACACTGGACTCAGGCGGTTATGATCCGGAAGAGACACGTATCGGTATGGGCATCATTTCCAAGGAAACCGAACGCCTGATCGGACTTGTTGAAGAGATGCTGGATTTCTCCAAATTACAACAGAATCAGATGAAGCTGGTCAAAGGAACGGTCAACATTCGTGAAATTGTACAGGAAACGATGTTGAATGTTTGGGCCAAAGCGGAACAAAAACAAGTCCATCTCAAGTTGGAAACGGACGAGACTCGCGCTTATAATGTCCATGGAGACGGCAACAGACTGAAACAAGTGTTCTTAAACATTGTTGATAATGCGATCAAATTTTCACATGAGAATTCCTGGATCTTCTTGTCCGTCAAAGAGGAGAATGGTCAGATCATTGCAGCTGTTCAGGACACCGGTATCGGAATTAGTGAAGAACACCTAATCAAAGTACGGGACCGCTTCTTCCAGGTAAATCATCAAAATGGAGGAACGGGACTGGGTCTTGCGATTACGCAAGAACTGGTAGAACTGCATGAGGGGACGATCACGATGCAGAGTGAACTTGGATCTGGTACAACCGTTACTGTTACATTACCGGCTGTGTCTGAGGAGATGGGTACAGAAGAATCTGTAACTGCGTCTGGTGATGCTGAATTCACAGATGAGCGAATAGCAAGCGATACAAAATCAGATATAGAAAAGTCTTAAGATTTAAAAGATAAGAGACTTTTCTACCTGACGATCGAGCATGTACGCTTTATAACATCCATATCAACAGAAAAAAAGGTGAGCCATCCAAGGCTCACCTTTTTTGCATATTATTATGAAGAAAGTTCACCAGTGCGCAGGCGCCCACTTTTTTCATATACTTCTTTCAACATACGAACAGGTTGTGTACGGACTGCAGGTTTGGCAGAGACGATCTCGTTAGGTCCAACAACCACAATTTCATCCGCCGTACCTTTAACGATTGCACCGTCCTTGATTATGGCCCCTTCACCAATGATGGCGCGTTCGATGTGAACCCCGCGGCCAATGCGTGCGTTAGGCATAACGACACTGTCTTTAACCTCAGAGCCTTTACCTACTTCTGCACCGCAGAAGATAACGGAACGTTCCGAACGACCTTCGATTGCACAAGAGTCATGAATCATGGAAGTAACATGTTCGATCTTTGTATGTCTTGCTTTGTAAGCACTTGGTTTGGAGCGCCAGTCGCGAGTAAACATCGGCCAGTTTTCTTTTTGAAGACTCCAGTCTTCCTCGTTGTGCAACAAATCCATATGTGCATCCCACAGACTTTTAACTGTACCTACATCTTTCCAATAACCATTAAAGTTATAGACAAACAGGGGATTATTTTCGTTCAACATTTGTGGAATAACATCTTTACCGAAGTCATGACTGGATTCAGGGTTAGCGGCATCTTCCAAGAGATGGCGTTTCAGATAATCCCATTTGAACATGTAAATGCCCATTGAAGCCAGATTACTTTTTGGTTCAGCCGGTTTCTCGGCAAACTCGGTTACACGCAAATCAGCATCGGCAGCCATAATCCCAAAGCGATGTGCTTCATCCCATGGAACTTCCATAACTGAAATCGTTGCTGCGGCATTATTGGCTTGATGAGCCTCCAACATATCACGATAATTCATATGATAAATATGGTCACCCGACAAAATTAGAACATTTTCGGGGTTTTGTTGATCAATATAGTCGATATTTTTATAAATAGCATCCGCCGTTCCCAAGTATTCGTCATTTCCTGTATGATAAGATGGAAGCAAGGAGATTCCTGCTTCACTAGAGTTGCCATGTCCCCATGGTTCTCCTCCACCGATATGATCGTGTAAAGATTCCGCTTCGTACTGCGTCAATACTCCTACAGTATCGATCCCTGAGTTTACGCAGTTACTGAGAGGAAAATCGATGATCCGGTAGTGCCCGCCAAACGGTACAGCGGGTTTTGCGATACTTGAGGTTAAAGGGGCTAATCTCTTCCCTTCTCCTCCCGCCAACAGCATAGCGATGCAATCTTTATTAAACATAATCGTTTCCCTCCCAAAATATTGTGCATTGTAGTACATCATTAACGCAAAGTAGAGCAAATGAAACGATTGTTACTGTAAAAATTCTGAAAATGTACAACATTTTCTAATTCACCGCATTTTTCTTTTCAACTTGGCTAGAATGGGGTAATGGTTACTGTTATATCTATTTTCTTGAGAAGAAGGTGATCTCTTGGCCATTCAACCGTTAGCACACCCGGACATATTGCCGGAGCATATTTATTTATTTCATGAAGGTAACCTTCATCACAGTTATCGAATGTTGGGCGCGCAGCCTGAGACTTGCGATGGCCTTCAGGGGTATCGCTTTACCGTGTGGGCACCAAATGCCGTAGAAGTAGGACTGGCTCTGGACCGCAATGAATGGAAAGGCGAAAAGGAACCTTTATATAAGATACCCGAATCAGGATTTTGGAGTCGTTTTTTTCCGGAAATCAACGAAGGAACTTTATACAAGTTCCGTATATTAACGGAAGATGGAACAGAATTGCTCAAAGCGGACCCATATGCGTTTCAAGCAGAGGTTCGACCTCAGACAGCCTCTGTCACCAGTTCAATCGAAGGGTACAAATGGAATGATGGAGCCTGGAGACGCAAACAACGTGCCATGTATAACAAACCTCTACATATTTACGAAATGCACATGGGAACCTGGAAGCGCAAAGAAGACGGAAGCCTCTATAGTTATCGTGAGATGGCTGATTTGCTTGTTCCTTACTTATTAGAAATGAAATATACACATGTTGAAATGATGCCCCTCAGTGAGCACCCATATGACCTTTCGTGGGGCTACCAAAACACAGGGTTTTATGCACCAACCAGTCGTTATGGGCATCCAAAAGATCTGATGTATCTGGTGGATACACTACATCAGGCTGGGATTGGCGTATTGCTGGATTGGGTACCTGCACATTTTGCCAAAGACGCTCATGGGTTGCGTATGTTTGATGGTACGCCTTTGTATGAGTATGCGGATCCGATGTTAGCAGAGAAGCCGGGCTGGGGTACACTTGGCTTTGACTACTCGAAACCTGAGATTCGTTCATTTCTGATCTCCAATGCATTATATTGGATGGAGATGTATCATTTTGACGGACTCCGTGTTGATGCGGTTACGAGTATGCTTCGGCTTGATTTTGAGAAGCAGCCAGGACAATATCGTACCAATGATGAAGGTGCTCTTGAGAACAAGGAAGCTGTAGCCTTTTTGCAGCAGCTGAATAAGACGGTGTTCAAGTATTTCCCTTATGCTTTGATGATGGCTGAAGAATCTAGTGCATGGCCAATGGTGACTTTACCTGTAGATGAAGGTGGTCTGGGTTTCAACTACAAATGGAACATGGGCTGGATGAACGATACGCTTGATTACATGGAATCTGATTTTCATGAGCGTCCTTCCAAACATCATTTGCTGACTTTCCCGGTCGTATACTCCTTTGCTGAAAATTATGTGCTACCTCTGTCACATGACGAGGTTGTTCATGGCAAAAAGTCGCTCCTCGACAAGATGCCAGGAACCTATGAGCAGAAATTTGCCGGCATGCGTGCTTTTCTGGGCTATTTTATGACTTTCCCAGGGAAAAAGCTGTTGTTTATGGGTGGAGACTTTGGCCAGTTCATCGAATGGAAAGATGAGGATCAACTGGACTGGTTCTTGCTGGATTATGACAGTCACCGCAATTTGCATAAGTTTGAGCGTGAGCTGTCTAACCTGTACTTGAGTGAAAAAGCTTTGTGGGAGCTTGATCATTCCTTGGACGGTTATGAATGGATCACTCCGGATGATCAGGACCAAAGTGTCATTTCATACGTACGCAAAGGAAAAAAACCTGCGGATACACTCCTTGTGCTCATTAACTTTCAGCCGGTCAAGCGGGAGCGTTACCGGATTGGTGTCATGCGTCCCGGTATGTATACCGAAGTACTGAACAGTGACCATTCCGTTTACGGCGGTTCAGGCATTACTAATGATATGCAACTGCCTACCGAAAAGATTCCTTTTCATGGGCATCCGCATAGTCTCGAATTGGTATTGCCTCCGCTGAGCATCGTGATTCTAAAAAAGAACACGCGTCGGAAAACGGATGAATCACCTGCGAGCATAACTTCCGTCAGTTCAAAAACGAAGAATAAAAATGAAAGCAACACGCTCAAACCGAAGAGGAGGACAAAGGCATGAATATTCTATTTGCTGCTGCTGAAGTACATCCATTTATCAAAACAGGAGGCCTTGCTGACGTAATTGGTGCTCTCCCGTTTGCATTGAAAAAGAACGGGGCAGATGTGCGGGTGATTATGCCTAAGTACAAGGGAATTCCCGATGAATATAAAGACGCACTACAGCCTGTAATTACAACGGATGTGCCTCTTGGCTGGCGCAGACCCTATTGTGGTATAGAAATGCTGGTTCATGATGGGATTCCAGTATATTTTGTGGATAATGAGTATTATTTTGGGCGTGATGGAGTGTACGGTTATATGGATGATGGCGAGCGTTTCGCCTTCTTCAACCGTGCAGTTCTGGAAGTGTTGCCACAGATTGAGTTCAAGCCTGACGTGCTGCACAGTCATGACTGGCATGCAGGAATGATCCCTTTGGTGCTTGAAGCCCATTACAGACACGATTCATTCTACAGTGGTATTCGTACGGTATTCACCATACATAACTTGTTGTACCAAGGGGTATTCCCGCATGAGTTATTCAGTGAAATCCTGGAGCTGGACGATCGATATTTCACCGTGGATGGAGCCGAATATTACGGTAACGTCAATTTTTTGAAAGCAGGAATTGTGTATGCTGACCATGTGACAACCGTAAGCCCAACATACGCACAGGAAGTGCAAACGTCTTATTATGGATATGGCCTGGACGGACTGCTCAGTTCACTTGGAGATCGTTTCAGCGGGATTGTGAACGGGATTGATACCAAGAGTTACAACCCGGCAACGGACAACAAAATTCCAGTGAAATACAGAACCAGTCTGTCCAAGAAAACGGAGAACAAAATTGAACTGCAAAAGGAACTTGGACTTCCCGTTCGTCCTGATGTACCACTTATGGTGATGGTGACAAGGCTCGTCGACTCTAAGGGGCTTGATCTGGTCTGCCGTATCCTTGATGAATTGCTGTACTATGATGATATTCAATTCGCGGTACTGGGAACAGGAGAGCCTATGTATGAACACTGGTTCCGTGAAGCTGCTAATCGTTATCCGCTCAAAATGTCTGCCCAGATCACGTTTAATGATGGGTTATCCCGACGTTTCTATGCAGGCAGTGATATCTTCCTGATGCCATCGAGGTTCGAACCATGTGGTATTAGTCAGCTTTTGGCTCTGCGGTACGGTAGTGTGCCTCTCGTAAGGGAAACAGGCGGTCTGAACGACACTGTGCAGGCATACAATGAGTTTACTGGAGAAGGGAATGGCTTCTCATTCACAAGCTTTAACGCACATGACATGATGAATACCATTCGGCGTGCTGAGGAGATCTACAAACAGCCAGAACACTGGAAGAAAATCGTGAAAAATGCAATGGGCGGAGAATACAGCTGGAATGTCTCAGCGGAGGAATATATGGACATTTATCGTCGGATCACACTTGATCCAGTAAACTGATGCAATCCTGAATGAGCCACAGCATTCCTGCTGTGGCTTTTTTTAATCAATAAAACAAAACACTTCCAAAAGCTCAGAATGAAAGTCATCATCTGAGACGGTGAAAGTGTTTTTCTTTTATTATAAGACTCTCAGAATTTAAACCTCAGTAGTGTTGGATGGTTGCCGGATCAAGCTGCCTGTACAAAATGCGGTACCCATAGGGGTCAAGCTTAATATTCATCATTCCATCGGTTGGAAACACAGGTTCTTCAGTTAATGCATCCTTCCAGTCTTTCGTTTCCATGGGATGAGAAAGCGTTCGATCTTGAGGTGTATTGTTCATCCATACGGTAAAGTGAAGGTTGTCATCCACGCGCTCGTACACGATACAGGGATCATTGTGATCAGCCTTGAGGAATCGGAAGCGTCCTTTGCGCAGGGCTTCATTGCTTTTGCGTAAATCGATCATCAGACGATAGAAATCATACAATTCTCTGTCTTGCTTGGCGGGGTCCCATTCCATACATTTTCGACAATCCGGGTCAGCATCACCACTAATTCCCACCTCATCGCCGTAGAAAATACAAGGTGTACCGATATAAGTGAACAGAAATACAACCGATAATTTTAAACGGCGTTTGTCTTCTCCTAACCGGGTGAGCAGTCGAGGGGTATCGTGGCTGCACAGCATATTAAAGATCACTTCGTTGGTTTGTTGCGGATAGCGCATAATTAGTGAACCCATCTCGTTGGCAAAATGATAACCATCCATTGAACCACAGAAGAACTGAAGCACTTTGTCGGCAAATGGATAATTCATGACGGAGTCGAATTGATCTCCCATAAGCCAGGTCAAGGAGTCGCTCCATACTTCACCAACAATATAGGCTTCAGGATTCGCTGATTTAACAACCTTGCGAAAATCACGCCAGAAATGGTTGTCCACTTCATTTGCTACATCCAGACGCCAGCCATCCAGCTTGATTTCCTTGATCCAGTACTCAGCTACATCGAGTAGATATGCCTTAACCTCAGGGTTGGCTGTATTGAATTTGGGCATATTTCCATAGAACCCAAATGTATCGTAGGTTGGTATACCATCCTTGATCTGAACCGGATATTCATTGATGTGGAACCAATCGGCATACTTAGAGTTTTTTCCATTCTGGAGCACGTCTTGAAAAGGAGGGAAGTCTTCGCTGCAGTGGTTAAACACCGCATCAAGCATGACACGTATACCCAGCCGATGACATTCTTCTGTCAATTGTTTGAGCAGGGCATTATCACCGAAATGAGGGTCGACTTTTTTATAATCAATCGTGTCGTATTTGTGGTAAGAATTGGCCTGGAATAACGGGGTAAAGTAAATGGCGTTCACGCCAAGTTCAGTTAAGTCATACAGATGATCCAGCACACCTTGCAGATCTCCACCAAAATAATTGTCCAGCTGAGGTTTGCCACCCCAGTCATGAGTTTCTTTTGGATTCAGCTTAGGATCTCCATTAGCAAACCGTTCCGTCATGATCTGATAAAAAACAGCTTCTTTGGCCCACTCGGGCACCTTAAACACATCAATTTCATGTATATACGAGAATTCATAATATCCTCCAGTTGGATAGGGGGTTTCATAATGAATTCCATTATCCGCAAGAAAAACATCTTCTGAACCGGCAGTTATCCGAAATATATAGGTGAGACGTTTGAATTGTGGCTTGACGGCAGCCTCCCAATAATCAAACATGTTATCAGAAGCAGCCTTCTCCAATTGAATTTCCTTGTACGTTCCATTCCAATCGTACTTATCTCCGGTCAGTGCAGTCACGTATTGCACATCATTTCGTTTGGTTCGTACGCGCAGATGTATGGTAGACGAATTATAGGCATAAGCCCACTTGTCACGAGGAACATGATACATGGCTTCGAGCAGCATGACAGCACCTCCTGAATATAGGATAAGTTATGAAAACCGGTCTTTTGAACACGCACTTATAGTTATAATTAACCAAGTTAGCCAGCAAATGAATCATATTTACTGTAATAAAATGTATTATTTTCATCGTTTTCAAAGGTTTCTTTCACAGCATTTCCAGCTTCGTGCTGAATATACTTACAGCTAATATAGAAAAGGGTGCCCTGAACAGCTTGGAATTCAAGATTGTTCAGGGCACCCCTATATAACATGTTGAAAGTGAATTTTAGCGAATAGCTTGCTCAAACTCCGTGCGGATGGTTTGAAGCAGCTCTGGCTGGCTCAGTACGTCATAGGCTGTTGTAGCAAGTGCCTTTGCTCCCAGAATCATGCCATCCAGCGCGCGCTCCTGAAGTGCAAGGTCACGAAAGGCTATAGAGTGCAAGGTATGAACCTCATCCACAACACGAATGTAGGGATGGATTGCAGGACATTTCAGGGAAACGTTACCGATGTCCATAGAGCCGTGATCATTACCACTCACAATCTCTTCTTGCGGGATACCAAGTTCCATCAGATTTTGACTAAACGCAGCTGAGAATGCTTCATTGGTAACCATCTCGTCATAGGACGTTTCATAGTTGGATGTCACCAGCTTGCATCCTGTCTGGAGAGCAGAACCTTCAGCGATCTGAATCACACGTTCTGTGAGGATATTCAGTTCTTTGCGAGTTGCTGCCCGTACATAAAATTGCGCAGAAGCATAGTCAGGAATGATATTAGCTGCCTGACCTCCGTTGTTGATCACACCATGAATGCGAACGGTGCTTTTCACTTGTTGCCTGAATGCATTGATTCCGTTGAACGTTTGAATGACGGCATCAAGAGCATTAATACCTTCGTGTGGACTTGCAGCAGCATGTGAAGATCGGCCATGGAATTCAAATTGTACTGCATCAATAGCCAGCGAGCTGCCTGACTTTTCGTAGGCATAATATGGATGCGCCATGAGAGCGACATCACAGTCATCGAACAAACCTGCTTCTGCCATCGGAACTTTGGCACCACGTGTCTCTTCAGCGGGTGTGCCAAACACTTTAATCGTTCCACCTACTTCATCCAGAATGGATTTCAGCCCAACAGCAGCTCCAAGACTCATCATGCAGATCAGATGGTGTCCACAAGCGTGACCAATCTCCGGCAAGGCGTCATATTCACACAATAATGCAATGGTAGGGCCGGGTTTGGCGGCTGAATAGGTTCCGATAAAGGCTGTCTCCAGTCCAAGGATTGGAGCTTCTACAGTGAAACCGTGGTAGACCAGTTCTTCTTTCAAACGGGCAGAAGCGAGATACTCTTCATTTCCCAGTTCGGGGTTGGCACCGATATATGATGAAATGGCTTTAAAACGGGAAGCATATTGATCAATAACCGTCAGAATTTGTGATTTGTTAGCTGTCATTAGTAAACTCCTTATGCAAAAATGAAAATAATTCATTGATTATATCATGTTTGCTTCAATTTTTCAGAAACAAGTCAAGATTTGTAATGTCAAAATGCATTGCATAATCATGCATTGTACTTTATAATGACTCAGTCATCAACATGAGAAGCATACAAAGTATTGTAAGGGGAGAGAACGAGGTTGAAATTAATAAGTCGTTATACCATGATGCTGTTGACCCTTGTCGTTCTGCTGACAACTGCCGTTCCTGTGGCACTTGCAAGTGGAACTACAGATAATTCAAGCAGTAAAAAGCTGGTACTCGGTACAAGTGCCGATTTTGCACCCTATGAATTCCATAAAGTGATTAATGGCAAAGATGAAATCGTCGGTTTTGATATTGAGATCGCCAAAGAGATTGCCAAAGATCTTGGCGCTGAACTTGTGATTGAGGATATGGGCTTCGACGGTCTTCTGCCTTCATTGCAGAGCGGGCGTGTTGATCTGGTAATTTCAGGTATGACGCCGACGGATGAGCGGAAGAAAAGTATCGATTTTTCCGACACCTATTATAAATCAAAACAAGTGATTATGGTTCGCAATGTGGATAAAGACAAATATCCAACCATGGCAGAACTTGAAAATGCGAAAATTGGCGTTCAGAAAGGCTCCATTCAGGAAACAATCGGACAAGGTATTCCAGGAGCGAAGCTTACTGCGCTTGATAAAATCTCGGATATCGTGCTTCAACTGCAAACAAAACGCATTGACGCGGCAATCGTTGAAGATACCGTTGCTGCAGGTTATCTGGACGATATCATTGGACTTGCTGCTGCTGTTCCGGACGAAGAGCAAGCAGAAGCGGCAATCGGGATTCGCAAAGGTAATACCGAGCTGCTAGCTGCAGTAAATGGAACACTGGAGCGATTGAAAAGTGAAGATAAAATCAATCAGATGGTGACGGACGCCAGCCTCTTGATGGCGGATAAAGCGAACAAATCACAAAATATTTTCCAAGTATTCTGGGAATATAAAAGTTTCTATGCTACAGGTGTAGGATACACACTTCTGTTGTCTGCACTTGGGGTTATCTTCGGGGTAATTATTGGATTGATCATCTGTTTGTTCCGTTTGCATGACGCTGCAATCTTGCGCTGGATCGGTACTGCTTACGTTGAAGTGATCCGTGGCACACCGATGCTGGTACAATTGATGATTATTTACTATGGTTTTTCCCTGAGCTTTGGCATTAACTTCACTGCACTTCAGGCAGGTATCATTACACTTTCAATCAATAGTGGTGCCTATCTGGCGGAGATTTTCCGTGCGGGCATCCAAGGTGTGGATCGTGGTCAGTTGGAGGCAGCGCGTTCATTAGGTATGGGAAGAGGCGCCGCGATGCGTTATATCATATTGCCACAAGCCTTCAAAGCCGTATTACCAGCGATCGGTAATGAATTCATAACTATCATTAAAGAATCCTCCATTATCTCTGTTATCGGTATGGTGGATATTATGTATCAGGCAAGTGTAGTCAAAAACATTACGTACCAAGGATTGAGTCCATTTTTGATTGCAGCAGCCATCTACTTTGTAATGACGTTCATTTTGTCCAAGCTGCTGGGACGACTGGAAAGGAAGTTGAGTGCAAGTGATAGACGTTAGACAATTACACAAATCTTATGGTAATAACGATGTGCTTAAGGGCATTAACGTGACGATTGGCAAAGGTGAGGTCGTCGTAGTCATCGGCCCTTCCGGTTCAGGTAAAAGTACATTCTTGCGTTGTCTGAACCTGTTGGAACAGCCTACCTCGGGTGAGATTGATTTTGAAGGCGTGTCAATCACTGATCCGAAGCACAACATTAATGCAACTCGGGAAAAAATGGGCATGGTGTTCCAGCATTTCAACCTGTTCCCACACAAAACGGTACAGCAAAACATCACGATTGCTCCGATTAAAGTGAAGAAACAATCCACTCAGGAAGCGGAAAAAATTGCTGCTGATTTGCTTAACACCGTGGGCTTGTACGATAAAAAAGATACATTCCCGAATCAGCTGTCCGGTGGACAGAAGCAGCGGATCGCCATTGCAAGAGCATTGGCCATGCAGCCGCATGTGATGCTGTTTGACGAGCCTACTTCGGCACTGGACCCCGAGATGGTCGGTGAAGTGCTGGATGTCATGAAACGTCTTGCAGAAGGCGGGATGACGATGGTCATTGTAACGCATGAGATGGGTTTTGCACGTGAAGTAGGAGACCGGATCCTGTTCATGGACGGCGGGGTTATTGTAGAAGAGGGAACACCAGATGAGGTGTTTGGAGCACCGAAAAATTCACGTACACGTGATTTTCTTGCGAAAGTACTCTAAACGAAGTGATCAAATAGCGTTACTGACTTCGAGTCGGTAACGCTATTTTTTATGCGCATTAATCACTTAAAGATTCGAAATGTAACTTTTCTGTTACCAAATATAAAGAAGTCGGTTCGCCTAAATTTTCTGAATTATCCAGTATTCTTACAGTTGATGACATGCTAAAAACCATTTGGTAAGAATTACTACAAGTTCAGGTTACAAAGTTGTGATATATTGAACTCTGCCGAAACTTCCGGACAGGGAGTGCGGGGGATGTAACGATGCAGATTGTGCAGGGGGGAGATCTACAGCACACTGCTTGGGGTGAATTAGGGGTACATAACGATTCCAATGTAATGAAGAACCTATAGGGTGGGCTCCTCATCCGAATCCGACAACTAACTTCGCAGGCACAATGAGGGAGGAAGACCATGATTAACAAGAAACGTATAGCCAAAACAGCAGTAGCATTATTGACAATAGCAATGCTAATTCAAGCCGTTCCGGCTCACGCCGATTCAGTTCATGTGGCCAAAGAAGGGGATACCTTCTACACCTTATCAAAACAATATGGAGTAGCAATGAACACGTTGGTTAAAGCAAACAACGACATTTCACCTTACAACATTTATGGTGGTTTGAAAATTACGATTCCCGGTAAGGCAAACAATGTAGCTGCCGCGGCGACGGAGAGCAAGACCCATGCCAAAACGGTTACCACAGCAAGCTTGGACGTTAATGCAGATAACAAAGTGGTTCAGGCCTGGGGTAAAACATTCGATTACAGCAAAGCTGTGAACGTAAAAGCAACGGCTTACTCTGCAGATCCGTCTGAAAATGGAGGCTGGGGTGCAGTCGATTATTTCGGAAATGACCTTGAACTGGGTACGATTGCAGTTGATCCAAGTGTAATTCCACTCGGAACCAAAGTACTGGTAACTGGTCACAGCCATCCAGGATTGCCAAAGCAGGCTTTTGTAGCCACAGCGCGTGATGTGGGCGGTGCAATCAAGGGTCATCGGATTGATATCTTTATCCCGGGTAGCAAACAGTCCGTAAGCACATTTGGTTTCCAGGATATCGAGCTGTATATTCTTAAGTAGAAAGTAAATTACATCTAACGAATTCAAACAGGGTGTCTGCCAGTCGCTAACTTGCGATTGAACAGCACCCTTTTAATATTTTCATGATTTCCTAACACGGTTATTCTATTCTTTCGCCTTCGGTAATCCCAGCATTTCGTCCAAGGTGACGAGTTCATATCCGCGCTTTCGCAATTCCTCAATGATTTCAGGCAAAGCCTCAATCGTGCCGTTCAGGTTTGATCCTACACCGCCTCCAGCATGTTGCAGAACGATGGAGCCGGGTTTTACGGCAGACAGGATGTTATCTTTCACCTGTTCCTTTGATAGGCCTTTCCAGTCCAGGGAGTCTACGTTCCAGTTCACAATGCTATAGTGTTGTTTGGCAGCCCATCTCAGCTGTTCTTCATTAATGTCTCCATAAGGTGGCCGAATCATCTTGGGTGTATATCCCGCCAAACGTCGAATAATATCTCCGGTATGTAAAATTTGTTTGCGAAAGGCATTCATCGACAGCTTACTGAATTCAGGATGATTGTAGCTGTGATTACCAACCATATGCCCTTCCTTAACGATGCGTTTCACCAGATCCGGATGTTTCTCAGCACGACTACCCACGATGAAGAATGTAGCTCTGACATTGTATTTCTTCAATACATCCAGCACTTGTGGAGTAAACCGTGGATCAGGTACATCATCAAAAGTGAGTGCAACCTTCTTGGTTGAAGGACCATTCGTTTTGAACGTATCGGCATATTTTTGACGTAACTGTCCCAATGTCAGTTGTTCTTCTTCCGCAGAATCCGAACCTGATACTGATTCACTTGACGGGCTTGAAACATCCCGTGATGAAACTGGAGCATGATATCCCCCGAGAAAAATAACGATAATCATCAGCATAATGAGGCGTACACGCATAATAACGGCCTCCTTTTCCAAAATGACGTTCTCCTTGGTATGCCCGGGGGTCTCATAAAATATGCGTAGTGTGAGAAGTTTCATTGCGGATTTAGCTTATGACAGCCATAATTCCTCCATATAAAACATATAGAAAAGGATAGGTGGATAGGATATGAGTACATATGATTTGAAATCCATACGTTTACAGGTGATTGAAGCAGGAGAGGATAAGGTTTTTCTCGTTACCGGAGGAAAGGCGCATATTGGTGCCGTAGCCACGTTCTACGTGGATCATGAGCGCGTCAGCGGGACGACGGTACATATTCCGGGGCATAAGGAACAAGAGTTGTGTGAGCGGCTTGCCCGAAAGGCTGCCCTGCAGCTGAAAGTAACCGTTACGGTAATTATGGGTATTCATTTTGATTCCATTACACGGATGCAGATCGATGAAATCGTGCAGACTGCAGAGAGGCTAATGGAGGATCATCTCAACAAGGAAATGTGATCTTCCTAAACAATCGCATGTTTCAATTTTATTTTATTTGCTAAAATTGAAACGAGTTGTAGATTGTTACGTATGTATGTTTATATACGATGTAATATCGACTAGGAGGAATAACATAATGTCCATTTTCAAACGTTTACGTGATCTAACCATGTCTAACATTAACGCCATTATTGACAAGGCAGAAGACCCAATCAAGATGACGGACCAATATATCCGTGACATGCAAGAGGACCTGGAAGATGCGGAGAAAGCAGTAGCGCAACAGATCGCCATTGAGAAGAAATTCAAGCAGTTATTCGAAGAGCAGGAAGCTTTAGTGAAAAAACGTGAAGAGCAGGCGCATACGGCGGCACGTGCTCAAAACTTGGATCTGGCCCGCAGGGCTTTGGAAGAAAAAAAAGCAGCCGAAGAGAAGATGACTGAGTACAAAACCAGTTATGATCAAAACAAGGCTTCAGCAGATAACCTGCGTGGCAAGCTGGACGAGATGCGTAAACAACTGACTCAAATGAAGAACAAACGGGAAACACTGGTAGCCCGCTACAATGCAGCAAAAGCCCAAACGGAAATCAACAAAGCGTTGAATGGGTTTGGCTCCGATACTGCAAGTGCCGGTATGAAGCGCATGGAAGAGAAAATGATGCAGATGGAAGCACAGGCAGAAGCAAGTAACGAAATGTCTTCCAAAGGCAAGTCTTTGGATGAAGAGTTCGAGAAGTTGGGTAAAGATCAGGCTGTTGAAGACGAACTCGCAGCATTGATGAAACAGTACGATAATAAGAACTAATACCTTGGTTGTCAGCAGGGTTAACCAGCGGAGGAGAAGAGTATTTCTCCTTCGCTTTTAAATGCGGTTCATGTTGATATGTGGGGGCTGTGTAAATGGATTTGAATATTTTGGCGATGCTGGTCTGGACCGGATCTGGTTCGGTTTTGCTGTTTGTCCTGATGTATGTAGATTCACTGTTCACGAAATATAAGGATTTTGCTGAAGTTAAGGCTGGCAATATGGCCGTTACTACACGGATGGTTATGAAATTATTTGCACAAGGGTATGTACTCGCTACGTCCATTTCTACGGCTGGTCATCTTGGAGAAGCATTGTTGGTCTCCGTTGTATCCTTTATCATTTTGTTGATTCTGGAGAGTGTTGTACACTTTATGATTCGCAAATGGGCCAATCTGGATCTGGATACGGGAATTCAGCAAGGGAAGACAGGATACGGGTTGTTCTCTGGCGCTTTACATATCGTGGGCGCACTGATTATTGCCGCTTGTTTATAAGATAAGGAACAGGAGTAATTCTCATGAGTGTATGGAAACGAATTAAAGGAATACTAACAAAACCTGAACCACCGCAGGCAGAGAAAACGATGCTTCAGCTTGCACCTGGTGATATCTGTGAGGTTTCTCTGGTCACTTATGAAGTCGTTGGTCGGGTACAAAATCGCGCTCGAAATGCAGTTGTGCTCACGCTGCAGGATGGTACCGCATTTCGATATTTGCATATCGAAGAACGGGAACTCACACGTTACGCCCTATATACACCAATTGATGGCAGGCTTGATGCACCTGATGAGGTGCCCACATTGCTGGACCTGGATGGACGCGCATTTCATCTGGAGGAAGAGTATGGAGGCATGGTATCAACGGCAGGTAGAACTCCATATGGCCAGGCTGGAGAACAATTGGTATGGCAGTATCAGTCGGATGATAATATGCTTCTTCGGGTGGAGTGGCAAGACAGAAGATTTACACTGTATGAGGGTGAGTCCATTCTTCCTGCGGATATCAAAGTAATTCGTTCGAGCTAGGAGAGGTTCCCAATGAAAAAACGCTTGGCACATGGATTAAAATTAATGCTGGTCCTCAGCCTTGTGATGTCTCTGTTGTCCGCGTGCGGAGCACCTTCTGTTCAGGACACATATCCGCTTGAATCGGTTAACGGCAGTGGTAACTCAACGTCCTATGTGTACCGGGCTTCAGACCGTACCGTTCCGGAAGTGGCTCAGGAATTGTCTGACCAAAGGCAAACGGATCAGATCTCGGCAGAGAACACAGAGCGTATGTTCCTCGTGTATCAGGACGAGTATTATCATCTGCAACAAGACCCGAACAAGCCGGAGGATACCTTGGTTGAGGTGGACTCCAAGGAATATGTTCGGCAGAACTACGATTCATCTTTTTTACAAGGGTACCTCACCGCTACATTAATTGGTAATCTGTTCGATTCTTTTGGCGGGCGAGGTTATGGCAAATATCGAGGATATACCAATAAAGATACGTATAAACCGAGTGCAGGATCTTATCGTGCACCAACAAGTAATGACAAGAAGCTTGCTCCACCTATTACTGTTGATCGGAAAGGTACGATTACAAGGCGCGGAAGCGATAAAGATTCAAGCGTGGGATCTGGCGGAGGATTATTCAACCGCAACAAAGATCAGAGCAAGGGAACCATTGATCGCAACAAGAGCAGTGGTGGGTTGTTTGATTCACCTAAGAAATCCTACAAAAAACCAAAAACCAGAGTGGGCGGCGGCCGAATTAAGAGGCGAAGATAATAAACATCTAATCATAAGGATGGCTGCCAATCGCATAATTCATTTAAGAACAGTGAAAAGGGAAGGCGGATTCACCTCGCCGGCACATGACCTTGGAGCTGTTCTTTTTGGTTTACGATTTGCGAACATGATTGGATTTGCGTACACGGGGAATCGTTGTAGCAGGCTGTTTGCGAATCCATCGGATAAATGGAATCATTCGTTCATCCTGTCTCAAGGATTGCAGATCCGTGAGACCAAGGGTTACAATGTCGCGATTCGTGTATAGCGAATGAATCTGTTTGTGACAGGGGATACACAGGTTGGCTGTTGGCAGAGATGTTCCTCCCATTTCTTTCGGTGTCAGATGATGAATGGTCGTGTTTACAGGTTCTCTTCCGCATAATTCACATCGATTACTTATGATCATCGCCTCCCTTAGTTAATTATATTATGGGCAGACAAAATGCCTTTCATGTTGAATATAGTTCAAGGAATGTTACACCTATAAGAAATATGATTTGTCACAGGATTCAATAAGTAATGTACTTGTTATCTTAGAGCATTCGGGCTACACTTTCTTAAAAGATGATATGTCTCTGGGAGGTAAGAATACTTTTGAAAATGAACTCACATTCACATGATATGACAACTGCCAAATTCAATCGTACAGCTGTACAGGTACCGGATGCCCAAGCCAAAATAGCTGCAAGAGTTACTGTAGGCTCCATAGAGAAAGTTCACCTTGAATCTGCTCATGGCCGCACACTTGCAGAGACGATTCAGGCACCTCATCCGTATCCATTCTTTCGGAGATCGGGTATGGATGGATTCGCGATTATAAGTACAGATACCATAGATGCATCAAGTGATCATCAAGTTTGGTTTCGAGTAATTGATGAAATTCCTTGCGGCTACACCTCGGACCACACCATTGTTTCAGGTACGACGGCTCGCATCATGACCGGTGCACAGGTTCCGGAAGGTGCGGATGCGGTAGTCATGATGGAGATGACCGAGAGCAAGGTAGAGGACGGAGCACAGTGGATTGCATTGAAACGGCACATATTATCGGGTGCTAACATCACCCCAATCGGGCTGGAAGTCCAAGAGGGACAGCAACTGCTCGAAGCAGGAACGATCATCAGGGCAGGAGAGCAGTCCGTGTTAGCTACTTTTGGCATAGCAGAGGTTCCCGTATTTCAACGTCCAAAGGTGGCGATATTCGCAACTGGCACGGAATTGCTTGATGTAGATGAGCCCCTGCAACCGGGCCGGATTCGAAACAGCAACAGCTACATGCTGCGTTCTCTGGTCGTTGAAGCGGGAGGAGAGCCGGTGATGTATGGTTCCATTGCAGACGATGTGAATACGGCAAGGGCCAAACTGGAAGAAGCCATTCAAGACAATGATATCGTGGTGACTACAGGCGGTGTATCCGTCGGGGATTATGATATTATGGGCGAACTTGTGCTGGAAGAACATGTGGAGATGTTGTTTAACAAAGTGACAATGCGACCAGGCAGTGTAACCACAGCTGCTGTATATAAAGACAAATTGCTGTTTGCGCTTTCGGGTAATCCGGGTGCTTGTTTTGTGGGCTTTGGTCTATTTGTTCATCCTACCATTCGTTCCATGCAAGCCGATGCTCATCCTTATCTGGAAGAATGGACTGCCATATTGGAAGATGGGTACACCAAAGTAAACAATTTCAAACGATTTGTACGTGGGCGTACTGAGATTCGCAATGGGATGGTATACGCGATACCAGCCGCAGCCCGTGTAGATGAATCCAGTGTGATGATCACCATTAAGGATAGTGATTGTCTGATAGTTATCCCACCTGAAAAAAAAGGTATTCCTGCGGGTGAGCAGGTACGTATTCTCAAACTGCCCTCAGGTCATGTGAGGTAGTGGTAGATGACTACTATGAGTGATACAAAGCCACATATCATACAGATTGTCGGATACAAAAACACGGGCAAGACAACCCTGACAGCCGCGCTGATCGGGCACTTTTCTTCCATGGGACTTAAAGTAGCAGCGATAAAGCATGATGGACATGATCATTTTGAGATGGATCAAGAAGGAACGGATTCGTATCAATTTGGGGAGTCGGGAGCCTCGGCGGTGGTTGTCATATCCGAGAAACGTACTGCGATTATGGAGCGACAGGCAACCAAGCTGGAGGATATGCTGAGCTATCTGTCCGGTTATGATTGGATTGTCATTGAAGGATTCAAGGATGCTTCTTATCCCAAATTCGTGATGGTTCGAGAAGAGAAAGATCTGACCTTGGTTGATCAACTTGAAGGGGTATTGGGGATGATCTCATGGCTACCTCCAGAGCAGTTTATAGAGCGGAGCACTTTTAGCAGAAATATAACATGTTACTCGGTTCATGAAACGGAGGATATAGCCAAAGCGTTGTTAGCGATGGTTGAGAGCGAGTGTAGGCAGAATGGTGAAGTCGAATCGTAGAAACGTCAAGAAGTGGGAAATTATAATCGCTGGATATGATTGAATGTACAGAGAGCGTGATTAATCGTCTTTGGATAAAACGTAACATTTATTATGTAAACTAAATTGTTTCTACATGTGCTTTTCTCCTTGAATGATGCAAAAAAATAAAAAAAGCAGCAGACCTTTCTCGGAACAGAATCCTTGATGCGGTTTGCTGCTTTTATTATGTTTGGGATGTTACATCCCGTCGTCAGTACGGCGTTCAATGGCTTCGGACATCGTTTTGTCGGTAAGGTGAGCATAGATCTCGGTCGTTTCCGTAGAAGCGTGACCGAGCTGCTCCTTCGTTTTGTAAATATCATTTTGCAAATAATAGTCCGTTGCGAATGAATGACGTAATTTGTGCACAGTCAAGTATGGTTTCCCAAAGCGCTTGGCGTATTTCATGATCATGGCCTGGATCGCTCTTTTGGTCATTCGACTTCCTTCTGCATCTCCGTTACGCAAAGCAATGAACAGACCTTTCTCCCGTTTGGGCGTACGGTAACGTGATTGCCGCAGGTTCATATAAGTCGCGAGTTCATCCTTGGCCTGTTCCCTGAAATAAACGGGTGTTTTGTACGTCTCATCATTGTTACCTTTGCGATAAACATACAGGAGTTTGTTGTTCAGATCGAGATCATCGACGTTCAGGTTCACGACCTCCGACACCCGTAAACCTGAATTGAGGATCAGGCTGGCAATGCAGGCGTCCCGTTCTTTGTTGAGCTCATGGGAATACAGTGCCTGTTTGTTCTTTTCCATATCAACAGCGTAACCTTCAAGGATATAGCCGATAAATTCCAGCAGTTCCTCTTCCTCCAGAATTTTACCTTTGAGTTTGGCAGCGGTGTCCTTGGGTTTATGGGTACGCTTGATCTCGATTTTGGCCATAATATTCCGCTTCAGCAAAGGATAAAAGTCTTCATCTTCCGCAATCTGGCTCAGGTAATGAAAAAGGGAGCGGAGGGAAGAGAGTTTGCGAGAGACGGTAATTCTGGAATTGGTTCCTTCCCGTTTGGTTGTGAGAAATAACCGATAGGCGGTAACTGAATCCATGCGTAGGACTTCCAGTTCAGTCAACGTTACTTCTTTATTAGAGCTTGCTTGGGACAGCCCTTCTGCTCGCAACCATCCGAAGAAAGCTTCGTAATCTCTCAGATATTCGAGCAGGGTAGAGGGGGACAGGTCAGGCAGCTTGTAGTCCATGAATTGCTGAACGAACCAAGGCATGGAAGGTAGTTTGTCATCCAGCTTGCGTCGATCAATCTCTTTTTGCACGTTGGTCAAGTTCGACACCTCCATGTGAAAAACATATAAAATGAATATTCAATTTAATAGTATTCTATGCTCTAGTGTACCATAATTTACATGCTCACAGCTTGTTCACTAAAGCAGGCAGTAAGTAGGGGATGCTTCCTTGCCCTTCGGCGCGTAAACCTTTAAAGTAATTAGTATACGTAAAGCAGAGGAGGTGAACCGGATGAATATGAAAATAGAACTGGTTCCCCGGGAACGCAGTCAGGTGATTCGGCATTTAATGCAATTTTATCTATATGATTTTACCAAATATCTGAATATTGATGTAGACAGTAACGGCATTTTTCCGGAATATCCGGGTCTGGAGGCATTCTGGGCAGAAAAGGACCGCAAGTTTCCTTTTTTGATTACAAGTGACGGGGCACCTGCAGGGTTTGCTCTGGTGGAGAAATTGGAGCCTGGAAGTAAGGATAATGACTACTATCTGACTGAGTTTTTTGTGATGCAAAAATATCGGCGCAGTGGAGTGGGTACTCGGGCAGCCTATGAGCTGTTCAAACGTTTTCCAGGAAGATGGAAAGTGACCCAGGTTCGTAACAATGTCATTGCTCAGGCGTTCTGGCGAAAAATTATAGGGGATTATACCGGAGGCCGCTTTCGAGAGAAGTTCCATCCGGAACTGGGTAATCCAAGCCAGTATTTTGTAACCTGATTCCCATCGGGGTTTACCTACATATAGAAGCATTCTGCTTGAATGCTGAAATATAGAATCTGATAAAGGAGTGAGTAATATGAACGTACCCACATTCAATCTTGATGGACAGACAGCACTGGTGACAGGCGCGGGGAGAGGGATCGGAAAAGCAATTGCGATTGGACTTGCCCAGTCAGGCAGTGACGTTGTACTTGTATCCCGAACAATGAAAGAAATTGAGGAGACAGCCGCCTACATCTATGAACAGACAGGGCGTAAAGCGCTCGCTCTAACTGCGGATGTGACATCAAGAGAACAACTGGAAGAGACGTTTCGAGAGGCAATCTCGGAGATGGGCAGTCTGGACATTTTGGTGAATAACGCAGGTATGAACATACGGACTCCAGCACTTGAAGTCACGGACGAGCAGTGGGAGACCATCATGCAGACAAACTTAAAATCGGCTTTCTTTGCTTCGCAATTAGCGGGTCAGCATATGAAAGAACGTGGGACTGGGAAGATCATTAACATCTCTTCGGTAGGCGGCCACACGGCTTTGCGGACAGGGGTTGTATATGGTGCGACCAAAGCTGCGTTAATTCATATGACCAAAGTGCTCGCACTGGAATGGGGAAAGTATGGAATCCGTGTCAATTCAGTAGGGCCATGGTATTTCCGAACACCTTTGACTGAAAAGCTGCTAGATGATCCCCAGTATTTGCAGGAAATTGTGAACCGTACACCGCTACAGCGAGTGGGAGAACTGGAAGAAGTGGTAGGGCCGGTTGTGTTCCTGGCATCAGATGCAGCGGGATATATAACGGGTCAAACGTTGTTGGTTGACGGTGGGATGTCGATCTACGGATTCTAGATGAGTAGAGTTGATAGCAATCTGGAAAAGTGGGTGGCATAACCAACGCATGGGTAATAACATATGGGAAGTTAACTGTATTTCTATTTATCTGTACCCAATTCACTGAACTTGGAGGAAGATAACCATGGAAACGCGCAAGTACGGTAATACTGGCATGAACGTAAGTACACTTGGATTTGGCGGAGCGGAAATAGGCAAAGATGTATCCAAAACGGATGTAGCGACATTGTTGAATAGTGCCCTCGATGCTGGATTAAACGTGATTGACACGGCTGAATGTTACGGTGACAGCGAGGAACTAATCGGTGAGGTGCTGTCACATCGGCGTGATGACTACTATTTGTTCACCAAATGTGGACATGCTGCCGGGATCGAAGGTCCGGATTGGGATGCCAAAGTACTGGAGCAAACGATTGACCGCAGTCTGAAAAGGCTGAAAACGGACTATGTGGATGTTATCCATTTGCATAGCTGTTCTGAAGAAGTACTTCGACAAGGAGCAGTAATCGAAGTACTGCAACGTGCCAAGGAAGCAGGAAAGACCAGGTTTATCGGATACAGTGGGGATACAACGGATGCGCTATATGCGATTCAGACCGGAGTATTTGACAGTCTGGAGACGTCACTAAATATCGCAGATCAGGAAGCGATTGAACTGACTTTGCCTGAGGCAAGAAAAAGAAACATGGGAGTAATCGCTAAAAGACCTATTGCCAATGCGGCCTGGGCATATGAAACACTTTCGGAAGAGGCTTATCCATTTATATACTGGAAGCGCTTAAATGAACTTGACTATGGTTTTCTGGGTGAAGATGCCCAGGCAGCGGTAGAAACTGCACTGCGATTTACGCTAAGTACTGAAGGCGTAGATACGGCTATTGTAGGAACAGCCAAGCCCAATCGCTGGCAGCAAAATGCCGACCTTGTGGCTAAAGGGCCACTACCACAGGAATTATATGATGAGATTAGAGCACGATGGAAAGAAATCGCCGGAGCAGATTGGACAGGCCGGACCTGATTCTTTGCATTTGCCCAATGGATTTTAATTTTGCGAAGCTGCCCATAGGCAGCTTTCTTTTTGTCATAAACATTATATTTTCAACATATGAAAAATTCACAATAACTAAACATTCTAACTATTATGTAAAATGTCCAAATCATCTTAAGCATACTACTTTAATTTTGAGACAAAGATAAACGATAACTGTGTTTGCACTAAAAGCTAGTTCGTCATCAATATAATATTTCAACATATGAAAAATTCACAATAGAAAGGAACGCACACCGCTGTTACTACCTATCTTTTAGATACAATTCAGCACGCCCCGCGAATAAATGAACTGTCATCCTTCACGGTGAAAGTCAAATGATTTCTGATTACAAAAAAATAGATATTCCAGGAAAGTACCTGCAGCAGCATATAGATAAGGAATCAAGGAATCAAAGAAAAGGTTGTCCCTTTTTCAGAAGGGACAACCTTAATTTCTCGGAAAAATCTACTGCAATAGAAGCCACAGGGCCAATACAAATTTATATAAAAAGTAGAACGAAAAACACAGCAAAAGAACTCCAGCCATGGCAGAGACCGCTTGTATCATTTTTTTGCTCATTACTTTTCGTGTCACAGATACAATGGAGAGCAGACCCAGATCATGAATGAGGATTCCACACAGTACGCCAAATGCTGCAATGATAAAACTCAGCTTACCGGTAGATTGGTATGAATCAGACAATACAACACCAAAAACAGATATCCAAAAAATAAGATTACCAGGGGAGACAGCTACCAATAAGCCATTGCGGTATGTCCTCCAGAACGATTTTTTGATTTTTCCGTTCGTATGATCTGATGTTGCCATATCCAGATCTGAGTTCCGGATCGAATCGTATCCCAGAAAGGCCAGAAATCCAGCTCCCGCAAGCCATAGTGGAATTTGTACATAAGGTAGAGATAAAATGGAAGCAAACCCGAAGTACATAGCCAGGATCAAACCAGCATCAATTGTCATGCCTCCAAGACCCACGGCCCAGCCATGGATAAACCCATTTCTCAATCCCTGCTTGGTCATCTCTACCGTAATTGCTCCCACTGGCATGGCAATAGCGAGACCAATCAGGACGAACTTAATATAGATTTCCATAGTCATTTCCTTTCTGTCTGTAATGAATTCTTATTTCGATAGGGCTTGTCCGTTGCTTATGTAGTTGTAGCGAGTATGGAGCACAGGGCTCTCCTCCTATAAATGGGTGGTATAGAGTTTATTCGGAGGAGAGTATTTTTAGAATCGATTTAAGCTATTTCTTTACTTTGTCCTGCTGAAGGGATCGAAGAAACGGGCAGTTGGAAGGAGCGGTATCGTCATCGCGCAAAAAATATTGTTTATACTCCAGATTGCCTTGTGATCCGTATTGCTTTAATTCAGGATGCGCTGGTATGGTGTCGTAGGCAGCCAAGCGTGCGCGGATTCTCGGAGCAATCGCTGCAGCTTTGAGAGGTTGCGCGTTCCATATATCGAGCACCCAGCGCGGTGTTAGAGCTAACATGAAATAAGGAAAGTTGCGACTTTGTCGTGACATATGGGCGGGCGTCCCGCAATAGACAAAATACCTTTCGTCATTGTAACAAAACTCCCACATGGGATGCTCCGGGTCTTCTGGAATATCTTTTGGCCAAGGTTTGTTATCCAAGTGTCTAATCTGGCTTAATAAATCCCAGAAGGCTTTTTCATAGGCCAATACATCCCGTATCTCTTTTTCCTTTTCAAAAAATAAAATCAATGAAGAATATTCTCCGAATGAACGAGAGCATTCTCCATATTCCTTGAGTATGTCTGATACATTACGTTCTGCAGACTCGTCTCCGAAATTAGAAACAAAGCCGTATCGGAGGTGACCCAGGGCAAAGGCCTGTGTAGCCGGAATACAGGGGAATCGAGCCTCCCGGTCACTCATTTTGAAAGAGAATAAACGGTAAGCATCTCTTTTCCAGGTTTCGAGAGGGATCTCCTCATTCTCAATCTCAGAAGATGAAAACAACAACGACATGAACAGTCCTCCTTTTACCTATAGGATATAACCCAAGGAAAAAATGGTGACAGTCCAACTTATTTTTGTTAAGGAGATAAGCAGAAATAGTTCTAACCAAGGTTTGACAGCCAAGCGATTACATAATAACAGGAAGAACGTTAAAACTAGAATAGCATGTTAATTCAGAATGGAGGACAACCATGTTTTTTTATCGTGAAGATCTAATCAATATGATCGTACCAGATAAGCCTGATCCCGCGGCAGCAAAAGTATTACAAGAGACGCTTGGCGGGCAATTTGGTGAAATGCGGACGATGATGCAATTTTTCTTTCAAAGCAGTAATTTTCGGGGCAACGCCACGCAGTATAGAGATCTGATCCGTGGTGTATTTCTTGAGGAATTAAGCCATATTGAACTGGTGCAACAAACCATTAATCAGTTATTAACGGGGGCCGGTGCAGAGGGCGCGGGAGATGCAGGGATCGACGGTGCTCCATTGGATGAAGCGATTAAACATGCCAACCCTCATCATTACATCATGGGGGCTCAGAGCTCATTGCCTGTTGATGCTGCAGGTAATCCATGGCTTGGGAATTATGTGTACGATCATGGGAATCTGATAAGCAACTTACTTGATAATATTGTATTGGAGTCAACGGGTGTGTTGCAAAAATCAAGAATATATGAAATGAGTACCAACAAAGCATTTCGTGAAACGCTGGGTTTCCTGATTGTTCGTGATAATGCGCATCAAAATGCATTTGCCAAAGCACTGGAGACCCTGGGTGTGAATTGGGGCAAAATATTCCCGATTCCCAACTATGATATTAATAAATATCCCGAATGTCGGAAATACGTAGATATGGGCTTCCACAATGCGCAGTTTAATTTCCGTTTAGACAATACACGCATCGCTGAGATTTTCAGTGGTCAATCACCAAGTCGTAATGGTGGCGAACTGCAAGTGATCGATCCTCCACAAGGATATCCGCTTCCTTATATGCCTGAACTTCCAAATGAGCATAGCCCAGGAATACATGATCTTAATGCCTAGAGTATGAACAAGCCTCCTATAGTATAGGACCAGATTTGAAACTTAAGGTAGAACCTATAAAGAGACAACTGCAGTCTCTTTTTTACAATGAACACACAAAAAAAGGAACCCAATGCTGGGTTCCTTTATGTGTTTCATGAAGATGTTACTGCGGGCGTTGTTGATTCGAATACGTGCCATAAGATTGACCATTAGTTGAGATATTAGGAGTGTTATATGGCTGCTCCAGGTAAGATACATGTTGTGAAGATGAGTGTGCAAGTTGTTGTGCAAGATTGGAGATTTGTTGTAATTGCTGGATGGCGGTTTGATGTCCTTGTAGTGCGGTCTGGATCATATGTGCAGCTTGTTGCTCGCGTTGTGCCAATTGCTCCAGTTGTTGAGCGTTGCTTTGTTCTTGTCTAAGTAATTGTTGGTATTGCATCGAAGCCTGTTGTGTTTGTTGTGTGAGTTGTTGAGCCAACTGCGTAATTTGCTGTGATTGAGAGAACTGATTCATGTGTAAAACCCTCCTGTGTGTTTTGATCTACCTGTGTATTATGTAATACGGTTCTGAGAAATATTCAATCTATCCTGTTCCATTCAAATGAGGATTATTTGATGAACATGATTCGCTGTGGATTGGGAAGGCTACCTTTAGTGACCTAAAATGATACAGAAAAGGAATGACAACATGAGTGAAGCATCGACTAACGCTACAGAAGAAAAGAAACTGAAATGGTGGCAATTGAGTCTGCTAGGTGTGGCAGGAACAATTGGTACAGGGTATTTCCTGGGTTCCAGCCTTGCGATATCGATTGGTGGTCCAGCTGTGCTGCTGGCCTATATCTTGGCCGCTTTAGGTACATATGTAGTTTTTGACGCGCTCGCGAGAATGACAGCGGACCATCCGGAACAAGGATCTTTTCGTTCCTACGCTAAGAAAGCCTTTGGAAGTTGGGCAGGCTTTGCGAGCGGATGGTTCTATTGGTTTTCGGAGTTGCTCATTATGGGGAGTCAGCTAACTGCATTGTCCATTTTCTCCAGGTTTTGGTTTCCGGCTGTTCCGCTCTGGATCTTTGCTGCAGGGTTTGGAATTGTAGGTCTTTGTATTGTATTCTTCGGTAACAAGGGATTTGATCGGGTTGAAAATGTACTGGCTATCATTAAAATTGCAGCGATCATCATGTTTTTGGTGCTTGCCATTGCTCTTCTCGCAGGATGGATTGGGGGAACCAAGTATGAACACAAAGTACCGCTGGATATGGCAGCGATTTTTCCAAAGGGTGGCATCGGATTGTGGTCTGCGTTTCTTTTTGCGTTCTATGCTTATGGAGGTATTGAAGTGCTTGGCATTATGTCATATCGGCTTCAAAAACCGGAAGATGCCCCAAAGGCAGGAAAAGTCATGCTTATTGCGTTATCCACCGTTTATGTTGTATCCATTGGACTCGCTTTAATTATGGTTCCCTTGAATGCATTCAATCCCAAGGAGAGTCCATTTGTACTGGCACTCAGTAGTGATCACCTTGCTTTTGTCCCACATTTGTTCAACGGGGTGCTCATTGTAGCCGGATTTTCAACGATGACTGCTTCGCTCTATGCGGTGACGTCTATGATTATTACCCTCGCTCAGGAGGGAGACGCCCCGCAGTTATTTTCTCGAAAGTGGAAAACGAAGTATCCGTTATTTGCCTTGTCCCTCATTGGTTGTGGGTTAGTTGGTACGATCATCATGTCTCTCTTACTCCCAGGCAAAGTATATGAATACATCACAACTGCAGCTGGTCTGATGCTTCTGTACAACTGGTCGTTTATTTTGTTATCCTCCGGTAAACTGTTGAAATCAGGCAAGTTCGATGTGATCAAACGCTGGATTGGCCTATTGTTGATCGCTACTGCAGTCACAGGAACGCTTTTTCATGCACTCAGCAGACCAGGGTTCTATATTAGCTTATTGCTTGTCTCACTCATTGCCATTAGTGACGTCATTGTACAACAGATTCGCAAGAAAAAGCCTGCGACCAATACATTATCAAATGACGAGAAGGATGAAATTGAAGAAAATGAGCAGCGTTCTACGGGTATAAGCAGTTATCACATCACGGGTATTCGGCTACGCAAAAAAAACAAACTCAAATAAAGAAGAGAAATTGTATGGCTTTATATCCAAAGTAACAGCCAAAACCGACTAAAGACAGTCCTGAAATGAGAGCAATTCCTTTTAGCACAGTGGAAGTAAGGTATTTGCGGAAAAAACTCACGGCAGTGGCCATGAATAGATCCCATAGAAGTACGCCAAAGATGATAGCTCCACTATAAATCAACAATTGATCCATAGGAGAATCATTTACAGCCTCCGCCAGAACAGAGCCGTAAATGCCTAACCAGAACATGATGGAAAGAGGGTTAAACAGAGACATCAGGAATCCTTGAAGAAATGACTTGGCAAGCTCCGAATCATCTCCTCTCATTTGAGAAGGGGCAAGGTTTCCTGTATTTTTAATACTCTCCACACCTGTATAGATCAGTACAAAACAACCAAACATCCAGAGGAATACCCTTACAAATGGAAGTTCAAGAAGATGCACAATGCCGAAATACACCAGCAACATATAAATAATATCAGCTGCGATGGCTCCTAGTCCAACAAACCAGGCAGGCTTGAACCCACCTCGAATACCCTTGTCCAATTGCGCAGCATTAATGGGACCAATAGGGGCTGAAAGTGATAGACCCAGGATAACATATCCAAACAGTATATAAATAAGATTGTCCTCCTTCCCACACTGTAACAGCATATTCTTCAATGTGCTTTTGAAGGACATGATTATTGAGGGCAATGTATACTTTGTGCACGATTGATCCATATTACTCGGAAAAGAGGGGGTGATTGTATGCTTATGCGTTGGATAAAGGAGGTATTTACATCACAAAAGAAAGGAGAAACATTCAATAAACGAACACAACATTCACAAAGTCTGGATATTTCGCTAGAAGAGAAACTTAACAGTATTATCAAGGCATTTGAGTATAGTCCTGATTTTGTAGTTCGTGAGTTCCCTATGTTAGAGGGAAAGGGCACTGCCCTCGCTGTATGTTACATGGAAGGGTTGACAGATTCTACGCTGTTGGTTGAACTTATGGACAATATCATTCAATGGGTGAATACGAATCCCCTTCCGGAAGATCAACCTGGAGATGTGTTAGTGAAAGGAATCTTACCCTCCGGAAATATCCGAAATATAGATTCGCCGCAACTTATCTATGAAGCTTTATTAACAGGCCACGTCGTTATACTTATTGATGGTGTAAAGAATGTTCTTGCAGTGTCGATCGCCGGAGGAGCCAGAAGATCTGTAGAGGAACCCACGTCCCAAACGGTGGTCAGAGGACCCAAGGAAGGATTTACAGAAGAACTAACAACCAACATTACTCTTGTTCGACGAAAAATACGAA
Organism: Paenibacillus sp. UASWS1643; assembly: GCF_008693195.1. Classification (NCBI taxonomy): domain Bacteria; kingdom Bacillati; phylum Bacillota; class Bacilli; order Caryophanales; family Paenibacillaceae; genus Paenibacillus; species Paenibacillus sp. UASWS1643. The sequence continues at coordinate 139,954 of NZ_VXKZ01000115.1, forward strand.
CTCCTGATTTAAAATTCCAGATGCATACCATTGGAGAGTACACTCAGACAGTAGTTGCACTGGCTTACATCCAGGGTATTGCCAAGCCACAAGTCATTGAAGAAGTTACCACACGTTTAAATGCTATCAACACAGATAGTATACTTGAAAGTGGTTACATAGAAGAATTTATTCAGGATGCACCGCTTACGCCTTTTCCGACCATGATCAATACGGAGCGCCCAGATACTGTTGCAGGCAGTCTATTGGATGGTCAAGTAGCCATTATGGTAGATGGTACTCCATTTGCGTTGATTGCACCTGTGACTTTTTTTAATTTCTTTCAAACGCCCGAAGATTATTATCAGCGTTATGATATCTCTACCTTTCTGCGGATTATACGGTTAATCTGTTTCCTCGTATCTTTGTTGCTGCCTTCGACTTTCATCGCACTAACCACATTCCAGCAGGAGATGATACCGACCACGTTATTGGTCACCCTGGCTGCACAACGGGAAGGGGTCCCTTTCCCGGCATTACTTGAAGCTATGCTTATGGAAATTACGTTCGAGGTCATTCGTGAAGCTGGAGTGCGAATGCCGCGAGCCATTGGACCTGCAATCTCTATTGTTGGTGCATTGGTCATCGGTCAAGCTGCAGTAGAGGCAGGATTGGTCTCAGGCGCGATGGTCATTGTGGTTTCTTTTACAGCAATAGCGAATTTTGCTATACCCTATTTCAGTATGGCCACAGCAGTAAGGCTATTGCGTTTTCCGTTTATGTTACTGGCAGGTACGCTAGGATTATATGGCATATTGGCCGGAGCAGTGCCATTACTTGCACACCTGGTATCGCTGAAGTCATTTGGTGTTGACTACCTGATGCCATACAGTCCGTTTTTCAAGTCAAATATGAAGGATCTGTGGTTGAGAGTACCCTGGTGGGCTATGAAGACTAGACCTGATGAAAAGTCGAATGCGAATAAGACGAGACAAGCCCCTCATCAATACCCGTCAGGATCGGATAACATTGTAGACCGTATTAATGAAGCTGAGAACGAATAAGGAGCGATTTATATGATTCGTTTGCAGTCCATATTAATCTTTCTCATGGTTGGACTGATTACTGCTGGTTGTGGAAATCGCACAGAATTAAATGATCTGGGCATCACAACGGCAACAGGGTTTGACCGAAAAAACGGAAAGTGGATCATTACCTATCAGATTATTGTACCGCCAGCGAGCAGTTCAATTGGGTCCTCGTCTAGTGGATCTCAAGCGCCTGTGAACACCTTTTCGTCAGAAGGTAGAACGATTCGAGAGGCCGTTGCCCAAAGCAGTATCGAAAATCCCAAAAGATTATATTTTGCTCATACCAATGTCGTCCTGATCGGGGAAGAAGCGGCGAGATATGGGATTGCTGAGATCATGGATCACTATTATCGAAATATTGGTTCCAGGGAATCTGCCAAGCTTATTATTGCAGATGGTCAGGCAAGAGAATATCTCGAAAAATTGATTCCTCCCGAGAAACAGCCTGGCCGTGCTTTATCCGAGATTTTGGAACGTAATAATGAAAAAGGGTCGTACTATCCCGTGATGAACATACATGAGGTTGGTCTGAAGATCACTTCAGACAGTGGATCTGCCGGGATTCCTGGTGTTACAACAGATACACTGGGCGATAACAAACAAAGTTCAATTGATATTTTTAAGGAGACATCAATACCCGGGAATCTAAGACTTCAAGGGTTAAGTGTATTTCTCAAAGACAAAAAGATCGGAGTTCTGAACCAAAAAGAAAGTATGGGTATCGTCTGGCTAACAGACAGGGTGAACTGGACCAACTTGACCTATAAAGGTGCAAAGGGGGAGGTAAACTCTTTTCTTGTGCGCAAAGCAAAAGTTAAGGTCGTTCCTGTGAAAAAGGGGCTTCATTATGCTGTTCAGGTAGATGCAAAGGTCGACGCTGAACTGGATGAGAGCACATCCGGTGAGGATATCGTTAGAACACATACCATTCATGAAATGCAGCGACAGGCTGAACAAGTCATTCAAGCACAGATATTGGACGGATGGAGAGGGAACCAGCGGCTTCATGTCGATATGTTGGGGATCGCGAACAAAATACATCAAAGACATCCCAAAGAGTGGAAAGTTCTAAAAGACAACTGGTCTAGTGAATTGGCACAGATGGATATTAACATAAACGTAAACGTAACTTTGAAACGAGTAGGTCTGCTTCAAGATTCTTTCAGCAAGTTGCTTGGCGAACAGAAAGACTAACACCAAGGAGAGGTTCAATCATGAAATTGGCTAGGGAGCTTCGCGTATCCGAATTGGCTGTTTGTCTTTCCTTATTTGAAGTTGGCAGTACAACCTTGTTTCTGATAGGTGGAGATGCCAAACAGGATGCATGGTTAGCCATGCTCGCCGGGGCTGCTGGTGGCTTGGTGTTACTACTCCTTCATCTGGCTATTCATCATCAGGAACCTGAATTGGATTTGTTTCTTCTGTGTCGCCGTTATATGGGAAAAGTACTAGGGACAATCGTAAGCCTTTCATTCGTAGGTTATTTCGCTTATGAGGCTTCACGGAATTTGCGTGACCTCAGTGAAGTCACAGAATTAACTTTGCTAAATAGAACGTCAATGTGGATCATCAGCCTGATTACCATTATCGTTGTATCCAACACCGTACGATATGGATATCGTGTACTATTTCTCATGTGTATGATTCTGTTTCCACTCATGGCACTAGGCTATACATTAATCAGCCTCTTAATCCCAACGACAGGTCTTTTTCACTCCGATCTGGCCTTGCCTGTGTTGGAGAATGGGTGGAAGCCGATTCTTCAAGCGGCTTTTCCGGAGATCGTATCCTTTCCATTTGGGCAGGTTGTCTTATTCCTGGTCTTTTATCCCTATGCTCGGAAAGGCAGGAATCTTAATAGAGCGGTGATCATCGCCTATATCCTAACGGCTCTCGCTTTAACATTTATCAATCAACTTGTCATTTTTGTCTTGGGTTCTCAGATTGCTGCCTATAGTACACTCCCGCTTTTGGAGACAGTACAATTAATCAATTTGACTGAAGTGTTTGAACGGATGGATGCCTTGTTCACTTTACTCCTATTCCTCGGATTGGGTATTAAAATGGCTGCATTTTTCCATGGAGCCGTGATTGGACTCGAAAGAATAACTGGAGCTAACTATAGGAAATGGGTGTTTCCAGTAGCGCTTATTCTATATGGGTTGTCTTTTTTATCACCGACATTTACAGAACATATTGAAATAGGGCGAGGATTCACGTTGAATTATAGTTCTCCTGTATTTCAGATTTTTTTACCCGTGTTACTGTTGGTTGTCATCCTATTGAGAAAGAAAGGTATGCAGAAAAACGAAAAAAACTAGTGGGAAATATGAGTGCAATATGCTCTGGTATCAAAAAACGACTCAGTCGTAAACTGAGTCGTTTTTAAGCATTAATCATTAATTATCATCCAACAATTTTAACGCCATGTCTGACTTCTGCAAATCGTGTTCAACTTGTTCTTCTATACTATAGGGATGATACATCTCATTTTTGATCATATAGTCTGCGATCTTTTGGTGGGTTTCGATTGAAGTATCCAATTGAGCCTTAAGGACTTTCCGAACTCGGGGGGTTGCAGTTTCGGTAAGAGCTATTGCATAGGTACGTACCGCTGACTTAGCGGAGAGGAGCATATCGGTGGCAATGGCCAAATCATCCATGGGAGCAACGGCTTTAACGAGCATTTCTTTCGTTTTGGTTGTAGTCATAAGAGCAACCTCCTTATTTTAATAGGGATTTTAAATCTTCAATAGCTTTGGAAGAGTTATTCAAATCTTCTTCGATTAAGGATTTTAGTGTGTCGTCTTTTACGAGTTCCAGCATCGTTACGGCTTTGGTGGCACACGAAGTTTTGAGGGTTAGCAGTTCATGTACTTCGAGTTTCTCATGTAATGCAAGTTCCTTAGTTGCCATTATTAAGCACCTCCAAGAATTGATTATTCTATTATGTTAGTACCCTGCTATAAAGCGTATAAACAGGATTAATTCAAAATGTTTTAAAAAAATAGAAATTTAAACTTTATTTGTCTGTTGTTTTCATATCCAGGTCATGGTGAAGTTCTGTGGCAGGGATAACGGGCTCATGTATCTGTCCCTTTGGAACAGGGTTGGAGATATATACATAGTCTCCGCTTCCATCAGGTGCACTTCCTGCAGCCCATAAACCTTCGGCGGATTCAGTTCCCTCGGAGAGATTCCAGAATTCATAGGCTTGCGGCTGTGATTCTTGCTCGGCTTCTGGAGGGAAAGAAGCTGGAACAACGACTCCGTTTTTTTCCTCCAGTTCCTGAATAGCTGCCATCCATTGATACTGGTGATAACGGTCACGTGCTAACATTTTACGGAAAGTAGCCCGTACGCCTTCATCTGTTGTCATATGGTACAGTCTTGCTACCTGAAGGCGACCCTGACTCTCGGCATGCAAATTAGAACGCATGTCTGCAAGCAAGTTACCGCTTGCCACGATATACGAACCATTCCACGGAACACCGTTTGAGTTGGTTGGTAAGCCACCCAGACCACTGACGAGCAGATGTTGCGGATTGATACCGCCCATAATTGCAGCTGTTACAGGATCTTCTGCGGCTTGTTGCTGTGCCTGAGGAGTAGCACCATCCAGCAACTGGCTGATTAATGAGCAGAGCATCTCGACATGTCCAATTTCTTCGGTGCCAATATCCATGAGCATATCTTTATATTTCTCTTCACCTCGGCAATTGAATCCCTGAAAAAGGTACTGCATCATGACGGTCATTTCGCCAAATTGTCCTCCCAACACTTCTTGAACCTGACGTGCAAGCATGGGATCGGGACGATCTACTTTAACTTCAAATTGTAACTCTTTCTGATGTCGAAACATATGATTCCCTCCAATAAAGATGTTATAAATTTCTGAATGAATTCAAAATTTTATTAACCTGATCATTGGAAAGTAAACAGTAAAATAACAAAAAAACAAAGCAGAAGATTGGGGGCTTCTTCTGCTTTGTCTCTTCAATTCACTACAACATATTGTTAGACGTCTTCTGAACTCTATTCTGAATCCGGTCTTTTAACTTGAAGCGGTGGGGGAATAAGCCAACCTTTTTCTTTGTTCATTTGAAGAATTCGAAGGCCTAGAGCTGTTTTGGTCGCATGATATTTAGCAAATAGGGCGCCAATATCTTCTCTGATCGATTGCCCAATCGTTTGGCTTGCAGCAACCAGACCCATGGATGTATCAGCTGTTATTTTTGCAGCAATCTCGGGGTCTGTGAATCTTGCGCCAGCCGGGATATCTTCAAACTCTACATGTGGTCTTTCCGGCAGTAGTGGTGCAGGGGCAATACCATTTTCAGTCAATAGTGTATCACATTCTTTAATTTCCAGTTTGGCTTGGTCCAGCAGATCTTCCAGGATTTTCTTTAAATCTTTATCTCCTGCATGACTCATATAAGCTTGATAGCAAGATACAGCGCCTTTGGCTATTGTGGAACATTGCCATACACTAAAGATTTCACCATAATGCATCGGCTCGTTCTTGGGGTTGCCACTTAGAATACCCATGATTTGATTTCCCTCCAGTAGGTTAATTTACCACCAACTTATGATCACCTGTATTCTATAAAATTATGCACTGAACATGGAATGGAGGATGCTATATAAATTAACATCATAATTATTATGTAAACATAAACGAATTTAAACTATTTATCTTGTATTTTAAAAAGGAAAAACCAGCAGAGCAGGCCTGCTGGTGGGAGTGCAACATATATTTTTAGACTGGAAAAAGTGGGTTACCATTCATCCCGATCCATAGATTTGACTTTTCAAGCTGTCCGGCCAGATGTAATAACCAATCTTCGCGTCCCTTGGTTGCCATCACTTGAACACCCATTGGCAAACCTTCAGGTGTGAGATGCAGAGGTACACTTATCGCAGGCTGGCCGGTCAGATTCGCAAGCTGGGTGAAAGGTGTATACGTAAGACTTGGCTCAAACATTTCATAGATGAGTTGTTGTTGCTGGGTCTTGTCCAACTCACTAATTCGCATCAGATTACGGATCTGTTCATCATGAGGTGTTAATTCTCCAATCTTAGGCGCAGGAAAAGCATTAACGGGTGTGACGTAGAAGTCATAACGCTCAAACAAGGTAGACATCTGAGCTGCAGCTACATCCCATTCAGCTAAGCTATGTACAAATTCCGCGGCGGACACCTTTTTTCCAGCTTCAGCCAGAACCCAGGATTCAATCTCCATATCATCGGAGGTCAGAGCCCGGCCCATGGAGCGTTCCATGGAAGAGATCATTGCCGCCATTTCTCCACTGTTCATCATATAGTAGTTCTCCATCAACCGGACTCCGTTAACCGGACTCAGCTTTTCTTCAACATGATGACCTTGGTCTTCCAACCAGCGAACGAGCTTGAATACAGACTCTTTGGCTTCTGCACTGACGGGTGTACCTACAGGCGAATCCGTTGTGTATGCGATTTTCAATTTGCGTTGATGTGGATAGCTCATATCTGCCAAGTAACTGCCTGGAAAGAGTGGTGCATGAAATGCAGCTTCAGGCTGTATGACTTGTAAAGTATCAAGCAGGGCGGCACTGTCCCGAACCGAGCGGGATAGGGCAAAATCAATGGATGCGCCTTGCCATTGACGACCAACTCCGGGTCCGACAGGAGTGCGCCCGCGGGTTGGCTTTAATCCAAACAACCCGCTAAAGGAAGCCGGGATACGAATCGAGCCGCCTCCGTCACTGGCTCCGGCAAGTGGGACAATCCCTGAAGCTACTGCCGCGGCAGCGCCGCCACTTGACCCACCTGGGGAGTGATTGATATTCCATGGATTGCGAGTTGGACCATGAAGACGGGGCTCGGTAATATTTTTCAAACCAAATTCAGGCGTATTGGTATGTCCTATGAAGATAAAGCCTGCATCACGGAGTCGAGTGACAAAATTGGAATTGCGTAATGCCCGATGCTCACTGAACAGACGAGAGCCTGAAGTCAGAAATTCACCTTCCAAGGATTGCGAGATATCTTTCAAGAGCAGGGGCACACCGGCAAAAGGTTGTTCTCCAGGGCGAACCAAACTGGCTTCCTCCCATGCGCGATTTTCATATGTACGAATAACCGCATTAAGTTGCGGATTCACTTCTTCAAGGCGTGCAAACGCCGCTTCCAGCATTTCAACCGGGGATACTTCCCGGGATCGGATCAGTTCAGCCAAACCTACGGCGTCGTAGGAAGTATATGAGAATGAAGACATTATGATCGTTCCTCTCTGAATATAATTCATCTGTTTATTCCATATGTCATCGTACCACCGGATTGGATAAAAGACAAAACATAGAAGAGACTTAGCGCGATGATTTTGATATTCGGTATGAGAGGAGGGAAAGAGGGGCAGATCGAGTAATATCGAGTAATGGAAATAAAAAAACCACTGCTCATCTAATTTGATGTGCAATGGTTTTATTTTTATATTTGACTATTTGTTTATATGAGAACCTCGGATATATCCACTTACTCTGTACGCAGCTTCGGTGCCGCATCGGCCGCAGTTGATGAGCGTTCCTGCTGTTTGGAAATGGCGAAAAGGGCTACCCAGATCAGGATAAAACCAAGCAGCTGTTCCCATGTAATCAGTGTACGGAAAGCAATCCAGTTCACCAACACACCCGCCATCGGGAAGCTAAGTTCCGCGAGTGTTGCAACAGAGGCTTTGGTTGACGACAGACCTTTGTAATACAACAGAAGACTTAGCAAACCTGGTAACAATGCCTGACCGAGAATATTGAGGATAACAGCAGTCTGTTCACCCGTTCCGGATGGAAACGTCCATGCTGCACCTTCGTTCCACGTCATAAAGATCAGGAGCGGGAGAGCAACGACAAAGCGCAGGGAGGTGACCGTTTCATAACGCGCCTGCCCCAGCATCAATCGGCCCATAACGGTTGAACCTCCCCATAAGGCAGCAGCCCCAAGGGATAACAAGCTTCCAGCATGAATCCAGTTGTCCCAGTTACCTAATGGCAATGTGAAGCCAAATGTAAGCAGGTAGGTTCCTGCTAAAGCAATGAAGAACAATCCACCGAAGCGCCGTGGTAACGTTTCTTTCAATAACAGTTTAGCCAGCACGATAGCGAAGAGCGGTTGCATTTTTTGCAATAAAAGCACCGTATTCGGATCGTTATGTGTAAGCGCCATGGTGAACAATACCGTTGCGAGTGCTGATCCTCCCCATGAGATAAAAATCACGGCAATCCAGTGGCGAGCACGCAGGTTCTTCAGGTCAGACCGGAATTTCCACAGCACGGGAATGGCAATAAGACTGACGATGATATGTTCCACCAGTACAATCTGCGTGGATGTCATCGTGTTTAGCAAAATAATGCGGAAGAGTGGGTCGACACCCCATAAGGCGGCGCCGAGAACTACAAGCCAGAATCCGGTATTACTTCGTTCCTTGCGGTAAACAGGTGATGCTGCTGATGTCTTTTCCATATTCAGGACTCCTTCGTCAGAACACGGAATCTTCAGTTGGCAAAATCGACAAAAGCCCCCGTTTTGGTATATACCAAATAAACGGGGGCTCATCCAAGGACATGCGTCAGGAAAGAGGCCTTCCCGTGAACGGCATGTCAATGTGTTGATCTTCTCTCATCCGGACTGTACCGTCGGCCTTGGATTCACACCAAGTCAGTCGCTAAATGTCCTTTGTTAAGAACAAATAGCGAGTCGCGGGCTGGTTCCGAAGAACATCACCGCCGGTTGGGAATTGCACCCTACCCCGAAGATCCTATTCAATTATATAGTGTGTTGAACAAGCTGTAACATTAATAATTTCATCTTATTCCTGTAAGCGCTAGCAGTTCAAGCATTTTTTTAGAAAACGATTTTCCAGCTTCCTTGTTGTCTGCGAAGAAGCACGATCTGACCTGCGTGATACGCATCATGAAGTATCCAGCGGGCAAGTTCGTGTGCCCATTTCTCTTCGGAGTCCATATAAGCAGCTTCAAGGTCTGACTCTTCGAGTGCAGCCAATTGATCTCGCAACTGTTGGGCTAATCGAGTTGTACTCTTCATCAGTGTATTCCATCCGGCTTCATCCGTTGCATCTCCAGGATTGCCAAACGTGTATTCATTGGAGTCTACAGCAGGAAGGTTAGGTTCTTTACCTTGCATGCGACATAATAAGCGATGATTGTAATAATACATATGGTTAACCAACTGCCAGATGCTTAATCCTCCTGAGGGTGGAATCCAGGCTGCTTGCTCTGCTGTAAGACCTTCCAAAGACTTCGACAAAGGTACAATCCAATTGCATTGATCCCATGTATCATCCTTTTGAATCAGTAACACATCTAATGCTGTTGTTTTTGTCATTGTCGTTTCCTCCTTGAGTATCATGGTGATTTGTGATGTAACTAGCTAAAACTGATTAATGAGGTTACACTTAATATAACACATCAAAGACAGAGTGTAACCATCTTTATTAAATTAAGGTAGTTACACTAAACGGGGGTAGACATGGACAGACTTTGGACCGATTTTGTAAACAGCGATTATCATGATTGGCGTGGGGGAGATCGATCGGAGGACAGGCTCGGTAAGGCGAACTGGCAGCAAGAATTTTTGGATCGATGGCAACTCCAGGCTTCTGTACCTGCATCTCCAGAAGATGAGTTATCGATGAGAAATTTCAGGAATGATTTGTTGGCCCTTGGAGCCCGCTTGTCTTCTGGAGCATCATTAACGGATAAAGAAAAACAATGGTTGAATGGTGTTATGGAAGCAGGACATGTGAGAAGAACATTGACTATAATTGATCAGGGATTGAAACTCCAACTAATAGCTGTAGAAGCTCACTGGCAACAGGTTATGGCTGAGGTAGCTGCTGATTTTGCTTTGACTCTGGTGGAGGGAGAAGGGGGAAGGATTCGGATCTGTGATAATTCGGATTGTCGCTGGATGTTCTATGATGATACCCGAAGCAGAACACAGAAGTACTGTGATGATAAGATGTGCGGGAACTTGATGAAAGTCAGAAGATTTAGAGCGAAACGAAAAACCCAAAATTGATAAATATTAACATTAACTATATAATGTATATATACTAGCGAAAAAACAGTCAGAAGCCGTTCGGATTCGTATGCAGGATATGTTCGTCTTTCAAACCAATAAGATGGGAGATGTGTCTTGTGCGGACAAGTTATCTGTTGAAAAATGGCTGCGTGTTGTCGATGGATGCTCGAATTGGACAGTATAAAAGGGCGGACGTCCTGATCCAGGATTCACTGATCACGGCGGTCCAGCCCGACCTGGATATTTTGGATGTGGAGGTCATCGATGCTTCATCCATGATTATTATGCCTGGGCTGGTGGATACACATCGACATATGTGGGAATCACTGGTCAAAACAGCGGGAACCAATTGGTCATTGCCTGTTTATTTGCAGAATCTCTATTATGGTGCGATGGGAAGTAAGCTCCGCCCACAGGATAGTTATATTGCTAACCTGCTCGGTTCCTTGGAAGCGCTTAATGCAGGTGTTACGACAGTGTTGGATTGGAGTATGCCATATTCCCCTGACCATACGGATGAACTGATTCGTGGTCTTCAGGATGCGGGGATTCGGGCAGTATTTGCTCACGGAGTGCCTGGTGAGACGAACTACTGGAACCGGGATAGTCAACTGACATATTCAAATGATGTGCGAAGAGTCAAAGAACGTTATTTTTCATCACGGGATCAATTGCTTACTTATGGGCTTGCCATTCGTGGTCCAGAGTTCAGTCATTGGGATACAACCGTAAAAGAGATCGAGCTGGCCCAAGAACTGGATGTCATCTGTTCCATGCACGCCGGATTTGGCAGCTGGGATCGGTAGATCGCTCAATTAGTCACATGTACGAAGCGGGACTGTTAAGTCCACGGGTGAATATCGTTCATGGTAACACCATGGGCATGGATGAATATAAAATGCTGGCGGATAGCGGTGCTTCCTTGTCGGTCACACCTGAGGTTGAAATGATGATGGGGCATGGATACCCGGCCACTGGCTATTTTCTTGAACATGGTGGAACCCCTACACTTGGTGTAGATGTGGTGACGTCCACAGGCGGAGATATGTTCTCGCAGATGAAGTTTGCACTTCAGGCTGAACGATCCAGAGCCAACGAAGAACTTCTGCAGCAGGGTGAGATGCCAGGTGAATTAAACTTGCAGTCCAGCCAAGTACTGAGATTTGCAACTTCAGCTGGTGCCCAAGCATTAGGTTTGGAGCAGAAGGTTGGAACGCTGACCCCAGGAAAGGAAGCAGATCTGATCATGATTCGTACTACTGATCTGAATCTGTTCCCCGTCCATGATCCAATCGGCGCTGTCGTACAATTTGCCAATCCATCCAATGTGGATACGGTTTTTGTAGCAGGTAGACTCGTGAAGCGAGAGGGTAAGCTGTTGCATGTTGATTTGGACGCCATTCGTCATGCAGCGATGCAGAGCAAAGAATATTTGTTATCCCAATACCGGATGTCGGATGCAGAGAGAATTGCTTTTTCGTGAATCGGTTTTCATAAAAAACTGAAATGAAGGGCCGCATAATGTTATGTGGCTCTTTTACATGCCTTCATATCGTCGAATTAGACAGGATAACGGAGGAAGGGACAGCGGAAAAAGACGAAAAGAGCTTTCATTTTCGTAACTTCAGATAACAAGGTATTAAAGATGTTTCCCGCAGAAAATTAGGCTCGTAAAAACTGCGCATAATATAAATTATACGCAGTTTTGTTTTAAATCCATTTTCATATTCATCCACGTGCAACAGATCATGATAATTTTCGGGGAAAAAGAACAAAATAAGTGGTGATCTCTAAAAATAAATTTAACCAAGCAACGCGATAACGTGTAGAATTCGATAGGTTTTTATAGGTGATCGATAAGATAGAACAAATGACTTTTTCATAGAACAGATGGGAAACCATTTAATCTCTGCTGCATCCATAGCACATTCAAGATTCATGACGAGAGGAACATGACTATGCGTGAGAACGAACAACGATCTTCATTATTTCGTAAAAAACCAATTGCCTCGGAGGGTGATAACAGCAGTGCGTTGAAACGGGCGCTCGGTCCGTTGGACTTAACAACACTTGGCGTAGGAGCTATTATTGGTACCGGGATTTTTGTGCTGACCGGTGTAGCTGCCGCAACGTATGCTGGCCCGGGCCTTGTACTGTCATTCTTGCTGGCAGGTATCATATGTGCCTTCGCTGCATTGTGTTACTCTGAATTTGCCTCAAGCATACCGGCATCGGGTAGTGCGTACACGTATAGTTATACGGCTTTTGGCGAAGTGATTGCCTGGGTTCTGGGTTGGGATCTGATATTGGAGTATGGATTCGCGAGTGCGGCGGTAGCCAGTGGGTGGTCTGGATATTTCCAGACGTTATTGTCCGGATTCGGATTGGAGTTACCCCATGCGCTTACGAGTGCGTTCAGCCCGGAAAAAGGAACCTATTTTGACATCACGGCTGCGGTCATTACGTTAATTATCACCTTCCTGCTAACCCGAGGGGTGAAGGAGGCGGCTCGTGCGAACGGCATCATGGTAGCGATTAAAATTATTGTGGTGTTGATCTTTATTGGTGTGGGTGTCTTCTATGTAGAGCCAACCAACTGGCAGCCATTCTTGCCCTTTGGTATCTCAGGCGTAACTGCGGGAGCAGCTACCGTATTCTTTGCTTATATCGGATTTGATGCGGTCTCCACAGCTGCAGAAGAGGTCAAGCGGCCTCAACGGGATTTGCCGATTGGAATTATTGCGTCACTAGCGATCTGTACCGTTCTCTACATTGTTGTATCATTGATTCTCACAGGGATCGTGCCGTATAACATGTTGAATGTAAGTGATCCGGTTGCGTTTGCATTTGAATTTGTACAATTAAAGGGATTATCCTGGATTGTATCTCTTGGAGCGATTGCGGGGATTACGACGGTATTGCTGGTCATGATGTATGGTCAGACACGTTTGCTCTATTCCATGTCTCGTGACGGACTACTGTCACCTGTCTTCTCCAAGGTTAGTGGTAAAAGTCAGACACCAGCTGTAGGGACATGGGTTGCGGGCATTATCGTGGCTTTGTTCTCCGGGTTCATCTCGTTGGGACATTTAGCGGAGCTTACGAACATCGGAACATTGTTTGCTTTTGCAGTTGTAAGTCTCGGCATTATTGAGTTGCGTAAAAATAACCCCGATCTCAAACGCGGATTTCGCGTTCCACTTGTGCCACTGATTCCGATTCTGAGTGCCTTGGGTTGTGTATACTTGATGACACGCCTTGCAGCGCTGACATGGATTACGTTTTTTGCTTGGTTGATCATCGGATTGATTATCTACTTTGCGTATGGACGCCATTATAGTCATCTGAATCCGGCACGCCGGATCTCCAGTGTTTTCAGAGCGAAGGATAAATAGATTAGTTGAGAACGTCTTTACCCGAGAACATCTTCAATTTTCCTCATTTCGTATCGCTTAGGCGAAGCGGGATGGGGAATTTTTTTATATAGAAAGATAAAGGGTGATCACAGCAGGGGAAGGTTGGAATTTTCTTCATATATGGGTAAGTAATTAAGGGACGTAACCAACTTAATCACGGGGGCGGGGTTGCGGCTGAGCCAAATATGAAATATATTTGGGGATGTGACATGCCATCAGACATAAGAGAGGGGATGTATCATGAACACACCATTACATACGAATTCACATCATCAAAATGCAGCTTTTGGATTTGCACTAGCTGACTCATCCGTACTTGCAGAGGCGCAGTTAATTGTTTCACAATTAGAGGATTCACAAACCTTACAGTTGGATATTGATCCGCAGCGCCTTCTGAAGGATGGACGTAAAGTATCTGTCATTGCACAACAGTTGGATTCGCCCGTCAATCGTCAGGATGCCAATATCATCTACGGTCAGGAGTTAGCATACGTGCAGTATGCTGTTCACCTGAAACCGGATAGCTCGATCTCCATTGCTTCTATTGAAGGTGTTGAACATTCTGTTGATTTTGGTTGGTCAGCATTTACAGCAGGGGAATACGAACTTCGAATCTCCCTGCATATGAAAACACCACGTATTGCTGAAGGTGCACTCGAACCTGAGCAGATTGCAATGGTTAAGTATGCGCAGGTGATTACCGCATTTATATCGCTTTTCCCGGCAGAAGAAGCGTCGTTGAGTTCGCCATCTCAAACTGTGTGGAGCAGAAACCATCATGTATTTGACTCCTACGGCAGAGGAGGATTTATCCTCGCTGACCTGCCTCGACTCGCTGAACGTGTAGAGGAACTGATGGGACCGGGTAACCATAATCTGATCGAACAATTTGCAGAAGGAAACCTGTCGGATACTTTGCTGGAAGAGGGGCTGATGGCGATCGCCTGGGGCGTGACTCCGTGGTGTTATTCACTCTATTCTGCACCAGATGAGCAGTCTGCCCGAATACTTGCCGTGGACAAGTTGGGCGATGAACCTGAACGGCAAGGGATCTACCGTATTGATCCGTCCATTCAACAATTAAGTATCGTACCTGCGAATGAGCTGGCTTACTGGCCTGCCTGCGTTCAGAACGATTGGCCTGTCATTGATGTAGCGGGTGAAGGCGAGACTTTGCACATGGATTTATATACTCAGATCTGTGAATCCGTGAATGGGCTGCACGAGAATCCATTGCCATCGTTTGTACTTACCCGTAGCCAGGGAGAACCTGAAGTGATCATTCCGCTGATTGACATTGTCATTGTGGATGAAGCGTAGAGCACTGTTCAACTTAGGAAGGTTGTTGTGTCATCGCAGTGCCCGTGTAAATAATCTTAGTCAATTTTAACCGAATCGAGGTGACGTAGACAGATGATGACCGAGGAGATTCAGGAGCAATATGCGGACGAGCTAGAAGCTTTTCACATATGGATGAAGGACGCCGGATATACAGGCCATACGGTAAAATCATACACGGGTGACGTGGTGGAATTCCTGGTCTCCATTCAAGGAAAGTCACTGGAGCAGGTCAAAAAGCTGCATGTATTGTCTTTTCTGTCCCGTGCGCGGGAGCGTGGGGTTAGTGATGCCACGAGAAATCGCAAACATGCGGCGGTGAACTGTTTTTACAAGTCCCTCATTGAACTCGAATTGTTAACCAATAATCCGGCGTTTGGGATCAAAAAATCCAAAACCGAGAAAAACCGTGCGCCCGTTTTCCTTGATGAAAGTGGGCTGACACGTTTCCTGGAGTCGGTAGAAGGCAAGTATCGCACACGTAATCTGGCTGTTTTTCTACTGATGGGATATATGGGGTTACGGGTCGGAGAAGTGCATGCGTTGGATTGCAAAGATTATAATGCGGAGCGGCGTACATTGGATGTATTTGGTAAAGGTCGTAAATGGCGCTCGCTTCCTGTACCAGAGACCGTGGCCAAAGTATTATCTCAAGCGATGGCTGAGCGTCTCGATCCTTGGCGGCCAAAAGAGGAAGCTTTATTTGTCTCGCAGAAAGGGAAGAGGCTGTCGATTCGCAGCATCCAGCTCATATCTACGGAAACCTTTGAACGCTTCCAGCAGGAATCACCAGCTAATCAACGTCAAAACTACTCCAGTCATAAGCTGCGTCACTCCTTCGCGACCATGATGTTACGGCGTGGAGCCGATCTACGTACCGTGCAGGAGCTGCTTGGTCACGCGTCGATTCAAACAACAACCGTGTATACACATGTCACCAGTAGGGAGAAAGAAGAGGCTATGGCTCTGCTGGACGTTAAACTTCCGTCATATTAGAAGTGAAAAGCTAATATTTAATCCGAAAAGGAGTCTGTCCAAGTGACAGGCTTTTTTGTTATTAATTTGATGGTGGAGATTTGAACATAATTAATATTATGTAAACTTATTATTTGATAACTAAATAGGCATATAAATAGAAGCCAAACCAAAGAACCATTCGCTTCTTCTCTCTGGAAGAAAAAATGGTCCTATTGGCTAGCACGGATATCTCAATTCACAACATTTAACATGCTAAATCGTTCACACCATGAATGGTTGCGTGTTTTGTGGCAGGATTATTCCAATCCAGCGATCTGTTCTTTTAATTTGTTAGCAGATGCCTGGAAAGCCACTTTCTCGGATTCATTCAGCGGTAGAGGCAGAATCTCGCGCACACCGTTGCGATCGACAACACATGGAACACCCAGATAAACATCCGATACACCATTGTAGTCTTCAAGGTAAGTGGATACGTTCAGAACGGAGCCTTCGTTGCCGAGAATTGCAGCTACAATGCGGTCCAGAGCAAGGGCGATTGCATAGGAAGTCGCTCCTTTGGCATTAATAATCTCATACGCTGCATTTTTGGTGCGGTCGAAAATATCCTGTTGTGTTTCTTCATCCAATTCCAGATCTGTTCCTGCAACGTTAGCCAGGCTCCATACCGGTACTTCGGAATCTCCATGCTCACCAATAATGTGTGCGTGAATACTACGCGGGTCGATCCCTTTATTCTTACCAATCAGGTAACGGAAACGTGCGCTATCGAGCAATGTACCTGAACCGATGACACGGGAAGCAGGCCATCCGCTTTGTTTCCACGAAGTATAGGACAAAATATCTACAGGATTGGTTGCAATCAGTAAAATACCATGAGAATTCACTTCAGTAATGCGCTCAATAATATCTTTGAAAATGCTTGCATTTTTCTTCAGCAGATCAATCCGGGTTTCGCCCGGTTTCTGGGAAGCACCCGCTGTAATAATAATGATATCTGCATCTTTGCAGTCGGAATAATCGCCAGCCCATACTTTCACGCCTCCCGTAAATGGAAGACCGTGGTTCATATCCAGCATTTCGCCGGTTGCTTTATCATGATTCACATCCACAAATACCAACTCGGATGAACGCTGTCTCAACATTAGCGTGTATCCCGTTGTTGTTCCCACCGCACCCATGCCTACAATCACGACACGACTTGGTTTCAGAGCTGCACTATTTGTCATGTTCATATCCTCTCCTTTTTGGGTTATACTCCCATCCATATTAAGGGATTAGTGAATATAAAGCGAGTGTTGTCTATAAAATAGTTCACATTTCATGTCTTTTTACCAATTATTCCGTCGAAAAACAGTTTAGGATGGAATTAATGGTAATAAATGTGTGGCATATAGCCCATAGCATCAGCTTGAAAAAGGGAGCGGGCCAACCATGAGTGGGCAATGAGCCTTTTACATAAGGTTTGTGGTAGAATAGGAGCAGTGGATTCTGATGAATCGTAAATAAAACGCCATAGGACAGGCATGCGCGCCTGTATATTGGATGAGAGAGGTGGAACCCACTTGCGTTTGCAATGGATCAAAATCGCGCAGACAGCATTGCTGTCTATAGGTATAGCAGCCTTACTCGCTGCATGCACCGACTCAGATCAACCTCCGGTAGCAGAACCTCCACAGCAGCAAGAGGACGCCGGGAATACAGGGCAGACATTAACTGTTGTCCCCCCTGTAAACAGTACAGAATCTGCAGATATGGCCAAGTACCAGATACAGACACGATTAACCGATTTTCAGTTGCTCAATGACAACGGAGGATTGGCGTGGGGTGTAACGCGGAATGCGCTGCGCCTGTACTACACTCAGGATCAGGGAAAGACCTGGATCAATATCTCACCTTCGGAAAATGTTCAGTTTCCGGCTAACCCTAAATATGGACAAAGCATTTATTTTGTAGATCGTGCACATGGTTGGATTGTTCGCGAAGGTATGGGTGGAACAGATACCATGGTGCTTCGCACTAATAATGGGGGCGTAACTTGGAGCCTGTCCTCTCTGTCCAAGACGGATAAAGTGACTGCGATCTCATTTGTATCTCCTGAAAAAGGATGGATTCTCACCACGGTCGATACCGCTATTGGTAAACAGGACAAGAAACTTTACTTCACCGAGGACGGTGGAATTACCTGGAATCGGATGTCATCCAGTGATGAAGATGGCAAACAGGAAGCAGAAGAGATTTCCAAACGTGGATATACCACAGGGATGACTTTCTCGGATCCAAAGCATGGTTTCTTAACAGCGCTGGAGTTCGGCACACCGAAGTTGTATGTAACATCAGACGGCGGAGAGAACTGGAATACTGGACAATCCTTCTTTGATCGAAACAAATTCAACGGGTGTGGTAATTTCAGTGTTAGTTCACCACAATTTTTTGGACGTGAAGCGCAATCAGCCTGGATGTCAATGTCCTGTTCTCAAGGGGAGAGCACGACATTTAATGGATTCTTTACCACCGATGGCGGGAAGAGCTGGAAGCTGTCCAATTTCACTTTAAACAAACAAACGGGTCCGAATCGTAACCTTTCACCGGTATTTCTAAACGCATCGGAAGGTTGGGCGATGCAAAAGGGCATAACCTATCACACCAAGGATGCGGGCAAAACGTGGAGCGCTCTTCCTGCAAGCAGTGTACTGGAGAAAATTCTCGAAGACTATCCGGAGATTGTGAAGATTCAGATGGTTAACCCCAAGCTTGGCTGGATATTGGTTGAAAATACAGATGCCAAAAGATCGTTGTTATTGCAAACGGTAGATGGCGGTGTACATTGGAAAGTACTATAAACGTAGAGTGTTATCGATGTGAATAGATAGGAGAAAGAAGAGGAGCCTAAGGGTTCCTTTTCTTTTTTTGTTTAGTTTGTGAAATAAATCACAAATAAATCCACTAGAAGGTGATATATTTAACTCAACAAGAGAAGGAGTGATGAAGATGAGAACCAACGGTCAAACTCAATTCACGCAGGCGGATGAATTAACCAGATACATGCTTCAATTATGCTACACATGTGACGATGCCAATCGTTGTACAACAGAGGATGCAGTGAAGGCTTGCATGGCAGAACACGCACAGGCAGACCAACCCGAACCAGCTGAAGGTGGAGATGTAACTCGCGGGTTTATGGACTTGATGTACGCATAGTAATCGAAACTAATCAAAAAAAGCTGATATATCAACGTTTTGCCAATATTCAGAGACCGCAGTGACTAATGAAATGGTTTGAGCATAGGTGTTGCTGCGTTAGTAGAAGCGGGTTGGAATGATTCTCACGAATCATTTAAATGGGAATATTAGAGAGGCACTGCTGGCAGAACGCTGGTAGTGCCTTTTTTTTGTTTTGTGTTAAGATGTCCATGGCCACAAGGCTGTGCGTCCAAGAATAATTAGTAGGTGTAATGGATAAACTTAAACTTGATCATTAAATAGATGGTCAGATGCAACACACACAACAACACGGAGCTAGTCTTAGCTCCGGTACCTACTCCCAAATCTCTAATAAGGGTCTTAACCGTATAAATCTGGAATGCCCTTTGTTGTTTCAAGAACTTGGTCCTCAAGTGTTTTGGACAACAGAATAATACTGCAGTCCAAACACTATGCTCGAAGAGAAAAATTAGTTTACATATTTCCCATAATCCGGTACGGTAATTTGGTCAAATTCATTAACCAGTTTTCTCATGCTTTTTGTTAGTAATTCACCAGACATCGGTAGTCCATAGCAAGTTACTGCACCCAAGGTCAACAACAAAGCGTTCCGGGAAATTTTAGCATTTTTATAGTTAAATCAAATATAGAGGGAGATAAACTTCTCCCTCTATTGATACCTGATTTTTCTAGCGACAATAATATTTCTGCTATCGATTGGAATGATCGGATACTCTTTTACGCATTCCCGCTAAACCAAGTAATCCAAGTAGGCCCAGCCATCCCCAGTCCATGCCATTATCGTTATCCGTTGCATTTGCCCTTACACTGTTTGATTGATAATTAGAACTGTTGTTTTGATAGGTGTTAATACTTCGTCCATCTTGGGTTGCTTCATTTACACCATGAGCAGATGCAGGAACAACCAATGCTCCCAATAAACAAAGGGATACAACAAAAGTTGTTATTTGTTTCTTCATTAAATTTCCCTCCTGTATGTGTAATGAAGTTAATTTCTCCAAAAAACAGTTCCTTATACCATCGGTATTTATTTTATTACTTATGAATGTATGGGAATGTTCAACGATCGTGAAGGAGGCTGTTTCCTTTTACCAAGTATTTTTTAATCATGCAGGAGATAAAGATTTGAAAAAAAATATTGGAGGCACTGATTGATCTAGACATTCCTGTTGGTGCAAGGATTACAGATCCTGAGAAGTGAAGGAACCTAAGCTGTGGAGGCTAAAAAATGGATAAGAACCCTACTGACAATAAAAGTTAGCAGGGATTTTTATATTTTTAAAATATATTTGGTGCTGGATTAATAAGTAACCACATATTGTTTATAGGACACCTCTCTCTAACTGCTCGATGCTTCCTCCCGCTGCCCAGGGCAGGGAGGAAGCATAATATGATTTTTTGTAATGTATAAATGATACATTCTATAATTAAAACTCAGATGGGAAGCAATAAATCAGCTTGTACAACTACAAACGTATGTGAGCGAAAAGTATAGTAAAATGGATCTGATATATACTAAGCCTATGATTCACGGAGAACGCTCCTGTGGGAGGGTTCTTTTTGATTTGGAGTGAAATGTATGCGCTTTTAAATGAACTTCGCAAATATTGCAGCATGGGTTATTATAGAAATAATTAAGGTAATTTTCTCAAAATGTGGAATTGATTTATTGGTTCCAAGAAAGGAGGGGGATTATCTTTAGTTGGTCTCGCCCTATCCACAAATGTGTTGCTATAGAAGAGGATAGACTTGTTTTCTTTAAATGTTAGGTTGATGTATCTTAGTATTCGGTAACTCTTTGCGAAAGTAAGTTAGCATTATTGAATCGTAAACTATCAACCTATGTGAATGCGTTGGCCAAAGCTGGATTTGTCATTGAGCAATTGTTTGAGGAATCTGATGAAGAATTAGGGCAACTGCAAAACGATGATTTTGCCAATAAAGCAAAGATGCTCCCTGTAACCTTTGTGATAAAGGCACGAAAACTATATTAAGAACGATAAGGGGAGTAGCCAATGAAGATTAATCAAAGATATTACTATGTTAATAAAGTAATTACTTGTGTTTTTGTACTTGTATTCATCATAATGACATGTGCGGTATCTGTGCGTGCTGAGGTAGAGCAAGAGGAGACAACACCCTCCAGAATTACGTTTTCTTCGCTAGAGGAAACGATTGATTCATATGTGGCCATGAATCAGAAGAATACCGCTGCCGTTTCGGTTGTAGCTATCAAGAACGGTGAGACCATTGTGAATAAGGCCTATGGATACGCAGATCTTGAGCAACAGAGAAAGGCAGACACCTCTACTGTATTTGAATGGGGTTCAACTTCTAAACTATTGGTCTGGACGAGTGTTATGCAGCTTGTAGAACAGGGAAAGCTTGATTTGGATACCGATATTCAGGACTATTTGCCGGAAGGATTTCTAAAGAAGCTTGAATACGATGCTCCCATTACCCTAATGAACCTTATGCATCATAACGCAGGATGGGAGGATAGATTGATCGATTTATGGTACTCATCTGAGAGTGATATTGTGGAATTAGGCGAAGCATTACAAGAATTTGAACCAAGGAAGATCGATAAACCTGGGAGTCTTGTTGCTTATTCAAACTATGGTACGGCTATGGCTGCTTACATCGTTGAAGTGCAAAGCGGACAACCCTTTTACAAATATGTCAACGAACATATATTTAAACCACTGAACATGAAAGACACATCGATTCACCCATCACAATACGATAATCTAAACGTCTTGAAACGAAGAAATGAGATTCAGGGTTACACTACGAATCTGAAACTAATTCCTAAGAACAGAGCATACATAAGCTTATACCCTGCGGCGGGGGCCATTGGCACAGCAGAGGATGCAGCTAAATTTCTCGCAGCCTTGATGCCTGTGGATCGTAGCAATTTAATATTCGCGAACAAGGATACGTTAGACGAGATGCTGTCAACCAGTCTATATTATGATGGAACTTCTACTCCTCGAATTGCGCATGGTTTCTTTGAAGTAGAGTACTGGGTGCCTGCACTGGAACACGCTGGAAGTACGGCGGGATTTTCAAGTAAATTTGTTTTTGACCCGGAGTCTAATTTTGGGTTAGTGGTCATGACAAACCAGTCAAATGAAATGGCTTATAACGTTGGTCTTGTCCAGAAGGTGTTTGGAAGTAGTTTCAGTACAATTTCGGTTGCATCTGAAAGTGGAGGATATTATCTGCCTGCGCGACGGGTCGTTTCCGGTTTTACGAAGGCATATTCGATGTTAAGCCTGCAGAAGTATACCACATTTGACCTTAGTAACTTTGCAAATGTTGTTGAGCGTAACGGGACTATTGAGAAGGCCTCTATTTCTTATAATGACTTTTTGCCCATGTCCAATTTAACGATAAACTTGATCAAAGCATCTTTTATTGCTCTTGTAATAGCCATCCTGCTCAGCTTGAGAGCGATAATTGGCTATTTTATTCGGTTATCCAAATACAAATTAAAAAACTGGGAAAGACCCGGCACAGGATTTGATAAATATCATATTGCCATTAATATTGCCAGTCTGGCATTCATTTTAAATACGATCCTATTGTTCATGCGCGCCTTAGGCTTTGCCCCTTATTCTTCGTTACGCATACATCTCATTTTAAACCTGCTTTATGTAATTCTAGCTGTGGCGTACCTTGTCTTGATGTTCTACAAACTGCTGAAGAGAAGTTACAGTAACAAGCAAAAGGCGGTATACATCATGTCTGGCATGTCGGCTTTCCTATTTGCTGCTTTTATTATGGGATGGGATTTGTACTTTTAGAGCGGAATTATCGACGAGAACATGATCAGAAAGAGCATGAGATTGTAGAAAGGATAAAACTATGAACATTCAAGATCTCCCAATTGAAATAAAAGAATATATAGGGGAAGTCCAGAAAATCACTTTTCCTAAGCAGGGTCATACTTCTACTGTGGCTATACTGGATACGTTTGATCAAAAGTACATCATCAAGAAGACAGAAAACGATCTTTATAATGAATGGTTATCCGATGAATATAAGGTGCTCCAATACCTTTACCATACGGGACTCCCTGTTCCAAAGGTATATTCATTTCATACGGAGGACACATCGAGATGGCTTCTGATGGATTATATTGATGGAATAAGTTTAAGAGAATTTCTCTCCAAGATGCCTGACCTCCAAAGTAAAGAAAAAACGATTTTTAACTTTGGGCTTTGTTTAAAGAAAATACATGAATGCTCTTGTCCCATTGAATTATTGAACAATGACAGTCCCTGGGTAGATACAGTGCTTAACAAAGCAGAATATAATCTAAATCATTTTGCTGTAGACGGGTCTGCAGAACGACTTCAACAGTTGAAAGAAGCAAGGCCAAAACCAATAGATAACACTTTCATTCATGGAGATTTTACTATAGATAATGTGCTAGTTAATGATTGCAATATTGTTGGAGTTATTGACTGGGCAGGAGCAGCTTATGGCGATCCAAGATATGATGTAGCATTAGCCATTCGACCAAAACCTAATGCGTTTGATAATGAAAGAGATAAAGAAATATTTTATAAGGGGTATGGAAAGTTAAGAGTCACGGATGAAGAGTACAATTATTTTGAAGATGGGATATATAACTTCTTTTAGTCTGGATATAAATCATGTTCTTCCAAAGTATATTAATCTCTCTAGAAGGAGTCGAATAAATGAGCCCTCCAAAACATATCTTATCTGCCGCTGCAATCGTAATAAACGAAAAAAATGAATTATTACTTATTAGAGGACCGCGAAGAGGATGGGAAATGCCAGGTGGTCAAGTAGAAGAAGGAGAATCTCTAAGTCAGGCTGCAATCAGAGAAACCAAAGAAGAATCTGGCATCGACATTGAAATCGTCAAGTTTTGTGGAATATTTCAGAATATCGAAAATTCAATATGTAACACATTATTTCTAGCAAGACCGATAGGTGGGGAATTAACGACATCATCTGAGAGTTTAGACTCTGGTTTCTTTCCAATTGAAGAAGCGATTTTAAAAGTCGAATGGAAAAATTTCAGAGAAAGAATAGAGTATTGCTTGAACCCTGAGATGCAACCTTTTTGCATTGAGTTCAGCGATAAGAATAATATTTAATGTTTCCAGAAAGGAAGTTCAATCAATGAAACGAGTCGATGTGGTTTACTCACTATTAACCAATCCATCCAAATCTAAAGTGCTTGCAGTAAGAAATGTAGGGCGTTCGAGCTGGTCGAGGAGGCTATCAGATGAACAAGCACTATGTTTATGAAACAAACAGCTTATATTGGAATACAAAAGGGAATGACTTTTTGAAACCGATCGTGCTTCCACATTATGGAGCATTTATCTCCGAAGAAAAACACCAACTTTTTGGTGATGTCTCAGGATTAAAGATGTTAGAGGTAGGCTGTGGTGATGGTCAATCACTGCAGTATCATGGAGACCACCAAGCTGGTGAGCTATGGGGTATGGATATATCCCAGAAACAGATAGAGAAGACACAACAACACTTGAGGACATATGGCATTTCGGCAACATTGATATGTTCACCCATGGAAGAGGAATGTGGTATTCCTACTAATTATTTTGACGCGGTGTATTCGATTTACGCCATAGGTTGGACCACTGATCTTCAAGGTACTTTCAGCCGAATCGCGTCTTATTTAAAGAAAGATGGCATTTTTATTTTCAGCTGGTCGCATCCAATTCATAGATGTGTCGTTGAAGAAAGCGATAGATTTGTTTTTAATAAACCATATTCTGATGAATCGTGGTATGCGGTATCTCCTGATTTTGTTCAGGGTGAATTAACTTTAGCCGATCGTCAAATATCAACCTATATCAATGCGTTGGCGAAAGCGGGATTTGTCATTGAACACATGATCGAGGAATCCGATGAGGATATCATACAATCACATGATCATAGCGATAGTCTCCTTAAAAGAGCGAAGATGTTACCTGTAACCTTTGTAATTAAAGCAAGAAAACGATGAAAGTGCATATGTTTATGGCTTGAAAGCAGACCAATGGAGAACGTAATTAATCAAAATGGATGTATCTAAAGGAGCTATGTATGAGAAAATTACCGCTATTTATAGTGACAGGCGCAAGTGGGACAGGAAAAACAACGATCTCTTCGCTTGTTCGCAAGCAACTTCCCGAGTTTGACGTATTTGATATGGATATCATCGATAACGTGGATTGGCAGATTGCCAAAGAGAATTGGTTGAGGATTGCGTATAGCATATCGCTAAGTGGACGAGGGACCGTTTTATGTGGAACAATGGTGCCGGAAAACATTGCATCCTCCGATTATATAGATCGATTTGATCGAATTTTATACATAAATTTGCATTGTGACGATGTTACTCGCGAGACGCGTTTAAAAGCTCGTGGGTGGGACGAGAACTTGATTGAAGACCACAAAAATTTTGCCAGCTGGTTACTCCAGAATTCGGAAACTGCTTTCAATCCAGCCATGCTGAACTTGGATACCACTGAAATGACAATAAAAATGGTAGCTGAGCATATCCAGGAATGGGTTCTAAATAACTGGTGAGTTGAATGAACACCTAAAAGATATCCTACTGAAGCGAAGGAGGGCACGGATTGTTTCTCAATGTATTACTTTGGTTGACTATCCTCTGGGTGAGCTCTATCTATTTCAGTTTTCCCAAGAAAGATCGCATGAACACCGTCAATGTGCCAAGTACATATTACATTCAATCTTCCAATCGACTGGATATGCAAAAGAATTATGAATGCGCTGCATTTTCCAGTGCGTTTGTGTTGAGACATTTCGGTTTGGAGGCTAATGGAACAAAGCTCTATGAGACCTATCCTCGCAAATTACTGGATGGAACGGTATATCCCAAAGCGGTCGTTGTTTTTTTCAAGAAGCTAGGATATCGGGCAATGTACTTACGTGGAAATGTGAATACGTTGAAGAAGCAGATCAGCCAAGGGGTACCTGTTATTTTATTTATTAGAGTACATCCCAAACAACGTTATTTGCATTTTGTTCCCGTCGTCGGTTATGATGAAACGCATTTTTATTTGGCAGAATCCTTAGATCACAAGACGAATTGTGATGAAGAATATTACAATCGAAAAATCAGCATAAGTGAACTCAACACGTTATGGAGTTCGTGGTTACCTTTTTGTCAAAACTCATATATTGTTGTACATCCAGTGCAGAATTAATTGCTCAAATATTTAATCGGGTTAACAAGTTCCGTGTCCGTCCGCATATACATTACTGGAGACGGGTCAAGACTCCGGCTGTCCTAAGTTGTGTGAACGGAGGGAGAGACATGGGCATTGAATCATCCTGGATGTTTGATTTGTTTGGAACCGTCTTTCCGGTTGTATTTGTTCTGATTATAGGTATAGTCCTTCTGTCGATGGGAAAAGAGGTATGGAGGTGGGGACGCAACAACTCGGAGCCGCTGTTGACCGTGCCTTCACGAATCACCAGCAGACGGATGAAGATGAGTCAGTCGCAATCTGAACCAGGCAGTACAGCACGGACGTTATACTACGTCACCTTTGAAGTAGAGAGTGGAGATCGGCTCGAATTCAAAGTGAATGGCGAGGAGTATGGTTTGTGCGCTGAGGGGGACGAAGGACGGCTCTCATTCAAAGGAACGCGTTATGTGGGCTTCGAGCGATATAATCGCGTGTATTCCGAACGCCTACGTGGTTAAACCGAGCAGCTTGCGCCAAGATGGCGTAAGCTTTTTTTGATTATTTACTGGACAAGCGTTTCTTATTGGCCCTGACGTGTATTTATATAAGAAGAGGCATAATGAGATTAGGATCATAGGATCATTATATAGAGGAGGCAATGAATATGTCATTTACAGATCAGGTCGTTGTTGTAACTGGTGCTGCTCAGGGAATCGGACGGAGTGTGGCTGAAGCCTATGCGCTCGCCGGAGCCAGAGTTGTACTTGCTGACAATAAGGAAGCAGAGGGGGCGGCAGCCGCAGCTTCCATTCGTAATGAAGGCGGAGAAGCCATCTTTGTTCAATGTGATGTTCGGAGCGAGCAGGATATTACGGACCTTTTTCGTACGACCGTGGATGAATTCAAACAAATAGATGTACTTGTGAATAATGCAGGACTCGCCAAGTGGAAGTCACCCTATGAGCTGACGCTGGAAGAATGGGACGATGTACTCAATACCAATGTGAGAAGTTGCTTTTTGGCAAGTCGGGAAGCAGCGAAACATATGAAAAGCAATGAACACGGTGGTGCCATTATCAACATGGCTTCTACCCGTGCGCTGATGTCTGAGCCGGATACCGAAGCTTATGCCGCATCCAAAGGGGCGATTGTAGCTCTGACACATGCGCTGGCGGTCTCACTGGGCAAGGACCAAATTCGGGTCAATTGTATCAGTCCGGGATGGATTGAGACAGGTGACGTGGAGAAATTGAAAAAGGAGGATCATGAACAGCATCCATCCGGTCGTGTGGGTGTTCCTTCGGATATCTCCCGTGCTTGTCTATATTTGTCTGATCCAAGCAATACCTTTGTCACAGGGACCAACCTCGTTATTGATGGAGGCATGACCCGAAAAATGATATATGAGGACTAGAACCGGGATTGAGCCGGGCGGCCCTAAGCTGTCCCAACTTAAGAGTAATAAGCCCAAGTTAAGCACTTGGGCTTATTTGTTTTTAATAACTCGGTTGCTATAATAAATGTGATTTTACAACAGTAGAAGAATGGAGGGAGTATATGTTCGGGAAACAATCCCGGAAGGTATTTTGGCTGTTACTGCTGATCGGAGGGATGATAATGATAGGGAATGAGTCACCTGCTGAAGCTGACGGCGCAGATATACGGGCGGCCTGGGTATGGCAGGCACAGTCTATTAGCAACGGAGATGAGCTGTTGGCCAATGCAGCTAAACATAAGATAAACAGGCTGTACGTGAATGTAGACATGTCACTGTCCAAGGAGGTATACCAGACGTTTATAGCCAAAGCAAGCCGTGCGGGTATTGCGGTTGAAGCACTGGGAGGCGATCCATCTTGGGCTCTCAGTGGCCGTGAAGGCCCCATACTAAGATTAGCGTCGTGGGTAAGTGATTACAATCAAGCTGCTGAGACCAACGAGCAATTTGATGCCATACATCTGGATATCAAGCCCTATGTGTTACCAGCCTGGAAAGAAGATGCCAAGCCAATGGTACAATCCTGGGTAGCCAATATGAATCTGTTATTTGAGCAAGTGGGACAGGATGGCGCAATTGCAGTGAATATTGACCTGCCATTTTGGCTGGATTCCTATACCGTCACAGGAAATAGAGTTTCTGAGGATGCAGATAACGAACCATTGTCACGTTGGTTCATTGAACGAGTGGAGCATGTCACTTTACTCGCTTACCGTGATAACGCGCAAGGGAACAATGGTATTATACGCTTAATTGAACAGGAAATGAACTGGGCCGATACTAGCAATGTGAGCGTTACGGTTGGGTTGAACACCAAGCCAATGCCTGGCGAGGAGTTTACGACGTTTGCCGGCAAAGGTTCAGCACAACTGGAAAGCGTTATTGAAGAAGTTGCCTCCGCATTCAGCAAGCATAGTTCCTACGCAGGTTCTGCTGTACATGACATCGTATACTGGGGACAACTGGAGCCGTCAGAACTGCCATTACCGGAGTTTCCATCCAATCAGCCTGAGATTCGGGGAACGTATATCTGGGAGGCCTCTCAGGTGACGAATGACGGGGGAGATCACATACTAGCGTTTGCTAGAGAGCAGAATATTAACTGGTTGTATGTGCGGTTAGATCTGGATCAACCCTATTCCAGTTACCGCAGTTTTGTGAAACGGGCAAAAGCACAGGGCATCGAGATCCATGCGATGGGTGGACACCCCATCTGGGGCAAGAAGGAGAACCGTCCACGCATTAAGCGCTTGATTGATTATGTGAAAAACTATAATGCGGAATCCGAGCCGGATGAACGATTTGAAGGCATCCATCTGGATATTGAGCCTTACACCTTGCCGGAGTGGGAGAATAGTCGGGACACCCTTCTGACCGAATGGGCTGCCAACATTACATTTTTCCAGGAAGAAACGAAGAAGGACAGTGATCTCGAAACAAGTGCAGACCTTGCTGTATGGCTGGATACCTTCCCGTTGCCGGGAAAAGACATGTCTGTGACAGAGTTCATGATTGATACACTTGATCATGTGTCGATGATGGCATTCCGTAATCAGGCCGAAGGGTCCAATGGCATTGCTGCTGTTGTGAGTCAGGAGATGGAGATTGCAGATCGTCTGGGAAAAAGGTTGATGATTTCGGTAGAAATGAAGCAGAACCACGAAGGTCCTCATATTTCTTTTTATGAGAAAGGGGCAGCGGAGATGGAACTTCAGCTTGCCAAGCTTCCGGATCTGCTGGCCGAACATCAGGCATACCAGGGCAATATTGTACATGCCTATGATTATTGGATTGAAGCCAAGCCTTGAACAGGTGAGTATTATAAGAAATAACTTGCTTCGGAACTTCACCTTGGGTGAGGTTCCGGGCTTTTTTTATGGAAAAAAGATGGAATCGTGTCACCGAATGGGCTCCTGCACAATACGATGTACGGTGATGAACAGCTGAAACAAAGGAGGAAACAGACTATGGCTGTTATTAAAGCCAACTCAGAAGACGTCAAGCTGCTCGCTAGACTGCTGAGGGCGGAGGCTGAAGGTGACGGCGAACAAGGCATGCTGCTTGTAGGTAATGTAGGTGTGAACCGGGTGTTGGTGGATTGTCTGGACTTTAGAGATATTCGTGACATCAACCGCATGGTATTTCAGAACCCCGGGGGCTTCGAGTCAACACAGAAGGGTTACTTCTACCAACGGGCGAGACAATCCGAGATTCGTCTGGCACAACGTGTGATTAATGGAGAGCGTATCTGGCCAGCGAGCAATGCACTATGGTTTTTCCGACCTGTGGGTGAATGTCCGGATACGTGGTATGACCAGCAAAATACAGGACGTTTCAAAGCACATTGTTTCTTCAGTCCGACAGGCGACGATTGTCCGGAAGTCTATTAAATTTGGGGAGGAATCACTATGATTAATCAACCGTATCAACCTATGACTCAAACATTGGGTCAGCAAGCGAATTCTGTGTTGGGTCAACAAGCCAATTCTCAGGTTCAAGGTACGTCATACAAAATCGGTAACGGAATGCCTTCCATGTCGCCAACACCAGGGATGGTATCCCCTAGCTCGACTAGTGTACCGCCACTCGTATCCAGCGGAAGTCCAATGACACCTACGGGTGCTGTAGTTACGACAACGGCTCCACAGTTTGAGCAATC
The DNA here is from genome assembly GCF_008693195.1 of Paenibacillus sp. UASWS1643. Lineage (NCBI taxonomy): Bacteria > Bacillati > Bacillota > Bacilli > Caryophanales > Paenibacillaceae > Paenibacillus > Paenibacillus sp. UASWS1643. Next base: position 170,415 of record NZ_VXKZ01000115.1, read on the forward strand.
GTACATTGAGAATATTCTACGTTTGAACCTTGGTAAATTCGGTACATTCTACATGACATACGAAGGTAACAAAGAATGGAATGCTCGCATATTCCAAGGTATTATTGAAGCAGCGGGCCGTGACCATATTATTATCAGCGATCCGAAGACTGGAAGACGGATCATGCTGTTGATGGTCAACTTTGACTATGCTACATTTGATGAGCCGTTGTTGTATCAATATCCAGGAGTGGTAGGCAATTACCCGCAAGCTCCAAGCAGATAATCATTGGCCCGCATCATTTTGAATGATAATTGACATGTTTAACACATAATGATTTACTTCGCTGTCCTGAATGTGGAGGTAATCCGCAGACAGGACAGCTTTTTACATAAACATATATACGAAGGTTACTATAGGGTTAGAGTCATACGTAACCTTTTGGCGATAACATGGCACTTATATATGAATGGAACAAGCAGCATGTCTATATGAAAGGAGTCCATAGCATTGAAGTCATGGATTGAAGCAGCAATGAAAGGCGAACCTCAAGCATACGAACAACTGGTATCCCAATATCGCGGGATGGCTCTTGCTGTTGCCTACAATCGTTTAGGAGATACATTTTGGGCTGAAGATGTCGTACAGGAGGCGTTTACTGAAGCCTTTGGCAATCTGTCCAAGCTGGAGGCCCCGGAGGCTTTTCCTGGATGGTTCAAGGTGATCGTGGAGAGGCAGTGTTATCACTGGCTAAGGCGCAAGCAGCATACCACGATTCCCGTTCAGGAGCTGGAGCATGTATTCCAGGAAGAGGATCAGGCGCATAATCCAGAAGAACAAGCGATGCAAAACGAAATGCATCGTACGCTGCGTGATTCTATTGCAATGCTGCCATCATCGATGCGAATTGCTGTTGAACTGTTTTATTTGGAAGGATACTCGCTCAAGGAAATATCGGATTTCCTCGGGGTCAAGGTACCTGCATTAAAGAAAAGACTGTTCGATGCCCGATCCAAACTCAAGCGCTCTATGCCTGTAAGGGATCTGGTCACTGTATTCAGTGAATTGTATGAATGGGGAAAAGGGTTGTTACACATTATGAATGGGGATCACGCTGCCAATCGTTTAAGAGAGAGTGGGATTCAGGGAGACATCCTGGTATGGAGAGAGTTGTATACGTTCGGCCCGGTAGCCAAAGAGATGGGAGATACGAAGGATCGGCAGAATCGGGCATCCGTGTTAGAGCAGCAGTTGGGCATTCCACAGGCGGAATACTTGAAGATTGAGGAGCTTGAACGCAAGTTGCATTCGTTTCAACAATACAAGGAAATTGTCTTATGGTTCGAATACGATCTCTATGATCAGACGATGTTATCTTACCTATTGCATTATTTCAAAGGACAAGCGCTTCAGAATACAAAACTGAATCTGCTCTGCATTGACTCGTATCCAGAGATCGAGCACTTTAGGGGACTGGGTCAACTCACCTCGACACAGATCGGAAGCTTGTCCGGAAGCTGGCATGTGATTGGCACAGACGAGCTACAAGCAGGTGCACAGTTCTGGGAGGCCTATACGTCTAATGATTTCCGGCAACATCTGGATTACTTGCAGGCAGACACTTCTGCGCTACCCTTTTCGAAAGCTGCCTTTAAGGCACATTTGTCCCGTCTGCCATCTGTATCGAACGGTCTGGGGCTCATTGAGCAGACAACACTAGAGACCATTAGAGCAGGTGTGGAGCGTCCGTATCCATTATTTCGCGAGGTAGGGGACAAGCTGCATATTCTCGGGATGGGTGATCTTGAATACTGGGCACATCTAAAGCGGATGACAGAAGGACCTCATGCCCTTCTTCAGATGAGCGGTGCAACCACTTTCCCTAATTTCAAGCAGCATGATGAAGAATTCCGTGACGGAGTCCTGTCACTAACGGAACTCGGAATTAAGGTGTTGAATGGAGAAGTCGATTGGGCACTGCTGAAGCAGGATGAATTCTGGATCGGTGGATTGCATAACCCAAGTGGGAAACAATCCAAGTGGCGCTGGAACCCCGCTTCGGAAACCGTAGTGGAGATTGAGTCGACATCGTAATTAGCGGATAGAATTTAAGAAATTAAAAGTATTGCAAAAAGAGAGTATCCAGTCATGCGGAAGCATGAGCGAGGATGCTCTCTTTGGTTTCCTTAAACCAATGTTTCTGAAATGTAAATAAAACAGCGTAATCGAGACTTTTGTTAAAGAAAAAAGGCGTTTGTGCCATTTCGTTGTCATAGGACACGGATTGACTGTGTAGTGTAGAATTATATAATAAAAGAAGCATATCTTTGTTATTCGACAGAACAAGGTGGAGGTGGAAGCATTGGGAAGTTGAAATTGCATATGAACGGCAGAATGGCTAATATCCTACATTTTCGAAGGAGGTGGACCTATTTGCCGAAGAATGACGGCGAATAGGATGAAAATTTGAGTGACCCCTTACCGAGTATTTTAAATTTAGTATTAATTGGTTTACTTGTATTAATGAATGGTTTCTTTGTGTCGGCGGAATTCGCGATGGTGAAGGTTCATGGAAGTCGGATTGAGGCTTTGGTTGAAACAGGCAACAAAAATGCCATCTATGCTTCCAATATCGTACGTAATCTGGATGCATATCTGTCAGCTTGCCAACTAGGTATAACTTTGGCTTCACTGGGACTCGGGTGGCTGGGAGAACCGGCAATTGCACATCTGTTAGAGCCCGTGTTTACCGCATTTGGACTGGGACCAGTCTACGTTCATGGAATCTCTATTGCCATTGCATTTGTGATTATTACGATCTTGCACATTGTACTGGGAGAACTTGCTCCCAAAACGATGGCGATTCGAAAGTCTGAGACGATCACTTTGTGGTCTGCGGCTTTGCTAACGTTCTTCTACAAGTTAATGTATCCATTCATATGGGCACTGAACGGTATGGCTAACGGCTTGTTGAGACTTTTCCGAATGGCACCAGCTTCGGAGATTGACTCGGCACATAGCGAAGATGAAATACGTATTCTGATGAAAGAAAGCAATAAGAGCGGTTTAATTGATAACACTGAATTAGCACTTGTTGATAATATATTTGATTTTACGGATACAACCGCCCGTGAAATTATGATTCCGCGGACGGAGATGATCTGTCTGAATGCCAATGAGTCCATGCTGGAAAATCTGGAGATTGCCAGTGAAAGTATGCGAACAAGGTATCCGGTATATAACGGAGACAAGGATCATATTATCGGCTTTATTCACATTAAGGATCTGATGCGATCCCAACTCACGGATACTATTTCCGTAATCCGGCCCATCCTGGCTGTGCCAGATACCACGCTGATCAGTGATCTGCTCAAGCGTATGCAGCGTAGCAAGACACAGATTGCTATACTGATTGATGAATACGGAGGAACCTCCGGGCTTGTCACACTTGAAGATATCATGGAAGAGATCGTAGGCGAGATTCAGGATGAATTCGACCAGGAGCGTCCTGCCATTGAGCAAGTGGATGAGATGGAATATTCCATTGATGGATTGATGCTGATTGAAGAAGTCAGCGAACGATTTGGACTGGAGATGGATCGTGCCGATTACGATACCATCGGGGGTTGGTTATACTCCAGAGTAGATGCCATTCCACCTGAGGTCGGTCAATCGGTTGAGTATGGAGGTTATGTATTTGTCATTCAAGAGACAGAGCATAAGCGGATTTCCCGAGTGAATGTGATTAAGCTGGAACTGTTGGTTGAAGAAGAAGGCGCGTAGCCAGATCGAAATTGTAACATATGAAGCTGTATGGTGACGTAATGGTCATCGTACAGCTTCTTTGCATGCTTATGATTCTTTGGGTGCATGAACGACAACATCAGCGTAACGGTTCTCTGTGACCAAGCTATTTTTGATATAAATTCGCTTATAAGTAACATAAACATTCTCTCCAGGAGCGAGATCATGCTGGATATTCAGCTTTTTTCGAGTGGATTTGGTTGTCGTCGGTGTCTTTATCGTGATGATATCGTACATGTCAACGAAAGTAACCTCGTAGGAATTGTAGTCCCCCACCTTAGTGGTGGATAACACCGGATTTTGTTTATACTGGGTTAAGTGATCATTCACCATGCCGAGTGTTGCAGGTAACACGTAAAACAGAAGAGCCAGAGGCAGAAGGCAGAAAGCAATCCCGAAAACTCGTAAAAATTTGACATGGGAAAGGGTTCGGCCGCTCTGCCTGAGGAAAAGAAAAGCAAGGAAGGGGGACAGTACAAGTCCCCAGATCATAAAGGGCAATACATAGCGGTCAATCCCCATGCTTATCCAGCTTTCCCGAGCTGTAGCCAATAAATATATTAGGGTCCCCGCAGTAAGCGTAATCACCAAGATAACAAGCCAACGTTTGAACGAGCCGGAAACTTCGATGTGAAGTTCATTCGGATTGGAACTTTGACGATGCCTTCTGGATTTGGATTGAAGTTTACTCAAGGGATACACCTCATTTGCATTTGCAACTCATGTTGGTTAATTTGGTTTTGTGCATACATTACTGAATACATACGGGATGGAATAATTTAGGTTTCACTATGTTGGAAATGTATAAAAAATACAAAAGACGCTGCCGACAGAAACATCGGAGCGTCTAATTTTTTTTGAAACCTGTCACCCGATTCGTCCGTTTATACCCTTACACAAAATCAAGTATGGAAGCGGAGGATGGATCAATATGCGGAAAATGAAAACGAAGAGTGCAGCATCTATGCTAAAAATAACCCTTGTTGCCTTGTTAATGGTGCCAACAATCCTGGCTATACCTACGTCCGAACCAGCCGTTGCAAGCCCGTTGATCAACGTGTCCTCTGGTGCCCTTACACCCCCACCGCCGCCGGAACCATCTATCCATTCGTTTGCTAACAATCGAGAACTTGGACATATCTATCAAGCGGTCGGTGCAGTCATTCCTGGGGGTGGACTATCGGCTATCGTCAATACCAAGACCACGACATATACAGCAATGAAGACACTTTCCGTAGATTATCGACTTGAGCGCTGGACAGGAACAGCATGGGTAACTTTCAAAGCCAGTTCCAACAATGCAACGAATACAAACTTACTCAAGGCCTCATCGGATTGGACCGTTATGCCAGGATATTATTATCGCGTTACCAGTATTCATACAGCGTATGATGGAAGTACCACGGAAACAAGCAAACATGTCTCTGGCACCGTGTTATTTTGATCTTATCGACGGGTGCTGCCGGGAAACTTCTGCTCTTGAAAATCGTTGGCAATAGCAGTCATTTCTTCTTCCGAAAGGGTGCCAAACAGACTCATATTGTTGGAACCCATCATCCACTGAAAGGAGTTATAGGGTGGGCCGATATACATCAGTGCTTCCGAGCCATCCGCCAGCTTTACGGTGCTCATATCACGAAGCATGGCCCCTTCAATTTTCTCCCCAGGCATGACATAGACATAATCAAACTGGATAATCTCATCCTCTATGCTCTTGCCTTCACTGGTATATTGAACTCTCATTTGTGTGGACTCATAAAAATCGTCTGGATTCACAGGGTTTTCCGTATCGAGCACGAGTTCGAATTTGACCTTGTTGAATCGCTCGGGAATGGCCTTGGATAACAGAAAGTCACCCATGAACCCTTCGCGTGCGATCTCTTCCGTAACAAGTACTGGACGAAGCAGGTGGCTCGATAACTCATACGAAGGTGTATTAAGAGCTTCTTCTTCTTGTGCTTTAAGAATGTCGTCCAAGCTGGTTTCCGGTGGTGGAGGCGTTTTGGCTGTTGACGGATCAGCCCCCAGATGGGTCGTGCGATCCTCGATGATAATGGATTTCATGCCATTACCCCAATCCTTGATGGATTGCACAAAAGGGGATACCGCTTGCGTACCGGACGGCAGGCTGAAAATAACGGCTCCGATGGTCACGGAAGCAGCTACGACAACTGAAAGTCGCAAGGTACGTATTCTTTTTTTACGTAAACCGATTCTGTTAATTTCCCTGTGTACCTTCTGCCAGGATTGTTGCATGGATTCGGTATGGGAGGCGGAAGGGGCAGAGACGGCCTGATGGAAAGCTTCATCAAAAGCCAGGTCAAACGCAGCGTCGAAATATTCGTCTTCCAGCTCTGAATCGAATCGCTCCACGTTTTTATCGGACTTGCCTTTGCTCAATGCTTCCACCCCATTCCTTATGTAATTTCTTCTTGATACTGCCACGGGCTCTGAACAAACGTTGCTTCACAATGTCTTCGGAGGTATCCAGCAGTTCGGCCATCTCTCGGTAGGAGAGGCCTTTTTTCCACCGTAACTCAACAAGAACACGATATTCCGGTTTGAGCTGTCCGAGATAATATTCAATGGACTCTTCCATCATCTGCGTTTCTACCATGCTTTCCACGGAAGCTGCCGTCTGATTCATCGTCTCCATATCTATAAAAACACTATCCGTATCCAATTGGTTACGGTTATTTTTATTTTTTCTCAGATAATTAATAGCAGTGTTACGTGTGACAACCTTGAGCCAGGCTTTCAGTTTGACCTCGTCTTCGAAGATGGGTTTGTTTTTAATGATTTTGATAAAAGCTTCCTGAATAATATCTTCTGCTGCAGCACGCTCCTTGATGATATAAACAATAAGACCATGTACCATATTATAATATTCATAATACACTTCTTCTTGAAGTGCAGAGCCTAAATTATGGAAATCTGAGGCTAGTAATAACTGGAGCCGATTGGCCATGATGTTCTCCTTTCTGGTGAACAATCCACAAACATTGGTATCATTACATTTTACAACATAATATGGAAACGATACAATGGGAGGTTGGTCTGGGAAAAACCAGATGAGGGAAGTGTGTATAACATGCGGGAAAGTTTGCTGAAAATTAATAAAAGGCCGTCTCGCCAACCATGAATACATGGTTGCAAGACAGCCTTTTCGACTATTCAGTGAAATACAGTACAGGAGATAACTCTCCGTAATCAGTTAGAATGCCCAGTCTCCCTTAAGGAAGATGGCTTCACGTTCGCCGTTTGCCGTGATACCGTAAATGTCCGTCTCGGGAGAGCCCATCATGAAGTCCACATGGGTGATGCTGGTGTTCATGCCACGGGCTGCAAGCTCTTCAGGAGACATCGTTTTGCCCCCTTCGATATTAAATGCATAGGAACTGCCAATCGCAAGATGGCACGATGCATTCTCATCATACAATGTAGTGTAATACAGGATACCACTCTCAGAGATCGGTGAATGGAAGGGAACCAAAGCGACTTCGCCGAGATAATGTGATCCTTCATCCATGGAAATGAGTCTTTCCAGTGTATCCTGACCTTCTTCGGCATGAAAATCAATGATACGTCCGTTCTCAAATGTGAGTGAAAAACGATCAATGATACTGCCGCCATAGCTGAGTGGTTTGGTGCTGGACACTTTGCCATTAACGCCATGTTTGGCTGGAGCAGTGAATACTTCCTCTGTTGGAATATTGGCGACAAAAGGGGTGCCTTGCTCATTCACGCTACCTGCCTGCGCCCAGATATGACCTTCTGGAAGCTCGACAGTAAGATCCGTCCCCGGTGAGAGGAAATGCAATGCTTGATACTTCTTGTTGTTCAGGGCAACGGCTTTGGTCTCCAGTCGTTCGATATGCTGTTCCCAAGCCGCTACAGGGTCCTCCAGATCGGCTCTCACTGCAGCAAAAATGGCTTCCCACAGCTGGCTAACCTGCTCGGCCGCCGGGAGATCCGGGAATACTTTGGCTGCCCAATCGGGGGAAGGACAAGCCACACCCGTCCAGCTCATTTTATCCGCCTGTTGATACTGACGGTACTTGGCCATCGCCTGACCAAATGTACGCTGATGGCTGGAAATCCGCTCCGGGTCAATACCTTTCATCAGGTCTGGACTGGATGACAATACGGTTAGAAAGGCTGCATTATTGGCCGCCAGTTCTTCAAGCTCCGCTGCATGCCATTTCGGCGGCTCTTGGAAGGATTCCTCAGGGGCCATCTCAAACCGCAATCGATTGACGGTTTCATCTCCGTATTTTACAATCACCTGCTTGGCGCCAGCTTCATATCCCTTGCGTACCAGCAAACGTACGAATTCAGCGGTATCAATCATCGCACTAATAACAAATACTTGCCCTGGTTGTACATTAGCACCTACTTTTACAGCAAGTTCAGCGTAGCGATCCAGTTTTTGTTCAAAACTTAACATATGAGTTCCCTCCAATTGTTGAATTTTTGACCTGTTAACGCAGGAAAAGAGAGGAGTAATCTCCTCTCTCCTAAATCACATCAAACGGGATTAAAATGCCCAGTTTCCTTGCAGGAAGATCGGCTCTTCCGCACCTTCGGAGGTCACACCGTGGATGTTCATTTCTCCGGATCCAATCATGAAGTCTACATGAGTGAGACTGGAGTTCATGCCACGTTCGATCAACTCTTCTTTGGACATCGTTTTACCACCTTCCAGACAGAAGGCATAGGCATTACCAATCGCCAAATGGTTGGAGGCATTTTCATCAAACAAAGTATTGTAGAACAAAATATTCGTATCGGAAATTGGTGACTGATGTGGAACGAGGGCTACTTCACCCAGATAGTGTGCACCTTCATCCATCTCGATCAGGTTTTTGAGTGCATCCAGTCCTTGTTCAGCGGTGTAATCTACGATTCGACCGTTCTCAAATGTAAGGGAGAATCCGTCAATCAGGTTGCCGCCGTAGCTCAGTGGTTTCGTGCTGCGCACTGTACCGTTAACACCCGTTTTCAGCGGAGCTGTGAATACTTCTTCGGTAGGCATATTGGCAATAAAGACATGTCCTTGCTCATTCACACTTCCACCGGATACCCAGATATGGCCTTCTGGAAGTTCAATGGTCAAGTCTGTGCCTGGAGCTGTATAGTGAAGCTTCTTGTATTTTTTGTTGTTCAACAGATCAGCGCGGGAATCGAGGTTTTGCAAATGGGTTTTCCATTCGGCAACAGCATCCTGCTCACCAATCCGTACTGTTTTGAAAATGACGTCCCACAGGCGATCCACTTGCTGTGCTTCTGGAAGATCCGGGAACACTTTAGCTGCCCATTCCGGAGAAGGAACGGCCACGATAGACCAGCTGAATTTGTCAGCCATCTGATAAGAACGATATTTTTCGAGCGCTTTGCCGCGCACTTTTTGGCTGGTAACAATCCGTTCCTGAGCTACACCGTTCAGCAGATCCGGATTTTCAGCGATGACGTGCAGAATGGCGGCACCTTCTTCAACGAGTTCAGTCATTTCAGCTGCAAACCATTTCGGTTCAATGGAGAAGGCTTCATCAGGTGCAAGATCGTAATGAAGACGTGTAACGGTTTCATCGCTCCAGTTTACTTTGACCAATTTCGCACCTTTACCGTAAGCTGCTTTGACAATGAGTCGTACAAAATGTGCTGCCGAGATTGGAGCGTTAACCACGAGTGTCTGTCCAGGATGGACATTGACACCGACTTGTACAGCCAGTTCAGCATATTGCTGCAGATTCGTTTCAAAAGTATTCATGCTATTTTTTCCTCCAATGTGATAATAATATCGTAGCTTGTTGGCTAATATAGATGTTGTTCAAACACGTATTATAATCCTCATTACAACTATGTAAGGACTCAGAATGGTTCCTTCATTGAATAAGGTATACGTTGCTACGTTATATATTGTACAATTAACCAATAATAATTACCAAACTAGGTTTACCAGAAATGTTGGAGACCGACTGTAGATGAAAGATTAAAGGAGAGAATGATTGTGAATATTGAAATTATAAGTGCTGAAATGCGCCGTGAAGGTGAAAAAGGATACGTGGGAAATACCGTTTACCGCACAGAAGGCGAAAAGTCAGTATATGAGATTACCTTCATGAGCAAGAACGGAAAAGATTGGGACTATAGCTTGCATTTCACGGAGCAATCCGGTGATGAAGAAGAGTTACTGCGTATGGACGAGTTGCTTGAAAATGATGACGATCTGTACAATCAATTGCTCGATGCTGCTTTGGAGGCATTTCCGGCTTAACTAGCCGAGATGTTCTTGTTCTATTGTGTTGTGTCGATGACTATACTAGACGGTGTATGCCCGAAACAGGGTGTATACCGTCTATTTTATTGGAAATGTTGAATAGATGATCCAGAAAAGGGAAGTCTACGAGATGAATGGAACCAGAGAGACAATCCGCCTAATGGGAGGTAACCGTGAATGGCATCTGACAATCTGATTACAGAAGGGTTGACGGGACTTGAAGAAGTCGCGCCCGATATTCTCAGTCTACGTACACTATTCGTTAATGTCGTGTTCATCGGAGAGCCAGGAAGCAGGAACTGGGTCCTCGTGGACACCGGAATGGCGAGGTTCACAGATCATATTGTTCAGGTTGCAACAGAACGATTTCAAGGTCCGCCATCTGCGATCATATTGACGCATGGTCACTTCGACCATGTTGGAACCGTTATTGAGCTGGAACAATTCTGGGGTGTGCCAGTGTATGCTCATCCGCTTGAAATTCCGTATTTAACGGGGTTAAAAGATTACCCGCCAGCGGATCCTTCTGTAGGTGGAGGTTTAATGTCCAGGTTGTCATTCGCTTATCCTAATGAGGCAATCAATCTGGATGATCGGATATTCAGTTTACCCAAAGATCATTCCGTTCCAGGTCTATCAGGATGGGAGTGGGTTCACACGCCAGGTCATACGCCTGGACATGTGTCGCTGTTTCGGGAAGCAGACCGTTTGTTAATTGCGGGAGACGCGATCATCACAGTGAAGCAGGAGTCGCTGTGGAGTGTGTTGCTTCAGGACAAACAGTTGCATGGCCCGCCTTCCTATTTTACAACCGATTGGCAGGCTGCTCATCAATCTGTACAGCATATAAGGCATCTGGAGCCGAAACTTGCGATTACCGGGCATGGGCATGCCTTGAGCGGAGATATGCTGAGTGAATCCTTGAAGCGGCTTGATCTGGACTTTGAAGAGAGCGCTATGCCGGATCACGGCAAATATGTGGATTAATTGAACCATCATATGAAAGACAGCAGAGACAGCCGTAACGTATTGCAGCTGTCTTTTTCCTGTCTTTTTGTCTTTCTATTATGAATTTGTTCTCTATCATAGATTGGTATTTTGCGCTCGGGCATGATATAGTCGAGCCGTATAATATAACCTTAGTATGCAGGAGGTACATATAACGATGACACAGCAAAATGCAGCATTTGAAGAACAATTTGGAGGGATCCCGGCCGTTTGGCTTCGTTTTAATCAGTTTGAAGCGGCAGTTATTCCAAGCGTGGGTGCCAACCTCGTTGCTTTCCGTGATACAGAAAAGGGTTTCCGTTATTTGAGAGAGCCGAATCAGGATCAGATGGATGAATTTATGGCTGCACCTGCGGTCTATGGAATTCCGATTCTTTCTCCACCAAACCGTTATGAGGATGGACGTTTCCCCTGGAATGGTAAAGTTTATCAGTTGCCTGTGAACGAACCGGCTACAGGTAACCATTTGCATGGATTTTTGCATGATGCCGAGTGGAAGGTTGAGGGATACGGATCGGATCAGCTGGAGAGTTATGTGTTGCTTAGCCAGGACGTGAAAGAAGGGCATACATTCCATCAGTACCTGCCGTTTACGTTCACAGTGACGCTCCGTTACTCTTTGAGTAGCCAAGGACTTCAGCAACAATTGATCGTCCGCAACAACGGGACTGAATATATGCCGAATTTGTTTGCATTCCACACGGCGATTGCTGTACCTTTTGCACCGGACAGTCAGGCCTCGGATTACACGGCCAAAGTTACGATTGGACAACGTCGTGAATTGAATGAGCGTTCTCTGCCAACAGGACAATTTCAACCGCTTACACCTGAGGAAGAACAATTGAAAAAAGACGGGGTTAGTCCGTTCTTTGCTGCCATGGATAATCATTACACTGCGGAGCCGCAGAATGGACGTAACTATATGGAACTTACGGATCACCGTACTGGAGACAAACTGGTATACGATGTGGGTACTTCGTACAAACACTGGATGATCTGGAACAATAACATGGGTGGCGAATTCTTCTGTCCTGAACCACAGATGAACCTGGTTAACGCTCCTAATGTTAAAGGCATTCCGGCAGAAGAAATCGGATTGGTCGGTCTGAAACCAGGTGAACTATTCGAACAGAGCAGCCGATTGTATCCAATTGCGTCACAAAAATAAATCAAGTTCATTTTGCGCTACGCTTACAATTTTGTCGAAAAGGTGAAAACCTGCTCGTAAATCATGTATAATATGACGAGATACACAAGCTTTGTAGAGACCCAAACCATCTTTTTGGAGGAGGACAAGCAAGTGGAATACCGCATTGAGAGAGATACGTTAGGCGAAATGAAAGTACCAGCCGACAGGCTGTGGGGAGCTCAGACGCAGCGCAGCAAGGAGAACTTCCCGATTGGCAGTGAACATATGCCGATGGAAGTTATCCGAGCACTTGCCATTTTGAAAAAAAGTGCTGCGGCCAGTAACCATAAATTAGGTAAATTATCTGCGGCTAAGTCCGATGCTATTGCTTATGCAGCAGACGAGATTATTGCAGGCCGGATTGATGACCATTTCCCATTGGTAGTGTGGCAGACTGGTAGCGGAACACAATCCAATATGAACGTGAACGAAGTGATTGCGAATCTGGGGAACCAACTGCTTGAGCAAAAGGGCAAGGAAGAGCGTCTGCATCCGAATGATGACGTGAATATGTCCCAGAGCTCCAACGATACATTCCCAACGGCTCTGCATGTTGCAGGTGTTCTGGCTGTTGAGGATCAACTCTTGCCGGCAATTGCGGTATTAAAAGCCACTTTTGCAGACAAGTCGGAGGCATTCAAGGATATTATCAAGATTGGACGTACCCACCTTCAGGATGCAACACCAATTACGCTTGGCCAGGAGATCAGTGGTTGGGAAGCCATGCTGGGCAAGAGTGAGCGTATGATCCGTGAAAGTGTACAGTACCTGAAGGAGCTTGCGATCGGCGGTACAGCTGTCGGAACGGGCATCAATGCTCATCCGGACTTTGGGGACTTCACTGCCAAGGAGATTGGCAAACATACGGGGAAAGATTTTGTATCTGCACCAAACAAATTCCACGCCCTTACAAGTCATGATGAAGTTGTATATGCGCACGGTGCAGTTAAAGCGCTTGCAGCTGATTTGATGAAAATTGCCAATGATGTCCGCTGGTTGGCCAGTGGTCCTCGTAGTGGATTGGGCGAGATCCGTATTCCTGAGAATGAGCCAGGCAGCTCCATTATGCCAGGTAAAGTCAACCCAACTCAGAGTGAGGCCATTACAATGGTGGTTACGCAGGTCATGGGTAATGATGCAGCGATTGGTTTCGCGGCAAGTCAGGGTAATTTTGAACTGAATGTATTCAAACCGGTTATCATCTATAACTTCTTGCAATCCGTGCAACTGCTGGCGGACTCCATTATTGCGTTTAATGACAAGTGTGCCGTAGGCATTGAGCCTAACCTGGATCAGATTGAACATAATCTGAACAATTCGCTCATGCTGGTTACTGCGCTCAACCCGCATATTGGTTATGAAAATGCAGCCAAAATTGCGAAACTTGCGCATAAAGAAGGTTTGTCTTTGAAACAGGCGACGTTACAAACGGGCCTGCTTACCGAAGAGCAATTTGATCAATATGTCGATCCAGCCAAAATGATCGCTCCAAAGGCCTAAATTCAGTCAAAATGAGCAGTATGGATCAATGAAGAGGACGACCTGCATAAGCAGGTCGTTTTTCTTATGCTTACCGATGAACTTAAAGCTTGTCAGACTATACGTATCCATATAAACTACATATGCACCAGTTTTAATATAATTGAATGGGATTCGTATATATTTGGAGGTTTCCGCGTTGTCAAAAACGAGAAGATTTACGATACGCTCCAAAATTCTATTGGGCTATCTTGTGGTTGTGCTTTTATTTGGAGTTGTTCTGCTAGTGCTTACGGCCCAAATTAATGTGTTACAGAAGGAAAATGATTTTATCTCTCATCATGATCTGGAGGTACATAATCTGACCAACGCGATTGAAAAAAATGTCTTAAACATGGAGACAGGACAGCGTGGATTCATGATTACAGGCAATGAGAGTTACTTGGAGCCTTATTCCCAAGGCCTATCCCAGTGGAGTTCCAACTATGATCAGTTGAATGCTCTCATTAGTGACAATCCTTCGCAGCAGCAGAGTCTGCAAAGCATCAAAGCTCATATTACGCGCTGGATCGAGATTGCTGGGGAGCCGTTGGTGGAGTTGAAAAAGCAAGGGGACCAAGCCAAAGTTGTTGCATTCTTTCAATCTGATCCGGGTAAAACTGAAATGGATCTACTGCGCTCTCAACTTACAACCTTCCGTAACACAGAGATCGCGCTGACCGAGGCGAGGGTTACTGAACTTGCCAGACGCAGCTCCACGCTGTTGACGATTATGTATACGCTGTGGGGGATTATTGCAGCGTTATCCATTGCAGCTGCGATTGTGATATCAGGAAATATCGTCAAAACGTTGCGAGATGTTATGCAGACGATCAGTGATATCTCCAAAGGTGGAAACCTGAAGCAGCGAATTCAGGTGCGGACACATGATGAAGTGGGGGACCTGGGTCACGAAACCAACAAATTACTGGATGAAGTACAGGAACAGAATCGGGTCAAGGACCAGATCACAGGCATTGCGACACTCTTACAGAACCCGACCAATCTGGAGGGATTGTCACGCTTGTTCCTGAGCGAGCTTGCCATGTTGTTTGAAGTTCCCTATAGCGTCTTATATTACTGGAAAGACAATCGACTGCTACGCGTGGCTGCATATGCTGCGGATGGAGAGAAAGAACGTTCGCTCGGTAAAGTGTCGCTGGCCCCGGGTGAGGGGCTGGTAGGTCAAAGTGCTGTGGAGAAGCGAGTCTTGCGCATGAATGATTTGCCACAGAACTATATTCGAATCTCTTCGGGTCTCGGATATACATCTGCCACATCACTTACCGTAGTACCGGTCCTCTTCGAAGGCAGAACGATTGCGGTCATTGAGCTTGCTTCAATGAAGCCATTGCAAGAGAATGATATGAGGCTGATGCAAGAACTGACGGACATTTTTGGTGTTTCTTTACACTCGACTGTCACTCGCATGGAATTACAGCAGTTATATGATGAGTCACAAGTTCTGAATGAAGAGTTACAGGCACAATCGGAGAAACTTCAGTCTCAGACCGAAGAAATGCTGTCTCAGACGGAGGAACTGCAAATGCAGACCGAAGAACTTCATATGCTTAATGAACGCTTGGAAATACAGAAGAGCGCTGCTGAGACATCAGCCGATGAACTTGCAGTTGTGGCAGATCAGTTACGAACAAGCTCGGGGTACAAATCCGAATTCTTGGCGAACATGTCCCATGAATTGCGGACACCGCTTAACAGCATGTTGATTTTGTCTGAGATATTGTCTGAAAATAAAAATCAACACTTGAATAGTGAAGAGCAGAACTATGCTTCAGTCATTCACAAATCAGGAAAAGACCTACTGAATCTGATCAATGATATTCTTGACCTATCGAAGGTGGAGGCCGGGCAGATGGAAGTGGATTTTGATGATGTCTATCTGGGTAGTCTGCCTGAAGTCATGAACCAGTATTTCCTGAAAACAGCGGAACAGAAAAAAATAGATTTCCGGATTCAGCTCCAAAGTCCTTTACCGGAAACCATCGTGACGGATGAGATGAGATTGCACCAGATTCTCCGAAATCTGCTCTCGAACGCATTCAAGTTCACGAGTGAGGGTGAAGTTGCCTTAACCATCTCCAAAATGAGTCTGGCTCATCCTGAATTGAAAGACCAAGAGACCGACGTGATTGCTTTCTCCGTCAGTGATACAGGGATTGGCATTGCGGAAAACAAACTTCTACAGATCTTTGATGCATTCAAACAGGCGGATGGGGCTACGGCACGTAAATATGGCGGAACGGGACTTGGGCTGTCGATCTCTCAATCGCTTGCGACTTTGCTGGGTGGTTCAATCTCGGCAACAAGTCGTGAAGGACATGGCAGTGTGTTCACGCTGTTCCTGCCACTGCGAAGAGATGAACCTGAGACTATGAATGCATCGCGGTTGTTCCTGAATGAGGTGGCTACCACCACACCTGAGGTCAATAAGCTTCCTTCAATAACTTCCGAACAATCGGATGTTTTATTGACACCTCTGGAAGAAGCGTTGCTCAGCGGACGCCAAGTACTTGTCGTTGATGATGATATACGAAATGTATATGCGCTGGCTAACGCTCTTGAGCAATACGGTATGAATGTCATTTCAGCGCAGAACGGGTACGAGTGTCTGGAATTGTTGGAGCGTGGAGGAGTCAAGCCTGATATCATCATGATGGATATTATGATGCCGGAACTGGATGGTTATGAGACAACTCGCCAGATCCGTGAACGACTTGGTCTGACTCAGCTTCCGATTATTGCGCTGACAGCCAAGGCCATGAAAGAGGATCGGGAGAAATGTATTGCAGCAGGTGCTTCGGACTATCTCAGCAAACCACTGAATATCAAAGACGTATTATCCCGTATGAAATTATGGATGAATCACGAAACCATGGAAATCTGATCGTAGTTGAACTAAAAGTTATTTACACTGACACTACGATGACAGAACAACCCTCCAATCGCTGTTATCCCCAGATTTTTTCGATTCCCTTTTTTAAAGGGGAAAATCCGGGGATAAAGGCGAACGCTTCGCTTTTTCAGGTTTTTTCTGCCCTCTCCGTTATCGTGTAAATGGATTACTTCAACTTATGTGGATCATAATAATTTTAATAAAACCTATGCCCATTACAGGGAAGTGCGCTGTAATTAGGTCATAGGTTTTATTTTTTTGTCGTGTAAGCTTTATCGGAAAGAATGATGTTATAATACTTAACAACAAACAGAATTAAATGGATGAATATAGATTTAATTAGGAATGTAATCCAGAATAAATTCTGTGGAAACGAAAATAACACGATTATGTGTTATATATATGGGAGGTAGTGTCCATGCAACTTACGGTTAAAGAGGCTTTACAGGTATACCCATTGTCCGAGGCCAAACTGGTTGCGGGTGGAGAAGGGACTTCACGGATGATGAAATCCGTTAATGTCATGGACGCTCCTGATATCGCGGATTGGATCAAATCCGGAGAAATGTTGTTCACCACCGCTTTTATTATGAAAGACAGTGAGACGGATGCACTACGTTTGATGCGACGTTTGAATGAACGCGGCTGTGCAGGACTCGGTATCAAACTGGGACGTTTCTGGCAGTCCATTCCCCAAGGTATTGTCGAGGAAGCTGATCGGCTTCGTTTACCGTTGCTTGAGCTCCCCTTTCAATTCACTTTCTCGGACCAGATGAATGCCTTGTTCAAGGCTGAACATGAACGCAGTAACCGATTGCTGCATGAGGTTGTGCAGAAGCAAAAGAAATTAATGCAGTTTGCACTGCAACAGCAGCCACATCGGAATGTGTTTGCCGAACTTGCCACGGTGCTGAACTATCCGCTTGCCGTCATTGGTTCTCGTGGGCATGTGCTTTATGGTAGTGAAGGCATTGCGGGAGATGCTGTAACACAGGGCTGGCCTTGGAAATCCGTCATGCACCGAGTGAAATGGAATCAGGGAAGTTGTCACCGTGTACCCATCAAGCAAAATGATGAAGAATACGGATCGTTGCTTGTGTTTACCGATTCAGCTTTATCCCTTCGTGCGGAGGAAGAGCTGTTTCAGCAGGCTGCCGATGTACTGGCATTTTATATGGATATGACTTATCGCGAGCATATTAATCCGACTGTACAAGATGAGATGCGTACACTGCTTTCACAGTATCTGGATAACAAAATGACCATCCAGGAATTGACCACTTTGAGTGAAAACAAAGGTATACATTTATTCCAGGGAACCTATCAGTGCGTACTGATTACGCTTGAGCCGACTCTGTTTGCCGAGGGGAAGCTGCTTAAACAGATTCATCGCGAATTGCAGTACAATCCGCTGATGCAATTCACGGCCTCACAGCATTTTCAGATTGAGGATGGCATTCTGTCCATCTACACCTGCCCAACAGGGCGAGATTATGGAGAGGAGCTGTCAAGTTTTCTCTTGAGCCGTTTCGGTGATGTACTGGCAGCACAAGAAGCGAAAGGGGCACCAGCTCCGCGTTTCTGGATCAGCAAGATGAAACATGAACCTAAATCGCTCCGTGAAGCATACCAGGAGTGTCTGGATACTCGACAACTGGCTCGTCGGTTCGGCATGAAAGACCGTGCGTTGCAATTTGAAATGCTCGAATTTGCCTATGTGTTCCAACACGTACCGGATAACATCATGGAGAACTACTGCAATAAAGTACTCGAACCACTACTTGCCAGGGATGGTGATCCCAATCAGGTATTGATGAATACATTGGAGTCCTTTATCGAGAATGATGGGCTGATCAATGAAGCTGCCAAGCAGCTGTTTGTGCATCGCAACACAGTCACTTATCGGATGGAGAAAGTCGGCAGCATGCTACAAATGGACTTTAAGAAAACGAATGATCTGCTTAAATTAAAGCTGGTATTTACCTTCCGCAAGTTTGTGCGGGACAAAGCAGCTGCAAGACCGCACAATGTCCAACTCTAGACCGCACATTGTGCAACAAGACAATGCCTGGTTAGATCCCCAAGAACCGCATTCCCTTGATGGGGTGCGGTTTATTCATGTTTAAGGACCACAAAAGCTGATCTTCCCGTGCACAACAAACAAATCACAACTCTGATGTTATGTTATATTACAAAATTGCGTAAATATTGTTGTCGCGACATTGAACGGCACTTAGAATGAAAAACAATAATCCACAACAGACCGGAGGTTCTAACATGAGCGACTTAATTAAACTTGTTAACAACTGGTCTATCACACAGTTTGTGCATACGTTTGGCGGCTTATTTGAGGAATCACCATGGGTGGCTGAGCGTGCCGGGCTTTTACGACCTTTTGATTCATTTGAACAGATGATGAAAGTAATGAAAAACGCGGTTCAGGCATCGGATGACCAGGTGAAGTTGCAGTTGCTTCGTAATCACCCGGATCTTGGAGCCCGAATCAGCATGAGCAGCAACTCCGTTCAGGAGCAAGCTGGTGCAGGGCTTGATTCACTCTCAAAAGAACAATATAACGAACTTCAACAACTAAACAAAGCATATACAAGCCAATTTGGCTTTCCTTTCATATTGGCCGTAAAAGGCCATACCGCAAGCTCCATCCTCGAATCCATGAGGCAACGTCATCGACGAGGCAGGGAAGAAGAATTCGAAACTGCATTAAAGGAAGTATTCAAGATAGCGGGCATTCGTTTGGAGCAGTGGCTCGCACAGATCGGTCATGAACATGAGTTCGTGAGCAAGCCAGCCGCAGTGCAGCAGCGGACTATGTATTACGGCAAAGGGGATGTGTGGATGTACCGTTCCTACGCCAAACCGTTGACCGGTATACAGTCCATTCCGGAATCTCCTTTTATGGGGCGCAGCAATATTCTGTTTGGATTAAACATTAAGGTCGCTGTGCAGGGTGATGAATTCTTGCCTTCTTTTGCAGAAGGGGACAATTCGCTGGTGGTCGCAACCGATTCGATGAAAAATTTCATTCTCAAACATGCAGCGGATTACACAGGGGCGACGGTGGAAGGATTCCTTGCGTTGGTAAGTCGGCGTTTTCTGGAGACGTATCCGCAGATGAGCAAGGTTCAGATGACAGCGGACCAGATTCCGTTTGAAGATATACCCATTGGATTAGAAGGGAGTTATCGACCGAGTGCGCTCGTATTTCGTTATTCGCAGAATGATCGTGCGACAGCTGCCGTGGAAGCAGAACGATCAGGAGACTCGATTGAACTCAGCAACCATTTCAGTGGAGTAGCCGATCTCAGACTGATCAAGGTCAAAGGCAGTGAATTTGCCGGATTTATGCAGGACGAATATACCACTCTTCCAGAGACATGGGATCGACCGTTATTTATTTTCCTGAACATCAATTGGCGTTATGAAGATCCGAGAGATGGCATGGACGATCAGCGTGGACGGTATGTAGCGGCGGAACAGGTCAGAGATTTGGCTGCTGCGGTATTTCATGAGTGTCGATCCGCTTCCATTCAACATCTGATCTACCAGATGGGACGAAGGTTGTTAAGTCGATTTGAGCAACTGAGTGAGGTTTCATTTGAATCCAACAATCGGACATGGGAGACAGTGCTGGAGGAAGTGAAAGAGGGAGAAGGCAAAGTATTTACCGAGCCGAGGCCACCATATGGATTCCAGGGTTTCTCGATGACAAGGGATGATCTAGGAACAGACGGCCATGACTCCGGGAAAGAAGGTGACGTCTGATGTCGATATCTGGTGGACGAATTACAACACATGTGCTGGATACATCCAAAGGCGTGCCTGCTACGGGTGTTCGGATCGAGCTGTATACCCTGAAGAGGGATGGAGAACAGGAAAGCAAGACAAAAGTGGCAGAGTCGGTGACCAATGCGGATGGGCGTTTGGATGCACCGCTGCTGGATGGAGGCAAGTTGGAGCCAGCCATATATGAGCTTCAATTCCATGTCGAGAGTTATTACGCACAACGTTCGTTGGAGGAGTTGGGGCAGGCATTATGGACGATTGTTCCGATTCGTTTTGCTGTATCTGATGCCTCAAGCCATTACCATATACCGTTATTGATTGCTCCAGGAGGTTACAGTACATACCGGGGAAGCTGAATATGCACACATCCGGTTCTGATTCAGGGGGAGGGTCATCCACATGACAATATTTAATACCATCATCCGGGGGGCCCGGGTGGTGCTGAGAGATCGGGTAGAACAACTGGATATTGGCATTACTGGTGAAAAAATAACAGATATATCCACACGGCTGACCGCTGGCGAAGCGACTTGGGTCATAGAAGCTGAGGGCCTTACAGTGATGCCGGGTGTCGTGGACATTCATGTACACTTCAATGAACCTGGACTCGCCAGTTGGGAGGGATTTAGGTCTGGATCGGCATCTCTTGCCGCTGGGGGAATCACGACCTACGTCGATATGCCGCTTAACGGCGTACCTCCAACCACAAGGCCGGAAGCATGGGAGATGAAAAAGAAAGCAGCCGCAGACCAATCCTATGTTGATTATGTGTTCTGGGGAGGTTTGGTTCCCGGCAACCGTGAGGAACTTGCTCCACTGTCACGGCTGGGTGCTGCCGGATTCAAGGCGTTTATGTCTGAGCCGGGTGGAGAAGGGGAAGATATCTTTGCCAGAGCTGATGACCATACGCTATTGGACGGGATGCATGAAATTGCCAAATTAAACCGTGTGCTGGCACTTCACGCAGAGGACGAAGGCATCGTTGCCGAACTCGGTGCGAGAAGCATCGCAGAGGGTAAGACGGAACCGATGGATTATATCCGGTCTCGTCCTGTGGAAGCTGAAGTCGTCGCGGTTGCCCGAGCGTTGAAATACGGCGAACAGACCGGGTGTGCGCTGCATTTTGTGCATATTAGCACCCGGGAAGCGCTGGATCTGATTGCAGCAGCCAAACGGCGTGGGCAAGACGTAACTTCAGAGACATGTCCTCATTATCTGACGCTGACCGATCAGGATGTGGTTCGATTGGGTGCTGTAGCAAAATGTGCTCCACCGCTTCGCAGCTCTTCCGAACAGGAGCAGTTATGGGATGCACTGACTTCGGGATTGATTGATGTTATTGCCTCAGACCATTCTCCATGTCCGCCATCCATGAAACAATCGGATAACTTCTTTGAAATCTGGGGCGGTATATCCGGGGCACAAAGCACATTATTAATTATGCTGGAGGACGGACATCTTCAGCGTAATATCGACCTCCCGTTGCTCGGAAGAGTGCTTTCCCTGCAACCTGCCAGAAGGCTTGGTCTGGAGAACAAAGGAGAGATTGCGATTGGCAAGGATGCCGATCTGGTCCTGATTGACTGGGAGAACTGCACAACCCTGGACACAGAGGATCTGCTCTATACGCATAAACAGAGCCCCTATGTGGGACGTACATTTAACTGTCAGATTGCAGACGTATTCTGTCGTGGGCAGCGCGTCTACAACTCGGAATCCGGGTTATCTCCTGTTCCTATCGGGCAACACATTGCGGCTTATTCTTCTAGTCCCATTGAAGCGGGAACGGAGGAGACGCCATGACGGAGTCTGGAGTATACCGGTCATCCGGTACCAATAACGCACCGCTTCCTTTGCCAAATGTGGAACAGGTGGAGCTGCAAGCCATGCTTGACTGGCTGTCGACATATGGTGCGGATGCACAGGGCGGCGTCACACGACTGTTGTATGACTCGGCTTGGTGTGAAGCACAAGGTGCCCTTGCTGCCAAAATGCAGGAAAAAGGGCTGTCTCCCGAGTTCGACCAGTCCGGTAATCTGTATGGCACACTGGAGGGCGAGGGTAAGGGATCAGCGACTGGTGCTGAAGAATTACCGATTGTGACCGGATCACATATGGATACTGTGGTGCACGGTGGCAAATATGATGGTGCTTACGGTGTTGTGGCGGGTGTCCTTGCTTTGGAGTATTTGCAGAAGCATTTTGGAGCACCGAAGCGCACACTTCAAGTGGTTTCGTTATGCGAAGAAGAGGGAAGTCGCTTTCCTTTTGCGTATTGGGGCTCACGGAGTATAACAGGAATAACGTCTCTGGAAGATGTAGAGCATTTGAAGGATCAAGACGGCGTTACATTTGCACAAGCGATCCGGGATGCGGGTTTTGGAACTGATAGTGCATATAGACCTGCCGCGAAAAATTACGGTGCCTTTATTGAGCTTCACATTGAGCAAGGTCAGGTTCTGGAACGTCTTGGACATTCGATTGGAGTTGTATCCGACATTGTAGGTCAGAAGCGGTTCAGTATTACGGTAAGCGGGGAAGCAAATCACGCGGGGACGACGCCGATGTCCTGGCGCAAGGATGCACTTGCTGGAGCAGCCGAGATGATTACTGCAGTAAGGAATGTCGCATTGGAAGCAGGAGAACCGCTGGTAGCCACGGTTGGGCGAATCACAGCCGATCCGGGTGTTGGGAATGTGGTTGCAGCACGGGCGGTGTTTTCACTGGATATCCGCCATATCCGGCAGGAAAGTATTGATCGTTGCTGGCAGGATATGCTCCAGGCTTTTAGTCGGATTGCAGCCGAGCAGCAGCTCGGACTGGACTGGGAAGAACATCTGTCGGTGACGCCCATTCCTATGAATGCAGAGATGATCTCGGACATTCAAGATACCTGTGAGCAGGAGCAGTTGTCCTATTGGCTAATGCCAAGCGGTGCGGGACATGATTCGCAGATTTTTCAGCCGGCTTGTCCAACAGCCATGATTTTTGTGCCGAGTCAGGACGGTATCAGTCATAATCCACTTGAATATACAGCTGAGGCAGATCTGATGCACGGTTTTCGGGTTCTGGTCCGGCTACTCTATAAATACGGTTACGGGAGTTGAATGAAGATGTCCAGCTATAAAGAGTTATCTCCGTCCTTGCGGACCATTATGACCCCGGGCCCCGTTGAGGTTGATCCACGCGTACTTAGAGCATTATCCTTTCCGATCCTGGGGCAGTTTGACCCGGAGTTCACATCTTTGATGAACGAGACAATGGCAATGCTGCGAGAATTATATATGACAGATAACGAGTGGTGTTATCCAGTCGATGGCACATCGCGTTCAGGCATTGAAGCTGTGTTGGTCAGTCTGATTCAGCCCGGTGACAAAGTTCTCGTCCCGATCTACGGACGATTCGGACATCTGCTGGTTGAAATCTCGGAACGCTGTGGTGCCGAGGTTGTTTTTTTTGAAACGGAATGGGGAACGGTATTTGATCCGGAAGAAGTGATCAAGGCGATTCATGCCCATAAACCGAGTCTGGTTGCGATGGTTCACGGTGAGACTTCCACCGGTCAGATGCAGCCCCTTGCCGAGATTGGCAAAGCCTGTCGCGACCTTGATATTTTACTCGTTGTGGATGCTGTGGCTACCATTGGCGGGACGCCGGTGGAGACGGATGCCTGGCATCTGGATGCGGTAATGGGTGGTACACAGAAATGCCTGTCCGTTCCTTCAGGGATGGCACCTCTCACGTACAACAGTCGTGTGGAACAGAAACTGATGAGCCGCAAAACCGTTGAACGCGGACTGCGAGATGCAACCAGTGCACGGGCAGAAGGCCGCACGATTGCCAGCAATTATTTTGACCTGAGCCAATTGCAGGATTACTGGAGTTCGGCCAGGCTGAACCACCATACAGAAGCCACCTCCATGCTCTACGGTCTTCACGAAGGATTACGTATTCTGCTGCAAGAAGGATTGGAGGCCAGGTTCCAGAGACATCTGGTGAATGAACGTGCGTTGGTCGCTGGAATACAGGGAATGGGACTGCAACTGTACGGGGATAGGTCCAGTAAACTTCCGGTGGTCACCTGTATTACTATTCCGGAAGGGATTGATGGTGAGTCAGTGCGCAGCATGTTGCTGAACGATTTCAGCATTGAGATTGCCAGTTCATTTGGCCCGTTGAAAGGGCAAATCTGGCGGATCGGTACAATGGGATTCAGCTGCCAGCGCAAGAATGTACTTCATGTGCTGGGAGCGCTGGAAGCAGTTCTTCTCCGTCATCGTCACGTATTACCTGCCGGTGAAGCAGTGCAGGCGGCATTGGATGTGTATGTAGGGAAGGAGGGCGCTTTATGTTAAATCAGATGCCAATCTCCAGAGAGGTCATGGTTACTACTCCTCATTATCTGGCGAGTGCAGTGGGAAGCTCCATCCTCCAGCAGGGCGGGAATGCTTATGACGCTGCTGTTGCGGTCAGTGCAGCACTGGGCGTGGTATATCCGCATATGACCGGACTTGGCGGGGATGCCTTCTTCCTGATTCATGACGGAGCCAGTGGTGAGATTACCGCCTATAACGGAAGTGGCCGCTCAGCCGCAGGCATTCATGCGGAAACGTTCAAAGCGATGGGTATGAGTGCTATTCCTCAGCGCGGTGTACTTAGTGCTATCACGGTTCCGGGAATGGTCGATGCCTGGTGGGAAGTTTGGTCCCGGTACGGTAAGTTACCGTGGGAGCAACTGCTTGAACCTGCTGCGCAGTATGCAGAAAAAGGATGCCCTGTATCCCGGAATCTCCGACTGTGGATGGAAAGGGATGAAGATTTCATTATGGGGCATACACCGCTGCGAGCGGTATTTGCGCCTTTGGGTACACTTTTGCAGGAAGGTGAACTGCTGATTCAGCCTGATCTTGCTGCATCCATTCGTCTGATTCAGACGGGAGGACGAGATACTTTTTATACAGGTGAGCTTGCGGATCGTCTGACTTCGGCTATTCGTGAGGATGGGGGCATGCTTGCACCAGCGGACTTTGCAGGGCATCGTGGAGAGTGGGTGAAACCGGTCAGTACGGGGTATCGTGGCTATGAAGTTTATCAGATACCGCCCAACTCGCAGGGATTCTCGATGCTGATGATGTTAAATATGCTGGAGCATACGGATCTGTCCTCTGTAGCACGTACCTCACCGGAATTCTATCATCTGATGGCGGAAGTGGTGAAAAAGGCGTTTCGGGATCGTGACCGTTATCTGACAGACCCGGATTTCAGGGACATTCCGCTGGATCACTTGTTATCCAAGAGTTACGGAGACCAATTGTGGAATGAGATTCAGGCTGCTCCACCTGTGGCACAGCCTTTTTTGTCCAAAACGATAGGTCAGGACACGGCGTATGCAGCAGTTGTTGATAGCGAAGGCAATGCCGTTTCGTTCATTCAAAGCCTGTATTTTGACTTCGGTGCAGCGTATGTCCCAGGGGATACGGGGGTTATCATGCAGAATCGGGGGTCGTTTTTCTCCCTAGATCCGAGAGATGCCAACGTACTGGAACCGAACAAACGCTCATTCCATACCCTCATGCCGGGCCTTGTTACACGAGATGGCAAACCTTATATGCTCGTGGGTACACAGGGAGGAGAAGGCCAGCCGCAGACACAATTATCGGTGCTCACCGGAGTGCTTGATTACGGGCTCAACATTCAGGAAGCGATCAGCCTGCCGCGTTGGGTGTACGGACGTACCTGGGGCGAAGAAGGTGATACGATGCGTGTGGAGAACCGATATCATGATGACGTATGTGCAACCCTTGCCCAGTGGGGACATAACGTTGAAGCCAGAGCGCCATGGGATGGTATTATGGGACAGTCGCAAGGTATTGTCATTCGTGAGAACGGCATGATTAGTGGCGCAGCAGACCCTAGAGGCGATGGTATGGCTATTGGGTGGTAACAGACAGCGATCGGAAGGTTAATTTGTCATCGGAGTGCAAGTGTAAGTATGTATGAGTTGAACGATATAGACAGACACAGATAGGGGAGATTGGCATGGGGACGATCCTGCTGAAAGGCGCACAGCTTGTGACGATGAATGCAGAGGAAGAAGTGTTCATTGGAGATCTGTTGATCGAGGATAACAAAATCAAGGAGATTGCAACGCACATCGACGTGCAAGCTGACCAAATCATTGATGCTCGTGGCAAAGTGCTGTTGCCAGGTTTCATCCAGACGCATATTCATCTGTGTCAGACCTTGTTCCGTGGACGTGCGGACGATCTGGAACTGATGGATTGGCTCCGTCAACGTATCTGGCCGCTGGAAGCAGCGCATGATGAGGAGTCCGTGTATTATTCAGCAATGCTCGGATTGGGCGAATTGATCTCCAGCGGAACCACGACCATTCTGGATATGGAGACGGTACATCACACGGACTCTGCGTTTCAGGCGATGGCACAGAGCGGTATCCGGATCATTTCGGGCAAAGTGATGATGGATCATGGGGACGAGGTTCCGGAACCTCTGCGTGAGGATACAGCAACTTCGCTGCAACAGAGTGTGGATCTGTTGGAGAAATGGAACGGGTTTGGCGGAGGTCGCATTCAATATGCTTTCTGTCCACGCTTCGTTGTATCGTGTACCGAGGAGTTGCTGGTAGAGGTACGTGATCTGTCCAATAAATATCATGTCAAAGTCCACACCCATGCCTCCGAGAATCGCGGAGAGATCGAACTGGTAGAACACGAACGCGGAATGCGTAACATCGTATACCTCGATCATATCGGTCTGGCGACCCCAAGATTGGTGCTGGCCCACTGTGTATGGCTGAGTGAGGAAGAGAAGGAGATCATCCGCAAGCGCGGTGTCAAAGTCACTCACTGTCCTGGATCGAATATGAAGCTTTCCTCCGGAGTAGCAGATATTCCGGATCTGCTGAATCGTCAGATCGCGGTTGGGATCGGGGCTGATGGTGCGGCGTGTAACAACAATCTGGATATGTTTCAGGAGATGCGCCTCACAGCGCTGATGCAGAAGATTCCTCATGGCCCTACAGTGATGGATGCCCGGACTGTATTACGCATGGCTACCATGGGTGGTGCAGAGGTGCTTGGCTTGTCGAAGGAAATCGGCAGTCTCGAAGTGGGCAAAAAGGCAGATATGCTGCTGCTGGATCTGGATGATTTCCACACCTACCCTTCATATGAGACAGATGTCTATTCTCGCGTAGTCTATTCTGCAACACGTAGCTGTGTGGATACCGTTATTATCGATGGCAGCATTGTACTCAAGAATCGCAAGATTCAGACAATTGATCGTGGTATTGTGCTGCGTGAGTCGGATAAGAGCATTGCAAGATTGATGAAACGCATCTGATCGAAGGCAGTTTATGCGATTCCAGAAAGGATGGAGACCGATATGGAAATGCATGATCTGTGTGCAATTACAGCCCGTGAAACGCGCTGTGTGCTCGCAACAGCGATCAAGGTAGAGGGTCATGCTTACCGTAAGCAGGGAGTCTCTATGCTGTTGACCGAGGATGGCAAAATGTATGGCAGTATCAGTCCGGGATGTCTGGAGAGTGATCTTCAGGCCCGGGTGAGCCATGTGCTGGATACGAAGCAGATGGAATTCGCGGAATACGACATGCGTCCCGAGGATGATCTGTCCTGGGGTGAGACGATTGGCTGCGGCGGACTCGTTGTTGTGTTGCTTGAACCTGTGTGTGGTGAACTCCGATATACGTTGCAGAAGATGCAAGAGTGTTTTCACAGCGTTAACCCGTACGTTCCAAGATAATTACACAAGGGTTCAATATGGCTGGAGACGGATTGAACCAACGGGTACCCGGCGCCAGCCAATCTTGCGTCCTTCGCTCGTCCCATCTCATGATCGCTTGACGAACAATAATCCAGCTTCATTGCAGGTTGATGTACAACACAGCAGTGGTAATATCAAGCATGAACATACGGCATCAACACAACATTCTCCCGATATACCTCGCCTTACGCTTGTGTCTGAAATGATACCTGCTACGTCAAACGGATCTCACTCTTCCGATCTATCCGGTGATTCACAACATATCTCTGATGTTGATGCTAAAATAGCGACAAACAACACGGTTTCAACGAATCCCTGGGACCTTCCGCAACAACTCACTTCGCTGTACACGCCTAAACCTCGCCTGATTATCATCGGAGCCGGGAATGATGTTATTCCTGTTGCCAGACTCGCCCGGTCCGCAGGATTCCGTGTAGTGGTAGCCGATTGGCGAGAGTCCTTATGCACCTCGGAAAGGTTCCCTGAAGCTGAACTAGTATTGGGTTTCCCATGTGAGATCATGCCTCTGTTAAAGGTAACCAAAGGGGATTATTTGATATTGATGAGTCACAATTTCCCCCGCGAACGTGAACTGTTGGAGATGTTAGTGGACTGTGAGTATGCGTATCTTGGGATCATGGGTTCCAAAACACGAACAGCCCGTCTGCTGGATGGTTTAAAACCGTTGAAAAATGTGCATTCTCCCGTTGGTTTGAGCATCGGAGCAGACGGTCCCGAACAGATTGCCATCAGCATTGCAGCGGAATTGATCGCATGTAAACATAAGGTCTCTTACTTGAGTTCCGAGGTAGGGCAGAAGGGAAGCGTTGCACATGCGAATGACGGGCATCGTTCTGGCAGCAGGTAAGAGTTGTCGCCTTGGTCGGGATAAACTCTCGGTTGTCATGCCAGACGGGAGGTCACTGGCTGCTTGGTCACTGGAAGCTGCGCTGAATTCGGAGCTGGATCAAGTGATCTGTGTGGTCAAACCGGAGGATTCGTTGGCATGGCTGCCTGTAAAATGGATTGATTCTGCCACGTATGCCTACCATCCCACAGCGAGACTTCGAATTGTAGCCTGTGCTGACTATGTTTGCGGTATGGCCAACTCTCTTCATTCTGGCGTATTGTCGGCCATGGAGTACAAACCGGAGGGCATTCTCATGCTTTTGGGGGATCAGCCTTTATTACAAGCACAGGATATCAATCTAGTGACCACAGCACTGGCTACCCACAAGCTGAGTGACTATGTAGCAGCTACCGACGGAGAGGGTGGCAAACCGCCCGTTGCTTTTCGCTCCCATATGTTCGGTCCTCTGTTGTCTTTGCATGGAGATGAGGGGGCACGCAAGATTATGCGCAGCGCTAACTATTCAGGTGTACATGTACCTCTGTCTGAGACTAGTTTCTGGGATGCGGATACAGAACCGGAATTGGAACGTATTCTGAGTTATGTTTATGAATCGCAGCAGACAGACTATATAACAGGAGAAGATTAATGACTATGTATATTTTAATTACATGAACAGGTCAGCCAGGCAGTCTGGTTGGCCTGTTTGTCTTCTTTTCACGTGTGGTGAAAGAAACTTCATGTTAGCTTTTGATAGATCATAATGCATCAAGCACAAATGGAACACAGGTTTTATACATTTATCCAAAACGATGTGAAGGTAATTGACGTTGCTGCTGAACTCTCATATGATTTGAAGAATTATCTGGATCAGACGGTTGAATGTCCTGCCCATGGAAGAGAGAGAAAGGGGATGCGGCGATGGTAACACCGGCATACGGTTCTGGAGCATTGCCATCGGTATGGCAGCCTGAGAATCTGCAAGAACTGCAAACGTTAAGAAGTAGACTGAAGGGAATTTGTTGTTTCACGGCAGGCGGAACATTGCTGCGAACCCAGTGGGAGGGCGGCTTGGTTCCCGCGCCTGAACACATGATTAGCCTGGCTCGTATTCCTGAAATGAGTGGTATATCTACTCGTGGAGATGAGATCGTCATTGGCGCAATGACCCGATTAAAGGAATGTGCTTCAGATGCCTTATTGCATCAACTGCCTATCCTGCAAGAAGCGGTGAATGCAATTGCGGCTCCTTCCATTCGAAATGTGGCAACCATTGGTGGGAATATTGTATCCGGAGTAGGAGATACGTTGCCTGCTTTGCTTGTGTATGATGCGGAGCTGTATTGGTTGACTGACAATGGAATTGAGATCCGCAAAGTGTCATCCTGGCTTCGAGGTGGATGGGATGGAAGTCGGAATCCAGGTGATGTGTTGATTTCCATTCATATTCCGATGAGACCGTCATCTATGTTCGATGTGGCCGGTGAGCACAGACCTGCAGCACGAGAAGTTTCCTTTTACCGCAAGCTGGGTCGACGGGAGACGTTCAGTGCTTCGCTGGTGACTGTTGCGTTATACGGTGAGATTGATTTGGATAACCGCTGGACCAAGATTGCGATTGCGGCTGGTGGAGGCTCAGGCATGGCGATGCGACTTCTAGAGTCGGAACAACAGCTTCTTGGTAGCGAAGCTTCTGTCATGCAAGCGGCGACTCTCGCAACTGCTGTGGCTGATGAATTTACGACGTATGGCGATGCATTTGCAACGGAACATTATCGTAAGCAGACCGCAGGCAACATGCTGGGCGCCGGGCTATGGCAGGTACTTCACAAATAGATAAATGGGAGCAAATAAAGGGGGAGAGGGATTATGCTGCTGAATCGGAAACAGAGCGGGAAACGTTGGCACCTGAGGCCAGATGGGGCACCCAAAGTAACAGGCCAGCTTCAATATCTTACGGATATGACGCTACCTGATATGATTCATGGCAGAGTATTGCGAAGCGAATATCCTTATGCTCGCATAATGTCTGTAGATACTTCGGAAGCTGAGGCGTTGGAAGGTGTCTATGCGGTTTTGACCTCCAAAGATGTGCCTGGTCTGAATCGTTTTGGCATAGCGACCCCGGATCAGCCTGTGTTTTGCGAGGATATTGTACGTTATGTCGGTGACGCCATTGCAGCGGTTGCTGCGGACTCCCCGGAACGTGCGTCGCTTGCACTGGATGCGATCCGTGTAGTGTATGAGGAACTCACACCTCTGAATAGTACAGACGCTGCCTTGGCTCCAGACGCACCAGAGCTGCATGAGCATGGACCAGGTAATGTGCTGCATCGGACGGAAATCAAACGTGGAGATGCCGAGCAAGCTTTTGCGACTTGTGATCATATCGTAACAGAGACGTATTATACGCCTCGTCAGATGCATGCTTACATGGAGACAGAAGGTGGCCTGTTTGTCCCGGATGAAGAGGGAAGGCTGAATGTATACGCGGCAACGCAACATGGTTATAAAGACCGGATGCAGCTTGCGCGCATTATTGGCTGTCCTGAAGAAGACATTCGGGTGGTGTCTTCACCGATTGGTGGTTCATTTGGCGGAAAAGATGAACTAAATGTACAGCCTTATGGTGCACTAATGGCCTTGAAATGCGGACGTCCTGTGAAAATGCATAATTCTCGTAAAGAATCCGTACGTGCAGGGCTGAAACGCCACCCAATGAAGATTGAAATGCAAACTGGCATGAGTCGAGAAGGCATCATCCAGGCGCATCGTGTCCGCATTACAGCGGATACGGGAGCCTACGCCACACTTGGCGCACCGGTGCTGAACTTCTGTACCGAGCATTGCCTTGGACCATACGCCATTCCAAACGTGGATGTGGAAGGTGTGTCTGTGTATACGAATAACGGGCTGTCAGGTGAGTTTCGTGGATTTGGCGGGAACCAGGCGATTTTTGCCATGGAAGGCCAGATGGATCGGCTTGCAGCAATCTTGAACATGGACCCTTGGGAGTTCCGCAGGCGTAATATGAGGGAAAAAAATGATCCTGGACCACTGAATCAACGCATTCTTGTCACGGACGGACTGTTCCAAGTATGGGAGGCATTGGATCGCTCCGAACTGTGGCAAAAACATCAGAGTCCCCCCGCAGATCCTACTCTGCCGCCGTGGATCAAACGAGGTGTCGGAGCGGCCATCGCCATGCACGGTGCAGGGCTGGGTTATGGCATTCCAGATCCTGCAGGAGGCCGTCTGTCCCTGAATAACGAAGGCAAGATTGAGGTGGCGTTCAGCTACGAGGAATTTGGTCAGGGGCTCGTTGCAACGCTGGAAATTATGTTATGTGATCTATTCCAATGCAGTACATCGGATCTCAGTATCATCATTGGAGATACGGATCGTGTGCCACACAGCGGATCAAGCACAGCTTCACGTTCAACAACGATGGCATGGATGGCTCTTCAACGCTTGCAGACTCCATTTCGTTCCCGTGTTCTCGATGTCGCGTCTGAAATGTCCGGCGTTCCGGCAGATGAACTGGTGACAGGGCCTGGGGGAATATGGCGCAAAGGCCAGCTTCCTGCCGAAACTTCAGAAGTAGAAACAGATGTGCAAGGGACAGGAAAGAGTGAGAAGGAAGTAACATTGGCCCTGGAAGGCGTAAAACAAACGTCTGCTATAGGGAATGAAAGTGATCAAACTGCTGAAAGTTATTTAGGTTTATCTCAACACCTGGTGAAAGAGAGTGTTTCATCAGGCTTTGTGGTTTCGTATGCTGAACTCGCAACGCAGGGCGAAGCCGATGAATGGATTTTCGATACAAAGTTTGATTACCCAACTACGCCAGACAACGTGGTAGGCGGGCATTATTTGTATACGTATGCGGCGGTTGCGGCAGAGGTGGAAGTAAATACATTGACCGGAGAAACCAAGCTGCTGGATACGCGCCATGTTGTTGCGGCAGGTCCAGTTATCAACCCTATGGGCTATATCGGACAGATTGAAGGCGGGAGTGTCATGGCGCTTGGATTCACGTTGACCGAGGATGCGGTCATGCAGGACAGCCGTTATGTAACCACTAACCTCGACACGTATCTGATCCCAACCATTCAGGATATTCATACCAACCTGGAGGTTGAGGCTATTGAAGACTTACCAGAAGGTGATGCGTTTGGCCCTAGGGGGATCGGTGAGATTGGCTCCGTTGCGCTTGCGCCAGCCATAACAGCTGCAATTCATCAGGCAACAGGCGTATGGGTTAACCGTCTTCCTGTACCGAGGGAACAACTGGTCAGACCTTTAAATGTACCCTTGCAGGAAGGAGTGAGCCCGTCATGAGTAAACCACTTGAGAGTCACTGGACAGCCGTTGTGAACGGCGAACAGAAACATCTGGAGATCGCGCAAACGACCCGACTTGTCGATGTGCTACGGACTCATTTGCAACTAACTGGTACCAAAGTATCCTGCGAAGTCGGTCGATGCGGCGCATGTATGGTTCTGATGGATGGAGAGCCCGTGAACTCCTGTCTTGTCATGGCTTATCAATGTGAGGGAAGTGACATTATGACGATTGAAGGTCTGCAAGGGGATGAGAAAGGCACTCTGCATCCGATTCAACAGGCTTTTGTGGAGGAAGGTGGCTTCCAGTGCGGCTACTGCACTCCGGGCATGGTGATCTCAACCAAGGCATTACTGGATGCACATCCTGAGCCTTCTCAAGAACAGATTGAAAAGGGATTGTGCGGGAATCTGTGTCGTTGTACCGGCTACGGTGGCATTATTCGGGCGGTACGCAAGGCAGGGGAACGCTGTGTGGTAAAGGAAACGTCTGCCGAGGAAACCGTTAGTTGAGCCGGGACGCAGGACGTAGATATAAGCAAGGGCAATTGAAGAAACGTTCTTTGAAAAAGCATCTGATCCAGGAATGCTTTTTTTTGTTTTTATAGGTTTTCTGCCAAGTACATTCATCTAACGGAAGATGAAGTTTAGGCCCGAAGCTGGTTAGATAATGAATCGTTTTCGAATTGTCATCAGTATTGGTGAGACGATGGAGTAATGTTGTTCAAAGTACTGGTACAAAAGAATTTTAAACATTCTGATTCACCATATATTTACAAATATTGGTGTGCGTGCTATGGTTAAAATGAAAGCGCCATCATGAATGGGTTCATTGACATTTCATTATCATATTTCACTTGGGAAGGAAGATGGAATTGATGAAAAATTTGCTCAAAAAGGCAACCGCAATGATGCTGGCATTGGTCCTGCTGCTTGGATTAATGACAGCGCCCGTTCATGCAGACACACCATTGTTCACCATCGAAAGCGAAAATGCGCAGCTCACCCCGGATCTTCAAGTGGTTACTTCAATCTATGGACAACCCAAGCCCGGATTCTCAGGGGCCGGATTTGTCTGGATGCAGAACTCTGGCACATTAACCTTCACAGTTACTGTCCCGGAAACCGGCATGTACGCAATCTCCACACGATATATGCAGGAGCTCAGTGCAGATGGCAGGTCACAAAATTTAATCGTGAATGGTGTTACGAAAGGTGCGTACATGCTGCCTTACACGACAACATGGTCAGACTTCGATTTTGGCTTTCACAAGCTGAATCAGGGTGCCAACACGATTGAGCTGAAGGCTGGCTGGGGCTTCGCGTATTTTGATACTTTTACAGTGGATCATGCTGATCTGGATCCCCTGAATGTGCAGCCAGTTCTCACTGATCCTGAAGCTACCCCGGAAACTCAAATTTTGATGAATTATTTAACGGAGGTATACGGAAATAACATTATTTCTGGTCAGCAAGAGATCTACGGAGGAGGGAATGACGGAGATACAGAGCTTGAATTCGAGTGGATTCATGATTTGACCGGAAAGTATCCGGCTATCCGTGGCTTTGATTTGATGAACTATAATCCGTTGTATGGTTGGGAGGACGGCACAACCGATCGCATGATTGATTGGGTGAATAACCGTGAAGGTATTGCAACAGTTTCCTGGCATATCAATGTGCCTCGTAATTTCAATACGTATGAGCTTGGGGACTTTGTGGATTGGAAAGAAGCTACGTACAAGCCAACCGAAACGAATTTTAATACAGCAAATGCGGTAATTCCCGGTACGAAAGAGTATCAATACGTGATGATGACCATCGAGGATCTGGCCGAACAATTGCTGATTTTGCAAGATAACGATGTGCCAGTGCTTTTCCGTCCGTATCATGAAGCAGAAGGCAACGGCGGGCTGAACGGGGAAGGTGCATGGTTCTGGTGGGCTTCGGCAGGCGCAGAAGTGTACAAAGAGCTATGGGATCTGCTTTATACCGAATTGACCGAGACCTATGGCTTGCACAATCTGATCTGGACCTACAACAGCTACGTATACAGCACTTCTCCTGCCTGGTATCCGGGCGATGATCAGGTAGATCTTGTCGGATATGATAAATACAATACGATCTACAACCGTTATGACGGTTTGTCCGGCGTACCGAATGAGGATGCAATTACCTCGATTTTCTATAAGCTTGTTGAGTTGACAAACGGTACGAAAATGGTAGCCATGACGGAGAACGACACGATTCCAAGCGTGAAAAATCTGACCGAGGAGAAATCAGGATGGCTGTACTTCTGTCCTTGGTATGGCGAGCATCTGATGAGTTCTGCTTTTAATTACCCGGCAACATTGAAAACGCTTTATCAAAGTGATTATGTGATTACGTTGGATGAGCTGCCAAATCTAAAGGTTAACAATCCCAACCCCAGTGCATCCATCACACCTGGAAACGTTGAATTTGACAAATACACACCCAATCAAAGCGATAAAACCGTAACCGTGAATGCAAACGGCAATACGCTAACTGCTCTCCGGGCAGGCAACAATGCGTTGACCGCAACGACAGACTATACCTTGAACGGAAGCACATTGCTGCTGAAAAAAGCTTATCTGGCAACCCTGCCAGTTGGTGAGCATTCGATTGTTCTGGATTTTAATCAAGGCCAGGACCCTGTGTTAAAAGTCAAAATTGTGGATTCAACACCGGGTACAAATGCTGTGATTTCTCCTGTGAATGCAACATTTGATAAAGCGACAAATCCCGCACAGGATATTTCCGTATCTCTCACCTTAAACGGCCGTCAGCTCACAAGCATCATGAAGGGGAATGCTACGCTTGTAGCGGGTCAGAATTATACAGCATCCAGCTCTGCTGTTGTTCTGAACAAATCCTATCTTGCCACGCTTCCGCTGGGCCAGAACATATTGAGCTTTCACTTCAATGGAGGAAATGACGCTGTGCTAACGGTGAACGTCGTAGATAGCACCGTTACTGTGCCAGCAGGGGATTTGACGATTCAAGCTTTTAACGGCAATACAAGTGCATCCACCAACGGAATTTCACCCAAATTCAAATTGGTCAACTCAGGCAATTCGGCTATTCCGTTAAGTGATGTAAAACTCAGGTATTACTATACAATTGACGGGGAGGAAGCTCAGAGTTTCTGGTCCGACTGGGCCAGTATGGGCAGTGCAAATGTAACGAGCCAATTCGTTAAACTGGCGACTCCAGTTGCCGGAGCGGATCATTATCTTGAAGTGGGCTTTACAAGTGCAGCGGGATCACTGAATGCGGGCCAGAGCGCAGAGGTTCAAGCACGCTTTTCCAAAAACAATTGGACGAATTACACACAGACTAATGATTACTCGTTCAAGGCAACCGATAGTCAGTTCGCAAACCATGATAAGGTCACCGGGTATGTGAACGGTCAGTTGGTATGGGGAATTGAGCCGTAAAGGTAGGTAGCAAGTTTAATGGGCTGGATCAGGGGTTTAACCTCTGATTCAGCCTTTTTATGGTGTAGAAGGTGTACACCGATTAGACGGAATGTTCTTTATCACTTCTAGTATGTGACGATGTATCCATGTCTGTTAATATGCGATCTATTATCTTTTTCGTATGGCCCATAATGAACTGAAGAAGTACACCTGCACAACATACGGTTATCAACGTTCCAAGCCCGATCGGTCCACTGAGCAGAAACGCCAGAATTAAAAATACAAGGTAAATGAATGTTCTCGATACAAATAAGGGAGTTCGAGTGATTTCATGCAAGATTAATGTTAAGCGGTCAATCGGAATGGGTGCAAAATTGGTCTGTAAATAAATTGCCGTGCCGATACTTATGATCACTAAACCAATGACAAAAGTCATTAATTTGCTGTACCAAACTCCGGGTGTGATCAAGGAATCAGATACATAAAGCCAGATATCAATCCCGACACCAGTAATGAATGCGGTGACGAGACCCAAAAACTCGGGTTTTTGCTGCTTCAAAAGCGAATTACATCCAATTAATAGGAAAGCAATGATGACCTCCCAGCTTCCTACGCTTAACCCTAAATGATGTGACAGCCCTACCAGAAGTGCATCAAACGGTGAGGTACCCAATTCAGATTGGATGGTAAGGGAAATGCCAAGTGTTAAGATGAGAATACCTGCGACAAAAAGTACATATTTCAAATTCATTCAACCTCTTTTTTGATATTATGTTGCAAATACAACAAAATTGAGCTAAATTCAATGTAACCCTTTTTTAGTGCATTTGCAACAAACGATTAACTTGTTAAAGGAATGAGAATATAGATGACGATTCGTATAGAGAGATGTACCATTGAACATGTATGTGAACTGCAGGAGATTAGTTATGAGACGTTTAATGAAACGTTTAAAGCGCAAAATTCACCCGAAAATATGAAAGCTTATCTGGAAAAGGCGTTTAATCGGGAGCAATTGGAAACGGAACTGTCCATGGCGGATTCGCAATTTCTTTTTATTTATGTCAACAATCAAGTTGCTGGGTACATGAAGGTGAATATCAATGATGCGCAGTCTGAGAAGATGGGCTTGGAATCCCTCGAGATCGAGCGGGTGTACATCAAAAAAGAGTTCCAAAAACATGGTCTTGGTAAAGTGCTGCTCCATAAAGCCATAGAGATGGCAAAAGAACATCACAAAACGAATATTTGGTTGGGTGTGTGGGAGAAAAATGAAAATGCTATCGCCTTTTATGAAAAGATGGGGTTTGTACAGACAGGAGCTCATGCTTTTTACATGGGTGATGAGGAACAAATTGATTTGATAATGACCAAAACGCTACTGTAACTGGATCATCGAGGGAAAAGCTTGGGAGAAAAATGCTATTGAGCAGAATTCTTTCGGGCTTTTTATGTTTTGCCAGAACCGTTGAATCATAAAAATGAAGAAATTGACGAGAGAAATTACATAACTAATATTATGTAAACTTATTATTTTCAATGACCTTCATAAGCTGCATCTATGGCTTTAGCAAAAGTTCAAGTCCTGATTAATACATAATGGCAGTAGAATTTAGCTCAAAAA
The DNA here is from genome assembly GCF_008693195.1 of Paenibacillus sp. UASWS1643. Classification (NCBI taxonomy): domain Bacteria; kingdom Bacillati; phylum Bacillota; class Bacilli; order Caryophanales; family Paenibacillaceae; genus Paenibacillus; species Paenibacillus sp. UASWS1643. Next base: position 208,975 of record NZ_VXKZ01000115.1, read on the forward strand.
TCGTTAAGGGAGCCGATTGACCTCAAGGACAATCATTACAGTTTATTAGTTTATTTCGACGTTTGGACAGTCAGCCGAAAATCGTTTTCGTTTGTAGTCTGTTAGATAAGGTTAAGTCTTAATAATCAGAATATAAGTTGTACATACCTCATGTTAAAAGAAATTTTTGCGGATGAAACGTGCGTGTAATTCACTCTATTGAAGCATTTGGTTTTTTGTTTGTTAAATGGAAAATGAAATTAATAATTCAAGTGAGGAATCAGGTGGATTGTACTCTTAAAACCAGCCGAAAAAGGAGCAGAATCAATCAAAATATTAATTGGATAAATAAGGGATAAATCGTTTAGAAGGCGCTGCTACGCCGATTACAGATCAATTTCATATGGATTTGCGATGGATTTAGTACCGCTTTCACGTTATGCTTTTGGAAATTGGAAAGGAAGTGGGAAAAATGGAACGCGAACTGGCGTTGGAAATTGTCAGAGTAACAGAATTGGCTGCGTTAGCTTCAGCACCCTGGATGGGACGAGGCGACAAGAACAGTGCAGATGAAGCGGCTACTTTGGCCATGCGCGCCATGTTCGATTCCGTGTCCATTCGCGGCACGGTGGTAATCGGTGAAGGAGAAATGGATGAAGCCCCCATGTTGTACATCGGCGAGGAAGTGGGCAACGCTGAGGGGCCTGAGGTTGACGTGGCTGTAGACCCGCTCGAAGGTACAGAAATCGTAGCCAAAGGACTAAACAACGCTCTATCGGTTATTGCAGTGGCGGGAAAAGGTAACCTGCTCCACGCGCCGGACATGTATATGGAGAAACTTGCGGTAGGGCCTGCGCTTGTAGGCAAGGTCAGCATTGAAGACCCGGTAGAAGTCACATTGGAGAAAGCCGCTGCCGCATTGAACAAAAACATCTCGGACCTTACTGTGATGATTCTGGATCGCGTACGACATGAGAGCACAATCAAGACGCTACGCAAGGTTGGCGTGAGAATTAAGTTCCTCAGTGACGGTGATGTTGCGGGTGCAATGGCACCCGCCTTCCCGGAGGCAGGCATTGATCTGTATGTCGGATCTGGAGGAGCGCCAGAAGGTGTGTTGGCAGCCGCAGCGTTATCTTGCCTTGGGGGCGAGATTCAAGGCCGCTTGATGCCTGCCAACGCCGACGAATTCCAGCGTTGTCTGCAGATGGGGATTGATAATCCATACAAAGTGTTAACGATGCAGGATATGATCGGTACAGAGGACGTCATTTTTGCCGCAACGGGTGTGACGCCAGGTGAGATCTTGGGAGGGGTACGGTATCTTGCGGATGATCGCGCCGAGACGGATTCGATTGTCATGCGTGCCAAAACCAAAACAATTCGGTTTATTCGTTCCCAACACTTCTTACCTAACAAAGAAGTGCTGCACAAAGTAAGACAGCTCCAATCCACGCCAGAACCATCGGACCGCATTCCGAATCTTGTGAAAACGATGGAGCAGGCTGAGTTTAGTCAATCCTCCGTTGATCATGGCGTTACAACCACGTTGTGAGCTGGACTCTCCATAATTGAACAAATAGGATCAACTGAAATCGTTGTATTGAGGTTGATAAGTAACTTGAACCCCTAAGATTACAGGTGCTTGAATCATTGAAAGTACCATCTCTGGTAAGATAATAATGAGGGCTTGGATTAATCCACAGCCCTCATTATTTTTTGTGTTAAAAGCATTGACAACGGTTACATGGCATGAGAAAATGTACGCGCGTACATAAATATTTATTTTTAACCATTATATGATTTAATGATGAGCTAGAAAGGGTTGAAATTCATGGCATCTCGTAAAGAAGTGGCTGATCTTGCGGGTGTTTCCGAGGCAACGGTCTCCCGGGTGCTTAATGGGGTAGGTCCTATTAAAGAAGAGACACGCCGCAAGGTTCTTGAAGCTTCCGAACAGTTAGGCTATGTGCCCAGCGCTCTTGCTCGCAGTTTTGCCAGAAGTAAAAGCGGGAACCTTGGCGTGGTATTACCTTATGTTCCGAAGGCGCATCTGTTCTCGGCGTATTTTTTCTCGGAAATGCTGAGTGGGATTGGAAGCAAAGCCAGAGACAATAACATGGACCTGTTGGTTATGTTCCGGACACCTGGTGAAGTAATGAATTATACGGATCTGTTCCGGCGTCAGAAAGTGGACGCTTGCATTATCCTAGGTGCCAGAGACGATCATGAAGAACTGGCGGCCATGCAGCAGCTTCACCAGGAAGGACACCCATTCTGTGTCATGAATCAGCATTTTGAGGGCCAATCATTCACGGAAGTGGATGCGGATCATGTGGAAGGAAGCAGGCTTGCCATACGTCATCTTACGGATCAGGGATATCGCAAAGTCGCTTTTCTCAATGGTCCGGACAGCTACTCCAACAGCCAGGAGCGAATGAAAGGTGTCCGTCTTGGCCTGCAAGAAGCAGGTATGGAGCTGGACCCGAGTCTATTGCTTGAGGGGAATTATAGTAGACGAAGTGGCATTGAGGCGGCAGCGATTGTAGCAGATCGCCTACATGAGATTGATGCTGTATTTGCGGCCAATGACCGGATGGCCATTGGGGTCATGCATGGTTTGCGTGAGCGGGGAATAGGGCCTGCGGATTTCCCGGCATTTGTGGGTTATGACGACTCCGATGCCGCCGAGATGGCGGTTCCGCCGCTGAGCAGCGTAAGGGTTCCATTTTTTGAAATGGGTGAACTTGCAGCATCGAAGCTTATGCATGGGTCTGTGGGTGACACACATCAAGCGAATAACTCTGTTGTAGCGGTAACCGAATCAGCGAGAGCGTTGTTGCCTACCGAACTGATCATCCGTGCTTCGTCTATCCGTTAATAGTTTATTGGTACACATATTGAAAGACTTTTTATTATTCCAAAGGAGGAAATGACCATGTCAAATCGTCTTCGTGTCGGAATGGTTGGATACAAGTTTATGGGGAAGGCCCACAGTAATGCCTATCGCAGTCTGCCGATGTTTTTCCCGTCTGCTCCGCTGCAGCCTGAGATGTCTGTGATCTGTGGACGTAACGAGCAGGGAGTGCAGGAGGCAGCAAATCAGTTCGGCTGGTCCGAAAGTGTAACGGATTGGCGCGAACTGGTGAAGCGGGATGATATCGATCTGATTGATATTAACGCGCCAAGTGATGCCCATAAGGAAATTGCGTTGGAAGCAGCTCGTCAGGGCAAACATCTGTTTTGTGAAAAACCATTGGCCCTGTCACTTGCGGATTCGCGTGAGATGCTTCAGGCAGCAGAGGATGCTGGAGTCGCACATATGGTCGGGTTCAACTACCGTTTCTCACCAGCGGTGCAATTAGCGAAGGATCTGGTGGAGAGCGGACGACTGGGTAAGATCTATCATTTCCGTGCTTTTTTCTTGCAGGACTGGATCATGGACCCTTCGTTCCCGCTGGTATGGCGTTTGCAAAAAGAAGTGGCTGGCTCTGGTTCCCATGGGGATCTGGGCGCGCACTTAATCGATCTGGCTCGTTTCCTTGTTGGTGAATTCCAGGAAGTCATCGGCATGAGCGAAACATTCATCAAAGAAAGACCACTTGCAGCAGAGATGACCGGGCTGAGTGCAAAGGGCAGTTCGAATGCGGATGCACCGAAAGGAGAAGTGACCGTCGACGACGCTACGTTGTTCCTGGCACGATTCGCAGGAGGGGCGCTGGGCAGCTTCGAGGCTACACGTTTTGCAGCGGGGCATCGGAGTACAAACTCGTTTGAGATTAACGGCAGTCTCGGCAGTGTACGATTTGATTTTGAACGGATGAATGAACTGGAAGTGTATTTTACAAAGGATGAAGAGGACGTACAGGGATTCCGCCGTGTACTGGCAACCGATCCGGCACATAAATATGCTGAAGCCTGGTGGCCTGCCGGACATACGATTGGATTCGAGCACACGTTCACCCATGAAATGCTGGAGCTAGTAACAGCAATCTCTGAAGGACGCCAACCATCACCGAGTTTCCACGATGGGGTCGCTTGTCAGGCTGTACTGGAAGCGGTAGAACGTTCGGTAACAGAACGGCGCTGGGTGACGCTTGAAGAGATGTGAGCAAGTAAGACAGTGACGTCAGAAATAGGATAGAACACACAAAACTAGGCGAAAGCGAGTGAATAAACGATGAGTAAAGCACTGATTGTATGGGGCGGCTGGGATGGACATGAACCGGAGCAGGTAGCAGCGATTTTTGAACGTATTTTGAAGGAAGAGCAGTTTGAGGTTGAAGTCTCGAATACGTTGGAGTCTTATGCGGATGCAGAGAAGCTGATGGGTCTGGATCTGATCGTGCCATTGTGGACGATGGGACAGATTGAGCAGGAATTGGTCAATAACGTATCAGCGGCTGTTCAGAGCGGTGTGGGCTTGGCTGGTCTTCATGGCGGGATGTGTGATGCCTTCCGAAATAACGTAGACTGGCAGTTTATGACGGGTGGACAATGGGTTGCTCATCCAGGTAACGATGGTGTGGAGTATATGGTTAACATGAAGCGTGGCTCTAGCCCGTTATTGGATCATATTGAAGATTTTCAGGTGAAAAGTGAACAGTACTACCTGCACGTAGACCCGGCAGTGGAAGTGCTGGCAACAACTCGTTTCCCAGTGGTGACTGGTCCGCATGCGGCGAATGGACCGGTGGATATGCCTGTTGTCTGGACGAAACGCTGGGGCGCAGGACGGGTATTCTACAACTCACTGGGACACCATGCAGACATTGTTGACATGAAACCCGTGACTGAAATGATGCGCAGCGGATTCAAATGGACAGCAGCAGGCAAAGAGCTTGCCAAGAGTCGAGTAAGTGCATCAACCGAAGTGTACACAGGTATGGCGGACAACCAGAACTAATGAGATTGTAGTTTGATTGCAAACGTAACTTCAGTGTTAACCATTCATCCTCAATGGATAAACCATTTCTGATCCACGGCGAAGGGAGCCCCAGGTATGAAAACAATGAAAGTAGGCATTATTGGCTGCGGTAAAATCAGCGGTATTTATATGGAAAACTGTCACCGATTCGAGGTGCTGGAACTTGTTGCTGTTGCGGATCTCGACCGGAAACGTGCCGAGGAGCAGGCAGCAGCCTATAACGTGCCTAACGTATACAGCGTCGACGAAATTTTGGCTGATCCCGAGATTGAGCTGATCATCAACCTGACGATTCCTTCCGTTCATGCGGATGTATGCTTGCGGGCACTCGAATCAGGCAAGCATGTCTATGTGGAGAAACCGCTCGCAGTTACCCGTGAGGAAGGTCAGGCTGTACTCGAAACAGCGAAGCGTAAAGGACTGCTCGTAGGCTGCGCACCAGAGACGTTCTTTGGATCAGGCATCCAGACTTCACTTCAATTGGTGGAGGAAGGAGTGATCGGCAAGCCAGTGGCGGCGACCGCATTTATGATGAGCCGTGGTCATGAGCATTGGCACCCAGATCCGGAGTTTTATTACGCGTCAGGCGGTGGGCCAATGTTCGACATGGGTCCGTACTACCTCACGGCATTGGTTCAACTGATGGGGCCGATCAAGTCCATTGCGGGCATGACAGGTAAAGCCATGGAAGAACGCACGATTACGAGTGAGAAAAAGAGAGGCCAAACGGTTCCCGTTGAAATTCCAACACACGTTACCGGTCTGTTACAGTTTGAACAGGGAGCCATTGGCACACTGATTACAAGTTTTGACGTATTTGGCGGAAGTGCATTGCCACCGATTGAGATATATGGCACACACGGTACATTGCAGGTACCTGACCCCAACACCTTCGGCGGTCCCGTTCGTTACCGCTTGCTAGGTGAACATGAATGGACGGAAGTTCCGCTTCTCCCAGGATATCAGGAAAATACACGCGGCATCGGTGTGGCAGATATGGCCTATGCAGCCCAAAGTGGACGTGCACACCGTGCGAGCGGGGAACTGGCATACCACGTACTTGAGGCCATGTGGGCATTCCATGATTCATCAGATGAGCAGACGTTTTACCAGATGAAAAGCTCGTGTCAGCGCCCGGCTGCATTGCCGGTGGATCTGCCATTGTATACATTGGATAAATAAGATAGCCATTAAGGCTTATGTCATAATGATTAGCCCCTTTTCCTTCAAACAAGGAAAGGGGCTATTTTTAATTAAATCAAAAAAACTGGAGATAACAGCGATCGGAAGGTTGTTCGGTCATTGGAGTGTCCAGTGTAAATATTCTTTAATTCAACTTATATAGCCATTTAGGGCTCAAATCCCGCCTGACTAATCCAAATCTCATCCTCGGCAAAAACGTTTTTCATCCGCTGAACAACAGTCTGATACGCATCTGGATGATACCAGTGCTCCATCCCCACTTCTTGATAGAGCGACTCCATACCGAGGCGACGGGTGCGCTTGCCCTCACTGCCATCGCCCATGAAATAATCGTCAATGCATACACGCTGAACCAGAGGTCTCAAGATTGCTGCAAACTGTTCACTGCTGGGTAATACGGGAGCAATCGCAACCTGTGTCGGTATTCCGGCATCCCGCAACTGTTCCAGTGCACGTATTCGGCCTGCAATTGGGGGAGCGGAAGGACTGAAATGCTTGCGCATATCGTCCAGATCCGTCTCCACCGTCATGCTGACCCGGACCCGGTCACCTAACTGCTGTAGCAGATCTATATCCCGGGTAACGAGTGGACTGCGGGTTTGGACCAATACAAAATCGGGCGGATGCTTTACCATCGTTTCAAGCAATGAACGCGTGATACACTCCTTGTATTCGGCGGGTTGATACGGGTCGGTACTGGAGGACATGAACAGAGTGACCTTCCCTTTCTGTAAGGCACGCTGCAATTCTTTGGCGAACACTCGAGAAGCCTCCTGTTTCACATCCACCCAGCTCCCCCAATCTTCTTTGCGAAATAAGGAGACAGGCATCTGTCTGACATAACAATAGGAACAACCGAAGGCGCAGCCTGTGTAAGGATTCAGCGTATGTGTATATCCATTAAGGAACCCTGTCCCCTTATTGAGTAACGTTTTGGGTACTTTGTAAGTAAGATTTGTCTTCATAAGTTCTCATGCCTTTCGCGGTAGTGTGCAGGTGTGAGACCTGTGTGTTTGCGAAATACAGTGATGAAATAAGCTGAGTTAGGTATACCGACATGGCGGCCAATATCGGTGACGGTAAGTCCGGTATGTTCAAGCAACTTCCGGGCTTCGGTAATTCGTTTATCCTGAATATATTGAACCGGTGTGCGGCCTGTAATCCGCTTGAACACACGATGCAGGTGATAAGGACTGCCATGACTTACTGTGGCAAGGACATCCAAGGTTAGAGGTTCGGCGTAATGATGTTCGATGTAATTAGTGATCCCGTATATCCACTCCTGATCAGGTACACGCTCGCCTGTTGGTTTACAACGTTTGCAGGGTCTGAACTTTCGTGCCAATGCTTCTTCAACATGTTGAAATATCAGCACATTTTCAGCTTTGGGTGCTCTGGACTTACAGGAAGGTCGGCAGAAAATGCCCGTTGTTTGCACACCGTAAAAGAACGTTCCATCATAAGAATTATCGTTGTTGATGATGGCATGCCAGTATTTTTCATCTATAGATTCGGGCAGTATGCGATCTTGATCTGGACTTTCCATGGTGATCACCTCATCTCTAATTATACCCCTGATTCCAAGGGATTGACGAAGTTTCAACTTAAAAAGCAAGATATCAATATCTGGGATAAAGTACCTTCCTTCAATCTGAACGAAATATGAGCTACAATATATAGGATGGAAGTGGTTTATATCTCAAATGAAATTTATAGATGAAAGAGGTAGGTAAGCATGGTTCGTTTTGGAGTAGTGGGTACCAACTGGATTACAGAAAGGCTTCTTGAAGCCGCAGCACAGGTTGAAGGTTTCAAATTAACCGCCGTGTATTCAAGAACTGAAGATAAGGCTAACGCATTTGCAGATAAATATGATGTTGAACACCGTTTCACCGATCTGGAAGAGTTGGCGGCAAGTGATGTGATTGATGCAGTCTACATTGCAACACCGAATACGGTTCATGCAGAGCAGGCTGAGCTTTTTCTGAGAAACGGTAAACATGTATTGTGCGAGAAACCTCTGGCTGCAAATAGCGCCGAAGTTCGGAGCATAATCGATACAGCACGAGAACACGAGGTTCTGCTCATGGAAGCGATGAAATCGACCCTTGTTCCCCAGTTCAAAATGGTGCAGAAGAGCCTGCATAAAATCGGTCCTGTCCGCAAATATGTAGCAGGATACTCTCAGTATTCTTCGCGTTATGACAAGTACAAAGAGGGGATTGTCCTGAACGCGTTCAAGCCTGAACTCGCTAATGGGGCGTTAATGGATCTCGGTGTGTATTGTCTCTACCCATTGATTACGTTGTTCGGTGCACCTAACCGGGTTCAATCCCAAGCGATGATGCTGGAATCTGGCGTGGATGGACAAGGCAGTGTGCTGCTGGATTATGATGGGATGGATGCGGTTGTTACATACTCCAAAATCTCCAACTCTCATGTGCCAAGCGAAATTATGGGGGAGCTGGGCAGCATCATCATTGACAAGATTGGCTCACCGGAACATGCAGAGATACGTTACAATGACGGTACAGTGGAGCAGCTCACAGTCGAACAAAACCATCCGGCGATGTATTATGAAGTGGAGGAGTTCGTGAATCTGGTTCAGGAAGGCAAAAAGGAGTCTGACATGAACACGTATGAACGTTCTTATGTTACGATGCAGGTCATGGATCAGATTCGGAAGCAGATTGGGCTTGTGTTCCCTAACGATTGATTCAAAAACAGGAAAGGTAGCTGAGACGAGATGAGCAGAGATGAGCAGAGCAACATTAGAGATGATCAGAAGAACAGCAGAGAAGACAACCGTGTCAATGATTCTGGTGGTTTGGAACTGTCACAGATTGTTTTCATAGGAAGAACCTTCGAGGAATATATGAAGATGTTCAACTTAACGGTAGAGGAGATTACTGGCAAGTCGATTCTGGATTGTCCCGGCGGAGCATGTTCGTTCAGTAGCCAGGCGCGCAAGTTGGGTGCAGACCCCATGGCCGTGGATATTGCCTACGAATATGAGATCGACGAGCTTGAAGTAAAGGGATTTCAGGACATTGAGCATACGATGAAACAGATGGAACCGGTGCAAAGCATATATGTGTGGGATCAATTTGGATCAATCCAGGGGTTAAAGGAAGAACGAACTCGTGCCATCACAGATTGCATCGCAGATATGAGAATGTTTCCTGACCGTTATGTGGCGTCTGTGCTCCCGGATCTACCCTTTGCGGATGAACAATTCGATCTGACGTTATCCGCCCATTTCCTGTTTACGTATGCGGATCGATTGGATGTTGATTTTCATGTTGCCACCGTAATGGAGCTGCTGCGTGTGACCAAACGAGAGGTTCGCATTTTTCCAACAGTGGATCTGTCTGGCCAACGTTACAAACACATGGATGAATTAAAATTAATACTTGAAGAGCTTGGGTACACGGTATCCGAAGAACCAACTTCATATGAGTTTCAACGGAATGCTCACAGCATGCTTCAAATTGTTAAACATAATCGAACAAGGTAGGAGGTTTTTGGGATGAATAAAGTACTTATACTTGGGGGTACACGTTTTTTTGGTAAACGTTTGGTGGATCACTTGCTGTGGGAAGGGAAGTCTCAGATCACAGTCGCCACTCGTGGTAAAACGGATGTTGACTTCGGACCCGAAGTAAACCGAATCAAGATGGATCGTGAAGACCCGGAATCTCTGGCAGAGGTTGCGCAGACAGACATGTGGGATGTCGTGTACGACAATATCTGTTATTCCCCGGATGCGGCGAAAGCGGCATGTGAAGCTTTTGCAGGCCGCACCAAAAGATACGTTCTGACATCCACACTCTCGGTGTACGGTGATCCCAGACCTGGATTTAAGGAAACGGATTTTGACCCGTATACATATCCATTACAGTATGGGAGTGCGGCGGATTTTTCGTATGGAGAAGGCAAACGGCTTGCGGAGGCTGTATTTTTCCAGGAAGCGGATTTCCCGGTTGTGGCGATGCGCATTCCCATTGTACTCGGGATTGATGATTATACGAGAAGACTTCATTTTCATATTGAACATGTGCAAAAAGGAAAACCGATCGGCATGCCAAATCCGGATGCGGAGATTGGATTTATCAATTCCACCGAAGCGGCAAGATTTCTTGCTTGGCTTGGACACTCGTCCATTACCGGTCCGGTGAATGCAGCTTCCAAGGGTACGATTACGCTGTCAGCCATGATACATCTGATCGAGACGGTCACGGGCATGCAGTCCCAGATCCTCACGGAAACGGTGAAAGAGGACATGTCACCCTTCGGAATTGAGCAATCATGGACGATGGAGACGACCAAGGCTGAACAAGCGGGATATACGTTCGAACCTTTGATGGACTGGTTCCCGGGACTCGTTCGTGAGGTCGCTCTTGCATTACAGTCGGAGCGGTAGAATATCGGCTCGGATGGAACCAAAATGAAACTGAATGAACCTGACGAACCAACCGGTTCAGACGAATTGGGTCATTCTAACGTATGAACATCAAACAGGGTGCAACCAGAGCGTAATCTCCGGTGCACCCTGTTCATGTTGTACATTTTTAAAATCTGAATTGAATCTAATCTAGATAAGTGGGACTAATCATTTACACGATATTATTTTGTCAACTCACGCGCTTAACTCTATTTTGGCTCACGTGGGGCGGAGGCAGAGGCCCGTATACGCAGTTCTGACGGTAGAATAATGGTTTGGGCTTCGGAAGGAGCCTTGCCTTCAATCCGGTCAATCAGCATATGTACGCCCTGAAATCCAAAGTCATATGCTGGCTGTGCAGCTACAGTTAGAAAAGGATCAAAAGCAGAAGCCAGATCCAAATCGTCGAAACACACAACAGAAATGTCTTCTGGTACACGCAGTCCTCTTTTGCGCAAAAGCCGAATGACCCCAATCGCCAGCATGTTGTTGGCGGCAAAAATGGCTGTTGGTTGATCCGGTTGAGAGAGTAGTCGATTCAGTCCCTCTACATCACTGAAATCCCGGTACCCGGTTCGAAGCACAAGCTCGGGATCAATATCAGCTCCGGCCTCACGTAAACCCGCTATATAACCTTCCTCCCGCAGTCTGGCGGTAGAAACCTCCGAAGAACCATTGACCAGTGCAATGCGCCGGTGCCCCAATTGCACCAGATATCGGATCAGCTCAATCGCGCCTTCCAGGCTATCTCCGGCAATGATATCTGACGTAATGCCAGGTACGGTGCGGTCCAGAAAGACAAACGGAATGTGACGTTCCTGCAGCTGTTTCAGATGAGTGAGAGAACGATCTCCTGCTGGGGCAAAGAGCACCCCATCCACGCGAGTAGAAAGAATCGCATCCACGTAATCCTTTTCCTTATGGTAATCCTCGTCACTATTGCCGAATAAAAGACGGTACCCACGAAGATGGGCTGCATCTTCAGCACCACGGGCCAGTGTTGTATAAAATGGGTTGGTAATATCCGTAATAAGAAGGGAGAGCATCTGAGTTCGTTGAAGCACAAGACTGCGTGCATTGGAGTTCGGGATGTAACCCAGTTCGTCGATCACCTGTTGCACACGTTCGCGTGTCGCGGAACTTATGCGGCCTGTATGATTAATGACCTTGGAGACCGTCATGGCGGAGACGTTGGCTTTTTTGGCAATATCGTAAATGGTAATCATTAGAATCTAACCTTTCCGCAACATAGTCAGTCTTACCATTCTATAGGATAATGCCAATTGACAGCAAGATAGGCTCATGCTATGTTAGGGTTACCGATAACCCTAAAGGGTTCTGAACGTTTTTACTACATAAACCATTTCGTTGAATTCGCTCATGCACGTTCCATTTTCTTGAATAGAGGAACTACATACATAGCTAATTAATGAAGTGGTTTATTGTTATTTTTTAATATATGTAAACGCATTCAACACTCAAGTAGTACTCTTGATAATCTGTGTATGCAGCTCTTGTGTGCCACTCGGGTATCGGTTGTATTTCCGTCATTATCTCATTCCAATCAATGCATATGGATCAGACAGAAGGTTTCTCAATTCAACCCAAATTCTATGAAACGAATTGAAGGAGGACATTCCAGTATGACACATCAGGATTATCGTTATAAGCAGGCTTTCCCCAAGATTGGTATTCGTCCCACGATTGATGGAAGACGCAAGGGTGTTCGGGAGTCACTGGAAGAGCAAACGATGCGGATGGCGACATCTGTTGCGGAACTGCTTGCAGCCGAACTGCGTTATCCTGACGGGTCCGCGGTGGAATGTGTTGTGGCCGAGACTTGTATTGGCGGAGTGGCCGAAGCGGCCGCAGCATCTGAACTGTTCAGTCGTTCCAATGTGGGCGTAACGATCACCGTGACACCATGCTGGTGTTATGGTACGGAAACGATGGATATGTCACCATCCACTCCAACAGCTATCTGGGGTTTTAACGGAACTGAACGTCCGGGTGCTGTATATCTGGCGGCAGTTCTCTCTGCCCATGCACAGAAGGGGATTCCGGCCTTTGGGATCTATGGAGAGGATGTTCAGGACGGCGGGGATACAACAATTCCCGATGACGTGCGTGAGAAATTACTCCGGTTCAGCCGTGCGGGTCTGGCAGCCGCTACCTTGAAAGGGCAAGCGTATCTGTCCATTGGATCGGTATCCATGGGGATTGCAGGTTCGATTGTGAACGATTCATTTTTCCAAGAGTATCTGGGCATGAGGAACGAATATGTGGATATGAGCGAGCTCACTCGTCGTATTGAAGAAGAAATCTACGATCCTGAAGAGTATAAGCTCGCACTGGCCTGGGTGAAGGAGAATTGTAACGAAGGTCCGGACAACAACGCTGCCCATCTGCAAACGGATCGCAAACGCAAAGAGTACGAATGGGAGACCGTTGTGAAAATGACCCAAATTGTGCGTGACTTGATGGCGGGCAATCCAAGATTGGCTGAGCTTGGTTTCACAGAGGAATCGATGGGCCACCACGCGATTGTATCCGGCTTCCAGGGACAACGGCAGTGGACAGATCATTCACCTAACGGAGATTTTCTGGAGTCGATATTAAACTCTTCCTTTGACTGGAATGGCAAACGTGCGCCTTATCTGGTTGCAACGGAGAATGACAGCCTGAACGGGGTATCGATGTTATTCGGTTCGCTGCTGACACATACGGCACAGATCTTTGCTGATGTGCGTACGTATTGGAGTCCAGATTCAGTACAGCGTGTGACGGGGCACCAGTTGGAAGGAAACGCGAAGGATGGCATCCTGCATCTGATTAACTCCGGTTCCGCAGCTTTGGATGGCACTGGGCAACAGTCCAGAGATGGTAAGCCTGTACTCAAGCCATTCTGGGAAATTACAGATGAGGAAGTACAGGACTGCCTAAAAGCAACATCCTGGAGACCGGCATCCGTAGAATATTTCCGCGGGGGCGGCTATTCAGCGGATTTCCTGACCAAAGGTGGCATGCCTGTAACGATGACACGTCTGAATCTGGTTAAAGGACTGGGACCAGTGTTGCAAATCGCTCAGGGTTACACGGTCGATCTGCCTGAAGATGTGCATGATACGCTGGATCAGCGGACAGATCCAACCTGGCCGTCCACCTGGTTTGCACCTGTTCTAACCGGATCGGGAGCGTTTACTTCCGTATACGAGGTTATGAATCAATGGGGCGCCAACCATGGCTCCATCTCGTATGGACATATCGGTGCTGATCTGATTACACTCGCTTCCATGCTTCGCATTCCGGTAAATATGCATAATGTACCTGAAACGGAAATTTTCCGTCCGCGTGCATGGGGATTGTTCGGCACAAGTGAGCCGGAGAGCGCAGACTACCGTGCTTGCAGTGTATTTGGCCCGTTGTATCGTTAAAATAAAGTTCCATTCCTGTCAAACGCCATGTTCCTTGTGAGTTGAGGTAACATGGCGTTCTCTTGAAAGCTGTGTTCAGAACTCGAATACGGCTTATCGCTTAGAGTTAAGGAGGCTTGAAAGAATGGGCGATCAAGCAGCACATGTGCTTGCTGCCGATTACGGCGCTGGGAGTGGACGCGTAGTCCGGGGTTCTTTTGATGGAAGCAGACTCTCGTTACAAGAAGTTCATCGATTCAACAATGAACCCGTGCAACTGGGGGGCGGATTGTATTGGGATTTCTTGCGACTTTTTCATGAATTAAAACAAGGCATTGTGAAAGGGACGCAAGGCATCTCTCCATCGGTCCGTTCTATAGCTGTGGATACGTGGGGAGTGGACTATGGACTGGTGGATGGTGCGGGAAGGTTGTGCTCGAACCCACGTCACTATCGGGAAGCACGCAACGCACAGTGGATGGAAGAAGTTCTGCACATGGTGAAAGAAGAAGAATTGTATGCCATGTCCGGCGTTTTGCCGCAGCAGATCAATACAGTATTTCAACTGCTAGGCAGTGTACGAGAGCAGGCCGAAGGTTTGCGCCCGGATGTGCGCATGTTATTTATGCCGGATTTGTTTCACTATTATCTATCCGGTCAGCAGGCTTGTGAGTATACGATTGCAAGTACCAGCGGGCTGTTGCATGCAGGAGAGGCGCGTTGGCATGAACACCTGATTGGGCGTCTTGGTATACCGGAAACATTATTTCCAAAACTCGTTCAACCGGGTACCGTGCTGGGTGATTTAACAAATGAGTTGTGCGCCGAGTTACGGACTGGACCGATACAGGTAGTCTCTGTGGGCTCACATGATACGGCATCTGCTTTGGCAGCAATCCCTGCGAATGATTCGGATTTCGCTTTTATCAGTTGTGGCACCTGGTCTCTGATGGGGGTGGAGCGTGATACACCTGTATTGGATGACCGAAGTCGTACACTCGGATTCACCAATGAAGGGACGGTAAGTGGAAAAGTACGCACCCTGAAAAATCGTTCAGGCTTGTGGCTGCTACAGGAATGCAAACGGCAATGGGAGCGGGAGAATCAACTTTTTACACATGAAGAACTGATTCAATTGGCTACCTTGGCAACGCCGCATCAAAGTTATGTATCGCCGGGAGATGGCGTGTATTTGGCGCCAGGGAATATGGCTGAACGAATACGGCAACAATGCAGTCTCACCAGACAGACAGTGCCCGAAACGACTGGAGCGATTGTACGCTGCATTCTGGAAAGTCTTGCACTGGAATTCAGACAGACGCTGGATGAACTGCAGTTGATTACAGGTACAAGACCTCGTGTCATTCATATGGTTGGTGGTGGTGTACACAATCGCCTATTATGCCAGTTTACAGCCAATGCAGCCGGTGTCCCGGTGGTGGCAGGCCCGGCAGAGGCGACTTCAGCCGGGAATTGCATGCTGCAATTCCTTGCGCATGGAGAAGTGAGTAGCTTGGCCGAGGTACGGGAGGTCATGGCTGCTTCCTTTTCCCCCGAGACCTATGAGCCTGAGGATACAGAGCTGTGGCAGGAAGCTTATGAAAACTACCAAAGTCTGAATCAAATCAAAAGGTAATGAACAGATTTAATGCAATGAGCATTGACACAAAATGCTAAAAAGAAAATTATGAGGAGTGGAGAAAACATGTCTGAACAGCAAGTAAGGGAAGAGTTGACGAAATATGCCCGCAGAGCAGTTGCCCAAGGGTTGGTGGTAGGACCCGGTGGGAATCTGAGCGCTCGCTCTGGGGGAACGATGTTGTTGTCTCCGAGTGGTTATGCACTTGAGGATCTGGAGCCTGACGAATGGATCGCCATTGATATCGAGACAGGAGAGACTCGTGCGGGAACAACACGCCCTTCTTCCGAAGTATTGATGCATCTTTACAGCTATCGTGTGAATCCTGATATCCAAGCCATTGTGCATACGCATCCGGCATATACGATCGCACTTAGTCTCGTTTTTGATGAATTGCCTCATTTGTTCCCTGATCAGTCCGCTTTGGTAGGTGATATCGGATTTGTTCCATATGTTCTGCCAACGACGAAACAACTTGCCGATGCAGTCTCAGCAAAGGTAGAAGAACATACGGCACTCATTCTCGTCAATCACGGATTGGTTACGACCGGTAAAAACCTCCGCGAAGCCTATTACCGCACTCAGGTGGTGGAAGAAAGTGCGAAGGTGTATATGATTGCCAAGGCAGCCGGGGAACCTAAAGTGCTTACTGCCGAAGAATACAAGGAAATCCAATCCCTTGAAAGTGAAGCATACCGTGTGCAGTTGCTGCAACAACTCAAGTCCTGAGACCTTATTTGTTCATTCGTGAGTGTGTTCATGATTCAAAATATTACTACCTTAAGGGCAGTTTGCATCCTCCAGCTAAACGTTGGAATACAGGATGTGAAATGCTCTTTTTTACTGTTGAATTAGAAAGCGTAGTAATAAAGCAGAAGTGAATAATTCGTACTAATTTGATGAGATTTGTTGAAACTGAGAGGGCTTGAAGTTATACTATCGTTAATCATCAATGAGTAACTACTAAAAGCACAATAAATAACAATTAAGTATTTAAGAGGGGGTGAATGCAGTGGGTCCTGAGCTAAACGAAATGGAGCTGGAATACGAACTGCTGAAGCAGCTTCGAGACGCCAGCGCTCCCATCGGGGCCAGTACGTTGGTTCATACTTTGGGCAAAACGTATGGTCTGAGTCAGGCAACCATCGGAAGAAGACTTATGGAGATGGATGTTGAAGGTTTTACAGTTCTGGAAGGGCGCAAGGGAAGGACTTTGACCGAACAGGGTCTGGATCGAATAAAGATATTAGAAAGAGAGTTGCAGCAAAAAAGCGTGAATTCACAGTTAATTCAGATGCTGAATCATTCTGGGGAAAAGGCCCTAGTGGATGTTCTCGTTGCCAGAAGGGCACTTGAGCGGGAGATTGCTTCTCTGGCAGCACAGCGTGCATCGAAAGAATACATATTACTGTTGCAAGCATCGATTGTGAACCAGCATGAATTGCTTTCCAAGAATATTATACCATACGAGGAGGACCGGGAGTTTCACAGATTGCTGGCTTATGCTGCTCAAAACCAAATTCTTCTGCATGCGGTTGAACTGGTATGGGAGAGAAGCCGCGATTTTCTGGAAACCGCGTATATTCGCCGGAGAGTAGGAAGTGAATTAGTTGTGGATCATCAGCAGATTCTGGATGCTATAGTAGCGGGATCTCCTGAACAGGCTGAAGCGGCAATGGTGAATCATATCAACCAAATGATCGATGACGTCAAACGTTATTTCACCATGCAAAACCAATAAAACACTTTGAACGAGACCCGGTGATAAAGGAGTTGAGGAGCTTGTGGACACAATCTATCGTTTAGGCATAGATATCGGAGGTACTTTCACGGATGCGCTGGTGATGGACCATAACGGCAGGGTGATTGCGGCGCTAAAGACGCCATCGATTGCAGCAGCTCCAGAACAGGCAATTTTTAACGTACTTGATCAACTCAAGGCGAATGGCGTGAACATTCGTGAGATTGATCTATTTGTGCATGGAACAACACTTGGCGTCAACACGTTAATTGAACGAAGTGGTGCTGTTACAGGCCTTCTGGTCACTAAAGGATTCCGCGATATTCTTGAGATCCGGCGGTTGCGACTTGAGGATACAACCAATCTGTACGGTGACAAGACAGATGCGTTAGTACCGAGACATCGCGTTAAGGAAGTTGATGAACGTGTGATTGCAAGTGGTGGGATACTCCAGCCACTGAATCAAGAACAGCTGTTGCAAGCGGTACATGAGCTGGTCGAGGATGGTGTTACAGCTTTGGCAATTAGTTTTTTGCATGCTTATGTGAATCCTGCTCATGAACAGCTTGCGGAAGATCTGATCAGGGAGCGTTATCCGCAACTGTTCATCTGCCGAAGCAGCGCCATCTGGCCACAGCAGCGTGAGTTCGAACGAACACTCGCAACGGCAATGAACGCTTATGTAGGTGACCGGATGGGGTCTTACTTCCTGCGTCTGCAAGAAGGGATTCAGGCGTACGGCCTCAAAGCCAACTTGCTGTCCACCATGTCCAACGGTGGAATTATGACGGCTGCCAGAGCGGCAAATGAGCCGGTACGTACGCTTCTGTCCGGGCCTGCTTCCGGTGTAATCGCCGCGACCCATATTGCTGAACGAGCTGGCATTCATCAGGTCATCACATTTGACATGGGTGGGACAAGCGTTGACGTTGCCCTCATTGACAAAGAACCGAGCTATTCTTCTGAGAACAAAGTTGGAGATTTTCCTGTCATCATTCCCGCTGTTGATGTAACGGCTATAGGAGCTGGTGGTGGTTCAATTGCCTGGCTTGATTCCGTAGGCGTACTCAAGGTGGGGCCACGCAGCGCGGGAGCCAACCCCGGTCCGGCATGTTATCGGCGCGGGGGAGAAGAGCCGACAACCACAGATGCCTATCTACAGCTCGGTATCCTGCATGCTGACCGTTTCCTTGGCGGACAAATGCGTCTGTATCCCGAACTTGCAGAGCGTACTCTGGGCAATCTGGGAGAGAAGCTTGGACTGAATGCCGAACAGACTGCGCAAGCCATTCTTGATGTGGCAACCGCCAATATGTATGCCCAGTTTTCTCCCCTCATGGCTCGCAAGGGCGTTGACCCCCGCGATTTTACGTTGCTCGCATACGGTGGAGCAGGCCCGATGCATGCTTTTCTGATGGCACGCGAGGTAGGTATCGGCAGAGTGCTGATCCCGCCATCTCCGGGAACACTGTGTGCCATGGGCTGCACGGTCGCCAATCTTCGCAATGATTTCGTTCATACGTTACACAAAAGTACTCAGACTCTGGAGTCTGGTGAATTAAGCTCTCTTTTTGCTGAATTGGAAAACCAGGGACGTAGCTGGGTCGATGAGGAAGCCCGTGGTGTCAAGCTGGACAATATTTATTGCCTATACAGTGCGGATATGCGATATGAGGGACAGGCCTTTGATCTCGAGGTCACGCTGACATTGGAAGAAATTGAAGATCCCAAAAAGGCAGGGATTAAATTCCATATGTCTTACCAAAACGTGTTTGGCATCAGTCAGCCAGAGGCAGAGGTTATGTTCGTAAGTCTCAGAGCAACCATTGTTGGTGTTTTACCTACCCATAACACGGTAGATCCGTCAGATTTGCCATTCGATGAGAGTGCAGCGGAAGAAAGGATCATCACTTTTGACCAGGTACAGCACACAGCCAAGGTACTGAAAAGGGGACAGATTCCATCGGTGGATGCTCCCATCTCCGGGCCCATTATTGTGGAGGAATATGATACAACGATCTTTATCCCGCCTGGATATAAGGTATACCGGGATGTCCACGGGAACGTGATTGGGGAGGTGGAAGCATGATCGGCGACAAAGTCTTTCTTGAGATTTTTAACAACCGGATTCAAGCTGCCGTGGAAGAAATGGCGAATGTTGTTCTGCGCACAGGATTCACCGCTTTTGTCAAAGAAACGGGCGATTTTGGAACCTACCTCTTATCTCCATCCGGGGAAACGTTCGGGTCACCGCTGGAGACGGGTTATAATCTGTCCCTGGGCATCCCTGCTGCTGCGACCATTAACAGCATAGAAGACTGGAAAGAAGGGGATCTCGTCATATGTAATGATCCTTATTCCACTAAAGGCATGGTCACACACCTTCCAGACATTCATCTCATCAAGCCTTATTTTCACGAAGGGAGAATTATCGCATACGGCATGTGCTTTGTTCATTCTTCTGATGTGGGTGGCAAGGTACCGGGGAGTGTGTCTCCCAGCGCCTACGATATTCATATGGAAGGCATTCGAATCGCACCAGTCAAGCTGTATGAAGCTGGTGTTCTGAACGAGCAGATCCTGCGCATGTTTCTGGACAACAGCCGAATTCCGGAGCAAAATCTCGGTGATCTTAAAGCGCTTATGGCGGCATTGAATCGGGGAGAACAGCGGCTTGAGGAACTCATTGCACGTTATGGCGTGGGAAAAATCCAGCAGGGCATCGAACAATTGCTGGAATACGCCGAGCTGAAGGCACGTGCTATTGTGCAGGATATCCCGGACGGTTCCTATGACTTCTGGGACTATCTGGAGAAAGGACCAGGGGGTTATCCTATCCGGTTGCGCTGCAAAATGACGATTGCAGGTAGTGACATTCATCTGGACTTTAGCGGCACCGATCCTCAGGTCAGGGCTTCATTCAACATTCCTACCCACAACCAACAGGGGCATTACATGCTGGTGCCCGCACTTATTCGTTATTTCCGTACACTCGATCCGACGATTCCTTGGAATTCGGGCATGATTCGCATGGTGCGAAATTACGCGCCGCCTGCTTCCGTACTTAACCCGGAGCCGATGGCAGCAGTTGGGGCACGTGCTGCGACCTTTATCCGGCTGATGGACGTTATCACGGGAGCTCTGGGGAAAGCTCAGGGCAGTATGGTTCCCGCGGCAGGAGCTGGACAAGCCTGCATCGTCATGATGGCGATGACAGATGCATCCGATGGCAGGAAAAAGGTGGGCGTAATTCAGCCGATCTGCGGAGGTTCGGGAGCTAGGCCGATGAAAGACGGGATTGACGGCATGGATTTTGCGGTCGGTCATCTTCGGAATATTCCTGCGGAAACGGTGGAATCCGAGATGCCTGTGTTGATTGAACATTATGGTCTTCGTGCCGACTCAGCAGGTGCAGGAACCTTCCGCGGTGGAAGCGGGATTGATTTATGTGTCAGAATTCTAACACCGGATACGGTGATGACGGCCAGAAACATGGAACGTATGGAGTTTCAGCCTTGGGGTAGGCTCGGTGGCGGCGTAGGTTCACATGGAGAAGCGATTCTTAATGCTGGACGTGCAAGTGAGGATCATCTGGGAAGAATTGATGAGCTGTTGCTTCAACCTGGAGAAACGGTTACGTTCTTGTCGCAAGGCGGAGGCGGATATGGTGATCCACTTGAACGTGACCCACGCCTAGTTCTGGAGGATGTAAGAAGGGGGCTAGTATCCCCGGAGAAAGCCCTTGAGTTATACGGTGTTGTGATTGACGGCCTGGAGCTGAACGAGAGCGATACCGAACAAATGCGAGCCAAGCGACCACGGCAGCAGGAGGAATTCGCCTATGGCAAGGCGCGGGAGCAATTTGAAGACATATGGAGCGATGAGATCCAGGTAACGCTGAATCAGGCCTTGCTGAATGCTCCGCTTGCACTAAGAGACTACCTGAAGCGTCAGACCATGGGCATTGTAGAGGAGAAATATAGGGATTCCCTATCTGTAGATCCACGGGAGATATCCGATATTATGGAAGGGTTACGCCAGCAAATAGGGTTGCATTGATCAAGTGTATGGAGACTATCTAGTTCTGTCATATCGGTAAAACCAACTACATGGATGGGGGAATTTGCATGTTCAAATCCAACAAAAAACGCTTTCTCAGCCTCGCCTCTCTAACACTGGCCGGTACATTGGTGCTTTCCGCCTGCGGCGGGGCAGGCAGCTCAAGTAATACTGCCGGAGAGACCGACTCTTCAGGAGCAAGCGGAGACAAAGTTAAGCTGACGATGTTTATCTGGGCTGGCTCCAATCAGGATATCGTTCCGAAAGAAGTGGTTGCCGAGTATGTGAAAGAACATCCCAACGTTGAAGTCACCTTTGAGGAATCCTCCAATTCGGTAATGTACCCAAAGATGGTCGCAGGCAAGCAGGCTGATGCCAACAATCCGGTGGTTAACTTCGGTTACTTCAATGCAGATGCAACGGCAAAAGGATTGAATGATGACATGTGGGAGCCACTGGATACCAGCATCGTGACCAATATCAAGGATATTCCGGAGTCCTTCCACAAGCCAGACAATAAAGGTGTGGTCTGGGGCGTTTCTAGTTTCGCCTTGGTATATAACAAAGACCTGGTGAAAACACCCCCTACCAGCTGGAACGATCTGTGGGACAACGAGGAGTTCAAAGGAAAAACTGCGCTCTGGGACTACATGTTCTATTCCTATATCTCCCCACTTATTGCTGCAAAAGGTCAAGAGATTGGCGCAACCTATGAAAATCCCGAGCCAGCCTTCCAGTTCTGGGCAGATCGCAGTGACCAGATTGGCACATTGGTTTCATCCAATGATCAGCTGAAGGCACTGCTGGAGTCAGGTGATGCGCTCATTGCCCCATTCAGTGCACAGGTTGCACAGACATGGATTGATGGCGGTTCTCCACTGGCCGTAGCATATCCGAGCGAAGGTGCCATCTCCTTCCCGTACACACTTCAGGTAGTGAAAGGCTCAACACCGGAGCAGGCACGTGTTGCAAATGAAATTATTAACGAATTGCTGAGCGCAGAGGCATTGTCACAATACGCGGAAGCAACGGGTACGCCGGTAACCAGTACGACAGCTGCAGTTCCGGACAAGTACAAGGATGATCCTTCCTTCTCCGTCGAAACACAAAGTAACGGCATTAATCCAGACTGGGATGTGCTTGCACAGAACAGCTCTTCCTGGAAGGAACTATGGGACCGACTCGTGAAAACAAAGCTTCAATAAAAGGATTGTTGCCAGGTACACAACGATTCCGGGTTCTGTTCTGAACCCGGAATGGATGGGAGGGAATCAGAGATGAGCAGCGGACAAGAGACCATATCCATTGAAACAAGGAAAGTCACGAAGACTTATGGTGAACGAGCCGCCGTTGATCAAGTAACACTTCAAGTGAAAAAGGGAGAATTCGTTTCCTTGCTTGGTCCGAGTGGCTGTGGCAAAACAACACTGCTACGCATGCTTGGCGGACTTGAGCAGCCGGATCAGGGCACCATTATGCTGGGAGGCCGGGATGTTACCGGCATCCCGGCTTATGGACGCAATAGCAATATGATTTTTCAGCAGCTTGCGCTGTTCCCTCATATGGATGTATTCAACAACATTGCCTATGGACTAAAGGTGAAGAAGTTACCAAAAGCCGATATCCAACGGCAGGTAGGTGAAATGCTTGATCTGGTCCAACTCGGAGACTATGGCAGGCGTGCTGTATCCGAGCTGTCCGGGGGGCAGGCCCAACGCGTCGCCATTGCTCGCGCACTGATCAACAGGCCCGAAGTGCTGCTGCTTGATGAACCTCTCTCGGCATTGGACATGCAGCTGCGTCTAGATATGCAGCGTGAACTGAAACGCATCCAGCGTGAGTTCGGCGGAACGTTTATCTTTGTAACGCATGATCAGAGCGAAGCCATGAACATGTCTGACCGGATTGGGGTCATGCGCGCCGGAAAGCTGCTGCAATATGCAACCCCTGATGAAATCTATGAAAGACCGGCCGATAGTTTCGTAGCCAAGTTCATTGGAGATACCAACCTCTTAGAGACAGAAGTGTTAGGACATGATGTCAATGGAATTCGGGTAGAATGTTTCGGCAATTCATTGCTGGTGAAAGTCAGTGGTGGCAATGCTGTACCGAAAGTGGGAGCACGACATTCCTTATCGATCCGCAATGAGTATATTCGACTTGGAGAAGATGCAACTCATTGCCTGAACAAGCTGGATGGACACGTGATTGAAGCGGTCTATGGCGGAGCAAATACTCGATACAGTGTGCAGATTGCTGAAGGTTTTCTAGTTCAGGCCAGTGTGCTGCATCAGCGGGGAGCTTCACGTTATAGTCCAGGTGAGCCAATACAAATTGGCTTTGAACCAGAGGACGCACTCTTGTTATCCGAACCCATTGATGACCGTGTACAGGGGGCAAGAATATGAACCGGATCGCGGAACGGATCGTGAATCTGTATTCCTTTGGAAACCGCACATGGGTAACCCGGTTGCTGCTTCTATTGCCTGCACTTGCTCTGATGGGCATCGTGTATCTGGGCGGATTGCTGATCTTTGGCAGATATAGCTTTGATATGTATGAGAATGGAAAGCTTATTCGGGGCTGGGATTTAGGAGCTTATCGTGCTTTTCTGTCCGACCCTTATTATTGGAAGCTGATTGGGACAACGTTTCGCATTGCCTTAAAGGTTACGCTATGGAGTCTTCTGCTTGCATATCCGCTGGCCTATTGCATAGCGGGTCTAAAGAAACCTGGCATGAAGCAAATGTTGCTGCTGCTCACGTTCCTACCGCTACTGGTCAGCGCGGTTGTACGTTCTTATGGATGGCAGCTGTTGCTGTCCAAACAGGGTTTCATGAACTGGCTGTTCATCCGTCTAGGGCTAACCGAGGAAGGATTCAGCATGATATACAACGAGACAGGTGTTGTCGTGGCCCTTGTCCATATTTTCCTGCCATTTATGGTCTTCCCGATTCTGAATGTGTTGTCCCAAAGTGACGCTTCCCTAAAGGCAGCTGCTCAGGATCTGGGGGCGGGCAGCTGGAGAACATTCCTGACCATTACCCTGCCTTTATCGGCAAGAGGTATAGCAAGCGGGGTACAGATTGTGTTCACGTTATGCCTCACCGCGTTCACCACACCTCAACTGATCGGTGGGGGAAGAGTCATGACACTTCCGGTGTTTATATACCAGCGAACTTTGGACACGAACTGGCCGATGGCTGCGGTTGCTAGCCTGTTCTTACTTGTGTCTTCCATTGTTGTCTCGTTACTTGTGAATAAAGGAGCAGAAACGTTGATGTTCCGTCGTTCCCGTAAGGGAGGTCAGGCGTATGGTTAAGTCGAACAGGAGCACCAAACTGTTACTCTACATCTTTGTGGGCGCCGTAGCGATTTATTTGCTGCTGCCACTGCTGATGATTATGTTGACATCTGTAGGCTCAGGTTCAGCCAGCAAATTTCCGCCAGAAGGTCTAACCTTGAAATGGTATGCCAATCTGAGTGAGCAGACCCAATTTCTCGATGCATTCAAGAACAGCCTTATTGCTTCTACAGGGGCGGTTCTGCTGGCTTTGATTACAGGTACGCTTGCTGCGTTAGCGATCGTGCAATACCCTTTCCTGGGCTCGGGTATCTTACGGGCATTTTTTGTATCTCCGATGGTTATGCCGAAAATTACGCTGGGTATCGCCTACCTGATTTTATTCTCAAAAATGCATATTGCAGGCGGACTGTTTGCACTTATTTTGGGTGAAGCGGTCATTGTGCTTCCATTCGTGCTCACTATTGTGGGCAGTGCGTTAGCCAATCTGCACCCGGCTCATCGGGAAGCTGCCGCGGACCTTGGTGCAGGACCGATGCGTATTTTTTTCACGATTACACTTCCACAGCTCCGACTATCCCTGCTTCTGTCAGGGTCAATCGCTTTTGTCTTCACTTTTGATCAGGTAGAGGCTGCACTGCTGCTGCTCCGTCAGGATAGCTACACGTTGCCAATACAGCTATTCCTGTATATGGAGAAATGGCAGGACCCAACAATTGCTGTTGTGTCTGTCGTTCTGATCGCTTTTGCGCTGGCTCTGTTTATGACGATTAAACTAGTGCTGCGCTCTGTACCAGGACTTGAAAGTTTGTTTGGTCGCAGGAAAACAAAAGGAGGTCTGGATCAAAATGAATAATTCACAGCATCTATCCCATAGCTCAGGTCTGAATCGGGATCGGGCGGAAGAAGTGATGAAAGCGCAGGGACTAAGTGCCCTGATTGCAACTACTCCGGAGAACATTCACTATGTCATCGGGTCCCAGCTGCGTGCAAGCAACTGGACGATGCAGATTTATGCGGTTCTGCCTGCCGACAGATCTGCTAAGCCGTGTATCGTCATTCCAACGAATCGGTTAGGCGTTGTGGCCCAGTTTGGTATCACGGGGGTAGATATATTTGCCTACAGTGATTTCTTCGTGGAAGGTTCAATTGAAGGCAAACCTTCCACTAACGACATTGATTTGTTCTATTCTCTCCTGCAAACGACGGTTATTCATCCAAGTCCTGTTGAAGCACTCAAGGCAGCATTAAAACAGCTTGAGATCGAAGATCAGCCGATTGGAATCGATGAGATGCGGATCGCTCCCGATATTCTGACGAGAATCAAGGAGGAGGTTCCTGACAGACCGGTAATTCCCGCTTATAAGTTGTTCCGAGAAATCCGTCTGGTCAAGACACCTTTTGAAATCGAGCAACTGCGTCAGGCTGCCCAATTAAATGAACGTATTGAGCAGGAACTAATTGACCTGATTGCCGCAGGTATTCATGAGAAGCAACTTGCCGATCATTATCGTCTGGCTGTGATGCGAGCAGGTGGAACTCCGGCAATGACAGCGGTAGGGGCAGGGCCACGCAGTGCATTGCCACTCATCGAAGATTATTTTCATACGATTGAGGTTGGAGATCAGGTCCGTTTCGACCTCTGCCTACAGCTAGAAGGATACTGGGGAGATACGGGCCGCACGGTTGTTGCAGGGGAGCCTACCGCCTGGATGAAAAAGCATTTTGATGCAGTCAAAAATGGATGGGAGACGGCACTTGAAACCGTGCGCCCTGGCGTCAAGGCGTCGGAAGTATTCCATGCGGCAGTATCTCGCGTACAGCGTGAAGGGATTCCACATTACCGACGTCAGCATGTCGGACATGCCATCGGGTTGGAACTGTACGACGATATAACCCTCTCCCCGGGTGACCAGCGGATACTGGAGCCCGGTATGGTGTTATGTGTTGAGGTACCATATTACGAGTTAGGTGCTGGTGGATTCCAAATCGAGGATACAATAGTCGTAACGCCAGATGGTTATGAGTTTCTGACCCATATGGAGCGGAAACTATTCACTAAATAACGATAAATGGAAGGCTTCACTGACCGGCGATCAGGCCACAGTCGATCCAAGAAGCTTTCTTACTGAGAAAGTTGGAACATCCATGATTCAGCAGGGAACTAAGACGTTTCGTAACATTAGCCTTGCACTGTTCGCCGGAGGTTTTGTCACGTTTGCTTTGCTCTACAGCCTCCAGCCCCTGATGCCTGAGATTAGCGACGCATTCTCCATTACGCCGGCACACGCCAGTCTTACGTTATCGGTAACAACGATCGCTATGGCACTGACGATGCTGTTCATCGGGTCCTTATCTGATTCTGTGGGCCGACGCTTTATTATGACAGCGGCCCTGGTGATATCTTCTGTCATTGCTTTGCTGAGCGCATTCAGTCCAGGATATACGGAGCTTCTTCTGCTTCGTATTCTTCAAGGGGTGGCACTCGCAGGGTTGCCAGCGATAGCCATGACATATCTGTCAGAAGAAATTGAACCTAGGAGTCTTGGTTATGCCATGGGCCTATATATCAGCGGCAATTCGATAGGAGGCATGGCTGGGCGTTTCATCAGCGGTGTGGTGACAGATTGGTTCAGTTGGCGGGCTGCTGTGGGTTTCATTGGTATTCTTGGACTGTGCGCAGCCGTTATTTTTTGGCTTGTCATCCCGCCATCCCGTCATTTTGTCAAAGCTGCAACTGGATTCAAAAATCCAATACCTCTTTTGTGGTCACAATGTCGCAATCCAAGGCTGTTATGCCTGTATGGACTCGGTTTTCTCCTGATGGGGGGATTCGTGACCCTGTTCAACTATATCGGTTTTGAATTAACGGGTGAACCCTATCATCTTAGCCAGTCTATCGTTGGAAGTCTTTTTGTGGTATATCTGATGGGCACGGTCAGCAGCACCTGGATGGGCAGACTGGCAGATCGGTACGGCAGGTCACATGTGCTTGGAATCGCGCTGGGAATTATTCTGGCTGGTGCAGTCTGTACCGTTCATCCAGTGCTTTGGGTCAAAATTATCGGACTCGCCCTGTTTGCCTTTGGTTTCTTTGGCGGTCATTCCATCGCAAGCAGCTGGGTTGGACTCGTGGCCAATCAGCACAAATCCCAGGCCAATGCGTTGTATTTATTTTTCTACTATCTTGGTTCAAGCGTAAGTGGAACAGGAGGTGGACTGCTTTACAGTCATCTTGGATGGATAGGCATTGTAGGTTTGATCGGTGTGTATGTTTTGATCGGTTTTGTCTTGTGTAATTTGCTTGTTCACAGGTTGAAGGGACAGGCTACATAAATCAACTTTTTCCGACAGCTATTGCATATCCTGAAATACCGAGTATAATACTTGGTAAATAGACGAAAAGGGGATGCAATAAACGATGAAAACACATGCTGAATTGAACTCACTTCTTGTTGACGATTATCTGGATCTCCTGAACATTGCGAAACAGCTAGGTGATGACGAATGGAAAGATGCTATTCTGCAAGCATTGAAGGAAGAAGTCGATGCGAATCATCATCTGGATTCCAAAGAGGTAAGACAGGATTTATGGATTCAATTTGAAGGCATTAATGAACAAATGCATGATCTGTTAATGCAACTGAAGCATGCCGACAGTCCTGAGGAGAAAGAGCAGATTATTGAAATGATCTGGGGATTGAAAGTAGACCGTCATGCGATTACACGTAAACTGGAAACCATGAGCCGTGCCAGCGCTGGACATCAATAAGCTCTAGGTTGATTATACATTGAAAACCCGCGTGTTTCCTGGGGGTATCCCTGGGACGCACGCGGGTTTTATTTTTGTTTTAATTGTTTACTACACTTTAAGTGAGTGTTCAAAAAGGTCGGTTTTCAGTACCGAGAAGATGGGATGAAGCTACCTCTCTTTAAAACTGTTTTGCGAAAGTGCGTGCTTGCTCTATAGCTTGTTGCTTAATCTCATCTGCACGGTCTTTATATTGATTGTGCCCCTCAACAAAAATGCCGTCAAGCTTCGGCACACCGAGGAATGACATGATAATGCTTAAGTAACGATGACCGGATTCCATCTGAGCCGCTGGGCCTTCGGAATAAATACCACCGCGAGCCTGAATATGCAACGCTTTTTTGTCAGACAACAGTCCAACAGGACCTTGTTCGGTATAACGAAATGTTTTGCCAGCTACGCAGATCGAGTCCACATAAGCCTTCAGAATGGGAGGAAACGAGAAGTTCCACATCGGGGTTACAAAAACATATTTATCTGCTGTGGCAAATTGATCCGACAGTTCATTCAAACGGCTTACTTTGGCCTGCTCTTCGGAAGTTAGGTCACTGCCCGATTGCAGTTTGCCCCAACCACTGAAGACATCCGCATCGATATGGGGGATATCCGAACGATACAGATCGAGGTGAACAACCTCATCGGAAGGGTGACTTTCACGATACGCATCAATAAATGCTTTGCCCGTAGCCATGCTGAAGGAGGTTTCATGATCATGAGGATGGGCAGTAATATACAATAAGGTAGACATGTAGTTCTTCCTCTCTGTGCGATTAATGGGGTGAAGCGATTGGCAATGATGAAGCGACCGCAGTAGTATGCATCGTTTACCTTGTTTTATACGTCAGAAAGGGATATGAATGGATTGATCATGATACTAAATTGGATGCTATATAGTGACCAGATACTCAATCCATGTATAATATACAGGACGAGTATTTATTTTCCAAAGACAATAGGATGAGTGAGATGAGCGCACATGGGAATGGACCTGGAGAAGCAACGATTAAGCATTGAAGCAGCGAAATTGTATTATCAGTCCGATTATAGCCAACAGGATATTGCCGCAAGGTTGGGCGTGTCGCGTCCAACCGTATCAAGGTTACTTCAGTACGCCAAAGATCGCGGATACGTCCGGATTGAAATTATGGACCCGCTGGAGGATATCGATATCATTGCCGGAGAACTTAAGTCGAAATATGATCTGGATACGGCACTTGTGTGTTTTGCCCCATTGAAGAGTGATGAGGAAATACAGAAGCATATCAGCAAACGAGCAGCAGACTACCTTCAAGAGACGGTTCAGGATGCAGATATCATTGGGGTGACTTGGGGAACAACCATGCATGCTGTAGCGCGCCAGCTTCGTCCCAAGCAGGTTAAAGGTGTCGAAGTCGTGCAATTGAAGGGGGGCGTAAGCCACTCCCATGTCAATACGTACGCCGCTGAGATTGTTCATTTGTTCGCTGAGGCATTCCATACGGTACCAAGGTATTTGCCACTGCCTGTTATTTTCGACAACATTGAAGTAAAAAACATGGTAGAAGCGGATCGACATATCGGCAGAATCGTGGAACTTGGCAGACAGGCCAACATTGCTTTGTTTACCGTGGGTACTGTGAAAGAAGATGCATTATTGTTCAGGCTCGGTTACTTCAATGAAGAAGAGCAACAATTGCTGATGAACTCCGGTGCAGGTGACATTTGTTCACGCTTTTTCGACGCGGAAGGTCAGTTGATCAGTGAAGAGATTAACAGCAGAACCGTTGGAATTGATCTGGCCGAGTTGAGAAATAAGGAAAAATCAATTCTTGTTGCCGGGGGACAACGCAAAATTGAAGCCATTCACGCCGCGCTCAAAGGTCATTACGCAAATATTCTGGTCACGGACCAGTACACAGCGCAGGCATTACTTCGATTTTAATTTCAAATGGATATGGATGACAACATCTGCCACGCAAAAGGGGCGGATGTTTTGCTTTTTTAGGAAGAAAATATAACGGAGAAGAAATACAAGTGTAACTGTGAACAAAAGTTCAAGTTGATTTTTACATATGTTCATGTTAGTGTAAGGGTATAGAAAATAACTAGTTCAGATAAGGGAGAGATTCAATTGACTACACCACAATTAGCTAAAATGATCGACCATACGTTGCTTCGTGCGGACGCAACGCAAAGTGAAATGGCCAAGTTAACTGAAGAAGCAAAGCAATATCAGTTTGCTTCCGTATGTGTTAACCCCGGCTGGGTTGCTTATGCTGCTGATCAGTTGCAGGGTACTGGCGTAGATATCTGCACCGTTATTGGGTTCCCTTTGGGAGCATCTACATCGGAGACAAAAGCTTTCGAAACGCAAGATGCGATTGCTAAAGGTGCAACTGAAGTCGATATGGTCATCAACATCAGTGCTTTGAAAGATGGCAAAGATGATTTCGTTGAACAAGATATTCGTGCTGTTGTTGAAGCAGCTGCGGGTAAAGCTTTGGTGAAAGTTATTATTGAAACTTGTCTGTTGACGGATGAAGAGAAAGTACGTGCTTGTCAGGCAGCTGTGCGAGCTGGAGCTGATTTTGTTAAAACTTCTACAGGTTTCTCCACAGGTGGAGCAACGCCAGAAGATATCGCTTTGATGCGTCGTACTGTAGGTCCTGACGTTGGCGTTAAAGCTTCCGGTGGCGTACGTAGCCTGGAAGATATGCAGAAAATGATCGAAGCGGGTGCAACTCGTATCGGTGCTAGTTCTGGCGTGAAGATTATGCAGGGTGGTCAGTCTACATCTTCTTATTAAGCAAAAGGTTGAACAAGCACAAGCTTATCAAACAAAAGTAATGTTATGTTCTCTGTACTTGAGGCTTCGTCTCAGGTACAGAGAACACAATTTACACTTATATTTAAATTAACGGAACTTATTGTAAGCGCTTCATAAGTTTTCTGAAAGATTACTGATAAGAATGCTTAAGCACCCTTTGAGCTGAATTTCACATCCGGCTTAACTACCTTCAAAGGAGAGATCAAATGAAATTTCTAATTGCCCTTCTTGGTTTACTCGTTGTTTTTGGATTGGCTTATATCGCAAGCAACGGTAAAAAGAAGATTCGATACCGACCGCTGGTCGTTATGATTGTTTTGCAGGTGATCCTGGCCTATGCCTTGCTGAATACAGGGGTAGGAACATGGCTGATTGGTGGATTTGCGACCATATTTGAAAGTTTGCTGGCCTATGCAAATGAAGGGATTTCATTTGTATTCGGTGGTTTAACTGGTGTTCCGGATGCTAATGGCGGATTTCCGTTCTTCCTAAACGTATTGATGCCGATTGTTGTCATCTCTGCCCTCATTGGGATATTGCAGTATATCCGAATCTTACCTTTTGTTATAAAATATATTGGTCTGGTATTAAGCAAAATCAACGGAATGGGCAAACTGGAATCATATAACGCGGTTGCTTCGGCTGTATTGGGGCAATCTGAAGTGTTCATTTCTGTGAAAAAACAAATTGGGTTGTTGCCAAAACATCGGTTGTACACCTTGTGTGCTTCGGCGATGTCCACGGTATCGATGTCGATTGTCGGTGCCTATATGTCCATGATTGATCCGAAATATGTGGTTACGGCACTTGTGCTAAACCTGTTTGGCGGTTTTATCATTGCTTCCATTGTGAATCCTTATGAGGTTACAGAGGAAGAAGATATATTGGAAGTACAGGAAGAGGAGAAACAGTCCTTCTTCGAAATGCTCGGCGAATACATCCTGGATGGATTCAAAGTTGCCATCATCGTAGCTGCGATGTTAATCGGATTTGTTGCCTTGATTGCACTTGTTAACGGAATTTTCAGCGCGGTGCTTGGCATTTCGTTCCAGGAGCTGCTTGGTTATGTGTTTGCACCATTAGCCTTTATTATGGGTGTTCCTTGGAAAGAAGCGATTCAGGCGGGAAGTATTATGGCAACCAAAATGGTATCCAACGAATTTGTTGCCATGCTTGCTCTGGCGAAGGAGACCTTATTGTCTGCCAGAACAACAGGGATCGTATCCGTCTTCCTCGTATCGTTCGCCAACTTCTCCTCCATCGGAATCATTGCCGGTGCTGTGAAGGGACTTCATGAGAAACAAGGTAATGTGGTGGCCCGCTTCGGTCTGAAACTGCTTTACGGTGCATCGCTCGTCAGTGTATTGTCAGCGATCATCGCCGGACTTTTCTTGTAAACCGGATTATTGGAAGGAGTGCTTATGTTATGTCAACATTCAAAAGAGTACATCTGATCGTTATGGATTCTGTAGGGATCGGCGAAGCGCCGGATGCAGCAGAATTTGATGATTTTGATGTAGATACCTTCGGTCACATTGCACGTGAACGCGGAGGTCTGAAAATGCCTCACATGGCCAGTCTCGGACTGTCCAACATCAAAGAAATAGAGGGTGTCCCTGTAGCGGATGCACCTAAAGCGTATTACACCAAGATGCAGGAAGCATCCAGAGGCAAAGACACAATGACAGGTCACTGGGAGCTGATGGGTCTTTACATTGATACACCTTTCCGTGTGTTCGAGAATGGTTTTCCCGATGAGTTGATTCAGCGTATTGAAGAGAAAACGGGCCGCAAAGTAATTGGTAACAAACCGGCCAGCGGCACGGAAATTCTGGATGAGCTGGGTGCAGAGCATGTTGAAACTGGCGCGCTCATCGTCTATACATCCGCGGATTCGGTTCTGCAAATCGCAGCACATGAGGATGTTGTTCCACTGAAAGAACTGTATGAGATCTGTGAGTTCTGCCGTGAGATTACACTTGAAGATCCGTATATGCTCGGCCGCATTATTGCACGTCCATTTGTAGGTGAAGCGGGTAACTGGAAACGTACTGCGAATCGTCATGACTATGCGCTTAAACCGTTTGGTCGTACTGTTATGAATGAACTGCAAGATAGCGGATTTGATGTGATTGCTTTGGGTAAAATCGCAGATATCTATGATGGCGAAGGTGTAACCAAGGCTGTTCGTACCGTTTCTAACATGGATGGCATGGACAAGTTGTCTGAAACGATGGATGAAGAGTTCACTGGACTCAGCTTCCTGAATCTGGTTGATTTTGATGCCCTGTACGGTCACCGTCGTGATCCGCAAGGATATGCTCAGGCACTTGAAGACTATGATGCACGGCTGCCAGAGATTTTTGCCAAAATGACCAACGATGATCTGCTGCTGATCACAGCTGACCATGGTAACGATCCAACATACCGTGGTACTGACCATACACGTGAATATGTACCACTGCTTGCCTATTCTCCACGCTTCAGCGAGGGCAAAAAGCTTGACCTGCGCAGCACGTTTGCAGACCTTGGTGCAACCGTAGCAGAGAACTTTGGAGTGAAAATGCCGGAATATGGTACCAGCTTCCTGAAGGATTTGAAATAAGTTTTTCAAAAACTGGATAGGGGAGGTCGGAGTAGCTTGGGCTACTCCGGTCATGCCATAATAATAGAAATATTTATAACTGGAGGAGATTCATTCATGAGTACACATATTGGAGCAAAACCCGGGGATATCGCAGAAACGATCCTATTGCCAGGAGACCCTTTGCGCGCGAAATATATCGCAGATACGTACCTTGAAGATGTTGTATGTTACAACGAAGTTCGTGGAATGCTCGGTTACACAGGTACATATCAAGGACACCGGATTTCGGTGCAAGGTTCAGGGATGGGAATTCCGTCCTTTGCAATCTATGCTAACGAATTGATCAGCGAATATGGCGTAAAAAACCTGATTCGTGTAGGAACTTGTGGCGGTATGCAGGAGCATGTACGTGTACGTGACGTTATCCTTGCACAAGCAGCATGTACAGATTCCAGCATGAACAAACACGTATTCGGTGGTTATGACTTCTCACCAATCGCTACGTTTTCCCTGCTGAAAGAAGCATATGACCGTGCAACAGCTAAAGGCATGAAAATTCACGTCGGTAACGTGTTCAGCTCCGATTCTTTCTACCGCGATGACCGTTCCGTAACCGAGAAGTTGATGAAACATGGCGTACTCGGCGTAGAGATGGAGACAACAGCATTGTACACTATCGCTGCCAAGTTTGGTGTTAACGCACTGACCATCCTGACGGTAAGTGACCACTTGCTGACAGGCGAAGAAACATCTGCCGAAGAGCGTCAAAAAACGTTCAACGACATGATGGTAGTTGCTTTGGATACAGCAATCACACTGTAATTGTTGCATTTTATATTCAATTGATGTGGATCGAAACTTTTGTTTAAGCACGGAGTGAAGGACACGGAATCGATTCTGAAGAAGCAAAGCGATCACAGGAACGATCCGGGGCCGGAACGTTCTAACTACAGAGTATTGTATAAGATGACAACAGATGTTGTTGCATTTTACTTCAACAATCATTTGATTTTAATCGAAACTTTTGTTTTAAGCACGGAGTGAAGGACACGGAATCGATTCTGAAGAAGCGTTAGCGCTCGCCTTTGTCTCCGAGTTTTCCCATTGTAAAATGGATCAAAAAAACTTGGAGACAACAGCGATCGTAAGAACGATCCGGGGCCGGAACGGTCAAACTACAGAGTGTTCTATAAGATAACAACAGATGTTGTTGCATTTTACTTCAACAATCATTTGATTTTAATCGAAACTTTTGTTTAAGCACGGAGTGAAGGACACGGAATCGATTCTGAAGAAGCGTTAGCGCTCGCCTTTGTCTCCGAGTTTTCTCCATTGCAAATGGATCAAAAAAAACTTGGAGACAACAGCGATCAAAAGAACGATCCGGGGCCGGAACGGTCTAACTACAAAGTGTTCTATACAATCAATTTCACACACAAGGAGAGATCATCATGAGAATGGTAGACATTATTGCCAAGAAACGCGACGGAAAAGAACTGACAACAGCTGAGATTGATTTTGTTGTTCAAGGATACACGCAAGGAGAGATCCCGGACTATCAAGTCAGCGCTTGGGCGATGGCAGTATTTTTCAAAGATATGACAGACAAGGAACGTGCCGACCTGACGATGTCGATGGTGAATTCAGGTGAAACGATCGACCTTTCAGCTATCGAAGGCATCAAAGTAGATAAGCACTCCACAGGAGGAGTGGGCGATACAACAACACTGGTACTCGCTCCGCTTGTTGCTGCGCTGGATGTTCCTGTTGCCAAAATGTCCGGACGTGGACTTGGTCACACGGGTGGTACAACAGACAAGCTGGAATCCGTTGCTGGTTTCCACGTAGAGCTTGAAAAAGAAGAATTCATTCGTCTCGTAAACGAACATAAGGTTGCAGTTATTGGACAAAGTGGTAACCTTACGCCTGCAGACAAAAAGCTCTATGCACTGCGTGACGTAACAGCTACCGTTAACTCCATTCCATTGATCGCCAGCTCCATCATGAGTAAGAAAATTGCAGCAGGTGCTGATGCAATCGTATTGGATGTTAAAACGGGTGCTGGTGCATTCATGAAAACAACGGAAGATGCTAAAGAATTGGCACATGCCATGGTAAGTATCGGTAACAATGTTGGCCGTAAAACGATGGCTGTTATCTCCGATATGTCCCAACCACTGGGTCTGGCGATTGGTAACGCGCTTGAAGTGAAAGAAGCCATCCTCACACTGCAAGGTAAAGGTCCAAAAGATCTGGAAGAACTGTGTCTGGCACTTGGACGTCAGATGGTATTCCTTGCTGGCAAGGCAGATTCCTTGGAGCACGCTGAGGAGAAATTGAAAGAAGTGATTCAGAACGGTAAAGCACTGGAGAAATTCAAAGATTTCTTGGCAAACCAAGGCGGAGACGCTTCGGTTGTGGATCATCCAGATCGTTTGCCACAAGCACAATATCTGGTTGAAGTTCCAGCAGACAAAGACGGCTACGTTGCCGGAATCGTCGCTGACGAAATCGGAACTGCAGCAATGCTGCTCGGCGCAGGCCGTGCAACAAAAGAGTCTGAGATCGATCTCGCTGTTGGTCTGATGCTGAACAAAAAAGTCGGTGACCCAGTCAAAGCTGGTGAGTCCCTCGTAACGATCCATGCCAATCGTGAAGACGTAACAGACGTCATTGCGAAGATTAAAGAAAACATTACAATTGCGGATCATGCTGATGCTCCTGTATTGGTTCATGATATCGTAACGGAATAATACAATCAGAGCAGACGAGATGTAATCTCATCCTGGCTGTACATGAAAGCCCCAAAGCGATGTAATCCATAGCTTTGGGGCTTTTTGTCGTTGAAAGTACGCTGTTAGTTATTGCGAGCAACTACGGGCTCTTTATTTGCTCATACGCCATCACCGAATCTGCGTTTGTATAAATGTAAGGCGTGGATGGCTCAGCTACAGGTGTCACCTTTGTTGCCCGAATCTCAATCGTATCCTTACCGTTCACCTGTGCTGAACCGATGCTGCCATCGATTTGCACCCAGCTGTCTGTAGGGAAGCTATCCGCTTCTGGGATGTGGATCATCACGCCAAAGGGAGCTGCGTCCGCGGGGCAACACATGACGAGAAATCGTCCCAGCGCAA
Organism: Paenibacillus sp. UASWS1643; assembly: GCF_008693195.1. Lineage (NCBI taxonomy): Bacteria > Bacillati > Bacillota > Bacilli > Caryophanales > Paenibacillaceae > Paenibacillus > Paenibacillus sp. UASWS1643. Next base: position 246,025 of record NZ_VXKZ01000115.1, read on the forward strand.
AATGTGATTCATGATCCATGCTTTTGTCCCGATAAACGAATCCGGTTAAGGAGATATCTTTGCCTGCAAATTGTCGCTGGAACATATCAATCGTGCCGAGGGTTTCAGAGAAGATCTCGGGATAGACTCGGATGACCTGTTCTGCATACAACTTCTCCGCCAGTTCAGCGAATTCGCGGCTATACTCGTCTGGGGGAATGAATTGTACTTTGGTAGCCGATGCAGGCTGAACGGTCGTTGGTTTTTGTGTGTGATCTTGTACATTCAATTGCGTTGCTGGATCAGGTAAAGGCTCTTTTCGACGAATCTCGGGAGGGGCATAGGTGAGAGACATTCCTTTCTGACTGGCCATGGAACTGCCGAGCGCCCGATCAGGTAACAGAAACCCCAGCAACAAGGGGATAGCAATCAGACCATATACCAACGAGCTGCGTAGGAAACCGGAAGGAGGTGGATGTTCACAATCGCAATGAACTTCGTTACTACTGAACAGTCCATGCCAGGCCATGATAACTGCAATAAACATTAAGGGAACAGGGCAGCATAATAGCAGTTTTTGCATGGTAGGAGCCAAATAATAATGAAGCGAGTCACTTGAATTCAAATGTATAATGTATACCGCAAGACCGCCGATCCAGACCGCACGGATCAAGTTGTGCCATTGGATGACGTGTGACCTTGGAACAGGAGGTTTGGTCATCGTATAGATAGTGTGGTTCATAACATCACCTCATTTCTATTAATCGTCAGGATGAAAGTTTATGAGATTAATCATTTAGGTCATGAAGTATGTTGCTCAACCTTTAGACCAGCAGATTAATCAACCACGAGCCGGCGAAGACGAGCGTGATAATGGCTAGACTTAGACCAATAACAAACCGGGTACGGAAGGTCGAGAGCAGCATCAGGGTGCTTTTGAAATCCAGCATTGGACCAAGCACAAGGAAGGATACCAGCGGCCCAAGTGCAAACGTATGTGAGAACGCAGAAGCCACAAACGCATCAGACGTGGAGCAGAGAGACAATACATATGCAAATCCCATCATGAACACATAGGAGGCAACAGGACCATTGCCAAGTGAGATGAGATCGCTGCGGCTAATGAATGTCTGGATGCAGGCTGTAATCAGGGCACCGATCACCAGATATTTGCTCATATCGACGAATTCGTCTCCGGCGTGAATGAAGAAGCTGCGCCAGTTTTTTACATGTTTATGATCCTGTGCATTTGCGTGCGCGTGAGGTTGCGCCATTTTAAACCCAGGATGTGTCTTGACCTCTGTCACTGCGACTTTTGGCAACCGAAGGGGATTTCGACGAACAAACACATACACAAGCATGCCTATGGAAGCTGCTACGGCAAAGGCCAGTCCCATGCGGGCAATGGTAATCTCAGGATGGGAGGGAAAGGCGAGCAAGGTTGCGGTAAATACGATGGGATTGACTACGGGACCACTCAAGATGAACGTCACTGCGATATAGGCTGGCATGCCTTTGTGCATCAACCTTCTCACTACAGGGATCATGCCACATTCGCAGATGGGAAAAATAATACCGAGCAACCCTGCGACCAGCACACCGCCGATCGGATTCTTGGGCGTGAGTTTGCGGACCATTTCTTCGGATACAAACCACTGCATGAGCGAGGACAATAACACACCCATGAGCAGAAAAGGTGCGGCTTCAAGAAAGATACCTATGAATACGGTTTTCATATTTTGCAAAGCTTCACTGTTCCATGCTTCTTTCAGGTCTGGAGCCATTGTGATCAACACGGGAACAAGAAATGCACAAGGAATTAGCAAGGACAGGAGCTTCAAATTGGCTGCCATTTTCATGAAACAGACCTCCATAACCAGGACTTTGCTAAAATATATGCTTGTACGTGCGGCAACATACATCATTCCTATGTTCTAATCAACATTTTTACGATTAATCAAGATTCTTCATCATAGTAGAGTTGACAACCTAAAGAAAACTGCGGTATAGTTCGGATTGATCATCCTTAATAGTAATAATTACGAATAAGGTTACAACTTAAACAGAGTGGAGGAAGCAGAAATGTCAGATCAACAGGTTCAACAGCGGGTTCCAGTAACCGTACTTAGTGGATATTTGGGTGCAGGCAAAACGACACTTCTCAATCATGTGCTTCATAACCGCGAGGGGATGCGGGTTGCTGTTATCGTTAATGATCTCAGTGAGGTTAACATCGATGCAGGTTTAATACGAGATGGTGGAGGATTATCACGTATTGATGAGAAACTGGTAGAGATGTCCAATGGTTGCATCTGCTGCACCTTACGGGAGGATCTGCTGAAAGAAGTTGAGCGGCTGGCGCTTGATGGTTCTTTTGACTACATATTGATCGAATCCACTGGGATTGGTGAACCGGTACCTGTCGCGCAGACGTTTACGTATATCGACGAGGAACTTGGCATTGATTTGACGAAATTCACTCGTCTGGACACTATGGTTACGGTTGTTGATGCTGCCCAGTTCTGGCGTGATTTTTATTCCAAAGAAACATTGAAGGACCGCGGACAGCAAGCGGGGGAAGACGATGTTCGCGGAATCGTTCATCTGCTGACGGATCAGGTGGAATTCTGTGATGTGCTGATTCTGAACAAATGTGATTTGGTATCGGAGAAAGAACTTTCGAAGCTTGAGAAGGCACTACATGCTATGCAACCGGAGGCCAAGCTCATTCGAACAACACATGGGCAGATTGATCCGAGAGAGATAATGAATACGGGACGTTTTGATTTTGAAAAAGCAAGCCAGTCCGCGGGTTGGATCCGCGAATTAATGAAAGAAGAACATACCCCGGAGACTGAAGAATATGGAATTCATTCATTTGTCTATCATCGTAAACGTCCATTCCACCCGGAACGATTGCTGCGTTGGATTGTGAAATGGCCAGATAATATCGTGCGATCCAAAGGCCTGATGTGGCTGGCAACAAGGAACCATATGGCGATCTCTTTCAGTCATGCAGGCACATCGAAGCAGCTTGCGCCAGCAGGAATATGGGTAGGTGCGATGAGTGAGGAGGAAAGGCAACTTCATTTTGGCGACACGCTGCCAAGCATACCAGACTGGGATGATGAGTGGGGTGACCGGGTAACCAAATTAGTATTTATCGGCATTGATATGGATCGGGTAGAGATTGAACGTACATTGGATGAGACTCTTCTTACGGAGGAGGAAATGGGGATGAACTGGCGTGAACTGAAAGATCCTTTTCCAGCGTGGAGTTGACAAACGAAAAAGCATAGGCTAATATCATTAAATAGTAATGATTACGATTAAATAAGAGGAGGCAAAAAACATGAGAGTCATTGTAACTTTAGCCTGCACCGAGTGCGGAGATCGCAACTACACAACAACCAAGAACAAACGTAACCATCCAGAGAGACTTGAGATGAAGAAGTATTCCCCACGTTTGAAGAAAATGACGATCCACCGGGAAACCAGATAAAATTTTTTTGTTTTTTTAAATCGCAATAATTACGAAAAGAGGGAAAGGCATGATACTATCCTCCATGCGTGATGTTGTATTTGGATATGGCAAAGAGCCGGTCATTGATCAACTGTCGCTGGATATCCATGTGGGAGAGTTCATAGGCATTACTGGCCCCAATGGTTCTGCCAAAACAACCCTGTTAAAGCTGCTGCTGGGGCTATTGAAGCCCTGGAGCGGCACGATACATATGAATCCGCAGTTGAAACGTGGGAACAACTCGAATATTGGGTATGTGCCCCAGCAGGTGGCATCGTTTAATAGTGGATTTCCCAGTACGGTGATTGAACTTGTTCGGTCAGGATGTTACACCAGGCTGGGACTATTCCGCAGATTTACATTGGAGCAGGATGCCATCGTTGAACGCAGTCTGCGTGAAGTTGGCATGTGGGAATATCGGAATACACGAGTCGGTGAGCTGTCTGGTGGACAGAAGCAAAGGATCTGTATTGCAAGAGCTATGGCTGGGCAACCGCAGGTTCTGGTACTGGATGAGCCAACAACGGGAATGGACCGCCACAGCCGTGAAGGATTTTACAATCTGATGCGCCATTATGCGGATGTTCATGGATTAACGATTATTATGGTTACTCACGGGCTGGAAGAAATGGGAGATCGATTGGACCGCACCATTACCCTGGAGCGGCAAGAAAGTGAGGAATGGCAGTGTTTGAGTACGAATTCATGCAACGTGCCTTCTGGGCAGGTGGACTGATTGGAGTCATCGCTCCAATTCTCGGGGTTTATCTGATGCTCAGGCGGCAGGTCCTTATGGCAGACACGTTATCCCATGTCTCACTCGCAGGGGTTGCGCTCGGTTCGGTCATGAATCTTAACCCGGTGATCTGCGGATTCGCTATTGCAATTATCGGTGCATTACTGGTTGAACAACTGCGGCGAAGTTACCGAACCTACAGCGAGGTACCTGTGGCGATCATCATGACTTCGGGGCTGGCTCTTGCTGTGGTATTAATGAGTCTCAAAACCAATTTGTCCAAGACCTTCAGCTCATACTTATTTGGATCTATTGTCGCGGTTAGCGATATACAATTGTGGATGATGGCAGGAGTATGTGTCATAGGTTTACTTTTTTTCATCCTGCTCCGGAGACCGTTGTATAGCTTTACGTTTGATGAAGAGACAGCTTCCATTGGAGGCGTTCAGGTGAGAGGCTTATCGTTTGCATTTGCCATTCTGACAGGAATGACTGTAGCTTCAGCGATGCCGATTGTCGGTGTGTTGCTGGTGTCTGCTCTCATTGTATTACCTGCTGCCTTGGCACTGAGAGTGTCTCGCAGTTTTACAGCAGCGATTATTGTCGCGGTAATTACAGGATTAATCGGTATTTTTAGCGGGCTCACAACATCTTACCATCTAAATACACCACCGGGAGGAACAATTGCACTCATCCTGTTGGTCATCCTATTGACTGGAATATCAGCGCAAAAGCTGATTGCACGATATAACCGCAAGCGTCACCGTAAACAAACGAAATCACAGCACGTCATTCTGGTCAACCATTCTAGGAGGAATACACCACATGAAATTCAGTAAAAAAGCTACGCTCGGATTGTTGTTTAGTCTTACACTTATCGTCGCAGGCTGCGGACAAAAATCCGCTTCTGATGCAAATACAGCTTCGACAGGCACTTCCGTTCCAGTCGAGACGGAAACCTCAAAATTAAACGTGCAGGTCAGCTTCTACCCGATGTACGAGTTCACCAAAAATGTGGCAGGTGATCTGGCAGAGGTGCATACCCTCGTTCCAGCAGGAATGGAGCCTCATGATTGGGAGCCCACACCACAAGATATTGCCAGCATTGAAAAAGCGGATGTGCTTGTATACAACGGTGCGGGTATGGAATCATGGATGGATCAGGTCACCGGAAGTCTAAGCAACGCTTCGCTCATTCAGGTGGAAGCAAGCAAGGGCATCAACCTGCTTGAAGGTGGAGAGCATGATCACAATCATGAAGATTCAGAGGCAACAGAACATGACCACGATCATGACCATGCGAATGAAGCGACTACAGAAGAACACGACCACGATCATGCAGATGAAGCAACTGCTGAAGAACACGACCACGATCATGACGCCGAGGCAGAAGAAGGACATGATCACGATCACGGTGGACTTGATCCCCACGTATGGCTGTCACCTGCATTGGCTGTAAAAGAAGTGCGCAATATTGAAGCAGGACTGGCGCAGGCTTCCCCGGAACACGCTGAACAGTTCAAGCAGAATGCAGATGCTTACATTGCTCAACTGGAGTCACTGGATCAGGACTTCAAGGCGGCTGTGACGGATAGCAAACGCAAGGATTTCATCACACAACACGCTGCATTTGGCTACCTTGCCAAAGAATATGGATTGCAACAGGTGCCCATCGCAGGGTTATCTCCTGAGCAAGAACCTTCAGCAGCGCAGATGGCATCTGTCATTGATTTTGCAAAAGAACATCAGGTGAAGACCATTTTCTTCGAAACACTGGTTTCATCCAAAGTGTCTGAGACGATCGCGAGTGAAGTGGGAGCCAAAACGGCTGTATTGAACCCGATTGAGGGACTTACCGAGGAAGAGTTAGCGGCGGGAATGGACTACATCAGCGTGATGAGACAAAATTTGGAGGCTCTGAAACTGGCGCTGAACGAATAATAAAAGATCGATTTGATGCCTCTCACCGAAAAAGGTACAATAATACAACATGCTGAGGAATGGATCGCCATTCCTTTGCCTTTTTGCAAAGCAGAGAGCACAGGGATGTGCTCTCTCTTTGTTGAATAAGGTGACCGGATCGAGGAGAACAGGAGGACGCATTGCATGAATTTAAATGAGGAACATGAAGTGCTGTTAAGTGAACAGCCTGCCCATCTGTGGAGACGGCGGAAGCTGGAGCTCATGCACTGGACGGAACGTGACAAACATACAGTATCCGCGAAGAAAATAGAGATTTGGAACGGTGTTGAAGTTGATGCCGAACTCGTGAAGGCATTGTCCATACTTCAGAGTGCGGGCGTGAGGACGGAATTTTCTTGTGCAGGGGTGAGTCCGCTTGATGAACCTGTCGATCATTCCCTTTATGCTTATGTTACCCTGATACAAAGTGAGGTTGCAGATCAATTCGTACATTATGCTCTCCGTCGGATGCGGAATCGACTGCTCGTTACGCTAGAGGCCGAAAAGGGCCGCTATGATCTGTCTTCTTTTTTCATTGGACACAATCGGAGCTTCTGCTGGTGGATGGAGCACTGTGCCCTACAGTTTGGAAGCCGAAACGAATCGAGTGAAAAAAGCGTAGTATAAAGGATAGGCTTGTTTATTTGAAGGTAAAGGAGGTATGGCACGATTGAATAAGTGGGTCAAAACGATACTTTTTCTACTAGGCTCCGTCTTTCTTACACGATTCATCCCATTTTCGTCCTTGTTCCGTAACCTGGATACGATGATTCACGAATTCGGTCATGCACTAATGACACTAGTATTGTCCGGTAAAGTGCTGCGCATTGAATTATACGCTGATCATAGTGGTGTAACTTACTCTTCCATGCTGACGCCAGGCAGATCGATCCTGGTTTCTCTGGCGGGATATATCAGTGCATCACTGTTCGCCTGGCTGTTGTTTTACTTATACCGCAAAGGCTTGCACATGTGGGGACTCGGTATTATGACGGCTGTCGCTCTGGTGTCACTCCTGTTATATGTAAGAGGGGAGTTCGGCATGTTATGGCTGACCGGGTTCATCGTACTGAACGTTGTCATTATGATTTTTGGCGCCAAGATCGTGAAGTTCTATTATCTGTTACTGGCGTTTCTTACGCTGGAAGAGTCGGTTGTTAGTGCTGTATACGTTGGACTGATGTCCTGGACTCAACCTTCACGGGCAGGGGATGCAGCGAATCTCGCTCAGCAGACATTCCTTCCGGCGCTGTTCTGGGGCACGTTGTTCGCTTTGTTTGCACTGTGGTGTGCCAAGGGAGCACTCGGTCTCTTTTTCCGCAAAGAAGGCACTTCGCGATCGACACGGTCTCGGGGATTACGAAGAGCGTAACGGATATAAGTTATATAAAAGCAAAGAAGGCACTTCCTTTCTTCATAAAAGGATAGTGCCTTTTGTTTTTGGACTTACATCTGATATTAAAGAATTGAACCTAATCTCCAAGATTATCCCATAACACATAAAAGTAATAAATCTCTTCCATAATCGCCTTATCATCCTCTGCCGCAATGCCGCCCTTGATCCGAGCCAGGGTGCCCAGAATATCATATATTGTTTCACGCTCCACACTGAACTGAATGCGGTCGACGATTTTTTCCCAGGCCTGCATTGCGTAATCGACTTGAGACTTGGCTTCAGTCCATTTTTTACCCTCAACCTGTTTCTCTAATGTTTGTATAGATTCAAGCAAGCGATCATCGGTGCCAAAGGGCTTTTTGAGAAAGGATCCGCTAGCCATAATTGCAACGAACACAAGAATGAGGAAGATCGGAAGCACATATAGCAGCCAGAAACGCGTTTTCATTCAACCGCCTCCTTGATATAAAGAGTTTAGAAAGGCCCCTCATAATCGCCCATATCGATTTTTTCGGTGATTTTATCCTTGAACAGATCAACATACAATTTGTCATTGGGCAATATGGCCGCAAAAGCAATATCCTGTATCGTGATCTTTTGCTTTTTCAGCTGCTCGCTGAGCCAGTTGATATCTTTGTTTCTTTCCTCCAAATTTTGCTTAATCAGCAGGCCATCAATGATAATCTCGGTCATCAGCTTGCTCTTGGGCGGGTGCATATGCATGTCTTTCGCGGTTACGGGTTGATTCTCAGGTTTTAAAACAACAGATAGGCTGCCGTCCGGTTCCAGAATCGCATAATCCAGCGTTGTAATATCAAATACATCCTTTTGCCGCAGCATCATGGTCAATTCATCAAATTTGACTCGCATTTTACTCAGGTTCTGTTCGAGAATTTTACCGTTCTGGATGATCAATGTGGGGTCAGAGTCCATTAGTTTAGAGATGGTGCGATTCTTCAGTGTAATGTACTGAAAGATGATTGTAATGATTGTGAAAATGGTCAATGCCACAAAATGAATCCACGCCTTGGAAGAAAGATCGGTTGCAAACGTACCCGCAATGGAACCGATTGTGATGCCGTTAATGTAATCAAAATACGTCAAGTTACCCATCTGCTGTTTGCCCAGCACCCTTGTGTAGATGATCAGGGTCAGGAAGGCAATAATAGACCTTACTGCAACAACCCATGTTTCTTCCATCATATATGTATCACCTTCCTCTACTTCTACTTCTCCAATGCTCTATAACAAGCTTTTCCTACACTGGATGATCTTATGCTTGAAAGCAAAAAACCGAAACCTGGGTATGTATCCCAGGCTTCGGTCTCTATAAATTCTCTATAGTATGATGAACTGATTCATGTACACGTTAATCGTTAAACACCGGAATACGCCATAAATCCACCATCTACCGGAATGACTGTACCCGTCACGAAGCCTGACTGTCTTTCATCCGCAAGCCACATCAATGTGCCAAGCAGGTCTTCCGGTTTGCCAAAGCGACGCATGGGTGTATGTGCAATAATTTTACTGGAACGCTCCGTAGGTGAGCCGTCTGGTTGCAGTAATAGATTACGGTTCTGCTCGGTCAGGAAAAACCCGGGTGCGATAGCATTGACACGAATACCGGATTCGGCCAGATGAACGGCAAGCCACTGCGTGAAGTTGTTAATTGCGGCCTTCGCAGCACTATACGCTGGAACTTTCGTCATGGGCGATGGAGCGCTCATGGAAGAAATGTTGATGACAGTGGCAGGAACATCGCGCTCTATCATATGTTTTGCAAAGATCTGAGTGGGGATGAGAGAACCGACAAAATTCAGATCCATCACCTGACGAAATCCCTCTACAGATACATCGAAAAACGTAGTGACATCACTCTGCGCCAGATCTTCCAATCTGAAAATTTCATTCGTGGTGTTGGCACTGGCGTTATTGCCACCGGCGCCATTAATAAGAATATCACAGGGTCCAAGTTGCTCCAGCACAGCATCTGCCGCCGCTTGCACGCTCTCAGCCTGGGTTACGTCACAGGCAACAGCAATCGCTCTGCCACCCGCAGCTTCAATTGTAGCTACAACTTCTTGTCCCTTGGACACGGTACGGTTCAGAATGGCTACGTTTGCACCATGTCGAGCGAGTTCTTCCGCCATGGAGCGGCATAATACCCCAGCACCTCCGGTGATTACAACTGTTCTGCCTTCGAGACGAGTTGAGCGTTCATATTGGTGTTCACTCATGCTTTTGCCCTCCTTTGCAGGGAATCCCAGACGCCCCAGAGATACATGATTCCCAAAGCCCGGTCATAGAGTCCATAGCCAGGTCGGCACTGTTCTCCCCAGAGATGACGACCGTGGTCGGGTCTTGCATAACCTTCATAACCGATATCGTGATAAGCCTCAACAACCCCCGCAATATCAACACTACCATCCTGACTGCGATGTGAAGTTTCGATAAAGTCGCCGTTTTCGTAGATTTTGACATTACGAATGTGGGCAAATGGAATCCGATCCTTGAACTCGTGTATCATGCCGATAATGTCATTATCCGCATTTGCTCCCAAAGAGCCACTGCATAGTGTCACGCTGTTGTAAGGGCTATCATAAAGATTCAAATATTTCCGAACATTCTCCTGACTTATAATAATCTTCGGCAATCCAAAGATTGGCCAAGGCGGGTCATCTGGATGGATGGCCATTCGAATCCCCAGCCGTTCGGCTGTAGGAATAATCTCTTGCAGGAAATAACGTGCGTGCTCCCACATATGATCCTCGGTTACATCCTTGTAGGCTTCGAACAGACCTGTTAAATACTGCAATCGTTCCGGTTCCCAACCTGGCATGGTGAGTGCGGAGTTTTCCGTAATACGTCGAACGAGTTCTAGAGGTTCTATATCTGCGAGTTTACTGTGCTCATAGAAGAGGGCAGTTGAACCATCCTCCATTTCCTTGTGCATATCCGTGCGAAGCCAGTCGAAGATCGGCATGAAGTTGTAACAGATGACCTTCACACCCACCTGAGCCAGTTTCTCCATCGTTTTAATATAGTTCGCAATGTATTTATCCCTTGATGGCAGACCCAACTTGATATCTTCGTGGATGTTCACACTCTCAACGACATCCAGATGTAACCCGGCCTTATCCGCTGCCGTTTTGACAGCGAGTATCTTGTCCATTGGCCATTCCTCGCCAGCAGGAACATCGTGCAGTGCCCACACAATACCTTCAACACCCGGAATCTGCCGGATATGATCCAGCGTTACCGTATCATTGCCTTCGCCGAACCAGCGAAAAACCATTCTCATCACGTTCACCTCATCATGAATAGTAGTAAGAAAAATGCAGTCATTGAAAATAGGAAGGATATGTATCCTGCAGGACAGCCAAATCGGTAACAGTTAAATGCAAGTGTTCCTGCATCAGTCGCTCTGCTGTGTCGGCATCATGCTGTTGAATGGCCTTGACCATCGACAGGTGTTGTTCAATTAAATGATCCCACTGGTGGTCCGAGGACAGGCGTAACATGCGACTTCGATTCAAATGTACATTCATCTGCTGGATAACAGTCCAGATGTTGCTTTTATTGCAGCCTGCAAAAAGAGTGCTATGGAATTCCTCATCCAATTGAAACATTCGTTCATCATCCGGTTTGATCCTGCATTCCTGCTGCCACGCAAGGTTCTGTTCAAGAGCTACCATCTGTTCGTTCGGAAAGTTCTCGCAGGCGAGTCTGATTACGGCTCGTTCGAGCTGTTCACGCATGAACCGTGCTTCCTCAACGAGATCGACCTGAATCAGAGAGACGTATGTGCCACGCTGTGGGTACACTTCCAGCAGACCTTCCTGAGCAAGCCTTACAAAACTCTCTCGAACAGGAGTCCGGCTGACCTGAAACTCCAGCGAAATTTCCTTCTCAGAAATAGCTGTTCCCGGAGGCATTTTCAGACTTAAAATGAGTTGTTTCAGCGTGAAGTAAACGACATCTCGCGTTGAATAAGATTGCTTATTCATGGAAGACATGCTGCTCGCAACAGGTAACAAACCGGCTTTGGATGATAACTTCGGGGTATATTCCACAACTTCAACTCCTTCATTGACATACTACCATACTTGTATGGTAGTATGGAAGCGCTTTATCGGCATTATACTAAATTTAGTTGATGATTCACTTGCAGTTCAAGGAAATGCAGAGTACAATTCAGTTTATAAGGTTCGAATGTTTAAACCAACAGACGCAAATAACGGAGAAATTACACGTTGGAATATTGATAAAGAAATATACAGAAATCGTATAGAGGTGAAACCATGGGACAAAAAGCAATCAGCGTTTTTCAAACCTGTATCCCGTTATTTCAGGTGTTAAGTGACAATCACCGTCAAGCCATTTTGCTGACACTCACCGAGAAGGGCAGAATGACCGTGAATGAAATTACTGAGCAATCCAGTCTATCCCGGCCAGCCATATCTCATCATCTCAAGCTTTTGTTAGAGAAGGGGCTTATATCCGTGGAACAAAAGGGCACACAGCGATATTATTCGGCTTCATTGAATGCATCGGTGGAACTGCTGAAGGAACTGGTAGCTGCTTTGGAAGAAGAGTGCCTGTAGAGGAATAGTGCTGTAACATGCTTTTGCATGTACATAATAGGTTCGTAATTTTAAACTCTTAATCAAAACTAAACAGAGGAGTATGTATATATGACAACGACTATGCAGGAAGTAACCAGTCAGGAAGTTGAACTAATTTTGGATCAGCAACGACAATTCTTTCATTCCGGGGCCACACGATCAGCAGAAGCTCGAATTGCCCGTCTGACCCAACTGAAGCAGGCCATTCAAAAGTACGAATTCAGACTGACAGAAGCTCTCTATCAGGATTTGGGCAAAAGCGAGTTCGAATCCTACACGACCGAGATTGGATTTATGATGGACAGCATTACACACACCATTCGTAAAGTGAAAAAATGGGTGAAACCCGTTAAAGTGAAAACGCAAATGGCACTCTTGGGGTCCAAAAGTGTTATTATACCTGAACCCTATGGGTCTGTTCTGATCATTGGACCATTCAATTATCCATTTCAACTCTTAATCGAACCATTGGTAGGGGCGATTGCAGCAGGTAACACAGCCGTGCTCAAAGCGTCAGAGAATACACCGGCAGTGTCCGCGGTTGTACGTGAAATGATTGCGAGTGTGTTCGAACCGGCATACGTACAAGTGCTTGAAGGTGCCAAAGACACAACGACAGCGCTGATTAATGCGCCATTTGACTATATTTTTTTTACAGGCAGTGTACCGGTAGGCAAGATTGTGATGGAGGCAGCTGCCAAAAATCTCGTTCCCGTTACGTTAGAACTGGGAGGCAAGAGTCCGGTCATCGTTGATGAACAGGCGGATATCAAAGTAGCTGCGCAACGCATTATATGGGGCAAACTGCTCAATACAGGACAGACCTGTATCGCACCCGATTATTTGCTCGTGCATGAGCGCGTGAAGGAACCGTTAATTACAGAGATGAAAGCAGCGATCGTGTCCTTCTTTGGATCGGATATCCAGCACAACAAGGACTATGGACGAATCGTGAACAAGGGTCATTTTAAACGTCTGACGACGTTGATTGAACGGGATCAGGCCAAAGTGATATATGGTGGCGCATCGGATGAGGAAGACCGTTTCATTGAACCTACATTAATTGATGCTGAATCTTGGGATGCAGCTACGATGGAAGATGAAATCTTTGGACCGATTCTGCCTATCATTAGCTACCGTAACGTAGATGAGGCCATTGTAGAGATCGTAAAGCGGCCGAAACCACTCGCCTTGTATCTGTTTACTTCCGACACACAGATTCAGGACAAGGTGCTGCGTGAAGTTTCTTTTGGAGGCGGCTGCATTAACGATACCATTACACATGTTGCCAATCCGCGTTTGCCATTTGGCGGTGTTGGTCATTCCGGTGTTGGTTCATATCATGGAAATTACAGCTTCGAAACGTTCTCCCATCTCAAAAGTGTACTGAAAAAAAGCACCAAACTGAATCTGCCGATTCTGTATCCCCCGTATGATAACAAGCTGAAGCTGATTAAACGTTTGTTGAAATAAATAAGAAAGACGAAAGCCTGCTACTGGACCTTATTCCAGAGCAGGCTTTTCCTGTCGGTAACGGGATGGTGACATGCCGGACCAGCGCTTGAATTGACGACTGAAATGGGCAATATCCTTGTAACCAAGCATGACGGCAATATTTTGAACGGATAGCTTCGGATTGCCCAGAAGTAGCTTCGCTTCATGCAAAACCAACTGGGACAATACAGCACGGGGAGACTGACCAAATACCTGCTTGAACACGCGATTACAGTGAGAAGAACTGATACCCAGCTCGGCTGCAATATCATCAATGCCATAGTGACCACTCGATTCGTGTCCCTGTTTGAATTGCTGACTCATCAGGCCCTGCAGTCGATTGCGAATCTGGTGGGCTAGTTCGATCTTTTCATGTCCGTCGGTAAACCATTGTGCTGCCTCTTGCGAGACCGCCTCCCACAGATGGCCAAATAGTTCAAATACCGCAGATTGCAACTGCATACGCTGCACCATCGTATTTGCAGTTTCATCATCCGCAGATGACATCAATTTGTGTAAAACCGGCTCAATCTGCTGTGTAACCGCACTATCCGCGCTGAATCGTATTTGCTTGATGCGTGCCAACAACGATAGGAACAACTGATCATCAATATCAAAGTGCATACAAAAATACGTGAATCCCTTGCCGTTATGGCTCTGACTGGAATGAATGCTTCCCGGTGGAATCAGGAGCAGTTCGCCAGCCTTTTGAATATATAGGGTACCGTTCACCATCATCCTTTGCTCGCCTTCGGTAACATAATTCAGTTCATATTGAGGGTGCTCATGCGCCGGATAATCCCAGTCCGTACCAACTCTTCGTAAATGAATGGCGAACAGATTGACCGTTGTTTGCACATCTGGATAAAAAACTTCATGGACACTTTCTCCCAAAGTAGGAGGCAAATACGTTGAAGACATGGAAGATCCCCCTTTATTTAGAGGTTGTTCAAAAAATAAGATTTTGAACATGCGCTTATATCAAATGGAATGATTTTTTGTAACCGCTTTAATCCATTATAGTCTATCAGCTTGATTTGGGTAAATATCCGATTGATTTGATCATGGTCTGAGGTGGAACCACGTGTTAGGATGGGGCTAATGAAAACGTATGCAAACCATTTTGAGAGGGGTTATGATTCGTGAGCACATCGAAATCCATCTTTTATAATGCACATCACGCACCGATTGGTGCTTTTGCGAGTTTTACACTGGGTTACAAAGGAGCCAAAGGCGGGCTGGGTCTTGAACTCGGCAAGCCGGCTGACCAGAATGTATATATTGGATTACAATCTCGCGATGGCGACAATTATCAGGCGCTTCCTTTTTATGAAGCTTCCGAGGATGAGAGCAGCCGCTATGATGTAGAGAAGTTGGAGAATGGGGACCCGGCGTCGACAATAGCGACCCAAGTTCCACAACCTCTTATTACGGCTTTTCGCGATGAAGAGATTACCCGTGAATTCACCTCAGGTACGGATACGTGGACTGCTGGAGATCTGACGTTCCGTATCTACTCGCCTGTACGTCCAGTACCTGATCCAACGAATGGGGATCGTGAAGAATTAATGGATGCACTCGTACCTGCCGTATTGGTTGAGATGACGATTGACAATACGGAAGGTCAACAACCCCGCAAAGCCTACTTTGGCTATCAGGGCAATGATCCGTACTCTGCGATGCGTCTGATTGGGGGACCGGAAGGTGGCTCCATCACAGGTGTGGGACAAGGTCGACTTACAGCGATTATGTCGGCAGATGACGGACTGTGGCCAGCACGCGGATTCACGCTGGAGAAGCTCTTGCAGGAGAAACATGGGGATAATCTGGCATTTGGACTTGGCTCAACCGCTGCACTACTGATGGAGGTACCGGCTGGAGAGAAACGTACGTATCAATTTGCAGTAAGTTTCTATCGCGGGGGCATTGTGACAACCGGATTGGACACAACGTATTGGTATACGCGCTACTTCTCCGATATTCAGGCAGCAGGAGAGTATGCACTACAACGCTTCAGTGAGTTGACCGCATCCTGTGGAGAGGTTGAACAGCGCCTTGGAACGGTTGCTTTGACCGAAGATCAATCATTCATGCTTGCTCATTCCATTCACAGTTATTATGCCAGTACTCAATTCCTGGATGCCGATGGCGAGCCACTCTGGGTGGTGAACGAAGGGGAGTATCGGATGATGAACACACTTGATCTGACGGCCGATCAGTTGTACTTCGAGCTTGCCTTGAATCCATGGACGGTGCGTAATGAGCTGGAGTGGTTTGTCAAACGATACAGTTATACCGATCAGGTTCGTTTCCCGGGGGAAGAAAAGTTACATCCGGGCGGAATTACCTTTACCCATGATATGGGTGTTGCCAACGTGTTCTCACGCCCTGGACACTCGGCATATGAACTGGTTGGCATTGACGACTGCTTTTCACAGATGAGCCACGAGGAACTGGTGAACTGGCTCTGCTGCGCGACAGTATACATTGAACAGACACAGGATCAAGCATTTGTGAAAAACATGCTGCCTGTTATCCAAAATTGCTTCGAAAGTATGCTTAATCGTGACCATCCTATCGCGGAGCAGCGTAACGGTCTGATGGGCCTAGATAGCAGCCGTACCCAAGGTGGAGCGGAAATTACAACCTACGACAGCCTGGATGTGTCACTGGGTCAGTCTCGCAATAATATCTATCTGGCGGGTAAATGTTGGGCGGTCTATGTTGCATTGGAGAAGCTGTTCGCAACGGAGAAGTTGGCGGATCTGTCCCATCAAGCAGGGCTTCAAGCGGATCGCTGCGCTGCCAGTATTGCTGCACAGTTGACGGATGGCGGCTACATCCCAGCTGTTATTGCAGAAAATAATGATTCTCGAATCATTCCGGCGATTGAAGGTCTGGTATTCCCTTACTTTACAGGCTGTGAAGCAGCATTGGATGTCAATGGTCGTTTTGGACCTTATCTGAAAGCACTCCAAACTCATCTGAAGACGGTTCTTGTACCAGGAACATGCCTGTTCGAAGATGGAGGCTGGAAACTGTCCTCAACAAGCAATAACTCGTGGCTGAGCAAAATCTATCTGTCCCAGTTCATCGCTAGAGAGCTGCTGGATGTGGAATGGAATGAGACAGGCAAGGCAGCAGACGCGGCTCATGTCAACTGGCTGTTGCATCCGGAGGAATCGTACTGGTGCTGGAGTGATCAGATCCTGTCTGGTGTAGCGGTTGGCAGCAAGTACTATCCGCGTGGTGTGACGTCGATTCTATGGCTACTCGAAGGAAAAGGGAATCACCTTGCACAGATCTATGCTACCAAGGAGGCGGTACAATGAACCAATCTATCGTTCAATCTGCTTTGTCAGGTCCACAGTATGATGCATGGCTGGGGTATCACTCCGAATTGCCAAAAGCGAATGGAATTGCCCGTAAGAAGGCTCCTGCGTGGAGCAAGCTGATACTGGCGGAAGAGAAGCATGGAGTAATCACAACAGCACTGACCGAACTTTCACGGGGACTGGAGAAGCTGTATGGCGTGAAACCGACAGTCAGTCAGCTGTCTGATGCTCAGCAAAGTGAGCGGCACAATCACGATTCCGATCCCGCCATACGAATCGGTACTTGGACAGGGAGCGATTCGGTGGCTGCGTCGTTCAGTGAGACAGAGCGTTCTGCTGTTCAAGGAGAAGGGTACATCATTCGTGAAAGCGAGGGTGTGCTGGTCATTGGTTCAGAGACTCCCCAAGGATTATTGTATGGTGCATTCCATCTGCTTCGGGAACTGACAATGGATCAAGGTGGTGCAAGTGAGGCGGATGGCGCTGTGAGTAAATGGAGCTTCATTACAGAGCAGCCTACCAATGCGCTACGGATGATTAACCAGTGGGATAACGTGGACGGCAGCATTGAACGTGGATACGCAGGAGACTCCATTTTCTATGATAACGGGGAATTCACACTGGACTTGGACCGCATCAGGGACTACGCACGTTTACTCGCTTCGACAGGCATCAATGCCATATCGATCAATAATGTCAATGTACATCGCCGTGAGAGCCTGTTTCTGACGGAACGTTATCTTAGCGATGTGGCGAAGGTTGCTGCTGAATTCAGAGCGTATGGTATTCGATTGTTCCTGAGCGCCAACTACGCGAGTCCAATCGAGATTGGTGGGTTACGTACAGCAGATCCGCTGGATGCGCAGGTACGGGAATGGTGGAACATGCAAACGGCCAAGGTGTACGCAGCCATTCCGGATTTTGGCGGTTACCTGATCAAGGCAGACTCCGAGAATCGGCCGGGACCGTTCACGTATAACCGTGATCATGCTGATGGTGCAAACATGCTGGCTGAAGCCCTTCGGCCATTCGGTGGATTGGTGATCTGGCGTTGCTTCGTCTATAACTGCAAGCAGGACTGGCGGGATCGTTCCACTGACCGTGCACGTGCAGCATATGACCACTTTACGCCGCTGGATGGGCGTTTTGCCGAAAATGTCATTTTGCAGATCAAGAACGGGCCGATGGACTTTCAGGTGAGGGAGGCGGTATCCCCGCTGTTCGGAGCCATGGAACATACGAATCAGGTAATTGAATTTCAGATCACACAGGAGTATACCGGACAACAGCGTCATCTCTGTTATCTGGTTCCCCAGTGGAAAGAAGTATTGGACTTTGACACCTACGCCAAAGGCAAAGGTTCAGAGATCAAGAGAATCGCGGATGGTTCTCTGTATAAACGACCTCACAGCGGCTTCGCGGCAGTCTCCAACATTGGTGCTGATGCCTGTTGGACAGGACACCCACTCGCGCAGGCGAATCTGTATGGATACGGGAGACTTGCGTGGAATCCGGAGCTGTCGGCAGAAGAGATTGCCGATGAGTGGGTGAGACTCACATTTGGACATGAAGACGAAGTCGTGCGGAAGGTTACGGATATGCTTTTGACTTCACTAGATATCTATGAGAATTATACGGCGCCTCTCGGTGTGGGTTGGATGGTTAATCCCGAACATCATTATGGACCGAATGTAGATGGATACGAGTATTCCAAATGGGGAACGTATCACTTTGCCGATTGTCATGGCATTGGTGTAGATCGAACCGTGAAGAGCGGCACAGGATACACCTCACAGTATCACCCTGAGAATGCGGATCGCTATGAGTCCTTGGACACCTGTCCAGATGAGCTAATCTTATTATTCCATCACGTGCCATACACCCATGTTCTGCATTCCGGTAAAACGGTCATTCAGCATATTTATGATACACACTTTGAAGGTGTTGCACAGGCAGAGGCATTAGCCGAGACATGGAGACAGCTGGAGGGCCATATCGACCCAGTTATTTTCAGTAAAGTTGCTTCATTACAGGATAACCAGGCAGAACATGCGAAGGAATGGCGGGACATGATCAATACGTATTTCTATCGCAAGAGCGGCATAGCGGATGAACAAGGTCGAACAATCTATTAATTGGTGATGTGAAGACAGAAGATACCTTGTTTTCTTTGATGTACAATAGACAGCATGAACATACCTGAGGAGGAGATGCGTATGGGACAACATCAACTGCCCGAGAACATGAAGGCCGCTGTCATGACAGAGCCAGGACACATTATTATTGAGGAACAACCCGTTCCGCAGCCCGCAGCAGATGAGGTGTTAATCCAGGTGATGGCTGTCGGGGTGTGTGGCTCGGATGTGCACTATTTCGAACATGGGCGCATAGGCAGATTTGTCGTGGAAAAACCGATCATTCTGGGTCATGAGTGTGCGGGGATCATTGCTGCTGTGGGCTCGGACGTATCACGTTTGAAAACAGGGGATCGGGTTGCTATTGAGCCTGGAGTGACCTGCGGACGTTGCACGGCATGCAAGGAAGGTCGCTATAACCTGTGTCCGGATGTACAATTTCTGGCGACCCCTCCCGTGGATGGCGCATTTGTACAATACATGGTGATGCGTGAAGATATGGTATTCCCGATTCCTGATCATCTGTCCTATGAAGAAGCAGCAATGAACGAGCCATTCTCCGTTGGGATTCACGCTGCACGCCGTAGCAAGCTTGCTCCGGGTACAACCCTGGCGATTATGGGCATGGGTCCGGTTGGACTCATGGCCGTGGCTGCTGCCAAATCTTTCGGTGTAGAGAAGATCATTGTAACTGATCTGGAAGAAGTTAGGCTAGAAGCGGCTCGCCGCATGGGTGCCACGCATGCCATTAATGTGCGGAATGAAGATGCGCTGGCTGTGATTCGCGGGTTAACAGGTGGTGTGGGTGTGGATACCGCATGGGAAACAGCGGGGAATCCAAAGGCGCTACAATCTGCTCTGTATTCACTTCGACGTGGAGGCAAACTTGCGATTGTGGGCCTGCCTGCACAGGACGAGATCGCACTCAATGTTCCCTTTATCGCAGACAATGAAGTTGATATCTATGGCATATTCCGTTATGCCAATACGTATCCAGTAGGAATTGAGTTCCTGAGCTCCGGCCAGCATGACGTGATGTCCCTGATTACAGATCGTTATTCACTCGAAGAGACACAGCAAGCGATGGAGCGCGCATTACACAATAAAAGCGGCAGTCTGAAGGTCATGGTATATCCGAACGGTATGTAAGAACAGCCTGGAAAAGAGTCCTGCAGTTCAGGACTCTTTTTTGTTTTTTTTTGCAAAAAAGTATGGGTCAAGCTCCCATAACATGGTATAATTCATGAAGATTTTAATATATAAATGGATACACACCATATTGGTGAATAAGTACTTAGCGAAAGGAACTGAAGGTTGTGAGAGTACATGAATTTATGATACACGCTGATTTTCATCGGGATGATCTGATGTCGGTATCTTCTCAAGCGTCACGTTTTTCCTCGGATATTATTTTGTCGTATATGGAGTCTGAGCATGAGCATCGTGTAGATGTCAAAAGCCTGCTTGGAATGGCGTTACTACCCATTCGATATGGTAGTGTTGTCAGATTACAGACAAGAGGCAGGGATGAACTGGAGGCTTTGGAGTACATGTTGAATGTACTGGAGAAAGGGACGGCTTGACACCTGATTAGGTGTAAAATCACAGATATCATAATTTTTTTAGCTATTCCTCAAATCCTGCTGGTACTTTGTCCAAAAAAAGAGTATAATAAAATTTAGTTTGATTCTAAAGAAGTACCCATATTAAAGGAGTGTAAATAGATTATGCCAAAAGTTGACATCCATCCAAAGACACAACTCGTAATTTTTTACGATGCAAGTGCTGATTTCAAATTCCTGAGTTCTTCCACGAAGTTCTCTAACGAAACTATGGAATGGGAAGACGGTAACTCTTACCCAGTAATCCGTGTGGACACTAGTTCCGCATCCCACCCGTTCTTCACTGGTAAACAAAGAAACGTGGATATCGGTGGTCGTGTTGATAAATTTAACCGTAAATACAACATCAACAAATAAGTTTGTCCATACATTACAAAAAACCTCGGGATTTGTCCTGAGGTTTTTTTGTGTACATTAAAAATTAATTCAACCAATTATTGCGCTTACAACACATTCGGATGTACACTAGGAAACGAGTACGAACATATTGGAGGAGGAAATAGAGATGAGCAGCATCACACATATGGTAACGTTTACACTTTACGCGGGTAAAGATACACCGGAGGCCGAAGCCTTTTTGAAGGAAAGTTCGGATGCACTGGCTGTCATTCCTGGGGTAGAGCAGTTTCAGGTTCTGAGACAGGTAAGTGAGAAGAATGAATTTGACTACAGCTTCTCGATGGTCTTTGCAGATCAGGCTGCGTATGATGCATACAACAATCACCCGGTTCACCGTCAATATGTAGAAGAGCGTTGGGAAAAGGAAGTCAGTCGCTTCCAGGAAATTGATCTTATTCAACATCATAATTAATAGTCTCCACATAGAGGAAAAAAGTTGAATTACCATATACAACCATATACAGCATTGAACAATGCTGTATATATCTCTGAATAATGCGTAATTAATGAACAAAAATAACATATTTCCAAAATCGTTTTCGACCAAATGAATTCAAGGAGGTTTTCGCTGTTATGCAATTGGATCTTTCAGGAAAAACGGCTATGGTTACAGGCGCAACCGGACAACTGGGTAGAGTAATCGCCCGCACATTGGCAGCCTGTGGCGCCAATCTGGCTCTACATTACATAAATAATGATACCAAGGCTCGGGAGCTTCAAGGTGAGATTGAAGCACTTGGTCGTAAGGCTGTAATTGTACAGGGGGATATTACCAAGCAGGATACGGCATTTCGGATGCGTGATGAAATTCAGCCTGTCCTCGGCGGTGTGGATATCGTCGTTGCCAATGCAGTCATTCAATATGAATGGACAACGGTGTTGGAACAGTCTCCTGAAGATTACTTGAGCCAGTTTGAATCCTGTGTCATGCAGAGTGTGTATCTGGCCAAAGCTTTCATTCCACATATGCAAGATATCAGAGCCGGGCGGTTCATTGGCATTAATACCGAATGTGCGATGCAAAACTTCGCTCACCAATCGGCCTACACCGCTGGTAAACGTGGAATGGATGGCGTATATCGCGTGCTGGCCAAGGAAGTTGGCGAGTATCAGATTACCGTGAACCAGGTTGCACCTGGATGGACAATTAGTGAACGTGATCGTTCCAGTGAGCCTGGACATGATGAGGCATATACGCGTACTGTGCCGCTGAAGCGCAGGGGTGAGGATCAGGAGATCGCCAATGCGGTAGCTTTTCTCGCTTCGGATCTGTCCTCATTTATCACGGGTGCCTATATCCCGGTAAGTGGCGGCAATGTGATGCCTGCTATCTAGTGTCTGATTTGGATTTGGGAATTCACATGAAATAACAATAAACCTAGTTTAACCGTAATCCGTTTGTCATTCGACAAGCGGATTTTTTTGCATTTTGCTAACAATGAAATAACGGTTCAAGGGGCAGGTTTTTGTTTCATATATATAGACATACATATGAGTTGGTTCGGTTTTCGAAAGATTGGGGTATAAGAATAGGTATATTAACAGAGTGGAAACATAATCAAAATGAGCAATTAAAGGAGACCCATCACTTATGAAAAAAACAGTCGCGGACGTTCTGGTTGAATCCTTATTGAACGCTGGCATCAAACGCATATATGGCATTGTTGGAGACTCCTTGAATGCGGTACTCGACTCCATTCGTCGTTCGGGCAAGATCGAATGGATTCATGTACGTCATGAAGAAGTAGCTGCATTTGCTGCTGGGGCGGACGCTCAGGTCAGTGGAAGTATCGCTGTCTGTGCAGGTAGCAGTGGTCCTGGTAATATGCATCTGATTAATGGTCTGTACGACTGTCACCGCAATCGTGTTCCTGTACTCGCTATCGCTGCACATATCCCAAGTGACGAGATTGGCAGTGAATATTTTCAGGCGACCCATCCGGAGTATCTGTTCCAGGAATGTAGCGATTATTGTGAAGTCATTACAACAGCAAAACAGATGCCGCGTTCTCTGACGATGGCCATTCAGACAGCAGTTGCACGTTCAGGTGTGTCCGTCGTTGTATTGCCGGGGGATGTAGCAGGACTTGAAGCAGCGAATCTGCCTGTGCCTGAGCACGTGTATCATGCGACCAATCCCGTGGTACATCCTTCTGAGTCGGAACTCGTGAAACTGGCGGAGTATCTGAATCAAGGCAAAAAAATTACGTTATTGTGCGGTGCAGGCTGCGCCGGCGCTCGGGAACCCCTTATGCAGCTCTGTGATCGCTTGAAATCCCCGATGGTTATTGCGCTACGAGGCAAGGAATATTTGGAGTATGACAACCCCTATTCCGTAGGTCTTACGGGTCTAATTGGATATTCATCCGGTTATCA
Source organism: Paenibacillus sp. UASWS1643 (assembly GCF_008693195.1). Lineage (NCBI taxonomy): Bacteria > Bacillati > Bacillota > Bacilli > Caryophanales > Paenibacillaceae > Paenibacillus > Paenibacillus sp. UASWS1643. The sequence continues at coordinate 269,610 of NZ_VXKZ01000115.1, forward strand.
TGCCATGATGGACTGTGATGTACTATTAATGCTGGGAACGGATTTCCCATATCGTCAATTCTATCCCGAAGATGCGAAAGTCCTTCAGGTCGACATTCAATCTTCCCATCTGGGTCGGCGCACGAAGCTGGATTACGGCGTATGTGGGGACGTAAAAGCGACCATTGAAACTTTGCTTCCTTATCTAACAGAAGAACACAGTGACAAACATCTGCGTAAAAGTATGGATCGTTATGTGAAAGTACGCAACGATCTGGACGAGCTGGCCGTTGGAAAACCGGGTAAAAAGCCCATCCATCCGCAGTACCTGACCAAGGTTATTAGTGATGCCGCAGCTGAAAATGCCATCTTCACCTGTGATGTCGGTACTCCGACAGTATGGGCGGCCCGTTATATCGAGATGAGCCGCAACCGCAGGCTGCTCGGTTCATTCAGTCATGGTACGATGGCAAACGCTTTGCCACAGGCAATTGGCGCTCAGGTCGCTGATCCGGGCAGACAAGTCATCTCTTTGTCGGGTGATGGTGGTATTACGATGCTGATGGGTGATCTGTTGACACTGAAACAGCATAATTTGCCGATCAAAGTTGTGGTGTTTAATAATGGAGCACTCGGTTTTGTTGAGCTGGAGATGAAAGCTGCCGGATTCCTGGAATCGGGCACAGAGCTTGTCAATCCCAACTTTGCGATGGTTGCTCAAGCCATGGGCATGGAAGGCATTCGGGTTGAGGATCCGGATGAACTGGAAGGAGCTGTGCAGCGTGCGCTTCAGCATGATGGTCCTGTGTTGATTGACGTGGTGGTGAATCGTCAGGAATTGTCCTTACCTCCGAAGATTGATATCAAACAGGCGGAAGGATTCACCTTATGGATGATGAAAGCCGTGCTTAACGGACGCGGTGACGAAATTATTGAATTGGCAAAAACGAATTTGCTGCGTTAAAGTGTTTTGATAAGCGGATATGCACCGTTTGAAGTTGTAGAGATACCGACTTGAAAAGTGTTGTATATGTAAAAGAGGAGCATGCAACAAGACGTTATAGTTGTGTGCTCCTTCAATATAAATGCTGAAAATGTGACAGGGAATATAGTATGAATGCATATTATATGATTTGTTTTTATGTCGAAAGTCTATTAGAATAGGTAAAGTCAAGAAGGTTTTATGCCATTTTTGACCTACATATTGCATCATTGCATGTAAGTACGTTTCATATCGTATTCATCGATCCATTCACAAGATGACACACACACATGGAGGAGATCAACATGAGTCACGCAGGAAAAGTAGCCATTATTACTGGAGCAGGAAGTGGATTGGGCCAAGCAGCAGCACTAAAGCTGGCTGAGAAGGGTGCATCCATTGTCGTTGTGGATCTTGTCGAAGAGACAGGTCTTGAAACGGTTAAGCAGATTGAGAAGCTGGGAAGTAAAGCAATTTTTGTACAAGCAGATGTGAGTAAAGCACCTGAAGTTGAGAATTATGTAAAAAAAGCAGTCGAAGAGTTCGGACGAATCGACATGTTCTTTAATAATGCAGGTATTGCAGGTCCTGGGATCAAACTGATTGAACATACGATTGAACAGTTTGACCAGATCATTGATATTAACCTGAGAAGTGTATTCTACGGGTTGAAGTATGTAATTACTGAAATGCTCAAAACAGGTGGAGGTTCCATTCTGAACACGGCCTCTACAGCCGGTATTGTTGGTGTACCTGCAGTTGCACCTTACGCAGCAACCAAACATGGCGTGGTTGGCTTGACGCGTACTGCTGCAATTGAATATGGCAAGGACAACATTCGTGTAAATGCGATTGCTCCAGGTACAATTGAGACGCCGATGGTCATTCAGTTCGGTAAAGACAACCCTGAGGTGTTCAAAGCAACTGTTGACAGCATTCCTTCTGGACGTCTAGGCAGACCGGAAGAGATCGCGAACCTCGTTTCCTTCCTTCTGGGAGATGAAGCGCCATATATTAATGGTGCAGTATATCCGATCGATGGTGCAGTTACAGCCCAATAAGAGTTAAGTTTATCGGCAATAGAATAGTCGTTAAAATGTTTAAAGAGAGGTCCTTGTATGCGTACAGTGACCTCTCTTTTTAATTTCTCTTTTATACTACGAATGGCACTGCAAATCTATATCAGGCAACGTTGTGTGACGCATTGGTTTGTGTACTTTTAGCAGATGCTGAACGATACGAGCCTATAACGATCATGACGGCAACAGCAACCCCGACAGCGCCAATCCAGGTGATGGATGACAATGAAACGCTGCTGACCGCGATTCCACCAATACCTGCGCCGGCAGCCATCGCCAGTTGCATCACCGAACTGTTCAGGCTTAGCATAATGCCAGAGGATTCCGGAGCCATGGTGACCAGGTTATATTGCTGAGTTGGACCTGAGGACCACGCGGCAAAAGACCACAAAATCAGAACAAGGAAGACAGCGAGATGAGAGCTTGCTGTTATATTCAACAGGACCAGACTCACGATATGCAATGTCATGCCTGCGATCAGCGTTCGTTTGACACCCAATCGGTCAGCACTGAATCCTCCAACTTTTGAACCGATCAGACTAGCTATGCCAAATGCGAGTAAAGCTGAACTGAGTAGTGCTTCGCTCATTCCTGAAACGGATACAAGATAAGGTGAAATGTACGTGTAGGCAATGGAATAACCACCTAACCAGAAAAAGGTCACCAGCAGTGCCAGTACAATTCGTGGCTGTTTGAGCAAAGACAGTTGTTTCTTCAGTGGAACAGGGGCTTCTGCTTTGGAAGGCGGAATGGCGGCCGCAATTACCAGCATGGCGAGGACTCCAAGAACGGCTATGCCGGCAAAAACGAGTTTCCAATCCCAAGATGTAGCAACGAGCCTTCCGAGCGGAACACCAACAATCAGGGAAGCCGTAAATCCAGTGATTACTGTGGCGATTGCACTAGCTTGTTTGCCCTCAGCCGCTATTTGGGAAGCGACCGTTAATGCCGTGACAACAACAACGCCCGCGCCCAAAGCCATCAACACGCGTGCTGTGACGAACAGTCCATAACCCGGCAACAGATAGGCAAGAACATTAGCCGCAACGAATAGACCGAGGAAGTATAGCAACAGCTTGCGACGGTCCCAGCGCGAAGTCAGTGCAATAATGACAGGTGTACCTAGCGCATATACGAGTGAAAAAATCGTAATGAGCTGTCCGGCAGCGATTAAAGAGATATTCATGGTATCTGCAATGCGATCCAAAATGCCGGCAATGACATATTCGGACGTTCCTACAAGGAAACTGACCAAGGCAAGAACATAGATTTTGAGCGTAGAAGACATGGAAACATAACCTCTTTCTGATTATAATTATTATATTTTTAGAAATATAGAAATAAAGACGATAGAACAAGACATGAATGCTCTGAATGCAACCGATCTACGAACGGTGATGTTACAACCTAGATAATGAATAATGGTATAAGCGTAAACTTAAGTGACCTAGTTCTACTAATAAATATCGTGCGTTGTTTCAATATTTCTAATTATATAGAAATACAACTCAAATTTTTTTTATTTATTTAGTAGATAGGGAACAAACTTTTGTGCGGTCTCCGTGTTCAGGCTGTAGTAGATATAAGTACCTTTCTTCTGCGATGTAAGCAGGCCGCAATCGGACAGCTGTTTCAGATGATGAGACAGAGTCGATAGGGCAACCGTAACAAGGCGGCTCTCCAGATCGGCAGGACACAGGTTGCTTTCGCCCGATAAGATCTGAATGATTTTGTACCGTGTTTGCTCGCCCAGTGCTTTATGAATTTTGACCACTTGTTCAATCTCATTCGAGTTTGATTGCATAATGATCCGTCCTTTCGTCTTTATTTCTTATTTCTAGTAATATAGAAATACAGTAGCATATGTCGTTTGAAAAGTAAACTCTCGGACGAAGATTCCATAATTTCTACTGCGTCTGTGTTAACAGCCGAAAGTCTGGAGTAACTTCCCCCGAGAGTTATGTGAGTTGTATATTACCGATCCAGGGAATCAACATAGTCTTTGGCTTCCTTCAACGAAAGACCTCTGGCTTCACGCAGTCGTTTGATCGCCATAATTTTTTTCCCTTGTTGTATAAGTGCAAGCAGCTCCAAATCCAGATCAGTTTGACCCGGTGGGCTTGTGTGTGAAGGAGATGCTTCCTTCGGCGACAAGGTGTAATTGAAGTCGGAGCGTGGGCTGGCGATTGCGGTGGAACCATTCTCCAGACGCTCCACATCTTTTTTCAATTCATTCAATTGGCGTTGCAGGCTGGTAACTCGGACCAATAATACTAGGATCAGAAGCGACAGAACGATCCATACCAAGGTGCTCATTTCCATGATGTCATGTGCCTCGCTCTCATTTGTTCATATTTGGCCATTATTTAAGTTGAACCGGGATTTCCTTGACACCACGAACAATCATGCCAGGTCTCCATTCCAGTTCATTCACATCTGCCTGAAGCTGTATATTTGGAAAACGATTCAGAAGTGTGCTGACTGCAATCTCACCTTCCAGACGAGCAAGCGGGGCTCCGAGGCAAAGATGAATGCCTTTGCCAAAAGCCAGGTGTGAACTTTTCTCGCGGGTAATGTCGAAGATATCAGCATCCTTAAACTGCTGTTCGTCCCGGTTGGCGGAATCAAGCGCAACGATGACAAGTTCACCTTGAGCAATATGCTGTCCACGGAATTCAATATCTTCCAGAGCCCACCGGGATGTGCTGAACTCCACCGGTCCGTTATAACGCAGCATCTCTTCAATGGCATTGTGAATAAGCTCGGGTTGCTTGATAAGAAGTTCGCGTTGCTCCGGATGCTCCAGCAGGGCGAGAATGCCGTTGCCGATGAGATTAACGGTTGTTTCATGACCGGCAATGATTAATAAAGAGACCACGCCAAGCAGTTCTTGTTCAGTTAACTGCTGCCCGGATTCTTCTGCAATGACGAGCTGGCTGATCAGATCTGTGCCCGGGTCTTGACGTACTTTTGCGAACCAGGCCGTAAGGTAATCCGTAAACTCCTTGGAATGCTGCTCAAACAGCTCAGCGCTCTCGGCTGTGGAAGCGTCAATTACCGTATTGGACCATATGCGGAATTGATCACGATCCTGGGCAGGGACCCCCAGAATTTCACTAATAACAATGATGGGCAGCGGGAAGGCAAAGTCATCGATCAGATTCATTTTTTCCTGTGACGGGAGGTTGTCCAGCAGATCATCAGCAATGTCCTGAATATGGCTTCGCATGTTTGCGACCAGTTTGGGCGTGAACGCTTTCTGCACCAGACCGCGAAGACGTTTATGATCTGGCGGATCGGAGAACAACATATTATTCGAGAAAATGCTTTGATTTTCAGCGCCATAACGTCGGACTATATCTTTGCTGAAGCGAGGATCTTTCAAAATCTGGACTGCATCCTCGTATCGAGTAATTATCCAGCCGAATTCTCCTTGAGGAAACATGACTCGGAAAACGGGCTCTTCTTTTCTTAACTTTTCATATACCGGGTAAGGGTTATGCGTGAATTCTTTGGTAAAAAACGCTGGCCTTGAGGATTCGTTCGGTTCATTCGGTTTCAAATGCAAAATCTCCTCTCATATTCCTAGATAATACCTGCACCCTCTATATATTCAATACATAAGCTTTTGAAACCTTGTTTTTGGTCCAAGTGGATGATTGAGCAGGAAAATAGAGGAAGATGGAAGAAGACATGGTAGATAGAATTGGTTATTATGCTTGGTAAAAATGAAAACGAGGTGAACGCTGACATGTCTTACACACAACTTCCTTTGCATCAACACCGGATTCCGGCAAGTCGAATGGTTCTTGGCTGTATGCGTTTTGGGGGCGAATGGGACGGGCTTCCCATTACTTCAGATCTTGTCGTGGAGGGTCATCGAGCGGTCGAAGCGGCTATCGAAATAGGTATTAATCACTTTGATCTGGCGGATATATATACACGTGGTAAAGCGGAGCATGTATTGGGGCGAGTTTTATCCGAAACTCCTGGCTTGCGAGAACAGATCATTATACAGTCGAAGTGTGGTATACGTCTTGTAGGTGATGATGAAGGACCGCAGCGTTATGACACCTCAGGTGCACATATTCTGGCGAGTGTGGACGGTATCCTGGAACGGCTCGGGATCGATTATCTGGACATTTTGCTGTTACACCGTCCTGATCCACTAGCCCATCCACAAGAGATTGGAGAAGCACTGGCTGATCTGCATCATTCCGGTAAAGTACGCCATTTTGGTGTGTCCAATATGGGGTCTGAACAGATTCGCCTTCTTCAGCTTCATAGTAAAGTACCTCTGATTGTGAATCAGTTGGAGATGAGTCTGGATAAAATCGGATTCGTAGAAGCCGGTGTGACGGTTAATCGGCCCCAAGCCAGAGACAACGTGTTTCCCTATGGCACGATGGAATATTGTCAGGCAGAGCATATTCAACTGCAAGCTTGGGGTCCCCTTGCTCAGGGGCGATTTACTGGCAGGGTAGTTGAGGGACAGCGCGCGGAGATTGAGCATACGGTTCAACTGGTTGATCGAATGGCCAAGGAGCGTGGGGTGACACCGGAGTCTATTGTACTGGCTTGGTTAATGAAGCATCCAGCAGGGATACAACCTGTCATTGGTTCGATTCGACCAGAACGAATTCTGGCCTGTCGTGATGCAACGAATATTGAGCTTACCCGTTATGAGTGGTACGAGCTGTATTCCGCGTCATGCGGACGTAGATTGTAAGTAGAGACTTCTGAGAGATTGGTTAGTTTCGATTAAAATTCATAGAGGTTGGATGAAATTTGAACATATAAGAAGACACGGGCTGCTGATGGCCTGTGTTTTCTTTGTGATATTCAGCTTCATTTGGTTGAAACACATTATCGAAAGTGTAATGAATCCTGAGGTCATATGGCCTACAATGCGTTTACATGGGTAATAAGCATGCTGATTCGGATCCGAAACCAGTGTGTTGGCACGGTTGTATGGATATTTCACCTGCATATTTGCGCTAGAGGCTATGTCCATGGACTTAGGAAGAGTGCTGATAAGAAGGACGTTTCAACCATTTTTATCGTTTTACCGGGTAGTTGCTGGAGTGCTGTGATAAAATGATAGGAATAAGAACATACGATCTGTTTAAGTGAGAGGAGACACCTTGACGATGGAGATGCTTAAGCCACCCGCCGAGACATTATACGAGGTTGAATTACGCGCGCTGCGAGAGGAAGATCAGGGGAAACGCCCCCCGAACTGGCTGTTATCTCCCGCCTATGTGCGCGATTTTATTATAGGCAGGGATAAGCCTGCATTATTGAATGGAGAAGAGATCCCGATTACCCGCAAATTCTATGGCAATGACGTGTTAATTGAACGTGCAGTGGTTACTCTGGCAGGCAATCGAGGATTAATGCTCGTGGGAGAACCCGGGACAGCCAAGACCATGCTTAGCGAACTGCTGACCGCAGCAATCTCCGGAACCAGTCTGAATACGATTCAGGGTACGGCAGGCACGACGGAAGATATGATCAAGTATTCCTGGAATTACGCCATGTTGCTTGATAAAGGCCCTTCGGAAGCGGCACTTGTGCCATCACCGTTATATAACGGAATGAAGAAAGGCATTCTTACCCGTTTTGAAGAGATTACACGTTGTCCCGCCGAAGCGCAGGATAGTCTGATTAGTATTCTCAGTGACAAGGTCATGAGCATTCCTGAACTGGATGGTGGTGTACTGTTTGCCCAACCGGGATTTAACGTCATTGCTACAGCCAATATTCGGGATAAAGGTGTTAACGAAATGAGTGGTGCATTAAAACGTCGGTTCAATTTTGAAACAATCAAGCCCATTTATAACGTAAAGATGGAAGCCAAAATCATTGAGTCCCAGGCACGAAGCCTGTTATTACATAGTGGAATTGATATTGACATTAACCCGGACGTGGTTGAATTGCTGGCTACAACATTTATGGAACTGCGCACCGGCATGACACGGGAAGGCTACAAGCTTGACACCCCGCAAGCATCCATGAGTACGGCGGAAGCAGTGTCTGTCTATGTCCAGAGTGCGATGACTTCCTATTATTATGAAGATAAAGCTATTGCACTGGATCGGTTGGTACAGAACATGCTGGGAACCATTGCAAAGGAAAACGACAAGGATCTGTCCATTCTTAAAACCTACTTCTCCAAGGTCGTAAAAGAGCGTTCCAGAGAAGAGGGAATGTGGAAGGACTATTATGAGGAGAGAAAATGGATCGGTTAACAGCAGCACTGGACCCTGATGTTGATCAGTTACAATCCCTGTTCGAGTCCCAAGTATATAACCTGAGTAATCATACGGTCTATTATCCAATACGACACCATAGCCCTGCATGTTCATATCACTTGTTACGATTAATTGGGGAGTACAAGCCGGATATTATTCTGATCGAAGGACCGGAGAGTGGTAATCCATTAATTTCGGTTCTGAGTGATGAGGCAACGATACCTCCTGTCAGTCTGTACTATACCTATGAAAGTGAATTGGAGAGAGAAGCCTGCTATTATCCGATGCTTCGGTATTCGCCTGAATATGTGGCTTTGAAAGAAGCAAAACGGCTGGATATTCAGGCGAAGTTTATTGACCTGGACTATCAACATTTCTCCACTCGCGCATCCAAATCCGGCCAGACAGAGCAAAAGGAGATATCCATTCAGGATGAAACCTTGCTTGCGGGGTCTGATTTTATTAACCGATTATGCCAAAAAACAAACTGTCGCAGTTTTGATGAATTGTGGGAAAAGGTGTTTGAGATTGGTGGCCTGGAGAAATCTACTGAGGCATTCGTGCAGGATGTATTCACGTATTGTACTTTATCCCGAATGTGTTATTCCACGGAACGATTACAGTCTTCAGGTGATCTGACAAGAGAAGCGCATATGAAACAAAATATTAAACAAGCGGTGCAGGAGCATGACCGTGTGCTTGTCATTACTGGTGGATTTCATACGTATGGACTGTTGATGTCAGAGAAACATGAATCTGAATTGGAACAGCCAGAAATGGATAAACAGCATGCAGACCAACGTTCGGATGGGCAAGGTAAACCAATTACTTCTCAACAAAGTGCGGTTGATCCAGATACGGTTCACCAACAAATGTACCCGATGGTCTATACCTTTGCTGAAGCGGATCGGCTCAATGGATATGCGAGCGGCATGCCTTATGTAAATTATTACGATCAGATCTGGAACCAGCTGCTTCGCAAAAAGAGTACACCGTATAATCTAACGGCTCTGGACTTGTTATCCCGGCTGATGCGCCAATTACGGGACGGACACGAGCATGTATCAACCAGTGATGCAATTGAGGCATACAGTATGATTCAGGGGCTTGCCGGGCTTCGGGGTAAAAAGGAAGGCGGCGTCTATGAGTTAATGGATGCAGCACTCTCTTCCTTTGTGAAGGGGGAGCTTACCTTGGCGACCGATAAACCGCTGCAAGAGCTGCAGCAGTTATTGACAGGAGACGTCATTGGAAGCGTGGCTCCCAATCCATTTAGTATTCCCATCGTGGAGGACTTCAAGATGCGTTGTACAGAGTACAAACTGCAGATTCGCACAACAGGTCAACACAAGAAAGTGCTGGATCTGTATGCAAAACCGGAGCATCGTCAGATAAGCCAATTGATTCAATGCATCACCTATCTGGTTCCGGAATTCGCGAAACGGCAATCGGGGCCGGACTGGATCGCAGAGCGTGATATGAATCTTGTTCGCGAAACCTGGGTTTATATGTACTCATCCCGCATTGAAGCCAGATTGATAGAGAACTCCCTCTATGGCGGGACACTTGCTGGAGCAGCCACACGCAAAATGGAAGAACAGATGCAGGAAATACCGGATCATCATAGCGGTGAACTTGCCCGACTCATGCTTCAAGCGTTGCTCATGGGACTTCAGGATACAGCGATGAAACTCTATGAACAGGTTCGCTCGGCGCTGAGAACCGACGGGAATTTTCTATCCTTATGTAACAGTCTGCATGTCTTGAACCGAATTCATCAGCACCGCAGGCTACTGGGATTATCTGACGGGCAACAACTCCCTGAGCTGGTATCCGAGGCTTACAGGAATGCCGTAGACAAGCTGCTACAGCTCTCCAGAGCCAATCCGGATGAACATGAAGCCATTATTCAGGGATTGAAGCTGCTAGCCATGCTCGCGGAGTCATCAGAGGGGTATTTTCAGGATGAGACATTCCGAATACATCTGAATAAGCTTCTGTCTGATCACCAGCTTCCGGCTCAGCTGGAGGGTGTGTGCGTGGCTATCTCCTCAGGGCTCGGTGACAGGCCCAGGGAAGAGATTGTTGATCGTGCACGTGGATATATTCATGGTACACCGGATCAGACCCGTCAGACGGCACTTTTTTTACAGGGAGTATTCACTGTAGCACGTGACGCTTTTTTATATGAGGATCAGCTCTTATCTGAGTTGAATTATATGATTGAACAGCTGTCATACGACGATTTCATCAGTATGGTACCGGAATTGCGGCTGGCATTCACCTACTTTACACCAATGGAGACGGGCTTGATTGCTGAACGGGTGGCGAGTCTGCATCAGGTTGAACCAGAGGAGATGTTGAGGCCTGCGGTGGATGAGCAGATGCTGATCCAGTCCAAAGCATGGGACGAAGCGCTTCGAAAGGAGTTTGCCGCATGGAAGCTAATATGAATGAAGCGAATCGGAGAACGGACGAAACCAGAGAAATCAATGAAAGTTCCAATCCGGATGGAAGCAACCGAGGGGGTCAACATTCTGCTGAAACCTTGAATCGATGGCGTCTGATTCTCGGTGAATCCGCTGAAGAAGGGTTGAGTAATACAGACCAATATACTTCGGCTGAATTTCAATATACGGAAATCGATGAGATTCTGGGGTATCTGTACAATCGTGAATACGGTGAAGAACAAGGTTACCGAAAAGAGGGAGGACGCGGTGCGTCTAACCTGACTGTACCGAAATGGCTGCACAAGGTCAGGGATCTATTCCCCAAACCAACGGTAGAAATATTGGAGAAACAGGCGCTTGATCGTTATGGGCTGACAGAATTGTTAACAGACAAAAAGCTGCTTGAATCCCTTGAACCCAACATGAATCTGCTCAAGAACATTATGCAGTTCAAAGGACGGATGAAAGGTGAGGTGTTAAAAAGCGCCAAGGAGATCGTTCGAACCGTGGTTGAAGAGCTACGCAGCAAGCTGGAATCTCAGACCCGAGCCAGTATCATGGGCAAGCGCAGTCGCTATACCTCCAGTTCAGTACGATCCTTGCGCAATCTGAATTTCAAGCGAACTATCACCAAGAATTTGAAGAATTACGATAAAAACAAGCGCAGATTTGTGATTGATCGCCTCTATTTCGACGGAAATATTCAGCCCCATAACAAGTGGAACATCATCATTGGTGTGGACGAGAGTGGCAGTATGCTGGATTCAGTCATCTACAGTTCGGTGATGGCCAGTATCTTCTACCGTTTGAATGCGTTGCGCACCCAATTATTCATATTTGATACGCAGGTTGTTGATCTGAGCGACAGACTGGAAGACCCCGTAGACGTGCTCATGAATGTACAGCTCGGCGGGGGGACACATATTACGAAAGCGTTGCGTTATGGCGAGACGTTAATCGATAATCCAGGCAAAACCATCTTTATTCTGGTCAGTGATCTGGAGGAAGGGTACCCGATCGCGCAAATGTACAAAGCCTGTAAAGATATCATCGATGCAGGATGCAAATTGCTGGTTCTCACCGCGCTCGATTTTAACGGGGATTCAGTCTATAACAAACATGCCGCCCAGACATTAACCAATATGGGGGCTCATGTAGCAGCAATTACGCCTAACGAACTCGCGGATTGGATCGGCGAGATCATCACTTAAATTCAAGGAGGAGTGTGTAATGCTTACCGCAGACCGCGCAGTTGAAACTTTGGTGGAGAAATTCGCAGTAACTTGTTCAAACGAGTATTCATTGAAAACAGATCGCAGCTCCGAAATTATCGATTACGTCTTGGGAACGACAGACATGTTCCCGGATATGATGGGAAATTCGAGTCATTATGTGTATCAAACGATTGATCTGCTCATGAAGCTCGCTAAAAAAGACGATGGAGATATCTTTTACCGTGCCGGGGCTATTGTGATATATCTGGAATCCAATTATTCCAAAAGAAATTCATGGAGAACGGATGCCTTTACTGTCTGTATGGGAAATGACTCCGAAGCCTACGGATTGAGCGGGAAGAGCAAAAGCGCTGATCGCATGGATGGATTGTTGTCCCGGTTGGAGAAGATCAAACAGTTTGCAGGCGAGAACCAAATTCTGACTGAATTAAAGAGTAAATTAAAGCGTGCCCAGTGGCTTTTTGATTCCAAAAAAGCGGACAGTCAAGGGGATTACCGGGATGTAATTAATGCACTAATGCTGCTGCAACTATATTCAAGACTCAGTGACATGGCTTCTCATCTTGCAGAGGTTCAATCTTCTGTTCAATCGTTACCAGTGTTGTTTCAACATGTAATGGCTAATGATGCAGATAAGTTGCGGGGCGAGCTACATACGTTGATTGAACCTGTAGTGGTCAGTAATATTCAAGGAAAGCATAACGGATCTTCCCAAGAATTGAAGGATGAATTCCTCAAGCAAAAGCGTAATCAGCTCATAACGGAGCTATATCCCAATACGTCTTTCTCTCCAAAAGAGCAATGTTCACATGCTGTATTCCATCAAACGATGGTACTGGTGAGCAGTGCCTTGTTGTACCTGATTAACATTAGTGGAGGTAAACAACGGTTCCTTGATACAAATAGTGAGATTGGGCATGTTTTGCTTCACACAATACATCAATTACATGAGATTTATCCACTTGAAGTTCGCCGTTACTTGCTGAGTATGGACCCTAGAGCAAAAAGTCCAAATGATCTGCTTGCTGGACTTGTACCTCTGGATGAGCCTTATCAGTTGGTTGAAATGTTGCGGGACGAGCTTAATTCGTACACGGTATCTTGGAACATGCTACAATCTGCGATCGCAAATCGTCCTGAACAAGCGATTCGAGCATACGAGATTATGAAACCGCCATTCCTCAAACTCTGCATTCAGAAATTCATGGAGGATCAGGGTTTGGAGCTGCCCAATGCGGAGGGGTCCTTGGAGCAAGCGGTATTCAACGCTCTTCGGCATCCATTGGATGGGGGGCGTCAAGGACTTGCGATTGCAAGATACTTAAGTGGGGAAAACACCCTTGAGGAATATTGGGAGGACCCGAATAGTCGCGCGTTGTTTAATCAACTGAATCGGGATAAGAAGCGTGTTCACAACCTCATTAGTATTAGTTTTCTGCCCTTGGACTCGGAGGCGATGCGCAGGTTCGCAATCCTGACCACTCATCCCGATTGGACACTGGATATTATCTCGGACATGTACAATTCATACGCGTTTAGTGGAGAGCAGCTGCTTCAACGTTATGGGCAAGATCCTGAGGTGCAACGTGAGAAATTGCTAACCAGCCTGATCTCACTCAATGGAATGACCGACTACAGATATAGATCCATGCCGCATGAGGAATACCGCCGAATCATTCAGCAGAATCTGGACTATGCACTGACACAGTACAAGAAACTGCCAACAGATACACGCATTTTAATTCTGGAGATTACCTTTGAACAGCGTGATGAGTTATCGAAGAAAATATTGGCCGAAGCGATTCGTGCCGGATTGCAGGATTCTTCCAAAAAGGCCAACGGCGTGGCGTTAGCGGAATTCAACCGAATTCCTGATCAGGACTTGTATACGCTCGTATACCTCTCGGAGAAAAAAGTGGGAATCAAAGAGATGGCTCTGACCGCAATCCGCAGTCTGGAAAACAGCAAGGAGCTGTACGGTGAGCTTTTGAAGAAAGAGAAGGCAGAGGATTGGAAGAACCTGATTCAAATTCTGCTGGATACCGCAGATCTGAGCCCGGAGTATGCTCATGCTGCGCTTGCTGATCAGGCAGATAACAAAAAGCTGTCCAGATTAAGCTGGTTGTCCCTGAAAGACCTCCCTTCCCTGATGCGAACAGAGGACAATCAGCCGTTAGATGACCGAATTAAGCTTTATGTTTTGGTGCAATCGCTGGATCACACGTCTGGACCCAATGAAAGATTAAATGAATTACGGGATTACGTAAGTGAGGCATCGCTCGCTCGTTTTGCAAGTGAATTGCTTCAGGTCTGGATTCAAGAAGGTGCCCCCGCGAAAGAAAAGTGGGTGATGTATGTTTCAGCACTCTTTGGCGATATTCACATTGTGAATATTCTGGCTCCGCAAATTAAGGAATGGACAGAAAACAGTCGTGGCGCGATTGCAGCAGACGCTGTAAAAGTGCTCGCTTATCTGAAAGATCCATCCGCTCTTATGGCGATTGATAAAATCAAACGTGGCGTGAAGAACCGTCAGGTGAAAGGTGCAGCAGAAGAAGCATTGCAGCTTGCAGCCGATAATATGGGACTTACCTCGGAACAACTGGAGGATCGGCTGGTCACTACACTTGGTTTTGATGAAAAAGGAACCATGCAGCTGAGTTACGGAGAGCGTTCCTTCCTTGTTAAGGTCAATGGAGACTTACAAGTCGTTGTCTTAAATGAAGATACGGGCAAATCCGTGAAGAGTCTGCCTGCTCCTGCACAGAAAGATGATCCTGAATTGGCAGCCCAGTCCAAGGCACGTTTCACACAGCTGAAAAAAGATCTCAAATCCATGGTTAACATTCAGGCGCAGCGTCTGGAAGAGTCATTGTCCAAGCAACGTCTGTGGTCTGCCGATGAGTGGAAAGCACTGTTTGTACAAAATGTAATCATGCAAAAATTTGCTGTTGGTCTGATCTGGGGAACATATGAGGATGGCGCACTAATCAGCACCTTCCGTTATATGGAGGACGGCACCTTCAATTCCGTGGATGAAGACGAGGTTGATCTGCCTTCAGGTGCACAAGTGGGACTTATACACCCGTTGGAGCTGGATCAGGCGACGCTTGAAGGTTGGACAACGCAGTTGGAGGATTACGAGATCAAGCAGCCATTCGAGCAATTGAATCGTGAGATTCACCAGCCGGAAGATGAGGATATAATGAAGAATGAATACGATCATCTGCCCGAGTCTGATTTCTCACCAACGGCTTTCCCCAAAGCACTGGAGAAATACGGTTGGATCAAAGGACCGGCTCAGGACGGCGGCTGGTATCATGAATTTTATAAAGTGTACGGAGATCTTGTTGCAGAATTGCAATTCAGCGGTACGAGCATCACGTATTACGAGGGATTGGATGACATTACCCTGGAATCCCTACATTTCTTCAAACCGAATAACAAGCAATATTATTACTATGGTGACAACAAACCCATTGCTCTAGGCAACGTTCCAGGTCGCGTATTCAGTGAAACGATCTACGATATTCTGAGAGCAACGGGGCGTTGATGACGTGAGTGGATTCAAAGAGAAATTCCGAAGTTTTTCGAAGCTGTGTACGGAGGATTATTTGATTCGGTATGCCAACAAGGGGTTGTACAAAAGGTCTTTGAAAGAGTTGGACAATGGTGTAAGTGTAACGTACACATGGAATGCATCATCTGTGAGCTGCGAGTTAAGTGATGGGACACGCTGTACGCTTGAGGATACGCTGGATCATTGGAATTGTTCCTGTCCGTCAGAGCATATCTGCAAGCATGTGCTGATTGCCATACTATATGATCAACGGGAACATTTGTTAGAGGATTCAATGAATGCAGACGAGAAGCATGCGCTGGATAAGGGTTCAGGGATATCGGATAATGATCCGTTGGACGTACCAAAAGACGTATCCGTAACAGACGCAGTTTCAAACTTAGTATTAAACGTGGACGATCCAAGCGAAATTCCGCATACGGTATCACATGAGATCGAGTCTCGCTTCCGCTGGATGACGGAGTCTGACCTTACTGTGTTAATTAAATCGTATAGTTCTTCCATGATTGAGGAAGTTGTTTTCCGACTGAGGTACCCAGAGGAAATTAAGATCATTGAAGATTCACTTCTTACGGTTCATCTGACCACCCAGAATATCGAGGTGTCTTTTACGGAGGAACCGAACCTTGCAAAAGCACTATGTAAGGTGCAGCAGACAGCAGGGAAAATGGCCAAGCTTGAAGCTTTGCTACGATATCGGAACCTAAAAGGACTGGATGATACGGATGCATTAAGTGGACGGGTGTACGAAGCCAAGTTCTCTTTGCAGACAGTGCAGGAATGTCGGGTTATGATGGCAGGATTGTTGAAGACGGGACTGGCCCGCCTTCCTCAGTCCCATATGGCACAACTGGAGACTTTGGCAATTGCAGCTCATAGTGGCAACCTGCCTGACATAGAACGCAGTTTGCGAGGGATTCAAGGGGAACTACAGTTGTTTTTTAACAGACATATACGTTTCTCCATGCAATCCATGTTGGATCGGATAAGTAAGCTGTATCTTGCACTTCGGGTTCTTGAAGAAGAAAAGGTGTCTGTCATTCAGCAGAGTCAGCTCATTGGCAGTTTTCGAAGTAAATACTTTACGGTGCCTTCACTTCACCTGTATGGACTGGGAGCTGATGCGTGGGAAACACGATCCGGTTTCCGTGGAATCACCTATTATTTCTATTGCTTCGATGATGAGGAAATCTACACCTATAGCGATGTACGTGCTGTATATTATGATGATCAGCAGTTCTCATATACAGAGCATTATGGTGCATTCACACCATGGCTGCCTAATCTGACCTTTCGCCAGTTTGTGGGTGAAGAAGTTCAATTCCATTCAGTTAAAGTGAATGAAGAACGCCGGATATCTTCCGGGGAAGGTGCCAAACTTGCTATTTTGCCACGAACGAGTGTGGAAACGTTGAATATGGGCAAAACCATGCAAGATGTAAACTCTGTACTTCAAGAGGAATCGCGATCGTTCGACTTGTTTGCTACTCCCAAAGAACGATTGGCTGTGATCAAAGTGGCTCGAATTGTGGACCATAGCTTTATCAAACAAACGCAGGAGCTTGTCCTGACGGTTGAGAATACCGAAGGGGAAAGACTGGCACTCACTCTCCCGTATTCATCTGACTGGCAGGCGATGATCCAAAGACTGGAGTCAGGATATGGTTCCCAATCGCTTGAACACTTCTATGTCTTTGCGCGTGTGGAACCCAAACGGATTAGCCCGATCAGTTTCCTGAAGGGTCAAACGGTGCTCAGTCTGAAACTGGATATCGGTAATGGGAGGATGGGCAGACTTGGAAGAATATAATCAGTTCATGCAGAGAATTAACGGCTGGTCAGAAGAGTTGCTGCTGCGCGGGTTATCCCAGTTTGCGATCCGGGATATCGAGGTGCTTGAGCAGCTCGCAGCGGAATCCTCGCGGTTGCAGATGAGTTTCCTGCATGAGTTGTTGAATCACCTCATCAAGGAAGGGCGTAGCGTGGCTCTTGGACAAGGTAATGAAGAGTTGCTGTTATTTCAGTATTGTCGTCTCACGCAATATGTGCAATTGAGTGTGCAAGAAGAGGTGTAATACTGGTTAGTATTCCAAGCGAAGGCACATGAAGCGATATGATGTAATAAATAAGATATAGTATAGAATATAGAAGATTTGCAGAAGGCCTCTAGGTCACTGCAAATCTTTTTTATCGTGGAGTAAGTAAAAGTCATTTGCCAAACGAATATAGGTAGGAAGCACGGATCAACACGAGCATTCGTGATATGAGCATGGAAGGGAGGGATACATAATCGTGGAAGAAGAACAAATACGGAAGGCAGTAGTGAATCGGGATCCTGAAGCCATGGAATGGGTGATGGACCACTACGCAGGTTTGTTATGGAAGATTGCTCATTCCATCCTACATCATGCATCGGCAGAAGAAATTGAAGAATGCGTAGCAGATACATTTTTTGCTTTTTGGCAGAATCCGGATGCATTCCAATCTGGGCGAAGTAGCTTGAAAAATTACCTTGCAACAATCACAAAACATAAAGCGATTGATCGCTACCGGAAACTTAATCGAAGAACTGAGCTTACATATGAAGAGGAGATTCATTCGGTGCAAACGGATGATTTGTTGGTTCAGATGATCAGTAAAGAGACGAATATGGAACTTAATCAAATGATTGACTCTTTTCCAGAACCGGAACGGGAGATTATGAAACGTCGGTTATACGAAGGACAGAGACCCCATGAGATATCGGAAGCATTGTCCCTACACGTTAGGCAAGTCCATAACAAGCTTTATCGCTCCAGGCAACGATTGAGGACATGGTGGATGAACAGGAAATAAAGGAGGCGATCAAATGCGAAAATCCGGGAAAGAATTCACTGAGCAGAACCTCTTTAATATTAAAAAGTTGTTCTATGATAAATTGGCGATGAATGAACCACCGACCATTACGAGACCAGATTCATCATTTTATCCACCTGTATTATATCCATCCGCTCCATCCGCACAGACCAAGAAGTCCATGAATAAAAGAAAAAGGTATCGCAAAGCCATCTATATTCCTGTAACCGCTGCCTTATCGTTATGTCTTGTTACAGGTGCAGCTGCAACGGTGGGCATCATTGACCTGCCTTCTATTCTTCATTTTCTAGGTGCAGATCGGATTGGCATTCTTCAGCCTGTTCATCAGGTGAGTGAAGATCAAGGGATTCGAATGGAGGTTATAGGTGCTGTCAGGGACGTAGATACAACGGAAATCTATGTTTCTTTGTCAGATCTGACGGGTCAACGTATTGACAAGACGCTGGATGTATATGATTACAGGGTCACCGGAGGTAATGCAAACAACGCTCAAATTAGTCATTATGATGAAGCTAATAAAACGGCTATTGTTCGATTCCTCATTCAAGGAAAAGTCAGCAAAAATCGAATTACCGTTCAGATTAATACGCTGATGTCAGGTACATCTCGACAAGATGGTTACAACGTACAAGTGGACTGGGAGAAGTTGCTACAAGAAAAGCAAAACAATAGTTATGAAATCCTGGAGCGAGATCGTATAAGTGGCTTGGGAGGTAAAACCGATATTCAATTGGAAACCGATCCAATTCCGGTACTGCATCAGGATGTAACGAATGTCCCCGTTTCCGGTATTGATTGGATGCATATTTCCAATATGGGTTTTGTGGAGGGCAAGTTACACATTCAGATTAATCCGAATAATGAGATAGGCGAGTATAATCATGGATATTTCTACTTCACGGATGAGCAAGGTCGAAAGCTCGATATACCTGAATATTCCGTTAGCTATGGACATTATATGAAAGATGGGGTCGGGTATGGAGGAGATTATGAGGAGTTTGTGTATGATCTGTCTGCTGTTGACGATTTAGATAAGTTGAGACTTCAAGGCAGTTTTACGAGTATTAGTGAAGTTGTTCAAGGGAATTGGAAAACGACCTTTAACTTGAGTCAAAATGGTTTGAGTAAAACAGGAAACGTCCAGCTTGATGCAAATGGAGCCTCACAGGCGAATGTAACCCTTTCCGCAGTTGGCGTCACACTTACAGGTGAGGCACTGAGCAAGATTCACATGGAGAATTTGAGTATTGAAGTTCACCTGAAGGATGGTACCAAGTTGACTGGCAAATCCGGTTTCCTCCAGCTGGATCAGGATCTCATCAAGTGGATATCCCCTAAGACCATTCCGGTGAACGATGTGAGCTACCTGCTACTCAATGGAGAGAAAGTAACTTTGCAAGATAGATAATATGAAAAGTGAATCAAAGAATCGGGGGATAAGTGCAATTAGAAGGTTGTTCTGTCATCAGAGTGGTAAGTGTGAGTATTCTTTAGTTCAACTTATATAAAATGAATTACATGTCATATCCCGATTTATGAAGCATACCATTAGGCGAATGCGGTCATAAGGGAGGAAACTGATATGTCCATGAGCGAACCGCTGTTAACGCAAATTGTGAATCAACATATTCCGGCTGGTGCAACGGTCGTCACTATTGATAAACCTGTTCAACATCCAGCGATTTATGCGGCAGATCTTACCGGTGACGGTATGCCGGAGATTGCTGCAGTCTATCAGTTGAATGGTGAGCTGTATTTGCTCATTCTGAAATTTGTTCAAGGACATTGGATCAAGATGGCACTAATTAAGGGATTGGGGTATGGGGTGACTTTAATGACTGCAGCCCCTGTAACTTCAACGGCAAGGAACAATCTCATTATCGGTTGGCGGATTGGTTCTATTTGGTCTAAGCTTGCCGTATATGAGTGGACGGAATCAGGGCTCAAAGATCTGGCGCCTGACGATCTATACTATAGCTATGCAGAGATTATAGATATGCCTGGTCCACATGGTCGAGATGGGAAAGTGGAGATTGCACTCTGGATACATGACACAGGTGAAGCCTATCGTGTGGAGATTATCCGATGGCAGAATGGGAAATGGGTTCCTGCACCGGATGTATATGCAACCTATTATCCAAAAGTGGTGCAATATTACGAGCAACTAACCCAGCAATATCCTGATTATATCTTTTACTGGTATTACCTTGCGGATGCTCAGTACCATGCCGGCCAGTATCCGGCAGCACTCGCTTCCGTTCAGAAGGCACTCAGTTTCCCGGAAGCTTATCCTTCCAGAGAAGTGCTACAAGAGCTCGAAAAGAAAATTAAGCAGGCGATGGTCCCTATAAGCCATGCCCGGGTAACGACGTGGTTATATCCAATCTCCGTTCGAACTACGACTGGGACGCGTTGGGGGTATATGGATGCACAAGGCCACATTCGGCTTGAGCCGGTATTGAATGACGCGCAAGAGTTTCAGCCCAATGGGTTGGCTGTGGTTGTGAAGGATGGTCGAGCCGGTGTGATTAACCTTCAGGGGCAGTATGTCGTTCAACCTGTATACGATTCCATCAATTCCTTTTACGAAGAACGGGCGATAACCATTGATTCTCAAGGATTTAAGATGATTAATGAACAAGGTACAGTCCTGACCAAACGGGCGTACCCGTATATCTCGAATATGAACGACGGTCGAGCTTTATTTTACGATTCAAACCCTGGTCAGGCAGATGGTTCGGTGAGTCGGTATGGTTATTTGGATGCGTCGGGCAATGAGGTGATACCTGCACAGTTCGCTTCGGCGAATGATTTTCAAGATGGCAAAGCAGTTGTGCAGATTAAGGACAATGAATATGCACTCATTAATCGCAATGGACATCGGCTCGCAACGTATCCATATGCCTATGTGGGACCACTGGGGGATGGACTGCTTGCTTTTCAAAAAGAAACCTCGGGCAAATATGGGTACATCGACGAACGGGGTAATATTCGCATTCAGCCCAAGTTTTCATCGGCATTTCCTTTTAGCGGCGGGCAAGCGATTGTTAATACAGCAGAGGACTACAAATCGATCTACGGTGTTATAAATACGCAAGGATCGTTTATCATTCAACCCGCGTATAATGACATCCGTGAATTAGGCGAACATCGTTATGCGTTGGGGCAAGCAATTAATCCAGAGGAGCCTTATATTGGCTCTGTATACGCGATTGCTGATACTAACGGTAGAAGGCTTACGGAGTTCGTATATCGCGAAGTAGGCAATTACAAAAAACGGCCTTGCTTCCGCATCGGATGGAAGACAGACCTATCTGCTGGATCTGAGTGGAAGACCTGCTGCTGGGTATCCGCATGTAGAAGGTTCGGGTACGCTGGAGGTTGTGGCACCAGATCTGATTAAGGCAAATGTAGACCAGCGCTTATCTTATGTGAACCGAGCTGGACAGATCATCTGGCAGCAAAATACAATCGTTCCGCTTCATCCGCCGTACCGTGTACGCGAAGAGAAGTACAAACCAAACAGGGACTACCTCGTATATTATCCGCAGGTGGAGGGATTAACGAACCAAGCGGAGCAGCTTGCGCTGAATGCCAAGTTGAAGCAACTCTCCCAGGTTAAACCGATCCCTGCGGATCAGCAACTGGATTATACGTATACAGGTGATTTTGATATTACGTTTTATCAGCAGCAATTGCTGCAACTGCAACTCACAGGTTATAACTACCCGGCGGGTGCAGCGCATGGTATGCCTACGATGATCTATGCGATCATTAATCTGACGAATGGTCAGTTGTATGAGCTGAAGGATTTATTTAAACCAAATAGTGACTACGTAAAAGTGTTAAGCCAGATTGTGGGGGATCAGATCAAAAATGATCCTCAATACTCGTATGTGTTTCCGGACACCTATACGGGGATTAGTGCGGATCAGCCGTTTTTTGTCACAGCGGATGCTCTGCATCTCTACTTCAATCCATATGACATCGCTCCCTATGCAGCAGGATTTCCAACGTTTACGATTCCTTTTGTCCAGATCAAGGATATCATTAATACAGAAGGTTCGTTCTGGAAAGCTTTTCATGGTTGATTGAGGGTACAGCCAACATTTTAACGAAAATATACGCTAAGGACGTTGAGGCACGAAGACACGGATTTTTCCTGCTTTAAGCAAATGTCCGCTAATACTTAGCGTATAAAACAGTCAAAATGTTGGCGCTACCCCATATAGAACTACTATAAATCAATCATTCCATCCTTTACATACATCAATCCACTCTGAATAACTAGAGTATTTTTCTAATTGTTTTATTGTAAGTTCAATAGCACTATTGCTATTCTTTGAATTTTTTGTTATCCACTTTTGCATCCCCGGCAGCAACTACTATAACAGCTTGTCTATTCACTATAAAAGAAAGTGTTTTTGCGATTCTCTCTGGCTTACAACCTCATGCAGATGCAGCCAAATCCACGGTTGCACTAGATACTTCAAATTCGATAATTTGAGAATCCATACCATATTGTTTAAAAAAATCTGTTGTAAATGATACATGGTTCTTGATAGAGATTATTATAGGAATGAAAAACATTAGCACGAAAGCGGAGTGCTTGACTTTCTTTTAGTACATTTTTTTGTTGACTACCATTTCTAACATACCTTACCACAAAAACATATTCTTCCACACCATCAAGGTGCCTTTCAGATGGATAGTGACATCCAGGATCAAATTCGATATAGAATATTTCAACGTTACGGGTAGGGTAACTCTTCCAATAATAAAGATAAAGGGACTTTTAAGCCCATTGCGATTTTCCAAAGAGTTGTAATCGTTGGTGAAGACTATTCTCTTTCATTTTGTCCAAGCATAGGCTTCCTTACATCAGTATAGGCGACAGTTTAATGATGTAAGTAACTCCTTCACATATTTATCCATACTAAATGGAAAATATTACGGGAGTTACAGATCGAAGAAGTCATATTTGTCTATACAAGAAAAAAACGAAAACTTTCTCCAACAACACTTCTTTTGCTTGGCGAGAATGTAAATACTTCACCATTCATTCTCAAGTTAAGCGACGAGGTCATATGTCCAATAGGGCTTATAAGAAGCTGTGAGATAACAATAATCCGTGAAGAGGTATTATTGCTCCGTGAAGAGGTATTATTGCTCCGTGAAGAGGTAGTGATCATTCAGGGTTCTATGAGATATTAATGTGCGTATAAAGCACTGCACTATATTGAGAATGATTATTAATATCAGGAGGGATAAGATGAACAACAGATCTGAAGTGTCCGGACTAATGCAAATAACGAAGGAGCGCAAAGGTCTGCTGATTACAGCAAGTATCTTCTCGACCCTGTCGAGTCTGTTGCAGATTGTTCCTTTTGTCGGAGTGTATAAGATCGTCGAGGAACTGCTTACGCATGCCGGCCAACCATCTGCCATGGACAAAGATCTGTTGATCTATTGGGGGATCGTCGCATTCATAGCCCTGATTGCAGGGCTTGTTGCGCTCTATATCGGAGGGATGTGCTCACACATCGCTGCGTTCAACATTTTGTACCAGCTCAGAGTAAGACTTGCGGAACATGTTGCCAAAGTACCCATGGGCTATCATACCCGGACGGCAACCGGTGAGCTGAAGAAGATCATCGAAGTCAGTGTGGAGAAAATCGAGAAATTTATCGCCCATCAGTTGCCGGATCTGGTGAGTGCGATCGTTATTCCGTTAATGCTTCTGGGTTACTTGTTCTGGCTTGATTATCGCATGGCGCTGACGCTTTTGGTTCCGATTGGAATCGGGTTCTGGCTCCAAAGTCGTCTCTTCCGCAGCGAAAAAGGCCGTCAGGCTTATCGTGATTTTCAGTTTGCTATTGAAGAGATGAATGCAACAGGTGTCGAGTATGTGAGAGGTATGCCTGCGGTGAAAGTATTTGGCATTACAGCTGATTCGTTTCTGACGTTTAAACAGGCGGTAACGCGTTATCGGGAAATTTCGTTGAAAATTACAGATTTATGTAAAACATCCTACGG
Organism: Paenibacillus sp. UASWS1643; assembly: GCF_008693195.1. Lineage (NCBI taxonomy): Bacteria > Bacillati > Bacillota > Bacilli > Caryophanales > Paenibacillaceae > Paenibacillus > Paenibacillus sp. UASWS1643. Next base: position 294,061 of record NZ_VXKZ01000115.1, read on the forward strand.
GCTATTTTTTGTAATCATGATCTCGTTATTTACCTTCATTGTTCCAGTGGGTATTCTGCTGTCGAGTGGAAATGCGGGGAATCAGTCGTTTGCGATCACGTTTATACTGTTTCTGATCATTACACCGAGTCTATCTGCACCGTTATTGAAGTTAATGTATCTGGGTAGTGGGATGCGAGAGATTGTGGAAGGACAGAAACGGATTGAATCGGTATTTGCTGAGCCGGTTGTACAAGAACCTGTGTTTCCCAAAGTTCCGGATACATATGAGGTTGCCTTTCGGCAGGTATCTTTTGCTTATGAACGCAAGGAGAGCGAAGCATATAAACCCGTACTTGAACAGATTGATTTTGTAGCCAAAGCAGGAGAGATGACCGCACTTGTCGGACCTTCTGGTGGGGGGAAGTCAACCATTGCGAATCTATTGCTTCGTTTCTGGGATGTGCAGGAAGGTGAGATTACGATTGGTGGGATTCCGATTCAGGAGATGGGTACGGAGAAGCTGATGGATACCGTGTCCTTTGTATTTCAGGATGTTCATCTGTTCTACGATACGATCGAAGAAAATATTCGGATGGGCAATACATCAGCTTCACGACAGGACGTTATAGCTGCGGCTCAAACTGCTTGCTGTCATGAGTTTATCGAGAAACTGGATGCTGGATATGACACCAAAATCGGAGAAGGCGGCACGTACCTGTCCGGCGGCGAAGCACAGCGAATTGCGATTGCACGGGCACTGCTTAAAAATGCTCCCATTCTGGTCCTGGATGAAGCGACGGCCTACGCGGATGCAGAGAATGAGTACAAGATCCAGCAAGGTCTAACCCAATTGGTTCAAGGCAAAACGGTGCTGATTATTGCTCATCGTCTAACAACGATTCGTGCAGCCGAGCAAATACTCGTGATCCGCAAGGGAACGATTGCCGAGCGTGGGACACATGATCAATTGCGTGCATTAGGCGGAGTATATGAGCACATGTGGCAAGCCCATATCAGTGCGGCTTCCTGGAAGCTTGGAGGTGCAGGACGATGAAGAATTATTTATACAATATATCTGGCGGTAACCCGCGTAGTCTGTTTCCTTCGGTTATTGCAGCGATTCTGGACGGGATTGCCAAGATTGTTCCTGCAGCGCTGCTTGTGGACATATTCAATACGATCTATAAGTCTTTCGCTGATCCGGACAAAGGACTGGATATCAACCGAATGTGGATTGTATGCTGCATCTTGTTTGTCTGGATTCTGGTGGAGTATGCGGCTTACGCCTCACTCTATGATAAGACCTATCGGGCAGCATACAGCCTCGCGGCCTCAGGAAGGTTGAAGTTGGCCGAACATATTCGCCATCTGTCGCTAGGATTTTTCGGAAAACGTGATCCCGGGGATCTGACAAATCTGATCTTGAGTGATTATGGTCAGGTCGAGCATACGATCTCTCACAATCTGTCGCAGCTAATCAGTGCAATTGTGCTTCCTGTCCTTGCTTTTGGTGGACTTCTGTTGGTGGAGTGGAGAATGGCCGTAGCTATGTTTATTGCGGTTCCCTTAGGTGTGGCTCTGTTATGGCTTACGGATTCGATTCAGGCACGACTGAGTGAGAACCATGTTCGAGCCAAAAACGAAGCCGCCAGCCGGCTGCAGGAATACCTGAGCGGTATTCGTGAGATTAAGGCTCACAATATGGGGGGCAAACGTTTTGAACGGCTGCGTCGTTCTTTTGATGAATTGAAATCCGCTTCCATTCGGTTGGAAGGTATCATGGGACCGATGATCATGGGCGCGATGTTGCTCGCAAGATCAGGAATGACATGGATGATTCTGGTGGGCAGTTATTTGCTTGCAGGTGGTGAGTTGTCCTTACCGGTATTTCTGTTATTTTTGCTGGTAGGTACGAAGGTATTCGAACCGTTAACGGTTGTACTGATGAGTTATGGGGAGATGCGGTATTCTGCGTTTAGTGCTAGACGCATTATGGATGTGCAGCAGGAAGCCCCGATGGCAGGAACGGGAAATGTACAGCCCAATCAGGCGATTTCATTTGACCAGGTGACCTTTGGATATGATGACCAGCAGCCGGTGTTGAAAGACTTGTCGTTTACGATTGAGCCGCATACCATTACTGCCCTGGTTGGGCCATCCGGTAGTGGTAAAAGTACCGTCACACGTCTCATTGCCCGCTTCTGGGATGTACAGCAAGGAACGATTCGCATTGGTGGCAGACCCGTTGATCAGATGGACCCGGAGAAGCTATTGCAGGATATCTCTGTGGTCTTCCAAGACGTATATCTGTTCCAGGATACAATTGGCAACAACATTCGTGTAGGAAAGAAAGACGCTTCGCAATTCGAGATTGAGGAAGCAGCACGCAGAGCTTGTTGTCATGAATTTATCTCCGGTCTGCCTCAAGGGTACGATACGCTGGTTGGCGAGGGTGGATCGACGTTATCTGGTGGGGAGAAGCAACGGATTTCCATTGCACGTGCCTTGTTGAAAAATGCATCGATCGTATTGCTCGACGAAGCCACAGCTTCACTTGATCCGGAGAACGAAGCCGCCGTGCAGCAAGCGATTAATGAGTTAGTCGCGGACAAGACGGTTATTTTGATTGCACACCGTTTAAAGACCATTCAGAATGCCGATCAGATCCTTGTACTGGACCAAGGTCAGCTCGTAGAGCAAGGAACTCATGCGCATTTGTTAGATCACTCAGGCATCTACGCTCGGTTGTGGCAATTACAACAGGATGCAGTAGGCTGGCAGGTAAAATTGAACGGATAATGAGTTCGATGAGATAGACAAAGTAACTGAAGCAAATAAGCCTAATGTAGCTAATGAACTGACATAAAAGGAGAATGACAACGATGTTAAAACGAATTCCTGTATGGATTGCACTATGTTGTATGCTCACCTTGGCGGCCTGTGGAACGACCCAGACCACCAGTGAAGTGGCCAGCTCCTCAGAGGGAACTGCACAAGCAACGAGCAAATTGATTACCAACCCAAATGGAGAAGAGATTACGATCCCTTTGAATCCAGAGCGCATTGTTGATCTATCCGGCTCTACAGAAGAACTGTTGATCATTGGGAAAACACCTGTGGCCACGATGAGCGCGGATTACGGTAACCCGGAGGAAATCACACCAACCATTAAGGATCAGCTGAGTGCAGATACTGTTAATAATCTGGGCTGGTATGGTTTCCCGTTAAGTATTGAAGCTATAGCGGGTGCCAATCCGGACCTGATTATTCTGGGAAAGGATTTTAACACGGATCAATATGAAACTTTATCTAAAATTGCACCTACAATTGCATTGCCATACTCCTACTATGATTGGAGAGAACGCCTGACATTCTTGGCAGATACGTTTGGAGAAGAAAGCAAGAAAGACGAATATCTGGCCAAGTATGATGCGAAATCTGCAGAGTGGAAACAAAAGCTGGAGGCGGCTGTACATGGTGAATCCTTTGCCGTAATTGAGACATATCCAAACAACCTGGTCATCTATTCCAATAAAGGGGCAGCTGAGATGTTATACGGTGAATGGGGCCTGAAGCGCACAGAGGGGATCCCTGAACCAGAGGGCTGGGGCGGTAAACAGATCGCACTGGAGGCTCTGGCTACCGTTAATCCGGATCGTCTGCTATTGATGGAGAATAGCGAGAATAAGATGGTAGACAGCAAGGTGTGGAATAACATGAATGCAGTGAAGAATGAAAAGATCTATAAAATCTCTAATGTCGATAATTACAATTATTCGTACACAGCGATGGGGAGAATGGAGCTTATGGACCGCCTGGGTACGATGATTCTGGAAGGTCAGAAGTAGTCGTTGGATTAGAGCAATTTACGATGGATTAACTTTAACATTTAACAGAACCTAATAACGCCTATGTGTAATTGTGTAATTTGTTCGAAATCATGTAACTTGAACGGTTCTGGCTGCGTTTAGACATTGGGGTGATCTGATGTTGGTGAACGCGATTCAACGTTACATGGTATTAGGACTGATATTTATCGGGATCTTCTTTACAGCACTCATCGTTCTTGAGAGGATTGAAGGGTACCATATTACAACGACAGAGTATTACGGCTTGCGTAATCTAGGGGGCTTGATATATATTTTGTCGTTTATCCTGGGATTCGGTCACTATTTAGTCGCTCTTTATGTTGTTATTCTTATCCCGATCTCATGGCTGCTGCGGAAATATGTATGCTTTCCTATGATGAGAACTTTCATCTATATGATTGGGTTTGGATGGGGCGGGCTGTGGGTTTTTGATCTCTTGTACAATCCATATTTCGTGAATGGATACCATCTGAACCGAATGACATCGATATGGATATTTGCCATCGCCGGTTTAGTTTATGCCCTTGTGGAGAATAAGATTTGGCGAAGAGGGCTGATGCAGAACGAACAGAAAGCTACTTAACAAATGTTGAGTAGCTTTCTTGGTTTACATAATTATTATGGTGTTGATGATTGAGGCAGAAGCCATATAAATAAAAAGGGATCAAGTAGAGTATGTATGTAAACATGAACAACACTTAAGATAATTCGATAGTTTGTTATAAAATTCACAAAGGGTGCAAGTGAAAAGAAATAGAAGTTATCTCGTAAATAGGTAAAATTTTCTGTTATACTATCTGAGTTGTGTACATAAAGTTAAATATTTTATGAAGGGAGTTCGTGAAGTAATTTAGCCGTTTAGTTTAAAATTGTAGTTTGGAGGAAAGCATTTTGTATAAAGCAGGTTTTTGGATTAGATTAGGAGCAAGTATATTGGATAGTCTTATTATTTCAATTCCGTTAGTGATTATTGCAGGTGTGCTTACGGGTAACTTTGATGCGGATGAGCCGATTGCCAAACTACTTAGTGCGTTATACTCAATTTTATTACCAGTTTACTGGTATGGTCGAACCATAGGAAAACGTATATGTGGAATTCGAATACGCCAATACGATACACACGAACCGCCAAAAATTGGTACGATGCTGATGCGAGTTGTTGTGGCTGGACTTGTGTACGTATTAACTTTGGGTATCGGAGTTATTGTGAGTGCTTTTATGGTCGGTATGCGTGAAGATCGACGAGCAATTCATGATTTTATTGCAGGAACAGAAGTAGTCTGGGATTAAACGAATGCTTATAAGAATTGGCTGTACAGGGTTAAAACGGTTAAAATCACTGTGCAGCTTTTAAATCATTAGTACTGTTTCACAAAACTCGTATTTTGTACATATGTCAGGAGCTGGCTCAAGGTACTTGGTAGGCAACTTTATGATGTCATTCTTGTCTGAGGACAAGAACTTGTACCGTTAAAGGACAAGAACTTGTACCCATTGACGATTGACGTTGTTCTTTCCTTCATTTTATTAGCGATTAGCGCTTTACTTCAAAGAAAAAAACCCGTTAATTTTCATCATTTGAAAATTAACGGGTTTTAAAAACTTAATCTTTTCACATATTTATCAACTGACTTTTGTAGCTTTAAGTTCTCTTCATTAGGGTTACTCATAACGAGTATTGCGATTTTCTGAGGTGTAAAAGATTTCATGGATTGAATCGCGTCTTTGTTATGCCTATCCTGATGCGGACATTTCCATTTAGATCCCGATTGAATTTCATCTAGATGATAAAACTCAATTGAGCTTGATGAAGAATTTCCACATTTAATATATTTTATTGCTATGTTTGGGAAACTGTTATCTCTTATTTGTTCAATTTCGTTCCATTGAGGTACACTTGCTTCTACACTTCTTTCTCCTGCGACTCTCAACCAATCAATAAAAAAGTTTGCACTAAATTGAGCTACTATCTTTTTTAATACCCAGAATAATGCGTTTTGATTAATCCCCCCCTCACTTCTCATTTGATGACTAACGATTTGGTCTGCAAAGTATTCTAAGTGATCTCTTATGATGAATGGTCCTCTATAGAAAGAATCATTATCTACTGTTCTACACATAGTGTCACAGTAAAAATATTCTTTGTTCAACAGAGATTTTTTCCAAAATACATAAGCATATGCATATGGACATATAGTGGGGAATTCAGCTAATTCATCTGCTTTTTTGAGTTCCATTAGTTGAGAAATACAATGTCTATGTTCCTCCAATACAGTTGTTAGTAGTTCTTCTTCTACTCTCTGGTATGCAGCGGAACAAACACGCAATAATTCATTTTGGAATGGGCTGGAAAAATATTGATTCTGCTGAATAGGATCAGAATCGTCATATTCAAGAGTTTCCTCTGGAGAAGCTTTAATTAACGATTTTAAGTTGCAGTGCTGTGCATGAATGATCCATTTGAACTGAATTTTATTATCATCCGAGTTTTGAAGCCATCGGAGTATAGTTTGGTCTAAATGTTCCGGTCCTCTCCATTCATTCCAACTGGAAGAATGCAAGTAAGCGAGAAAATGTCCACATTTACACATAAATGCATGATCCAATTGTTTATTAGTTAATAAGAATGGTATTTTTGCTCTACATTTAGGGCACGAGTTAATCAATCTACACTCATGAAACACACATTCATCAAATAGTTTGAATTGGTGAAACCAAGAATGATATCCCCCGCTCAAACAGTATTCACACCAATGAAGATCTTTGTAGAACCAATGCTCCCAGGAACGATATAAACCATGAAAAGGCTTAATCAGCGATTGAATAATATGATTGTTGTGTTCTTTTAGGTTGATTTTAAAAGTTTGATGAAGCAATTCTTCATTGAAACTTCTTAATTCCATAAGCTCTCTCTTTTTATCCCCAACGTTATGCTTTACGTTTTGTATTTTGTCATTTCCAAAATAACGAAGTAATTCGTTTCGATCAGCTAAGTTAACTAGAGTTAATTTCTCAAATACAGACCAGGGTGACTCAAATTCAAAAAGCCATTCTTTTCTCCAAATGACACTCATTTCAGTTAGCTCCTCTATGTGCTAAAGCCATATAGATCTCAGATTCAATGTAACCAGAAAGCTTAATTGCATCCAACCATTGTTGTGATGTAATCCATTCTGACTGTTCGCCATGAGCTCCAAATATCTTTAACGCATTTTCAATTGCAAAAGCAAAATACTCCATTGGAATTTCTAAATCCGAGGATACTCCATGTTCCCTTCGAAGTGACATGAAATGTTGATAAATTGTATCAGCATCCATTTCAAGTCGATAGCCCTTTTGAAATCCCTCGGGAAAAAAGTAACGAGTGTAGCTCCATCCACTATTTTCAGGATAGCAAGATATGTCTGGCGCATCATAACATCGAAGAACACGCTTCATTTCCTCCACTGAAGTAAGACCAAAAAAACGATGTTCATGAGTCATAAAACGACCAATAATCTGTGACTTTTTTTGTTCGAGAAAGAATGTTCTTCTTCCCAAAAGTTCATCCTGCCCAACAGATATAACAGACATACTTATCTTCTCACGATCCAACTGATTGTAGATATCCATTAACCAGTTATAATGATACTCTGTTAGCCGGTGCGCTTCGTCCATGATTAGTATAATTCTTCTTAAGCGGGACTTTTCAGCTTTTTCCATTAACAAATTGACAATTTGGTTCCGCAAATCAGATGGATTTCTCCTTTTTATAAAAGGAAATTTAAAGTCTTGCAACATGTCAACAAAAAACTTTTCTTCGCTAGGAACCTTATAGGAATTGCTATTAGCAATCAAAATCGGTAATGGAGCTTCCATGTATGTCGGGAAATTTTCAATTGCGTATTTTATAGCATATGTTTTTCCTATTCTGGGTCGTCCATAGACAATCATCCCAGGTAAGCGATTCATAACAATTTTTTTTAGACTTTCCATTAATCGAAGAACTTCTTTAGTTGGCAGCAAATAGTGGCCAACTTCAATCGGATGTGTTCCAATGCGTACCATAGGTTTATTCATATGAATATAACTCCTCCATTACAAGGATTTTGTTTTGAATTGTTTTAATAGTTGATCGTATACATCCATTTCATTTATTTTCTCTCTTTTGAGTTGCTCTTCTCGTGCGTTATCTAATAACTTACTGTGTCGATGAGATTCTTCTAACAATTGAGTTTGTTCTAATGGTAAATTTGAAGGCTCATACTTGCTAACTTCATGGACTTGAGTTATTTTATTTGTCATATTTCTAGATTTTTTTGTGCGCATGAGATAATCAGTGTATATGAAAATAGGATCATCCCAAGTTGTGTAGTGGAGTAGTTTTCTCTGAACTAGAGAGTTAATAGCTTTTCTAGTTTGTAGAGAATGAGCTGTAAGTGACCATCGGCCAGCTGCTGTTAAATAACCAAATTCGCTTCCATCTGGAAGAAAAGCCTTTAACGTGCGAAGGTCGTCCACATTAACATGCAGCACAAGTTCTGTGTTTAACAAGTAAGCTGAGTTAGCAAGCCTTTCACTTCGATACTCAACGCCCTCAAATTGAATGTACGGCTTCTTACCGGATTTTAAAGAGCCTCTTACAGTTCGTTTTTGAGTAGTCTGCATAAAAAGCAACTCCGATCGTTTGGCTTCTTCAAGACGTCTTGGCATTAATCCAGTTGTCGTCATTCTTTTTTCCAAAAGTTCGAGAGGTGTTTGGTGATAAATTCCACCATGAGGAGTACCATTATAGTTGGAAATCAGTACATCAATTAGTTGCTTTAAATGATCATAGGTAATGTTTAGGCGAAGAGCCTTTTCCTCAGGATTGTTTCTTCGTGGATCATTCGGCCCGCTACCAGTAGTATTTGGTAGACGATGAAATCCGTTTTCCTCCAGTGTTTTGAAGAATCTTTCAATGATCCCCCTTCTCATTGGGAGTGCTACAGGCCCTAAATTCATAAAACAACCAATTAAGTTGTCCAGTCGATCTTTTACCATGTTGGCATAATGTGATTTAGCATTATCTAAACAGATCACATCCCAAACTGCCCAGGTTAGTTCAGGAAACTTTTCTGATGGGAATCCACCAACGGAATGATACGATAAACCAAGGATTGTCAGCTCTAGCTGCTTATGTGGCATAACTGAATTACGAACGCAGTGCATGACATCACTGGCGCTATATTCTTTACTTAAACTTATGGAGTATCCCAAGATGTTACGAGTGGCCACGTCAATAATTGTTAGAATCCAAAAACGCTCCAAGAGCTTAGTTACCAGATCTCCATCCGGTGTAGTCAAATCTACTGCAAAAAAACCATCAATACGATGAGCATCAAACTGAACTTCTTGGAATGGGAATAACTTTGAAATGTGGTTTTGTGTTTCCTCTCCCACATGTCTTGCTTTTTGCATTGCATCATTGCCATGCCGAGCGACGGATTTCCTGAAATTCTGTAGAGCTAATTGCTTAAGGTAACGTTGTACTGCTTTATATCCCATCCATTCTGTATTAAGGGGATAATCTGAATAAGTTACTCCTTTTAACCGACATTCCTCTATAAATCGTTTGTGGACGTGTTTTACTTTCATTACTGGTTCCAAGGATCGATTCTTTCTTCCCAGATATAAGTCTTCGATTAGTTCCCTAATATCAGGATGAATGTCAAGAAATCGATTAAATTCACCTGTTTTTCGATCGTTATTCTGTTTTTTATTAAATACGTCAAGTTGATATAGTTTCACGTTTTTCTGTGGAATCAATCCTCGAAACCCTAAAACGACACCATCTCGATCATACTGCATGCATCGTTGAACTAACCTTCTCAAGTTTCGAGGAGAAACTCCAGTCACTTCTTGGATTTTTTCTAATCTATCTCTACTAAAGTACATATAAACAGCTTTTTTACGCTGAATGTAATTCGTACGCATCGGCTCCTTAATTGAACTTTCATCTACACTGGGCCAATGTACAGGATTAATTTGTTCCTGCTCTAATCCACTTTTTTCATAGATACGTGCTCTACTCATTTTTACATACCTCCATTTGGCTTCCCCAAATTTGGTTTTCAATGTCTACTGAAAGATTGCCCGTGTAATATAACCACTTGAGTGCCAAATTTACATCTTCTGTTGGAAAACAAGATATCTCTTTGATGATTTCTTGAATCTTCTTGTTACACACCGTTATACAAGCCAATACATCTGAGATACAAGCGGGCTTTTCACTATTTAGAATTGCTGTGACAATGGATTTCCTATTCTCTATTGAATGCCGTCCCCTTCTAATGGTTTTCTCAGTACGAACTTCATAGGCTTTGTGATTTAATCTGCACCATTCTTGTTGTGCCTCAATCTGACGTTTGGTTCGATCGTATTTAGGGTGATTTGATGTGAGTTCCTTCTCATACTTGACTTCCACAAAGGTTTCCTTACCATCCTGATTCAAAGTCCACATATCGAATATACTTGTACGTAATTGCCCCTTTAAAACATATGATATTTTCAAAGGTTGCTCACAATACGTGATAACCTCGGGATCTGTCTCCACCATAAGCCAGTGATCAAACTCCAAATCGCTGTATAATTCAATATTGCGTTTTCCTACTTTCTTTCCTCGCGAAGTCCAGTAATTATTTCCATACTTCTTACTTCGTGAAATCTTGAGAGAAGTATACTTGATGTTTTGATTTTTCTCCACAAAGAGCATCCCTTTCATAATTTGTTTAAGTTATGAACAAAAAAACGATTTTTTATACTTTCTATGTATAACTAGTCTCTATCTATGAACATACTAAGAAGCAATAGAATTATAGATGGAGGGGTTCTAATGTCAGAAGAAGAGTTCTATAAATGGCTAGGAGAATGTCTACGAGACCTTCGGAAGTCGAAAAAGCAAACACAAGAAGAGATTTGTCAGAGTTACCCCCTTGCCCGCTCTTCCCTAGCCAACATTGAGCGAGGTAGGCATATGATTAGTGCATATAACTTATATTTGCTACTTCATATTCTAGAAATTCCTCTGGAATCTTTATTTAATAATCTATCGTATGAAGGAAGAAATAAATCATAAATGTATAAATAAAGAGTGAAATGGGAACACAGCCTGAAAAAGAATAAAGGATGTGTTTCAGGTAATGAAGGTACAAGAATATCGTGATTTAGAAAAACTATCAGACATAGCAAATGAGCTGCCTCAGGTAGTTACTAACTTTATTGAGCAGAAGCTAGATGAGAACGTCTCGCCTTCAAGTTTATTAGAATACTCAAGGGATTTTCGTATATTCTTTAGTTGGATTAGACCAAAGCTTTGGCCATACGTTGCGTCTGAAAGTGAGCTGGAATTGGAGTTGTTTAATGATATTAAACGTGAGCATGTGGAACAATTTGTTGACCATCTATATGAGTCAAGAAATTTGCAATATAGCTCTATGGTGCGTAAGTTTAACGCATTACGTTCATTATTTAGCTTCATACATCTCAAGTTTGAGATCAAGGGGGTTCCAGTTTTACGTCGTAATTGGTTTGCTACATTTACAATGGAGAGGCCCAAAGGTCCAATGGAAGTCGCTCGTCAAATGCAAAACAAAGTTTTAAGATTTAATGAAATCTATCAATTTGTTCAATTCGTTCAGGAAGGAGTTTCTGAGCAGAATAATCCCCAAGCTCAGTGGTTCTATATTCAAAATCGAGCCAGAGATGTGAGTATTATTACATTACTTTTGGAATCCGGCTTAATTGTAAGTGATTTAGTTAATATGGACATAAATGATTTAAATCTGATCGATAACTATATCCTAATCACGAGACAACAAGCCAAAGTCAGAATGAGACATAAAGTTATGTTTGGAGAAAAAGCTAAACAATACCTTATTGAATACATGAATACGAGAACGAAATTTTATAATCCTCAAAATGAGGAAGAAGCATTCTTTTTAGCTAAGAGCAATGGTGAAGTACACGGGAAACGAATTTCTAAAAGGACTATTCAAGTTTTTGTTAAAAAGTATGCTTCAAAATTCGGTGCCACTGAAGTGACCACTAGGCAGCTTACCCATTCTTTTGGTCTACAGTATGCTGAAAAAAATAGTGTGAGAAACACAAAGCAGCAATTGGCTCAACGAAATATTGAAGCAGTGGAGAAGTATTTAATTTTGTCTAGTATGATCAAATGACCATCATTAGTGGCCTTATCTAAGCCAGATGAGGCTCTTTTGGTTTTTCAAATAATAGCTCCTAGTTGATCTGTTCAGTTGTGTTTTTCTTCAGTTCCTTTAACTGATTTATTTTCTTATGATAGTGTTCTACTTCTTTCAAATTCAAATCTCTAACATTAACACATGTGGCCAGACTTACCTCCTGGTGTTTTATAGATATAATAATTATGGCTTCATAATAGTTGTGTAAGTACACTACGGGTATCTTCCACTCTCCTTCCTCTCTCGCTAGCACAAACCATTTCTTCTTAATCACTGCACTGTTCGTGTATAATCTGCCATTAAATATAATTCCTTGAGCTGTTACGGTAGCAATTCCAATATCTGCTCTTAAGTGACTTATCATCCTCTCCACCTCCTTTATCATTTATGTCCAGATAAATTGATATATAAACTTATCATTTTAATCAAATAATCTATATACATTAATGTATCGAAGGTTTCCCATTGTTTAGACTGAATTAGAGGTGTGGCAATGAACGAACCTGTTTTAAGATTAGTAGGACAACGTGTCCGCGAATTACGAAAAAAACAAGGATATTCACAGGAAGAATTAGGCGAAATGGCTGGTTTTCACTTCTCCTATATCGGGGGCGTTGAACGTGCTGAGAAAAATATTACCTTGTTAAATCTTCAGAAAATTGCGGATGCTCTTCAAGTCAATGTTCAAGAACTCTTTTTTTACAGCAAGTATGTTAAGACCGGCAAAAATGATAAAGAGAAATTGCTAAACGAAATCAATGAGAAGCTTTGGCCTATGAAATCTTCCGATTTAAAAAAGGTTAACCTGCTCTTATCTGAATTTTTCGATAGTTAAAACAAAAAAAGCCGATGTCAGAGGCATCAGCTTTTTTGTTTTAACTATACTTCCCACGATGCTTCACTTTTTAAGTTTATCCAGGAGTATCGATTGTTCTGCTGTACTAGCCCCTCCATCATATTACGCTCACTCGTCAATGTTAAAAGCAAATATTTCGTTTGGATGTTCTGTACATTTAGAAGCTCATACACTTGTGATAATGAAAAGAATCCTCTAGCTGCATATAATTTTACTTGCTCCATATCAATCTTTCCAATCCGTTGTATCAGATTCTTCCCTCCTAGCCTATATGCAGCATCAGCATCAATGTATGGATTTGGAATTACTAAACTTAGCCTCCCTATAGGTAAGGTTACTTTGTGCTGGTCCATTCGTAACATCTCCTTAAATGCGAGATTACGTAAGGATTCCCACTGTTCAACGAAGCTAGAGTAAATTCTTTTATGATACTTCCATTGATCTAAAAGCCAGTATATGTTGTTGTTTGTGATGTTCTTTCTATACGCACAGAGTTCCTCTTCTCTGTGGGCACTATCAGCTCTGATCGGAGAAAATCTTAAGTATTGGTTGCTAGCTGTACAGAATTCTTGAAGTAATAATTTCTCTGACTCATTTAGTTTGTTTAATTTAATTCGGACTACCTTAGATAGAACACCATGGTTATCAAATAAGTCGAACAATTGCTGATTTTTCAGATCGTACTCCTTAGTTGCAATAAATTTGCCAACAACATTTTGTTCTGTCCACTCAAGTCTCTGAAGTCCAAGGGATGATTGATATTCACCAATGGCTTGTCTCAGCAATTGTACTTTTGCACCTGAAATATGCATTTGCTCATAGTTTGATAATTGAACAAAATGAATGATTTTTTCTATGCTCACTAATCTATTCTCCTTTGCCTCAGTAGATTAGTGAGTGGTATTGACTGTTTTTTTATATTTTATTCAAAGTAAAGAGTAGTCAGTATCTTAAGTTGGTCACAATATATGGATAAATGTGTCTATCAGTATCTATGTTTCTCGTACTTCCTCTCATTTCATATGGTTTAATATGCCAACGGTAATTCCGCTATGATCCCCCCAATATTGAGCAGAAAATCCAATCCAAGGTTTTCAAGCGTACTAAATTATTCATTTTAACTTGTAGAATTCAATTCAACTAAGCAATTGTTGTTGCCTTTCACCTAGCATTATTTTATCAAGCTAAATGAGTCCTGACATTAAACTTGCTTGAACGTTAAAAGTTCATTCAAAACTTCTAAATTTTGTTATAACTTCACTTGTATTAAACTATTATTATGCAATTAAGAATTATATTGTTACTATATAATTAGAGAATCATGATAAAGTTACAGGGTACCCAGTCTCTACAATTTAGTCAGAAAGGAGTTAACTGTCTTATGGCGTATAAAGTGACGTCTTCGGAAAGACTACGGCCTTCAGGTGCTGAATATGAAACAAAAGCTTTACTTTATCTAATGAATTTTAGAACTGATAGTAATGATATTTATTTTTTTGTTGTAGATTTTTTTAATGATTTAACCGGTATGGATAGAATGGGAAATAAGCTATGGGATATGCAATCCAAAGGAGCAAAAAACTCTTCTCCAAAAGCGATTGGTAAAGAACTAGTCACATTATTTAAAAATTATCGGAGCGAAATAGAATTTGGTTACTACCTTCTTTTTCTCGGGGGTGTATCAAATACAGTCCGAATTGATAAAGCCCTTAATATTTTTGATATTAGCAATGTGAAACCTGAAGCTGTAAAAAAACTAAAAGAGGGTTTATGGGAAGAATCTAAAGATAAGACATATATTGATTATGAGTCTATAACGGATGAAGAAATTGAAGGATTTTTAGACAAGGTTCAGTTCATTGTTGATGATAAAGAACCGAGTGAATACGTTAAATCGATACTTAAAATTCATTCGGGAATAATTCCTGACGAACAAACTCTTGTGGCAATTTTTAATGAAATTAGAGATAACCAGTCAAGTAAAAAAAATATAGGTGTTGTTGAAAATATAACTATTGAGACAAGCTCTGAAGCCCTTGATTACTATCATCATATGACGAGTAATGAAATAAAAATATTAGTTTTAGGAAGAATAATTAACAGAAACCCGTTTGATAAAGGTGTGCCACTTTCATTCTCAACAACTCTACATAAAGCTCCACCAGAAAAATGGAAGATTATTTTAGAGGATTGCCAACTGGCTTTATCAAGGGCTCTTTTTAACAAAAACCGAGCAGGAGAATTTTGGACCTTATTTGAAAATATTTATTCATTAATTGTTTCGAATCCTCTTGATGATATAAATTTGATTTTTAAAAAACTAAATCCACTATGGGTTGACCAAAGTGATTTTGATGCTATTTCGCTAAAATATTTTATATCTATAGTAAAGGATGGCGTGCAGTAATGATAATTCAAAAGGTAGCGGTAGGAAATTCTGAAGAAGCATATGTTGAAAACAATTTATCTAATTACTTGAATATTATTTCAAGTGATGATAATAATCGCGGTAAAACTATATTAATTCAAAGTCTTTTGTTTTGTTTAGGAAATACCCCTGCTTTCCCTTCAACCTTTAATTATATGAATTACTATCATATAGTTGTCTTCTCTGTAGAAGATAAACAATACTCTCTTTGTAGAAAGTCTAACTCATTTATTTTAAGGAATAACCAAAAAATAATGATGTTCGATAGTATTTCTGAATTAAAAAGGTACTGGACAAAAAATGTCTTTATGCTCCCTACAATTATAAAAAATGGATTAGAAAGAATCGTCGATCCCGAATTGTTTTATCAATTAAATTTTGTAGGACAAGACAAAAAGGATACCTCTAATATCGCCAATAAAAACTACTATAATAAAACAGATTTTTTTAATATGTTATATTCATTTACCAATATAAGTACTAGTACTAGAATTTTAGAAGATGATGATCAAGCAAAGGAAAAAATAAAAAACTTAAAAGTCGAAAGAAAAAACTTATTAAATCAACACAAGATTTTGAAGTCAAATAATCCAGTTGCAAGTTACTTAAGTAGCGTTAATGACAAGTTGAATTTTAGGTCAAAGATAGAAAAGGTTGAGAAAATCAAAGATCAAATATTAGAACTAAGGAAATTGAGAAATGCAGCTTTATCAAGAAAAAGTAAATGTGAGATGACTATAAAAGAGTTACAATCCCTAAACAGAACCATACAATCTGGAGAGCTAAAGTGTATGGACTGTAATTCAACACATATTAATTTTAAGAGTGCTGATAAAGACACCTATAGTTTTGATGTTTCTACACTTGAAATACGCCAGCAAATTCTTGAATCGATTTCGGAAAAAATTAAAGCATATAGCGAGGACATAGAAAATTTCACATTTGAAATAAATAAACGTCAAGAAGAAATGAATAAAATACTTGAGCAGGATGAGGTTAGCCTAGAATTGTTAGTCGCGTTTAAAAATGAAATGTTTTCAGCAGATGATGCAGAAGTTCGTATAAATATCATAGATGGAGAAATAAAAAAAATTGAAGCTGACTTACTTCAGAATGCTAATGTATCAAAAAATCTTGTACAAAAACAGCAGGATTTGATAATGAATATTACAGGACTTATGAATGATACTTATTCTAATATTGATCCCTCTGGAAACCTTGAATTTGAATCTATTTTCACGAAAAGCAATCAAATATTTTCAGGTAGTGAGGCTACAATATATCATCTCGTAAAACTATATTCTTTTGCTAAAGTATTAAAATACAATCTTCCTGTTATTGTAGATTCTTTCCGTGCTGAAGATTTATCAACAGAAAAAGAGTTACTAGTCTTAGATATTTTTTCGAAGCTAAATGTGCAAGTTATACTTACAACCACTCTTAAAGCTGAAGAAGTAGGAAAGTATAATAGTATGCAATTTCTAAATCATATTGACTATTCAAAACACACTCCGAGTAAAATTTTAGGGGAAGAACATTTAAAAGAATTTAGGGCATTAGTAGAAGAATTCTCTTTAAAACTTTAATTGTTAGCTGATCTTCTGATTGGTCACAATTAAAAATCCGCCCCTCTTATTTTGAACTGCACCCCGTCAAGTAGACAATACAAAAAATAAAAGATGGTTAAGCGGCCTTGGTCCTGAATTCATTGGGACTGAGGCCGACTACAGATGTTTTGGATAATCCGTATTTTTGAGCCACAGCTTTTAAACCAAGTTCGCCACCTTCGATTTCTTGCAAAATATTCAATTTTTCAAGTGCCGTAAACTTCTTTTGTTGCATAAAAATGCTCCCCATATAGTAACAGGATTTTATTATTTCACCTGTCTACAATATGGGGAGCTTATCATTTAAACGAGAAACGGTCTCATTTTTATTCATTATACCGTGCCCGGAGTTTTTATTCGCATCATTTCAAATGAACGGCAAACTTTCTTCTCACAAACATTAAAGTTTCAAAGTCTATTTAAGACCATTGATAGTATGATATCTTAACGCTGCCGCTGTCGATCCAATTCTGCGTGAGCGAACAGTGTATTTTATTATTTTTGATTTTGAGGATGCATCCAGTTCGCCATATCATTGGTTGCTTGAATGATGATCAGAGCTTCTCTTTATTCCGGTTGCTCATGGTATCCGCTTCTATTCTAAGAAAATTCAGTTTATCTTCACATATGAAGATAAAAGCCAACATTTAAACGCTGGCTTTTTATTAAAATCGTTTTATTTAACTTTGAGGAATGACGGCAAGCCATAGTTTGCCTTTCGCTGGTAAACAACGGTTACTTCGCGATCAGGACCACCATCAACCGAAGGAGCCATGAGTTTCACTTTCGAGAGGTCATCAACTCGCATTTGTTTAATAAACTCTTCATTAGTTTTACTCATTTTAATCCCCCAAAGAGATGATTTAATGTGGTAAGCAGTTTTTAATCTTCTTCATCTAAAGTAGCAAACTCTTCAATCGTAACCTCTTCCTGAACACTGCTATGGAGAGTGATCACAATTCTTTACCCGAAGGATAACACAATATATATTCATGTGCAAATGACGCTCTGCCATAATAATGGAATTTTACATTGCTTTCTAAGTAACAATCAACAACTATACTTCACTATGTCTTGGTTGTTCTGATGCATTTTGCTGAAGTTTTAGTCAACAATTTCTGCAAATCCATTGTACACGGCTTTCCACATCTATTAATAGCCCCCCCTCTTGCTTTACCTTTGATTCTCCGTACACGAAACAGTTGATCTTTGTTCAGCCTTCACTTTGACCCAGAGGGTCTTATTACTGAAGATTGGTATCCAGTCCATATTCCTTTTCGTAGGCATCAAAAATTTCACGAACAATAGGAGCTGCGCTACTTGATCCGTATCCTCCTTCAGGTACAACCACGGCTACTGCAAGTTTTGGATTCTCACGAGGTGCAAAGGCGATGAACACCCCGTTCTCACATTAATTGACTGACCATTGATATAAATGGTTTGTTGAGAGGTGCCTGTCTTTCTTGCGAAATCATAAGGAAATCCACTGAACGCGGCATCTACACTCGTAGACATTCCACGTTGAATGGTACGCCAGTATCTGTCATCATACTTTGCTGTATTCAGTATTTTCGGTTTAACTTTTTTAACTATATTGCATTCCGGGTCACGTATTTCTTTGACCAGGTGTGGTTCTAGACGTGCTCCTTTATTAGCTAACATCACGGTATATTGTGCAAGCTGCATCGTTGTATATTTTCCTTGTTGTCCAAATGAAGCAAATGCTAAGCCTGTGAGTGCAGATTGGTTTTCCTGGTTATATTCAATTCTCCCTCTAAATTCTTTTGGTAAGTCAATTCCAGTATCAACGCCCAAACCAAATTCTTTCATATACCTGTCCCATACTTTAATTCCTTCAACATTATACTTGTTCCATAACGGTTCCCCGATCATGTCAATCATAAAAGCATTGGATGATTTCGTAATTGCAGTTTCGGGATTTAAAAGGCCATACACGCTACCTGAGGAGTTCCTGACTCTGGTACGGTCTTTACCAAACTCCGCATATCCTCGATCCTGATACGTAGAATTCGGAGCAAAAAACCCTTCATATTGGCATAACATTCCAATACATAACGGGGAGTGTGCTTGTGGTAAACGTAGTTCCAGAAATATCCAATCTGGGCATATGACGGTTTTAAATCCCGATGAATGATCTGATCCTCATGATCATGCAAGCATGCCAGGCCTGAATCTGAGAGTTCATTATTTAGAACGTATTCTCCCAAAAAAAATTTAGTATTTTCAATAATGTAATATGCTTCATTGATTTCATATCCCCCGTGATATGGGGGTGATTAATGCTCTTTAGTATCTCATATTCCTTCTTGAAGCTTGCCATGCTTTTCGTTGAACCGTACTTTTTCAGCTTTGTTTGCGAACTCGGTCATCATTAAGCGACAATAATCTCCTCAAGGTAAAAAAAGAAACCCTATAAGAATATATAGGGTTTCAAGAAGACAACAATTATTTTACAGTCTGAATAGATGATACACCTTAATGTTGTATTAAATCATCCAATTTTAGTGTCAATATCTCTATCTATTAAGATCTTTTCAATATGTTTTAAACTAAGTAAAATTCCATCATTATAATTCACTCAATTTTCAAGTGTTGCCGTAATTTATTCAATTGAAGCACCTGTCTCTTCACTAATGGATACTAGTTCATGTGTTGAAATTTTTATTGTTTTGATATCATGTGTGATTTTGGATCCTATTCTATCATTGCTTAGAGTAAGATTATTTAAGTTAATGATCGCTATATTGATTTCTTCAAATATATTAGAAGTCTGCTCAGTCATTTTATAGCTTTCTGACATTCTATGTGCAATCAGCTCCATTTTTGTTCTTGTTTTCTCTGACTTTTCAGAAAATAAACTCAATTGTTCCGAGATCTTTTCAGTAGATAAAGTGGACAACTCTGCTAATTTTCGTATTTCAACTGCAACAACAGAAAACCCCCTTCCAGCTTCGCCAGCACGTGCTGCTTCAATACTTGCATTTAAAGCTAACAAGTTGGTTGTGTTGGCAATCTCTTTAATAGTATCACTAAATTTATGGGTCTGTTTTAATTCATCAATTAACCCAGCAATATCCTTTATCATTTCCTGAATATCAATCCTGAATTCTTCAATTGTAGATGTTAGTTCTAATATCTGTTTTTGTCCCAATTCAGAGAGATCTCTTGTGTTATTCGATTCCTTTTTTAATTTTTTTATTACAATGTTCATCTCTTCCATGCTAATATCCATTTTACAGATCCATATATATCTTGTGTTGAATTACTTTGAGCAAGTACCGCTGCTGCTATCTCTTTAAAAACCTCATTCATTTCAATAAAGGAATTATTATTCAGCTCACTATTTCCAGTGATTATCTCTGTCTTATCACATACTGTTGAAATTAGAGAATCAAGAAACGACTTTTGAATCTCTTGTTCTTTAAAGTGTTGCTCTGCTTTGCTTTTCAAATCATCTGTTGAACTAACATTAACCAAGCAAGAAGGGACTCGAGAAGATCCGTGTCCCAACTCAGCTATTCACGTATACGCGACTTTGCCACACAGCAGTACACCTTGAGCACAAGCTGCTGCATTGATATTCTACCTACTCAACGGTATAACGATCGTATTCCTTCTACCATTTCATCTGCCTTTCCAACAGGATAATTAGACATACTGGTCTCGTAAAATTTTCCGTATTGTTCGCGATCAACCGCATACCCATTAAATTCGTTGACATATGCGTTGATGAACATGGGCTTGTTGTCTTTGGACCGAAGTAATAGCCCCAAGTTGTACACAAGTTCCCCTGGAATAGTTACAAACCGGAAGCCATCCGTCTCGTATACGTAGGCTGTAGGTTTGTCTGCATTTAAACGGATAAGCGCATCCTTCTCTATTGGAAACCCTTCGTACTGCTCGTAATCGACTTCTAGGGTGTAACTCGATGCCGACAGGTTTTTGAATAAAATTTCCGTGAAGTCTTTTGTTTTCACTAAAGATGCGGCAATCCCTTTACCCACTCGTTCTACTTCGTTGAAATCTTGTCCCTGCCTGGTGAACCGGGTACTCACATCTCCGCATTCGCCATTAACCACGATTGCCGGAATTCCGGTCTGTCTTTTATATTCATCTCTTAAAACACCGATAAAGTCACTCGAAATCCGATGCTCCTCGGGAGAAAGAACCGTTGGATGACAGGATAGATTAATAAAACTCACCAAGGGATTATCGCACAGGTCCCTAAATTGCAACGTATATGCCTTATTGTTAAAGGGCAAGGAAACACCGTTTCGATTCCCGTAAAATTCGTTTACTTCACACGTCCCGTAAAAGGCTTTTGCTTCTGTTATATTTTTTAGACAGTACTCCGTATTTTCTACGACCGCACTGATTATGGATTGTAGGTATTCTTCTGACGGTGCAATCTCAGGATAAATAATAGACGAGACCTTCGGTCCGGAATGTGTATGAGTAGCCTCTATAATAATCTGGTCTTCCGGAATCGAGAATCTGCCGGACAGGGTTGCTTTTATTCGGTCACTCAATTTTTTTTCGATAAGAATCACGTCAAGAACATGAAATAGAATCATTTTGTTACTCTCGATCAATAGAGAATGAAGTTCAAGATCGTCATGTTGTTCCTTGGATATTCGATCGGCGTATCCTTCCATATGACAAGGGAGTGACGGGTTGATTCTTTCTTTGCAAAAAGCTACCTTCATACTGCCTCTCCTTTCCGGAATTCAAATTTATTTCAGTTCGCCGTAACGGATCAGCTCGATATGGTGATCCTTCACGTAAGCCATAACTTGTTCACTCACAAAGGCTTTGAGGTCTTCTTCCCGTTCATAAGTCAAGGAGGAGATACGCAGCAGGTCTTCGTCTACCAAGCCCGGATGACAAGCAATTTCGACCGTATCTGGTGTGTCCTTATGAGCTGCAAGTATGGAAACGATCCGCTGTTCCTTCTTGTCGCCGGACAACACGTATAAATGGGTCGTCAAATCCGTCCCGGCAACCGAAGACAAAAACAGCTCTTTTAATTCACGATCATCTGATAAAAGATCATCCCTTCGCAAAGGTACGTTATATTCTTTTGCAAGACCTGTAACAACTTCAATCATTGTTGCATCCAAGGCACTAAAGCCATGATGGGTGTCTAAATGGTTCAGTTCCATACCAGTCGAGAGAAACTTTTCGATTTGGGCTTTGAGCTCACAGTAGACTTCGTTTTTGTTATATGTTTTAGGAATTAAATGCGGCTTTCTAAAAAAATCGCCATGATCATCTACAATACTTTTCACTTCGGATCTGGGTAACAGCGGTTTTGAAAAAGTTAGCGTTAAGTGTACACCCATGGAAGTAATTCCATTTTCCTTTGCCAACTGAATGGACTCGTCAAAGGATTTGGCGTTAACCAATACGGACGTATCAGTAATCAAGCCTTCTTTCATCCCCTTGATGATCCCTTGAGTAACCCCCATCGTTAAAGCAAAATCATCGGCGTTTACGATTAGTTTCATGTCCAGTCTCCTTTATTCAGAGTCTTGTTCATTGAATCTATGGCTTAAAAACATCCCCATAGTATCCCAGGCTCTATTTGCCATTTTGGCGTTATATTCCGTAAAAATATCATGAGTAAATCCGTGGCTGCAGTCTTCGAAACAATAATAATCAACAGGAATGTTAGAGCGTCTCAAATTATCGGCGAACTCTTCTTCCTCTTCTCGAAAAGAATCAAAGTAAGCGGATAGGATCAATGTCGGCGGAAATGCAGATACGTCTTTTGCAAGCAATGGGGAAGCCAATTCATTGACCCTATCCTTCTCATCCGCGATATACCATTCCATGTATTGTTTAAATCGATCGCTTGACATGGCTTTAGTGGGATCAATTATTTTCTTTTCTCTTTTTGATAAATCCAATAATGCATAATTCAGAATCAGCCCCGAGAACAGATTCACCCGCTTCTTAATCGACAGCAAAACCAAGGCTGCGCTAATGTTCCCTCCTGCACTATGGCCACCTATAATTATTTTTTCTGGATTTAGCCCGTATCTTGCTGCATTATCTTTTAAATGTTGGATAACCTCATAAGTCGATTCGATGGCAGCAGGAAATTTATTCTCAGGTGCCAAACAATAATCCACATTGACTACGGCACAATTCGCAATATCTGCGAGCAGTTGACAGTACTTTCCGTCCTGTTCGCAATACCCAAGTACAAATCCTCCACCGTGCAAATTAATGAACATCGGCAGTTCTTTGTTTTGGTGATTGGCAGGTCGGTAAATGTAGGCATCGATATAACCAACCGATGTTCGGACAGAGGTTTTTTCTGATTTTCCGTTTCTTTTCTCTAATTGTATATATTCAGCAAATAATCTATCCTTTTTCGCCCGATAATCATAAATGTCCATACAGAGCACCCTCTTACATGTTAAGATTCTCCGCCTCGGCGGCTTTCTATGAGCTTATCGATTTGTTCTTTGGTCGGAATAGAAGAGATCGCCCCTTTTCCAGTCGCGGTTAATGCTCCGCTTGCATTGGCGAATGCAAGGATTTCATTGTAGTGTTCGTTTACGATATCCTCCAAATTGTCTCGTCGTGCGTTCTTGTTTAGCAGCTGGTATAGGAACCCTCCGATAAACGCATCTCCTGCACCTGTTGTATCTTCCACTTGAACAGAGTATCCCACTGACGTGAATTTTTTATTTTGTACGTGTAGCTCTGCCCCTTGAGCTCCTTTTGTAAAAACAACAACTTTGACATCCCCGACAAAGAGCGATTCTATGGCTTTTCTCTCCTCGCTTATTCCGGTAATAAACTCAAGCTCTTCATCGGAAATCTTTACGATCTGGGACTTGGGAATGAAATCCAGAATAGTATTTCTGCATGCTTCCGGACTCTCCCAGAGAGGCAGCCGAACGTTGGGGTCAAAGCTGATGATTCCTCCATGAGCCTTGGCTGTCCGAATAGCCTTGATATGCGCTTGTTTCATTGGACTCTGTACCAAGTCTACCGAACAGAAATGCAAGATATCTCCTTGACCGAACCATTCTTCATCTATTTCGGTATCTTTCAGCAGTAAATCTGCGGAAGGATTACGGTAGAACGAAAAATCCCTTTCTCCATCTTCCTTCAGCGATACAAACGCCAGTCCCGTATTGGCTGCTTTAGTTCTTGCAATCTTATCTGTTTGCACGCCGGAATTCGCAAGCTGCTCCAGAAGAAAGTCACCAAACGGATCTTCACCCACCTTGGTAATCAGTGAACCTTTCCCGCCAAATTTCGCTACAGTGGCTGCCACGTTTGCTGGAGCACCGCCGGGAACACGCTCAAAAGAAGTAACGTCTTTCAATGCCATGCCTTTTTGCAAAGGAATAAAATCAATCAGTACTTCGCCAATGGCAAGTAAGCTCTTCATCCACTCACACTCGCTCTCTGGTTATTCTCTTCTCTAGTAGTCCCACTTTACTGCCTTAAATCCAGCGTGCCCGCCTTTTGCAAAAAAGCGTATCTCCCTACTGCTGATGTCCGGGAAAATGCGGGACGTGAAGACTTCCTCTCCGTCATTCACAAAAATTTCAACTGAGGAAGAATCCACGAATAAATGAAATTGGATGTTCTCGCTATCCATCTCGCATTTTCTTTCTGTCCCGTAATCCTCCGCTACCTTTTCCCCTGATCGACTGCGATCCAATATGACTTTTCGTTGAATCGTATCGTATTTAATCACGGTTTTTTCCATTTCCCCCGCCCGAAATTCGATTCCGAACTCCGAAGCATCGACGTTTTCGAAGTCGCAGATCAATTCATACACCGTACCGGAAAAACCTTCAAAAGCTTTTGTTTCATCAACGACGGTATCCGCTGCTTGGCTCTCCGTCTTTCGGAGCAGCTGCAGTTCCGGAACAGGTCTCTGCACTAATTTGTTATGGACAATCGACAGTTCTCTGGGAACCGTCAAGCAGTGCGACCATCCACTTTGATCCGAAGGATAATCGATGTCGGGTAGACCCATCCAGCCTACCAGAAGACGTCTTCCTTTGGCGTCCTTCATCGTTTGAGGTGCATAAAAGTCAAATCCCCTATCCAGTTCGACAAACTCCCCGTGCATTAATTCTTTATTGTCCAAGTTCAATTTCTCGCCCAGTACATAACCGGATTGATAAATGTTCCGATAACGGTCTTCTCCTTCGGGTTCAATGCCTTGAGGTGAAAATATGAATAGGCCCTGCTCGCCGATTTCAATATAGTCCGGGCATTCCCACATATATCCGAATTCACGTAACCCCGTTTTTATCTCGCCTTCGAAGTTCCAGTTGAGCAGATCGGGCGAACTGTATAGAACGGAACATCCCGTTTCGTCCGTACGTTGTGCACCGATGACCGCATAGAATCTTTCGCCTTCTTTCCATACTTTGGGGTCGCGGTAATGTTCCGTATATCCTTCAGGTACTTTATCGATAACCGGATGTTCCAGCTTTTTAATTTCTCCATACTCGTTCATAATGGCTATACATTGATAGGGATGCCGAACCAAATGCTCATCGCGGCTGTTACCCGTATAAAACAAATATAATTGACCGTTATGTTTAATGGAGCTGCCTGAGTACGCACCGTGGCTGTCAAAATATGAATCCGGACGTAGTCCGATCCCTACATTTTCCCAGTGGACGAGATCTTTGGATTTCGTATGAAACCAGTATTTGAGTCCGTGAAAAGGACCGAGTGGATGCCATTGATAAAACAGATGATATTCTCCGTTATAAAAAGAAAAACCGTTCGGATCATTCAGAAGACCTGAAATCGGTTGTATATGATAGGTTTGCCGCCAGGAGCAGCTATTGACCTTGGATACTAGTGCATCCATTTCTTCCTGGCTTACATCCTCTAATCGACGATATTTATTTTCTATCTGCCATTCCATGTTCAATGCTCCTTTAATTAGCGAATCACTCCACTTAAACTTTCTTCAATCATGCATAAAATAAAGGTCTCCGATGGTACCAATTCCATCGGAGATCATAGTGTATTGCTCCATTAACGTGCCTGTTCATGCTTTCATTGCCTGCATTGCAGCTTCAACCATTGGTCTGCAAGGTTTACCCATGCTGAAACTTCTTCATTGATATCATCTTTACTGTTCGCATAGACTTCATCGCCGAGTCCTAAGCCATGCTTTCCTTTTGCAAACAAATGAAATTCGCAGTTAATTCTGTGCCGAATTAATTCGTGAATCAATGCCACCGAATCTTCTGGGCTTGTGATTTCATCGTCATAGGTATGCCATAGAAAAACGGAAGGCATATCTTCACGAATATAATTGATGATCTTTACGGTATCGAGCTGCTCTTTCGAAGGTGCGTCATGTCCGAAAACGGCATCATAGAGAAAGTCTCCTTGCCTCCGTATCATCGGATTCTTATGGTTCTGAAAGTTTGCTCTTGCGCTTTCAAGATCCAAGGCCGGATAACCCAGCACAATTCCTTTTGGCTTGAACACGGACGGGAATACATCTTTGGGGAATCGATCCAACAAGTCTTTATCATCCCACTTCACCGCCAAGGACGCCGCCAAATGGCCTCCTGCAGAAAAACCCAGTACAAAAATGTTCTCTGCATCAATGTGCCATTCTTCCGCATGTTCTTTGATGAGACGGATCGATTCCATCAGCTCGATCAGCGGCCCGGGGTAATGCGACTGTTCATTAATGGGAGGGACCTCATTCAGATCCGTCATTCGCTCTTTAAAATACGTGCTATAGCGAAGGACAAAAGTATGATATCCTTTTGACAAAAATCTTGCGGCTACCGCTTCCCCTTCTTTGGTAGCCGTCATCAAGTATCCGCCGCCGGGGCATATAATGATCGCCGGTCTTTTTTTATACACCATGTAAGAAGTTTGAGGGTCCAAGATGTAGGTATATAAATTCGAGTGCTCATTATCGTCAAACAACTGAATTTTTTCGGTTTTCAAAACTTCACCTCCAACCTCGTAGAAATTGACAGCCGCATACTAAACCGAAAGCTTCAATAAGACGTCATGAGTCTGGACATTTTCTTTGCGGCTTTCTTGGATCTCTTTGTATGAATCCGAATTGGTAATAATGACTGGAGTAATGACCTCAAAACCCGCTGCTTTGATATTCTCGATCTCAAAACTTACAAGTGCATCATGGCGCTTCACTTCATCCCCCGGCTTAACATGTGCCGAGAAGTATTGCCCTTTCAATTTGACCGTGTCTATTCCGACATGGATCAAAAGTTCGGCTCCGTTTTCCGAGGTAATCATGATGGCATGGGACGTCTTTGTGACGTGCGAAACGATTCCGTTTACAGGAGAGTATACCGTGCCCACCGCAGGTTCAACGGCTATCCCAGGCCCCATAGCTCCCGATGAAAAGGCGGGATCGTTGACTTGGCTGAGCGGCTTGACGGTTCCGATCAATGGGCTGGTGATCTCTTCACTTACCGCAGTACTGCTTGTCACTGGTTGAATTTCCGTACTTGCTTCTTTTTCAGAAGAAACGTCGTCCCCTGTGTTTCCTACCTTTTTGCTTTCATATCCAAACATGAGGACAACCAGCGCAGTAACAATAATGGAACCTAAAACTAAGATGACATAAGACCATACGGGGAGGAATGTAGGAATCGTAAAGACCCCGCCTGCCACTTGAGTGGCTCCGATTCCGATTGCTCCGCCAATAGCAGATGAAATTCCGCCCATGACTGCGGCGATAATGAAAGCCCGTCTATACGGGATCATAATTCCGTAAATAACCGGTTCCGAAATCCCCGACAAGATATTGGGAATTAACGAGGACAATGCGATTGCTTTCAGCTTCTTATCCTTCGTTTTCAAGAAGACACCTAGGGCGAGTCCTCCAGCAACCCAAATGGTTACGATCAGCATGCCCAAGAGTTGGTCGCTGCCGTTGACCGTGATGTTCGAGATAAAGATCGGAATGAATGCCCAATGCAGACCCAAGATGACGACAAACACCCAGATGGCCCCGAGTACAAGCCCTGCCAAAATAGCACTCTTATCCATAATGAGCATGGTACCGCTCGCAATCAGATCGCCGACATATACGCCGAATGGTCCGAAAATGATTACGGTTAAAGGCACCATCACCAATAAAGCCAACATCGGAACAAAAATCAGGTGCAGCTGCTCATGAATGATTTTTTTGAGGAATTTCTCTAACACCGAATAGATGCAAATAGCCGCAAAAACAGGAAGCACCGTTGACGAGTAATTCATCGGTATGACGGGAATCCCGGCAAATGAACTGTTTCCTCCGCTTTGCAATAACGCCGTAAAGTTGGGTTCCATTAAAGCTGCGCCTATGGTAGCAGCAATATAAGGGTTAACCTTAAGCTTTAAACCTACCGTAATGCCGAGCAAAATCGGCAGGAAGTAAAAGATTGCATTGGAAGCTGCCGACAAGATCGCATACGTACCGCTGTCGGTTGCAAGCCAGCCTACTGCGGTAAGTATGGCTATAAGCGCTTTCAACAGACCCGAACCGCACAATACCGGAATCAAAGGCGTAAAGCTGCCGGATATCGTATCGAATATGCGCGATTTCATGCTTGGCTTTTCCTGGTTTTCGTTAGCGGTATCCGCATTCGTTCCAAAGTCGGCAATTTTTACGACTTCGTTATATACGCTTGCTACGTGAGGCCCAACGATAACCTGATACTGTCCCCCCGCTTCTACGGCTTTTAAGATATCCAACTTTTCCAATTCATCTTGATTGGCTTTTTTGTTGTCTTTCAAATTAAACCTCAACCGAGTCGCACAATGAGTAAGGTTTGAAACATTTTCTTTTCCCCCAACGTATTGGAGAATGTCTTCGGCAAGCTTTTTGTGACTCATTTCTCTATCTCCCCTCACACTATAGGAACCGGTTCCGTAACTTTCAAAAAAAAGTATCAAGATTCTCGAGAAAAAAAAGAACCGGTTCCATGGAATTATTATATTATCCTCTATTTTTAATGTCAATATTCACTCTTGATATATTTAACGTCCTTACTCAGTTAGGTAAACACCGTAGAGAAGCACAGCGATCTTCTTCCCTATTGCTCTTTGAGTAAGAAATCGACGCCATGTCCGATCATCTTATTCCAGAAAATCGGATCGTGACCTCCATCGTCTTCCTTGTAAGTGAGCGAGATTTTATCTTCGTGTAAGTACTCCCTAATACGTACATCTTGTTCATACACTAGGACATCCTGTCTTCCGCTGCACAAGAATAAATCTGGTATATCCCTATTAGATTTTTTAGCCTGAACGAACAAAATTGTCGGATCGTAATTCTTCATGTAATTTTCTTCGTTCTCAAACAAATGATCAAGAAAATCCTTCTCGAAAAGATTCGTTTCGCTCAACTTGTATACATCGACGGCCGGAGACATGGCCATAATCCTACTGAATTTTTCCCCATATTTCATCCCCAGCATCAGACTTCCGTAGCCCCCCATGGAAAGGCCTCCTATAAAGGTATCCTCTCTTTTGAGGGACAAGGGAAACAATTTTCGGGTTACTTCCATTAATTCTTCGACAATGTATTTCGGGTAATAAGCGTTCCTTTGGGGCTGATCGACATAAAAAGAATTTTCCCCATCCGGAATTACGATCGCAAGCCCTTTATACATCGACTGTCCCATAAGAGTGATCGAATGACAAATATCCGTAGAACTCGCACTATAACCTGGCAAAAAATATAAAGTTTTATAAGGCTCCGGTGCTCCGGAAAGGTTAACATCAAAAGGAAGAATCACATTAAATTTTACATGTCTAGAAAGACCAGCGAGAAATAATTCATTGTAATCAATGCCATGTAGTTTAACCCTCTTTCGTTTGTGTAATCATGCTGTAGGAGTTATATAGCTATCGCTCGCTAACGGCTATCTAATGCAGCAACTGTTCCCCACTTACTCGGATTTTGCCTGAACATATTGAAGGAGGTTTCACCTTTTTTATGACTCCTTTTCTTCTCTTTCTCCTTTTCTTCTCTTTCTCATTTACCACCCCTCCATCAGAACCGGTTCCATTTCATAAAAAAAGAAACGGCCTTTATGCAACTGCATTCAGAACCGCTCCCCCATCCCTATTGTAAGAAACCGGTTCCATGGGAGTATTATATGCTCATCTAAATTTGTTGTCAACGCTTTCCCTTTCAATGATACTGTACTCGGATAAGATCAGCGAAGAGATTTCCCCACCTGTAAGCAACTGTGTCAGGCTATCGGCTGCTATTCGCCCTGCATCTTTATAATTAAACTTAACGGTAGTAAGACTCGGATAGATGACTTCTGTTACTTCATAACCCCCAAACCCTGTAATAGATAAATCTGACGGAACATTGACCCCTTTTAAGTGCGCAGCCTTTAAAGCCCCTAATGCAATGTTGTCAGTAGCACATACTATAATAGAAGGCGCAAAAGTCTCGATAATGTCATCGGCAATTTTAACAGCATCTTCGATAATAAAACTTGTTTCATAATACCGAATTTCACAATCCTCCTTTTCCTTTATCGCTCGTTTAAAACCTGTTTTCCTCTTCACTCCAACAGCGATATCTTTCTCATTAACGCCCAGGTAAGCAATTTTTCGATGGCCTTTTTCCAAAACGTATTTTCCTAAGTCATAAGCCGCAGCCTCATCGTTGTGAATCAAGCTGTAAACATCGTCATGTTGCTGACCCACAATGATCACAGGAAGTTTAATTTCTTTGAAAGCAGCCAAATGAGCATCCGAAATTTGCGTTGCAAGCAATATGATTCCGGCCACCTTTTGGTTATAGTAACTATAAATGCTCTCCATCTCGCGTTCTGAATCTTGACTCGTATTAGAAATCAACATTTGATAATTCAATTCTCTCAATTTTTCGTCAATCCCCATTAAGATCTGGGAAGAAGCGAAAGAGTCCAAACGAGGAACTATCGTTCCAATAATATTAGGTTTCTTGGCTTTTAAGCTTTGGGCAAACGTATTAGGTACGTATCCTGTTTCATTTATTATCCGCTCAATTTTTCTGTTAGTTGATTCGCTAATAGAACCTCCGTTAAGATATCGTGAAACCGTACTTTTTGCCACCCCTGCTAATTTAGCTATATCAGCAATTGTTTTCATTCGTCCAACTCCACCAGTTATTAAGTTAGTTTTACAACGTTGCTATTACGATTCAAAACCACTCGCAGTCTAATATGAATGTGTAAATAGATTTATCGATAATAACAATGATAAGATTTAAATATCATTATATATTTATTAATATAGTATAGCCACTCTTACAACACAACATATAAAGTCTGGGTCCAACTGATCAAGGTTTTTGGCTTTTGAAGGAAAAAGTATGCGGGAACAAGTCTTCTGGGATATCTATGGAGAATAAGCTCTTTAATTTGCTTAATATCAAGCATGGATTTCCCCCTCTAATATTGGCATATAACCATTCTAACGTCATTTGGAGAAATCATCCATTTTTAAACTAACCTGCCCGTTAGTTGAACAAAAGCAGCCGATCACATTGATCAGCTGCTTTCTTAGTTGTGTTACGCTATCGTTTCCCGTTAGTTTAATGACTAATTTGCTATTAGAATCATGATTAAAGAAATAACTAATCCTTGAGCTACAGCTATTATCAAATCATTCCTCCAGTAGGATTTTGTGTATAGATTAAATAACCTGAAGATAATAAATCCGCAAATTGATATAAGAAACCAGTTTATTAACATTCCAACAACTCCTTATTGATGTGTTGGTAATGAGGAAAGGATTAACTTAACCTTGGAAAGTATAAATTGATGAGTACTTAAGTAACTCTTCTACACCAGTAGTAAAATAAGGCATTAATTCATTAGCTCTTTGTGTACCTACCCATTTCACTTCCGAAATTTCATCTTCATCTTGCATTGAAATTTCCCCTTCTATGATTCTCACTTTAAAAGTTATAAATAAAGCGTGATGCCCCTTCTCCTTAAAAAAAGCCTCATTTATTGCTACAATGTTTTCAACTTCAATGGTTAGTCCTGTTTCTTCCTTAGTCTCTCGAATTACTGCCTGTTCTAATGTTTCTCCTTTTTCAACTGCACCACCAGGAAGGGACCAACTGCCCCCTTTGTTATTTACCATCAGGATTTCTTCCGTATCTTCGTTATAAATCAATGCATATGCGACATCTACTCTTATCATATTCTAGTATCACTCCTGATTTTTTTAATTTAAGCGGTTTAATTATCCATATTATAACATATCGTTATTGAACTAACCTGCCCGTTAGGATAATGAGGTATAGTCAGTCTAATATAGTTCTCTACCGTCATAAAGGTATACAATTGTATTAATATAAATACTTTGACGAAGGGAGTTTGTTTCCAATGATTGCTGTTGCCGTGTTCTTGTTCTTCCCAAGTAATGCAAAGCTAAAGCGTTACGTTGCTTATGCTTTTGGAGGTATTACTTTGGTAGCCCTTGTTATACTGAGGTTAACAATCGAGACGGGAACAAAATCTAATACGATATCAGGTTCTGAAAAAGCTGTAGTTGAGAATGTAGTTCCCATTGAACAAAGTAAGTAAAGCATCACCTTCTCTGAAAGTAAAAGTGAAGGGAAAATCCGTTCGCTTTCTTTTTGTTATACAGTTAAAAGCTGAGTAGTGAGAAATGTGTCCCTAAAGGTAAATGAATATGAATTTAGACACCCTAACCATCCTGTCTCAACAGGATGGTTAGGGTGTCTTTAAGTTAGCTGTAGCGATTTAGGGAAGTGAAAAGAAACTAAATTGGAAAAGGACGGAGCGATTTATAAGCATTCCGTCCTCTATGATAGTAGTTTTAAAAAGAAATTGATTTCAATGTATTTAAGGTGATCAAATTCAATCCAGGCTTTCTAAGAAATCGAATTTTCTATCCAGATAAGTCTTTGCTGCTTTACTCTCAATATTTTGTACCATAAAACCATGACCTTCTGCACCTTCCTTAATATCAGGAATGTAGAGATCGGTTTTAACGCCGAGTTCTTTTAGTCGGTTGTAATAGTCTTCAGCCTGGTCGGCAAATGTACCCGTGTTCCCGTCACTAATAAAAGTTGGAGGGAAATTATTCGTAGCTTTTGGAATTAAATTTAGCTGTTCCAATTTTTCTTTATCAGCACTGACTACTGGCAGATCGAAATAGGCACCCAAACTTTGACCAAAGGTATAGTCAATGACAACATCCTCTTTTACCGTTTTATGACCACGAGTTGCGTCAAACGGCGCTGATTCTAGCACTACAGCTTTAATATTCTCCAATTCGATAATCGGATCAATACCAATTTCTTCTGCATAACCCCGATTGGCTTGGATGGTTGTGAATTCTGCCGCGATATGCCCGCCTGCACTCCCCCCTGCAAAGACAACATCCTGCATATTGATGCCGTATTGTGCTCCATTTTTTTGCATGAATTCCACTGCTTCTGATAATTGCTTGATAGGTGTCGGGTGTACATATTGAGGAGCATAGGCGTAATTTATTGTTACGACGTTATAGCCTTGATCAATCATTTTTTCATACTGGTACAACGCTAAATTTTGAGCCGAACCTGCGTTAGGATCGCCTCCCATGGCGTCTCCAAATATAAAACCGCCACCATGAACATAAAAATAAGTTGGACGTTTTTCGTCAAATTGACCAGATGGCGTAATGATATATAAAAAACTTCGTGGATACTTTTCTCCGTATTGAATATTGCTTATTAATTGATATTTATCATCAACAATTGTGGTTGTAGACGGCTCTGCTTGATAAGTGTTTTTTGCTCCAGTAGTACTTTGCAAATATAAAGTAACTGGTTTAGGCGTAACGGTAAATAATAGTAATGAGGAAGTTATCAGGAGCAATCCTAATAGGAAAACCCACTTGCCGATTCCGGCGATTACTGATGGAAAGTTCCGCTTCTTGTTCGCTTGGATGCCAAGGCCTAACCCCAGTAACGTTAATCCGATAAGCGCAAATGTGCTTTGTGCAATAACAAACAATACAATGTGGTCAATGAGCATCCACAAAATTTCTACAACGAGGAACAAGGTAGTGAGCCCGATCAACATACGCTGTACTTTTTTTTCTGAATGTTTCTTGATAACCCATCCGTTGACTAAGGATACGGCAATTGCGGCTACCCCTAACGGGATTACGTAGTTGATGAAAAATGATTGGCTCCATGTCAATAGGATAATAACCAGCCCAGCTAATACGGCATAAACTCTTACTTTATTCTTCATCTTGGTTCAGTCCTTTTTGTAATTGTTTTAATTGCGCAGCGATCGAAGATAAACTCGTGTTTAGATTTTCAAACTCTTCCATTGTAAGGCTGTTTCTTAAGGGCATTAAGGCATCAAATATCCTCGCTCTTCCCTCGATTAAAATTTGCTGCCCTTTTTCAGTTAACTGAAGGATGATGATACGCCGATCTTGTTCATCAGGAATCCGGTTGACCACCCCTTTTTCAACCAAGCGATTGATGGTAGCTGTAATCGTACTTTTTTTCACGTTAGTTTCTTTAGCCAGCATACTTGACGTGCAGATTCCCCTCACATTGATTTCATTCAAAATATTAAATTGGTCGGGGGTAACCAAACTGTCCTTAAAGATGTTTTTCTGAATGGCCTCGATGCTCGTGTTTATGGATTGGACAAATTGGCTATACACATCAATATATTGCTCCATCTGTTTTCGATCCAAAATTAAAACTCCTTTCCATAAATGATTTTACCGTGAAACTATTAGCTTGTGAAACTATTAGCTTGTGAAACTAATTTACCACCATTTATCTTCCTTGTCAACCGAAAAGGAATAACCTGTAAAATCCAGGTATTCTACTTAAAATGGATTGGGAGTTTTCATTCTTTCGTTTGAAAGACCTTTATCTTATTTCCTGTCAGAAGTAATTAGTCTGTTTTTTAAAAGCGTTCGTAAAAGCATACAAAAAGGGAGCGTTAGCATTTCTGCAACGATCCCTATTGTCAGCCTGTTAGTAAACAGCAGTTGATCCCTTTGATGCCTTCTTAGTTTTATTGAGCTAACGTTTCCCGTTAGCTTAAAGCATAATGTTACAGAAGACGACTAATACTGAATAATAAACCTTAGAATTCATATTTATTGAGTAATCATATGCTGATAAGTGACTTTTGCATACGAATTCCTACTACATATTCACCTGACTGTCTCTGATTCCAGAATAGATCAACTGGATTAAAACCTTGTTTTTTATAAAAAATCAAACCACGTGTATTAATGTTCTGACAAACTAGTTGTAACGTTTCTACTTTATATTCTTCTTTTGCGATTGTAGATATAGTTTGAAGAAGAAATACAGCAACTCCTTTCCCTCGATATTCCGATGACACAATTACATTACCAAGAGAGCATGTATTTTCTTGAACGTCATAAAGACATGCAAAGGCTATAACATTATTATTATGTAATACGACAGTTGGCTTTAATCTGCTTGTTATTGTTTCAATAATTTGATCTGGTGTTAAAGGAAACACCACTTTCGGGAATGAAAATATCAGTTCCTCTTCGTTTTGAGGAAAGGAACAAATACTAGATAGATCATTAGTTTTCAGTTCACGGATAGTATACATCGAATCACTCCATGGCCACAGAATTGGTCTGTTACTGATTCGACGAAACTCCCGTGTCTCCTCTATGATTGCAACTATCCTGCCCGTTAGCTTAATGAAACGGGTATATGTTATTATAAATAGTTATTCTTTGTAGGATCTGTTCTTATCCTAGGCTCAGGCAAGAACTTTGTTCCTGAAACACAAAAACCTCTATTTTGCAACTTTTTATAGCTCGTTCACGTGACATGATTCCCATCATGCAACTGATTACATAACATCCTAATCAGGAATAACACAAATGTTTGAGCTGTTGACCATCCCGACTAACCGTTACCAGTCTTTCCATTCACCGTATTCCACTGTGTTGTTCACTAACACCACTCCAACAACCATCATTGGGATTGTTGCCAGTGTTGTGATGCCGCCGAGTAATAAAGATAAAGTTATATGGCTTAAAGCAACGAATAAGTGATGCAACAATACCGAAAATCATACCAATCCGCGCTGTTCTTGCAAGTCCAAATTTTTTGATCATAGGTCCTACCATCACGAAACCTAAAAATACGGGAACCAATCCAACTGCCCCCATGATTCCTATCAAATCTTCAATCCCAAGAATATACTTTGTGTAATAGATTCCTGTTGAGCCGTAAAGCGTATACATCATGTTGATCAATAATTGAGCAAACAGTATGATAACCCAGTATTTGTTTATGAATAAGAGCTTGATACTTTCCCAAAAAGGGACGTTGTCACTTTCAACTACACTCACACTGACATTGTTTTTTTGGAAGCTAGGAATGTCAGAACCAATGCCATGAAGGAAACGATCCCCAGCACAACGCAACCATAATCCATGCGGCTTGATCACCACCAAGCACATTAGTCACCGAATTAATGCGATAGAAATAATCATGCCTATAATATATCCAATGATGGTACGGGCAAGGCCCATTTTATCACGTTCCTCTACACTTCTGGTTCGGATTGCCATCAAACTTCCATAAGTGATCGCAATGCCTGTATACACAATGGCTGACGCAAAAGGCTACGGTAGCTAAAGCATATATGGTTTTTATAGTAGTCGATGCCTCGGCAGGCACTGTAGATACTAATATGATAGACATCAGTGCTGGTAGAGCCGACCATAGAATCTAAATGAAGGAACCGTCATTTTTAGACCTTCCCTTTAATTTGATCAAATATAAAATAAATGGGCTTAATGACACCAACGTCGGGCATACTCAGATTCTTCGTTGTTCAACTGTTTACGGCGGCAAGAATATTCTGTGGTGTTTCTTATATGAACTGGCCGTTGCTCATTAGTGCAGCATTATGCAGTGTGGTACCCAAAGTCATTTCCTGCATTCCCTCGCCGAGTCCAGCCTCATTCCAGTCATACTGTCCCAGCGCTCCCAAAATTTCAGCTCCGACGGATGTTGCGTCAACTCCCCAAAAGTAGAATGTCTGGTTATTCGTTTTATAAGAATAAGCTCGATTCTACCTCAACAGTTACAACAAACTCAATCTTTCTAGATGATTCTACGACCTGAATGTCGAATTCCCCTGTCTCAACGTACCAGTCTTACAGCTTAACATCGTAGTAAGCAAATGCTCTTTTGTCTAGTTCATAATGTTCGGTCGTCTCTTCCCCCAGCTGAAGTGAAACTTTCACATATCCCTTCAGTTCCTGAAGTGGACGTGGGACCGTTGATTCCACATCACGTAGATAAAGCTGAACGACCTCTTTACCTGCCATTTTACCTTTAGAAAGCCTGTCTGTTTCTCTGGCACATCAGGGGCATAAGAATCCCCAGAATTCAACCTTCAAAAAACTCGCTTATAGTTGATTAAATCAACTATAAGCGAGCCCTATTTATCAGCCGTAAAACGCCCTTTTCAAAGCCCTAATACGGTCTTGCTTCAATTGCATAATAACGTGTGCATCTGGTTTTTCGCCACCATGATATAGGCCTGGATATACATGTAACTCTGTTGGAATACCTGCTCGAATCAATTTAGTTGCATAATCAATCGATTCATCCACAAAAAGATCCAGTGCCCCAATTGCAATTAATGTTGGCGGTAAGCCAGTCATATCCTCAACTCTTGCTGGTACAGCATATGGAGACACGCCATCTTTACCCGGCCCATGCCCGAGTAGGGACGTCCAGCCAAAGCGGTTGTTTTGACGTGTCCAGCCAAATTCACCTGCATATTCATTCACTTCACTAAGGCACGTGCGATCGTCTAACATAGGGAGTATTAAATCAGAAAAAATTATAGGGACTTCCCCGCGATCACGCGCTAAAATAGCTAGTGAGGCCGCTAAACCTCCACCAGCACTAGCGCCGCCCACTATAATGCGAGTTGTATCAATATTAAGCTCATCTGCATGATCATATGCCCATTTTAATGCCATATAGCAATCCTCTATAGGCCCTGGGTGTGGTGTTTCGGGTGCTAATCGATAATCTACGGATACAATGACACAATTTAGTTCATTTATTAGTTCTACATTTGCTCGATCCTGCATAACTGGTGTACCCATCACCATGCCGCCACCGTGAATGTCAAAATACAATGGTTTTTTTTCGGAACGGTCTGCCGGCTCATACACAAGCATTCGTACTTCATTTTTGTCTTTTGGGTTTTCGACAAATCTTTCTGTATACCTAACTTCTCCTGCATTACCAACTATTTGCGCCATATATCCGTCCCGAATCGCTGGTAGAGACTGTTCATTTAACTCCACTTCGGACGTTAGATCCAACAACGAGACTAATTCCGGATCCACTAAATGTTTACTACTTTTCGCCATTCAACAAACACCCCTTTGTTAAATTGCTATCCTTTAATTGTGATTAATTAATCACAATTAAAGGATAGCAATTTTATGGTATAATTGTCAACATAATATTTTGATAATATTCAAGGAGGAATTTATGCAGCTATTAGTTCAATCAGGAGAT
Source organism: Paenibacillus sp. UASWS1643 (assembly GCF_008693195.1). NCBI lineage: Bacteria > Bacillati > Bacillota > Bacilli > Caryophanales > Paenibacillaceae > Paenibacillus > Paenibacillus sp. UASWS1643. The sequence goes on from NZ_VXKZ01000115.1 coordinate 332,626, forward strand.
TTGGGACCAAAATGGTTTCATGTAGCCGTTCGAGCCATTGTTATACTAGCCCAATCGGATTCAATCGTGAAAAGCAATCAGATTGCTGAAACGCTAGGAGAGGACGCAACCTCTGTGCGCAAAATTTTAGCTCAATTGACCAAAACTCGCATTGTACAAGCAACAGGAGGACGTTATGGCGGCTACTCTCTACAAATCTCGCCCGATAAAATCACCGTTAAAGACATCTATACCGCAATGGGTGAAGAACCTGAAGTACCTTACTGGTCCGTTCCCCAAACAGGCACAGAAATGTTCATCTCACTTATCGTCACTAAAGCTGAAGAGCAATTCAAAGCTATTTTAAACAATTATACAATCACTGATATCTTAAACAACAAAACCACTAAATAAGTCTGCCATTTATTAGTAAACTCATTTATGGAGAACATCTTGAACAAACACACCATATCAATACAGTCGTTGTTGACAAAACAGGTAAAGTTACTAATGGTAAGCCTGAATTAACAGATATAATAGTTGAAGAAGGAATTAATTAGAAAAATTCCTTTCGTTAATAGGATCAAGTGAAAAGCAGTCTGAACATCCATTAGCAGAGGCCATTTCCTGGTCCGGCGTAAAAAGGCAAAGAAAATTTAGTTGGTACTCGAAAATTAATGAAGTAATAGCACTCTTTGGCGTATCTTTGATTGTGTATCAGCTACTGCTACTAAGCAATCCCGTCAGCAATTGAAAGGCGGTGAAAACTATGGGAGGATGTTGTTGCCCATCAAATGTAGGCCTCTTCTCGCCCATCCTCTTTTTTGCTACTTCTACCGAAACAGCGACACGGTAATCTGGTCGGTGCTGGTGCAGTCGATGTTCTCACGCTTGAAGTAAGTCCACCAAGCCCCGGGCAACATCAAGTTAAGATTGACTGGACAGTCGAGTTAGTTTTACGCAAACCCGCACTACCCCACTTAAAGTATCGGTAGTCGGTTACAAAAAAAGACGGTGTCACTATTGCAACTCTTACAGAGTCCGGGAGTTTTACGGTTCCGAATGCTGCTGCCACTTATACGCTAATTCCTAACCTAACTTGGAACGACACGATTACTAACTCTGTTACTTGATATGCAAATGACATAACTCATTCACTCCTGTTTATTAGTGAATGAGTTATGTCTTCGTTCATATTTATAACTGAACAGAAAGGTCGTTTTCTGCCTTGACCGATGTAGTCCTGTCCATAAAGCCACGATCGTGGCTTGTACCACTTACCGGCCCACAATCATCCTAAAGTTAAATTTACGTGGAATCAACAACTACTTCATATATACCAGTTTGCTTTTCCTTCTCAATACCTTTAATTATAAATTTGACCGCCAGCGCAATTTACAATTGAACCAGATAATAATTTCCCATTCGTCATGGCAAAAATGACTGCTTCCGCTACTTCTTCGGGAGTTGCTGAGACATTTGGACCTGTTGTTTCAGAGATTCCTTTAATGATATCTTCATTGATTGTAACAGCTGCGTTTGCTGAAATATTAGTTTGCATATTATTAGGAGCAACGCCTACAGCGAAGATTGACTTACTTTGATAGTCTTGGCCAATTGATTTAGTGATTCCTGCCATTGCATGTTTTGAAGCAGCATAAATACCGTTGAAAGCCGTTGGCTTAAATGAATTGGAGGAAACTGTATTTATGATTGTTCCTCCTCCATTCTTAATCATTACTGGTATTACATATTTAATTCCCAAGAATGCACCTTTTACGTTGATATTCATCAAACGATCATACTCGTCAGAAGAGTACTCATGAATTAAACGGAAAGGAATCATAATGCCTGCATTATTAATAAAGAAATCAATTCTGCCAAAAGCTTCTACAGTTTTGGTAACATAACTTTGGACGTCGTTTTCATTAGAAACATCTGCTTTCACAAAAATTGCTTCAGCACCTTTTTCTTTAACCATGTTCGTAGTTTGATTACCATCATTCTCATTAAAATCAACAAGAGATAATTTATATCCTTGCTCCGCTAACTTTAAAGCTGTCGAGCGCCCCAAACCCGTTGCCGCTCCAGTAATAATCACTACTTTATTCATTTGAACATCTCCCTCAATATTATGATAAAATTAATAGACAACTGTCTCATCGATTATAATAAAGTAATGCAAAAACTAATCGACAAATCGTGTGTAGTTGTCTGTTATTTCGTATTTTATAAATAGGAGTTATTTATATGGATAAAAGAATATTAAAAACAAAGAAAAATTTATACCTATCAATTGAAATTTTATTGAAAAATTCCTTATTTGAGCAATCGACTGTTTCGGAGATATGTAAATTGGCAAAAGTAAACAGGAGCACCTTCTATATCCACTATGTTGATAAAAATGATTTGTTTAATGATTACACTGAGCATTTGATCACGAAAGTCGAAAAGGATTTGTTCCCATATCAAAAAAAAATAGAACGAACGGGCTTATTGCCTTCGTATGAAAAATTATTAATGCATGTTCAACTACATGATTATTATTATCGCTTTATTTTTTCTCCAAATGTACCTATGCGGTTCTATTATCAATATTCAAAACATGTTCAAACGATGATCGAGGAATTAATTATGTTAGATCCTTCGAAACATATAAATTCTAATCTTTATTATGCTTTTCAAAGAAGCGCTTATCTGGGAGTTGTTATGGAATGGGTTGCGCAAGATTTTTCTATATCCGTTAAAGAAGTTGACAATCAGTTGCAACTTATTCTAAATTTAGGATTTTCTTCAGATCATATGCTAAAATCTTTATAAGAAAGATTCACAAGTTAACTAAGAGGAATTTGAACACAAGCTGAAGCTTTAAAGAACATAGCTTCTGATTGAAATTTTAAGGAGTACAGATGAAGGTTTTTTCCTGGATGTATCCATAAAAAAATTCCCTTTGTTAGGCGAGGTGATGTCACGATGCCTCTTTCCGAACAATGGAAACAAGGTGAATACACTTATTACCATGCTGAATGTGTTCGGGGAATTTCATCATAAACATGTTGATACAGAGGGGATTGAGAGTTTTTCAGAATGGAATTGAATCAACAGAGCAGATCATAATTTTAAAATGTCAGTTTCTTGAATCGCTTAGAGCAATAATAGTCTCCTCTTCTGTAACTAACTGACGAAAGCCCCTTGATAGGGGCTTACGGAAGATATAAGCCTTCCGCCAGAACGGAAGTTCATCTTAATAAATTCGCCAATCATCCTTATTAATCTCTTCCAATGCGGTATTTAACTCATCAATAGTATAGTCAGGTATAATAAAACATAGAGTGTTTATTGGTAAAGAGAACATAACTTCTGTTCTATGGTCGCTTTCGTTTTCGACATCTGTTTCACTTGTAAATCCCTTCTGCTTCGCCCCTTCAATCACACGAGGTTGTATTTTTTCCCAGTAAGCAGCACCCTTTGGATTCAATATTACATCTCCAATCGTAGACAATTCAGTTAATTTGCCAACGAAAATTGTAATTCCACGAACGCTTAAAGTTTGCTTGAGTACATCATCATGAACATTTTTGCCTATTACGATATCGTAATTTCCGTCTTCAACATGCCAGTCGTTGAGTTCAAGATTCCAGTAAGCAAACGAACGCTTATCCAAAGCAAATGTTACGGTTTTTGTTTCATTAGGTTTCAAGTTAACTTTAGTAAACCCTTTAAGTTCTTTTATCGGGCGTAAAATAACTCCCTTGTGTGGTGCTACATAAAGCTGCACAACTTCTCTTCCTTCAACTTCACCCGTGTTAGTTACATCAACTTCAACAGACATTGTTTCTGTTTCAGAATTCAACGTAGTATGACTGAGCCTAAGATTAGAATAATCAAAATGGGTATAAGAAAGACCGTGGCCAAACGGGAAAAGTACATCACACTTCTTAGTTTCATAATAACGATAACCAACAAACACGCCTTCTCGGTACTCTACATTGTCATTCTCTCCAATATAGAACAGGTAGGACGGATTATCTTCCACCTTTTTGGGAAAGCTTTCTGCCAGTCTCCCCGAAGGATTCACTTTGCCATATAGGATATTCACAGTAGCTGCACCTATAGCATCTCCACCAAGATAAGTTTCCATGATTCCCTTAACCTGATCAGCCCAAGGCATTTCTACAGGAGAACCGTTCTGTAAAACAACAACGGTATTGGGATTGACTGCTGCAACGGCCTCGATTAGTGCGTTCTGACTTCTCGGCATTCTCATATGATTACGGTCATAACCCTCTGATTCAAATGACTCTGGGAGGCCAGCAAATACGATTGCAACATCTGCGGCTTTTGCGGCTTCGATTGCCTCTGTATGGAGCGCCTCGTTAGTGCGTTCTTCATTATCTTCATATCCTTGCGCATAAGTTACTTGTGTAATTTCTTTAACAGCGTCGAGTGCCGAAATGATTTTGTATGATTTGATGTGTGAGGAACCTCCTCCTTAATAACGAGGAACCTCGGCATATTTACCAACAAATGCAACCTTACTTTTTGGCGAAAGAGGTAATATACCTTCATTTTTCAAAAGGATAATCGACTGTTCGGCTGCATCTTGTGCACATTTAAACGCAACTTCATAGTTGTGTTTTTTGGTTACTTTTCCTTTTTGTGCACGATACGTAATCTCTAAAATCCGCCCGCAAAGTTTATCAAGCTGTTGTTCCTCAAGTTCACCAGACTTGACTGCCTCAACTAGTTTATTATCATTAGTGGAATCAGACGGCATCGTAAGTGCAGTTCCTCCTTTTGCCGCTTCAATTCGATCATGAACAGCACCCCAATCTGAGACTACAAAACCTTCAAATCCCCACTCTTTATACAATACATTTTCTACATACTTGCTATTTTCTGTCGCAAAGGTTCCATTAACTTTGTTATATGCAGTCATAACTGTCCAAGGCTGAGACTTTTTGATTACGATTTCAAAGTTAGTTAAATATAACTCTCTTAAAGTTCGTTCATCAGCATTCGATGATGATGTAACTCGGCGATGTTCTTGTGAGTTGGCAAAAAAGTGTTTTACACTCGTTCCCACTCCCTTACTTTGCACCCCGTTAACATAGGCTGCACCCAGTTCTCCTGCCAGTAATGGATCTTCAGACATATATTCAAAATTCCTACCACACAATGGAGATCTTTTGGTATTTAGCGAAGGCCCAAGTATGATATCCACATCTTCAGCCAGGCATTCTTCACCTAGTGCTTCACCTACCAAACGAGTGACTTCAGTATCAAAACTGGAAGCGAGAAGGCAGCCTGAAGGAAAACAAACCGTAGGTTTTGAGTTGAATATGTTATGATCATCACTCTTTTTAGGTTCAATTCTTAATCCATGAGGTCCATCGGCTAAGTGAAGTTTGGGTATACCGAGACGCTGAACACCTTTCGTATACCAAGTGTCTAAGCCAGAGGTGAGTGCTGCTTTCTCTTCAATTGTCATTTTGGATACGTACTCTTTAATTCTATTTTTTTCTTTAGACAAGAATATCATTCCTTTTTATGATTTTTGTAAAGCAAGATAATTTATACATAATTTCATCTATAACACACTATGGCCGATCCAAGAAAATAGGGATCGGCCAGCATGCCTATACTACTTCTTCGGAATTACCAATAACAGCTCTCTCATTTCACTCAGAACGTTTCCAAATCCTATCATCTCATTTCCCTCACAAGATTCTTTTTTAAATTAACTCGAAAGGATAGTTACAATTTGAGTGTCACAGCCGTCTGCATTAACCTTCACGGTGATAGTACCTTTACCAGTTGGACGCACAACAGCTAAAGCTTTGCCATCAAAGGTAGTGTGCTCATTGTTAAAGAATGGTTCCTCAGTATCAGGCTTGGCACTTCCTAAACCCTGAAGCACACCAGGACCCTCTACCTTAACTGAAACTTTACGGTCAGCTGTATTATATAAATTTCCAAGTTCGTCAATCAAACTTATCTTTATAAAAGCGAGATCATTATCGGCCGCTGTAATCTCCGCACGGTCGACTTCGGAATTCAATACAACAGCACCGCTGGCAGAATGAAGCGTCATTCTTCCGGTTTCTTGCCCCCCGTTATACGCTACAACCGTGGCTTCTCCAGGCTCATAAATCGTATCAAACTCGGCTTTGAATCGATTCGATTCACCTATTGAGGCCTTGCCTACCGACTTACCATTAATCAGTAACTCGACAACTTCTGCATCAGAATACAACTCCACTTTAATTGGTTGCCCTTCGTATCCATTCCACGACCAACTGGAAATAGAATCACTCCATCCCCAACTTGATAATGTTGCATTTCGGGAATAATGCTCCGGACGCTGGACCGCAATATAAGGCTGTTTGCGTAGACCAAACACGATTTCACGATAGTATGATATCGGTCTTCTTTCCCCAGTAATATCAATATCACCGACCCAGGCAGTAACCCAGGGATACTTGCTTTGGATTTCCATAAGTGGACCATCCCAATCATAGTGTACTCTTCCTACTCCTGCTTCCCCTAAGTAATCCCATCCAGTCCAAGTAAAGTCACCTATTAGATGAGAGTTCTCCTTCACCATTTTCCAGTATTGATCAATTTTCCCTGCAAAAGTCTCACTCCCAACTATAATTCTGTTGGGAAATAACTTTTTATCCATCAGGTATCTTGCTTCTCCATAATTGTAGCCAGCAATATCTACGTTGGCGAAAGACTCAGCAGTTTTCATGGTACATGCATCACTGGTCACGATTTTCGCCATAACATCTCCTAAGTCATTCATCATCGTATTAATGCCCGAAGATTCAGCGCTGTCATGCTGATCCTCATCTTTGTGCGCGGCGAGATCACTCATTACTGCAAGCATAAAATTTATTGAATTGGTTACGAAACGTGTAGAATCCAAAGAACGTATTTTTTCTGACAACTTGCGTCCCCACATAGAACCGAACGGGCTACCTGTTTCAGGAATCTCATTTCCAATTGAATACATAATGACACATGGATGGTTATAATCCTTGTTTACCATCGCTTCAATGTCCTTCTCCCACCAAACAGGGAAATGCAGCGCATAATCATGCTCGGATTTAGTTGTAGTCCACATATCAAAGCTTTCGTCCATTACAAGTATGCCTAGTCGATCACATGCGTCCAGTAGAGCTTTACTCATCGGGTGATGAGCACTTCGCAGTGCATTAAATCCCGCATTTTTCAAAATTTCAACGCGTCGTTCTTCAGCTCTATCTATGGTTGCGGCTCCTATTACACCATTATCGTGATGAATACAAGCACCACGAAGTTTTACTTGTTCTCCGTTAATACACAATCCTTGTTCAGAATCCAGTGTAAGAGAACGAATTCCAAAGGTAGATGTGTCTTCATCTATTAAATCCTCATCAATTGTAACTGTTAATTTACAAGTATATAAATTAGGTTCATTCACATTCCATAGTTTTGGTTCCCTCACAAGCATGCGCTGTCGAAGTTTACCCGATTCACCAGCAAAGGTTGTAACTGGTGATAAGTCAGAAGCTACAAGATTTCCGTTATTGTCAAAGATCTCAGTTAACACTTTCGCTGTCACCGTACTTAAACTTTCATTTTCAATCGTTGCCTCAACACATATAACTGCACGATCATTATGGATATATGGAGTATCAATATTCAAACTATCTAGCGCTATATGAACTAAATTTCCGACAATCAGTTTGGTATTTCGATATATACCTGCGCCCGAGTACCACCTAGAATCTTTATTTGTCATGGCGACAACCTTTATTTCATTGTCTGCTCCATACTTAAGAAATCGGTCTGCCTTCACATAAAATTGACTATATCCGAACGGACGCTGGCAGGCAAAATCGCCATTTATGTATACCATAGCCTGGTTATACACGCCTTCAAATTCGATTGTTACCCGCTTGTGCTGATATTCGGCAGGAACAAAGAAACTTTTTTTATATTCATATTCCCCGTCTGGATAACAAGCAATATTGCTACTCCCATTTTCTGATCGTACATTCTCCAACATTGCATCATGTGGAAGAGTTACATACTTCGAAGCGGATTGATTACTGATAAGCTCTGAAAAGTATGTCGTTCTCGGTCCTACTGTCCAATCAGAATTAAAGGAATTCTTAATCATAAGTTTATCAGCCTCCAAATTAGTTGAAATATCTAAAATTACGACTGTTCATACTCACATCCTTCCAGTATTCTATTTGGAAAATGGAGTACCTTTAAAAGAATCTTGGACTATTAACTTAATTTCGAGTGAGTACATATACAATAATACGAATTAAAACTGTAAACTGCTCTAAAAACGACTTCTTGGTATTCATTTGACGACCTATATATCTGTGTGTTATCTATTCATGCATCAAGTATCCATTTTTTCGTGCTAACAGTTGCTAATAAAATCGCCAATTCACAGTTTGATTCATCTGTAAATCGGCGATTATTAAATGACGATTGGATTCTTTGCTAGTCTACCACTACAGACGTTCCTTTAACTTATTGATGTTAAAGCTGAAAACACTTTACGCTCTACAATCAGTTTTTCGCCTTCAATAGTGAAGCTATCCTTTAATCGGATACCTTCTGAGGATGCACCTACAAACAATTTCATTCTCGCTGGTTCCACTACCTGATCCATGTTCAGATCATGGAATGCAAGTTGTCTCATGTCTATCTCAATAGTAACTTCTTTTGACGCCTGAGCCTCCAAGCTAACCCTAGCAAATCCTACAAGTTGCTTAACGGGTCTTACGACACTACTTACACAGTCTCTAATATAGATTTGTACAACTTCATCTCCGAAACATGATCCTTCATTTTTTATTTTGAAACTTACTCTTAATTTTTCATTTGGCATAACTTAGCTATTCAATTCTAAGTTACTGTATACAAAGGATGTGCAACTTAATCTTTTCCGAATTGACCCTCCAAAACCGCTCTCACCGATTTACCCTGGGAATAGAATAGTTCAACAAATTCCTCTGTATTTTCATACACTTTACTGGATGAGGTGTGTGAACTCAGGTTCTGTTTGACTAAATTCATGATAATGACTTTTTGTTCGCTCAATGCTTAAAGCTTTAAATGATTCTTTATGTTCGGTTATGGCACCTGCATAAGCCATCTTAACAAAATTGTCATCTTCAGATTTATCAAAATCACTACATTTTGTACTGGCCGAGCCAACGGAAGAATAACCGCCAAAGAAATTAATTATATTGTCTGAAGAAGGTCCAATTAAAGCTATCTTTATATTCTTATTCAGTGATAGAATGCTGTGCCAAGATAGCTGTCTCCTTCGGGTCTTGTGCTACCCGATATCATGATTGGCATGGCTAACGCTACCATAATCCGCAACAACCAATCCATTGAAACCCAATTTATTTATTAGGATATCTGTCAGTAACCATTTTGACGTAGATACTGCCTGGTCATTTAAGATGCCGTAACTACTCATGACACCCATCAAGTTTGATTCATGTATTGCTGCTTCAAATGGAAAACTGTACGTATCTAGGAGTTTCTTTCGGCAATCTGCTGTTCACTCTTTGAGTTCTGAATAATAATTTGTTTGAACTGATAGATAGACTATTATAATAAGTTATCCCTTTTAGATAAATCATCCAGAATACGGGTATACTGCTTCTCCAAAGAATAAAAACACAGTAATATTGCCATTAGAGCATGTACTACCATCGGTAAATATATACTCATAACTATAATCATAAAATTAGCTGATTCAGTTTGTAAAGAAGCTCCTTCTTGAAAATGTCCAAATGCCAGAAGCCATCCAATTACTGCAGTTCCCAAAGCAGCACCTAACTTGTTGCCTACTGAATTCACACTGTTTGTTAGCCCAACAATTCGCTGACCGTGTTTCCATTCCCCATATTCAATCGTATTCGTGATAAGTGGTAGCATAACTACTAAAAGAGGAATCGTAGCAAATGCTTGTAATGCAGATCCAATGATACCAACCAAGATACTGTACGGATCAATAATACGGATTAAACCACCCATAACTCCTACACACAAACCAACGATTGCTGTATTTCGCTGTCCCCATCTTTTAATAAGTGGCATGGATATAATAAATACTATTATTGTTAAAAGAAGTGTTATCCCTCCTAATATCCCTACTAAATTCACATTCCCCCAAATGTACTTCGCATAGTACAATCCGGATGCACTAGACATTGCGAACGTAACATTTAAGAGGAATCCTACCAGAAATGCTACTAACCAATAGCGGTTTGAAAATAATAGCTTAATTCCCGTTCTAAGAGGTAATGTTTTTTTAAGTTCGCCCACTTCTTTTAACTCTTCAGTATTATATTTTTCTTTTGTTGATCTAAATGCAATGATTAAACCAATCGCTGCGATCAAAGCTAAGCTACCAGCCAACAATATCCACTCTTGTTGTCCACCACCTAACATGTTGACTAATGGAATAAAACCTACTGTAACTATTCCACCAGCAATAAAACTGAACGAAGATCTATACAATCCCATTAATGAACGATCCTGTGTGTTTCTTGTCGTCAACGCCATTAGACTTGCATATGGAATGCTTGTTGGGGTGATCAGAAAAATATAAAATAGTAAGTTACTAACTACAATATAAACCATTTTCCCAGCATAACTAATATCAGGCACGGTGAACATCAATAGAGTGAGTAAAAACATGGGAATGATCATACGTAATAACCAAGGCCGGGCTTGTCCATGTTTAGAACGAGTTCGGTCAACGATATATCCCATACCGATATCGGCTCCCGAGTCAATAATTTTGGTCAATAAGAGAATTGTTCCTACCAGCCCTGCTGAAACACCAACAATATCCGTATAGAAGAACATTAATAAAGACATTAAACTTGTAACAATACTTAAAGAGAATTGTCCAGTGGCCTCACCGATTAACTGTTTATTCGATAGCTCGCGTTCCAATATTCTCAGCCCCTCGGGTTGTCAATTTATTTAAATGTTCTTACTCCTGAACTAGGCAAGATTCACTCCAGGGTGTACGTATATAACAGCCTCAGACACTTCTTCCGTGCACCCCTCTATGAATAAGTACTAATGTTTAATACTCAGATGACAGCAGTTGGAAGGTTGTTTGTTTTTGTTTTACATCGCGAGAACTTGATCCAATATAAACAAATGCACAGGGAATTCGGTCCATGATTGTAATTTATACCAACATCACTAGCTTCTTTCGCAGCAATTTCACAGGCATCTTTAATCGCAGCAATATTCCAACTGCATGACCAGGCGTTCGTAGCAGGGAAGATAGTTTGAAATCCGTGCATTACATCAAAATTAAAAAATAATGAAATTCCATGAGGAGATTGCGTACTGCTATTTTTTGAAGTTCAAATACTCTGTTACAGCCTAATGCTCCTAGAACTGATCCTACGCGACCTTCAGCTATTAATTTTTCTGTTGGTTCTGATTCAACATCTGAACCAAGGGAATAATTGAGGCTAAACATTGGCTCATCTGACCAATTTTTTCTGTTATGGACATCGTACTAAGCAAGGTTTCTACGCATTGGAAAATTTCTTCATCATCCCGTTGATGTACGTTTTGCTTTTTGTATGGTCCAGCTCAGCAATTAGATCATCCATGAGTGAAGGACCTGCCCCCCTGGCACCACGAACTAAAATGGTCTCCTGATACGGAAAATTAATTCGGCCGTGGAATTCTTCCTTCTCAAATGTTAGTTCGAATTCAATGGGTTCACTGGGCACAAGAGGAGAAAAACCTTTAGCACTCATAACGTTTCCATCTACATTAAGTGTGGTGGTCTCCACAGGAAGAGAAATCGGCTCCATAACTACAGATAATGTGTAGTCTTGTCTTTTCTCAATTAAAAATTGTATTTTAAATTTTGATTCTGGTGATTCAAATAAAAAATCCATGTACCAACGTTCATTATAACCATCTACCTTTTTTAAATTAGTTCTGACATAAAGCCGATTGTGTTAGTTAAGTGCTCTTTCCATTAATTAAATGATAAGTTGCATTAGATTAATTTTATTAGTTTAATAACTTTTCCACTACCGCTTTGCCGACTTCAGAGTTGCACTTTGCCGACTACGTCTAAAAACATAATGACTAATTGCCAAGTCCAAAAGATATCTAACAATAAAATACATAATATGTAATAATTTTTACAAATAAACAAACGGTGCTTGCGTGTTAAGTAAAAAGAAAAACTCAAGTTTAGTTAACGATTCTAATCGTCAAAAAGACGATCAGGTTATTCCCTGATCGTCTCTAACGAATCTCATTTAACGGATCGTATCCTGCTTCTATACGATGACCGGTATTATTATATGATCATTACCTTGGATGAGAATACCTTCCGTTCAACAAGAAGTTTTTCCCCCATGATCTCAAAGGCACCTTTTAATCGAATATCTTGGGATGAAGCACCTATGAATACCTCCATTTTCCCCGGTTCAACAACTTGATCCATATTTAAGTCATGAAAAGCCAGTTGTTTCATGTCTACTTTGAAAGCAATATTCTTTATTTCGTTCACATCCAAGGTCACTCGTGCAAATCCGACTAGTTGCTTCACAGGTCTTGCGACACTACTCACTCGATCCCGGATATATACCTGTACTACTTCATCACCGGCAACTTGTCCCGTATTGTTGAGCTTAAATTCTAGATTCAATTCTCCGTCCGTTTGAACCGTAACGTCATGCACTAAGTCTGAATATTTATAATGTGAATAGCTTAGTCCATGTCCAAACGGATATAACGGTTCATTTTGGATGGTTCTAATGTATTCAGCAAATTCATCAATATCAGCATAGAGTGGCAATCGGCTGTTATACATAGGAATTTGACCGCTCTCTTTCACGATGGTTACAGGTAACTTTCCGCTAGGATTCTTCTTTCCTGTAAGAATATTCACAATCGCGTTCGCGCCAGACTGTGCTGGAAGCCATGAATACAAGACAGCTTTGCTGTGTTCACTTACAAATGGTGTAGCTAAAGGTCGGCCGTCAACGATAACTGAAATAACAGGTTTATTCAGTTTGAAAACTTCCTCCATCATCTCCAGTTGAGGCTTTTCAAGACCGATGTTGATGTTATCTTTGTTTTCACCACAAGTGGCTTCAGGGTCGATCATGCTTTCTTTCCCGCCTAATACTGCAATTACAACGTCCGCCTGTTCTACCGCTGCTTTTACGGATTCGATACCTCCATCTATTGCCTTGAAAATATTGCAGCCTTTGGCATGTAAGATATGATCCTTCCCAAACGTTTCCTCCATAACATCTTTTACTGATTTACAATCAGGATAAAACATATGAACAAATTCTTCATTGGTCTTATATACTTTGTTGGAAGCCTCATCAGAATTCAGATTCTGCCTGATCATATTCATAATGATTTCTTTTTGCTCCAGAGTAGGTTGATCCTCAAATTCAATTCCCATCGATTTTAATGACTCTTTATTATCAGTAATAGTCCCTGCATACATCATTCTCAAGAAGCTGTCCTCTTCTGATTTATCAAAATCACTACTTCTAGTACTAGCTGATCCTACCGATGAATACCCTCCGAAGAAGTTGGTCTTGGTATCGGAGTTGGGACCTATAAGTGCAACTTTCAGATTCTTTTTTAGAGGTAAAATGGCTTCTTCATTTTTCACCAATACCATCGATTTTTCAGCAATCTCCTGTGATAATTCTGCATTTTCTGTTTTTTTGATCTCAACAAAGAAGTCACCTTCTTCATATGGTTTCTCGAATAGCCCTAATGTGAATTTGGTTTCAAGTATCCTTCTCAGAGAAACATCAATCTGAGCTTCGTTAAGCTCTCCCAACTCGACTGCTTCTACCAAGTGCTGGTAACATTGGTTGCCAGGTTGTTCTACGTCCATTCCCGCTTTCAAAGCCAGAATGCCTGCTTCCTTTGCATCTTCTGCCACTCTGTAACGTAAGAAGGCATGCGTAATACTACCGTAATCAGCTACAACCAGTCCCTTGAAGCCTAGCTTGTTTCTTAAAATATCGGTGAGCAACCATTTTGACGTAGCCACCGCCTGGTCATTTAACATGCCATAGCTATTCATTATCGCTTTTACGTTCGCCTCGTGGATGGCTGCTTCAAAGGGGAAGCAGTAACTATCCAGCAATCTTCTCTCCGATATTTGCTGTTCACCGCCCCCTCTGCCACCTTCGGCATTTCCATAACCGACAAAATGTTTGGCGGTAGCCATTAACTCATGATCTCCTTGAATTCCTTTCACGAAAGACACGCCTATTCTCGCAACTAAATAGGGATCTTCCCCATAAGTTTCACTAATTCTACCAAATCTCGGATCTCTTCCCAAGTCAAACAAAGGGGAGTGCACAGCTCTAAACCCAAAAGCTCTTAGTTGTTTCTTGACGATCTCACCCATTGTCTCTGCTAAAGTTGGATCCCACGTAGAGGCAAGATTAAGCGACTGTGGAAAAGTGGTAGCACTTGGAATCTGGGCGCCAGCTATACCCTCGCTGTGAATCAAAGCTGGAATACCTAGTCTGGTTTCCTCTACAAGAAATTGTTGTATGCCTTTTATAGAATCCTGATCCTTCTTCATTTCCCCGGTAAAGGAATCATTCAAATAACTAATGGTCCCAATCCCATTCTTTAATTTCTCTTTTCGGGTATCATAAACGGATTCTCCACCATATGAATTTGCACAATATAACTGGGCTACTTTCTCCCTCAATGTCATTCTTCCAATTAAATCCTCGACTCTCTCATGAATAGACTTACTGGCATCTTTGTAAATCATCTTTTACCTCCTAGTAATCATGTTTTCCGTTTAGATAAACGGTACAGATTGTACAGTTCATGCCCTTTCAACATACAAAAAGGCACCCAGTCTACTTCAAGCTTACGTTGAACCGTGAACCAGCTCTACCCTTTAAACGACTTTTCGTTTTTCATTTGGCGACTTTATCTGTCTTGCTTTGTGTTGGCTGTAAAAGCTCGAACGATGCCTCTTTCACATCAAGGGAACTTGAACCGATATATACCTTAAAATCCCCCGATTCAGCGCCATACTTCAGATTCGGATGCCAGTATACCAAATCCGCTGTGGTAATACTGAAGCAGATTTCTTTCGCTTCACCTGCTGCTAATTTAACCTTTTCAAATCCTTTAAGCTCCTTTACGGGACGGACTACACTACCATAAAGATCCTGGATATACATTTGAACGGTTTCTTCACCCGATACCGTTCCTGTGTTGGTAACCGTTACGCTGGCGACCATCGTTTCCGAATCCGTCATCTGCATTTGCGATAATTGAATGTCGGAAATCTCAAAAGTTGTATAGCTTAGGCCGTAACCGAACGGGTATAACGGACCATTTGAGCCATCGATATATCTGGAAAAGAACTTTTCCCCTTTATTGCTTTCCGTTACGGGTCTCCCGGTTTTAAAGTGGTTGTAGTATACCGGTACTTGTCCGATATGTACGGGGAAACTCATGGTCAGTTTGCCGGAAGGATTATATTCGCCCAAGAGCACATCGGCTATGGCATGTCCCGCTTGAGATCCCAGAAACCAGGTCTCTACAATGGCATCCACATGGTGCTCAAACCAATCCAGGACCAGAGGCCGTCCATTGGTCAGGACCAGTACTGTCGGCTTACCCACACGAACGATGGCCTCCGCAAGCTCCTGCTGCACCTTCGGCAGCGTAATGTCCATGCGGGACGCTGCCTCGCCCGACATTTCACTGCTCTCTCCGAGCGCCAGAATGACGATATCCGCTTGTTCCGCCGCTGCAACAGCCCGCTCAACTCCCCCGTCCAATGCTTCTTCAACCGTACAGCCGGCTTCCACCAAAAGGTGGGTCTTCGGAAATCCATTCTCTTGCAGACCTTCTCTCAGCGTAACAGTCTCCTTCGAATACCGGGACCACTGCCAGGGACCCAGCATATCCTTGCTATCGCCGAATGGACCGATCACCGCAAGCTTTTGTCCCTTGTCTGCAAGAGGGAGAACACCGTTATTTTTTAACAGGACAATGGACTTCTGTGCCAACTTCCGGCTCGCCCCCAAATGCTTCGGATGGAAGTGATATTCCTTCTCTTTCTCTGGACGAACATAGCGGAACGGATCATCCATAATACCGATCTTATATTTAAAAGTCAGGATACGCCGTACGGCTTCATTTAATTGTTCGACTGTTACGAGTCCTCGTTCGATTAATTCATGCAGATGATCATACGAACGGGTTACCATTTCGATATCCATCGTTGCATCAAGTGCTTTTTTTGCTGCTTCCTTACTGTCTTTCGCGTTTCCATGAGCGACAATTTCATCTATGGAACCATAGTCGGAAATCAAAATTCCGTCAAAGCCCAGCTCTTTTCGAAGCAGCTCGTTAAGAATGTATCGGTTACCTGCCACCGGCACTCCTTGATACGTATTGAAGGAATTCATAACCGACCCTGCACCAGCTTCAATCCCCGCCTGAAACGGCGGCAAATACACATTGCGAAGTGTCCCTTCAGAAATATCCACCGTATTGTAATCCCGACCTGCTTCAGCAGCCCCGTATGCGACAAAATGTTTCAAACAAGCAATAATTGTTTCTGGATCGAATAAGCTGTCTCCTTGAAAACCTTCAACTTGCGCCTTGGCGATTAAGCTGCCCAAGTATGGATCTTCGCCTGCTCCTTCAACGACACGTCCCCAACGCGGGTCTCTTGTAATATCCACCATCGGCCCATGGTTGTAGTTTATTCCAGTAGCACTGGCTTCTTTTGCGGCAATCGCGCTGGCTTCCCGAATAGCTGCCATGTCCCAGCTGCAGGACCAGGCGAGTGGTACCGGAAACACAGTCTGAAAGCCATGGATCACATCAAAGTTAAATAACAATGGAATACCGTGGGGGGACTGTTCTACCGCAATTTTCTGCAATTCGAACACGCGGTTACTGTTTACGGCAGATAGTACCGAACCCACGCTGCCTTCACGAATCAGTTTCTCTGGCGTATCAGAATCAATATCTGATCCAAGGGAGAGGTTGGTCGACATGCACTGGCTCATCTGACCGATTTTATCGGTGATGGACATCTTGTTCAGCAGGGCTTCTACTGCTTGACGGATCTCCTGATCGTCTCGTTGCTTTACATCTTGCTTCCGGTAATGAGAGAGTTTAGAAATCAGCAAATTTTCGAGGGATGGACCGGTCCCTTTCGTACCCTTCACGAAAAAGGCTTCCTGGTGGGGAAGTTTGATCCTGCCCTGGAATTCCTGATTTTCAAAGGTCAAATCAAATTCGAAAGATTCGCCGGGGACAAACTGGGACATCCCTCTGGCTAGTAACAGATTCCCTTCAACTGTCACGGTGTGGATCTCAACTGGAAATGGAAAAGGCTCCAGGATAACAGATAATGCAATAGCTTCTTTTTTATCAATGATGAACTGCATCTTTATCGTCGTATCCGGGGTTTGATGCAAAAAATGCCAGGTGCCGATCATACTATTCAACTCACTTTCAAGGATAATTTTAGATTCTTGGAAAGTACTCAAAAGAGCGCAGCCTGCCTACTGCGCTCCTGTAAAACTAACAACGATTATTAGTTCAAATATTGCTGTACCCGAAGGTCTAAGGGTTATTTCTTCTCCGCCAGGAACTCTTCAGCCTGGGCCTGCACCTCTACTTTGACCTTATCCAGACCGGCACTATCCAAATTTTTGGTCAATTCATCAAATGCTTTGTCTACATCCTTGACTGCACCAATGTAAATCGGATTGGCATACTGTGTCGAAGCATTGGCCAGGTTTGCAATCTGCGTCTTGACATTCTCCGAATTGAAGTTGAAACCCTTAAATATAAAGTCTGAGGTATTATATTCGTCCTGCTTCTCCCAGAAGTCAATATATGTCTGTGACCAGGTACTCATCGGCTTAAACAAGGCCTTATTTACGAACCAGAAGCCTGCAGCATCAGGAGGATAGGTATTGGTATCGGCTGTTACCCCTTCCGGCAACCCGATTTTATCATCTTTGACGACATAGTTCTTGCCTTCGATCCCGTAATAAGTCAAATACACATAAGATGGATCCTCCATAATAAGGTCGAACGCCTGCATCACACGTTCCGGGTTTTTGGAATTGGCCGCAATGGAAATCCCACCACCTATATAATTGCCCATTGGGACCTTACCGTTTGGCATCAATGACGGAATGATATAGCTTTCAATACCTTTCGCTTCAGCAGCTTCAAGGGTTGCAGCAATATCAATGCTGTTGCCAAATGCTACCGCAGATTTGCCTTCCACATAATTATCCTTCGAGCGGATCTTGTTTGCATACGGATTTTTGTTAACATATCCTTTGTCATACCAATTCTTCATAATATTAGCAGCATACTTTTGTGCGCTTAGATAAGGCTCCTCTACCATGCTATAGATTTTCCCAGTCGGATCTGTAAAATCGTAAGTTGCCCCTTGGGCCAAAGGTCCACCACCAAAAGGAGCAGTTGTGTAGCCAATCTTGTCACGCATTAGATGTTGGTAAGGTGTCGGTAAATCAACTTGTGAATCCAGGTTTAGACCAATCATATCCGGATGGTTTTTCTTCACAGTTTCCAGATAAGGACCGATTTCAGAGAGACGTTTCACCTCGGTAAGGCCTGCTTCCGCCATAATATCCTTACGAAGTACAGATACAAAGACATTACTGTCTGGTGTAGTTTTCGGAATCATAAAGATTTTACCGTTAATCTTGGCCTCTTCCCAAGCGACAGGATCAATAGCAGCCGATTTCTTCGGCATATATTTGGCGATATCCTCCGGCTTCAACTCATAAAAGGCCCCTTTATTGGCCTGCTCGCCATAACCAACCCAATCTGCCGAAAAAATAAAGTCCACATCTTCACCTGCGGCCAGCAACAGCGGATACTTCGATTGCACATCACCCCAACCGATATAGTTCAGCTCAATGGTAGCATTGATGTCTTTTTTCAGCTTTTCATTGAGTTTGGCGAGCACCTCAGGCATGCCCTTCGGCGTTTCGCCGAGCAGGTAGCCCTTCAGTACAACCTCTTTTTGACTAGAAGTCGGTTCGTCATTGCTAGCCGTGTTTGAATTGTTTTCGTTTCCTTTTGAGCAGGCAGACAACAGCATCGTCAGCGACAGCAGCATGGTAAGCATGAACGTCACATTTTTCTTAGCATTTTTCACTTTTTCTCCCCCTTAGTTTTTTTACTTTTATATAGTGGTTTGGCGCTGCATCGCAGGATTTAACCTTTCACCGCGCCAATCGTGATGCCTTTGACAAAATACTGCTGAAGAAATGGAAACAGGATCACAACCGGACCAGTGGCAATTACCGTCATAGCTAGCTTGAACGTTTCCTTCGGCATATCAAGCGAGGACACATGCTGGGCTAAGGCCGCTGACATATTCATGGAGGACAGCATTTTGTAGAGCATGTACTGCAGCGGCACGTACTGCTCCTTGTCAGTGAACATCATGGGCGTCCACCAGTCATTCCAGTAGGCTAAAATAGTGAACAAGCCGATAGAAGCAAGTGCAGGTTTACAGAGCGGCAGCACCATCTGCCAGAAGATTCGAAAGTCTCCCGCCCCGTCAATTTTGGCTGATTCCACCAACGGCTCCGGCACAGAGCCCTGTATGAAGCTACGCATAATCAACACATACATCACATTGAACATAGGGAGCAAAATCAGCACCGCAAGCGTGTTTTTCAGATGCAGATAACTGGTGACCCAGATGAAATAAGGGGCCAGTCCACCACTAAACAATGTGGTGAAGAACAGAAAAAACGCCAGTCTGTTCCGATACTTCACCTCCTTGCGGTACATCACGTATGCCGCCATCGTGGAGATCAACAGCGAAAGCACTGTTCCAACCACCGCCACAATCACCGAAACGCGGTAAGCGGAGAGAATTTCACCGGGATTGCGGAAGATGAAAGCGTAGGCATCCAATGAAAAGCCGCGAGGAAAGAAGGAATAGCCCTTCGCCAAAACCTGCCCTTCATCCGAAACAGATCCGGAGATAAGAACGATAAACGGAAGCAGGCACAGAATTGCGATAAGTGATACAACAATGTACGAGAAGGCTTTGAAGACAGGCGCCGAATTTAATTTATTATTTTCCATAAAGCTACCTCCTTTCTAGGGTTTAGTTAGAATAGTGCGTTATCCTTGTCATAGCGACGGACCATTTTATTGGCAAACAGGATAATGATCAGGGTAAGTACCGATTGATATAGACCCACTGAAGAAGCCATGCCAAAGTCTTGCGTACCCATAAGCGAACGGAACACTAACGTATCAATAATATCAGTAGCATTCATGAGCGCACCGTTGTTGCCGATCAGCTGATAGAACATATCGAACTCACCACGCATAACCCTTCCAAGACCAAGCAATATCAGCACCACCGCTGTAGGTTTGAGCAAAGGGAGCGTGATTTTCATGATCTTCTGAAAACGGCTGGCACCGTCAATTGTTGCTGCCTCATAAATTTCCTGATCAATCCCGACAATCGCCGCCAAATAAAGAACACTGCCAAACCCGACCCACTTCCACACGTAAAGCAACGGAAGCAGAAGGTACCAATAGCTTTCAGTCGAATAAATATCCATAGCTCCTAGCCCGATATTTCTCAGGAATACGTTTACAATTCCGAACTCATAATTGAAAAAGTTGTAAACAAACGCGGATACGGTAACCCAAGATATGAAATAAGGCAGAAACATTAATGTCTGTGCGGTTTTTTTGAAAAATTTGTTATACGTTTCCGAGATTAGAACCGCAACCAATATCGAGAAAAGAGTGTACAATCCCAAAAATACTACATTGTACAGGATCGTATTCCTTGTCACTAGCCACGCCTTCCCGGATTGAAAAAAGTACTCGAAGTTCTCCAGCCCGTTCCAGGGACTCATGAATATACCGTCTCTGTAGTTGAATTCCTTAAAAGCCATAACGATGCCCGTCATCGGTATATAAGAAAAGATAATAAAATATACGGCAATCGGTACAAACATCGTATAAAGTACCCAGTTTTTCCTTATCTCCTGTAGCGGGGAATGCCCTTTTATTTTTCGGGGTTTCCGCACCGCAACTTGCTCTACCTTGGCGCCCATAAGCAACCTCCTTCTGAATGTTTCTCTCTCCTTTCTTATTGTAAATGGCTTGGGGGGCACTACCTATGGGGCAAACTTTCGATCTACTTTGAAATCCTCTGGTAACGCTTACTTTTTTATTGACTTGGTATACGCATCTGTACGGTGGTTCCGCTGCCAAGAAGGCTTGTGAATGACAATCCGTACTGAGATCCATAATTTAACTTAATCCGCTCTTGAATGTTCCAGATCCCAAATCCACCGGTACCTTTACTCATTGCCCTATTATTTAGCACATACTTCAACATTTCTTTTTCCATACCGATACCATTGTCTTTGACTTCCACGAGCAGATCTCCCTTTTCTTCTTTAGCGGACACTTGGATCTCACCTTTCTCCGAATCCCGTTCCATAATGCCATGTAAAATCGCATTCTCAATCAAAGGCTGAAGCATGATTTTGGGTACCTCACAACCTAGCAACTCTGGTGGAACCTTCAGGATCAGTGTGATCGCGTTATTAAATCGCATATTCTGGATCGACACATAGGATTCCACATGCCTCAGTTCACTCTCCAATGTGACGGTTTCTCTACCATTCGATAAGCTCAACCGGTAGAATAACGCCAACCTATCTACGACCTTGGATATTTCTCCATTTCCTGATTCAATAGCCATAACATTAATCAGATCCAGAGTGTTGTATAAAAAATGCGGATTAATTTGTGCCTGCAGCGCCTTTAGCTCCTTATTCTTCACTTCACGTCCAAGCGTGTACGTCTCCTCCATTAACCGCGACACATTCTCGACCATCCCATTAAAATTACTGGTCAGTTCACCGATCTCATCCTGATTGGCCGGAAGCGGATCGATGTGGAAATTGCCATTCTTGACCTTGCGAACATGCCGAATAAGCTGCCTCAGACGCTTGGTTGCCGAACCGGCTACGATGAAGGACAGAACCAAAGTGAGCGGAATAATTAGTAAAAAAATAAAGATCAGTCGATTGCGCATATTATTACTCGATTTCAAAATGTCGGAGTAGGGTACAATCATCGCTACACTCATATTCGTCTCAGGTATTGTCTGCACTCCCAAAAGAATTCGTTGTCCATTGAACTCCAGACTGTCCGACCAGGTGTTGTCCATTTCCCCATCGGCCGGAACCTGCGACAGCATATCCATAAATTCCTTGGAGGTATACAGAAATTTACCTGAGGTGCTGAGAATATCACCGCGGTCATTGAATAAGGCCACGGAGGTAGACGGAGTGGCAATGGCATGTTCCAGTACAGAAATTAGTGTGCTCTGCGAGATCTGGGCACGCACAATACCGTCGTTCTCATGTATGTTGTGCGCATTCGAAATGACGCGCAGTACCGATATTTCCCTCCTTCCTTCATCCTGTTCAAAGGAGGAGGAAGGAAGCCAGGTGAAAAAGGAATGGGAAGCGATGAAGTTCTTGAACCAGAGGCTGTGCTCCACATTGCCCATGTTCATATAGTCGGGATTCTCGGTGACCGAAGCAAGGCCCTGCTTCATATAGAGCCGAACAGCCTCAATATCCGAATTGTAGCGGAATTGCCCCAGCACCCGAGCTAGCTTGTTGGCATCCGTTGCCCAGAGATTAACATCCTCATACCGTTTCGGGTCTTCGGCTACCAGTGTCTGTACCGTATCATTGAACGCAATGAAGTTCAGTACTTCTTTGACCATTTCTGCACGATACTGCAGGTAGGATTTGGTTTCCTCCAGCATTTTGCGGGCCGAATACAATGCCTGCTTCTCATTTTCATTCGCGGTTAAGTGCAGATGCAGGAAGAGCAGCAGGACAAACGGGATAATGATCACCAGCATATAGGAAGCGAACAGCTTATAACGGATGCTAAAATCAGCGAACGGTCTCCGGAACTTCCGTTTCATTTGGCCATCCTCTCCCGGTACTCCGAAGGCGTGCAGCCTGCATATTTTTTGAAAAAGGTTGTGAAGTAATTGGCATCAGTGAAGCCAGTTCGGTCTGCTACCTCATACAGCTTCAGCTCCTTGGCCAACAGCAGTTCCTTGGCCTTCTCCACTCGCAGTGAGGAGATATATTCCTTGACAGTGCTTCCTCTCTGCTTCTTGAACAAGGAGCAGAGATAAGTCTCATTCAACCCCGCATGTTTGGCAATTTCCGAGATCGCGAAGCCCTTTTCATGAAAGCGTTTGTGAATATACTGCAGGATCTCCCTCATTTTTGCGGAGCTGCCTTCTGGTTCGGCCGTCAACTGGAATAAGTCCAGGAAGGAGAGGATATATTCCTCCATGCTCGCCAGATCGGGAACACGGTCAATCTCCTTCCAGATGTATCGCCGTTCTGTGTCCTCATCTGTATCTGTGAATCCCAGCTGCACCGCTACATCAAGAATGACCAGCAAGAACTGGAAGTAAGAATCCTTGAGCCGGACAATATCCAAATCACATGCCGCCCTTGCCTGCTTGGTCCAACTCACAATTAGATAGCGGGCAGCTTCCAGTTCTTCCTGTTTCAGCAATCTGCGCAGACTGCGTACCATATCCCAATCTGTAGCCAGTTCCCGGTTGCCGCCAATTTCACTGGCAAAGATTAGTCGGCTACCTTCACTGTAATAATGCAGACTGCACGCATCCAGGGCTGTTCTATATGAATGCGGAATCTGCATCCGTTCTTTTATCGAATCTCCGACCCCCATACGGAAACGGATATTATTGCCGCCTATCATCCCTGCAACCTCTGCATAAAGCTCCTCCAGCACGCTGCGTTGTTCCCGATAGCTGCTGCCGAAAGCCTCCGGCAGAATGAAAATCAGAAATTGCCGTGAATCGAAACCGCAGATGCCCTGCAGCGAAGCCAGCGTGCTATTCAGGTTCAGCCTCCGCAGCAGGGTCTCCTGCACCAGCTTTGGATCTTCGGGATATTGCAGCGCTTGCCAGTACAAAGACGATACAACCACAGTGTACACTCCTTCCGGAGGCAGAAGAAAAGTCTCTCTGCTCTCCAGAGCCTTCTGTGCATGGAGTGAACCGGGAACCGTAATCAGCTTACGGACCATCTCCTGTCTCAGATAAGGCAGACCTTCATCATAGGCATCCTGCAGCTGTCGTTCCTCCAGCCTTTTCTTCTCATCATGTTTCCTGGATTCCACCGCCGCTCGAACGGCCTCCCGGACTTTGTTCAGATTAATCGGCTTCTCAATATAGTCAAGGGCATTCATCCGGATCGCCGACATCAAATACTCTTTGTCCGAGAATCCACTCATGAACAGCAGCTTGCATGAAAGATCACTTTCGCGGAGCCGCTTCGCGAATTCTATACCATCCATCTTCGGCATCCGAATATCACAGAGCACGATGTCAGGGCGAAAGCTTCGGCATAACTCCAAGGCAACCAAGCCATTGCGTGCCGTCTCCACCTCATGAACACCTAATTCTCCCCATGCGAGATGCTTGGACAGCATTTCCCTGGTTCTTTCTTCGTCATCAATGATCAGCAGCTTCATGATGTGCCCCTCCTAACAAAAATTTCTATTGCATTATCCCCAGCTTGATCAAGCTGCCGCGATAACAAGAAAGCCGGTGGAGAACCCCCGGCTTGATTCTTTCTATTTAGATCCGTGTTGCTATAACAGCTGTTCTTTCCTTTCCAGGTAACGACGGCAATTTCGTTCATCCGCTGGCTCGCGAAATAATATTCTCACGCGTCATCTTCCAATATCTACGAGATCGATGGAATATTCCGCATCTTCGGGCAATTCCATGTTAAGAACAGACTGACAGCTCTATCCCATATATTGGATAAAAATAAAATGTACCGGATCAAGTTTTGCAAATGCCAATGGATTTTCAAGAACTTTCTGCGAGACTACAACCTTCCATTCCTTCTTCATTATCGAGAAAGCGTTATCATTAGTTTGACAGCTTTAATATATAAATATAACCCTACAGAATTGTAATCTAGCCAAATATGTTGTACCAGCTGAAAGTGTATATACTATTAACCCAAATCAAATGTGAGGCCTGTATCTATAGTAAGGAAGTGCATTAGAAGGATTAGATGATATGCAAAAGCACGACCTTCAGTGGTCGTGCTTTTGGTTTTGTACATTTAAGTTTGATGACGATTTTACATTTGAAGGCAAATGTTTGTATCCTCTACTCCAACCTTAGTTTAATTTCAGAAGGAAGTGGACTGCTGGGATCGTTCCGTCCAGCTTGAAAATCATGCCGCCATCAGCAGGTGCCCCTTGAATATCGGAAACTGGTGCACCTACTGTGTCCAAAGCAGTCAGCGTTGCCTCCTTACTACGTACGAACAAGGATCCTTCAGGAGTATCCGCGTACAACTTCCCTTGATGATCAACAATTGTAACCAAACCCTCTGTAGTGAAAATAGTTTCATCCATACCAGTGTGGCCGAGTAACGTTATGAGATAAGTTTTGGCGTCATCAACAGATTCGGAGTTTCTAGGCAATAATGCCGCAGACAGGCGATCATTGCTAACAGAAAGGGTTATATCCTTCGTCAACGAAATACCGCTGGCTGGATTACCGCTAAAGTAGGTGCACCCTTTGGTCTGGATGCGGAGAGTTCCTGCAATCGGATCGAAATTTATCTCCCCGGTATCGGAGACCATAGCATTGCCCACAAGACCACGGTCATCAGACAAAACACCCCAGCGTTTGAATGCTGTATCCAGGTTGGCTGCAAAAGTGGTGTAGTCGCCGGCTCCAGCTACAGAAGCTATATCCGTATACACCAGGAGTTTGTCTCCTAATGCTGCACCTGACAATTCTTCATCCGCCTGCTCGGCAAGTCTCTCGAGCCGTCCTTCACCACTTGTATGCCTCATGGCGTCTCTATATGTTGACCAAGAATAATAAACGGCATGTTTAGCCTGTGAAAGGTCACCGTTATTCACAAAGCCCGCAGTAATAGCGACGTCCGCATCGCCAGTGTAGGTATCTCCTTGATCCAAAAATACGTTGCGCATACGGGTGATATATGGGAGAAACGTGTTTGGCATGCTAAAAGATGATGGCAGGGTCTTCAGATCGTTCTTCGTAAAGACCAGATCCACCTGATGCTCCGCAGGTCGTACCAGGCTGCCAAGAAATAACTCAGCCATAAAACCGAACTGACAAATAAGAGATGGATCATTATAAGCATCAAATATGTCGGTAATAACATCATCAGGTTGGTCATCACACCTTTCAGACGTATGATGACAATAGAGCATGAGACCATCCCAATCGTTCAGACAGGCATAAGCTGCCATGGAAATAAACGAAGTGGAGTGGAAAGGATTAACTCCGTATTCGTTCCACTCACTAAGAATGAAAGGTTTTCCCGCCACCACTGCTGTACTGGCCATTTGAAGCATCTCGGTACGCATGTATTCCCCATCTTTGTGCACAGTCAGAGGATTAGACGTTACAGCTTCACGCATATCTGGTACAACTAGCGTTTCCTGATGAAATGGCGGCATCGGATGGTTAAAATATGTGTTGTTTTCCATAATGTCTGCATCCGAATGGGAATATATATCTGCTGTGCCATTCAGAAGGTTGCTGGTATTTAGTGGAACTTTTGCACCTAAAGATCGAATATGGTCCATCATTGTATTATAGTATCGGCGGTTTACACTGATACCGAACTCCATAAAATCAGCGTAGCGCGCGGGACTGACACCGCCTGCCCATTCCCCCATCGGGTCGTTAGGAACCTGATAGAAACTACCCTCTGGAAAAAGTACAGTTCCCTTCTCTGGGTCTTCCTCTTCACCAAGAGCACAAACCCCATTATACGTCCAGGCCTTGGCCATATTTTTTCTTGAATCATACTTGGCCAACAGGTACCGGTTAAAGCGACGTTGCAGCTCTTGCCGATATGGCACGATGCCCTTTTCATCCTTGATATCTTCTGTACCGCGAAAGACAGAATCTTCGTTATTGACCTGAATAGTCATAACTGCAGGATCATCAATCAAAGCCAGACCCGTATATGGATTTACATGACAGAGTAGCTTGGTTGCATATTCTTTCTGAAGTTCAATCAGTCTCTCATTAACGTGAGTAAAGCTTTTGTAGAAGAATGGCGGCGCATCAGGGTAGTCTAAATCATCTCCTTCTTGGAAAACGCGAGCTACCAGTAGATCCACCTGAATATATATGCCTTTTTCCTTCAGCTTTGCAACCAGATAATCAAAACGGTCAAGACCCTTCTCATTGAGAATCCTGCTGGAACCGCTATCATAATCGATCAACGGATTTTCTTGGCTCGAACTCCATCCTGAAGGACCTGGAGGTGCATCCGCAGCATGGAGACGTATGACGTTGACACCCATAGACGCAAACCGCTCAGCAAGTCGTTCAGCAGTTTGATGGTCAGGCGTGTTGGATCGAGTCGGTAAGTTGAAGCCTATGAATTTAGCGCGGATTCCATCAGCAAAATACAGATTTCCGTTTCGAACCTCTGTGAATCCGTGTTTACCTGCAGGAGCATCCAACAAATGCGAAAAATCCAATGCTCCTGTGTTTGGAGCCACTTTATCAATTTTGATTCTTTGTTTCATAGTAACCCTCCTCCTCTAAGTCCTTACAATGTCAAACCGCCGTCCACCGCAATGATAGAACCTGTGATGTAGCTTGACTTATCGGATGCCAAGAACACAACCATTTCAGCAATTTCGGTAGGCTCAGCAAAGCGCCCGATACGCATGTTAGGAAGCTCTTCAGGTGTATAGCCAGATTCCTGCATCATCATGGGAACAGATTGGGTAAGTGCCGTATCGACACCGCCTGGACAGATGGCGTTCACACGAATATTTTTGCGAACGTATTCAATCGCAGCCGATTTCGTCAGACCGATCACGGCATGCTTGCTCGCAGTATAGGCTGACAAACTATGTTCGGCGCGAATACCTGCGGTAGATGCCGTGTTGATGATTGAACCAAATCCTTGGACGTTCATAATTTGAAGCACCTTCTTCAAACCCAAGAAAACACCTCTGACATTCACGTTGATAATGCGATCAAATTCAAATACATCTAGATCCTCAATCAGTGAGAATTTCTGCAAAATCCCTGCGTTGTTAAAAAAAACATCAATACGACCGTAAGTGTCAAGTGCAGCCTTAGTGTATCGTTCTACGTCTTCTTCCTTAGAGACATCAGCTTGGATAAATAGCCCTTCTCCCCCCTGCGCGCGGAGTAGATTAACAGTCTCCTCTCCCGTTTCCGTATTAAAATCTACAGCTACTATCTTGTATCCAGATTGAGATAGTTTAAGAGAGGAAGCTCGACCGATACCACCACCGGCTCCGGTTACGATCGCCACCAACCCGTTCATAGAGAGGGTTTCCTGCGAGTTTTTACTTAGGGAACTATTCTGCGAACTCGTTAGATCTACAATTGGGATAATCGATAAGTCCGACAAGATTACCGAAATGAGTTCATCAGGAATATTTGCCTGTGGAATAGCACTGAGTTGCTTCAGAGTAAAACCCTTTCCCATGCTAATCATTGGGCTTGTAGAAATCCCAGGTAAATGTTTTTCCAAAACTTTTACAGCTTCTTCATTTGAGAGCAATTCACCTAATTTTGAGTTTTCTGTGAATGTTGTCAGTTTAATCACCTCGATTAGAATATGTAACTCATTTTAATACTCATTTTATATATTTTATGGTATGTTTCTTATATAAAAAGTATATTATTATGTAATTTTAGGATGTGATTTCGAAATGGGGTTAGTACAAGGTGATGAGTTTATCCATACTTCGTGTAAACTGCTTTTAGAGAGCTTGCAACTACCGGTCAGTTACTCACGAATGGACGATGAGGAAGTCCGTTGCTTTCTTGTGGAAGGAACACCAAATAACCCACTATTCGACAACCATTCTGAGCTTGTTCGGCTTTTGAAGAAACAAGTTCAGCCTTTGAACGTACCTAATATTCATACGACTAATTTCGGAGAATCGCTCATCATTGTTCCTAAGCTTCGTGATGAAGCTATGGAGGCAATCGTCGTTATCGGTCCCTTTACAGTAATTCCGATGAATAACGAGAATATCAATAACCTGTTAACAGAGTTTAATTACACGGTGACACCAGAATGGACATCCTACTTGCAGCAGCTACCTCTCTTATCTTCAAAACGGCTAAATTATATCGGAATTTTGGTACATCATTTGTTGAACGGCATCATGCTTGATATCACTGAAATTATGGAGAAGCATTTTCGGTTTGAGCAACAGTTCCACTCAAGCAAACATGCAGAAATCGTCATTTCAGATCGACGGGAATCACTTGAATTTCGTGGTCTTTTTGAGATTGAAAGACAATTGCTTAGATCCATAAGAAACGGTGATAAAGCCGCCTTCTATAACATGACGATTTTAGCTAATCACGACGGCCCGGGCATCCTATCTAACTACAACCAGTTGCGTAGCATTAAAAATCTCGGCATATATGTTATTGCACTTGCAACCCGAGCTGCAATTGAAGGAGGGTTATATGCGGAAGTTGCATATATTCTCAGTGATCTTCATATTCAACACATTGAAGATCTACGTGAGTACAGTATGGTAGTTTCCGCCATTGGTGATGCACTGATAGACTTTGTAGATCGAGTATCAAATAACAAACGAAAAAATATTTCCAAATCGATTGCAACTTGTCAGGAGTATATCTTCAATCATTTATATGATAATATTCCTTTATCTGTTCTGGCAGACAAAGCAGGTTTACAGGAAAACTACTTATCGCAGCTATTCAAAAAAGAAACCGGAGTAACTATAACTCAGTTCATTCAACAAGAGAAGGTAGAGGAAGCTAAGAAAATGTTGGAATTAACCTCCGAGCGTGTTACTGCTATCGCTGCCAAGTTGAATTTTTATGATCAAAACCATTTCATTAAAATTTTCAAGAGATATACCGGGTTAACACCGAAGAGATATCGAAACAAGAACAAATTTGACACGATAAACGATGACTAGAGTATTAGTTATGAGATGAATTGAATTATTTCGTTCAACCAATAAAAAAACTCATCATATTGTGTATGATGAGTTTTTTTATTGTTAAATACTTATAGCTTTGCCTTTGTGATCAATGAATAATGCCTCATTCTCGGCTTCTATCTTCCGTTCGATGATGTCCAATATGCCATTGGCTGATTCAGTCGCATTGCCAGGAGCATGATCGCCGCCCATATCCGTCCGGATCCAGCCAGGATGAACCGCATGCACAAGAACACCCTCAGGCTTAAGTTCTTGACGTAACTGGGCAGAGAACATATTAAGTGCAGCTTTCGACAATGCGTAGGAATAATCTCCTCCATAGGCTCCAGCGACACTGCCTGCTTCCGAACTGATATTAACAACGGCCTGATGTTTACCTTTTTTAAGTAAAGGCAAAAAATATTTCAATATGATCATTGGGCCAAACAAATTGGTTTGAAATGATTGTTGTACCTGAACGAAGTCAAGTTGTGCAAGTTTCTGTTCGCGCCCCAGTAAGATTGCTGCGCTGTTAATAATGACATCCAAGCTGCTCATTTGACTTGATACTTGCTCACTAGCGTAGCGTACGGAATTTTCGTTCGTTACATCTAGCGAAAGTATCTTAATCTGTTCCGGGAATTGAGTGCTGAGCGCCAATATTCTCTCAGCCGAAGATTCAGCACTTCGAACTCCAGCAAACACCTGATGTCCACGAGCACAAGCTTTGGTAGTAAGTGCCAATCCCAGTCCTCGATTAGCTCCAGTAATTAATATTCGCAACCTTAACTCCTCCTAATTAATCATCTTTTAATTTGAAATCTAACACCTGATGGAAACACGATAAGGTTCGGTTCCATGACTACAAGATCTTAGCATATTGTTGAAACTATAAATATTATAGTTTTTGTGTGGGTATACGGATTACTACAGTTGTACCTACTCCGAGTTTACTATTGAAAGTGAGTCCATATCCCGAACCGTAAAAATGATGGATTCGGTCATTAATGTTTCGCAAACCATATCCACTGCCTCTAGTTCGATTGTTGAGATCATTCGTAAGCCATTTCGATAAAATATCAGGAGACATTCCTTCGCCATCATCAGAAACAACAATCTCAATATCACCTTTAATTAAACCACCTCTTATCTGAATCGTTCCAGCCTCTTCTGTCGTACATAAAATACCATGGATTATGGCGTTTTCTACAATAGGCTGTAGTGTTATTTTTATAATTCCATATTCCATAATTTCCTCATCCACCTGAATGTCCAGTTGGATTTTACTTGCGTACCTGGCACTTTGTATATGCATATAACTGCTGACGTGGAGTAGTTCATCACGGATGGAGATTACTGTATTACCCCCGCTAAGGCTGAGTTTGTAGAACTTAGAAAGCGAAGTCACAACCTGTCCAATCTCATCGGTCATTCCGCTGCGTGCCATCCATTTCATCAGATCAAGCGTATTGTATAGAAAATGGGGATTAATTTGTGCTTGCAACGCTTTTAACTCCGCACTCTTGATTTCTTGCCCTGAACGAAATTGTTCCTCTAACAATATCCCGATTTTGCGAACCATATAGTTATAATTTTCGATTAACTCCCCGAACTCATCTCTGGAAGAGGGCAGTGAGAGTACTACGACGTTACCTTCTTGTACATTTCGCATTTTACGCATGATCTGAGTTAGGCGTGATGTCATATAATTTGAAATTAAAATGGATAGGAGCAAAGCGATTAAACCAATAACGATGAGCAAAAGAACTGAGTTTTTTAGCATAGCTTTGCTTTCAGCAGCAATTTCCTTTAAGGGAATTACTGTAACCATATACCAATCGGTTCCGGGAATCAGTTTGCTTTGGAGATATACCTCAGAATTTTCCAGTTTGACAAAATGAGGTTCTTTTTTAGAGGAACGAATCACCTGATCTTTATCGATCTTGTATTTCTGTTGAAGTGAGCGATTAGAACTCGCAACATTCTCCCCATTGGAATCTTGAATATACGTCAAGCTGTTTCGGATGGGGGCAGCGTTGACTAGGATATCAGTGACCATGCTAACCGGAATATCCAATCGGATAACGCCTAGAAATTCCGAGTAATCATTAGGATTACGAAATGGCCTGAGAACTGCCAAAAAATTATCTTCATTTGCCTCGGGATCTGTAAAGTAAGAGTTGGGGGCCCACAAAATCCCTTTACCGCTCTCCATCAATCGCTTAAACCAATAGGTCTGACGTGCCTTCTCCAGACTGAAGAGGTTAATGTTCTCCTCAGAATAAAACAATTCCTCATTAACAAATAATTTGACGCTTTGAATATTACTGTGGTCTTCCAAGGAAGATAAGAATGGCTTCAAATCGAGAAAATTTCTGTACTGTATGAAGAAATCATCGGTGCTTCCTTCGGATGTCATCACATCGGTAAGCATTTTCTCTGATATAAGAATATCGCTCGCCGTGCGAATTTGTTGAAATTTGAAGGAAAGAAAAGAGAATGACTGGTCAAAGTTTCGCTCCACAGAAAATGAAGTCCTGTTTAAAAATTGCTTATAGAGTTGCTCAGAAGACAGATAGAAATACCCACCGAGCGGAAGTATGATAAGCGTGAAGAAGGAAAGAATCAGCTTATTTCTAAGCTTGAGGTCTGAGAAAAATTGGAAGAATCGTGCTTTCTCCTTCACTTCCATCCTACAAGCCCCTCCCTGTATTCAGATGGATTGCACCCGGTCAATTTACGAAAACATTTGGCAAAATAGTCTCCGTTGTTATATCCCACGCTCAACGATACATCAGCCACTTTACGCGAAGGGTCACGCAATAGTTCCTTCGCTTTATCAATCCGATAATTCGTAATATACTGATTAATTGTTTGACCAGTCTCCTGCTTAAAGCGGTTGCAAAGATACGAATTCGTAAGCATCGTATAGGTACTGATTTTACTGATCGATAGGTGAATATCCGAGTAATGGTCATGCACATATTGAAGAACTCCGTTAACAATACCACTATAAGGAGATTGCTCCATAATTGATGATGAATAGCGTTCCACCTTCATGACGATAAAATCTTTCAACTCGCTCAAGGTTTCTAATTCGTGCATCATGTTCCATATCGATCCCGAGCTATCCGTATTATCGAACAGGTGGATATTTCGTTCTCCCGACACACGAATCAGTGTCATCAGAAGCTGGAAATACATTTCTTTTAAATAGTTGACCATCGTGTTCTTATACTGCTTGATATCAAAGGTGAGACTGGAAATAAGCCGAATAGCTTTCTCAATTTCCTGTTTGTAGAGATGTTCCCCGAACACTTTTACTAAGTGAGGATCAATGGAATACGCAGGTGTCTGAATCTCGTGATACCCGTAAACGGAATAACCGTTATAGAACATATGCTGCAAGGCTATTACCGCTGTACTATAGGATTTTTCAGCAGCCGACAACCCTATGACGGTTTTGCCTGATGCGATGAATACCATCTCCTTGTCTGGCAGGATATCCAATAAGTTTGAGGCAAATCGATCAGCAGCATCCTGGAGTTCATCCAGATTGCCTGAGACGACGTAGAGGTGTATGACGATATGAGAGTCGTCCTTCACAGCGGCGATCCCTGTGGTACTGGATTCAGTCAGCAAACCAGAGACCAAACCATAAATGTTTTCTACGGTCAATTCCAATCGTTGTGAATTCAGCATGTTTTTCTTACGAATCTTCACCAATAGAGTTTGCAAACGCATTCTGGCTGGAAAAGCATATCCGGCTAATTCTACCAACTCACTGATCCGTTCTTTGCCACAGTCGGGTTTCGTAATCGCTATCGCGAGTTCGCTCGAAATGAGTGGTTTAGCGGCCAAAATCATATTCGTTTCTGTTTTGGGATTCTGTCCTGCTGAGCGAGTATGTGAAACTGCTATCTGAAGGGCATCCTGCAGATCGTTTAATTCTATGGGTTTCTCGACGTATGAGACCGCTCTTAGTTTTATTGCCGATTTCAGATATTGTTTGTCGGAAAAACCGCTCATGAAAATGATCTGACAGTTTGGATCTATTTCCCGATAAGCGGTAGCAAGCTCTATTCCATCCATTTTGGGCATTCGCACATCGGTTAACAGTAGTTGCGGCAGCTCCCTTCGTGCAATATCCAGTGCCTTACTTCCATTGCTCGCTTGAAGCACAGTCCCGATTCCAAACTGTTCCCAGGGAATTGCTCCTATAATCCCTTGAAGCGTAAATGGATCATCATCTGCGATAAGTATCTTCACTTCGAAAATACCCTCCTATCATGATACATATTAGTTTTATTTCAGATCCTACAATATATTTGGCTAGATTACAATTTTGTCGGGTTATAATGGCTTTAGAAACTGTCAAACTAACGACGATAACGCTTTCATGATAATTACAAAAAGAATAGGAGGTTTCAACAGTGTAACGTGAATCGTTGATGCAGCATCTGATCAAGAATAGACTATTGGTATTAATGAATGGCCTTATCTTTATCTTTAACGGATGAACAGGAGATGATACGTAATGGTTATACGCTGTTCCCGTCTTCTTTCTCTTTAAAGGCATACGCAGTCGCCCTTGAAAACCCGATGATTATTCTTAGAGCATATGTCGTTACACTATTTATTACAGTAGTTAGAACCATATCCAGTGTATCCCTGATGCCTATGACTGCGTCCGCCATTCATAAACATACGTTCCGCATTGCGGACGGCTTGGCTTTCTTTTTCTTCTTCACTCACGTCTATCATACTTCCGTATGCAAACAGTACTTGCGACCGTTGCAACGGCTTCTTTATAATCTAGTCACGAACTCCGACGAGCTGCGAAGAATCTCGGCGTTACCCAACGGAGGGAGCGTGCAAGGCTGACTTTAGGTGCTGTGAAAAGTTAATTTCAGCACAGTGCCGATTTAACTTATACTACATTATAGGAGGGTCAACATGAAAAACAAACGAAAAAAGTGGTCTATCACTCTGGTAATTGTTATGGTCTGTGCAATGGTCTTGTCTGCCTGCAGCAATTCAGAGAAAGATAGTTCACCTGGGTCAGAGAACAATAGCATGGATCAAGTCACTCTTAAAATGATTCTTCTCGGTGATAAGCCTGCTGATGCTGATCTTGTCTATCAGGAATTAAGTAAAATGGCGCAGAAAGATATCAATGCCAAAATTGAAGTAACCAACTTTACGTGGGGCGAGTGGGCACAGAAATACTCACTTCTTTTCTCCGCCGGAGAAGATTTCGACCTGATTTATGCTTCGAACTGGACAGATTATCAAGGTTTCGCCAGTAAGAATGGGTTTCTGGAATTGACTGAGGATCTCTTGTCAAAAAACGCGTCAATTAGTTGGGAGAAAACACCTGAGGATGCTTGGGAGCAAGCTAAAGTTAATGGTAAGGTTTACGCTGTACCTCAGGCAGTACAGGAGAATGGAGCAATCGGATTCTTGCTGCGCGGAGATTTAAGAGAGAAATATAATGTCCCGCAGATTAAAGACATGGCTGGTTTGGACGCCTATTTAACTGCAATTGCTAAGAATGATCAAGGCATCACTCCTTTTGCCTATCATCATAGTACAGAGGGTTTTATCCAAACTTTATTTGATCCAAATCTTGGGCAACCTGACAACTTAGGTGTATCTTCAAACAAAGCCCTGACTTGGAACGTTTACAGCAAAGGAGGAATGCAAGCCAAGATGGGATTCGAGAATGAAGCTTACAAAAATTTTGCCAGTACAATGTTCCGTTGGCAGAAGGCTGGCATTCTCTCAAAAAATGCATTATTACAAAATGAAAAATCACCTGAGTTATTTGAAGCAGGGAAATCAGCGGTGCAAGTCTCCTCACTTGATCAAATTTCAAACACAGCTGTGGCCATTGGAAAAGTCCATCCAGAATGGAAGGCTGAAATCTTCATTCCAAAAATGAAGACCGTTCCTTCTGGGTACATGCAAAATGGTGTTGCTATCAATGCTCGTTCCAAACATCCTGAGCGGGCACTTGAATTGCTTGACCTGTTAAAGTGGAATAAAGCCTACTCCGATCTAACCTGGTACGGGATCAAAGGCAAGCATTGGGAGCCGGTAGGCGATGACCGATTCAAAGAACTTGCGGATTCATCAAAATATCCACCAGGAGCGAATGACCCATGGGGATGGCGCGGTCCGAACGAAAGATGGAGCATCGAATCACCTGATGAAATCGTCAAAGAATTAAGGGATTATCGGAAAATTGAACACGAGTACCCATATGGGTTTAACTTTATCTACAGTGACGCTAATGTGAAGAACGAAAATGCAGCTATTCAGAATCTCGCCGAACAATACATGAATCCGGCCAGCGTTGGTCTGATCGATTACGACACAGCTTATGCAAAATTTGAATCCGCTGCCAAGAAAGCGGGTCTGGACACAACCTTAAAGGATTTACAGGCACAGATTGATGCATATAAGATAGAGAAACCTTAAGAAGAAAAATCAGCCGCTTTGCTCTCCTGTTGGAAGCAAAGCGGCTGATTTTACATTTGTACATTCCCCTACGTGCTAAGTCGGGATCTGCCCACTTCTAGTCAAGCACCTTATAACTTACAAAAGCCAGTTTTTTGCTATCAGGAGACCAAGAGTTAACGTTAATGGTACCCTGCCCGCCGAACAATCGGACCAAAGTACGATAATTGCCGCCGTGACTTGGCATCAGACGAATTTCTACCTCTTTATTTGCTGGATGTTCACCTGGATCAACATCGTTCTTCTTATAACTAAGATAAGCCAACAGTTCTCCGTTAGGAGATACATGCGGAAACCAATTATTACTTTCTTCAAAGGTCATCTGAACCAGTACGCTGCCGTCTGTATTCATACGCCACACCTGCATAAGACCCGATTGTACCGAGTTAAACCAAATGTTCTTTCCATCCGGAGAATATTCCGGGCCATCATTCAGTCCGGTGGTAAAGGTCAATTGAGTCTCGATCCCGCCGTTAACTGGAATGGTGTATATGTCGTATTCGCCGTTGCGCTCTGCACAATAGGCGAGTGTGTTACCATCAGGCGACCATCCGTGCAAGTAGCTAGGAGCTAATGGGGTGATGAGAATCGGATTACCACCTTTGAATGGGAGAATATAGATTCGGGACAGGTCATCCTCATTCGTATGATGACTCACCGCAACGTGCGTGTTATCGGGAGACAATACATGGTCGTTATTGCATCGATTCGCATAACCGGAATCAATAATTTCACTTTCCCTGGAAGTGAGATCAAAA
This sequence comes from Paenibacillus sp. UASWS1643, assembly GCF_008693195.1. NCBI lineage: Bacteria > Bacillati > Bacillota > Bacilli > Caryophanales > Paenibacillaceae > Paenibacillus > Paenibacillus sp. UASWS1643. The sequence continues at coordinate 370,068 of NZ_VXKZ01000115.1, forward strand.
GTGTAAAGGCGGCCTAAGCTGTTATATATAAGATGTTTGCCGTCACGCGTCCAATTAGGCGCCTCTATTATAAAATCAAATTCAGCTATGATACTACGTTCACTACTATTAATATCCACCACTTCCAGGAGACTGATTATCTTGTTTCTAGCATTTCGAGGTTCATCTGATTTTTGCATCTTGGTACCTCCGGTATTTTGATCTATATTCTATTACATGTTGTTTCGTTGATTAGAGTGATATTCAAAACAAAAGGTGTTTCCCCGTTCGTTAAGTTAAAGCAAAAACGGAAGGATTAACCTTCCGCTTCTTTCACTTTTACATCCTACCGAATGGATTGTATTGCCCAAAGAATACGTCAATTCAACTCACTTCCATATGCTTTGGATCAACCCTTAACCGCGCCAAGAGCTAAACCTTTGACGAAGTACTTCTGAAGGAAAGGATAAGCGATCATGATCGGAGCAATACTGATTACAGCTATCGCCATACGGAAGGCTTCTGTTGGTAAATCTTGCATTGCCCCACTTGCTAATGAACTTACGGAACTGTTACTGGATAGAAACTGAATATTGCTCATCAATTGGTTCATCACAGTTTGCAAGCTGTATAACTTGGGATCGGTAAGATAAATCAAGCCATTAAACCAATCATTCCAATACATGAGCCCTTGTAACAAACCAACAACAGCCAAAATAGGCAACGAAAGCGGAAGAACTATTTTGCGGTAGATCGTAAACTCTTTAGCACCGTCTATACTTGCTGATTCCAAAACCGAAGAAGGTACGGTCGTCATGAAAAAACCTCTCATCATCATTACGCTAAACCCGTTCATTAATAAACCAGGAATAATAAGAGCCGCCAATGTATTTTTCAGATGGAACACTTGGGTATATATGATATAAGTTGGTGCCAATCCGCCGTTGAATAACAAGGCAAAGAACAAAAGGAATGCAACAAACCTGCCCCCTGGCAAATCCGGTCGGGAAAGAGGATAAGCCAGCATCGACGTAATAAGCAAACTAGAGAGCGTTCCGAATACAGTAACAAAAACAGTAATTCCATAAGCATTAAAAATTAATGAGGATTGCTGCCATATATACTCATAAGCTGCAAAACTAAATTCCTGCGGGAAGAAGGAGTACCCATTTTGGATAATAGATTGTTCATCGGTTAAAGATGATATGACAAGAAGCAAGAAAGGAATTATACAACCAAGTGACAACAACATCAAGATGATATTAGAACCCCACTGCCATCTACGATCTTCATGAGCCATAATGATTCCTCCTAAAATAACGCATTATCCTTGTTGATTCTTCGAACCGTATAGTTCGATAGGATGACAAGGACAAAACCAACAACGGATTGATACAATCCTGCCGCAGCGGACATCCCAATATCGCCGAGCTGCATTAGCGCCCGGAATACGTACGTATCAATGACGTTCGTTGTACTGAATAAGGCTCCCGAGTTCATTGGTACTTGATAAAATAGTCCAAAGTCAGAGTAGAAGATACGTCCTATACTAAGTAACGTCATCATAACAACAATTGGAGTTATCAACGGGATTGTAATCTTTAGTATTTGCTGCCATTTACTGGCTCCATCCAGCATAGCCGCTTCATAGTAATCCTTATCAATACCAATTATGGCTGCGAGATAAACTACACAGGAGAAGCCAATCCCTTTCCATAAATTCACTATGACCAAAATATATGGCCAAAACTTGGGCTCATTGTACCAAGAGATAGGATCTATCCCTAGAGCGGGTAGTATTGTTTTGTTCATTAAACCCACATTTACGCTTAATAACGAGTACACCAGGTAACTGACCAGAACCATAGAAATCAAGTAGGGAAGTAACAGAACACTTTGATAGAATTTTACTGCGAGCTTATTCTTGATTTCATTTAAGAGAATAGCAGTTCCCACACCAACAATCAGCCCTATTACAATAAAAGCTGCATTGTAGAGAATTGTATTACGAGTAATAACGTAAGCATCGGATGAAGATAATAAAAACTTGAAGTTATCCATACCATTCCAGTCGCTGCCCCAGATACCCTTTGCAAAATTCACATCCTTGAAGGCTATGGTTAATCCATACATAGGCATATAATTATTTATGATCAAATAAGCAATACCAGGTAACATCATTAAATAAAGGGAACTGAATTTCCATAGTTTCTTTCTTGTAACACTTAATTTGTTATTCATCGTTCGACACTCCCTTCATTCAATCTCATAACTTAAAACTCAAATAAAAGGAAGAAAGGAAAGACAGTCACGCGATCGCATGACCGTCTCTACTGTTACAAGTAAATCTTTAATTCTGACTTTTCACCCACTCGTCGAGTTGTTTTTGTTTTTCAGCGATAACCTTGCCAACACCGGCAGCTTTCAGGCTTTCTATAAACTTAGGCAGAACACTGTCCGGATCTACACTTCCTGTTTCAAGTGGGAGAGCATATTGAGTAATCACGTTTCCTATGGCAGCAAGCTCTGTCTTAACGGACGATGGATCGAACGTGAAGCCTAATGCTTTCGATTTGGTAGCCGAATCGTTAAACTGTTTTATTTTTTTCCACAATTCTGGGTCCGTCCCATTCCAGATGTAGGAGAGAAATTGATTGCCGAACAGCCATCCTGCATTTAAATAGTATCCAGAATTCTGAGCATTCACGCCTTCGGGAAAATCAATGACATTCTCAGACTTAACCTCATAATGTTTTCCTTTAATTCCCCAAGTCAGCAAGTTTGAAATATCCTCATCGGAATACATTAGATTAAGAAATTCCATCGCCTTATCCGGAGTCTTAGAGTTTACAGTAATTCCCCACATCGTATTCGTAATTTGAGACGTCGTGGAAACGGGCGGTTGGGAGAATGTTACAACTTTCATAGGTACACCTCCTTGAACTGTTTCAGATAGTGCTGCTGGATGTGCACTAAGTAAAAACGAGAAAGCCCGGTTTGAGTTAATCAGGTCAGTCGAGCTAACTTGATTGGTCGATGCGTCCTGGAGAATCAAACCTTCCTGATACCATCTTCTAAGCATTTTAAGATGTTTGGCATATTCTTCTGTCTCATAAAGATTAACTACTTTTAAGTCGTTATCATAGTTAGGAAGAACTCCGATGGTATTATTGAGTTCGTCGAATGTTTTGTAGTTGTTAAGTATAGACGCACCAACTGTTGACGGGATAATAGGAGCGATATTAGATTCGCCAGCTTTAACTTTTTTCAACACTTCTTCCAGGTCTTCAATCGTTTGAAGTTTGCTGGTATCAATTTCGTACTTTTCAACAATATCCTTTCGCATTGTAACGCCATTGACATCAGCCATTTCATGAAGGGTCGGAACGCCATAGATGGAGCCTTTCACTCTGGATGCATCCAGGTAAGCCGGATCCAATGCCTTCACGATTCCTTGGCCATGTTTTTCTAGAAGATCGTCTAGCGGAATAAATTGACCTAGTAGAACGGATTGGCTATAATTGTAAATACTTGGCATAAGATCAAGCTGTTCACCGCCGGAGAACATCAAATTCGTTTGCTGCATCCAGTTCGAAAAGGTGATGGGCAATAATTTCACTTTAACATTAATCTTCTCTTGGGCAATTTCGTTAATGGCACTTTCAACTAAAGCCATATCTTTCGGTTGTGCACTAAAAATCGGAAATGCGACCGTTAATTCAGTAACTCCCTCTTTATTATTGTCCACCTCAGTGTTAATGCTACTATCACTACTACTACTGCTGCATGCAGACAATAACAACATGGAACCAAAGAGCAATACACTTAACAACTTCAGTCTCTGTTTCATAGTCCTAACCCCTTCATCGTAAATTTTCTACTAATGAAACCGATAACATAAAAAGTGTCCAGAAGTGGATAATTAAAGTTTACTAAGAACTGCCCTGCGATTCTGCTCTCTACACGACATTCCTATATTCATTTGGCGACTATATGCGCTATCCTACCCGTCACTTCATAGAATTAAACCGGTCAAGCTAGAACTTAACCGGTTCGAATATTACGCTATTCATTTACTTTTATTTATTCAATTGATTTTCATTATCTACATTATTATCTTCGTTATTATCAACCGTGGGGCGTTGATGTAGTTGACGATATTCATTAGGGTTCAAGTTCGTATGCTTTTTAAATGTTCGTGAAAAATGTGAGAAATTCACATATCCAATATGGGATGCAACGTTACTGATGGCCATATCTGTCTTCACGAGAAGTTCTTTGGCAACCCTTAACCTTTCGTGAAATAAATAATCAGAAACGGCCATACCTGTTTCCTTTTTGAAAATACGGGTTAGGTAGTCCGGATTAAGAAACACATGATTAGCGATTTCTTCACGGGAGATATCCTTAGAAATATTAAGTTTGATAAATTGGGTTACTTTTTGTACAACACTCAAAGATTGTTTCAATGAATGTACATATTCTTTTGCTTTTATAACGACATGCTCTACCCATTCGAGTAAATTGGTCACGGAGCGAGATGCATTAGCACTCAACTGCTGTGACAAGGAATTGCTATACAATTGATGCGCTTGAATTCCTTTTGTTTGTAATACAAAATGCATCATCTGTTGAAAATCTTGGTAGATTCGGTTCAAAAGATCAGCATTTAAAATTCCTCTATCCAGTCCATTGAGATATTGGGAAGATTCATACAATACCTCATCAAAAGAATTCTCATTCAACATAACAGACCATAACTTGATATTACCGGGCTCATAAATGAAGGAGCTATTTTGAGATTTGGCTAGAAAAAAAACTTTATTGTTATATGCAACGTTGTTTCTATCCATCTCATTAAGCTTATTCACCATATCTAACATTTCATGGCCATGGACGGTTTGTCCGATATAACATGAGATATCGCAATAAAAGTAATGACTGCACTCATCAATATAACGCTGGACCTCCTTTTCCAAAGAGATGTTAATATCCTCATTTTCTTCAACTGATAATATGGCAAGCATCTTTCTATTATTGAGCGAAATAATCAATCCCTCTTTCCCGGTGTTAAAAAGAATTTCTTCTGCAGAATTTTTGAGAGCATACTCCAGAATTCTCTCCTCACGCAGAGTTAATGGCTTGTACCATCTTTGAACGTTCATCAATATAGGTATAAACACTAACTCATTAATATATTGAATGTTTCGGTCGACTGCAGCGAGACTCATGGCATTTGGACTTGATGGAATAGTTTGATTCAGAATATCCTGCCAAAAGCGTTCAATTAACAATGGTTGATGCTGAAACCAGAATTGTCCGAACTTCGTGTATTGAACTATTTCTGATTCTTTGTGGATTTTATTCTTCGCTTTAAGGATCACTTTTTCAAGCTCTTCAAAAGGTACCGGCTTAAGAATATATTCAAAGCTTCCTAATCGAATTGCCTCCTTGGCATAGTAAAAATCAGCATGGCAAGTCAGAAAAATGGTTTCTGTTTGGGGAAAACGTTCTCTAACCCACTTTGTTAACTCCAAACCCGATGCCTGCGGCATCTCGATATCACATAACATAATATCAATGCGTTCAGTCTCGAATAGTTCTTTAGCTTGTTTTACCGTATGCGCTGTATGGACAGTCTGAATCCCCAATTTACCCCAATCAATACCAGCGCGAACTCCTTCGACGGCATGAATCTCGTCATCAACAATTAAGATCTGGTACATAAATAACTCAATCCACCTCTCTATATTTCTTCTTGATAAGGAAGACGAATTTCCACTACAGCTCCATTCGGAAAGCCATTATAACAAGATAATGAAGCATCATCACCATATAAAAGTAATAATCTTTTTCTCACATTCCAGATTCCAATATGTTCGCCTTTCTCGTCGACAATACGATTTCCCGAGCGAATCTCTTCTAATACTTTTTCGGAAAACCCTGTTCCTGTATCCCTAATGACGATTTCAATAAAAGGGTTTAAAGCCGTTTCTCTTAATTCAAAACTTACCGATAAATGCAGGGGTTCCTCCAATGTCACACCATGTTTAATTGAATTTTCAAGAAAAGTTTGTATCAACAAAGGAGGAATCTCCAATTGCCCGAGTAATTCAGGGTACTCAATATTACATGTCAATTGATCAGGGAACCGCAACTCTTGAATGCGAATATAGTTGTGGACATGCTCCATCTCTTCCTGCAAGGTAACAAAGGATAGATTACTGCGAAACATGAACCGAAAATATCGAACTAAACAAAGTGTCATATCTTGTATCAGCGTAAAATTCTTCACTTGAGCCAGGCTGTATAGGATATTTAGTGAATTCATAAAGAAATGCGGATTAATCTGGAGCTGGAGATGTTGAAGCTCAATTCTCTGCTTGCTCAATTGTTCTTCATATACATTAATTTTCAATTCTTCAATTTTATTGATCATTTTATTAAAAGTTTGATTTACCATTAAAAATTCATCTGATGCCTTAAAGTTATCTATTCGAACATTTACAAGGCCTTTGTTTATTTTGTTCATTACAGAGATGAGTCTATTTAAAGGTACTAACAATGTCCGATGTAGAAAAAAAAGACACAGTGGTACTAAAGCTATGACAGTAAAGGAAATCCAACGGATTAACCATGATAGAATAGGAAGATTCTGCAAAATTTGCTCATTTGGGATAATTGCAGTCAGACTGAATTTCCCCTCCTTAGAAGATTCACCAATAACCAGTATGTTATTTTTGTTGCCTGTTAAATAATATTGTTGTTCTAACCCTTTTGACAAATCAACCTGTGCAAGAGGCAAATCTGTAGGAACCATAGGAATTCCTTCAGAAGTAACCAATAGTGCACTACCATTCTTTCCTAGATCTATTAAACTCATAGGACCGATAAGTGTTTTAGCATTGACCCAGGCACCAATAAATAGGTTATCTGATTTGATTATGCGTAGAAGATAGCTATCATTTCCAATATTTCGTATATACCAGTTGTTCGTGGGTAGTTGAGACGAGTTTGATAATTGATTTAAATGCTTAACCAGATTTTCTTCAATCTCCATTCGTTCTGAATAGGATACAGAGGATTGAGAAACATTTAGCAAGTCTTGCCCTTCAGGTTGGAAAATGAAGAAAGAATCAATGGATGTATATAAAAATATATTGTTGGATAAATTTACTGATACGTTGTATTTAGCCATTTGGTATTCGTCATCAGAGTTGGGTGCATTCATGGACTGAATATCATAATTAACTGTGGCTAGACTAAGGATATTCCTCTCAGCAAGTTTTAACCGATCATCAATCTGACTCATATACAGAGAAATTAAATTTTTATTGGAGATGGCCACTTGATTACGCACTACATTTATACTGTAATGGTTGTTATATATAAGTAAGGTAATAAGTGGTAATGTGACGACAAACAAATCCGACAACCAGTTTTAACCGAATGGAGTTCCAAGAAAAATGTGGAAATATAGTGCCCATTTTTATTCCCCCTGTTAATTGAAAGTTGGGCGGTTGCATATTTCACAATAGCCATCTTAAAGTGTACCAGCTTATATATACTTCGGAATAAAAATTTTTGTTAAAGTCCTCCTTCTCAAGTGTACATTACATACACCTTCTCATTTGATCATAGAGCATGAGTAAAATCTACCTAATACACGACTTTTTAATGTTCATCTGACGACATTTCAAGCGAATGCTTATATCAACTTAAAATGAATATTCTTGTTACGGACCTTCATCTTGACTACATATATCAAATCAAATAAGAAGTTACCGGTAGGGCAACTTCTTATTAAAGTAGAATATAACTATCACCCAGGCTTCAGAATGAAGCTGATTGCAAGACTGTGTTGTCCACTGTGAGAGGAGATTGCACACCCGCCTTCAATAAATAAATCGCGAATGTTTGTCTCTTCAAGAACTGCTCTCCGGATCCACTCTGCAGTCTCAGCTTCCAGGGTTTGGTCAACAATGATCTGATCATGATCATTACGGTGAACCTGTAAAAATATGCTATCCAATCTTTTGCTTATTACCGCGGTATTTCACCTCGGATAATACTCTTCCATGCCTTACATAGAGAATAGGCTTGATTAGCAGTTTACTGGATTTCATCACGCAGCAAGTGAAATTTATCCGAGATAAACAGAGCACTCCTCCCCTCCGCAGCCGCTTGGGCAGCCAGAAGATTACTCATGGCTGTTCCTGCAGTTACATTTAACGAATCTATTACGGTTACCCGCCCTGGTGGAAATTTCCTTGCGGCAATTAGTGCATTCTGATAAGTGGATGATACCTGAGATGACATACTGATAAACAGTACGTCTTTACTATTTTCAATAACTAGGCCGAAAGACTGAACAAAGTCGGCGGGTGAGGGGGCTGCAGTTTTCGGCAATTTGCCTAATTCCTCTACCCTTCTATACATCTCATGAGTATTGATCTCGATCCGATGGCTAAAGAGGTGTACTTTTAAGTTTAGGGCTTTGCAATTCACTACCATATTTATAGAGTTTTATCATGGAATTAGACAGGATAGATCCACTACTTGAAATTTGATTCACCTAGAGGCCCGTTAGATCTCCCACTTTGTTATAAATTAATTTGTATATCACGACAAACTAAATGTATTATTATGACCGTACTTTACGATGATTCGTAACTGAAAATTCTGGTGAAGTTCGGGAAATTTTACAGATGAAGAATTCCTTTTTCCAATGAAACAGCAATAGCCTCAGCCTCAGAGCGAGAATCCACACCTAGCTTGTTATAGATTTGGGTTAGATGTGCCTTTATTGTCCGTTCCGTGACACCCATGTCAAAGGCAATTTCTTTGCTGCGCATCCCACGGCATCCGCTTGAAGGATTATTAATTCTTTTTCTGTTAACAGTCTGAAAGGACCGACATCGTTTGCCATACGACAGTAATGACGGTACTATTATCTCCAAGACAATGACAGGTACACGTCTGGAAGTGATTTTGTCTTCTTCGTCAGCAATTCCCCTACTTAAAAAACGGGACTGTTCATGAGATTCTCTCATTTGGTCCTCTCGTTAGCTTAATTATTTCGAGTAATTTACGAATTATTAAAAATAGCACCCGAGCTCTCTGAATGGTGGGTGCCACTGAGTCAAGCTTCTCTAATTAACCCACGCTTTTCAATCTCTCGATAAAACGTTAATTTTTTTACTTATTAAATAATATGTATATTTATGTATCTTTATAAAATATCGTCCAAAGCACTTTTTTATAAAAAATAAGGAGTATCGATAATGAAACAAAACTTAAAATTCATCTCTAAAATGATCTGTGATGCATATAATATTCCAATTATTGGTTTTGATAATGAAAACGGCCACATTTTTAGCAGTGGAACTCATCTGAAACATCCTCTTTTTCACTCAATAGAAGAATCTATAAACCGGCTCATTCAACCTGAAGATCAGCAAAATGTTCCCTTGATCAAAACAACAAACTATCTGGAGACGTTCATTGTATTTCATGTATCTTCAACCACAACTATGATAATTGGACCTTTTTCTTCCTACGAGGTTACCGAGAACATGATATATGGTATTATTCATGACTATCAAATATCTTCTGCTTATCAGGAAGAGTTGTTTTTTTATTACAGTCAATTAGAGTGGTTAAATCAAAAGAAAATTTTGTCTCTTTGCTTCCTTACTTATTATTTAATATATCAAGAACCACTTGAAGAAGAGTTAGTCACATCTCAACTAAAAAATTCTGAAGAAATTGAATCAAGCCATATTGAACAATTGGTACGCCACCGCCGTCTTGATGCTTCTTTTCATATGGATTATCGGGTCGAACAGAAAATCTGGCAATGTGTAAAAGAAGGAGATAAGGAAAAGCTGTTGGAACATTTAGATACGGTCAAAATTGAAGGTGCAGGTCTGCTATCGAAAAAAAGCCACCTTCGTAACATTAAAAATCAAACCATCATCTCTATTGCACTTGCAACAAGAGCAGCAATGGACGGTGGACTTTATCCTGAAATTGCGTATACGATGAGTGATGTCACCATTCAAAAAGTAGAAGAAACTTCCGAACTACAAAAAATCTACTTGATTGGGGATGACTTCTTGTTTTCATTAGTTGACCGTGTGAAAGAAAGCAGAGAAAATAGTTACTCTAAAGCTGTACAAGTTTGTAAAAACTATATATTCAATCATATTTTTGAGCAAATTTCTATCAAGGATCTGGCTGACATGGTTCATTTGAATGCCGTATATTTGTCACAGCTTTTTAAAAAAGAAACCAACAAACCGCTTGGAAAATACATTCAAGACGAAAAAATAAAAGAAGCTCAAAAATTGCTTATCCAATCTGACCATTCTGTAGCGAACATTTGTATGCTTCTCCACTTCAATGATCAAAGTTACTTTTCAAACATATTTAAAAAATATACTGGATTATCACCAAGTCAATATCGGAAAAATCCAGCATTCATTAATTAGTTCTCATTTTTTACTTCATCTTGCATTTATCTAAAAAGCCGCTAATCCATCAGGAATTAGCGGTTCTTTTCAATGAATTTCACTCTATTCAAGTATCTATGCATGAATGTTGACGCCGCCATCCACATTTAGTGTTTGCCCGGTTATGTGCCTGGAATCTTCACTTGCTAGAAACAGTGCTACTGGTGCAATATCCTCATACGGTGCTCCAAATCTCCGTAGAGAGGTTTGCTCGAAGCCTAACTTGGTTGGATCACGTTCCTCTTCAGGTAAAAGATCGAGGTACGCTTGTATACCATCTGTGATTGCTCCTGGATTTATCACATTTACATTGATATTATCAGGACCCCATTCACGGGCAGCTACCCTGGAGAGACCACGGATTGCTTCCTTAATAGCTGCATAAGCTGCATATCCTTCCTGGCCTTGATCACCGCTTCCCGATCCAAAATTAATCACTTTACCGCCTTTTTCTTTAAGATAAGGGTAACACAGCTTCATAAAGTTCCATGTTGATACGAGCCCCGTCTGGTAACTTATATCAAGTGTTTCTCTCGTGTGGTCCAGGAATGAATGAGGCGTTTTAATAGCGATAGCCAAATTAACCAAAATATCTACCGTCTGATAATGTTCTACCGTAGCAGAAACAAATTCGTTTGACTGGTCAAGATCGGAAGCATCAAAGGCGTTTGCAAATACGGAGGCGCCTTTGCTTTTACATAATTCAGTTGTTTCTTTCAGCCTTTCTGTATTGATATCGCATAAGGAGAGTAAGGCCCCTTCCTCCGCGAAGCGAACTGCAATATGCTTACCTAACCCCCCGCCTGCCCCTGTAATAATGGCAACTTTTCCAGCTAGTTTTCCCATTCTCTCTTCTCCTCCTCTTCTTCCTAACACATTTATTTAACGTGGGTAAAGCAGCTTGTAAGTCAGCTAGATCAACAAGATTTATAATACGGTTTAATTTTATTCACTTTCGTAATAAGAAAATATGTATTTTTAAAGATTTTTATAATAATGAATAGGATATTTATTTTTTATCACCATCTCTTAGAAACGTCATTGAACTCTCCTTTCACCACCGTCATATCCAAAACAAGCTTAATCTCCGGAATATCCGAATCTTGGATTGGTAACACATGGGTGTTTGCGAACAAAAAGTTATCATGGTACCTTTGACATCAATTATTGCTTTGAACATAGACTAATCCCCCTTATAAGGACACCCAAAATTTGGTTAGGCCTATCGTAACAAAATATAATCGCCAAAAACATAAACGGTAATTCATTGGACTTATTGATCACTTGAATCGCCTCCAGTGCGAGTAGATCCGCTGAACAATGCTGACTGTTAGCTTACAACTTTATTTTCGATGTTAGATGATACATTCAGAGTAACCAGGACAGCTGATTTAGACAAGGGAGCAAGATCTTTGATGTTATTATTCGCAGCTTCGAGTCTCCTAAGCTTAAACAATCCTGCTGCTAGCGGCTTTAGATCAGTGATCTTGTTGGAACTTATAGACAACGTACTCAGATTGACTAGTCCCGCTAGCGGTGAAAGATCATTAATTTGGTTGCTAGCTAGAGATAAATCTGTCATCTTCGTTAACTTCCTGAGGGGCCTAATTAATGCAAGAAACAGGTAATCCAGATCTCTCTGAATTGCCTGCTTCTTGTCTAGCAATTAGTATTGAAAAGGGATATTAATCTCTTCTTTAAGCATCGCTATCATTGTTGCAAGCATTGGCGCTTTTCTTAATCTCATTCATGTCTCAAGAATAGGATAATTTTGACTACATATCAATATAGACTGGTTTATAGCCATCTGGACAAAATGTTCCCTTCATTTTATAACCAAGCTGAATTCGAGTTAATCCAGATAAGGAGTACAATTAGTGCTCTCACTCTCCAAAGATCCAAAAAGGTTATCCATTGTGGGTCTAACATTTAGGGAGTTATCAGTATATTGATTGTCCGTGCAACGCTCCATGTTCTCTTTCCTTCTTCATCGCCACTTTGCCTTTTCTCTGGATCGATTCGTACGCGGCTAAGGCAATGGAAGTAGCGCGCAAACCATCTTCTCCGGACACGGGAACATCTCTTTTAGCTACAAGTGCGTCCACAAAATCCTGAAGCATGTAATAATTCATACGCTCTCCCCAGTAGCTCCATTTTGATTTAACCTCCAAATCGCTGTACACCTCATTCGTCTGTGCAAAAGCATCCATATGTATGACGCCTTCCGTACCAATGATATCTAGCTTCACATCTCCCCAGAACGGATAGCTCCGGTTTCTCGACCAGCTTGTATCAATAAAAGCAATCATTCCCTGATCGAATTCGATATGCACCATGCCCGAATCTTCCACTTTGAGATCGTGAAACAAGTCCCCTTTTTCCGCATATACCGCTATCGGTTCACTGTTAAACAACCACCGAAGCAGATCAGCGACATGAACCGTATGATCCAAGATTGCTCCACCGCCGGATTGAGCGGGTTCCACATACCAACCCATTGGTGCTGTTCCGCGATATATCCCTTAACCGCAACTACTTGGCCGATATCTCCTCGTTCAAGCGCCCTTTTCGTCTCCATTACAGCAGGCAAATACCGACACGGGAATGCAGTCATCAGTTGTACCCCATATTTGGAACAGAGCTCGATCATAATCTTCATTTCATCCATGCCTACACCTAGTGGTTTTTCACATAGAACATGCTTGCCCGCACGAGCACTTTCCATGACCATGCTCGCATGATTTACGTTCTCTGAACATACTATCACGGCATCAATCTCAGGAAGCTTTAGCATGTTGCGATAATCCTCGTAATAGGAGAGATGCCCATGTTCAATAAGGCTCTGGACCCGCTCCCTGTTCTCATCAGCGATGGCAACAACCTCCGCATTTTCAATCGCCGCAAGCTCCTGATAGTAGCTGAAGGCATGAGAGTGAGCGAAGCTAATCATGCCAATACGCAGTCGTTTCATTCGATTAACCCCCCTTTTCCTCAAAACCCAACATGTTTACAGGCAGCCCGCTATGAGCAGATTCGAGTGCAGCCCGTGCGATCTTGGACGCTATACAAGCATCCTGGAGTGTGACCTCGGGCTGAGATCCTGACTGGATACATTGGATGAAATGAGACAATTCACGGTCATAGGCAGTTTCAAACTCAGGACTTTTGCGTAAAACGATAGGCGCATACTCCTTGCCTGGGTCTGCTCCTGTTGTTGAAATGCCCTCTCGGTGCCGGCCCACTTCTACTAGATCGTACTGGAGGTGGCTCAGGCAGCGGAGCATTGTAAGCAGGTAATTCACTTTCCAAAAAGGGGATTTTCTCTTTTTTCGTAGGTTCTGATTTCGGAGTCTCTAATGTTTGTTGGGTATTTTCAGAGGCGTTCTCCTTCTCAAAATCAATGATAGTAAACGTGGGTTGTTCTTCGTCTGTCCTCTCAGTATCGTCTTCTTCTTTCATATCAAAGGGGTTAATCTCTTCGGGTTCTTGAATTGATACAGGAACGGGTTGAACAGGGAGTGAATGGGTTCCTCCTCTATTCACAAGGTTTTTCAAATCCACTTTCTTAGTTAGTAGTTTGACCTTAAGTTCATATAGCTTCTCCTTTATATCGTTCCAGCGGATCTCGGCCTTTTCTAATTTCATATTCAGATCAAAATTAAAATCTTCCCAAAAGTACGTTCGATTTATAGGAGGCTTCAGACTCTTTACTGCTTTGACATAGATATAAGAAAGAAAGAAAGAGCATACCAACTAAGCAAATTAAACTAAAAATGGATGGTAATATGGATGTAGAACCAGGTGAGATCCTATCAATTAAACGAGTAACTATACTGCCGAGCATCCAATCAAAAGCAAAGATACACCCGTATAAAGATAGATAGCTTATTTTGTTCGTGTTACGAAAGAAAATGATATGTCCAGTTAGTCCTAATAACCAAAACAACAAAGGCATACCGAATCCTAAGCGGTACAAACTCATAAACAATGCCATCAGCCCTATGAGGGAGATGAAAAAAACGGTAGGTATGTACAGCTTAATTACAATAGGAAGATATTTCGCGATGGCCTTCACGACATTACCCTCCTTGTACTTGGTCAGGCAAGAAATTGACGATCAATTCTTTGCCTTCAACTTCTGCAAGGTGAATAAGTGGAATAAAGTATTTTGATGCACTCAGAATTTCTTGAATTAGTAGTCTGCTTAACATATCTTGTCCATTCGTCGAAAGATTGCTAATCTGCGTAGCGAGTTCTTCACTATTCACAAATGAGAACACTTTCTGCAGAGAAACATTTGGATCTAAGCCCGTCTGACTCAAGTCTGTTCCTCCTTTCTAAAAAAAATAAAAAATAGCGTGCATGAAGACAAATCGTAATTTGTCTTCAGCACGCCGTTTCTACGGTAGTGTAAGTGTTATTCATAAAAAACAATGTATTCTATTCCTCTGAAATTAGTATATTATGATTTACATAAATTTCGCAATAATAGATTTGGTAGAGTGGGTGTGTAATAGTAGTAGTTGTGTTGTGTGTGGTTGGGTCACTGCCTCCAGAGGACACTATTGGTGGCTGATCTAGCATGTTCAAGAACCATGAAACATTTATTTAATACTCAAATACTCAGTAAAATTATGTTAAACTTATAGTAATAAATTTTACAATGATTGGAAGAGGGTTCAGGATGTCCAGAAGTTCTTTATTAAGAAACTCTGTAATATTAATTATTGCAGCTGCAGTAGCAAGATTTTTAGGTGTTTTTCAACGTATTCCACTTGTTTATCTGTTAGGAAATACTGGGATGAGTAGTTATGCTATCGCTTTTAATCTTTATTCTACTCTTCTCGTGATAGCTACCGCTGGAATACCTACGATCCTAAGTAAAGTAATTTCTAGCAAAATAGCTGATAATTCAGAAGAAGAAGCTCATACCATTTATCACAGGGCCCTGTTTTTCTCAGTGATAAGTGGTCTATTTATGTGTTGTCTCTTATATTTTATTGCACCAATCTATGCACGGATATCTGGAGATTTAGATGCAGTTTTTTCTATAAGAGCTATTGCACCTGCTTTATTATTTTTTCCAGCAGTAGCTGTCATGAGAGGCTACTCATTGGGGAATCAAAATGCTATGCCCAATGGTATCAGCCAAATAGTTGAACAAGTTGTAAGACTGATTATTTCAATACTTTTAGCATACTTATTAATTGGTTATGGTTTGATATGGGCAAGTGCAGGTGCATCATTTGGCGGGGTAGCAGGTGGATTGGCAGCACTCTTAACTCTAATTTATTGTTTCAAGAGGAATAAACACCTTAAAACCAAGAAAAAAATTGTGTATTCGTTTGGTGGATTGTTGAATTTTTTTAAAAGCTCATTAAGTACAGCAATTTGGCTAATAAAAATTTCCTTACCAAATGTAATCTTCTCTATGACAGTTACACTAATTTATAATATTGATACTTCTTCGATTATACCTTTATTAAAAGATAAGTTTACATTAAATGAAGCTAAGGAGTTAATAGGTATATTAGGTGGCCAAGCGCAATCATTAGCCGGAATACCAATTATTATTTCTGTAGCATTTAGTCAATCTATTGTTCCAGTACTATCTGCACTTTATATTAAAAAGAATATAAATGAATTAAAAACAGAAGCATCCAAGTCATTGCGTTTGGGACTTCTAGCTGGATTGCCGGTTGTTTTAGGTATATGTTTTGCTAGTTCCCCTCTTGTTGGTTTTTTATTTAATTACGGGGGAACTGAATTCGGTAAGACATACTCTTCTAATATGGTAATAATGATAACGATAAGCTCTCTCTTTCAAATCTTAATGCAAACTAGCGGCGGTATTCTAATTGGAATTGAAAAATCAAAATATCTAATTATTAGTTTTTTAATAGGTGTATCGAGTAAGGTTGTATTAAACTATATTTTATCCGATTACTTTGGTATCTATGGTATTAACGTATCAACAATTATATGTTTTCTTCTTATGTTTTTGTTTAATCTTTCAATAATCAATAAGGTTGTTACATTAAATATACTAGGCTTAAAATGGTTCAATCTAATTCTGTCAACTTCTATTGTTGTATTATTGTCTCTAGGTTTAAACAAATTTGTAGTAAAGAGTTTAAATCTTTTTTCGTATGAAAAGATCAACAATCTACTAGAAGTTGTCTTTATAATGGCATTTGTGTGTGTTTTATACATATCACTTTTAGTAACTTTCAAGTTACTACCTTATAAAGATGTGTTGAATGCCGTGAGCAGATTTAAAAGAAAAACAAGAAAAAATTCATAGATATAGTAAGCTAAGCTTTTTTTAAATTCCGTCGCGGGTTCAACCAGCGACGGATTTGGTTTTTTTTATAAGAATCTTTTATTTTATGATTAGAGTGTTAAATAGAGGGCTTGGCCTGATGTGAGTAAGCTACTAAATTTATCTTATAACGGATTGTAATATGAAGTGCGACAACTATTGTAACCATAAAATGCTCATGGACTGATTCGTGTAGAATGAAAGTTACCACACCAGCATTCACACAAGGAGAATCAGTCCATCAGTTGTTTACATCATAGCGTAATCGAACGCAGCAAGCTAGAGATCCTCCACAGACAAAGTAAAAGTTCAAGAGCCTTTGCAAAAGAACTGGGAAGGCACTCGTCCCCGATTTGCCGTGAACTAGATCGTGCTACTGCATCGCATCCCTAACAGGCAGAACATGCTCAGAACGCTTATGAGAAGCGTGGTAAAGCCTCTGTCTCATCAGGTAAATGATCAAAAACTTAGCTGCTTCGTTGGAAGAAAAACTGGAGGTGACGTGGTCTCCGGAACAGATCACTCAACGCTTCCGTACCGAAGGCCAGCCAGCGTTGTATCCTTTAAAACGATCTATCGCTGGAATTTACGCAGGTCGACTCTCTCAAGGCACGTTACAGGTTCTTTGGCACAAAAGGAAGCATTAGAAACCCGTAGAACTCGCTGTAAATTCACCATTGGCAGATCAATTTCAGATCGCCCACAGGAGGTTCGTTCTCGTGAAACGTTTGGGAACTGGATGCAGTTGAATCAGGGGCGCGGGAAAAGTAAAGGATGCGTACATCAAATACTACATATAATAACATAGATCCTCTTTTTCAAAGATAGAGGATACTTTCACTAATTTATTTACAATGTAATAAAGATCTTCGTTTGACAAGTCTAACATTTTAAGAAAGAGAGGGATGAATGTATGGCAATTTTATCAACCGGACCGATTGAAAATCGTCCGGTAGGTGGAGTCAGACCTACCCAACAAGTGACGGTTAATTTTGTTAATCGAGATTCAGCCAATTCTTCCAGTGTTTTAGTACAGGGATATTTCTTAAACGGGACTAGAACATTGTATGTACTAGAAGTAGTATCATTGACTCCCAATGAAGTAGAGACGAGAAATTATTTTGCCAATTTTGATGGATTTCAATTTGTTTATACAACAAGTGGTCCAGCAGAAGAAAGTACTGAAATTTCAGTTTGGGGAAAAAATGCATCTGAACATAGACTCATTTAAAGTTAACTGACTTGTTTCTCCTAATAAAGTGATACTGCCAGATCCTTTGACAGAGAAGAATTCGCCTTCTGGTGTCATTGTGAGCTGAAGGTTAATATCATTATTATTAGTGAGCATTGTTCTCAGAAATGTTCTCTGATTGTCAATTGTCTCTCTATTCAATTGTTGGTTTAGATCGCTTTTGAAATCATCAGGGAGAGCATCTACATACTCCTCATTTGCATTCATGGTAATTTCGCCATTACTTTGAACTTTCGTTCCAGTTCAAGAAACTCCTTCTTCTTCAACAAAAATCCTCCTAGAAAAAAATTAACGCCATGTAAAGTGTTGAGATAGAATATGTATTCACTCTTTTTATCCAGAATCTTTTAAAAAGACGTGATGAAGAATTTAACATATCAACTAATTACAATTAAAACGTAATTAATACCAAAACAGATGATTTACCCCATTTTATTCATTGTAAATCCGTTCCCGCTAACTCCTGCGCTGCAAGCGTAAGATGCCTATTCCTCACGTACTGAGTTACGGTCACACCGGTTACTACATGAAACATGCGCTGAAAATGATATTTTGAACTCATTACTGACCTAGCACTGTCCTCAATCTCAATCGGCAAGTGCAGATGTTGTTCCACATAATCAAAGGATTGGCGAAGCAACTTAAGCATCTCCAAGATCTCGCATCTCCTTTCTTGTTGTTCCATAACATGGGGATATTTTCATGTATTATGGTACTTAATGAGGTTTTAAGTGTATCTGCTTAATATTTAGATATACATCTAATCGGCAATCGGACTATGTTCTTGTCCATTCCGGCAATCGGTACAAGTTCTTGTCCTTGGCTTGGGACAAGAACTTGTACCGATAAAATAAAAAAGCCGCTAAAATTGCGACTTCAATGGGAACATGTTCTTGTCCCTCGACAATTCTCCAGTCTGGTAGGCAACTTTATGTGTCATTCTCCAGCCTGGTAGGCAACTTTATGTCACTCCCTCCGGATTATTTATCCATGTTGTTTACAGCGCTTCTCATTTGATCATCTGTTAAGTGAGTATAAATCATTGTAGTTTGTATTGAAGAATGTCCTAATTGATTCTTTAATTTTGGGACATCATTATTCTCAATATGATAACGTGTGGCAAATGAATGCCTCAAAGAATGAACCGTCAAAGCCGGCTTACCAAAGGCTGTTGCATATTTCTCAACAAGTTTTTCTATAGAACGTTGTGTTAAACGTCTATTTTTACCTTTGCGTCCTACAGGTGCTGCAATAAACAAAAATCTTTCATTTTTTTCTGGGGTATATCTTGTTTCCCTTATCTGCAGGTAATTCTCAATATCTAGGGATGCTTGGCTGCTAAAGTAAACATATTGCTCTTTCCCCCCTTTTCGGACTACTCTTACTGATGATTTCGTCAGATCTAAATCCTCAAGATTGATTCCGCAAACTTCTGATAATCTAAGCCCTGATCCTAAGATTAATGAAATTATTGCCGTATCTCGTTCACGATTAAACTGATGGAAATGCATGATACGTTTGTTTGTTTTGTTTAATTCGCCATAATCGTATGCTACAAACACTCTAAAAGCTTCAAAATCATTTTCTCTCAGTATTTTTCCTTCCATACGATTCGCGATCGTTTCTTGACTTTCTTTTACTGCATTTAAGTCCATTTTAGCCAGGTTCTAAAAGTTTAATCTCTTAACATATGCTTCAACTGATTTCTGTAATGCTTTCTTTTCAAAAATATCGGGAGTGTTCCTTCTGACCTGAATCGCAACTGATTGAGGTGTATAAGACGCCATAGTAAAAATATTACGTTTGACAGTTTCATGTTGATATGGGCAAACGTATTTATCAGCTGACACTTCTTCATCTTCAGAATAGTGATATTCGATTGAACTAGATGAACTTTTCTCAGCAACAAAATTGTATTTCAAAGCTACTATTGGAAAAGAAAGATCTCTCATTGCAATTACTTCTTTCCAAGAAGGCGTGCTAATTTCCTTACTTCTCTTCCCTGCTATCTTCAGCCAGGCGTTAAAAAAATTTACGCTGAATTGAATAACTAAATTCCCCGAGATTTGTCCATATGCATACGCGTATGTTTTTTGGAAAAAATCTCTTTTCAAAAAGGAATATTTTTATGCCGAAAATTCCCTAAGGAAAATCAATATATATGAGGATTCTTCATTAATAATTGACGCAATTGAAGGGGGACTTTATCCAGAAGTTGCTTATACCGTTAGTGATCTTCATATCGAGCGTATTGAGGATCTGCATGAATATAATAAAGTGGTCTCTGCCATCGGCGCTGCATTAATAGACTTTGTAGATCGGGTATACGAAAGTAAACACAAACACCTTTCCAGATCTATTGCGACTTGCCAGGAGTTTATTTTCAATCACTTATATGAAAGTATACCCCTAGCCGTTCTATCGGATCTTGTAGGTTTGCATGAAAACTATTTGTCCCAATTGTTCAAGAAAGAAACGGGTGTGACCATCACCCAATTCATTCAACAAGAAAAGGTAGATGAAGCGAAGAAACTTCTGGAGCTGACCTCTGAACCCAAAACTGCCATCGCCACGAAACTCAACTTCTATGATCAGAACCACTTCATCAAAATTTTCAAGCGCTATACCGGTCTGACACCGAAAAAATACCGAAATAAGAATAAGTTTGATGCTTTATCCTTTAGTAAATCTTAGATTAAGCCTGAATTTTAAATTGCATGCGTAGAATACAAATTCTTAGGATTGGTTCCCGTTCTCATTCGATTGATGTTGCAGTTTCTGCATAGGTATACGGATGATAACCTCGGTACCTAATCCGGGCTTACTATGGAACGTAAGTCCATAACTTGTACCATAAAAAAGATGAATTCGCTCATTAATGTTTCGCAGACCGTATCCACTGCCTTTCGTTTGATTGTGGAGATCGCTAGTGAGTAATTTGGATACGGTATCCGGAGACATGCCTTCACCATCATCTGATACAATTATCTCAATATTGCCTTTGATAAGACCGCCCCTTATTCGAATCGTACCGGCTTCTTCATCTGTGCACAATATTCCATGGATGATGGCGTTCTCTACAATAGGCTGTAGTGTGATTTTTAAAATGCCACACTCCATAATTGCTTCATCCACCTGAATATCCAGCTGGATTTTACTTGCGTATCGTGCGCTCTGTATTTGCATATAACTGCTGACATGAAGAAGTTCATCACGGATGGAAATGATCGTATTGCCGCCGCTTAGGCTTAGTTTGTAGAACTTTGAGAGCGAGGTCACAACCTGTCCTATCTCGTCGGTCATTCCGCTGCGTGCCATCCATTTCATCAAATCAAGTGTATTGTATAAAAAATGAGGATTGATTTGCGCCTGGAGCGCTTTTAACTCTGCACTCTTGATTTCTTGACCAGAGCGAAACTGTTCTTCTAACAATCCCCCAATTTTATGAACCATATAATTATAATTCTCGATTAACTCCCCGAACTCATCCCTGGACGGGGGTAGTGAGAGTGCTACGACGTTGCCTTCTTGTACATTTCGCATTTTACGCATGATCTGAGTTAGGCGTGATGTCATATAATTTGATATCAAAATGGATAGGAGCAAAGCGATTAAGCCAATAACGATGAGCAAAAGAACTGAGTTTTTTAGCATGGCCTTGCTTTCAGCGGCAATTTCTTCTAACGGTATTACTGTAACCATATACCAATCGGTTCCGGGAATCATTTTGCTCTGTAGATACACTTCAGACTTCTTCAATTTAACAAAATGAGGGTCCCTCTTAGAAGAATGAATTACCTGATCCTGATCAATGTTATATTCCTGTTGGAGCGAGAGATTAGAACTTGCAACAAGTTCCCCATTGGAATTTTGAATATATGTCAAACTATTCTGAATGGGTGCGGCATTGTTTAAAATATCAGTGACCATGTTGAGCGGAATATCCAATCGGATAACGCCAAGTAATTCCGAATAATCATTGGGGTTACGAAATGGCCGGAGAACCGCCAAAAATTCATTTTTATTTGCCTCGGAATCTGTAAAGTAAGAGTTTGGTGCCCACAAAATCCCTTTGCCACTCTCCATCAATCGCTTGAACCAGTAAGTCTGACGTGCTTTCTCCAGACTGAAGAGGTTAATGTTCTCGTCTGAATAGAACAATTCCTCATTAACGAATAATTTGACGTTTTGAATATTACTATGGTCTTCCAAGGAAGATAAGAATGGCTTCAAATCCAGAAAATCTCTGTACTGTATGAAGAAATCATCAGTGCTTCCTTCGGATGTCATCACATCGGTAAGCATTTTCTCTGATATAAGAATATCGCTCGCTGTGCGAATTTGTTGAAATTTGAAGGAAAGAAAAGAGAATGACTGGTCAAAGTTTCGCTCCACAGAAAATGAAGTCCTATTTAAAAACTGCTTATACTGTTGCTCAGAAGACAGATAGAAATAACCGCCGAGCGGAAGTATGATCAGCGTAAAGAAGGAAAGGATCAGTTTATTTCTAAGCTTGAGATCGGAGAAAAATTGGAAAAACCGTGCTTTCTCCTTCATTTTCATCCTCCAAGCCCCTCCCTGTATTCAGATGGATTGCACCCGGTCAATTTACGAAAACATTTGGCAAAATAGTCTCCATTGTTATATCCCACGCTCAACGATACATTAGCCACCTTGCGCGAGGGGTCACGCAATAGCTCCTTCGCTTTATCAATCCGATAATTCGTAACATACTGATTAATTGTTTGGCCAGTCTCCTGTTTAAAGCGGTTGCAAAGATAGGAAGTCGTAAGCATCGTATGAGTACTTATTTTACTGATCGATAGATGAATGTCCGAGTAATGGTCATGAACATATTGAAGAATTCCGTTAACAATTCCACTATAAGGAGATTGCTCCATAATTGATGACGAATAGTGCTCCACCTTCATGGCGATAAAATCTTTCAACTCGCTCAAGGTTTCTAATTCATGCATCATGTTCCATATCGATCCCGAGCTATCCGTATTATCGAAGAGGTGGATATTTCGTTCTCCCGACACACGAATCAATGTCATCACAAGCTGGAAATACATTTCTTTTACATAATTGACCATGGTGTTTTTATGCTGCTTGATATCAAAGGTGAGACTGGAAATAAGCCGAAGCGCTTGCTCAATTTCCTGCTTGGAGAGATGTTCCCCGAACACTGTCACCAAGTGAGGATCAATGTAATACGCAGGTGTTTGATTCTCGTGATACCCGTAAACGGAATAATTGTTATAAAACATATGCTGCAAGACTATTACTGCTGTACTATAGGATTTTTCAGTAGCCGACAGCCCTATGACGGTTTTGCCAGAAGCAATGAATACCATCTCCTTGTCTGGCAGGATATCCAATAAGTTCGAGGCAAATCGGTCAGCAGCATCCTGGAGTTCATCCAGATTGCCTGAGACGACGTAAAGGTGTATGACGATATGATAGTCGTCCTTCACAGCCGCAATCCCTGTAGTACTGGATTCAGTCAGCAAACCAGAGACCAAACCATAAATGTTTTCTACGTTCAATTCCACGCGTTGTGGATTCAGCATGTTTTTCTTACGAACCTTCACCAATAAAGTTTGCAAACGCATTCTGGCTGGAAAAGTATATCCAGCCATCTCTACCAACTCACTGATCCGCTCTTTGTCACATATAGGTTTCGTAATCGCTAGCGCGAGTTCACTCGAAATGAGTGGTTTAGCAGACAGCATCATGTTCGTTTCTGTTTTGACAGTCTGTCCCGTGGAACGAGTCTGTAACACTGCCAACTGGAGTGCATCTTGCAATTCATTTAATTCTATGGGTTTCTCAACATATGAAACCGCTCTTAGTTTTATTGCCGATTTCAGATATTGTTTGTCAGAGAACCCGCTCATGAAAATAATCTGGCAGCTCGGATTGATTTCCCGATAAGCCGTGGCAAGCTCGATTCCGTCCATTTTCGGCATTCGTACGTCGGTTAACAGAAGCTCGGGAAGCTCTTGGCGTGCGACATCTAACGCTTTACTTCCATTGCTCGCTTGCAATACCATATTGACGCCGAACTGGTCCCAGTGAATTGCTCCGATTATCCCCTGAAGCGTAAATGGATCATCATCCGCTATTAGAATCTTCATTTTGAAATGACCTCCCTATCATAGGACTTTTTTTATTTCTGATCCTACAATATATTTGGCTAGATTACAATTCTGTCGGGTTATATTGATGATGTAATGCTGTCAAACTAACGATAGCGCTTTCATGAACATTACAAAAAGAATAGGAGGTTTCAACAGTGAAACGTGAATCGTTGCTGCAACATCTGATCAAGAATCGACTATTGGTATTAATGGCTTTACCGGCCGTGGTCTTCTTTTTCATTTTCAACTATTTACCCATTGCCGGATTGGTTATTGCGTTTAAACAATACAACTACCAAGATGGTATCTTTGGAAGCCCGTGGGTAGGATTAGACAATTTTCGATTCTTCTTCATTTCAGGTAAGGCATTACTTGTGACGACTAATACGTTCTTGTACAACATTGCATTTATTATCGTCAACAACATTTTGGAGATTATACTTGCAATCGCGCTTGTAGAATTATCAGGTAAATGGTTCCGCAAGATTACGCAATCGATGCTGTTTCTACCTTATTTCGTGTCCTGGGTAACCGTGGGGTTACTGGTCTACGGTTTTGCTGATTTTGATTCGGGTATCATTAATGGGTTCATGCGATCCAATGGATCCGAGCCCATCGATATCTACAATACTCCGGATTACTGGCCGTTCCTGATTATCCTTGTCAGTGCATGGAAGTCTGTAGGATACGGCATGATCTATTACTTGGCTGCCATTATGGGCGTGGATAAGGAAATTTACGAAGCTGCACAGATTGATGGTGCGAATATTTTCCGCCGGATATGGCATTTGACCCTGCCCTTTCTTACGCCAACCATCGTCATCCTGGTGCTTCTTGCCATTGGGAATATCTTCAGAGGTGATTTTGGCTTGTTCTATCAGTTGGTACAGAATAACGGTGTTCTATATGATAAAACAGATGTTATCGATACTTTTGTTTTCCGTTCTTTGCTCTCAACAAGGGAGGAAGGTATGGCAGCTGCCGCTGGTTTCTACCAATCCATTTTGTGCTTTGTCACCATCATGATTGCGAATTATGCGGTCAAGAAATATAACAAAGATTACTCTCTGTTCTAGAAAGGAGCTATCAACTTGAGAAAACCAACTGCAGATATCGTAATTTTTAATGTTCTCTCTTATCTATTACTTAGTGTTTTTGCAATCCTGTGCTTCGTGCCATTTGTAATGGTCCTATCTTCATCTTTAACCGATGAACAGGAGATAATACGTAATGGTTATACTCTGTTTCCGACTTCTTTCTCTCTAAAGGCATATGAAGTAGCCCTTGAAAATCCGATGGTTATTCTTAGAGCTTACGGAGTTACGATGCTAGTTACAGTAGTTGGTACCATAGCCAGTGTATTCTTAATGGCTATGACGGCTTATGTCATTCATAAACGTACGTTTCGTATAGCGAACGGACTGTCCTTCTATTTCTTCTTTACTACACTTTTTAATGCAGGTTTGGTTCCTTGGTATATCCTAATCATGAAATATCTAAATTTGAAAGACAATCTGCTCGTACTCATTATCCCTTCTCTCTTCAGTGTTTTTTATGTCATTGTAATGAAAGCGTTTATGCGTGGAGTACCTGAAGCACTTAGTGAATCCGCATATATGGATGGTGCTAACGAATTCCGCATATTCACTTCTATTATTCTTCCTGTCTGCAAGCCGGTACTTGCTACGGTAACGTTATTCGTTGCCTTGCAATACTGGAACGACTGGTATCTGTCCATGCTGTTTATATCAGATGAGAATCTGCGACCGTTGCAATTACTTCTCTATAATTTAGTCACTAACTCAGAAGAACTTCGAAAAATCTCGGCGTTATCCGGTGGAGGGGCTTCCGTTGACATGAGTAATATGCCACAAAACTCTCTCAAAATGGCTGTCACGATGATTTCGCTAGGCCCTATTTTATT
This sequence comes from Paenibacillus sp. UASWS1643, assembly GCF_008693195.1. Taxonomy (NCBI): domain Bacteria; kingdom Bacillati; phylum Bacillota; class Bacilli; order Caryophanales; family Paenibacillaceae; genus Paenibacillus; species Paenibacillus sp. UASWS1643. Next base: position 396,202 of record NZ_VXKZ01000115.1, read on the forward strand.
CCTGTATCCCTTTATACAGCGGTATTTTGTGAAAGGGCTGACTTTAGGTGCTGTGAAAGGTTAATTTCGGTATAATGCCGATTTAACATATAATACTTATAGGAGGGTCAACATGAAAAACAAACGGAACAAGTGGTCTATCACTCTGGCAATTATGATAATCAGTGCTTTAGTTTTGTCGGCATGCAGCAATTCAGAAAATAGCTCATCTCAGTCCAACAAGGGAGAGAACGCCGACGGGGATCAGGTCACTCTTAAGATGATTCTCCTCGGGGATAAACCAACTGATGCTGATCTTGTCTATCAGGAATTAAGCAAAATGGCGCAAAAAGATATTAATGCCAAAATTGAAGTGACGAACTTTACATGGGGCGAATGGTCAAATAAATATTCTCTTCTCTTCTCTGCCGGTGAGGATTTTGACCTGATTTACGCTTCGAATTGGACAGGATATCAAAGTTTCGCAAGTAAGAGTGGATTTCTGGAATTAACCGAAGAGCTTTTGTCCAAGAATGCGCCGATTACGTGGGAGAAAACACCTAAGGATGCTTGGGAACAAGCTAAAGTTAACGGAAAAGTTTACGCTGTACCTCAGGCAGTACAGGAGAATGGGGCAATCGGGTTCTTGCTGCGCGGAGATTTAAGGGAAAAATATAATGTGCCGCCGGTTAAAGACATGGCTGGTCTGGATGCCTACTTAACGGCAATTGCAAAGAACGACCAAGGAATTACTCCTTTTGCTTATCATCAAGGAACGGAAGGTTTCATCCGAACCTTATTTGATCCGAATCTGGAAGCACCTGACAACCTAAGTGTGTCATCCAACAGTGCCCTGACTTTAAACGTATATAGTAAAGAAGGAATGCAAGCTAAGAGGACCTTCGAGACGGAAGGATACAAAAACTTTGCGAACACTATGTTCCGCTGGCAAAAAGAGGGCATTCTCTCGAAGAACGCCTTGTCACAAAAAGAAAAATCCTCTGAGTTGTTTGAAGCAGGAAAATCGGCAGTTCAGGTTTCGTCACTTGATCAAATTTCAAATACAGCTGTAGCCATTGAAAAAAAACATCCAGAATGGAAGGCTGAGATATTCATTCCCGAAATGACGGCTGTCCCTTCTGGTTACATGCAAAATGGAGTAGCAATAAACGCTCGTTCCAAAAATCCTGAACTTGCGCTTCAATTCCTGGATCTGCTTAAGTGGAATAAAGACTACTCAGATTTAACCTGGTATGGAATTAAGGGTAAACATTGGGAGCCTGTCGGGGACGACCGATTTAAAGAACTTGCAGATTCTTCAAATTATCCGCCGGGAGCCAATGACCCATGGGGATGGCGCGGCCCTAACGAAAGATGGAGCGTCGAATCACCTGACGAAATCGTTAAAGAACTAAGAGATTATCGGAAAATTGAACACAAATACCCATATGGATATAACTTTATTTACAGTGACGCTAATGTGAAGAACGAAAATGCAGCCATTCAGAATCTCGCTGAACAATACATGAATCCGGCCAGCGTTGGCCTAATCGATTATGAAACCGCTTATGCGAGATTTGAGTCGGCTGCCAAAAAAGCCGGTCTGGAAACAACCATAAAGGATCTGCAGGCCCAGATTGACGCATACAAGGCGAACAATCCTTAAGTAGAAAAATCAGCCGTATTGCTTCCAACTGGGAAGCAATACGGCTGATTTTGTATTTCGTTCGTTTCCCCCACGTGTGAAAACCATCGCCACGTCTTGGCATTAGTTGGATTTCTAAAGTCACTTCTGTATTCAACTTGTTAAACATTTCTATATCTTTCATAACTTTTCCGTCTCTGATAAGTATGAATGAATAATTCTATCTTCAAATCTGAGTAGAATTTTAACCAAAAAAACTGGACCTTCAATTGCTAGATCGTGTCTAACATTTGAAGATTCAGTTCAGTTGATTAGTTCTCTGAGTTATCGTTTTCCGTTATTTGAACGTTTAGGCAATCTTTCAGATCTATGCTTTTTCATATCTATAGCTTTAATTGTAAATTTGACCTTCTGCGCAATTTACAATCGAACCTGATAATAACTTTCCATTCGTCATGGCAAAAATGACTGCATCTGCTACTTCATCTGCAGTTGCTGTGATATTAGGACCTGTTGTTTCAGAGATACTCTTTTAGGATGTCTTCATTAATAGTAACTGCTGCATTTGCTGAAATATAAGTTTGCATATTGTTAGGAGCCACTCCTACAGCGAAGATTGCCTTGTTTTGATAGTCTTGGCCAATGGATTTGGTAATTCCCGCCATGGCATGTTTTGAAGCAGCATAAATACCATTGAAGGCTGTTGGCTTAAATGAATTAGAAGAGACCGTATTTACGATTGTTCCGCCGCCATTTTCCAGCATTACTGGGATTACATATTTAACTCCTAAAAATGCACCTTTTACGTTGACATTCATTAAACGATCATATTCGTCAGAAGAGTACTCATGAATTAAACGGAATGGAATCATAATGCCAGCATTATTAATGAAGAAATCAACTCTGCCAAATACTTCTACAGTCTTAGTAACATAATTTTGAACGTCGTTTTCGTTAGAAATATCTGCTTTCACAAAAATTGCTTCAGCACCTTTTTCTTTAACGTCGTTCGTCGTTTGTTGTCCATCTTTCTCATTAAAATCAACAAGAGATAATTTATATCCTTGCTCTGCTAACTTTAAAGCTGTCGAACGCCCTAAACCCGTTGCTGCTCCAGTAATAATCACTACTTTATTCATCTGAACATCTTCCTAAATATTATGATAGAATTAATCGACAACTGTCTCATTGAGTATAATAAATTAAGATAATCACTTACCAACAAATCTTGTATAGTTGTCGGTTATTTTATAAATAGGAGTTATTAAATTGGATAAAGAATTGTAAGAACAAAGAAAAATTTATACTTAACAATTGAAAAATTACTAAAAAACTCGTCATTTGAACAGTCATCTGTTTCAGAAATTTGTAAATTAGCAAAAGTAAACAGAAGCACCTTCTATGTACACTATGTTGATAAAATTGATTTGTTTAATGATTATACTGAGCATCTGATCGCACAAGTTGAAAGGGAATTAATTTCATATCAAAAAAATTTAGAACGTACGGGTGTATTGCCTTCGTATGAAAAATTACTGATGCATGTTCAACAACATGATTATTATTATCGCTTTATTTTTTCACCAAATGCACCTTTGCAGTTTTATTTTCAATATTTAAGACATATTCAAACGATGATAGAGGAATCAATAATGTTAGATCCTTCGAAGCATATAAATGCTGATCTCTATTTCGCCTTTCAAAGAACGCCTATCTTGGAGTTGTTATGGAATGGGTTGCGCAAGACTTTTCTATATCGGTTGAAGAAGTTGACAATCAGTTGAAACTTATTCTGAATTTAGACGGTTCTTCAAATCATGTGCTAAGTTCTCTATAAGAAATATTCACAAGTTCACTGACTGAGGACAACCCTCTTCTATTAAAAGTTTATTCTCATTTTTGCGACGCATATCCACCTATAGGTGGATATATATCACTACAAATTCAACCTGCTGGTGGACGTATTTCCTCCTTACAAATTGTATGATTGTGATATAACCAATGACCTGTAAGGAGGCACCGTTATGACAACTAATCTTTGGATTTCCACAATTGCTATGTTCGCTGTGCTGGTATACAGTACGATCGGACGCAAACCGTTCAACATCATCCGAATCCTGCTACCTATTGTTTTAATTGGCTACTTTGGGGCTACGTATTTGAAAGAAGTGCCAACTGGTGGTAATAACGGCTGGTTACTGGTTGCTGCTTCTCTACTCGGGGCTGTGGCCGGTGCAGTTCTGGTCTTTTTAACCCGCACCGAATTTGACTCAAAAACCGGGATCACATACGTAACCTCGAACTTTGCTAGTATTGCTGTTTTATCTTTTGTTTTCATTCTACGTATTGTTTTGATAGAAATGGTTACACTAAACGGCGAAGAAGCCTTTGTTTTTTCAATAGAGCACCATTTTGACTTAGAAGTGCTCGGTCCGATTTTCATTCTGATGGCTGGTGCAATGATTACCGTATGAGTGATCGGTACTTTAATTAAAGTGAAACGCAGTAAGTTGAACATACAGCTACTGAATACATTTACTATAGAAGATAAATAACTCACCCTTATGACACCAGCAAATAAATTGAGTGAATAATAAGGCAAAAATGTTCTCATGAAGGTGGTATTCATGGATGTCTCTCTCCTTTCACAGAGGATTCGTTATCGTGATTATAGCGTTATTATTCGTGTTCCTATCATTATTTCCTGATCCGATGTCCTCCAAATGGGTATCATTGGCTCTGTGCCTGATCTACATGGTTAGTTTTTGGTATGTCTATCAACTTTCATCTACACGAATGCTTAGTGTTCTGTTTGCATTACTGTATGTTGTATCCCTTTATTTTGGTTTGCGTTTGATGAAAACACGGGATTACTGCTATCCCTTCAAGGCTTTCTCATAAGCTACATCGCGCTGATGCTGCCAAATTGGACAGCGGTGATTCAGTCAGGTAGCATTCTCTTGATCACGTTTCTGGTTCGACTTTCTTTTGATGGACAATCCTGGGGGAGTTTACTAAGTCGTGATTTCTTTTTTTATGCGGGCTTGTTCGCCATGTGTCGCTTGATTAGGCAGAGAAGGATACGCGAACAGGAACGATTCAAGTTTACAGAGGAATTAACTCTGATGCATTCAGAACTGGAAGGTGCCCACCTCAAACTTCGACAAGCTCATGAGGAGCTGGAGCTAGCGACAGAGAAGTCCCTGCGTTATGCTGTCATTGAGGAACGCAGCCGGATCGCTCGAGATCTTCACGATAGTATCGGGCACCGAACGGAGATTAGGATCAATTGACTTATCGGACTCGAAGAAGGGGGTAAACTTACCCTCTAGATCTTGAATCTTTATTCCATACCCATTATCCATAATTTGAATTTCGTTAATAGAACCTAACTTGGTTTGAAATGTTTGAAGCTCAATTATAGTTGCTTTTGTATCAAAACCGTTCCAAATATATTCAGAGATTGATTGAAGGTATGTATATTTTTTTAGCGACTTCTTCCTTTAGTAGAAATCTGAATTTTTTCATAATCCTCTATTGGCTCCCATCACATAAATGATGGTTTAATTCTATTCCAATATTCTCATTCTGTATATATTATGAGATCAATCGTCAAGGATAAGAAAATGGTTTCCTTTTCTTATCGATATGTGACAGAACCAAAGTTTGTCTCTACAGCCAGTAAATATTGCCGAGTAAGCTTAAAACCTGCCTCTTCTCTATGGCCTTGCTCCCATTGATCCTCAATTCTACTCATCTCGATATGTAGCAACTCAAGTTACGTATGGAGAGGGATTGATCTTTCTGTGACCTCGTTTGCTCACGAGAAAGCAACCCAAAAAGTTCATTAAAAATAAAAGCCTGATCTTCGGTCAATCGCTGAAAAGGGTTGCTACCCATCATCTCGAATAAAGTGGTTGGTGACCAACCCGCTAACGCAGATGTTTGTGTGGACATTATTTCATATGAGAAGATAAGCATGAATCCTTCAACCTCTTGGACATGGTTCTCTTCAAACCAACCGTGAATCTGACCAGGGGAGATTAAAACGAGTGTATTCGGAGACAGGTTAGTCCTGAAAATCGATCAGTACTCTCCCCTGTCCTTTTGTTATCCAAACATTTAGAAACAATCATGACGATGTAGATCATGGTAGGCCAATTCTGTACTCTGTTCTTCATCCATAAGTGAGAAAAACCTAAAATCATTTAGATCAAGCATACGGCCTGGGACGATTCGGATTTATCTGTATTTGACATATAAATATTCCTTCCAGAATTATTGTTATTCAAGATGTTATCAATCTTTACAAAATAGGGGTTTCGGAAAAACGGAATGTACTTCTCTATTGAGTGCTTTTGATCCAACTTATGAATATGAACATATTTAACATTTTAAGAAAAAAGAGCCTAAATCTAAGGCTCTTTCCTGAAATCAAGCGAACTTCACATACAATAATGAGGAGTGTAGGATAATGAATGTTCGTAGGATGTAACTAACTATCTGCTGTTTCTCTTCAGTCTAGAAATTCAGCTCTAAAAAGTAATTGGTAACGTCTTAAGGCCACGGATAATCATACCTGATCTCCATTCTAAAAGATCAATCTTCGTATTCAATTTCATCTCAGGGAGTTTCTGAAGAAGTGAAATTATAGCAATTTCTCCTTCAAGCCTTGCAAGAGGGGCACCAAGACAATAATGGACACCTTTACCAAAAGAAATGTGGTCATTAATTTTACGTGTAATATCAAATGTATCAGGTTCCTCAAACTTTTTGGCATCTCGATTCGCAGAAGCCACAGCAACAAACATCATATCGCCTTGACGTATCTGATGACCGTCCAGTTCAACATTTTCTGTTGCCCAACGAACATTACTTACTTCAACAGGACCATTGAATCGTAGAATTTCTTCGACGGTAGCCTGAATTAAATTAGGTTCTTCTACTAATAGCCGTTTTTGCTCTGGATGCTCTAGAAGAGCTAACAATCCATTACCGATCAAGTTCACTGTTGTCTCGTGACCAGCTATAATCAGAACAAACACGAGTGCATAGAGTTCATGTTCTGTAAGCTTGTCTCCTGCCTCTTCCACATTGATAAGATCACTGATAAGATCATCTTTAAGCTCTTTTCTACGTTCGGCGATAAAGCCTTGCAGGTAGTCAACAAAAGCCTTCATGACCAGGTCACTTTCCTGGCTCATCTGAGGGTTGCTGACGCTTTCCATAATTGTATTCGACCACAATTGAAATTTGTCCTGATCCTCTATTGGAACACCTAACATTTCACAGATAACAATTAACGGCAGAGGAAAAGCATATTCTTCAATTAGATCGATTTCACGTTTGCCCGATACAAGTATCTTGTCTAACAATTCATCACTAATTTCCTCAATTCTTCCACGTAACCTTTCAATCATACGTGGTGTGAAAGCCTTCTGAATTAATCGCCGTAGACGTCGGTGATCTTCTGGGCTCACGCTCAGTAGATTTTGCGAGATAATCTCCATATGTGGAGCTTGTTCCCCGGCTTGTCCTTGGAGAGGATGACTTGTGACAAAGCGTCCATCTTGTAGAATATTTACGGCATCTTCATAGCGTGATACCATCCACGCATAATGCCCACCCGGCAATAAAAAACGATGAATAGGTTCATCCGCACGTAGCTTTTCGTAGACTGGAAAAGGGTGCTGAATAAAAGAACGATCCAAAAAATCAACTTTAGAACCTGAGAGATTTGAATTTTCGTTTTTAAACATTAATACTCCTCCTCAGCAATTTTGATCGCATTGAAATCATTAAAAATCCAACTACAAATACATGCAATTTATTAATTATCTTTCAGTGGTTTATCCAGCATCCTCTTTTTAGAGTATAATCCTTTTGTTTCCTATATACTGGTATGATTGTTATAAAAATTGTATGAAATTATGTTACTTTAAACTCCTAATAGTAGAATCGAACAAGTTTTCTTTATTTCCGGTAACGGTAGGTTGGGTGGCATAAATTTGTTTTTATTTAGATCAAAAAAGCAGTTGGACATGGGGGGAAATATCCCTTATCCAACTACTTTTTTTGTTGATATTCTATGAACCAAAATGAAGCTGGAGCTTGGCGTACATGTCTTCCAATGTAAACCGAGGATCTATAGAATGATACCATCGGATTAACCGCTCATTCTGGTTATGCACATTCGCATGTCATTCGTAATTCTTGGAGCTGGTTTCATTTCATAGCCATATTCGTGATCATCCAGTAAGATGCTGACCGCTGGAGAATCTCCCAAAACTCTACATTTCACCTTTGGGCCACCCTGGTGACTCACCCATCTGAAAATTGAAGTCCACCAATTGCTGATATAAATATGCCCCTACTAATGCCTTTAATATTGAATCTTGGGGTCAGCAATGCATGAACAATTGCAAATTGATCATCAGCTTCATTCTTAGCGTCAGTATTAATGATTAAGCGGATTTTTTTTACTCTCAGGAATGTCAAACGGATGTTTCATCACAATTCTGGCCTCCATTCAAATCACAACTTACAACGTACTTAGTGTAGCTCCACTCGGAGCGCAGATGGGCGACTCCCAATGGAGAATCCGTAAGCTGCTTCGTCTCCATTCAACACGCGTCCACGAACCCACTCGTCTTGCACGAAAGTCCCTTCCTCTATACGAACATACTCTGAATTATAGTCCCCTTCTTTAAGTAGAAATTCAACCGAAAAACCGATACCTACAACAAAAAATTCGTTATCATTGGCCTCGATGACGAGTCCCCCTGATAGGGGTTTACCATCTTTTTTGAGCTTATAAGTGACTTTCAAATTGTATTTGGAGAACGACAGTATACAGCCTGGCTCATTATTCTGGAAGAAACCTGTCATTTTCCCCGTTCCACGGTTCTCCTGTATGACGCCTAGCATATTACTGAGCAACTTATAACTCTGTGCAAGGTAGGAACCTGTTCCGGTTGCATCAAATGCAGAAAAATCGATATTGAGACTTATTAACACGCTAGGATCATAATCCGAATCTTCTTTAGGCGGAGCTAAGAAGTCCTCGATGCCAAATGGGGAATAACACAAAGCATTATACTTTCCAAAAGCATAAAAGACTTTCGCCACAGATGCGACGTCTCTTCTCGCTTCGGGAATAAATAACGGATTTTCGTTCCCAGACGTATATTCCTCACAAACCTCTGTAAAATTCTCAACATATATATCGGGCGCATAAAGACAAATTGACGGAGCAGTTGCTTTCCAGAGCGGTATCACCTTTGCAATCGGCCCACCACTTGGATAGGATCCCGGATTCCACGGAAATTGTTCAAGCCAGGCATTCACAAACACTGGTAACGGGTATTCTTCAATTCCGTTACTTGCGATCAATTCAACTGCCCGAGCATAATGGTATGCCATAAAATATTCTTCTGCCTCATAACCAAAAGCTTCTTTCCACGTTCCTGATCTTTCAAAAACGGCTCCAACTTCATCAGGAATAAGAAGGTTGAACCGTTCATTTGCAGCATCTGAATAGTCACGATTACTACCAAGAAATCCGATTTCATTCTCCACTTGAACCATAATCACAGTGTGATGATCACTGTCCACTTTTTTCAGATGGCTCATGAATTGCCTAAAAGCATTGGCATCAGCTTTAATAGCTTCTTCGCATAACGGCGAAATCGTATCTGAAGTCGTTTGATTACGATAGGCTGTGCGGAAATAAGTTTCCTTATTTCTCTTCACCCAAGCAGGCACATAGGATGAAACTCCATTTTTCCACAACCCAAACCATAAGAGTACCAAACGAACGTTTTCTTCGCGTGCCTGTTCGATAATACCCTCCACAAGCTCAAAATCGAATTCGCCAGGATTCGGTTCGATAAGTTCCCAGTAGACCGGAGCTATTACCGTATTCAAGTGTAATCCTCTTAGGTTTGGCCATACGTTATCTCTCATATAATTCAGGTCAGACGCACTGGAGTTATGAATCTCACCTGCTAAGGCAATATAGGGCTTATTATCAACATAAAGGTTAAATACTCCGTCTTCTTTTTTTAAGTAAGGCAATGTCATGATGCAAACTCTCCTGTCATATTTGTAATAAATGTATATTAATTCATTTATATCGACTTTGAAGATTAGTTCCTGTCAGAATTACCTAATCGCCTTTAATTTTTCATCTAACTCCTCAAGTATGCTTGTATCCATAGGAAAATGAGCGACAAAATCTCTGATTGAAGCGTCTCTAACCTTGTACCAAATCGAACTTGGTTCCATCTCAAAACCAGGAGGAACTACTGGTTCAATCAGCTTACGTGCATGTTCGTTCACAACCAGATCAACAAGCGGTGTATATGTGCTAAAAGTTTTAATATAGCTCCTATTCGGCATATATTGAATCAGGTAGTTTCCACTCTCTAATTCAAGCTTTACATCCTCTCCATCTTGAACCATGGGCACATTTAACTCCAAACTGTTATTAATTGAGATTGTACCCACAGATGCTCTTGGCAGGACAACATAAGCCGTTGAATGAAACGGAATCTCGAAACGGAATTCAAGTCTCCCGTCTTCATCAAATGACCATGCACTCTTATAAGTGCCTACCGCCGAATCGACCACAGCTTTCGCCCACTGTAAACGAAAATTCGGCTTCGGTGTCAAAATGACTCGGCGAAAACCCGGTACTTCTTCATCTGGGTTCATTCCTGCGATTACTCGGTACATCCATTCTGCAATCGCACCATAGACATAGTGATTCAGGGAGTTCAACCCAGGTGGACCGATTTTGCCATCCGAGTCAATGGAATTCCAACGTTCCCAGATCGTCGTCGCTCCAAGCTTGACTGCATAGAGCCAGCTCGGATGATCTTCGTTGAGCAATAGTGAGTAGGCAAGTTCTTCACAACCATGGTTTGACAATGCGAAATTTAGATAAGGTGTTCCGACAAATCCAGTCTGGAGATGATAGTCATCCTTCCGAAGCCGAATGACTAAACCCTCTATAACACGCTTCTGATACGCAGCCGGGACTAGGTCCATATACAGTGCTATGGCATATGCAGTCTGGGTATCAATCGCAAGACGGCCATTTTTTGAAAAAAACTCGTCCTCTATCGCCTGTTTGACTTCCCCGGAAATCCGTTCGTAATAGACTTGGTCATCTTCGAAGCCAAGCACCTTTGCCGCTTTGGCGACCAATTTTGAGGAATAGTGATAATAGGCAGAGGCGATAAAGGCCGTGTCAGTGGCTCCTATTACCGACTCAGGATCGTTCCCGTCTAGCGCAAGCCAGTCTCCTAAATGAAAACCGACCGTCCACAGTCTGCTGCAGCCCGAATCCTCGTCAGCAAGAATAATAAAGTCAACCCAACTCTTCATGCTCTTGTACTGCTGGCGTAATATGCCCATGTCTCCATAATGAAGATACACGTTCCAGGGAATAATCGTGGCCGCGTCAGCCCATGCACTTGAGCCACCGCTCGGAACGTTCACTGCGGGAACGACCATTGGTACCATTCCCCCGCGATCCTCTTGTTCAAGAGCCATATCATAACCATACTTTGAATAGAAAGTGTACGAATCCATGTTAAAACAAGCGGTCCCTGAGAACACTTGGGCATCTCCTGTCCATCCCATTCGTTCGTCTCTTTGAGGGCAATCTGTAGGAACGTCCAGGAAATTACCTTTTTGTCCCCAAAGCGCATTCTCAAACAACCTATTTACAAGCGGGTTGCTCGTCTCAATTACTCCAATTTGTTCCAAATCAGAGTAAAGCACACAGCCTGTAAAGTCGCTAGGATCGAGCTCTCCCGGCCAGCCTTCCACCTTGACGTACCGGAAGCCATAGAAAGTGAAGAACGGACGAACGATTGTTTCTTCCCCATTAGCTGTATAAACATATTCTGCCTTGGCTGTTCGAAGGTTATCTCGATAGAAGTTCCCGTCCTGCAGAACCTCACCATGTTGAAGACGAATCACCGTTCCTTTCGAAGCATGTGTACGGAATTTTATCCAACCAACCATGTTTTGACCCAGATCAAGCACTGTATCACCTCCCGGTGTGACAATGACCTCAATCGGCTTTAATTCCTCCTTCACTACAACAGGAAGACTTAACCTTGAAGTAAGACGTTCGAAGCCTAGATTACCTTCACGAACTGAATGCAATTCTGTGGCCTTGAATGTTGCATCGTAGACTTCGCCATCATACAAATTACCACTCAAAACCGGGCTTCTACTTGCAATCCAATCCGTATCAGATTTCAGAATCTCCGTTGTTCCGTCAGTATACTTGACCCGAATTTCACATAATAGCGAGAACTCGTTACCGTATAATTCTCTGGAATAACCATCAAATCCGAAACGTCCTTTGTATAATCCGTTCCCGAGAATCACCTCTACCTGGTTTTCGTCTTCGCGCAATAACCCTGTAATGTCATACGTCTGATATTGTAGCCACTTGTTATAGGCGTTAAAGTGAGGGGCGAAATACTCGTCACCTGCCTTGATACCATTAATCTGCATCTCGTACAATCCAAGACCACATACGTATGCACGGGCGGAATCAACTGACTTTATGAGTTTGAAAGTTCTGCTAAGGACTGGGTGATGCTCCGTGTCCATTACAGGTATGATCCACTTCGCCTCCCACGATTCGTCTAATTTTGCCGTTTCGAACCAAGCAACATCGCTTACAGCATGGTCTCCATTGTCTGCCCACACCTCTACCCGCCAGAAATAGCGAGTTCTGGGTTGAAGCTCGATCCGAAGCTCGAAGGAGAGGCTGTCGATATCTGTTTGCTTACCACTATCAAATATGATGGAAGAAAAATCTTCGGCCAGTGCTACTTCGTACCTAGCTGCGGTCTGCTTCTTAGCATCAGTACACGTGACTACATAAGAAAGTCTAGGCCAATCACCCAAGGAGAATCCCAATGGATTCATAATTCGATTCGTTTTGAGTTTCGTAATAATCATTAGGCATCGTTCCCTTCCAAAGAATTGGATGATACAATAGGCAGCAATTTATTGGTTGGATTTCGCCCATATGTCGAGTTGTCTCTGTTTCTCCTCAATCACCTTGTCAATTCCTGCAATCTTCAAGTTGTCTAAAAACTTCGGCAGCACATTATCTGGATCAACACTTCCCGTCTCAAGAGGGAGACGGTATTGTGAAATAACATTTCCAATGGCTGCAATTTCTGTTTTGACCGCTGTTGGATCGAACGTGAAACCAAGAGCCTTTGATTTTACAGCTGACTCATTAAACTGTTTTACTTTTTCCCAGATATCCGGATCTGTTCCTTGCCAGACATGGGCGATAAATTGATTACCAAACATCCAACCGGCATTTAATCGATATCCTGAATTTTGATCATTGACACCTTCAGGAAAATCGATGACATTACCAGTTAAGACTTTGTAGTGCCTGCCTTCAATTCCCCAGATCAATAGATTCGAGATGTCTTTATCAGAGTACATCAGATTAAGAAATTCCATTGCTTTATCTGGAGATTTAGAATTGGAAGTGATCCCCCACATTGTGTTTGTAATATGGGCCGTTGTAGACACGGGAGGGTCTGAAAATGCTATGGTTTTCATTGGTACTTTACTGGTAGATTTATCTCCCTCTTCTTCAAAGTGAAGTGCTCCGGGATGAGCATTTAGTAGAAACGCAAAACCACGATTAGAATCGATTAGATCTTGTGCATTCACCTGATTCGTTGAAGCATCTTTAAGAATTAGACCATCCTGGTACCATCTTCTAAGCATGTGAAGCTGCTCTGCGTATTCTTCTGTACCATACCAATTAACAACTTTTAGTCCATTATCAAAATCAGGAAGAACGCCTAGATGATTATCCAATCTGTCAAACGTCTGATAGTTATCAAGAATAGATGCCCCTGTTGACGGGATTAGAGGTGCTGTAGCCGGCTCACTATTTTTAACCGCTTTCAAAACTTTTTCTAGATCTTCAAGCTTTCGAAGTTTACTTGTATCAATTTGTTTTTTTTCGAGAATATCTTCTCGCATTGTGATGCCATTAACATAAGCCATTTCATGCAAAGTTGGTACACCAAATATGGCTCCATTCACCCTTGAAGCATCCAGATAAGCTGGATCCAATGCTGCAATGATACCTTCTCCATGCTTGTTAAGAAGTTCATCCAGCGGAATCAATTGACCTTGAGTTATTGCTGTGTTGTAGGCATAGATTGTTGGCATTAGATCCAGATTTTCTCCGCTTGAAAACATCAAGTTTACTTGCTGGATCCAGTTGGAAAAACTAATAGGCAATAATTTGACTTTAACATTAATTTTTTCTTCGGCTATTTTACTAACTGCTTCTTCAATCAAGGACATATCCTTCGGAAGTGCAGCAAAAATTGGAAAAGCAACCGTTAGTTCAGTCAGTTCGCCGGGTTCTGCAGATGAATCGGATTCTGCAGTTGTCTCTCCATTATTGTTATTGCTGCTGTTATTACAGGCTGACAACAGTAACATGGCAATGATAAGCAATGCGTTAAGCAAACTTCGATTTTTTGGCATAATATCCTCCTCGATATAAGAAATATTTTTCAATAAAATGTATACATTCACATTTTAATTTCTTTCAACCTGGGAGACTGCTCACTTAACGACATTTTGATATTCATTTGACGACGAACTAACAGATCCAACATCAATCGATCTCTAAATAATTCAAGCTCCATCTTTCGTTTCGCTCCTGATGGGTATTTAGAGCAACCTACGCTTGGTGTTAAACGACAGGATTAAGAGTAACTTCTACATGATGAATCTTTCCGTCAGAGAAGTGAGGGAGAAGATTTCCGATTATACGATTGCCGTCCACCTTTATCTCCGGTTTTCCTTTGGATAGCTTCATTGGATTCTTGATGGTGATCTCATAACGTGTGCCGCGGAATTCCCTGTACACCTGGGCCTGCTCCCAATCAGCAGGGAAACATGGATCAATTCGGAGACCATCATAATCCCGCTTGATCCCCATAATCCCCTCCAAAAGCGATATGAGTCCCCAAGCCGAGGTTCCTGTTGTCCATGATTGATAGGATTTTCCATAATATTTGGGGTGGATCGAATAACAATTCGTGAAGACATATGGCTCTGCTCCGGATTCTGTAGATGGATTCGCTTCACTGTCTGGAATGATTTTCAGTAGTGTACGTATCGCTTCTGCTCCTCTGCCTGCCTTGCAATCGGCCATAATCTTGAAACCAGTTGCATGACAGTAAACGCCGCCGTTCTCGAATAGCCCCGGTAGCATGCCGGACATTCGGCCAACATGCGGGGAATATTCCATATATGGAGGCATATTGATCGGGAAACCAAAATCATGCTCCATGCTGTCCATGGATTCCAGCACTTTGGGCAACTTCTCTTCATCCGGAATATCTGCAAGAACAGCCCACGATTGAGCGTTAATATAGATTTTACTTCCTGTGCTATCTTTGGAGCCGATATTCTCTTCTTTACTAAGGGCACGCATATACCAGCTTCCGTCCCAAGCCACATTGTTAATCGCACTACGAAGGATATTGTACTGATCATCCAGATATCCTGCATAATCAGCGTCTCCCAGTCGCCGGATCAATGTTGAGAGCTCTTTCAGGGCATAACAGAATTGCTCAGACAACATAACAGATTCCGCATCGGGATCAGTTGTAATATTCAAAGCATCATTCCAATCCGCGAAGAAAATGCGTACCAGACCATGTTTTCCTTTGTCCTCTATTAACCGGTTGACTGCAGCCTTTACATGTTCCAGCATCGTTGCTGAACCTCCGTCCTGATATCCAATTTCCATATCCAGAAGAGAATAATCTCCAGTCTCCTTAATCAACTCACATACAGACCAGATAATCCAGAAGGGCTGGTCTGAATAACGGGTAGCGTCATATGGATACCATGTTAGTACGGCATGCCCAGCCTTAAACTGATGCCGCAAGCATTCAATGATCTCCTCCTTGGCCCTCTCCTGCCTGTAGTTAAGCAGTCCAACTGCAATCTGAAGGTTGTCCCTTACCCCCTTCTTGCCAACAATACAGAAGTCCACCTGTTTTTTAACCCATTCATTCATAATCACGTTCAGCTTCTCATCAGGTGTGTTAATTTGGAGACTCGCGTATTTGCTCATCTGGAATTCCTGTGTTTCAAGTAATGCTCGTGTTATACGATCACCTGTGCTATAGTCCACGACGGTTTGAACAGCCTCTTCGAGTGATTCGCTGACTCCCAGCACATAATACAGTTCTTTCTCTTCACCGGGTGCCAGTAACAGCTTGTTCTGCAAAACGCCACCAAGATTAGCAAGCGTAGTCAGAGAATTCGCACAATCTCTACCCTTAACCACAACATCAGGCCGCTGGAACAATGGCGCCGGCATAGAATCCAATCGGGTATACGTCCCCAGTTCCCCCAGAAACGTTCCAAGATTGCCATCAAAGGCGTGGACAGTTTCAGAACATGCGATATAACCGTTATATCTATTGTGTGGTGCGAAGGGATGTTTGGACTCACAATAAATTCCATTCAATTGCTCATTGAAAAAGGTTTCACAACTTCTGTACATTTCGTAATACCGTGGGTATTTAAAGCCTTCCAATTCAAAGCTCACGGCAGAAAATACGCTGATTCGCTTCATTACATCCGTATTATTTTTCACTTTAACCATCCAAACCTCGTTGTAGCCTTCATGGGGAACAAAAAGCTTCCAGGAAGCATGGACACCGTTCTTTTGGGACTGGAGGATGGAATATCCGATATTATGTTCGCATGAGAAATCCTCAACTTCTTCGTTTAGTGGGCCTTCCCCAATGTTCCAGAATACATTGGCATCATCATCACGTAGGTACAAATACTTTGCATCCTGATT
Organism: Paenibacillus sp. UASWS1643; assembly: GCF_008693195.1. NCBI lineage: Bacteria > Bacillati > Bacillota > Bacilli > Caryophanales > Paenibacillaceae > Paenibacillus > Paenibacillus sp. UASWS1643. The sequence continues at coordinate 412,731 of NZ_VXKZ01000115.1, forward strand.
ATTGATCATACACATATCAGCTTTTGAATTGATATAGTAGCTTCGGCCATGCCCGATTTGGGAAACTTGTGTGCAATACCCTTGTTCACTCCACAAGTAGTTGTACCAATGTCTTGGAGTGCGTGGCGTATTGATGATGCAGGAATTACCATCTTCAGTAAAACGGTGTATTTTATTTACTTTCATGTTATCACTCCTAATTAAAACTATTGTACAGGGATCTCAATTGATTCGAGATTCAGTCCGTCAATCTCAACCATCATTGTTGACATACCAACTTCATAGCTAGCACGAACAATAGCAAGCAATCTCCCTTGATACGAAGTAAATTCGCCTTTCGTATAGTTCTCTGTGGTTTGCGGCCTGCCCGTCCCAAAAGCTGCCAATGTTGCCGCACCAGACAACTTTGCTGTTGCTTTTAGTTCAGCTGTTGGTACCAATGTCCCTTCTGCATCAACGATCTCTACAACTGCATAGATTAAAGATTGTCCATTTGCAACAAGCTCTTTCTTGTCGGTAACAATCCTAATACCTTCGGGTTTTCCCGCGGTGATGAGGATATCAGATGAAATGCGCTTGCCATCTATATAACTCACCGCTTCCAAAGTACCTGGTTCATATATAAGTTCAAAACTGGCTGTGTACCTGTTCGTCTTACCCGCAGAATTTCTGCCGAGACTCTTTCCGTTAAGAATCAGTTCCACTTCTTCAGCTCTGGAGTAAATATCTACCTGTATAGGAAGCTTCTCTGAACCCGTCCAACTCCAATGATGCTCACATTCTGGCCAACCCCATCTGCTCAGAATCTCCAGCTTCCCGAAGTTTCCCGGATTTCTAACAGCTATGAAGGTCTCATCGGAACCCCAAACAATTTTTCGGTAGAATAGCTGAGGACGTGCAAACCCACAGAGATCAAAATCTGAACAATTGGCCAAACGCCATGGGTAAGGAGAATTGCCAATACTGTTATGAGTATTACGGGTTTCATCCCGATGGACATATTTCACTTTCCCGAGTCCTGCTTCGCCAATGTAATCATGGCTCGTCCATACGAAATCACCAATTACATGGGAAAACCGTTCTACATCATGCCAGTACTTATCACACTGAGGTGGCATGCTTTCGGTGCCGCAGATCACCCGGTCTGGATAGTGCTCGATAGCATTCGCATAATGATAGTTCATGTAATTATATCCCACGACATCTAAAGGTGCGGCGAACGCTTCTGAATACTCAGGCCAGATTTTCATACCAAAATCAGTATCATAATTTGGGGTGAAACCTTCGCCATCTTCGAGAAGTAAAGACATTTCCTCATAAAAAGTAGCAGTATCTGCATCATCAAGACCGTTAAAAAAAGAACATATGGAATTCGTAACCAACCTAGTAGGATCAAGTTCACGCACTCTTGCCGCCAATTGCGCTGCCAGACGGTAACCATCTGACATCCCTCCGCGTTCAAGCACCTCATTGCCTGTTGCCCACATGATGATACTCGGATGGTTCCGGTCACGTAGCATAAATGTTTCCAGATCGTTCATCCAATTTTCTACAAAGTACAGACTATAATCTTGAGCGTTTTTCTCCATCGTCCAAACATCGAACGCTTCATTAATAACCAACAGCCCTAAACGGTCACAAACGTCTAGTAAATTTCTTGACATCGGATTATGGGCAAAACGAATAGCATTATATCCATTATCTTTGTGTAGCTTCATTTTGCGGAATTCACTGTCCCTAAACGAAGCTGCACCTAAAATGCCATTGTCATGATGGACGCAACCACCTTTAAGCTTAAGTGAACGTCCATTTAACATAAATCCGTTAAGCGGGTCAACAGATATCGTTCTTATCCCGAATTGAGTGCTATCATGATCCAGAACTGACTTATTGTCGGTCAACTCTGCTGTGATTCTATACAAATTAGGAGAATCGATATCCCAAAGATCTGCATGTTCAACTGCAACCCGTACCCTACCGACAACCTTCTCTCCAGCAGGCACATGTACTTTCACACGTCCGGTTCCCGCTTTGATTCCGGAGACTTCTCTCATCATATTGACATTCAACCAAACATCGGCGGGAGCCGAAGTAGAATTTTCAACTGTCGTTTCAACAAAAACAAATGCAGTTCCGTTTACAATATGTGAGTTATGGGCAAAAATGCCCCACGGAACGATATGCACCTTCTGAGCTACAAGCAAGTCGACATGACGGTAAAGCCCGGAGCCTGAATACCAGCGTGCATTTGGTTGTGCGCCGTTATTGACAGTAACCATAAGATTATTAGGCCTGCCCGGCTTCAAATAAGGCGTAAGATCGGCGTGAAACGGAGAATAGCCGTAATGATGTTTCGTAACCACATGCCCGTTCAATTTAACCGTCGCGTTCATGTAAACACCGTCAAATTCAACCAGAACCCTTTTATCAGCGTATTCTTCGGGAATATCAAGAATCTTTGTGTAAGTTCCAATTCCCCCATCGTAATAACCCGTTAATGAACCTCCCGGCGCCTCTGGCTTTGTATCTATCTCAATCATGAAATCATGCGGTAAATTCAATAATCTACCTGGCTGGGCGGAGCCAGGTACTCTCGATGGGATACCATGGCTAAACTCCCAAGCCCGGTCGATATTTTCTCTAATCATTTTCTCACCCCTATAGCTCTGTAATTGTTACCTGTGATGAGAACACTTTACGTTCAACAATAAGTTTCTCGCCTATAATTGCAAATACACCTTTTAAACGGATATCTTGGGAGGACGCACCTATATACATTTCCATCTTACCTGGCTCAACAATCTGATCCATATTTAAATCATGAAATGCCAGCTGTTTCATACTTACCTTAAATTGAACTATTTTTGTTTCATTAACATCCAGGGTAACCCGTGCAAATCCAACCAACTGCTTCACAGGTCTTGCAACACTGCTCACTTGATCCCTAATATAAACTTGGACTACTTCTTCACCTGCAACTTGTCCGGTGTTTTTTAACTTAAATGCGATGCTGAGGTCACCGTCTGCCTGAACCGAGGCATTCTGTACCAATTCGCTGTATTCAAATTGGGTATAGCTTAATCCATGTCCAAATGGGTAGAGCGGGGTGTTTTGGTTAGTTTTGATATATTCAGCATATTCATTGATGTCAACATAGAGTGGTAGCCTACTGCTATACATAGGAATCTGGCCAGATTCTTTTACTATGGTTACCGGCAATTTTCCACTAGGATTGATCTTGCCTGTAAGGATATTTACAATAGCTTTTGCCCCAAACTGAGCCGGAAGCCATGAATAAAGGACCGCTTTACTCTGTTGGCTCACATAAGGTGTTGATAGCGGTCGCCCATCAACCACAATAGAAATAACAGGTTTATTCAGCTTAAATATTTCTTCCATCAAGTCTAACTGGGGCTTCTCAAGACCTATATTGATGTTATCTTTGTTTTCACCACAGGTAGCTTCAGGATCGATCATGCTTTCTTTGCCGCCTAACACTGCGATGACAATATCCGCCTGTTGGACAGCAGCTTTTACTGTTTCTATTCCCCCATCTATTGCTTTGAATATATCGCAACCTTTGGCGTGTAACACACGATCTTTCCCGAACTCTTCTTCCAGAACATCCTTCACAGATTTACAATCTGGATAAAACATTTGAACAAACTCTTCATTCGTTCTATAGACTCTGTTCGATGAATCATCAGAATTCAAATTCTGTCTGATCATATTTAAAATAATGGATTTTTGTTCAGGAGTAGGTTTTTCATCAAATTCGATACCCATCGATTTTAATGATTCTTTATTATCCGTAATGGTTCCGGTGTATAGCATTCTCAGAAAGCTATCTTCTTCAGATTTATCAAAATCACTGCTTTTTGTGCTAGCCGATCCAACGGATGAATAGCCTCCAAAGAAGTTTGTTTTGGTATCCGAGTTTGGACCAATCAGAGCAATTTTCAGCTTCTTGTTAAGTGGCAGGATACCATCCTCATTTTTTACTAATACCATAGATTTTTCTGCAATTTCCAATGATAATTCTTCATTCTCAACCTTTTTGATTTCATAAAAGAAGTCGCCGGCTTCATAAGGATTCTCGAATAGTCCCAATGTGAATTTCGTTTCAAGAACTCTTCTTAATGAAACATCAATATGCGCTTCTTCAAGTTCACCTGACTCAACTGCTTCTACCAAGTGCTGATAACATTGATTTCCAGGTTGCTCCACATCCATTCCAGCTTTGAATGCTAGTATACCTGCCCCTTTCGCATCTTCAGCCACTCTATACCGTAGAAAAGCATGAGTAATGCTACCGTAGTCTGCTACGACCAATCCCTGAAAACCCAGCTTGTTTCTTAGAACATCAGTGAGTAGCCATTTGGAAGTAGACACAGCCTGGTCATTAAGCATGCCGTAACTGTTCATTACCGCTTTTATTTTTGCTTCATGAATGGCAGCTTCAAAGGGGAAACAATAACTATCTAGCAATCTTCGCTCAGATATTTGCTGTTCGCCGCCTCCTCTTCCACCTTCTGCATTTCCATAACCAACAAAATGCTTCGCTGTAGCCATAATTTCATGATCACCCTGTATCCCTTTGACAAAAGATACACCCATTTGAGCAACTAAATAGGGATCTTCACCATAGGTTTCACCAACTCGTCCAAATCTCGGATCTCTGGCCAAGTCAAATAGTGGGGAATGCACTGCTCTAAACCCAAAAGAGATGAGTTGTTTTTTGACGACTTCGCCCATTTTTTGTGCTAAAGTCGGTTCCCAAGTCGAAGCAAGGTTAAGTGACTGGGGGAATGTAGTAGCGCTAGGGATCTGCGCACCAGCTATGCCTTCACTATGGAACAATCCAGGAATGCCCAATCTGGTTTCCTCGACAAGATATTTTTGTATCCCATTTATAGTCTCTCTATCTTTCTTCAGGTCACCTGTAAAAGAATCATTCAGATAACTTACGGTACCAATTCCATCCTTCAATTTATGCATTCTGCTATCATAAACAGATTCTCCTCCATAAGAATTTGCACAATATAACTGAGCTACTTTCTCCTTTAAAGTCATTCGTTTAATCAGATCCTCAGTTCTCTCATGAATAGACTTGCTGGCATCTTTATAGATCATGTCTTACCTCCAAGTATTATTGATTTCAAAAAGAAATCCAGTCTAGTTTAAGTTTACGTTGGCCGTGAAGCGGCTCTACTCTTAAAACGACTTTGCGTTCTTCATGTGCCGACTTTAGGAGTGATGAAATACGGATCATTAAAAGCGTTTATTCAGATAGGCTGTAAAAGCTCAAACAATGCTTCCTTCACATCAAATGAACTCGATCCGATATATACCTTGAATTCGCCAGGTTCAGCTCCATGCTTCAAATCCAAATTCCAGTACGCCAAATCTTCAATTGTGATACTAAAGCAGATATCTTTCGATTCACCTGGTGCTAACTTTACTTTTTTAAATCCTTTAAGCTCCTTTACAGGGCGGACAACACTTCCATAAATATCCTGAATGTACATCTGGACGGTTTCTTCTCCCGCTAGCCCTCCTGTATTGGTAACCGTTACACTGGCAAATATCTTTCCCGAATCCGTCATCAGGGTTTGAGATAATCGAATATCCGAGATCTCAAAAGTCGTATAGCTTAGGCCGTAACCGAACGGGTATAACGGATTATTGGAGCCATCGATATATCTGGAAAAGAACTTTTCCTCTTTATTACTTTCCGTTACGGGTCTCCCTGTTTTAAAGTGATTGTAGTATACCGGTAGTTGTCCGATATGTACGGGGAAACTCATTGTCAGTTTTCCGGATGGATTATATTCACCGAAGAGCACATCTGTGATGGCATGTCCAGCTTGCGACCCCAAGAACCATGTTTCTAATATGGCATCAACATGTGACTCAAACCAATCGAGGACCAGAGGCCGTCCATTCGTCAGGACCAGTACAGTTGGCTTGCCCACACGAACGATAGTCTCCGCAAGCTCCTGCTGGACCTTCGGCAGCGTAATGTCCATACGGGACGCAGCTTCGCCAGACATTTCGCTGCTCTCTCCGAGTGCCAGAATAACAATATCCGCTTGTTTTGCCGCTGTAACAGCTCGCTCTACTCCCCCGTCCAATGATTCTTCAACCTTACAACCTGCTTCCATCAGAATGTGGGTGTTCGGAACTCCCTTCTCTTCCAGAGCTTCTCTTAATGTAACGGTCTCCTTCGAATACCGGGACCACTGCCAGGGGCCAAGCATATCCTTGCTATCACCGAATGGCCCGATCACCGCAATTTTTTTTGCCTTGTCTTCAATGGGAAGAACACCGTTATTCTTTAATAGAACAATGGACTTCTGGGCCAACTTCCGGCTTGCTTCCAGATGTGCCGGATGAAAATGATATTCTTTTTCTTTCTCGGGACGAATATAACGGTATGGATCGTCCATAATACCGATCTTATATTTAAATGTAAGAATTCGACGTACTGCTTCATTTATTTGTTCAATGTTTACGATTCTTTGCTCAATTAATTCGTTTAGATGATCATATGAACGAGTCACCATTTCGATATCCATCGTGGCATCCAGTGCTTTTTTTGCTGCTTCTTTACTGTCTTTCGCATTTCCATGAGCGACAATTTCATCAATGGAGCCGTAATCGGAGATCAATATTCCGTTAAATCCCAACTCTTTTCGAAGGAGTTCATTAAGAATATATTGGTTACCCGCAACCGGAACTCCCTGATAAGTGTTAAAGGAATTCATAACCGACCCTGCACCAGCATTAATGCCTGCTTGAAATGGTGGCAGATATACATTGCGTAGCGTTCCTTCAGATATATCTACTGTGTTGTAATCCCGACCGGCTTCAGCAGCACCGTATGCGACAAAATGCTTCAAGCAAGCTATAATTGTCTCTGAATCGAACAGGCTATTCCCTTGAAGACCTTCCACTTGAGCTTTTGCGATTAAACTTCCCAAATAAGGATCTTCTCCTGCCCCCTCAACAACACGTCCCCAGCGTGGGTCTCTTGTAATATCGACCATCGGCCCGTGGTTATAGGTTATTCCTGTAGCGCTTGCTTCCTTTGCGGCAATTACACTGGCTTCCCGGATCGCTGTCATGTCCCAACTACATGACCAGGCGAGTGGTACCGGAAATATAGTCTGAAATCCGTGAATTACATCAAAGTTAAATAACAGTGGGATACCGTGCGGAGATTGTTCTACCGCAATTTTCTGCAATTCGAACACACGATTGCTGTTAACAGCCGACAATACTGAGCCTGCTCTTCCTTCGGAAACAAGCTTTTCTGGCGACTCAGAATCAATATCAGATCCCAGAGAAAGATTGGTAGACATGCACTGGCTCATTTGACCAATCTTATCAGTAACGGACATCTTCTTTAGTAACGTGTCAACCTCATGACGGATCTCATTATCACTCCGTTGTTTTACATTTTGTTTCCTGTAATTAGAGAGTTTAGAAATGAGCAAATCTTCAAGGGATGGTCCAGTTCCTTCTGCCCCTATAACAAAGAACTCTTCCTGATAGGGAATCTTGATTCTTCCTTGGAACTCCTTGCCCTCAAAAGTCAAATCAAATTCAAAACCCTCTCCTGGTACAAATTGAGACGTACCCCTTGCCTGCAATAGGTTACCATCGATTTTCACATTATTAATATCAACTGGAAATGGAAAGGGCTCAAGAATAACAGATAAGGTGAAATTCTCCTCTTTTCCAATAATGAACTGCATTTTTATGGTCGTATGAACGGTCTCATATAAGAAATGCCAAGTGCCAATCATAATGTTCAACTCACTTTCAATAAAATACAATTGTAAGATCCTCGCCCTTTTTCTGAAGGAGATAACATAGTTATATAGAAGGAAGCTTAAATTATTTGCTAGAAAGAGCGCAGTACACATACTGCGCTCTCGTAGACTGAATCATCATCAGTAAAAAAATTCATTTCGTTGGAAAGAAGATATTTCTATTTCTTCTTCGTGAGAAAAGCATCAACTTGTGTCTGTGCCTCTTCTTTGACCTTTTCCAGACCAGCACTACTTAAGTTTTTATTCAGTTCATCAAATGCTTTGTCTACATCCTTAACTGCACCGATGTAAATCGGGTTGGCATACTGTGTGGATGCATTGGCCAAGTTTGCAATCTGTGTTTTCACGTTCTCAGTGTTGAAGTTAAATCCATTAAGTGCGTAGTCTGAGGTATTGTATTCGTCCTGTTTCTCCCAGAAGTCAATATAAGTCTTCGGCCAAGTACTCATTGGCTTAAACAAAGCTTTATTTACGAACCAGAAGCCTGCGGAATCAGGAGGATAGGTGTTTGTTTCAGCTGTCAGCCCTTCCGGCAAACCGACTTTATCATCCTTGACCACATAGTTCTTACCTTCTATTCCGAAATAAGTTAAATACACATATGAAGGGTCTTCCATAATAAGGTCAAATGCCTGCATTACACGTTCTGGATTTTTGGAATTTGCTGCAATGGAGATCCCAGCCCCAATGTGATTGCCCATCGGGACTTTCCCGTTTGGCATCAACGATGGAATGATGTAAGTTTCAATTCCTTTTGCTTCAGCAGCTTCAATAGTCGCTGCAATATCAATGCTGTTGCCAAACGCTACCGCAGATTTGCCTTCAACAAAATTATCTTTGGAGCGAATTTTATTGGCATAGGGATTTTTGTTGACATAACCTTTGTCATACCAGTCCTTCATGATATTAGCCGCATATTTCTGGGCACTTAAGTAAGGCTCTTCAACCATGCTATAAATTTTTCCAGACGACGGATCTGTGAAATCAAAAGCCGCCCCCTGAGACAAAGGTCCACCCCCAAGTGAGCCGCCCGTAAAGCCCACTTTCTCTCGCATCAAATGTTGATATGGTGTTGGCAGATCTACCTGTGAGTCAAGATTTAAGCCAACCATATTTGGATGATTTTTCTTCACAGCCTCCAGATACGAGCCGATCTCAGAAAGGTGTTTCACCTCAGTAAGCCCTGCTTCCGCCATAATATCTTTACGGAGCACAGATACAAAAACATTACTGTCTGGAGTTGTTTTCGGAATCATATATATTTTATCGTTAATCTTGGCTTCTTCCCAAGCAGCGGAATCCATAGCAGCCGATTTTTTCGGCATATATTTTGCTATATCCTCTGGTTTCAGCTCATAAAAGGCTCCTTTATTCGATTGTTCAACATAATAATTCCAGTCTGCTGAGAAGATAAAGTCCAAATCTTCGCCCGTTGCCAACAACAATGGGTACTTGGATTGCACATCTCCCCAACTGATATAATTCAACTCAATCGTAGCATTAATGTCCTTTTTAAGTTTCTTATTCAACGTTTCAAGTACCTCAGGCATTCCCTTTGGCGCCTCACCTAGCAGATAACCTTTAAGAACAACTTCTTTTTGCCCTGTTGGATCTTCATTGCTAGTAGAGCTTGCATTGTCTTCATTGCCTTTTGAACAGGCAGACAATAGCAGTGTGAGAGATAGCATCATAACTAGAATGACCTTCATATTTCTCTTGAAATTCTTCATTTTTCTTCCCCCTTATTTAAATATTTTTATATAAATCCTGAATAAAAAGGATTCATATCAAGCCTAGCACTCTAATAACATTTAGCCTTTAACAGCACCAATGGTGATCCCTTTAACAAAATACTGTTGAAGGAATGGAAAGAGAATCACAACCGGCCCTGTAGCAATAACGGTCATAGCAAGCTTGAATGTTTCCTTCGGCATTTCAAGAGAGGATACATGCTGAGCCAGGGCAGCTGACATATTCATTGAAGACAACATCTTATAGAGCATATACTGCAGGGGTACATACTCCTGTTTGTCAGTGAACATCATAGGTGTCCACCAGTCATTCCAGTAGGCTAAAATAGTGAACAGGCCGATTGAAGCAAGTGCTGGTTTGCAGAGCGGCAGAACCATTTGCCAGAAGATTCGAAAGTCTCCTGCTCCGTCAATTTTCGCTGATTCCACCAGCGGCTCAGGCACCGAGCCTTTAATAAAGCTTCGGAGGATCAATACGTACATCACGTTGAACATAGGAAGCAGTATCAACACTGCAAGCGTGTTCTTCAGATGCAAGTAACTGGTAACCCAGATGAAAAAGGGAGCTAATCCTCCACTAAATAATGTGGTGAAGAACAGGAAAAACGCCAGTTTGTTCCGATACTTCACTTCTTTACGGTACATCACATAGGCTGCCATCGTGGAGATCAGCAGTGATAGAACGGTTCCAACCACTGCAACAATTATTGATACTCGATAAGCGGAGAGGATTTCAGCAGGATTGCGGAAGATAAAGGCATATGCATCCAATGAAAAGCCCCGAGGAATAAAGGAATAGCCTTTTGCTAAAACTTGACCTTCATCCGAGATGGAACCTGAGATAAGGACGATAAACGGAAGCAAACATAAGATGGCGACAATTGCTACAACAGTATAAGAAAATGCTTGGAAAATAGGAGCTGAATTTAATTTATTTTTATTCACGAAATTTCCTCCTTTCTAAGTTTTAGTTAGAACAGTGCGTTCTCTTTGTCATAACGACGTACGAGATAATTAGCAATCAGGATAATGATTAAAGTGAGTACGGACTGATAGAGTCCCACTGATGAAGCCATACCGAAATCTTGAGTACCCATAAGAGAGCGGAACACTAACGTATCAATAATATCTGTAGCATTCATAAGGGCCCCATTGTTACCGATTAGCTGGTAGAACATATCGAATTCACCACGCATGACTCGTCCAAGTCCAAGTAATATCAGTACTACCGCTGTAGGTTTGAGCAAAGGGAGAGTTATTCTCATAATTTTCTGGAAACGACTAGCTCCATCAATTGTTGCTGCTTCATAGATCTCTTGATCAATCCCGACAATCGCTGCCAAGTATAAAACACTTCCAAACCCAACCCACTTCCACACGTAAAGCAAAGGAAGCAATAGATACCAGTAGCTTTCAGTCGAATAAATATCCATAGCCTCCAGCCCGAGATTTCTCAGGAATACGTTGGCTATACCAAACTCATAGTTGAAAAAGTTATAAACGAACGCTGATACGGTAACCCATGATATAAAGTAAGGCAGAAACATTAATGTCTGTGCAGCTTTTTTGAAAAATTTGTTATACGTCTCTGATAGCAATACCGCAACCAATATTGAGAACAACGTATATAGTCCTAGGAACACTACATTGTACAAGATTGTGTTTCTTGTCACGATCCATGCCTTGCCGGACTGAAAGAAGTACTCGAAGTTCTCGAGCCCATTCCAGGGGCTTAAGAAAATTCCATCCCTGTAGTTGAACTCCTTAAAAGCCATTACGATACCGGTCATCGGTATATAAGAGAAAATGATGAAGAAAACAGCGATCGGTACAAACATTAAATACAAAACCCAGTTTTTCTTTATTTCCTGTAGTGGGGAAAGCCCTTTTATTTTTTTGGGTTTCGTCACTACAGATCGCTCTAACTTGACGTTCATATGCAACCTCCTTCTGAATGCCTCTCTCCTTTCACATTGTAATGGAACGGTGATTCTCATCCTACGAGGGAAAGCTCTGATCTTCTTTAAAATCCTTTGTTAACGCTTACTTTTTTGGGATACATATTTGTACAGTGGTTCCCTTACCCAGTTGACTTTTGTATAACAATCCGTACTGAGATCCATAATTCAACTTTATACGCTCCTGAATGTTCCAAATACCAAAGCCACCCGTACCTTTGCTAACCGAGCTGTTTAGAATATTTTCTAGCACTTCTCCATCTATACCGATACCGTTATCACTAACTTCCACAAGCAAATTTCCATTATCTGTTCTGGCGGTAACAGAAATTTCCCCTTTTTCAGATTCGCTTTCCAAGATCCCATGCAATATTGCATTCTCAATCAGAGGCTGAAGCATAATTTTGGGTACCTCACAATGTAACAACTCTGGTTGAACGTCCATGGTCAATGTGATTGCGTTATTAAATCGCATATTCTGAATCGATACATAGGATTCCACATGCCTGAGTTCACTCTCCAAAGTGACACTTTCCCTACCATTGGATAAGCTCAGCCTATAGAATAAGGCTAATCGATCCACTACTTTGGAGATTTCCCCATTTCCGGAGTTGATCGCCATAGCATTGATCAGTTCCAGAGTATTGTATAGAAAATGAGGATTAATTTGTGCCTGTAGCGCTTTTAGCTCCTTATTTTTAACTTCACGCCCAAGCGAATAAGTCTCCTCAAGTAATCGTGATACATTATCCACCATCACATTAAAATTACTAGTTAGCTCTCCAATTTCATCCTGATTGACGGGGAGCGGATTCATGCTAAAATCGCCATTCTTGACCTTACGCACATGCCTCGTAAGTTTGCGTAAACGTTTAGTTGCAGAACCCGCAACGACGAATGATAGCACCAATGTGAGAGGAATGATCAGCAAAAATATAAAGATTAACCGATCACGCATAGCATTGCTTGATTTCAGAATATCTGTATAAGGTACAATCATCGCTACACGCATATCCGTTTCAGGTATCTCCTGCAGGCCTAACAGAATCCGCTGTCCGTTGAATTCCAAGTTATCCTCCCAAATGTTCATACGTCGTCCTCTCAAAGCCTTTGACAAGATTTCTTCAAATTCTATAGTTGTATATTCAAAAGTCTCAGAGGTACTGAGGATATTGCCCTGTTCGTTAAATAAAGCAACGGAAGTGGACGGAGTCGCCATAGCATGTTCCAATATAGATTTCATTGTGCTCTGTGAAATCATAGCCCGCACAATGCCGTCTATTTTCATGATGTTATGAGAACTAGGTATAACGCGAAGTACTGATATGGAATTATTGTCATTTTTTTCTTCCAGGATTGAAGAAGGCAGCCAAGTTAGCACAGAATGGCTGTCCACGAAATTCCTGAACCAGAGTCTGCGCTCTATATTCCCCATGCTTAAAAAATCTACGCTCTCAGTGACTGATGCGAGCCCCTGTTTCATATAGATCTGAACAAATTCAATGTCTGAATTGTAACTAAACTGTCCTACTACGCGGCTTAGCCTGTTTGCATCCAATCCCCAAAGGTTAACATCCTCATACCGTTTGGGATCTTCGGATACGAGATTCTGAACCGTGTCACTGAATGCAATTGAATTCAAAACTTCTTTGACCATTTCAGCACGATAATGCAGATGCGACTTGGTCTCCTCCAGCATTTTTTGAGCTGAGTACTTTGCCTGCTTCTCTATTTCATTTGTGCTCAGATATAGATGCACCAAGAGTAGCAGAATCAAAGGCAGGATGATAACCATTAAATAGGAAGCAAACAGCTTGTAACGGATACTAAAGTCAGCGAAAGTTCTCCGTTTCATTTGGACATCCTCTCCCTATACTCCGAAGGCGTGCAACCTGCATATTTCTTGAAGAAGGTTGTAAAGTAATTAGCATCAGAAAAACCAGTCAGGTCAGCTACTTCATACAGTTTTAGCCCTTTCGCCAGTAGAAGTTCTTTGGCTTTCTCCACTCTCAGGGAGGAGATATACTCTTTAATTGTACTTCCCCTCTGTTTTTTGAATAAGGAACTGAGATACGTCTCATTTAAACCCACATGATGGGCAATATCCGGAATTGAAAAACCTTTTTCATGAAAACGTTTGTGTATATATTGCAGTATTTCCCGCATTTTGGCGGAACTACCGTCCTGTTGAGACGATAACTGGAACAGATCCAGGAAGGAAAGAATGTACTCCTCCATACTTGAGAGATCGGGAACCTGGTCAATTTCCTTCCAGATGTATCGACGTTCTGTATCCTCATCCGTATCCGTGAATCCTAACTGTACAGCAACATCAAGAATGACCAGTAAAAATTGAAAATAGGAGTCCTTGAGTCGAATAATATCTAAATCACAGGCCAACCTAGCTTTCTTAGTCCAATTCATAATTAAGTTGCGGGCAGCTTCAATATCTTCCTGTTGCAGAAAGTTACGTAAACGGCGAACCAAATCCCAATCCGTAGCCAATTCTTGGTTATCTCCAAGTTCACTGGCAAAAATTAATCGACTGCCATCGCTATAGTAATGAAGGCTACACGCATCCATCGCTGTTCTGTAGGAATCTGGGATCTTTACTCGTTCTTTTACTGACTCCCCAACTCCCATGGAAAAAGGGATATTGATGCCTATAGTGTCGGTTACTTCTGCATAAAGCTTTTCCAGCACGCTACGTTGTTCCCTATAGGTGCTTCCATAAGCTTCTGGTAGTATGAAAATCAAAAATTGTCTAGAGTCGAATCCACAAATGCAACGAAGTGAAGTAAGTGTGCTATTCATGCTCAGCCTACGTAATAAATCTTCCTGTAACTGTCTTGAGTCTTCAATACACTGAAGCCGCCCCCAGTATATGGATGAGACAATCACGGTGTACACTCCTTCCGGAGGCAAAAGAAAAGTCTCTCTGCTCTCAAGAGCTTTCTGTACATTGAGTGAGCTCGGAACCGCGATTAACTTACGAACCATCTCCTGTCTTAGATAAGGGAGTCCTTTATCATAGGCGTTCTGCATTTGGCGTTCCTCAAGCCTTTTCTTCTCATCATGTTCCCTTGATTTAACGGCTGCCCCGACTGCCTCTCGAACTTTATCCAGATTAATTGGCTTCTCAATATAGTCTAGGGCATTCAGCCGAATTGCAGACATTAAGTACTCTTTATCTGAGAATCCGCTCATGAACAGCAGTTTGCATGATAAATCTTCTTCCCTGAGTAATTTAGCAAATTGTATGCCATCCATCTTCGGCATCCGGATATCACAGAGAACAATATCAGGGAGAAAAACACGGCTTAAGTCTAGAGCAGTCAATCCATTACGTGCAGTCTCTACCTCATGAATACCTAATTCTCTCCATTCCACATGGTTACACAGCATGTCCCTCGTTCTGTCTTCGTCATCTATGATCAGCAGCTTCATGATGTATTCCTCCTAAAAATCTCGATTGCATTAAGTTCTGATAACAAGAAAGCCGGTGGATTCCCCCCGGCTTAAATCTTCGTTTATTAAAAGTAGCCAATCCCCGTCCTCTAAATGGTCTATTGTGCCATATCAACAAAGTGAGGATTACGAAATCACCATACTTGTGTATGATGATTCATTTATTTTATTACTGTTGAGATGTACAATCTACACGGTAAAACTTGGTTGTTCTTTGTTTATTTTGTTAGCGCTTACTTACGCACTGCCCAAGTCTGCATATTTATACGAACTCCAGCAGGAAGTGTACTGCCGGTATAGTCCCATCAAGATTAAAAACTACACCACCATCAGTAGGTGTTCCTATAATGTTGGCAACAGGCGTGCCCACTGTGTCCAGGGCAGTGAGCGTTGCCGTCTGGCTTTGGACGAACAAAGAGCCCTCAGCGGTGTCTGCATACAATTTACCTTGATGATCAACTATCGTAGTAAACCCATCAGAAGTAAAAATCGTTTCGTCCATTCCAGTGGGACCGAGTAAGGTGATAAGAAATGATTTTGCAACATCTATGTGATCACAGTTCAAAGGTAATAAAGCTGCGGACAAACGATCATTGTTAACATCCAGGACAATATCCTTTGTTAGCGTTATACCTCCGGCAGGATCTCCACTAAAGTAGCTACAACCTGGGGTTTGGATACCGAACCTACCCGCAATGGGATCAAAGCTTATCTCACCCGTATCAGAGATTAGGGCATTACCAACTAAACCACGGTCACTAGGTAGAAGCCCCCAACGCTTGAGTGCTGTGTCCAGGTTAGATGCAAAAGCAGTATAATCGCCATCTCCAGCCAAGGAAGTAATGTCTTCAAATACCAGTAACCTGTCGCCCAATTTCGCACCAAACAATTCTTCATCCGTCTGTTCTACAAGTCTCTCTAATCGTCCTGTACCAGAAGCGTGCCTCATAGCATCCCTAAAGGACGACCAAGAGAAATAAACTGCGTGTTTGGCCTGAGAGAGATCACCGTTGTTAACAAAGCCTCCAGTGATAGCGACATCGGCATCGCCAGTATAAGTATCCCCCTGATCCAGAAATACGTTACGTAGGCTGGTGATGTATGGAAGAAAAGTATTCGGCATGCTAAATGAAGACGGAAGGGTTTTAAGATCATTTTGGGTAAAAACGAGATCCATTTGATGCTCAGCCGGGCGTACCAGACTTCCCAAAAATAATGAAGCCATAAAACCAAACTGGCAAATAAGTGACGGATCATTGTAAGCATCAAAAATGTCAGTGATGACATCATCAGGCTGGTCGTTCCAGCTTTCTGATGTATGATAACAATAGACCATAAGACCGTCCCAGTCATTCAGACAAGCATATGCTGCCATCGATATAAATGCCGTGGAGTGAAAAGGATTAACACCATACTCATTCCATTCGCTTAGGATAAAAGGTTTACCGGCAACCACTGCGGTAGTAGCCATTTGCAGCATTTCGGTACGCATGAATATTCCGTCCTTGTGTACAGTCAGTGGATTAGAAGTTACATATTCTCGCATCCCCGGCACCACCAGAGTTTCCTGGTGAAATGGCGGCATTGGATGGTTAAAGTATGTATTATTCTCCATAATATCCCCATCTATATGGGAATAAACATCCGCTGTACCATTCAGGAGGTTACTTGTGTTTACAGGGACTTTTGCTCCTAACGACCTGATATGATCAATCATGGTGTTGTAGTAACGACGATTTACATCTATACCAAATTCCATAAAATCGGCATAACGTGCTGGACTTACATTCCCTGCCCATTCTCCCATTGGATCATTGGTTACCTGATAGAAGCTGCCTTCTGGAAAACGAACCGTCCCCGCTTCTGGATCTTCTTCTTCCCCCAGCGCACAGATGTTGTTATACGTCCATGCTTTTGCAAGATTCTTCCTTGTATCGTACTTGGCGAGCAGGTGCCTGTTAAAACGGCGCTTTAGCTCCTCTCGGTATGCTATTATGCCTTTCTCATCCTTAATGTCATCTGTCCCCCGAAAGATGGAATCTTCATTATTGACCTGAATGGTCATGACTACAGGGTCGTCAATTAAAGCCAGTCCAGTATATGGATTCACATGACATAAGAGATTGGTTGCATATTCCTTCTGAAGTTCAATCAGTCTTTCATTAACGTGAGTAAAGCCTTTAAAGAAAAAAGGCGGTGAATCAGCATAATCCAGATCATCTCCCTTTTGGAAAACACGTGCCACCAGTAGATCAATCTGTACATAAATGCCCTTTTCCTTTAGCTTCGCAATGAAATAATCAAAGCGATCAAGCCCTTTTTCATTAAATTTTCTGCTGGAACCGCTATCATAATCAATTAAAGGATTATCGAGGCTTGAACTCCATCCAGAAGGCCCAGGTGCAGCGTCAGCAGCATGAAGCCGGATGACATTAACACCCATAGATGCAAAACGCTCAGCCAATCGCTCAGCCGTTTGATGGTCAGGTGTATTAGAACGAGTCGGCAAATTGAATCCTATAAACTTTGCACGGGTTCCATCAGTAAAGTATAAATTGCCATCTCTAACTTGAGTGAAACCATGCTTACCCGCTGGAGCATCCAACAATTTGGAAAAGTCGAGTACTCCATTATTTGGTTTTGCCTTGTCAATTTTAATTCTCTGCTTCATTGTTAGTCCCCCTTAATGTTATAGAGTTAGTCCACCATCCACGGCGATGATGGAACCTGTAATGTAACGCGATTTTTCTGAAGCCAGAAAGTCGACCATTTCCGCAATCTCGGATGGCTCAGCAAAGCGTCCGATGCGCATATTCGGAAACTCTTCTGGTGTATAACCCGATTCCTGCATCATCATCGGAACTGATTGTGTTAGTGCCGTATCGACACCACCAGGACAGATAGCATTCACGCGAATACCTTTACGAACGTATTCAATGGCCGCCGCTTTCGTCAAACCAATAACGGCATGTTTACTCGCTGTATATGCAGACATACTATGTTCAGCACGAATTCCGGCTGTGGATGCCGTATTAATAATTGAACCAAAGCCCTGTGCGTTCATGATTGCTAGAACCTTCTTCAAGCCTAGGAAACTCCCTCGTACATTTACGTTCATCACCCGATCAAACTCCGTTGTTTCAAGGTTTTCTAAAAGAGAGAACTTTTGCAAAACTCCAGCGTTGTTGAAAAAGACATCTATACGACCATACGCTTCTACTGTAGCCTTCGTGTAACGTTCAACATCTTCTTCCTTTGTCACATCTGCCTGTAAAAAAAGTCCCTCTCCCCCATGTTCTGAAATTAGATTAACCGTTTCCTCACCAGACGAGGTGTTAAAATCAACTGCAACAATCTTGAATCCCGATTCAGAAAGTTTTAGACATGCGGCTCGGCCAATACCACCACCAGCTCCTGTTACCACAGCGACTAAACCCGTTTCCGGATTGTGACTTTTACTAAGGACATTCTCCTCTGAACTCAGTTGAGCAGTTGCAGAGATAGACGATAAATCTAACAAAATAACTGAAATAAGCTCTTCAGGAATATTTGCCTGTGGAATACCGCTAAGTTGCTTCAACGTAAAACTATTTGCCATGCTAATCATTGGATTAGTAGAAATCCCAGGCAAATATTTTTCTAAAATTTTGACCGCTTCTTTGTTGGCAAGCAATTCCTTTAATTTTGAGTTTTCTGTAAAAGCCACTTTAATCACCTCGTTTAAGTTATGAAACTAACACTAATTCTAATATTAAATATGTATTGTTTATGGTATGATTCTTATTAAAAAAGTATAAATCAATGAACTTGTAGGCGGTGAATTGAATGAGATCAGTTCAAAATGATGAGCGGTTACATAATTCATGTAAGTTATTGCTAGAGAGCTTCCAACTACCTATCTGTTACACCTGGATGGATGATAGTGACGAGATTTTATCTTACCTCCATGAAGGCATACAGATTAATCCCCTTTTTAACCATCACTCCGAGCTTGTTGGGCTTCTGAAGCAACATGTTCAGCCTTTGCTTATCCCCAATATTCATACAACTCCTTTAGGAGAATCCTTCATCGTTGTTCCGTTACTTCATGATCGTGTTATGGAGGCAATCGTCGTTATGGGACCTACTACCGTAATCTCCATGAACAACGAAATTATTAACGATCTACTTAGAGAATGCGACTACACCGTAACACCTGAATGGGCTTCTTACTTGCTACAACTACCTCTCTTCTCAACAAAACGTCTTAATCATATCGGAATTTTGATACACCATCTCCTGAATGGAATCATGCTTGATATCACTGATATTATGGAAAAGCATTTTCGATTTGAGCCTGACTCTGATTCAAGTAAACTGGCCGAGATCGTTATTTCCGACCGACGGGAATCATTCGAATTCAGTGGTGTATTTGAAATCGAGAAACAGCTGTTAAGGTCTATTAAAAACGGGGATAAAACTGCCTTTAATCAAATGACACTTACAGCTAATTACGATGGCCCTGGTATTCTGTCTAACTATAACCAGTTGCGAAGGATAAAAAATCTTGGCATCTATTCGATTGCACTCGCTGCGCGAGCTGCAATTGAAGGAGGTCTATATCCGGAAATCGCTTATACTCTCAGCGATCTTCATATTCAGCATATCGAAGATCTTCGTGAATACAGTGCGGTAGTTGCTGCCATTGGCGATGCATTAATAGACTTTGTTGATCGGGTTTCTAACAGTAAACGGAAAAATCTCTCCAAGTCCATTGCATCTTGCCAGGAATATATTTTTAACCACTTATATGAAAATATTACGTTGTCTGTTCTGGCAAAAAAGGCCGGTTTACAGGAAAATTACTTGTCTCAGCTCTTCAAAAAAGAAACGGGAGTGACGATTACCCAGTTCATTCAATCAGAGAAAATTGAAGAAGCAAAAAAAATGTTGGAATTAACCCAACTACCTGTTACTGCAATAGCAGCTAAATTGAATTTTTATGATCAAACCCATTTTATTAAGATCTTTAAAAAACATACAGACTTGACACCAAAAAAATACAGAGACAAAAACAAATTTAACATTGTGAACGACGATGAAGAGTAAATTGGGTTGGACAACATCTTAAATAAAATCTAAAAGCTCATCATGTCATGGACATGATGAGCTTTTGAATGACAGACCAAGTACGGCTATATTGCTTAACCCTTAACCGCTCCTAGAGCTAAACCTTTAACAAAATATTTCTGTAGAAAAGGATAAGCTAGCATAATGGGAGCAATGCTGATTACGGCAATAGCCATGCGGAAAGCCTCTGTTGGCAGCTCTTGCATGGAGTCGCTTGCCAATGAACTTACTGAACTATTGTTGGAAAGAAACTGAATGTTACTCATTAGTTGGTTCATCACGGTTTGCAAGCTGTATAATTTAGGATCAGTAAGATAAATCAAACCATTGAACCAATCATTCCAATACATAAGTCCTTGTAACAAACCCACAACAGCCAATATAGGCAATGAAAGCGGTAACACAATTTTGCGATAAATTGTAAACTCTCTAGCCCCGTCTATACTTGCCGACTCCAAAACCGAGGAAGGTACGGTCGTCATGAAAAAACCTCTCATCATCAGCACACTAAATCCATTCATTAATAACCCTGGAATAATAAGAGCTGCAAGTGTATTTTTCAGATGGAATATTTGAGTATATATGATGTAAGTTGGAGCTAATCCTCCGTTGAATAACAAAGCAAAGAACAAAAGGAATGCTACAAATTTGCCACCAGGCAAATCTGGTCTTGAAAGAGGATAAGCTAGCATTGAAGTAATAAGTAAACTGGATGCAGTTCCAACTACGGTAACAAAAATCGTGATTCCATAGGCATTAAAAATGAGAGAGGATTGCTGCCATATATATTCATAAGCTGCAAAACTAAATGTCTCTGGGAAGAAGGAATAGCCTTGTTGAATAATAGATTGCTCATCAGTTAATGAGGATATGACAAGAAGCAGGAATGGACATATACAAGCAAGAGACAACAAGATCAAAATAATATTAGAACCCCAATGCCATAAACGTTCTTCTTTAGCCATCACAATACCTCCTAGAACAACGCATTTTCTTTGTTAATTTTTCGAACCGTATAATTTGAAAGAATGACAAGGATGAAACCTACAACAGATTGGTACAATCCTGCCGCAGCAGACATCCCAATATCACCAAGCTGCATAAGTGCGCGGAATACATACGTATCAATAACATTTGTTGTACTGTATAAGGCACCTGAATTCATGGGCACTTGATAGAACAATCCAAAGTCTGAGTAGAAAATACGCCCTATACTTAATAGGGTCATCATGACAATAATTGGTGTTATTAATGGAACTGTGATCTTACGTATCTGCTGCCATTTACTAGCGCCATCCAACTTGGCTGCCTCATAGTACTCCTTATCAATACCAATAATGGCTGCAAGGTACACTACACAGGAGAAGCCTATACCCTTCCATAAGTTTACGATGACCAATATGAATGGCCAGAATTTGGGCTCATTATACCAAGATACAGGGTCTATGCCTAAGGCCGGTAGGATCGTCTTGTTCATTAGCCCTACATTCACACTTAGTAACGAATACACCAGATAACTTACCAGAACCATAGAGATTAAATAAGGCAGCAGTAAAACACTTTGATAGAACTTGACTGCCAGCTTATTCTTGATTTCATTCAGGAGAATAGCTGTTCCCACTCCAACAATAAGTCCGATAATAATAAAAGCTGCATTATATAGAATGGTATTACGGGTAATAATGAACGCATCGGACGATGAAAATAAAAATTTGAAGTTATCCATACCATTCCAGTCACTACCCCATATCCCCTTCGCAAAATTAATATCTTTAAATGCAATGCTTATTCCATACATAGGCATATAGTTGTTAATGATCAGATAAGCAACTCCGGGTAACATCATCAAGTAAAGGGAACCATATTTCCATAGTGTCCTTCTTGCATCATTTAATCTGCCTTTCATCATTCAACACTCCCTTCTTTCATTTCGATCTATTGTGACGTTGACGTTACAGTTAATTCTTTTCTTGCGTCCATTCATCAAGCTGCTTTTGCTTCTCTGCAATCACTTTGTCAATGCCTGCTGCTTTTAAGCTTTCTATAAATTTAGGCAGGATTTTATCAGGGTCTACACTCCCTGTTTCAAGTGGAAGCGCGTATTGAGTAATAACGTTTCCGATAGATGCTACCTCAGTCTTAACTGTCGATGAATCAAAAGTAAAGCCCAATGCTTTTGATCTCGTAGCCGATGCATTAAACTCTTTTACTTTCTCCCATAATTCAGGGTCAGTCCCATTCCAGACGTGTGCTATGAATTGATTACCAAATAACCAACCCATATTCATATAGTATCCCGAACTTTGAGCATCAACACCTTGAGGGAAGTCGATAACATTACCAGATTTGATATCATAATGCTTACCCTCAATACCCCATATCAGTAAGTTCGCAATGTCTTTATCAGAGTACATCAGATTCAGAAAATCCATCGCCTTTTCCGGGTTTTTGGAGTTCACAGTGATTCCCCACATCGTGTTTGTTATTTGAGATGTTGTGGAAACAGGAGGCTGTGAGAATTTGTAAACTTTCATCTCCACACCATTAGACTTAGCTGTCTCACTTAGAGCTGCCGGATGTGCACTGGTTAGAAATGAGAATCCGCGTTCAGAATCTATCAGATCTGATGGATTAGCTTGATTGGTTGAAGCATCTTGTAGGATTAACCCTTCCTGATACCACCTTCTAAGCATTTTAAGCTGTTCAGCATACTCTTTAGTCTCATACAGGTTAACTACCTTTAAATTATTATCATAATTTGGAAGAACACCTATAGTGTTGCTCAGTTCATCAAATGTTTTGTAATTATTAAGTATAGACGCACCTACAGTAGACGGAATTAAAGGTGCCATATTGGGCTCTCCAGCTTTAACTGTTTTCAGCACTTTTTCGAGATCCTCAATGGTTTGCAGTTTGCTAGTATCGACATCATACTTCTGAACAATATCTTTTCGCATGGATACTCCGTTAACCATAGCCATTTCATGCATTGTTGGTACACCGTAGATAATCCCTTTAACTTTTGAGGCATCTAGATAAGCAGGATCCAGAGCCTTAACAATTCCTTGTCCATGGCTTGCTAATAGCTCGTCTAGCGGAATCAATTGCCCCTGTAGAACGGATTGACTGTAATTATAAATGCTTGGCATAAGATCAAGTTGTTCACCACTGGAGAACATCAAATTCGTTTGCTGCATCCAGTTGGAAAAGCTAATGGGCATTAATTTCACCCTCACGTTGATTTTCTTTTGGGCTAATTCGTTAACGGCATCTTCAATCAGAGACATATCTTTCGGGAGTGCACCAAAAATAGGAAATGCGACCTTTAGTTCAGTCACTTCTTCATTATTGCTGTCACCCTGATTGATACTGCTGTTCTCACTACTACTGCATGCAGATAATAGCAACACGGATGTTAGTACCAGCACGCTGAATAACTTCAATTTCTTTTTCATAACTTTTCCCCCCTCATGATCATTTCTCTACTTATGACAACCTTTAAAAGTGTGGTGTTCAGAAGTGGATACTTATAGTTTACAGAGTGCTTTCCTGTAATTCTGCTGTTTGTACGACCTTTCAATATTCATTTAACGACCATGATTAGTTCATCAGCTTGAGTAATAAAATGAACCGGCCAAGCGTAAACTTGACTGGCTCATTTATTAAAATATTACTATATAGTTGCACAACTAGAGTATGTGTTCACTTCCACTCCGCTAATCATAATTCTAGTTTTGGATGTTGATGTGTATTGCGAAATTCATTCGGGTTCATATTGGTATGTTTCTTAAACATCCTTGAAAAATGAGAAAAATTCACATATCCAATATGTGAAGCTATTGCACTGATTTGCATATCCGTTTTTATCAAGAGTTCTTTGGCGATCCTTAACCTTTCTTGAAACAAATAATCAGATACAGCAATGCCTGTTTCTTTTTTAAAAATACGTGTTAAGTAATCTGGATTAAGAAAGACATGATTGGCAATTTCTTCTCGGGAAATATCCTTTGAAATATTAAGTTGTATGAACTGCATTACTTTCTGTACAACAGTCAATGATTGTTCTAGCGAATGTACATATTCTTTTGCTTTTTTTAAAGTGTGTTCAACCCACTCAAGTAAATTGGTTATGGAACGAGGAGCATTCAAAATCATTTGCTGTGAAAAGGGATCACTGTATAATTGATGTGCTTGAATTCCTTTTGTTTGTAGTACAAAATACATCATCTGTTGAAAGTCCTGATAGACTCGGTTCAAAAGATCGGCGTTTAGAATCCCTCTATCCAGCTCATTTAAATACTGGGTAGATTCGCTTAATACTTCATCAAATAAATCTTTATTTAACATAACACTCCATAACTTGATATTTGCAGGCTCATAATGTGAGGAGTTGTTTTGAGATTTAGAAAGGAAAAACACTTTATTGTTGTACGCAACATTATTGCGATCCAATTCATTGAGTTTGTTCATCATATCCAACATTTCATGACCATGAACAGGTTGTCCAATATAACATGAGATGTCACAATAAAAATAATGACTGCATTCCTCAACATATCTTTGTCCTTCTTGTTCAAATGCAGCTGTAAGATCCTCATTTTCTTCTAGGGATACTATAGCAAGTATCTTTCTATTACTGATTGCAATGACCAATCCTTCTTTCCTTGACTTTAGGAGTATTTCTTCTGCAGAATTTTTAAGGCCATACTCCAAAATCTTTTCCTCACGCAAGGTTAGTGACTTATGCCATCTTTGAATATTTATTAAGATTGGTAAAAATAACATTTCATTTAGATATTCAATATTCCGATGTGCTGCAGCGAGATTCAGAGCTTGTGGATTTGATGGAATAGTTTGATTTAGAATGTCCTGCCAGAAACGTTCGTTTAATATCGGTCGAAGTTGGAACCAAAATTGCCCAAATTGACTGATTTGAACAGTCTCTGCTTCTTTGTGAATCCTTTCTTTTGCTTTGAGGATTACCTTTTCCAGTTCACTGAATGGTACAGGCTTTAGGATATAATCTAAACTTCCTAATCGGATCGCCTGCTTGGCATAGTCAAAATCAGCGTGACACGTCAAAAAAATAGTTTCTGTATGAGGAAATCGTTCTCGAACCCATTGGGCTAACTCCAATCCGGATGCTTGAGGCATCTCGATATCACAGAGCATGATATCAATATGCTTTTCCTCAAACAATTCTTTTGCCTGCTTAACTGTATGCGCCGTTAAAACTTTATCAATCCCCAGCTTACTCCAATCCATACCCAGGCGAATTCCTTCGACAGCATGTATCTCATCATCAACAATAATTAACTGGTACATAATGATAGAAACCACCTTTCTAATTCTCTTCAGAGTAAGGAAGTCGAGCCACTACTACAGCGCCTTGTGGAAAGCCATTATAACAGGATAATGATGCGTCCTGACCATATAGTAGAAGTAACCTTTTCTTAACATTCCAGATGCCTATGTGTTCACCTTTCTCATCAACGATTCGGTTTCCCGAACGAATTTGTGTCAATACATCTTCAGGAAATCCTCTACCCGTGTCTCTAATAATGATCTCAATAAATGGTTTTAAACCTGTTTCTCGTAATTCAAGTATTACCGACAAATGCAAAGGTTCCTCTAAAGTAACGCTATGTTTGATTGAATTTTCAAGAAAAGTTTGAATTAGCAGTGGAGGGATGTTTAAATGTTCTAACGTTTCTGGATATTCTATAGTACAAGTCACTTGCTCTGGGAAACGCAATTCCTGGATTCGAACATAATTGCGGACATGTTCAATTTCCTCAGTTAGCGTTACAAAGGAAAGATTGCTTCGGAACATAAACCTGAAATATCGAACTAGGCAAAGGGTCATATCTTGAATAAGAGTAAAATTCTTCACTTGAGCCAAGTTATATAGAATGTTTAACGAATTCATAAAGAAGTGAGGATTAATCTGAAGCTGGAGGTGCTGAAGTTCGATTCTCTGCTTACTCAATTGTTCTTCATACACATCAATTTTTAATTGCTCAATTTGTTTAATCATTTTATTAAAAGTGTGGTATACCATAATAAATTCATCGGATGTTTTGTAATCCTCAACGCGAACATGTAATAAGCCTTTATTGATTTTATTCATGACTGCAATAAGACGGTTTAAAGGCACCAACAAGGTTCGATGTAGAAAATATAAACTTATTGGCACTAATGCAATGGCAGAAAATGATATCCAACCAATTAACCATGATAACATAGGCAGGTTTTGTAGGATCTGATCGTTAGGGATGATTGCAGCCAGACTGAAATCACCTTCACTAGAGGATTGTCCAACAACCATCAAGTTGTTTCTGTCACCGGTTAGATAATAATGTTGAAATCCTCTCGTAAGATCAACATGTCCAAGATTTAAATCCGTACGAACTATCGGTTTCCCTAAAGATGAAATGAGAAGTCCGCTACCATTTTTCCCAAAATCTATTAAACTCAGAGGACCAAGTAGTGTATTAGCATTAACCCAGGCGCCGATAAATAAATTATCTGCTTCAGTGACACGGAGGAGATAACTCTGATCTCCAATATTTTGCATATACCACGAGTTGCTTGGCAGTTGGGACGAATTAGATAATTGATTTAAGTGTTTAACCAAATGTTGTTCAACCTCTATCCGTTCGGGAAATGAAACAGAGGATTGCGAAATATTTAATAAATCTTGACGGTTGGGTACATAAACAAAGAATGCATCAATAGATTTATATAAAAACATACTATTGGACAGATTGACTGAAGTATTATACTTAGCGATTTGATATTCATCTTCGGAGTTTGGCGTACCCATGGACTGAATATCAGAGTTAGCTGTGGCCAGACCAAGTATATTCTTTTCGGCAAGTTCTAACCGGTCATCAATCTGATTCATATATAAAGAAATCAAATTCTTGTTAGAGATGGCTACTTGGTTACGTACCACATCAATACTATAGCGATTGTTGTAGATAAGGAGAGTAATGAGAGGTAATGTAACAACAAACAAGCCCAATACCAGTTTTAAACGGATCGAGTTAAAGGAAAAATGAGGAAAACGCATACCCATTTTTGTTCCTCCTATGTATTGAAAGTAGTGTGGTCGATCTGGAACCATAAAAGCTTACTTTTATTAATTTGATCATAGTTTATATATTAATTCTACCAGATTTACGACATCTCACTGTGCTTCTCCCGACATCGTGTCTTACATAACTTATTTGTTTCAAATTATAAAATTATAAACTTAGTTGAACTACATACCTGAAATATAAAAAAAGAAGTCACCGCAGGGGTAGCTCCTTATTCGAATTAATGAACTTATTAAAATGGATTCAACTTCATAATAAAGCTGATTGCGAGACTATGTGGACCACTGTGAGAGCAGATAGCACAGCCACCTTCAATAATGTATACATCACGTATACAGGTTTCTTCAAGGATTATATTTCTGATCCATTCTGCTGATTCTGCCTCCAAAGTATGGGCAATGATGATCTGATCATGATCAATACGGTGAATGTGTGAAAGTATACTATCTAGCAGTTTACGGAGAACTCGCTCTTTGTTTCCACGGTATTTCACACCAGAGAAAACTCGCCCTTGTCTTACATAAAGTATTGGCCTGATTCGAAGTATACTCCCAACTAAATGTTGAAGATTATTTACTCTTCCGCCTTTATGTAAATAATCAAGCCCATTTACTAATACGTTTAATTGTACTTCATCTCTCAGCTTATGAATTTTCTCTGAAATACTAAGTGCACTTTGCCCCTCTGCTGCAGCCCTGATTGCCAAGAGAACAATCATGGCTGTTCCAGCCGATACATTTAATGAATCTACCACAGTGATTCGACCAGCCGGAAATTCTCGCGCTGCAATTATTGCGTTCTGATAAGTAGACGATAACTCAGAAGACATACTGATAAACAGTACATCTTCTCCATTTTCAATTGTAGGACTGAATATTCGATTAAAATCAGCAGGTGAAGGTGCTGCAGTCTTTGGCAACTTGCCAGATTCCTCTACCCTTTTGTACATCTCATGGGTATCTATCTCGATACGATCAAGAAACGATTGATTTTCAAATACAATATACAAGGGCACAATGCCAATTTTGTATTTCATGATCCATTCCTGAGGGATATCCGATATGCTATCCGCAAATATGCGAACCTTAGCCATATTCCTTCCTCCTTATTCCTATTTCTTCTGGCTATTCATTACCGACTCTCCCTCAACATCAATATTCGGCAAGATCCGATTTAACCATTTCGGCAAATACCATGCACTCCGACCCAGGATCGTCATAATCGCTGGAACAAGTGTCATTCGAACAACAAAGGCATCAATCAATATACCGAAAGCTAAAGCAAGTCCCATGGATTTGATAATGGTATCTTCTGCGAATATGAAACTGGCAAAGACAGCAATCATGATAAGTCCAGCTGCGGTAACCACTGGTCCGCTGTGAGTCATACCACTTTTAACAGATTGACGTGCATCTCCGGTGTGGCTGTAATCCTCACGCATACGACTCACAAGGAATACCTCATAGTCCATTGCAAGGCCAAACAGAATGCCCGTAATCAAAATGGGCAGGAAATTCAAGACGGGTCCAGGTTCCGGGATTCCGAATAGACTACCCAAATAGCCATCCTGAATGACCCAAACAACAAAACCAAGTGTAGCGCCAAGGGTAAATAGGAATCCAAGAACCGCTTTTATTGGAACCAGAATAGAGCGGAATACCATCATCAACAACACAAATGCGAGACCAACAATCAGTAAGGCAAATTTAGGCAAGGCTTCGGACAGTTTCTCTGAAATATCAATATTAACGGAAGTGGTTCCAGTAACGAGAACTTGAACCTTATCCTCTTTAAAAATCTTATCTGCTTGGTTCCGAATGGACTTTACAAGTTCAGTAGTACGAATATCATGTGGTCCTGTCTTAGGTAAGACATTGATTATAGCTGTATTTCCCGAAGGGCTCGGAATAATGGGGCTCACACTAGCTACACCTTTTAGCTTTTCGATAAATGCAGTAGATTTGGCAATATCAGCCTGAGCATCAGTGCTTTTAGCTGCTTTGGCAACAATAATCAGGGGGCCATTAAACCCTTCGCCGAATCCTTCAGCAAGCAGATCATAACCTCGGCGCTCTGTTGTTTCTGTCGACTTAAGACCATTATCAGGTAACCCAAGCTGCATATGCATGAACGGAAGTGTGCAAACCGTTAAAATAACAATACATAAAATGGTCGTCAACCACGGTTTTCTTGTTACAACTTTGCCCCAAAAATTTTCGGAATTATGTTTCTTCTTGCTTCCTGACCATTTGCGAAGCAATTTGTTCTCACGTGCCGGGCTGATTCGTTCTCCTGCCGCTGCGAGTACTGCAGGTACAAACACTACAGCAATGATTACTGCGACAAAAACACTTACTGCAGCTGCTAGCCCCATCGTCGTAATAAACGGAATTTGCACAACCGACAAACCCACAAGCGCAATGATTACTGTCAGGCCTGCGAATACAACAGAGCTACCTGCAGTTGCATTAGCCTGAGCTATTGCTACATGGCGTTCGAATCCTTCTGCAAGCTGCTGGCGATATCTCGACATGATGAACAGAGCATAATCAATGCCTACAGCGAGTGCAAGCATCACTGCAAGTGTAATGGAGAATGAGGACATCGACACAAAATTTGAACCTATAATAATCGTCATAAGTCCAATTCCCAGTCCGATTACAGCAGTCAGAATCGGCAGACCAGCTGCAAGAAATGAGGTGAATGTGAATGCCAAAATCATGAAAGCAATCAAGATCCCAATGACCTCTGATGTACCTCCAACTTCAAGCTCGGACAGGGCAACACTGCCAGCAAGTTCTGTTTGGATACCCTTATCATTCAAGGAATTTGCAACTTTAAGTGCATGTTCTTTGGATTTTTCGGTTACTTCTGCTGCAGGTAACTTGTAAGTGACATCTGCATAACCAATTTTTTTATCCTCGCTTAATGTATACCCATCATAAGGACTAAGGAAGGATTTTACCGCAGAATCTGTTTCCATATTCTTTAGTGCTTTATTAATCAAATTTTTATTAGCTGGCGTTTCCAAGGTACCTTGCTCTGCCTTAAAGACCAATCTAATTTGTCCTTCGTCTGCTGAGGGGGGGAATTCCGCCTTTAGTACATCTGCTGCTTGTTCAGATTTAGTTCCTGGAATCGTCATTGAACCAGTGAAGGAAGGACCCTTTCCTAAACCAATGGAAGAAAGTAAGATCAATAAAACAATTCCTCCTATAATGATCATCTTACTTTTTCTAACCGACCATTCGCCTAGTCGGAATAATAATTTTGCCATGTGTAATAACTTCCCCTCTCAATTCCCATATCTTGAGTTCGTTTTAAGGACGAGCTCATGGATTCATCATAACTCGGAAGAATAATTAATGAATCGTACAAAAGGGCAAGAAGCATATGTACTTTTGGGAAGAACGAGAGGGAATATTGAGTAATTATCAATCCAATATTGTACACAGTTACACATTTAGAATCATGAAAATTGGTTGAGTCTTTCTTTAATTAGTAAAAAAAAAGTACATTCCTCGGAAATTGCATACGAGGCGCACTGTTTGAATAAGTACTGTGTTAAATTGATAATCCCACTACTTGAACTTGAATTTCACTTACATAAAGACCTGTTAATTCTTCCATATTTTTGCGTAAATAGTTCTGTAATTCGCGACAAACTAAATGTATTTTACAACCATATTCTACAATTACACTCAACTGAATCATTACAATTGAATGATCAACCTTAATATCAACTCCCCTTTATAAAGTTTTAGCGCTTATAATTTTAGCAATTTTTCCAGTAATTCCTGGAGATATCGATTTTGTATCTAAGAAGTTGTTTACAAGTGAAGAATTCCTTTTTCCACTGAGACAGCAACAGCCTCAGATCGTGAATCAACCCCTAGCTTATTATAAATATTAGTTAGATGAGCTTTTATTGTCCTTTCTGTAACACCCATATCAAAAGCAATTTCTTTGCTACGCATTCCACGTGCAACGGCTTGAAGAATGATTAATTCTTTCTCGGTTAACAACGTATTTCTCTCTGATTTGACGTTGCTGACAGGTTCCCTTTCCCTAAATGAAAATACACGCGCTGTTACTTCAGGTTGTAATAATGTTTGACCGCGAAGTGCTGATTCTAAAGTACGAAACAAATTTTCCCGACTTGTATCTTTAAGAAGATAACCTTTTGCACCAAGAGCTAGACCGTTGATCATCAGGTCATCCTCATTATATGTAGTCAAGATAATCACAGGTATCTGAATTTGTTTTTCATGCATCTTCTTCAAAGTGTCCAATCCACCTAGACCACCTGGCATATTTAGATCAAGTAAAACAACATCAGGATTTAGATCCTCCATGAGCTGTAAAGCTGCTATACCTTCTTCAGCTTCGCCTGCTACAGAAAATTTATCATTCGTTTCTAAAATTAACTTGAGGCCTTCTCTTACAACCCAATGATCATCAACAATTAAAACCGAGCTTTTCATTATTGTTACCTCCTATGGGAAAAGGGTAGAATTAACTTAATAACAGTTCCCTGATTATGACTTTCTATTTGAATTTGTCCCCCGATCAAACGTGCACGTTCATGAATTCCTATTAACCCATAATGACCGGATTGCTTACCTATTTTTTCAACATTAAATCCTCTTCCGTTATCTTGAATATATACGAGGAGCTCACCTTTCCAGTGTTCCTCAATGATAATATTGACATGATCCGCTTGGGCGTGTCGAGCTACATTCATAAGCGATTCACTCACTATATGAAGAATATGTTCCATCTTAAAACCAGTTATAGGTTTGTTGATTTGACAAGTGATATCGGTTTTGATGCCGGTGGCTATAGCAAAGCGTTCAATTGTATTATTCATTGCTTCAGTAAAATCAATCGAAGGAGTAGCCCTACTTCTTAAATTGTCAATTGCTTTTCTAGCATCTGCCAAGGTCTCTCTAGCTTGTCCCATCGATCTGATAATAATCTCATGAGCTCGTTCGGTTCTTCCCGTGCTTAGATGGGCATCGACAGCCTCTAACTGCATAATAACTCCCGCTAAACCCTGGGCAAGTGTATCATGCAAATCTCTGGCAATCCTCTGTCGTTCATTAGCAAGCGTGAGTTCCTCAACTTTTTGGTGAGCAAGTTCCAAATCCAACAAAAAAGTCTGTGTCCTGACTCTAGCATTGACTTGCCTATAGAACAGAACAGCGTATGCTACGACAACAATGATCATAAGTAACAGAAGCGGAATTAATACAGCTAATTCTTGCGCACCTTTTGAAAGGTAAATATTCATAATGAAGCAGAAATATAAACTTAAAGCAATGAGCACTACTTTCGTTGTTTCATAAAAGATCGTTATCGTCTGCCCAATTAATACAGGAATTAGACCAATCAACACAGCAGGAAAACCGTCTGGCATCATCATCGCGCTACCAAAAATTAATCCTCCTTGGATTACTACATATATCAATCTGGAATGTTTAATGATGTCATTTACACGCCAGTATAGATATATATGTATCAACATGACTATGCCGAAAAACACACTTGGTAGTAACAAAGGCGCAGCCATCGTTTGCCACACAAGTGTAATGAGGGATACAATGATCACCCATACAATGACGGGTATACGTGTAGAAGCTATCTTATCATCATCGTTAGCAATACCCGAATTCAAAAAACTTGACGGTTCGTTTGTCTTACTCACACGAATCACCTCTTAACTTTGGTTCAATCATTATATAATGAATTGTTGCTGAAGGTATGTACCTTGGTACATGTCCATTCGGGCATTACCCTAATTTTTTTCCAGTGTGAACACTTGGTTTTAACTGTTCAGTAGTCATAAAAAAGAACAGACATGTCATTTCTTTTGATAGTATAATATATCATTTTTATCAAAAATCAAATCTACTAATATTTCTTTGAGTAGTTAGAAGCTTCAAAGTTTATACCTTGTGTTGTGATGGATATACAAAAAACCAAGTACTGTATCACAACAACGTGACAAGTACTTGGTTACCACAAAATGTTACAGGTTGTTGTGAGACTTAAACCATAAGTTTGACATTTAGCAGGCTTTGCTTCCAAAAACTCATGGGAATATTATGCTTACCACACAACAACAATATTTACTCCTTGTTCGCTACAGATTAATAGAATAAGATTGCATTTTTAGTTACATACTACTTCTTAAAAGGAGGCAGCAAACATGATTGAAACTGATTATTTAAACGGCATGAATATTGGGTTAGGCTACAACACAATGACTAACTCCGTTCATCCATCAGCTGCTTTAGACAATATAAATGACACAAGAGCAGTCGTAAATGCAACCGGCCAGAAAGTGTATTTCCAGCTCGAACTTTTGAGCAACAGTTTAAGTTTGTCGGAACAGCTGAAAGTATCCGCCAGCGCCTCACTAAGTTATGGCACTACAAGTGGCAACGCAAAAAGCGCAATTTATTAGTTCGTTTAAGCAAAATAGCTTCACAGTTTACGTAATGGTACGAGTACATGTTGAAAACCAGCAAATACTCCTAGATCTTACAAGTGCAAAAATGAATGATAAAGCAGCCCTGATGTATGCTACGGATATTTTGGAGTTCATCAATCTATATGGTGATTCTTTTGTGTATGGTATTTTAAGTGGTGGGGATTATTTTGGTGTCCTTGAGATTGAAAGTAAGTCTGCTGAGGAGTATAGATCTATCAAAGCTAGTTTATCCGGTAAAGCTATGTTTGGCGTCATCAGTGGAGAAGCAGCTGGTGCCTTTGAGCAAGAAATTAGAAAGATCACCACTTCATATAAGATGAAAGCAAGGATTTATCGTGACGGGGCTGAAGGTGTATTGCAAGGGATTTCTTCTGATCAGCTAATTCAAGAAGCATTAGCCTTCCCTAATCAGGTACTGGGCGGTAAAGGAGTTCCCTTCTCCGTGTTGCTTTTGTCGTATACCCAAATTCCCCATCCACAAAGCCAAAATATTCAACAAATGGGAGATCCAAATTGTCTTGAGAGACTTGGAAAGTATTATGAACGTTTAAAAAGGCATAGGAATGACTTACTGTATGCGATTGAAAATCAGCAATTTTTCCCCGGACTACCATTAACAGAAGTAAACGACCGCCTTGATCAAATCCAAAGCGAAATGGAAAAAGTGGAGGCAGCTGCAAAGGCTTATTCCAGTAATCCGGATGAATGTCCTGAAGTACCAGTTTTAGATGAGTTATTTGTTAATCTAATTCCGCCACAAGTTATCCCATCAAGACTAGGACATCAATGGTAATGGACAATGGGCCCTTGGTTTGCTCTATTTGTTCGAGAGGGGGATACGAATATATTTAGGGGTGACTTTAAATTAGGAACAGAAGTAAGAACAGTCACTCTCACAATCCATGAAAGTGGAAATGACCTTTTTATTATTAGGAAAGATGATGATCCTTTTAGAAGAGACGATTCAGTCTATAAAGGTATATATACCTCAGATAATACAGCAGAGGGGGTTGATTTAGCTGATGAAAACATTAAGTGGACTGTAAAAATAGAGGATTAATAGTAAGTGGATTGGTATCTAAATATAAAATTCACAGTATTTCTTATTAAGTTAATTTAATCCTCACCATAAAAGGCCAGGTTAATAACAGATCCACAAAAAATGTTTCTTCCCTTCCACATCAGCTTGTTCCGAAATCAAGCCCTTTAAGCTTCAGTGTATTCACTAAGTTCCTGAGTTACCTAACTAATGTTACCTACAAATTTTATCCCTGGACTGCCCCTTAATCTGTTAATAAAAAAAGCACCACTTCAGACCCTACTGGGCATGAAGCGGTGCTTCCGCTTATAAAACCATCTTTTAGGTTGGAAGATAATCTTATCATTATCATACGGTTTTAAAAGCTTAATCTTTTCTAGCTTGCAGGACACGAATTGCATGTAGTTCAGCAGAGATTGTCATCCAACGTCACGATTGCCTCTCGATGATATAACATTTTGGAACGAGATATGACTTACGTTCGTGTGACAATAGAGAAAAGCATAATAAGTAAACTTAAATAAAAAGCTTAAGTTTAAAAGGCCGCTAATTTAGCGGCCTTTTAGATCAGATAAAAATTTATTATCTACTTCTTCGCTGAATCAAACCAGTTATTCTCTACCATGTACGCTACGCTTTCTTCAATGGTTTCCAGCAGCGTAAACCTTGGTTTATAGCCGATAAGCCGCTTGCCCTTTTCAATGCTAAAATTTCCGCTACGGGCAATGTGATAATATGTTCTATCAATATAATCTGGATTCTTTGTATATTCACACCATTCATTCCACGAAAGAAACTTGATTCTTTCCTCCTGCTTAAAGTAACGGTACATAGCTTGAGCATACCCTAGTAGAGTAATTGATTCTTCACCTACAGCATGAAAACTCTCTCCTAAAGCTGCCTTACGATGATTAATTGCATTAAAGAAAACTTGGGCTACATCGTCTGCGTGAACGTGATGTAATGTTTCCATACCAAAATTCGGTAGGGCAATTTCTTCGCCTCGTGCAATCCTACCAAAAACCGTGTAATCATGATTAGCAACAGGATTCATAATCACCCAACCCGGACCCGATATCTGGCCTGGCATGATAACAGTTTCCGGAAAACTCTCTTGCCGATAAAGGTGATGCAAATATTCCTCACTTTTAGCTTTCTGAAGGCCATACTCATCCAACGGAAACTTAGGCTGATCCTCTACAATCGGAAAGATTGTCGCTTTCCCATGAGCCCAAATGGATGAACAAAACAAATAATGGGATAAATTCGTATTTTTAAGTGCTTCCGTCATACGTTTTGTTTCCCCTAAGGAAAAGTTAATTAGATCAACTACAATATCTGCATTCAATTCAGCTATTTTCTTCTCGAAATCCCCATTTAATTCTTTATCTCTGTCAAGAATCATTGGTTTGACTTCTTCCCATGTAGGGTCTGCTTTGTAGGGCTTGCTTTGACCACGAGTGATGTTAATGACGTCATGCCCAGCTTTGATTAACTTAGGTAAAAGATACGTTCCAATATGACCACTACCACCAATTACTACAACTTTCATAACATTATCCCTCCGATTTACTTATTTTTGCCAATCTTCCCAGTGGCATTTTAGGTGCTTCTCCATCATTTTGATGGATTTCTTCTGTTCCGGCTTCCAATGCTCTTTTATAATAGTTATATTTAAATTCAATACATTCTCGGTATACTTGTAACTCTTCTATTTGTCTTTCAACCTCCTCTTTCCTATGCCCGAACATTTCGAATCGTTTCTGTATAGATGAATTACCTTCTTTGGTCCAATCAATAAACGTACGAATATCTTTAATAGACATTCCTGTGTTTTTAAGGCAATATATGACATGCAAGAATTCTAAGTCTGCTTCATCAAACACCCTTACGCCATTCTCATTTCTTTTAACAAAGGGTAATAGACCTTCTCTTTCGTAATATCGTAATGTATACGTCGAAATGTTCATCTTTTCAGCTATCTGTCCGATGGTGAAATTCAAACACTTTCCTCCTCAATTAAATTAAATGCATTTCCCTCCTATAGCTCCCCAAATTTAATCTGATACTCAACTCGTCTGGTTTTCCTTACAAAAAGCTTAATCAGAGTATAGGACTTAGAGTTAAGTGTAAGTCAAGGATACGAAACTACAATCAAACTGCACTGTCATTAAAGATAAGCTTGTAGATTTCTTCTTGCTTTCATGAGAATCTTTATTTTTAGCAGTACCTCTTCATGAAGACGAGTAATTCAAAACGACTTGCCCTTTGTTGAAGAAAAGCAGCCAATCACATGGATCAACTGCTTTCTCGGTATTACTAAGTTATCGTTTCTGTTAGCGTAATCAGCGATAAATAAATAAGCTCCAAATTTTTTTAATATATCGCGGCGGATATATTTTTGTTCAAATCTTGTTTCTCTACTTATTGTGTAGAAACAGCCCTTTATGCTTATTGAAAAAATCAAAGTACACTTTTGGATTTTCTAATTCCCACCATTGCTTTATGTCGACTGGATTAGCTTCTAAATCATATATTTTTGTAAACTCCATCGCCAGTAAAAACGGTGAGTGCGTTGCAATGATAAATTGACATCCGCAATAGTGAGCCATTTCCTCTATCATTTTGACAAGTTCAAGCTGCATTTTGGGAGATAGACTGTTCTCCGGTTCATCCAAACAATATAATGTGTCATTTTTAAATTTGGAATTAAAATAACTCAGGGCTGTCTCCCCATTGCTGTTCAGTTTAATTTCGGTGCCCGCGACTCTGCGAATAAACTCCCTGCGTGAAATTGATTTTTTTCTTGAGAGCACCTGTAACCTCAATGCTTCATAATCATCCATGCTATTCATTTTCACTGTATTGCCGAATTTAAGATTTCCCCATTCCGATCTTATATCTTCTGTACTATCCACGATTTCATCGTTGTTTGTGCGGACTGTAAGCATATAATCAAAAATATCATCACTTGTGATTATCCTGCTTCCATTTGGAATTCGATTTTTAAATCCTTCGTCGTCAAGTCCAAGTTCAAATTCACAATGTTCAACATATGAACTGAACAATTCACTTGAATTGAATGGTGCAATACGATTTAGTTCCAATTTATTGGCTATGAGATTTAGAAGTGTGCTTTTCCCAGAGCCGTTTCCTCCATATAAAATTGTGATTTTTGAAAAGCTCAATTCGGAAAACCGATTTTTTGAGAAAATGCCACATGGGTAAGTTTCGTCGACATATCCAAAGCTACCGCCATTGTATGCCATTCTTTGTTCTATCAATGAGGATTCTTCATCTATAGGCAATATGAATTTATCTAAATACATTTTCATTCCTCCGTAATTCATCTAACCTGCTCTTATGTGTTCTCTTCCGTTTCAATTTGAAGTTTTCAACTAGTAAACCTCCTTCGATAATGTGGGAGCTTCCTCTTCTAAAAGCATTGATTGCTCAATCCCCTTCCATTCATAGTCGATGTAGATATTATAGCAGACGAAATCTTCTTATCTTATCTTGGTTGTGCTAATCTGCCCTTTAGCTTAATGAATTAACGGTTATGTAACGATTAGATATACACCTAATCGGGATGTAGCCTCTCATCTTGTCAGTTATCACATACCATCGTGAATATTTTCTTGTTTAAGTGCA
This sequence comes from Paenibacillus sp. UASWS1643, assembly GCF_008693195.1. Taxonomy (NCBI): domain Bacteria; kingdom Bacillati; phylum Bacillota; class Bacilli; order Caryophanales; family Paenibacillaceae; genus Paenibacillus; species Paenibacillus sp. UASWS1643. Next base: position 451,144 of record NZ_VXKZ01000115.1, read on the forward strand.
TGTGATCAATGTTTAGATGTACATCTAATCGGTAATCAGACTATGTTCTTGTCCATTCCGGCAATCGGTACAAGTTCTTGTCCTCAGCTTGGGACAAGAACTTGGTTCCTTAAAACAAAAAAGCCGCTATAATAGTGATTTCGAATGGAACAATGTTCTTGTCCTCGCACACTTCGTGGAATTGAATTGTGCTCTTTTATCTATCTTTACTTATATTCAATACATAATCACTGGACTGTTATTTGTTACAAACAGGGCTTTACACGAGTCCTCGCGACTGTCTAAATACCTCTTCAACCATACTTTACGCTCCGTGGTGAAGTAAACTTCTCTTTGCTTTGCCCCTTTTCCCGTTTACAATGGCCGAGCAGTTTTCCCAATTCAAGTCTTCAATATTTAACTTCTCCACCTCACCTATACGACAACCTGTACCATATAAAAATCCAAGAAGAGCTCTTTCCCGTAAGGTTCACTTAAGATCACAATAAAACCTCCTATAAGAGCAATTAATTCTAGTTTGCTTCAAATAAGAGGTTTTAGACTGGTGCTATTTAAACAAAGTTTCCCGTTAGCTTAAAGCTTATTTGTACACTGCTGATCTTTTAGTTTAGATCTTGTTATCTAAGGAATATTATTTGATGCATCATATGGATTGTTCATTTTTTGCTGTTTTAATTGCTCCCCAACTGGGACAAACGTATTTAAATTTGTAAATGTCTCCATAGCCTCATGGGGATCCTCTTCTTTATATGCGCTGATTAATCTTGATTAACAATTTCTTTAAGACTTGCTTCTCCTCGTTAGTAAGGGCTTGAACGATTTCATCCTCCACCTTTTGGAATGAGTCATTAAAGCCTTCAATCAGCTCAATCGCTTTTGGCAATACATATATATTTTTTTGTCGTTCATTATTGGCCGGGACCTTACGCTCAATGAACCCTTTTTGCTCTAGACCTTGAAGCATGCTTGTAATACTAGCCCCACGCACATGAAACCGATCTGCAAGGTCCTTTTGAATAATATGATTATCTTGGTTCTCATAAATATAGTCGATAACTTTTCCTTGTTGAGCGTTTAACCCTAGTTCCTTTATACTTTCGTCTGCTCTTTTCTTTAATTTAAGACCGATAATCTGAAACAAATCCAAATAAGGCGTATCCTTTTGGGATTGCATGATCGTCCCTCCTAAAATTGTTAGAAAGCTAATTGTAAGAAACTAAACTATACAGTGATCCTATACGAATGTCAAAAAGGTTAGTTTATTGACAGTTAGAATTCTAACAGTTATACTTCGGATTGTTATAAACAAACACATTGGAGGAATTTCAAATGGAGAAAATAAATCAAAATGCTGCGTCAGAACAAGTTACTGCGATTACAAATGTACGTATTTTTGATGGAGAACAAATTATTGCGTCAAGACATGTTGTCATCAAAGGGGAGTCCATTATTGCAGTGGGCGGAGACCTTCCGGTCGATGTAAGGATTATCGATGGAGAAAATGCGACATTAATACCTGGTCTGATTGATGCACATGTCCATACCTCAATTGGGGGATTACGAGATGCCTTAAAATTCGGTGTTACAACAGAACTCGAAATGAACGGCGATTTTACTAAAAGAGGGCGCGAAATTCAGCTAAAAAATATGGATGACATCGCGGATGTTCGTTCTGCTGGTACAGCAATCACCGCTCCTGGTGGGCACCCAGATGAATTACTGCCTGATGGAGATGAAATACCGGAATTCGTATTAAAGGAACTAGAGAAGTTATCGGAGGAAGACCGGGAAGCAATGTTGGTCGCCTACGCTCACGATCACGACGAAATACCTCAAGTGACGACGGTCGAAGAAGCGATCAAACATGTGCATACCCAAGTGGAGAATGGATCCGACTATATTAAGATCATGATTGAAGAGGGAACGGTCATGGGTGCACCTGGCCTGCCTGTTCTAAGTGACGAGATTCTAAAAACAGCCGTCACTGAAGCCCACAAGTTCGATAAGTTGGTCATCGCCCACGTCTTGACGGCTCTTTCATCGAAAGCAGCCATCGATTTTGGAGTCGACGGTTTGGGCCACTTGTTTATTGACAGACCCGAGGGCACGCCCGAATTGGTTACATCCATAGCTAATTCTGGAGCTTTTGTTACACCATGCTTGGTGTTGAATTCATCGATTATTGGTAATCCGGCATCGGAATTGGCGAATGATCCACGAGTTCATTCCAAATTAAGTCCGGATTGGATCGATATTTTGAACTCAAGCTTCAATACGTTCCCACAAGGCAATATGGAGAACAGCTTTAAGAATGTGATGGATCTTCACCGTGCCGGAGTTGATATTCTTGTAGGAACAGATGTCGCACCGGTTCCCGTTCCGAACCTTGGTGGTCTTGCTCATGGGGCCAGTGTCCACCATGAAATGCAGCTGCTGGTGAAAGCCGGGTTCACTCCAATCGAAGCTCTTCAGTCGGCTACTGCCAAACCGGCCCGTTGCTTTGGTTTACATGACCGCGGCCGGATTACCGAAGGTGCGCGTGCTGATCTTATTCTCATAAATGGTGATCCGACCACTAATATTTCTGATACCTTGTCAATCAAATCCGTGTGGTTCAATGGTTCGCAACAACTAGGTTAAAACTAGTAGATTACGTCCTTGCTAATTGTAAAATTACCAAGAAGAGGGACTGCTTAATGCAATCCCTCTCCGACTTTAATCTATTATCCAAATCCTCATTTCAGTAGCGATGTCCAGATCAATGTTCTTCAAATTTAACAAGAAGTTGTCATTCATCCCGCCACTTTTAGAAGTGGGGGAATTCTGATAACTTCTTGTTAAAACTATATTGATTGATGGAGTTATCATCATCAACATTACCTTTGATGTGAGTGATGTTTTACAGCCCATCTATTCGAACCTTTTAACCCAGATATTGTGTTCTCAGCTTTTAGTCTGCCTTTACTCCACTTAGCTGACTTTCATAATAATTTGAAATCTCCACAATTAAAGCTCCCATTCGTTCTTTCTCCGGCACGATAATCCGGCTTATCCCTTTATCTCGAAGCGCTTCAGCCGTGACTTTGCCGATAGCGGCAGCCAGTACATCTTGTTCAAAGACGGATTTCACCTCTTCTTCACGTCCATGTTCTCTTGCATAATCAAATAAATATCCGACTTGAACTCTTGTCGTGAAACAAACGGCATCCACTTCTCGCTGAATCAGTTCATTCATAATCGATGCAAGCGTCTCCTGATCAGGAGCATGATAACGATAAGGCAGTACGGGCTGAACATCCATGCTGCCCTTGCTTTGGATAAACCGATATAATTGCGACGATAACTCGCCATGAAGCTGAATCCACACCTTTTGATCTCTAAAATCAAAAACCTCAAGCTTTTCGATCATACTGGCAATCGTTCCATCGTCATCACAAACGACCGGATGAATACCAGATTTCTTCAAAATGGCGTTTGTTTTGTAGCCACGGCAGGCGATTTTGGTTTCTTTCAATCTATTTTCAAACTCAGATACAGCGTTAAGCCTCTCCGCAGCTTGAATCATGGCTTCAAAACCAATACCTGTCGTGAAAATAAACCAGTCCGCCCCCTGCTCGATAAATCGCTTTACATCCTCTTCCACTTCAATCGAATCAGAATCCGTTAATCCCTGAAGTGACCGGACAAGGGAGATTCCACCTCTTCGTTCAATAATCTCAGCCATTTCTTCTGTCTTTTGCGAGCCGGCAATGACAATTTTTTTGTTCTGAAGGTCTTTACTCATGGAAAATCTCTCCCCCATTCTTAAGTAATCCAACTCGTACCTCTTCTACCTGAACCTGAACCGGAAAAGTCCGAACCTGTCCCGTATCAGGATCAAGCACCTGACCATCCGTCAACGAAATCTTCCAGTCACAGATCGGGTCGAACAGAACGTCCCCGGATATAATTCCTTCTGCAATCGTGCCTCCGCGCGGACCAGGGCTTTTATTCTCAAGTGCATAGATCTGTCCGTTCGTTGTCTTAAATATCGCAATCTCTTCATTACCTAAGCGCACTACCCGTCCCAGTCTCTCTGTGAAATCATCTACATTGCCAACAAGATAATACGTGTATTCATTTTTATTCAATATCGGTTTCATCATGCAGCCCCTTCCTGTTTCTAGTCCTGTTTCGTAGAGACACTAATCTCTTCAAACATCCTTTCCCTTAAATTCGAATTATTCAGGATTTCACTCCAAGGTTCCTTCACCTGCGCCAGAGCGACCTCCATTCGCTCAGCCAAAACCCGGCGGTTATCCAGATCCTTGACTACAGCTTCGGTGACGGATTCCAATCCCATTCTTTCAATCCATTCCGAGGTCCGCTCCAGATATTTGCCTGTCTCCCGGTAGTGCTGCATGAACGCGGCGACAATCTCCAGAAGTTCTTCATCTGTTCGCACCTTACACAGCAGTTCAGCAAGTCGGGCTTTAATTCCGCCATTACCGCCAACGTAAATTTCCCAAGCTCCCTCATTGCCGACGATCCCAATATCCTTGGTTGATGACTCCGCACAGTTACGTGGGCAGCCATTAACGGCAAGCTTGAACTTGGCCGGCATATCTAACCGCTCGAACTTCTTCTCGAGCATTATTCCCATCCCCATTGAATCTTTCGTACCAAAACGGCAGAACTGTGATCCCACGCATGTCTTGACCGTGCGAAGCGCCTTCGCATACGCATAACCTGACGGCATGCCAAGGTCCTTCCAGATCTTCGGTAGGTCCTCTTTTTTGACCCCAAGCAGGTCCAGCCGCTGACCACCGGTTACCTTAACCAGCTTGACGTTGTATTTCACCGCAATATCAGCAATAAGTCTGAGATCGTCCGGTGTGGTTACCCCGCCGTACATCCGCGGCACAACGCCAAATGTTCCATCCTTTTGAATGTTCGCATGCATCCGTTCATTCACAAAACGTGAATCTCTCTCGTCCACATGCTCAGTTGGCCAGATCATACCCAGATAGTAGTTCAGCGCAGGACGACATTTAGAGCAGCCCTCCAGGTTATCCCATTCCATCGCATACCTTACTTCTTTAGATGTGATCAGCCCCTTTTCTTTAATTGCCGTCACGACTTCATCTCTGCTCAGTGTGGTACAGGAACAGATTGCTTCCTGTTTCGCCGCCGCTGAATCATACTTGTCCCCGAGCACATATTGAAGAATCTGCTCTACAACAGGTCGGCAACCTCCACAAGAACGTGATGCACTTGTGGCCACCTTGATCTCTTCCACCGTGGTTAATCCTTTTTCGTTAATGGCATCCACAATGTGTTTTTTCGTCACACCATTACAACCGCATACGATTTCCTCATCCGCCAGCTCTGCGGCCGTATTCCCGGTTTCGACCGAGGCTTGTCCCATAATCGCATTATGAATGGCTTCTGTCATTACAGTGCCTGTTCGAATCCACTGCTGCAGTCTGGAGGATTCCTTTACGTCACCGATCAGAACACCGCCGACGATCCGTCCGCCGCGCAGTAGCACTTTTTTGTAAATACGTAACCAGTCATCATGCATCCGCACTATAGACAGCCCTTCTGCATCCATAAACTCACCAGCGGAGAACACGTCTACACCAGATATTTTGAGTTGAGTAGATACCACAGATCCTTCATACGGCTTCGTATCCACTCCGCACAGATGCTTCGCAAGGACAGCTCCCTGTTCAAATAGTGGAGCTACGAGCCCATATGTAATGCCCCGATGCTCGTTACACTCCCCTACCGCATAAACATCCGGTGCTGAAGTACGCATATAATCATCCACAAGAATCCCGCTATTAACCACAATGCCGCTTTTCTTGGCTAATGCGGTGTTTGGTCGAATTCCGACCGCCATAACTACGAATTCTGCATCCAGCGTTGTTCCGTCGGTAAAACGAATACCGCTGACCCGATCATCTCCCAGAAACTCCTCAGTCTGTTTGCCGGTAGCAAATTTCAATCCTTGGCTTTCCAGCTCTGCCTGAAGCATCAGTGAGGCGGTATGATCGAGCTGACGTTCCATTATCTCCTCAAACAGATGGACCACTGTCACATCCATCCCCAGTTTGAGTAGCCCCTTGGCAGCCTCCAATCCAAGCAAGCCCCCACCAATAACAGCAGCCTTCTTGTACTGATCTGCTGCATGCAGCATGTTCTGGCAATCTGCGATATCTCTGAAACCTACAATTCCCTCTTTATCTGCTCCTGGTACCGGAAGCATAAATGGGTTGGAACCGGTTGCAACAATGAGCTTGTCATATGGAACCTCCATACCATTGTCTGCCTTCACGATTTTTTGTTCCGTATCAATATGCGTTACAGTCGTTCCGGTATATAGCTCTATTTCGTTCTCTAAATACCAGTCTCTGTCATTCAAAATGATGTCTTCTACTGCTTTACTCTTCTCTAGCACATACGATAACTGAATACGATTGTAGTTGGGATAAGGTTCACTCCCAAATACGGTAATCTTGTAGGTGCTGGGTGCCAGTTTTAAGATCTGTTCCACCGTGTTGATCCCAGCCATCCCGTTACCAATCAAGACTAAATGCCAACGTTCTTGTACCTTCACCATGCAGAAACCTCCTACCTATATATTCCTATCGATGACAAAGAAGACTTGTAACCTACTAAACAACACACTTACAATTGAACCATTTTTGGCAGTATTTATTGTATTTATATCAAAGAAGGGTTATATAGGGCAACTCTTATTTTGATTTTTAACAAACCAGATCTGCCCGTTAGTTTAATGAATTAACGACTAAATACCGATTAGCTATTCATCTAATCCGTAATCAGACTATGTTTTTGTCCATTCTGGCAATCGTACAAGTTCTTGTCCTTAGCTCGGGACAAGAACTTGTACCGATAAAATAAAAAAGCCGCTAAAATAGCGACTTTAATGGGATCAAGTTCTTGTCCCTCGACAGCTTTCAAGTCCTCAGCGACGTTTTCTATGTTTTTGAGACTGTAAGCTATGTAAAATTTCATATCGTCCCCCCATTTCAACCTTCTAACATGTGATCAGTTGCTTTCTGTCATTTGTTAATCTATCGTTTCTCATTAGTTGATTCTAACCATTGCCCCAAATAAGTCTTTTGAGGTAAATCCATATTGTTGTATGATTTAGAAATTTCCGAACGAAAAATATCCTTTGTTTTATTAGTGAGTATATATCCATTTATTGTGTTAACAATCATCTCAATTTCATATAAATTGTATAAAGTCATATCCATTTTCGAAATGATCGCTTGCTTACCCAGCACTTTGGATAAAGAAAAGTTAATTTGTTTCTTTACATCATCATTTAAACTTTCAAACAGGAGTACAAGGTTTTCAAGCTCCTCCTTGCTACCTCTCATCAAACTGGGGGATTGTATAGAGCTATGTCCTGAGATTGAAGACTTGATAGCATAAATCTCAAGGATGTCATCCATTTCAATTTTTATCTGTATCCCTTCTTCTGTTTCAACAAGTAGAAAGCCCTCATTTAATTCTTTAGAAACACCAAGGAAAAATTCATCTTGATTATTAACTTTAAATCAGAACGTTGTTCTTTAACTGTCATTTCAATAAATTGTCTCTTATTCATCCTATTATGCATGTGATCCCCTTCCCTTTTAAAGATAAAGTGTTCTATATGAGATATGTTGTTCCCTTTTGTCCTTAAACTATCCTGCCTGTTAGCTGAAAAAAGAACCGATCACGTTGGTCGGCTGCTTTTTTTTGTTTCATATCGCTATCGTTTCCCATTAGTGTAATCACCTATTCAAACATAGATTACGCTAATCTAACCTTATGCTTTCTAGACATTGTGAGTTAGCACAAGCAAGCCAAGATCTGGCTCTTGATTCTCTATATCATAGAATGGCAAGTTTGAGTAAGTCTGTTGCTTTGAACTTCGCTTTCAACCTTTTCTTGTTTCCAATCGCAAGTTTTTCTGAAATCGAAGTCCATATCCCAATTCGAATTTAGGTCGGTTAATGATTAAAATACTAAATCAATTCAACTAGATCCTGGTCACTAAATATTTATTGGATAGGATCTGAAAGTTGATCAGATTTGCTCTGAAAGTCACTCTAATAATTTAATTTCATTAAACTAACCTGCCCGTTAGTTGAACAATAGCAGCCGATCAAGTTGATCTGGCTTTCTTGTATTATTGAGCTATTGTTTCTTCGTTAGTTCAATGAGTTTTAATAATTTCTTGCCAGTTAGGAGGCAAGTCATAATCCCTAATGTGCTTATACTCAAGAACCGCTATTGATCCCGAGTTATCTATACTAAACCTCATTGAGTCGAGTCCAACATCCAAATGAGGTCCTACGTACGGGATAGTTTTAACCTGAACATCAATATGTGAAGAATGATATTTAACGTCTACATCAGTTCCATCCAAAAAAGGCGTAAACGTAGGTGACACAGTTAATTTATTTTTGTAGTAGTGGTTAATCTGTTCCTGTATTTTTGGAGCTAACAAAGTAAGTACAAGTCGTTTCAATGGTTCATCGTTTGGCTTTGCACAAATGGGCTGAATTACCATCAAGAAAACGATGACTGTTAGCAATGATCCCATTAATCTTTTCATTTCTGAACCCTCATCCCCAGATTTTTAAGGGTAGTTTTCACTAAATGAATATAATTTATTATGCTAACCTGCCCGTTAATTTAATGAATTAATGAGGAAAAGAACCGTTTGTTATATGTCGAATCAGTAATCGGACCATGTTCTTGTCCGTTGTTCTTGTCCTCAGCCTGGGACAAGAACTTGGTTCCTTAGAATAAAAAAAGCCGCTAGTTAGCTCTCTTATGTGCTAGAGCCATATAGATCTCAGATTCGATGTAATCAGCAGTTTCAACTTACTGCCAACCATAGTTCATTGAAATTAAGACTGTCTTAACTCCTGTAATTTCAAATTCCAGTCCATCGACCTGTTCGTAGCCAGCAGTGATACTTGTCTCGATACGATAGTCCTTAGCCTTTTCCCCTTAAATTGAAATAAGGAAGGAAGCCGAGAAGAGGCTCTGAGGGCAGACCCTTCTTCTCGGACCATGGCTGGATAAAATACTCTGACTCATTGCTCTTGAACTTTCCTAATTCTCCCTACGGAGTGCATCAACGATACTCACTCGATTTAATCTGTACATCGGTACAATCGTTGCGAGTAGCGTTGTTATCATCGAGCCGGCAAAAGCGATGGTGATACTGTACCAAGGGAACACCCAATCCGTATCCAAAACACCTGCGAAGAGATGATGTATTCCATAATCTATCCCGGTCCCTAGCAAAATTCCGATCACAGCTGCAAATAATCCATAGAATATGCTTTCTAAGACAATCATTGTCCTAACTTCCTTTTGGGTCATACCAATGGCCTTGAGAGTTGCAAACTCCTTTGTACGGAGAATTAAGTTCGTACTTACTGTGTTGATAATGTTCAGAAATGCAATTAGAACTATAACACCGATAAAACCATAAAGAAAAATACTAAAAGTCTTTGCATCGTTTTTAGCTTGAGCTAATTCTTCCACTCGATCCCTGTAATTAAATCCAGCATCTTTCTCCATTAATGATTTAAAATAGTCTGTTATGGTATGTCCCGATAACTCGGGATTAGCAAGAATAAAAATTCTTGAATAACTATCGTTACCCATAATCTTCGAGTATACTTTTGGCGTTGTTATAAATGAAACAATATGACTACTATTATATTCCTTCGACAATAAATCCTGATCGACGATACCGACTACAGTCACGGTCTGATATTTTTTGCGGCTACCGTCATAGGTTTGAATTTTGATCCGATCTCCGACTTTAAAATGGGTTTGATCGAGTATCAGTTCTTTGCCTTCCTCCGTTATCATGCTTAATTTTTGTTGAACAATAACGCCATTCTCTTGGTTCATTTTCGCTTTATCAATTTTCCCAGCGGTGAGTCTGGATGACAAGTCATCCAAACCGTTGTCTCCATAAGACGCGAGATAGTTATTATCGGTTCGATACCCCTCCTCTTGAGGAACAACATACCTATTTTTGTTTAATTCATAATATTTGGGGTTTATCTTATCTTTAGGGATAATAGCCATCACCTGATTACTATAAAATTTGTAAGCTTGCTGTACAGCATCTAGATGGGCAATATGTTGGTACACGGTATCATCGATTCGTCCTGAAGGACCATCATAGGAAAGCGAATAAGAATACTGCGCACCTGAGATTTGGGTGGTTTGCTTCATAAAACCGACCAAACCACTAAACACAATGAATAATATGATACTAATAATCATGGAAAAGACTGTAATTCGGAAACGCCTTTTGTTCCTTTTTAAATTTCTGCTTGCAAACTGTCCTACCATGCCAAACAGCTTTTGAACGAGCCTTGATGTTTTGATCTTTGAGATCTGTTCAACTCTCGTACTTCCCGCATTTTTCAATGCTTCAAGAGGTGATACGCGAGACGCTTGTTTAGCCGGTCCTATAGCAGAGAGGAACACTGTCAGCAAGCCCAATAAACCGGCAGAAATTATAACTGGTATGGAAAAGATCATTCTCATGTCATTTAAGAAGCCTAACGTCAACAAGCTAATACTGTGAAACAGTGCGCTCATAAAAAGGGTTCCCGTGAGAATCCCAATGGGTATGCCGATCAAGCTTAACAAGGTCGCTTCTTGCATCACAATTTTACGAATTTGGGCTGGTGTAGCTCCAATACACCTTAACATCCCAAATTGTGAAATTCGCTCCAGAACAGATATTTGAAAAATATTATAAATCATTGCAATCGTACAAATCATTATAATTGCAATAATTGCAGCGAATGCCAGGATTAAGCTGTTGTTCACACCTTCATAGGTGCTTTTGCCATACAATTTAAGCAGCTCATTATTGTATTCAACTCGGACGTTTTTAATATCGTTACCGCTATCCAGTTGCATGGCAGAATTTTGTTCCACGTTATTCATTTGTAACGAAGATAACAAGGCTTCAGTCTTCTCTTTAATCTCATTCAGGGACTTCATTTTGAGATAAATAAAGTACTTTTTGTTGTTATTGATACTCTGGTTATCATTTAAAGTAATGGCAGGATAAATGTACCTAGAAGACCAATTCCCCGTACTTGGTGATTTCATAAAACCTACTACGGTGTATTTTCTCTGGAATTCAGGTTGGAAGACTTCATCGAGATCCCAACCATAATCACCAAGACCATTTATTTCCTTGTCTTCCCCAGTTGATGCAACCTTGCGGATCCCAAGGTCTAAAGTAATCTCTTCACCGAGCTTTGGTTTTTCAGAAAAATAACTCAAACTTGATGATGAAAGAATAATCTCATTCGGGTTCTTTGGAAGCCTGCCTGAATCTAGCCGTACTTGAAGCATTTTCATCGCATTGGTATCATATCCTTTAATATTTAGGTACCGGTAGGGTGCTGCGAAGGGATCTTCTTTCTGTTCCTTCTCTTTTGTCTGCCGTACAACTGCATATCCTTCCCTACTAATAACGCCAGCAGTTTTTACTGTTGCATTGTTTATGACTTTCGGGACCGCTTCTCCTGAAAGATCATTAATAGATACGTGATATTCCCCATAATCTCGTACAGTTTGTCTGACGGACTTATCCCAGTAACTCAGGCCAACTGTCCCAATGGATGTAAGCAACGTAACCGACAAGATAATACCGAGTATCGTAAGCAGTGATCTTTTTTTCTGGCCCTTTAAGTACCTCCCAGTTAAAGCTGTATAGCTCTTCAACGTTCACTCACCTCGTTTGGTTGGTGAAGGACTCCGTCTTCAATTCTTACAACTCGATCTGCAGTTTTAGCTATGTTTAGATCGTGTGTAATCATAATCAATGTTTGATTATATTTTTTTACGGAAAACGTTAGCAATTCCATAATTTCTTTACTATTTTTACTATCCAGATTCCCGGTAGGTTCATCTGCCAATATAATCGACGGTTTATTAATTAGTGCACGCCCAATCGCGGTTCGTTGTTGTTGTCCGCCTGATAATTCGGATGGAAGATGATGTCTCCGCCCAGTCAAGCCTAAAATACCCATAAGTTCCTGGACATAATTTTCATCTCCTCTTTTATTCTCCAAGAGCATCGGCAACTTAATATTTTCCTCTGTGGATAGAACTGGAATCAGGTTGTATGATTGAAATATAAATCCTATTTTTCGTCTTCGAAAAACAGCCAGTTCCTCTTCACTTTTAGTATAAAGATCTGTGCCACCGATGATTACCTGTCCACTTGTCGGGTGGTCTACTCCACCTAAAAGGTGCATTAAGGTACTTTTTCCTGATCCACTCGCCCCTACGATCGCAACAAATTCCCCCTTTTGAACCGATAAATTGACATCCCTCAAAGCATCCACCCTTGCTTCATCACTTCCATAGGTTTTGCATAAATTCTTTGTTTCGAGTATTTCCATCTGTATACCTCCTAAGTAAATGTTTCACGTTGTATGTTTCACATTATAGACACCGAAGCTTACATTAAAGTGAAGAGGAAGCTTACGTTATCGTAAGCTTCCTCTACCTAGGCCCTTTACTAAACGAAATCCTAAACTCTGTTCCCTTTCCTAGCTGACTTTCAACGGTGATCATACCGCCTTGCTCTTCGATAATGGACTTGGATAAAGACAATCCAATGCCAATGCTTTGCGGCTTTGTAACGTTTTTCCCTCTATAAAACCGTTTGAAAATGTGAGGCAAATCTGCTTGGGAGATGCCTTCTCCTTGATCTCGAATAATTACTGTCTGAAATACTGAATTTTCTTCTATAATAATTTCAATTCGTCCCCCTAGTGGCGTGTGTTCCAGTGCATTTTTAATCAAATTTATCAAAGCTTCAGTCAACCACTCTTCATCCGTGAAAAGATACATATCTTCTCCACCATAAATATGAATTGTCTGCCTCTTCTGATCGGTTAGCATTCGCAACGAATGTACAGCATGATCCATTACTTCTCTTAGTCGAACACGTTCTAATTGGAACGTTATTGCTCCAGCTTCAACTCGTGCCAGCTTCAGTAAACTGATAATCAGCCACTCCATTCGTTCTAGTTGTTGGTGGCTTCGATCCAAAAATTTTGTTCTCATTTCTTGCTTCATATGAGGATCATCCAACAGATTCTCATTAAAAACGATGAGGGAAGCGAGTGGCGTCTTTAGCTGATGTGAAATATCAGAAAGCAGATTGCGTAGAAATGTTTTCTCTTGTTTGAGTTGCCGTAGACTATTGTGTAACCGTTCGGCCATCGCATTAAAATTTCTTCCTAAGGCACCAAAGTCTCCATCATCATTTTCCGGAAGCGGTTGGCCAAATTGATGTTCTACAACTTGCTCTGCTGCAAAAGTTATCGTTCGAATCTTCTCAAATATTTTGCGATATTCCCATCCTAATAACAACAGAAATGGAATACTAAAAAGCAAAACTTGAACTGCGGTTTTTATGGGTAACGCGTTATTAGAGAGAATGTGTTGATCTCTTATGTCCATATCTTCCTTGTATCCATATTGAGCCAGGCTACGTTTTCCTTCTGCAATTTCTTGTTCTTGCGCTCCCTGAGTGATAAAGTGGACAATTTCATTTTCTAATTGCGGTGCCTGCTTCAAGACATAGCCAATCACTGCAGCATTCTGATTAACCATAGCCTTGTTGATCAGGCTAACTTGATAACTCATAAAAAAGAACATGAGGACCGCTAACATAACTTGTACTACAATGACTTTAACAGTAACAGACTTCCACTCTGGATTGCGCACGAATTCAATCATGGTTCATCGCCCTACCACTTCTGCATTCCATTTATATCCGACTCCTCGAACTGTTACGATGTATTCCGGTTCTGCAGGAACATCCTCAATTTTTTCTCTTAATCTTCTGATATGAACCGAAAGGGTGTTGTTATCAATGAATTCTCCTGACATATCCCATAAACCGCTCAGAATGCTACTTCTGCTGCAAATTTGCTTAGGATGAGTCATTAACATGATTAGCAATCGAAATTCCATTCCAGTCAACATGAGCGCCTGTTTGTATTTAAATACGGTTCCTTCAAGAACCTGAACTTCAATATCATCGGATATCCATCTATTTGGTTTATCCATAGCTTGTACATTACGCCTTAATACAGCCTTCATTCTAGAGAGAAGTTCTTTGGTACGAAGCGGTTTGGTCATATAATCATCTGCTCCCAAATCCAGGCCTGCTACAACATTTGCTTCCTCATCCAGAGCAGTCAAGAATATGATAGGAATTTGGGAGGATCTACGGATTTCCCTACATAGATCATATCCCGAACCATCAGGTAAATTTATATCTAGCAGAATTAAATCGATTGTATCGGCCATTAAAACCATTCTGGCTTCTTCTAAACTGCCAGCAATAACAACGGTATAATCTTCACTCGTTAAAGTATATTCAATACCGAACACCAAATTTTCATCATCTTCAACCAGTAAAATTCGATTCATTTAAGCACCTCGGATTCAAAAAAAAATTATAAATACTTTTTTCTCGCAAATTTTTCTATTAGTATAACAATTTTTACAACTTATCAAACAAATTGCTGTTTCTGTGCTTCGTCAATTTATTTAATGTATCATGAGAGTTTTTTTTCACAAAGCTCTTTTTTGGGCAGATGGAGTAATTCATTAACGAAAAAAGAAGCTAGGTATCGTCAAATATTGATTATTATTGCTCGCACAAGAACGAGGTGGATTTTCAATTCGCATTTTTTGCAATTAATAATATCTAAAAACAGAAAAAGTCGCTGAATAAGCGACTTTTGAATAGAGCAACAACTACCATGCTCCTTTTATAAGCGTAAGGAGTCAGATTAATCACACCTTTTGCTTCTTTCGGGACCAAACAACAACCGGTATAAGTAGCAAAGAAAGGAATCCTCCGATAAAAGAAAGTGTTGTGTAACTGGATTGGGCCACGACCATGCCCGATAATGCTCCCCCAGATGCACCAGCTAATGCGATTAGGACATCCACTGTACCCTGTGTTTTTGCCCGAGTTTGGGGTGGTGTCGCATCAACAATTGCTGCTGTTCCACTGATCAATCCAAAGTTCCACCCTAATCCAAGGAGTGCAAGACCAAGAATGAGCAGACCCATTGAATCTCCAGGTGCAAGTGCAGACACCAAGCCTGCTAAGAGCAAAGTTACACCTGAAGCGTAGGACATTACTGTACGCCCATATTTATCGACGAGAGCACCAGTAATTAGGGAGGGCAGATACATTGCTGCAATATGGATACCGATGACTAGACCAACATCTCCTAGACCATGTCCATGATGTTTCATATGTACTGGTGTCATGGTCATAATGGCAATCATTACAATTTGAGTTAATACCATCACCGTAGCTCCTACGATGATACCTGATTTGTTAACGATTGGTTCATGAGGAGTTGTTCCATCCACACCGTTTTGGATGTCTTTTGCACGCTGTGCTTCAGCTATAGCTTTTGAAACGATAAATGGATCTGGTCGTAAAAAGATGAGAAGAACCAATCCGGCTACTATATATGCCAAGGCTGCCAGCATAAACGGACCCGACAAGGCAGGAGCTCCCATCGAAATTGCTACTCCCCCCGTGATGTTTACGAGATTCGGTCCAGCAACTGCACCAAATGTCGTAAAAACCATGGCTGCACTAATGGCTTTTGCACGCTGTGTAGGCTGTGCCAAGTCTGTACCAGCATAACGGGCTTGTAGGTTTGTTGCTGTACCGGCACCATAGATTAACAATGAAATAAAGAGTAGCGGCACACTGTCCAACATGGCAGCTAATACAACACCGATCGCGCCAATCCCCCCTGCGATAAATCCTGTCGCTAATCCTGCACGACGTCCAAAGTTCTGAGAAAGGCGACCGACCAATAGCGCAGCACCAGCAGATCCTAACGTAAATAGCGCAGCCGGCACTCCGGCGAAGCTGTCTGTCCCCAGCATATCCTGAGCAAGCAGCGCCCCCACCGTCACGCCTGCAGCTAATCCAGCTCCTCCGAAAATCTGTGAAAGAATAACGATCATCATGGTTCTTTTATACAATTGACGCTGCTTCTCAGGTGACTCCACATATTTCTTTAGTGAGTCTGAGATATTTGTCTTACGGTTGGAATCTAATGAGTATTCAGACATATCCTATTCTCCCTTTTATTAACCAATTCAATTGAATAATTATCTTCCGGGTATTTTAAAAGCCATACGTTTGTATGACATTTAAAATCTGTCTTAACATTTCCATACGATGTGGAAATCATAGTTTTATAATTCAAGTAAAACCAGGTTTAGTGAATCTGTCCATGATACTCTTGCCATTCATATACTCCTTCCTCCATATGAAAAGCTGTATAACCCTCTTTTTGCAGCATCTTTACCGCCTCAACCGCCAAGACACAATACGGACCTCGGCAATATGCGGCGATTGGAGTCCCTTTGGGGAGAGTCTGTACGAAATGATGCATTTGCTCCATCGGAACGGACATAGCTCCTGGGATATGACCTGCTTCGAATTCTTCTGAAGGACGTACATCCAATAAAATAATGCTACCTTCCTCCATTTTTTTCATCACTTCGTTCATAGATAGCGTATCTAACTCCCCGAACTGACACATGAAATCGTTTTTAATTCGGGTAATATCCGCCAGTTGAATTTCACTAATTCGCCATAAGGAATTTAAGAACCCCTCAACCTCAGGACTTGCCAAGGTGTAGATGACATAGGTTCCCTTCTTGTTGAATCTCACAAGATTAGCATCATGGAGTACTTGAAGGTGACGCGATACATTAGCCATGCTCATTCCGGTGGCTTCAGCCAGCTTTTCCACCGTTTTTGGTCCTTGAGATAACAGATCCATAAGTTCCAAACGTTTATCACTGGACAAGCACTTTCCAATTCTAGAAAACTGACGGTACAAGTCATCTTTGAAAGCACGAACGGGAAGTCCTTGTGTCATAATTTTCACTCCATATACTATTCAATTTAGTAATTGAATTATAATCTTGGATTCTTGATCTCGTCAAGGTTTTACGATCAGAAATATTATCATACCTAAAGATAGGTGTATGTTTTTCGATTAAAATGAATGTTAATCTCCTTATTAGAAATTCATCTATTAGTTAATCATAACAAGTTCTTCTCCCTCTACAATCCATCCATTCTAGAGAGACCTAATAACCAACTAATCTGTTATGGCTTTACTATAAAATTTAATTGTACACTCACTTGGAACTAATCAGTATAAACAGACGACCCGTTAAATCTTTCCTAGGGTTCTAAGGAAACGTAACCTTCCACTGTAATTTGGACATCTGATTTAGTTAAAAGTTGACCGATCTGACAATTCTCTTCTGCGCTCTGTTGTAAGGTTTCAGCCATGACTTTATTTTGACTGGTTGATTCTGAGTTCTTCAAGATAATATGTGGACGATGAATGATGGTCAAGTGCCCATCCGGATTGGTTTCACCCTCTGTAACCATAGACAGTTCAAATACCGGAATTCGACTTTGATCCAACATATATACCAAAGTCATTAGATAACAAGCTGCTGCGGAAGACATAAGAAGCTGTTTGGGTTCAACACCTTCTCCACTCCCTCCTTTTAATACAGGAATAGCAATTGGAGTTTGGAAGTTATCGCTCTTAATATTTCCATTCCCTTTTGCATTCCCATACCAAACAGTACTCAAAGTTATTTTTTGTTTTGCCATATCGACCATTCCCCCCATACATGATTAAAACACTATTTCCTAAACAGTAAATTTCCTTAAACGCATCATTAGATTCAAGTAATAAACCGACATAGCTGACTGCAATGTCGGTTGGCTAAGTGATTACTAGAATGCATCATAAATACGGATCTCCGGTCCAGCTTGAAGCAAATCCTTCAGTCCAACAACAACATCATTCGTGAAAAGGTCGCTTTCTAGGTATGCGCTAGCTTCATCTTCACTGTTAAAGCCATGTAGAACTTGAACATCTTCATCACGAATTAATAATTCCTTAGATACAGCACCAGCAATACCTGAAAGAAATGGCTCTTTATAGGTTGAATAAACTTTTGCAGCCGCCTCGCGTTCCGGTGCATTAATCTTGAGCGTAATTTGAAGATATGCCTTTGCCATGATTATCAAAAAACCTCCATTAGGTGATGTATTGAACTTCTAATTCAAATTATCAATCAATCGATTGAATTATAGTTTGCAGTAATTACTTTCGTCAAGTAAATATCTTTTGTCCGGTTCTTGATTACATGGAAGAACATGATACAATTTTATTAATCAATTGAATCAATTCAACCGTTGAAGCGAATGATTGATAATAAACACAGCCCTATATTGCAAAACATAATTACTTAGAATAGAGGTTAATCATGATGGAAGATAAATTGGATACAGCAAAGGTGTTAAAGGAAGAATTGTATAGACAACTTGCGCGAATCGGGAAAAGTTTATCCAGTGACAAACGACTTGAAATATTGAATGTATTAGCTCAAAGTCCTAAGACTGTAGAGAAATTGGCACAGTTTACAGGCATGAATATAGCTAACGTATCACGCCATCTGCAAATTTTGCTTGATGCAAAGCTTGTTAAGTTCACCAAAAAGGGAACTTATGCCATTTATTCAGTAGCAGATCCGGAAGTTATTGATTTTATGTCCTCCCTTTGGCGTATAAGTGAGAAGCAACTTCCTGATATTTCAAAATTGAAAGATGACTTTATAAACAATTTGGATGGAATCCAAACACTGAATATGGATGAAGTAATGGAAAAGGCAAATAATGAATCCATTATTTTGGTGGATCTGCGTTCGAAAGAGGAATTTGAGACGGGACATATCCCTGGAGCCATTTCAATGCCCATGAACAAGCTAGATACCATGATGCTTGAACTACCTAAGAACGCTGAAGTCATTGCTTACTGTCAGGGACCAGTTTGCGCATATTCAGCACTTGCAGTTGAAAAGTTGCAACAAGAAGGTTTTAAAGCCTACCGTTTGGACGCAGGAATTAATGAATGGCAAAGCCATTTCATGAATTAAGCATCCTTCATAAAAAAACCACCTATTCATCATTTGAATGAATAGGTGGTTTTTTGTCAACAAATTGACATCTTACTTTATTTAGGAAACCAACGATGTCATATAGGTAGAGACAAGCGAATCATAGTATTCTATATCACCTGAAGTTCTGGACAGCAACTGGGCACCTTGTACAAAAGCAATAAGTGTCTTTGCTTGTTCCAAAGCAGGACTAAAAAATGAAAACTCTCCATCTAATTTTCCTTGTTCGAGTACATGCTGAGTCCAAAAGGTATTGGCTTCAAAAAATTTGTTTAATTCATCACGAATTTCGATTGGAAAGGAATTCAGTTCAGCAGCCATCATGGAGCACAAACAAAGCTTGGTATTGTTTTCTAACGTTTCACGATATAGTCCGAAGAAAGATTCTATTTTCTGCTTCCCACTCGAAGGTTGATCGTTAATTTGTTGAAGTTTATCCATAAATTCTTTACGATATCGAATCAGAACAGCCTGTACTAAGTCTTGTTTAGATGGGAAATGATAATGAATACTGGCTTTTCGTATTCCAATTGCATTTGCAATGTCAGCATAACTAAAACCGTTATAACCCCGCTCTTGAACTAGGGTGAGACCTATATCCATAACCTCTTTTAATGTATTTCTTTTATTATTCATAAGTGAAATCTACCATTCAGTAAGTATACTGTCAAGGTTTCCTCCTCCCCATGTTATAGAATCGGTCGGTTAAAATCACAACAGTATCATTTGGGGAAAGTTCTTTCTCCCAAACGAATGGCAATCGGCCTACATCCAGTAGTTTGGCATCTGAATGTAGTTGGAAATACTGTTGATCAAGATTTAAAATGGTTACCCTCTTGGATGATACTTACATGTTTAATTAGCCAAACCGAAAAGACGCATATTAGAATCCATACTAACATACCGTATCCTCTTCAAAATAAAAATCAGATTCAATGCGCAATAGATTAGACTAACCCTCAATTAGTGCTTGAAAGGCATCGCCAGACAGCTTACTGAATCACCCAATCGATTAATATATGACTTTTTGTACAAACTATCCTAACCCATCTTCAAGTTCCCCTTTACATGTATAATTTGGCTTTATTGATTGTACCGCTTAATGACTTCATCCACGACTCTTTCGGCTGATTGAAGTGCTCCTTCCAGATGACCGCCTTGTTGTGATGCCATTTCGGTTCCCGCATAAAAAATATTCTGCAACGATTCTGTTTTGTCTATTATTGGACCGTAATTTGGGAAATCCAGTAATGGTTCTGAGTCCTTCTTCACTGCAGTGTGTTTATCTGAAGACCAATCTTTGTATAATACTCCTTTAACACGTTTTGCTGACGGCCCGAATAGATGTGTTAGTTGTTTCATCACAAGTTCAAATAATTGTTCTTTTCCCGTATCCAAACGCACCTTAGCAGGGAGACCAAAGAAGCCAAAAAGCGCACCAGAACCACTAGAAGGTGAGGCATCATGAATTTCTTGTAAAGGACCTACCCTACTTGAAACAAATCCAGAAAGTCCTTGATCACGCCAGAATGGGGTATCATAAACAGCTACTATCTTTGCTTGACCTCCCATCCAGGTCGGCTTATTTATTAAATTGGATTGTAATTCAGAATGGAGTCTGGGTAAGAAAGAAATATTTTGCTCAATGATCCGTGGTGGTAGAGCAACGATAACTGAACTTGCATAAAAGTTCTTCCCATCAGTTTGAACCTTTACTTTGCCATTAATATCTTGATGAATAGCAGTTACCTTGGTATTCAAATGAATGGTTTCGGTTGGTAGTGTGGTTACTAAGGCATCAATAAGCACTTGTACTCCACCTACAAACCGGAGTGAATACTCCATCGCTCCTGCGGGCAAATCATGTTGTATTGGTGGTTCAGTACTGGATCGTTCTACTAGCATCTTCCCATGAGTAAATTGCTCAAATGTTTGCAAGTTAAGCTTTTTGACCAGTTGGTCCATTGCAAATTCATACCGAGGCCAGTACCAAGTCGGTCCCAAATCGAATTTCCCTAGCTCAGGCTCACCTTCTACCCCAACGCTCAGGACCCTTCCCCCAACACGGTCTCTTGCTTCCAAGACGATGCATTTGATTCCCTGTGCATGAAGTAAAGTAGCTGCACGAAGTCCACTTAACCCTGCCCCAATGATTATTACAGGTTCATCTTTGTTAAAATGATTTTTCATTCTAGTGCTCCTTTATAATGATAGAAACTTATCCTACATCGGTATTGCAAAGTGAATTTTATGCTTTCAAAGTTTACGGATATAAAGGTCGAAGCTGAATGATTGACATCTTGGATTATGCGTACATTTTCCCATCAATATGCAAATAAAACCCGGGCTAATCCTTCCAGATTAGCCCATAAAGAATTAACGGAGGCGAGCAGTAACGCCGCCATCCAGAGGCATAACTACGCCAGTAATCCAGGAAGCCGAGTCACTAGCCAAGAACAAAATGGCTTCAGCAACATCATTTGTTGTACCGTTCCGTCCAATGGGATGAAATGCATTAAAACTTGGCAACACTTCAGCAACTTCTTCTTCACTCATAAATGTGTTGTAAATCGGCGTTTCAACAACAGCTGGTGCCACTGCATTCACTCGAATACGATCTCCGGCAAATTCTACCGCCAAGTTTCTAGTCAACGCATGTCTTCCTGCCATAGCTGCCGAATATGCAGATGATGGTGTTGCTTCTACCGCGCTAATGGCCCACATTGAACCGGTATTAACAATGGCGCCGCCACCTCTTTTTTTCATTTCAGGGATTGCGGCTTGGGAAGGATAGAACGTCCCTTTAACGATTGCATCCAAATAAGATTGTAAATCATCTTCCGTGTGGTCCAAGAATGGTGTTGGGTTGAATTTCCCTGTGTTATTGACCAAGATGTCTACACCGCCAAACGTTTCAACGGCTGCCTGAACCAATTTTCTGGATGTTTCTGGCAAGCTAATATCTCCTGAGACAGCAATGACTTTCTTACCGGATGGATCGATTTCCAAGGCAGCCTGCGTCAGAACATCCTCCCGACGTCCATTGATGACTACATTCGCTCCTTCTTCAAAAAATCGTTGTGCAGTCGTTTTGCCAATCCCTGTTCCACCACCAGTTACAATCACCGTTTTATTTTCAAATTTCATTTTCCACTTCTCCTTTTTACCTACTAATAGGTAGTTTATGATGAGCACACTGTATTTCACCTGTTTTAAAAATAATCAGCAACAATTTTAGGGTTGTTGCTGATTGACCTTATTATTTATTTAATAAGGTCAAGGATTTTCGTTTTAAGAACATCTCTTTGATTAATTCCAATCATTGTTTCGATCAATTTACCATCTTGAAACAAAAGTAATGCTGGAATGCTCCTAATACCAAATTGTGAGGCAAGTTCAGCCTGCTCATCTACATTAACAGTAGCGATTGTTGCTTTTCCCGTCAGATCATTAGCTAATTCGTGAATGATAGGAAGTTGCATTTGGCATGGACCGCACCACGCAGCCCAAAAATCTACCAAGGTTATGCCTGACTGTATTTGTTTTTGGAAGGTCTGACTATTCAATGCAATTGCACTCATAAGAGTACCCCCTAATGTATAATTCTATCAATATTATGTTCAATTGATTAATTGAATTATAAGACTGCAAAATACTTCTGTCAACCACGTTTTTATATCTAGTGTTTCATGGTCATCTCCATCTCAAGCTATCAGCTACTCCTAAGGCATAGTTAAAAAACTAGAAGCAAATTCGTTCGAGACACACAGAACATATTGGACTTATATTTATCTTTTTTGTTTAGACATACTTAAGACTGCCCGAAACCTTGTTTTTGCTGACATCATTTTTTCATATGCTTCACTTGCCTGTTCTAGAGGGAAAATTTCAATTAATGGTCGTACATCAGTCAAAACACTAAACCGGACTGCTGCTTCAATCTCCTTGGACTGGCCAGTAAATGATCCCTTCACGCTATGAGAGCCTTTTAAGAAATCCAAAGCTGATAACTCTAAACGATCTCTGGTTCCTGCTACAATAATGAGTTCTCCGCCCGAGTCTAACCCACGGATTAAAGAAGATATCACGCTAGCGTTTGGCGCTGTGGCAAGAATAACTTTAGCTCCGCCGAGGGCTTTCAAAGCTTTGGAAGGATCTTTTTTTTCTGAATCAATGTATATATGTGCTCCAAGTTCCCTTGCCAAGTCTTCCTTATCCTCACCTCGGGATATTGCAACTGTTCGATAACCAGCTTTCCTCGCGTATTGGACAGCAAGATGTCCCAATCCACCAATGCCCGAAATGGCAACTAAATCACCTGGACGTGCCGAACTATTTCTTAATGCACTAAATGTAGTTTCACCGGCACACATTAATGGAGCTGCCTCTTCAGAAGAGACTTCGTCGGGAATAAGAACTAGAGCATCTTCATAAGCAACCATGTACTCTGCGTACCCGCCATCCATGGTTAATCCTGTTACTTGATTGTGCCCACTATGATATCCTAAACCTACACGTTGCCCAATTTCCCACTTCGTCGATCCAACACCTTGTTGTTCAACTACTCCAACAACTTCGTGGCCAGGAATTCTCGGATATTCCGGAGCATATCCTTTAATCGTACTCGTATCCCCATTACAGACCCCACACGCTTCTATTCGAAGAAGTATTTGTCCTTCTGCAGGAACAGGTATTGGAATTTCAACTAATTTCATTGGTTCACCTTTTGCAAAAACTTGAATTGCTTTCATTTGATTCACTTGTTTAACCTCCTTGAGCAGTTATTGAGTATATTATAAAAAAGTACAAATAATTATTCAATTGAAATATTGAATAATTGAACAAAGAGTTTAATTTCTTATATTTATTGCTAAAAAATCCGTTAAAATAGCGGCTTTCAAAGGGACCATGTCCCTTCTCCCACGACTTTTTGAGATAGTTCTCTACTTGAATTATCCGGCTTTGTTTTTGTCTTCGTGTACGATGAACATATTACTTCTTTCCTTCTCCAGGGTAGTTGGGAACTTTATGTAAAATTCCAGTTTGGTAGGGAACTTTGTGTCACGGAAAATTGACACAAAGTTCCCTACCAAAAATTAAAAAACCTTCTAATATAATTGATTCCTTTGTTGCCCAGGAAGATGGTCAATAGCTTGTTTGCTGATGCACCAAAAATTGCTGAGTTACGGTCAAGTTGAAGAACTTTACAATAGATTGTTGTACCGACAGCTTCTCTCAATTGTGCCCCGTTTTCAAACTCAGTTTCGTCGATAGGGATAATTCCTTTGATATGACCTACGAATACAATACCGCACACCTTGCCGGCGTGAGTTTCAATACTCATACTGCGTAGAAGCTGCCAGGCTTTTTGGTGAGAAGCGGGGAAATCCTACAATTCTTCAGAATAAAAAGCTTTAGATACGGATTCCGTAGCTTTATCAATAAAAGCTGCAATTTTACTGGGGCTTTCCTTCAGACCACTACTCACCCACTTTTTAATAATAGCTATACTGCCATGAGCGGTGAACGTATACCAGGACTCAAATAATTGTGGATCAAAATATTTTAATTCCGTCTTCCATCGTTCAATAGTTAAATCGTGACTGATATAAAGGATTCGTTCTAATAATTCTTTATCGCCATGCTCTGAGAACAGAACCTCACATATCGTTTTATTCGCTTTTATATACTTACATAATTCATAAGATAGCGTTTGAGGGTTTGAAGAACTCATCCCAACTTGCTTAATGTCTTCGTAAAGATCATTTTCAATCGTTGAAAGAAGCTCAAACTGATTAGCATAGTGTGTATAAAAGGTGTTGCGATTAATCCCTGCTTCTCTGCAAATGTCGGTCACTGTAACTTTATTGATAGACCGTTCTGTCAAAAGCTTCAACAGGCTTTCTTTGATAACCATTTTTGTATATCTCACTCTGTGATCTGTTTTTTTGTCTGCCATAATATCCTCCCATTTAAAATAATGAACAAATCTAAGGTGGTTTGTATGATAACTAACATATCTCAATCGAACAGCCTGTTGTTTAAGTAACACAGTGAAATTATATTTATTTGAACGTTCAATTCTATTTTTAAACTTAAATGGAGGTAAAATATGGGTGATATAACTGTAGTGCCTGTATGGATAATTCAAGATATTATAGTCTTAATTGCTGCTGTTCTAATGGTTTTCTATATCCTTGATAAGGAAACACATCCCAAAACGGTTCTACTGCAGTTTATAGGTTTTGTGTTTTTTTACGCAGCCGTTTTTGAAATTACTGCTTCATCGCTTGGGGAAGGTTTTTACGCCTATGGGCGGAGTATTTTAATGTTATTTAATATACCGATTACTGTCCCTATTATTGAGTTTCTGATCATTTATTCAACTTTGCGTGTTCTAAAGTCTGTAAATATACCGTCCTGGACTAAACCATTTATTACGGGATTGAGTGCTATGGTTTTTGACTTTTCATTGGACCCGGTGGCTGTTAAACAGATATTTCAGACTACAGATGGACTCATGGCAAGATGGACTTATTATCCGCTAGCCGGTGAGCCTCAAATCTATGGGGAACCTGTGATGAATTTTACAGGATGGATTTATATAGCGGGATATTGGACCATCTTTATTCTAATTGGTGAATGGTGGCATGAAAAGAAAGGCTACAGTAAATCAATTGGTTATGTCTATCCGTTTTTGGCGGCCATTCTGTCATTAGCGTGTATGTTCTCACCTTTGTCTAACTTCTTTAATTATATGGGGCCGTTCTTCGAAAGAACCTCTAATATGCAATGGGTGATGTTGATTACACTTTCTGTAATTACAATCGGAATTTTAGCATTAGCTTTTATAAAGTTTTGGGACCGGAAGGTTAATTATTCAATCACTCCCAAAAAAGATTTTCCTATCATGTTTACTTTCGTGGGGTTCCCCCTAGTCAATACTATTTTTTGCATTATAGGAGGTTACACGGAAGTGTTGTGGCTGGTCGCTCTGGCTCAGATCTTATTATTGCTAGGCTGGATAGGAATTTACATTATGGGTAAAAAAGCAAGTCCAATCAAGAAATAACCATAAACCCAAGCATTGAGGCAAAGACACACTTTCATTAATATTCCTTTTCGGCATTTTTATTTTGGTGCTTCTTGCTTACATGAAAAGAAATAGACCGCCCAACCTAAGGTAACCGGTCTATTCCGACCACCACCTAGCGGGCGACTGCTCTTTATGTAGTTTCAATTGAACAATTTCCTGTTTCTATCATAATAAACGTATTAACAAGCTAAAGACCCGCCTGATCCGCGAGGATCCGGCAGGTCTTTTATTGGCCGAATGATATTTGAATATCTATAAATCGCTTTGCGAGATTCGAACTTCCGATTGCTTTGAAGACGGTCCAAAGGTCCTTAAGCTCACTTTGACATCCTACTTTGACAAGCCGTACGCTTTTCGGATCAGCGAGAAATATTCGTCCGCCTTAACCACCTGGAACTCGGCTCCAAGAGATTCCGTAATCGCCAGCACATCCGATGGGGTCATGCTCCATGCATTAATCCCAACCGAAATAAACGTTGGAGATTTGCCATCCCATTCGGTCTTGGTACGATTCAAAATATCTTTACCATCCTGCACCGTTGAGATGCCTCGCAGAATGGAAACCGGAAAGCTGCCATTCATGATTTGAACAGTGGCTTTGTCTTCGCCTGCGAGGAACAGGCCTGGAAGTTTATAGTTCTTCTCATACGCAGCTGCAATCGAATCACTCAGCGGAACGTCTTTTCCAAGTTCACGATTGAGTACAAAAGGGTACGACATGTTTGTTTTCTTCAGATAAGAGAAGGTTTGTTTCAGATGTTCCGGGAATGTGCCTGTCGGCCAAACATTTGGATTGAAGTAACCCACTCCAGATGGGCCTGCAACTAGCTGATCATTTGGCGTCGCCGTTGAACGGTAATAGTTTAAAATGGCAGGCGCTGCATCGTAGAGTAACGGACTGGAAGTCCAGTTGATAGGCACTTTACCCCGAGCGGGATCAGCCCACAGGTTGCGCATATGATTCTGATCGTATTGCATGTTGTCACCTTCGCCAAAGGTATAGGTTACATAGATTTTGTTCTCCAGATTGGATTTTACCGGTTTGGGAGCAGGCTGTTGTTTTACGTTTGATCCTGAAAATACGGTCATGTTATGGAACCAGTCGGAAGGAACAACATAGACACCATGACGAGATGTGAGTTCTATGCCAGCAACTTCGCCTTCAAAATCATTGTCGAACCAACCCAGATAAGGTGTTCCTGGCTTTACATCAGACAGGATCTTCTCGAACAGCGCCTTTTCCTCTGGCACACTGGTAGACAACCAGAACACCATGGCTTTGTTCGCTACAGCATAATCGCGGAGATAGCCATAAGGTTCCTTTTCTTCAGACGAGAGTGGTTGAACATTACTCGCAGATACCTTGTATTGGTTCCACATCTCGATCGATACGGTTAGTTGCTTTGTGTCCGCTGCAGGCTTAAATTCGTATACAAAGTAGTTTCCATTATCTGCGAAGCGGTGATCGCTTCCAGGCAAAAATTTGGAGTTATGTCGGTCATAGAGAAACGCTTCTTCCTCAGAAGAACCCGTTTTGAAATCCGCAATAATCTGTCCATCTGCTTTCACCGTCACTTGATGAACGGCAGGTCCCCAGCCATCCTGAGGAAAGGCATCATTAAAGCGGAGGTAGACCGCTTCTTTTCCCAAATAGGATGACAAGTCATAGTCATAGGTCTTCCTGTTGCTTGCATCACGAACCTGTTCCTTCTCGACTCCTACCGTTTGGAATGAATCAAAATTTCCGGACGGAATGGGGATGGAGGTGTCTGGACTCAATCCGACCAACATTCGTTGAGTGGTCTGGCTCCAGAGATGCTCATACTGCCAGTTGTATGCATCCATACGATTCTTGAACTTGCTCTGCAAATCTTCAATTACCGACAGGTGATACGGTGCAGCAGTCAATTGTTGAGCCAATTCAGGACTGGCAACAACAGCATTTTTGAGTCCGGCTAGTGTCGTGGCCACGTTAATGGAGTCCGGCAGCTGCGGATCATATACGATAATGCCTTTGATCTCTTTCGCATATTTCTTGAAAACATCCATTACGTTGTCATGCTGCTTATAAGGGACGTTCAAGTCCTGCAGCCAAGGGTCTACTTTATTCTGTTGAATGTAGATTCGCGGCTTTTCTCGATTGATTACCCCTTCAAGCGTCGTCAAAAGCAATTTGATATCGCCAGATTCCTCATATACATTCGCCACATCCAAACGTTCTACTTTATTGAAAGTTGGAAGCGCTTGATTTTGAGGCCACTTCAAAGAGTTGGTATGCTTCAACTCATCTGTGGCAGCAAATGCACTAGCCGATAACACGGTTGTACAGACCAGGGCAACACACAAAACGGTTAATTTACGAATCATAAAGTTCATATCTCCTTTTAGAGGTTGGTCAAAAAGTCAACTTTTGATCACGAGGTAACTCGAGAAGCGGATTCGACATCGAATCTTGAATTCAGCCGGGCCTTCCGTTGCTCACGTAGGTTCTCCTACGCTCCGCTACTCTGTCCCTAGCTTCATCCAACCTTCTCGGTGCTGAAAAACTGACTTTTTGAACACGCATTTTTAATGTTTTTTATGATTTGTTGTGATGTTGCGTCTGTGATGTTCTTCGCGTTCGTCGGATCAACCTCACCTGTCCATTAATTCCTGATGTCAGCGCTGACTTACCATACAAATTCTCCAGTGTATTTGCGGCATGTAAGTTCATTTCATTCAATCCTTCTTGAATATATGGCGTTATGTTCCATTGGTAAGGCGGCCATAAACGAATACCTGCTTCAATATCATTCACATATAGGCTTGCTGTCTCCCTTATATCTTCGGCTTCCAGCCATAGCTCCTCATTTGCAGCTAAGTTTACGTTAGACAGATCCACCTGCTGCGAGTAGACACCCGTACCTGAATAATAAGGATAGCCAGCAGTATTCCAACATCCACCCCATTGTTCCACATCGGTATTTAACGTCGTATCGTTTTCTATCGCGAACGGACCAATCAGAAAGGCTGGGAATGAAATAGCAGGCATCGGTTCCAATAACGAAACCGTCAGAATTTCCAGCTCATTCTCGCCAGCCAACAAATGTGGAGTGAGATCTACACTGTCATAATCACCATCCTGCCACGAAGAGCGTCTTAACGCTTCCTGACGTACCCCATTGACGAATATTTCCAGATTACGCCTACGCTGCAAAAATCCGATATGGGATGGAATGTTCTGATCTACATCATCCAGAAGCAATTCCATCCTGCCCCATGATTCTTCTCCCGCCTTACCGGAACGATCCGAACCACACCGGGATTGAAGCCGTTCAATCAATTTTGGCGTCATGCCAAACGCTGTGCGATACGTATTTACTTGCCCGGGCATGGTCGCGTTCATCCTGGAATGTCGGTCATTCAACGTGACATGCCATTGATCTAGCAGAAGAACGTTGGGGCCTGCGGTCCTGAACCCCCACTGCTCATCCAGAATGACCTCTACCAAATTCGCCGAAAAAGATTTGTCTCCCTGGCACGCTTGCTCAGTATACTCCGCATGATCCGTACGTTCTTGCGGGAAAGAGGAGCTCTCTTGGGGGCTTACCGACAACACACGCAGCTCTCCGGGTACGAATGAAAGGAATGATCCAGCGTCAATGCTGCATACTCTTCCACTCTCCAACTCCCACTCTTGCAAGCCACCTTTCTTTGCATCGCAAATGAGCTTAATGGTCACGGAGTGCTGCGACCAATTCATCAGCCATACATACACCAGATTTCCAATTCTGCGTTCGACGCTAATCAAATCGTCAGACTGACCTTCAATCCAATCCCATCGTATTACCGGTGGTTCTCTGATCAACTCCCCTAATTGAATACAAAACGCTTCGAGTTGATCCAGACGCTGACTCTGACCGCCTTGATGAACAGCGTCATCCATGGAATAAAAGAGGCTGTGACCCTTGCCAACAGCACGTAATTTTCCGTGCGGCGGATCGGAACCAAACAGCTGCTGGATATCCTTCAACAACACCGGATCATGCCGCAAAGATTCACTATGCTGCGGAATTTTACCTATTGCAATTAACGTTCCGCCCTGCTTAACAAAGGATACAAGCCTGGCTGCAACATCCCTTGACAGCACCTCTATTTCCGGCATAACGAGGATCGAATAGCCATGGCCATGGCCATCAAATTGCAAACCCTCTCCTTCAACAAGGAGCGCTTCGTGAAGCTGGCATTCATCCACATAGTCGTAGTCGATAGATGATCGCAGCAAGCGATCTGACAAAAGCGAGAACAGCACATCTGATGCAGGATGCATATCCGCTTCGCCTGATGTGAACATGGTTTCATATACCGTATGGATAGGCGATAACAGCAGAACTTCCGGCGTTCGTTTTCCTTTTGTACCAAGCAGACTCAATCGCCCTATATAATCGGCAAAAGCACGATAATGCAGCCAATGGGGTGCATGTTTGAATTCAGTCGGTGGAAAGTCGGTCTTCCGATAACCGGCAAACGAATAATAGAATGCATGCGGAATAAACAGATTAACTCCCAAGAAAGCCATAAAATTGGCATCAAGTCGCCGCTGGCGCATGGAATAACCATGACCACTTGCACCAAAGGCTTCACAGATCACCCGTTCCTTCCTGTTCAGCTGCGCGACAGAAGCCGCCGTCTTGACGGACACAATGCGATGCGGATTCGCCTTTGACCCGATGCCGGGAGTGAGATAATCCACGCCTGCATAGTGGAATTGCTGCAATACCCGGGTCTGATTGCCTTGAGATCGAGCCTGCCCCCAGACAGGCTCCTCCAGCGTATGACCGATATAGAGCAGACCGGATTGTTCACACCATGTGCGAATCGCTGCATGATATCCATCCACGTACCAGCGGGTGATCGTATCATAATATTGCTGCCTTGTGGATCGGCTGCCGTCTGCCACTCGATACAACAATGCGCCTAACCGCGGGATTAGATCATACCCATTCTCTAGCTGATATCGTTCGGCCATCCCCTCAGTCCAAGCGAAGACGAGCCCCGGCAAAGTAGCCTCCACATCATGAACAGCGGTTCGGATGGCCTCCACGCCGAAGAAACCATCATGAATCATAAGCCCCGGCTCGTCTGTAAACACCCCTTGGATGGTTGAGCCATAATATGGCTTTAATGCAAGAAACGGTTCATAAGACATCCGAATGAAAGACTGAACCGCTTTCGGGTTCAATGTATCCAGATAATACCCTTGAGCAAAGGTGATTCCTTCGGCAATTTCACAAGACCAGCAGGCCAGCACGATATAAGAATCATCGGCATGATTCGGCGTCCACTCCCGCCCCCAATAATGCGTGATATTTTCCGGTTCATCATGAAGCAACCACTCTCCATCGCGGTTAACCGCGTGATAGGCCAGGATGGCAATCAGCTCATTGTGATCATGGGAGGCAAAATCCAGCTTCAAGCTTTCCTGCGGCGCATCTCGCACATATCGCTTTTCCTCTATTCTCAAATAACGCATGCGATATTCCGGTTGTTCCCGTGTCAGTCTGCCGCCCAAGGTTCCGCTCGGCCAATTCTCTTCATCGTACAGCCAGACGACCATATTCCGTTTCTTGCATTCTGCTGTGCAGAACTCCAGCACTTCCATGAATTCCGGCGAAAGATATGGCATTTGCATCCCATGCCGAGCATGCAGAACCACGCCACCAACTCCCGCTTCAAACATGGATTGAATCTGGCTCTCCAGTTCCGTCTTCTCTAGCTCATGATTCAGAAACCAAAAAGGCTGCGGACGATATGTTTCATCCGGATTCGCAAATTGCTGTTTGAGTTGTATGGAAGGGTTACAGATTTCTTCTGCGTCTGCCTTCATACTCACCACCTGCCTTCACACCCATTAGTCTATAGACTGTTGCATGAGTAATTGGATAAAGAAGCCGCCAACCACAGAACGATTCTGAAAATTCATCTGCTTAGCGGTGATCGTGTCATACCAATCCGTTACGGGAACACGAGACGAAGTTTCATTAATGAAATCCCACAGCGGTGAAATGAAAGACTCAAACTGCGCTTTCGTTGAACTCATGGAGGCACACCATACCAGCCAATCGGATTTGGTATACGTTTCACGGCTATCCAGCGGCAGCCCATAGCGGTTTTGTTTGTGCATGTAATATTCAAGTTCTTTGGCGGCGATCTCTTTCGGGAACAGGTGCAGGTCGAGCAAATGATCCCACACCAGATTGTACTTCATGCTCCATGACTCGGTTGGACTGTCAAACGTCAGCTTATAATGGTCCCCGGCATCTGCCATGGACACCCACTCCTGTGCCATTTTTCGAGCTCCCTCAAGGTATGTCGCCCCTTCCTTCAGTCCGAGCCTGTCACACATATAGGAATACGCAGCAATACCCAATATGGCCTTGATCGATAAATTGGTATTGTGCGCCAGATGCCCGGCGAAGTCATCCGTGCACAGCTGGTTTACAGGATCGAGTCCATTGTGTAGCAAATAATCTGCCCATCGTGTAAGAGGTTCCCAATGCTGCCGAGCAAATTCGATATCTCCCTCATATTTGCTGACCGCCGCAGCCATCAGCAGCATATTGCCGCATTCCTCAATCGGCATCTGGTATTCCAGCTTATTCTCTCCATACACCTGACCGTTGGCCCTAGGGTAGGTTCCTACATCATGAGGAGCAAAATCAAACGTCCAATCCGGGCTCATCGCATACTTGTAAATTGGACGCATCATGCCCTTGATCAGTTCAGGGTTGTATCTCAGGAATAATGGGATCGAAGGATAGCTGACATCCACCGTAGCGATACATCCATTGCTGAAATTCTCTTTGGAGAAAAATAGAGCATCCCCCTCCTCATCCGCAACCAGCTTATGCGCTGCAATCGCCTGTCTGTAGGTTAGCGCCACAATATCCCGGTATTTCTCACCGCCTGCGGCCTGACTCTCTGCCATGAGTTCAAGATTAAAGCT
Source organism: Paenibacillus sp. UASWS1643 (assembly GCF_008693195.1). NCBI lineage: Bacteria > Bacillati > Bacillota > Bacilli > Caryophanales > Paenibacillaceae > Paenibacillus > Paenibacillus sp. UASWS1643. Next base: position 484,344 of record NZ_VXKZ01000115.1, read on the forward strand.
GTCACAGCGCCGCTGAATCTCTTCGTATTGTTGAGCTGCCAGTAATAGCATTTCATGAAACGTTAATCCATTTCTTTTCCAATAGGCATGTAAAGGCTGTTGAAAATATTCAATCGCATGGATATCGTCATACGCAAGCATGAGAAATTCGGATATCGGTTCGTCCCGGACAGCCCCCAGATCGATCTCGGCGGCCATAACCGGCATGTTGTCCGATACAGCTCGCGGCTGAGGATGATCATCTTCGATCGGCAATTGTCCAGTGCGTGCATAATGCTCACGGCCTGTTACTGAATGAATGGCCGTCTGGATATCGGAAGATTGAGGAACAGCCAGAACCATATATCCCCAATCGATTCGTGTATCATCACCGGCAAGCTGTAATACGGGCTGATCCACAGTTCCCATGGACATGACATTCCATTGCCCCTCAATCACATGGCGTTCCCATGTAATGTGTTGGTCGGATGTGTTTACACACCATTCACCTGTCACGTCAAAATATATTTTGACTTGATGGGATGCCCCATCGATGGATTTGGCCTGAAAAGTCAAATACGTCACCGGCCTGGATAACAGGTCCAGATCATCCAGCAATAAAGGTGTATTGAACTGAACATGAAGTTCAATTCCTTCCCCTTGAAACGTATATCGAGTCGTTACGGGCTGGACAGTCAGGTTGGTCTGCACCAGCACTTCAGGTTCCTCGACAGCTGTACGCTCCTCCGATCCCACTTTCCCCATAAATCGTCGAAGCTTTCCATCGATCACCGCCAAGCCCACCATGCCATTCGTTTTGTTCGTCCAATGCCGGGTATGATCTTCATACAGATGGTCCGCGGCTGACCATACGCTAAAATAAGGGTCCACAGTAACCAGAGGTACGGAAGGCGGTCTAAACTCAGTCGTCATATGAATGCAACTCCTTCAAATTAAAAGTAAGAATATGGAGGTGATCAGTTCGGCATCTGAACGGTAACTACGTCTTTCCCTTTCAAGTTTTCGTTCGTAAACTGCATGGCTTGATCATATCCGGTCTTTCGAAGCTGCTCGCGAAGCTCGTTGATAATGCCCAACGCCGCTTCATCCGATTTCGCAAAGATTGCTTCCTTCCAGGCATCACCCATCCGGTCCATGGAAGGCTTCAGCATCTCCCATTCCGGTGCTTTGGTAATCACATCGCCCGGGTTATAGGCTGTAATGACATGAATGCCATTAGGGCGCAGAATTTTTCTGGCTTGTTCCATGGCATCAAGCCGTTTCTGATCGGCCCAGATATCTCCGCCTGCGACCGAATTGATTCGATCAGGCCCCGTGATGGATTCCAGACCAATGGAAATGCCTTCGTTCTTGCGAACTTTACCCGATTGATCTGCCGTAAATTTATCGAACCACTCCTTATTGGCAACAGGTTTACCCTCCTTCAAATCCCAATGAACGCCCTGCACTCCGTATCTTGCCAGCATAAATCCTTCATCGGAAGCCATGTAATCGAGGAACTTCAGCGCCGCATCTACACATGCGCCCTTGCAGTTTTTGGTGATCGCTGTTACGTTGTTGCCCTGAATGCCCAGATCCGCAGGGCGATTCGGTTCAACATCTGCACGCTCCAAAGGGCCGATCGGAATGTAATCGCTTCCAGGGTGTGAAGTAACATATTCTTTGGAGGCATCCAGAATGGCCGGATAGTGTGCGGCCAGAATGGCGATGCGGCCCTGATTGATTTTCTCCTTGGCGATCGGGTCAGTCTGGGTGAATGCTTCCGGGTCCATTAACCCTTCTTCAACCAGTTTCCGATAGAACAGGGTGTATTCTTCATAACCTTTGGTGAAAAAGTTATGCTCTACCGTTCCGTCACCTTTGTCAACATAACTGCCACCCGAATTGAACATGGTATTACCGATGCCGACGGACCAGCCGTTGCTGAAGCCACCCAGTGGAAAGACCGGCTGCCCGTTCTCTTGCAGATTGGCATCCTTGATGGCTTTGAGGAAGTTATAGAATTCCTCCTTTGTCACGACCGATTGAGGGTCTATACCCACCTTATCCGCGATATCCTTGCGAACATAGAAGCCGTACAGCCAATCCATGCCATCTTCATTCTGGGCAGGCTGGTTTTGCAGGAGTAGATATTTTTTGCCGTCATATGCATTAATCGCTTTTTCGTAGAGCGCTGGGGGTACATTTTCTTCAGCAATGGATTTCGCGAGGTTAGGATAGTCCCCCAATTTGTCGGAAATATCGACGAGCTGCCCTTCTTTGGCCGCCTTGATAATGCCGTCCAGCTCACCTCCCCATGCAGGTCCGGTATAGATATCCGGCAGATCCTGCGTGGCAAATATCTGGTTTACCTTCTCGGTCTCACTGCCTTTGGTATACTCCCAATCCAGCGTGACGCCGGTTTTCTCCTTGATGACTTCTTCCACAGGCGTTATTCCGTTGTCCGAACCACCTGAACCGTTCCAGTTGTGCAATATTTTGAGCTTATAAGAACCATCTGCTAATTCTCCGCCATTCCCGTTCCCTGAAGAATCCGTGCATCCGCTCAACGATCCTCCAACCAAGATAGACACGAGTAATACGGATACGCCTTTCGACCAAATTCGGTTCAAACCAATCGCCTCCTGAAATATGATGATGAATGATCTGGGTCAAGCTTGGCAAAGCTCAGCAAATTCCGGGTCCGGATACCCTAACCTTTGACCGAACCGATCATCACTCCTTTTACGAAATATCGTTGCAGGAACGGGTAGATACACAGGATCGGGAAGACCGTAATGACGAGCAAAGCCATACGCAGGGATTCGGGTGTCGCACCCGCTCCGCCTGAACCGCCAATCGTCTGCCCGCCCTGTTGTGCTGCGCGCTGCATCGAATTGGACAGCGACTCCGCTTCGGTCAGCATCTCCTGCAAGAGGGTTTGCACCGGAATCAGATCCTTGTTGGACACATAGTAGGCACCCGAGAACCAGTCATTCCAGTGGGCGACCCCAATGAAGAGGGAGATCGTTGCCAGTACGGGTCCCGAGAGAGGCAGAATGATGCGAATGAAGATTTGAAAATCCCCATACCCGTCAATGTGGGCTGATTCCTCCAGCTCTTCCGGAATTCCTTGCAGAAAGGTCCGGATAATGATGATATGCATGAAGTTGAATAACAGCGGCAAGACGTACACCCAGAACGTATTGATCAGATGCAGCTTCTGAAGCGTAATGAAGAACGGGATGAATCCGGCACTGAAAATTGTAGGCAAAAAGATGTAAAAGGTGAAAAATGAGCGGCCCGGAAATGATTTCTTCGAGAGCGCGTAAGCCATCAGTGTACACAGAATCACATGAAGGAACGTACCCAGCACGGTTCGAATGATGGTGATCTGGTATGCCTTCCAGATGCGTGCGTTATCAAATACCTGGGCATAGTTCTCCAGTGTAAATTGTCGTGGAAGGAAATAGATCGCGCCCTGCATGGAATCCTTGCCGTCATTCAGCGAGTACGCCAGGATGTAAATAAACGGGTAGATCATGGAGAATCCGACCAAAGCGAGAATGGTATAGTTTATAACGGAAAATAAGGACCATTTACGTGTCATCACATCACCTCCTTAGAACAGGGATACATCACTGACTTTGCGGGCAATCCGGTTGACCGTTAGCACCAAAATCAGCCCAATTACACTCTGGAACAGCCCCACAGCTGCCGCGTAACTCAGACGCCCTTCCCGGATACCCGAGTTAATGGCGTGCACGTCGAGTACACTGCCCATGCCAGCGGTCGCAGGTCCATTCATGAGAAGCAGCTGCTCATAACCCGCGCTCATCAAGTTACCCACGGCGAGAATAAATAATATAATGGCGACATTACGGATACCCGGCAGGGTCACATGCCACATCTGTTGGAAACGCCCTGCACCATCGATCTTGGCAGCTTCATATTGCTGCTGGTCAATTCCGGCAATCGCAGCCATGAATATGATGGAGTTCCAGCCGATGTTCTTCCAAATATCCGATCCAACAATCATCTGATAGAACCAGGTGGGATTGTTCAGGAATTGGATTGGATCAGTTCCGAACGACCCCAGCAAATCATTCACTGGCCCGCCGTATGGCGTGAGCAATCTCTGCATCAGGGTGACAACCACAATCCAGGATACAAAGTAGGGTAAATAGGAAAGTGTCTGAACGGTTTTCTTGAACCTGATCATGCGTATTTCGTTTAAAAGAATGGCAAGAATGATTGGCATCGGAAAGCCGATTAACAGCTTCATAAGACTGATAATCACCGTGTTGCGGATGATATCACCAGATTGATAGTAGTTAAAGAACTGTTGAAAGTACTTGAAACCTGCCCAGGGACTTCCGGTAAAACCGCCAACGAAGGTATAGTCCCTGAAGGCGACCTGAATTCCATATAAGGGAACATAAGAGAATAGGAAGAACCAGATGATGCCAGGTAACATGAACAAGTAAAAGAGCTTATGCTTCCAGATTCGCTTCATTAACACACTGTTCTTAATCACATTCCCAACGCTCCTTTCCCTTAACCTAACCTTTCAATCGCAGCGAGATGATCTCGAATGGTGTAAAGGACAAAACTACGTCGGCTTGATCCTGAAGCTCCAGCGATGAAATGTTATTCTCCATGAGATCCACTTCCCAGACTTCTTCAGCATTCCAACCGATGGACAGTTTCGTTTTGACCCGGGTTCCCGAGGTCTCATACAGACGGACGATAATGTCATTGCTGTCCTCGGCTTTTTTGATTGACTCCACCATGATGTGCGGATGATCCGGCTGCAGGAATGCTTTCGTGTAAGGCAGCTTTTCCTCTTCTACATCCATTGAAGGTGCAGACAAGGAACTCAGGCGCAGCGGAATATTGAGCTCATTGCCTCTTCGATAAATTTCAGCCTGAACATGGTTCCCCTGATGCGGATATAACGAATAGGTGAATTGGTGCTCTGCACGATCCGCCACCGGATCCGGGTAGGAACTGCTGCGCAGCAAATGAAGGTCAAGTACATTGTTGATGGCTCGATGTCCGTATTTGCAATCGTTGAGTAAGGCGACTCCGTAATCCGGTTCTGATATATCCACCCATTGGTGAGCGCAAATCTCATCCTTGGCAAAGTCCCACATCGTATTGCGGTGAGTCGGCCTGCTCAGGCTGCCAAACTGGATTTCACAGTGTACCTGATCGGTACGAATCTGCACCGGGAACGAAGTGCGCAACATTTTACCGTATTCCTGCCAATCCACCACCGTTTCAAAATCAATACGCCGACTGCCCTCCGTTAAAATAACGGTTTGGGTTAGAGACGACTCGCCGTAGCTGTAATCAAAAACCAACCCAACTCTTGGACCATCCCGAAACTCATGGATATCATTCAGAATTAATGGCATCCCCACTTGCGCTGAATAATCATGGCGGAAATCCCAGGCATCGCCTTCGTCATGATATACACGAAGATCGTTCCCCCGCTGTCCTTGCAGGATGATTTCACGGGACTCCAGTTTATCCAGGATCGAGGTAATGCCGCCATTGGGGTCAAATTTCACGATGAGAATGTCATTCTCCACACTGTACTCCTTGGCTGTGTCACGGAAATCTGTTTCCAGCGCAGCAACATCCGTTTCAATACCAGTTGCGATCTCCCCCATGACCTCCTGATCTTCATGATCAGATAACACGGTGTAGCCCATGGATGGAACCTGCACCTTATGCCATCGCCCATGGAGATGCAGCCACTCCTGACGTTCCCACGGCAGTGAGTTGAATACCACAGTTGAATTGGAGCTTTCCTCTTGGGAAGAGATATAATCTGTAATATAGCTGTAGGTTTCGGTGATCATGCCTTCCGTCTGCTGGAGCAATGCTTCATACCGTATTAACGATTCATCATATACTCGCTTAATCGAAGATCCGGGGAGAATATCATGGAACTGGTACAGAAGCACTTCCTTCCAGATCGTATCCAATGCTTCGGCCGGATAAGACTTGCCCATGCGGGTAGCCAGTACAGCAGCAAACTCCAGCTCGCGCAGAGCTTTCTCCATCTTGCGGTTATACCACTTGCTCCGTGCCTGACTGGTCAGGGTTCCTTGGTGCTTTTCGAGATACAACTCCCCACGCCAGGTCTGGAATCGCTCTCTTTCTTCATTCAATCGTTCAAAAAATTTCCAGGAAGGTTCCTGCACAACAGGCGCCAGACCGAGCAGGTTCTTCTCCCGCTCCAACCGTTCCAAATGCTCTTCTCCCGGCCCGCCGCCGCCGTCTCCAATGCCAAAGAGCATCAATGCGTGGCTGGAAACATTTTTGTCCAGATACTCCCGCTCTGCTTTGGCAATGGAACGTGGGGCGGCCGGACTGTTGTACGTATCCTCAGGTGGCATATGTGTTAACACCGAGGAACCGTCGATCCCTTCCCACAGAAAGGAATGGTGAGGATGGCGGTTGTACTCACTCCAGGAGAGCTTCTGGGTCATCATGTAATCCACACCGGATTTCTTCAACAACTGCGGCAAGCTTGCGGAGTAGCCAAATACATCTGGCATCCACAGCGACTTCATCTCCATTCCAAATTCCTGTTGGAAATAACGTTTGCCGTACAGAATCTGGCGTACAAGAGATTCACCGCCTGGCACATTGGTATCCGATTCCACCCACATGGCCCCTTGCGGTTCCCATCTGCCTTCCTGCACCCGTTCCTTGATCTGGTCATACAGCTTGGGATAGTGCTGCTTCATCCAATCGTATAGCTGAGGCTGACTCGCTCCGAATACATAATCGGGATAACGCTCCATCATGCGAAGCACCGTGGAGAATGTTCTTGCGCCCTTGCGGATCGTCTCACGGATCGGCCATAACCAGGCCAAATCAATATGCGCATGCCCAACTGCACTTATGTTCAGCACAGGATCGCCGCCACGACGTGATAATTGTTCGTTCAATAATTGCTTGGCGCGATGTATGCGATCAGGCGTGAATTCCGTCAATACTATGGAAGCGTCATACAGGGATTGAAGAATCCTTTCTCTGCGAGCCGTGTTGACAGGAAGGTGTTCTGCCGTCTCCAGAAGCACTTCGGTGTCGTAATACAGGCTTCGTATATCTTCATGACAAATGGCCAACATCGCTTCTTTTACCGTACCGCCCTGGTATTTTCCAAATAAGTCGTTATTGCCAGCGTCAGCCCACAGTTCGAATGCTCCGTCCTTCACGATTATCGACGAATGGTCCAGTTCAACCACTCTTTTCCCGGGGAGACCCAATGTGAATTCAAACTCCGAGTTGATGGTTGTCAAACCCTGTACAGGTGTTCCTTCCAGATCTACCAGACAGAGTTCTCCGTTCACGTCCAGCAGGAGAACAGCCTTGGCGTCACTACCGGACGGTGGAATGCTCCCTGTAAAACAAAACCAGGCACAATCCCATAACTTCCCCCAACGCTCGCCCTGTGAAAGGGTGATTTTCTGACCTGACATTCTTTCCTCGAACGAAACAGGTTCCAGGGTAACCCATGCCGTCACATTCAACTTGGCAATGGGCTCATATATGGCTTCACGGAGTTTGGACAGCATTTGATTCAAATGTCCGAGTCTAATCGGTTCATATGGCATAATTGTTTTGTTCTCTCCTCTCGTTCATCAAGCTTTTGCTTTTGCATTCTCACGATCCCACCTTACTTGAATCTCCACCTTGTTCTTGCTGCCATGCTCATAGTTAAGCAGTACGGTTTTCGATTTTGAATCCCATTTCCATTCGGCAGGTACAGTCTGGTGTTGATCTATACTGCAAACGGATATGGGTTCAAATGGGCAATAGAATCTGGCGGTGGCCTGCATGTTGGTCGGACCCTTGGCTACACATTGAAAACCTGCATTCGTTATCGTCAGATCTTCAATTCTGGAAGAGGCAGAGATCAGGCTCACCTTGTCTTGCTGTGGTCTTCCGGCCGTAATGTCGTATAACAGTGCTTGCTCACCAGGAGCCAACCTTACTTCTTGCCGAACATGCAGGTCAGGATCGAACAAGTCCACCACCGGACCTGGGATAACCAGTGGTTCTTCGGATATGGACTCTTCCAGGACAGAGGCTATGATGTAGGGCCCCCGTTTAATTTTAAAATAATGCTTGGCTTCCCAACGGAAGTTGGAATCCTGTAGTCTTTCCCATGTTTCTTTCACAGTCTGGCGAAGTTGATCTGCACTCGCTTTACTTGACGTACATACAGCCGGATGTACAGGAAGCCAATGCACCGCCCCTTTGCCCACAGGATGAATCCCTTCCTGTTCTACCTTAAGCCCTAGCTGTTCAAACAAGTGTTCGCGTGGTGAGGTATATATGGTATTCGTGCTTTCCCTGCACTGGTCATCATTCCACCATGCCCGGATGTTGTGATAGGGGTCGCTGTCGTCTCCCACATAGATCAACGCACCACCGTCCTGTACCCATTGGGCCAGTGCATAATGGATATCGGAGTGCTCCGGCTTCATGTACTCATAACTCAACAGCAGGACACGATATGGAGCCAGGTAATGTGGATAGCGCCTCACATTATCAAGCTGGACGGGTCTCACAGGTATTCCGTGTTTAAGCAATGGCAGAGCAAGACCATAGAATGGAGAGAAATCCAGCAGCTCCGTGTCGCCATCCGCTTGGAATCCTTCCGGATCTGTACCGTCATATTTTCCAGCATTCGGTGCCTCCGGCTCAGGCTTCATGCGCTGAAACATCGCTGAGTCGGCAATCAATACACCAACTTGAAGAGATTCACCTTCTGTTTCGATAGTGTCTTGATCCATATTTCCAAGTGTGTGCATCACATGCATCAATGTCGTTGCATAATCAGGTGGGATCTGTACTTTATGTGCACCGTCATCAGACGGATAAGTTCCTTTGAAAATTCTTCGCGGCCAAGGTGCGACCTCGTAATGGGAAACCCCGGGATGAAGCAGGGAAGCAGCAACGGTCTTCAGGTAGTTCTGTTTATAGTCGGCCCATGTATAATTCGGATTGTCCTCGATAGGGTCATGCAGAAACCACATTCGTCTGTCTGTACCCCGCACAAGCTCTTGCATGACACCATATTCCAAGTAAGCGGTTTCAAAAGTGCGTTCTTTGCGCACCCCTTCATACACGTTCGGTGTTCGTGATGTCCCGGTCCAGATTTGTGCAATATATCCATCTACGGAGGGAAGCTCTATCAATCGAGACTGCGGGCTAACAATTCGCCACTGCGTATAATTGATCAGGCTGTGGGTCGGAACGTAGAATCGCAAGATGCGATTGTAACGTTTCAGAGCGTAATCTTTCATCTCGGTACACAATCGGTCTAACACACGTGTGTATAAATGCGCTTTCAATTTGGAAGCCCGAAACTGTGCATCGGGTGAGGAGTGAGGCGGACTCCAGGGTTCTTTGTAATACAACTGCCATTCTCTCTTAAACGATTCCGAGTACCCCCCGTTGACCCAAAATTCAGGCTCCTCCAGATGGATCGCCTCCACGCCAGAATCAACAGCTGCACGTATGCGTTCAGCGATATATTTACCAAAGGAAACCGTTGGGACCATGTAAGGAATAATAGGTTCCTTCCCATGGACAATCATCTCGCCATCGCGATCCATCTGGGCTTCATCCCAGTGCGTTTCCCCGTCTACTTCCCCGTCCAGATAGTTGTTATAGGTCCCCCATGCCACCCCTGTCATTAAATGAACCACGTACCCTTTATCCTTCCATTCCTGAATACGTTGCGGCATCGTATCGTCCATTCCATAGACCATGACAAAATCCGTTTGCAGATCATAATCAGGATGATAGGGTGCTGATTCCTGGAATCCGGTTCGTTCTTCTTTCCGATCTCTAACCACAGCTATGACCTCCCTGCCCATGTTGGATTGGTCTTTCGTTGTAAATATTCACCATTTTACAAAATATAATATACATTAAGAATATATTCAATATGTTTTTTAAGAAAAATAAAAAAGCCCTTTCCGTACATCTACGGAAAAGACTTGAATTTAAGCATTGATATAATAATTAGGGACAGCTTCCAGTCGTTTGACGAACGACAAGTTCAGGTTCAATCAGAATTTTGCTGAAGCCCGTAATCTCGCGGCTATTCCGAATGACTTCAAGAAGCTGGTTGCCTGCTCGGATTCCCATCTCTCTCTCAAATTGTTTTACATGCGTAAAAATACTGAATTCCTCCACGATGGAAGTGGGATCATCAAAGCTTACAATCGATATATCTTCGGGAATGCGAAGACCGGCTTGCTTGGCCATTTGATAGATCTGTACCCCCAGCCTGCCATTCAGCGATATATAAGCAGTCACCATTTTGTTGCTGATATATCGGTACAACGGATGGGCTTCGGCGTCCTTCAGAACAGACAACGGTTTGAAATCTGTAATCATATGTGCAGGGTTAATCAATGCTTCTTTATCCTTCAGTGCTTCAATATAACCATCAATCCGCTCCTGGACGGTGACGGTTTGCAATGGAGAATCCGAGCAGATCGCTATATCACGATGTCCAAGCTCCCATAGATGTTCAACGGCCAGCCTCACGCCCAACCTTCCATCAGCCGCAATGTAATGGGTTTCGACGCCAGGCAAATATCGGTCAATCAGCAAAAAAGGGAAGCCGGATAACTTCATGCCGAGAATCTCCTCGTTATAGTTACCTTCATCCACAGGAAAGATTAACAGCCCCTCAGTTCCAAGTGCCTTTAACTCCCTGATCGCATCCTTTTCTTTCTCGATGTTGCCATGCGTCAGCATGATCATGCTGCGATAGCCTTCCTGATTGAGTGACTGCTCGATCCCTTCGATGAGTCGAATCGCAAAGTAGTCGTGAATCGTAGGCATGATAACCCCAATCATTCTTGTACTCGATCTGCCTCCCTTTACTGCCGGAGATTCAGAAAATGCGTTGTCTGCTGCATCTGTGCCTTCCGCAACAAAGCTTCCTTTCCCCGGGACGCGTGCAATCAATTTCTCGTTAGCCAAGCCTGTCAGGGCATTCACAACTGTAATTTTGCTAACGTTAAATCGATCCATGAGTTCCTTCTCTGTCGGTATTCGATCACCCGGCTTCATATTTTCGGAAGCAATGAATTTGCGGATGTAGTCTTGAATTTGTTGGTACAACGGTATTCTATCATTCGTACTCATGATAATCACATCACCAATTCATTCATTATATTTTTATATATAAAATATATTTTTACACATATAAGTACAATAAACAACCGTAAAATGCCTGTCAATCCTTCATTCCTTGTCTCACCTTCTTTATTTGAGAGGCAAACAATTTTTCTGGGCGCAGGATCATCAGGTGTTGATCCCCTACTCTCGTGTGCGCCATAAACTAATCGTGCTTGGTGATCCCTTAGGGAAGTTGATTTCATTAATCTAAAACCCTCCTATAGATCAGAATGGTTGTCACTGCTATGGCTTTTAGCAGTCCCCATTCTAAATATTTTTTATGGGGTCTTGAACCGGGCAGGAGATCGAGTGTCTAGTCTTCAGACAAACTTGGACGTTCCAATTCCCTTTATCCCAGGCTTTATCGTCCCCTATTTAATTTGGTATCCTTTCATCACGGGGGTATCCTACTATACATTTAATTGCTGCGGCTACCACCTGCCGACACATGATCTCTTAAAGGACCTATAGGTGTAGGGACTGTGCTGGCTAGCTGCTTCAGCGGTGCATTTCTTAGTTGTATCTACTCATTATTCAGGTTTTTGTCTAATCGGAAATGGGAATAAGTTCGTGTCCATTTCGGCAAAGGAACCAAGTTCTTGTCCTAAGCTGGGGACAAGAACTTGGTTCCTTAAAACAAAAAAGCCGCTATAATAGCGACTTTGAATGGAATAATATTCTTGTCCCGCGGCATCCACCTTTATGCGGCGTTGTAATCGTAGAAGCTTCGTTCTTACTTTATTACGTAAAAAGTAAATTATGAACATAAAGTCCTGTTATATGCAGATAACTTTTTGCAACCTATAGATGGAGCATAGACTATAGATATGAAAGCAACAACTTGATTCTCAAGTTAAAGTTTCTTCAATATCTATCTACTGAATACAAGTTTCATGCCATCATGACTATCAACAAATCCAAGTCGTTCATAGAACCTATGGGCATCTTTTCGTTTTTTATCTGTTGTCAGCTGTATCATGTCGCAACCCATTGATTTTGCCTCATTAATTGCATAACGAAATAGCGACTCGCCAATACCTCTACCTCGATAACCCTGGCCAACACGAACACCCTCTATTTGACCCCTTGTTGTACCTAATCTTGAAATCCCCGGAATAATAGTGAGCTGAAGGCATCCAACAACTTCGTCTTTATCCATAGCAACGATGATGGAATTACCAATCTGTTGTTCAATCTTGGCGAATGCCTCAATGTATTCTTTTGGCAGTGGTATTTCATAACGTTCTCGGGTGACACCGAATTCATCGTCCGCTAATAATCGAACAATTGCAGGAAGATGGTCCACAGTTGCTGTTATAAATTCCATAATTACCTCCCATATTATATTGAATTCCTCCGTAAGTTACCATAACAGATTAGGCTCAAATATCTTGCTTCAAATACCAATTAACTGCATTTTTATACAGCACTTTTTCACTTTGTTCCTCATCTAGAGTATTATAAATAAGTTCAATGTCAGAATTATGATAAGGTCGCCTTGCTCTCGTTGAAGGCAAATCTGTACCAAACATTAAAGCATCTGGATTGACTGCATAAATGGAACGAATAGCCTGCGCTACATCGAGTTCAACCCTGCCAAAGCCCGTTGCTTTAACTCTAATTCCTTTATCAACTAAGGAAAGAAGATGCTTAAATCCCTCTTTTGATAAACCCAAATGATCTACTGAAACAGCCGGAAGACTGCTCAATGTTGATGCAATTTGAGGTAAAAATGTGGAGTCAATATATAATTCTGCATGCCAGCCTACTAACTCATGGACTCGTCTTGCAAAGTACTCCAAATGAGAAAGATCTTCTGAACCTCCTCGTTTGACATTAAAACGGATGGCTCTTACACCATAGCTGTTAAGTTTTAAAATTTCATCATCCGATGTATCATGTGGTAATTGAGTCACCCCAACATAGTTTTGGCCGAGTTTTTGTAATGAATCAATCAAATAAGTTTGATTGAATCCTTGAAAGGAACCTGATACAACTGCGCCACCTTTAATATTAAAACCCTTAATCTTCTCCAAGTAGTCTTCACAAGTAAAAGGATTAGGTAAAAATCCTTGGTTTTTTATTAATGGGAATTTCGGATCAATGATGTGTAGATGAGTATCAAATATTGTTTGCATAAAATTCTCCCTTTCTAATAATTAACCGCTCCACTGTTTCATTAGATGAAACGAAGTTCCGTTTATGTAATTGATTGTACATTACAATTGTTTAAATGAAAAGCAGCCGATCATCTTAGTTCAGCTGCTTTCTTAAATTTATTGAGCTATCTTTACCCTTTAGATTAACAACTAACAATAGCGTTTCTTATGCTTACGAGAGCTCATCAAGTTCCAATGTATACGTTTTAACTTACTGTGTCCTATAATCCGCTGGCTTAAAAAGTACATAATTTTATGAACAATTTCTGAATATTTCGAATTTAACTTTTCATCGAATTATAGGATACACTACAATGTGTAGTACATCATTATCTAAAATTTGATATATCGGGAGGCTTATAATAATGCTACTTACATTATTAAGCATATTAATGGTTTTGAGTTTATCTGGAATCATCGTTCTGAATACCTATAAACGAAAAGAGAGAATTACAGGAATGTCTGGAATGATGATTGCTATGAGCATTGGAATGATGTCTAGTATTGCTCTTGGATTTCAACTTGGTATTGTTTTTGATCATGATCTGGCCATCCCTTCAATTATTGCTATTTTATTCGGTTTGGGGGTTGGTTACCTTACAGGCAAGCCCATAAGTGTACTTGCCTCGTTGGATGGCATGTTAGCTGGGATCATGGGTGGAATGATGGGTGCCATGCTCGGATCTATGCTTGGCTTTACTTATATCATGGTATTGTTTATTGATATCGTGTTTATCTTTATATTTTTTGTTGTTCTTCAATTGACAAGTTCAGAGTCAGTGGAAAGAAAAAAAACAAATAAAAGTGGGATCAGCTTACCCTTCATCGCAGGTATGCTAACTGTTGCTTTTGGTGCTGTTTCAGTGGGCTTGTTGCTATTTAATCAGTATCAAGATAATCGAACCACCGTTGTTTCTTCTCAAAATCAGGAGCAGAGTACTGTTCAAGAAAATAATGGCTATCAAGTCATTTCAGTCGATGTAAAATCCAATGGATTTAGCCAAAATAATATTGTGGTCAAATCCGGTGTTCCAACAAAAATAAATTTCATAAAACAAACAGGATACACTTGTATAAAGAGTATCGAATCTTCTGATTTAGATATTGATGTTTATCTTGAAAAGGGAGATAACTTCATTACTCTGGATGATTTAAAACCTGGAACATATCATTTCAATTGTGGGATGTACATGTACTATGGAACCATCACAGTTGTGTAACTGCATTTGAGATTAAGCTACAAGGTCTTAGCGGCGGGTTCTAACGAAAAATCGTCGCTTCTTGCTAAAACCACCTTAATCAGTGAATACTATATTCATTGAGCTTATTTGTTATAAATAATAGGCATCTTTCTAATCAATTGGTTGTCACGAGCAGCAGAGTACATGAATTTGGCAACATTTTCTCTAGAAACTGATAATTTAGCCGAATTATCTCCGAATGAAAAGTCATAAGTCTGCCCCGTGTATTTAACATTGGGGTTAATAATTCGAACGACTGTCCAATCCAGATTCGATTCTTTAATCATTCCTTCCATTCTCTTCATTTCTGTATAACCGTTTGGAAGGAGAACTTTGGCTAATACACCTGGAAGTATCGTGGACATGTTTTTCTTATCGTCATCTGATTGCAAAGCTGGCGTCGCAAGTGTAATGAACCTTTTTTTGTTAAGTTTGTTCATAGCCCTAATCATCAGTTCGTGTCCGTCAGCAATCGGCGTGCCTTTAAGCTGCGCTACTGTGTCAAAGCTCGGTGTTGGACTGTATTCAAGAACATCAATAAATCCGTATTTTTCTTTAATAGCAGCAAATGCCATCTCTATTTGTTCTTTATTTAATATGTCCGCTTGAAAAGAAGCAGCTTCGATTCCCAATTGTTCTAATTCAATAACCAGTTGGTTCAACTTTTCTTCATTTCGCGCAATAAGCGCCACGCGGAAGCCATTTTGTCCGAATTTTTTCGCAATGGACATTCCTAAACCTGCTCCTGCGCCAACAATCGCTATCGTTTTCATTTCATATCTTCCCTTCGAATAGAGTTGTTTGAGTCCAAATGCCGTAT
This sequence comes from Paenibacillus sp. UASWS1643, assembly GCF_008693195.1. Taxonomy (NCBI): domain Bacteria; kingdom Bacillati; phylum Bacillota; class Bacilli; order Caryophanales; family Paenibacillaceae; genus Paenibacillus; species Paenibacillus sp. UASWS1643. The sequence continues at coordinate 499,772 of NZ_VXKZ01000115.1, forward strand.
ATCTAACAATAAAAATTTAAGGGAACGAGTCATAATGAACAAAAAAACCGATTTGCGTATCCTTCGCTCCAAACATTCGATAAAAAAGGCGTTTATAGAACTTCTTAATGAAAAGGGATACGAGGGGATTACGATCCAAGATATTGCCGATAAAGCAATGATTAACCGAAATACATTTTATCTTCATTATCAGAACAAACCCGATTTGTTAAATGTATCTATGGACGAATTATTAGAAGAATTAAAGAGTACACTCAATCTTTGTTCGAGTAGAAAATCTCCTATAAGTGGCTCTATGCTTGAACAACTAATGCAAACCATACTGGAGAAAATTAAGAATAATATCCCCTTTTACAAAGCATTTTTACTGGATAAGAACAGAATTTATGGTTTTCAATCAAAAATGGAGGAGATTATAAAAAATACAGTGGAAGATGGCTTGGATCATATGCCCCTGCAGATTTCGAAGGAATTATTACTTCAATATATTGCATCTACTTTTATGGGCATTGTAATATGGTGGGTTAAAAATGATTTTTCTTATACTCCAAGTGAACTTGCTTCTCAATTCGGAAAAATACTCACTCATGGACATTTAAAAGCTGCAGGTATTCCAATCAACGATTAAAATGATCAATGCTTACGAACAGAAGCCGAGGATATTGATGTGCTTTTATCCAGTCAAAATAGTTTCACTTAGAATTTTTTAGATAACTACCTGACTTGAAATTACACAATGTTTTTGTCCATTTCGGCAAAGGAACCAAGTTCTTGTCCCGCGACATCCTCGAATCTTCTATCGATGAAATGTTGAATAACCGCCCCGTAAAGGGGCGGTTTTCTTAGGCTTGCATAAATGCTTCTAACGGTTCCAGAATCGCGAACGTCTTCTTTGCATCCTTCTTCCGTTGCTCATCATAGAGTTTAGTCAACTCTTCGAATGATTTAGCTTTAATCTTCGTATAACTCGATTTGGTGTATCTGATAATGTACGTCTTTACCCCTTCCTCTTCACTCCACTCGTAAACGACATCATATTTGTCCCTCAAATTCTTTAAATGAAGTGACCGGCGCAACACTGCAAAGTGTTCTTCAATGGCTTCATCGCATTCCTTCATAATCTTCTCGTATGTGCATCCAACTCGCATCAGAATTTCTGATGCCCGTTCATCGCCGTATCTCGCGAGAAATTCCTTCAACGAAACCAGCGCATATAGCAATATTTGTTCCTTGTCATTCGGATTCCTGTATTCATAACAGCCTACAACCAAATTGCGGTCGGTCAACTCCTCCTTACTTAATTGCATGTTAAACAAATACTCGAGTGTCTTTTGCTTCATAACGGTTTCCAACATCTGTTCTTTATCAATCCTGATGCCCGTTGTCACCCACGGAAATGGTAGTTGGCCGTTACCTTCACGCGGTATGCTACCCCTAAGATTCAAAATCGGCATACCCGTAGCAATAGCGTACGACCTGTTATATCCTTCGCCCGCGAATATTTCCTGTTCTTCTAGCATGTGTTCTGCCTCCTTTTAGTACCAAGTTCCATTCGGCGACTATTGCATATCCATAAAACTACCACTTTATTGTGCTGGTCCTTATTAGTTCATCAGCGCTTTTCATTAACCCACGAAGATATTACATTGGTCAGCTGCTTCATTGGTTTTATTGGGCTAACGTTTCCCTTCAGCGTAATCGTTTATGTTATCAACGCCTCGTTTTGTAGTCGCATGATTATTTCTTTAACCGTCTCTTCAGGGGACAAATCGGATGAATCCAACCAAAGCCCCGAGCGTGGAGTTTCATTTCGCAATACGCGATCCAACTCATCTACGCTCCAAATCCCATAACCCTTCTTTGCCCGCATAGCCTCTCTCGTTGCAACCACTGTAGAGTTTGGACAAAGCACGAATGAAACAACACTAATCAAATGGCTAACCGTGGCATCTATTCCACTTTCCTCTTTGATTTCACGAATGACGCCATCAATCAGGTTTTCTCCTACTTCAGTTATCCCACCAGGATACACCCAACCATCGTCATGAGCTTTTACTAAAAGGATATTTCCAGTTCCATCTTCTACAATTCCGCCTGCAGATACAATATGTGTCGGGAACGCCATTTTACAACCTCCAAATAAGATAAAGTTGTATATTTATTCCGCACAATTCCTACATTTTCCTGCCTTTGTGAGTTTCTAAAAGATACTGTCGCATGAACGAACTAACCTGCCCGTTAGTTTAATGAATTGATAGGGCAAGAAAATGATTAGGTATACGCTTAATCGACAATAGGAATATGTTCTTGTCCCTCGACAAATCTGGGCAACCTCTTTTTTATAAATATCAGCCTTTAGATCTCTATCATTTATGCTCTTCACCTTCTTAAAACAAATCCTTCTTCAAAGGTTTGAACCTCCGTAGCCCAGCGAATGGTGACACTTCGAACGTCTTTGTAGCTACTTACTTCCTCTTTGGCAACTAAATGGACATCCTCATCTTTTTTAAAATAGTCCATCATGTCAACAGTATTGGAGGGATTAAAAGGTCCTTTATCATTCTTATTGATTACATCTATTTCGGCTTTAATCACTTTATCTGTTCCAATATATTTAATCACGGGAGTGCCGATGTACTTACTTTTCTCTCGAACATAGTTGATTGAAACTGACCAATTAACAGACTTCCCTTCAAAAATAACTCCTTCAGGTTTGTTTGAGCAGCTGGACAATATCACCAGTATTACAAATGAAGTTATAATTATAATTTTTTTCATTCATTTTTCACCTCGAATCACAGAAATCCAAGCAGATATGATATCTACTTGGATCTTTGATATTATTATTTGTTTCTATGAATTTAAGGCAACTTACCACATGGTACGGTTCAGCGTATGATCAGTAGAGCGAAATAGAAGGCACCCAGTAGAGTGCCTTCGATGTTCTTACTGTCTCTCTTTGGTAAGTTGGATAAACGAACTCAAATCCATCAACCAACCTTGTTGGGACACTCGTTCACTGTACAGAACGTGCAAGTGCTGCAACAGAGCCGCGGAAATCGGGTCTGCCATCAGCCGTCCACAAAAGCTCCGTCACAAATGTATGGCGATTCGGATCATACAGCGGATCTCCTATAATGTCCTTGTACGTTCTTGCGTGGAACACAAATAGCGTCTTTTCGTCGGCCTCTGACACCGTGAAGGAATTATGACCGGGACCATACATCGAGATGCTCTCATCTGTCGAGAGAACCGCTGTTTGTGACTTGCGCCATGAGGCGGCATCGAGCAAATCCGAATCCACATCGGCTTCAAGCAGGCCCATGCAATAATTGAAATCGGTGGCGCTAGCGGAGTAAGAGAGGAATACCCGATCACCCTTGCGAAGAAAAGCTGCGCCTTCGTTCACTTTATAACCAATGATCTCCCAGTCATACTCCGGCATTGAAATCATCGTTTGCGGCCCGGTCAGCGTCCATGGATTGCTCATTTTAGATATATACAGATTAGAGTTACCTTCGATATTCGGATCCTTTTGTGCCCACACGTAATAACGACTGCCATTATGCTCAAAGGTAGTGGCATCGAGGGCGAAGCTTTCCCATGCGGTACGAACCTGTCCTCGTTCCACCCAACTGCCTTCGAGCGGATTGACATTTTCATTCTCTAGTACGTACATCCGATGGTCGAACAAGCCTTCATTCGTTTCCGTCGTGTGTGCGGCAGCGAAATACACGTACCATTTGTCATCAATAAAATGCAGTTCAGGTGCCCAAATATTGGCACTAAGGATACCCGTCTCGCGCTTTCTCCAGATCACTACAGGAGTTGATGTAACAAGCTCCTCAAGGTTCTGGGCTCTACGGATTTCAATCCGGTCATACTCCGGTACGGATGCTACGAAGTAATAATAACCGTCTGAATGTCGGTAAATAAAAGGATCGGCTTTCTGCTCAATCAATGGGTGTACGTCGTGTAACACTCTTTTTTGGACTGCCATCTTATCACCTGTTTCATCATAATATTACTACCCTTTAACAGCACCTGCAGTCATACCGTCTATGAAATATTTCTGAAAAGCAATGAACAGTATAAAAATTGGAATGATGGAGAAGAAGGAGCCCACGATCAATAGATCATAGTTATTGCCATAAGGAGTTAATAACGTTTTCAAACCGATTGGAAGTGTATATTTACTCTGATCTCCTAACACCATGAATGGCCACAACAGATTATTCCAGCTGTTCATACCATTCAGAATGGCCATTGCTGCAAAGGATGGCTTCATAATCGGCATAATTAGTCTGAAATATATCGCATACTCGTTTGCCCCATCAACCCGCCCAGATTGAATAATCTCTTTGGGTATGCTTCTTAGATATTGCCTGAAGAAAAATATTGTCGCGGCATTGGCTATACCCGGCAAAATGATTGCCGAATAGCTATTCACCATTCCCAAATCATTAATTAGGCTATACAAAGGAACCAGCAGTATTTCGAAAGGCACCATCATAATGAGCAAAACACATATAAAGAGGAAGTTCTTACCTTTAAAATCATATGCTGCAAAACCATAAGCAACAAATGCGCTTACAAAAAGTGTTAAAACCACTTGAACGATTGTTAAAATCATACTGTTCCAAAACCACACAAAATAATCATGTTCTCCAGTAAACAGATAGATAAAATTATTAAAACTCATGATTTCAAAATCCAAACTTAGGTTAAGACCATATCTAACTAATGATTCACCTGGTTTAAAGGAAGATAGGGCCACTGCATAGAATGGAATCATAATTAAAACGAATAGTATAATGAATAAACAAATAATTACTATTCTAGAGATGAAATCACTCCTTGTCTGACTTTTGCCCACTTTAATCCTCCTCCTTTTTGAACATTCCACTAAATTTCAACTGCGTCAAATTGATAACCATAGCAATGACTAACAGAATGATACCAACTGCAGCTGCGTAACCCAGCTTATTCTGCTCAATCCCTTGTCTATACAGGTATCCAACAATGGTTAAGCCAATATTTTTGGGTGAATTGTTACCGTTAAACATCATCAGGCTCTCGGTAAACATGGCTAAACCTGCATAAACACTAATTGTCGTGACATATACCGTGGTTGGCTTCAATAACGGCATTGTGATTGTTCTGAACTTCTGCCAAGCAGATGCCCCGTCAATTGAAGCAGCCTCATAATATTCATTGTCAATGCTTTTCAAACCGGATAGATAGTAAAGCATATTAACACCTGTCCATCTCCAACATGCGAGGATCAACAGTGCTGCCATACTCCAATTTCCGTCTTTCAAAAATTTAATAGGCTCTACACCAAATAGACCTAGAAAACTGTTCATTAATGAACCTTCCATTTCACCGAATGTAAGGCGGAAAATGGTACCCGCAACTGCGACAGATGTCAATGCAGGTAGAAAGAACGAAGATTTAAAAAACTCTCTTCCCTTCATTAACTTACTGTTTATCATAACGGCGAATAACATTGGAAAAGGAATTAACAGCACTAAGGTTCCTAACATGTACACAACACTATTTTTAATAGATGTCAAAAACACTTTATCAGTAAGTAATTTCGAATAATTCGCTTCACCAATCCATTTAGGATCCTGTCCCAACATCCGATCTTGAAAGCTCATTACGAATGAATTTACAAGCGGGAAAAACCAGAATATCAAAAATATGAGTATAAATGGTAACACGAAAACATAAGGTGCAACTTTTTGAGAGTATACAAATTTCTTTATCATATTCTCAATCTCCCTTGACTAAGGTTAAACCTGCCGACTACTATACCTGCCGACAGGTTTAACCAAATCATTTACTTATTAAATTTATTTCAATTCTTGTTCAATTGCTGCTTGTGCTTCATCCAATGCTTCCTTCACGTCTTGACCATCTTCAAAGATAGCGTTCAAAGTAACCGTATTGAAGATATTGCCGATGGTTGGTGAAGCTTTAACGGACTTGATCGCTCTAATTTCGTCTTTGATTTCATTCAAAGTATCAAATGCATTTGTTTTAAAGTATTGTACGTACTCGTTATCAGGGTTTTTCGTTACTGCATCATCTTTCCATACTTCCATGTTGATTGGGTCAAATCCAAGTGTATTCCAGATTTCAGTAGTGGCTTCTTTCGAAAGCTTAGCAAAGGCTACAAATTCTTTGGCCAATTGAACGTCTTTACCACTCTTAGTAACAACTGTGCCAGTACCGCCTAAGCCAACGGAACGAGGATTACCTTCTTCAAATACAGGTAATGGAGCAATTGCATACTTACCTTTAAGATCCTTCATTTCGTTTACAAAGCGGGACATGTACCACTCAGGCATCAATGCACTTGCGTAGTTGCCTTTGTTGTATTCACCTTTTGCTTCTTCTGTGTCGGGTTGTCCGCCTGGGATCGTATGAATAACATTGTTCTTCTGCAGATCAACTAACATTTCATACGCTTTAATCATTTCAGGCGAGTTCACTTTTGGATTACCATTTTCATCTGTAAAATCAGTGTTTTGCTGAGCTAACAGCAACGATGCTTGCCACGTAGCAGATGTATCAGCAGTACCTAAGTACTTGCCAGTCTTTTCATAAACCTTGATACCTGCTTGTTTGTAATCTTCCCACGTTATGATTTTCTTGTAGTCAACACCTGCTTGTTCGAGAATTTCAGTGTTGTAGAAAGCAAGCGTTGCACCTACGTGATAATCAAAGCCATAAACCTGATCGGCTTTGGAGTAAATCTCGACACGCGAAGGAACAACAACGTCTTTGTATGGTGCAAATACATCATTCAAAGATTCCAGTGGAACGTTGTCACCTTCCAGGAATTTAGGGAATTGACCAAGCTCGATATCCGCGATATCAGGAGCACCTTTTCCGCTTGTAACTGCCAATAAGAGCTTGTTGTGCATATCATCGTAAGGCATAACCGTTACATTCAACTTAATCTGTTTGTCTGGGTTCTCTTGGTTCCATAACCCCAGCATTTTATCCAAATGCTTGCCGTGCAAATCTACGAATGTCCAAAATGACAATTCTGTTGCATTCTCACCGGCATTAGCGCCTAATTGCTGTGTTTCCGTTTTTGAATCAGAAGGATTACCACATGCTGTGAAAAAAAGGGACATAATAAGGACTGTAACGACGGAGATTAACATACTGCGTTTTTTCATTTGTTCGTCATCCTCTCTTTTTGTGTTATGCATTTGAAAAGTCGGCTGACTAGTTAGTTCTGTTAATTTAAGCGGTTTCAATCTACCTTGGCACCACCATCCTTAACATAATTCTAACCGTTCAAAGAAAAGACCCCTTCGCAAAAATTTCTTAGATTCCATATTGTAAGCGCTTTACATGCCGTATTATAATATATATGAAATAAGCTTTATATAACCAATTGATTATAAAATCATAAAGTTTATGGGGAGATGCTACTCTTTGAAAAAGCTGGCGCTCTACAAACAAATTCGAGAAAATATTATTCAGAAAATTAAGTCAGGACAGCTTCGACCCACAGACCGCATTCCTTCTGAGCAAGAACTAATGGACGAATTCAGAGTAAGTAAAATAACTGTCAGGAACGCCCTAACCTCACTGGCTGACGAAGGATTAATTATACGCGTACAAGGCAAAGGCTCATTCGTCTCTTCAAGTCTTGTTGTTTCTAGCATCCATTCTCCACCATCCCAAGGCAGCGCGTCCTCCATGCCGCTCATCGGCTTCATCATTCCGACGATGAGAACCCGTGTCATTCAAAAGCTCGTTGACTACACAGAACAATTCCTGCAAGAAGCCGGCCTCAACATGGTACTTAGCATCACGCGAGAGTCCTCCTCTATCGAAACAAACGTCATCCGTACACTAACGGAACTCGGTGTGAAGGGGCTGATCGTTTTTCCGACGGAAGATGAGAAGTACAACGAATCATTACTGCGTCTGTCGCTCGACAAATTTCCGTGTGTGTTCATCGACCGCTATCTGCGCAACATTGAGACGTACACCATTACATCCGACAATTACGGCGGTGCGTATAAGGCTGTATCCCATTTGTTATCCAAGAGTCATCAGCAGATTGCGCTCATCTCACCTGAAAATGCCAATACAGCCGTCGAGGATCGCACGCTTGGCTTTGAGCAGGCATATACAGATCAAGGTATCTCGATTGACAAGAGCTTGTGGTGTCACATCCCTCTCAACATTCTACGCAGCGAGCATGCATTGGACTATGTAAGCGAATTCTTGCAGAACCACAGTGGAATTTCGGCAGCCTTCTCCTTGACTGAAGAAACAGCACGCCTTACATCGTCCGCTATCTGTCGTCTGAACGATCACTCCAATATCGATTTGCTATCTTTCGATAATCCACATCTTTCAGGCGTAGCTTATGTGCAGCAGGATGAACAGGAAATGGCACGAACAGCCGTAAAGCTGTTACGTGAACAGATGGAAGATACTTATTCTCCTAAGAACGCCATTATTCCCGTGCAACTCATCGTCCCTTGACACGACAATCGTTGCAAGTTCTTGTCCTTGGCTCGGGACACGAACTTGTGCCGATAAAATAAAAAAAGCCGCTTCAATAGCGACCTCAATGAATCCATGTTCTTGTCCCTCGACATCGGTCGAAATTCTGGGAACGGCAACATCAATCCTGTTAGTATTTTTCAAGTTCTATCTTTAAATCCTCAATTAATATATCGACTTCTAATACAGCAGAATCAGCATTATTTAAGAATATTGAAGGTTTAAAACCCTCTTTTTTTAAATTGGGAAGAAACTCGTCTATGAACTCATATAAATCCATATTTTTACTTGGGCAAAATTCCCAACCATCAGTTGCACAGTATTCCGCGAATTCTTTATTAGGTCAAAATGGAAGTAATTTATTACCTTCATCATCTTCAGTAACTGACCAACCATTCTCATAAAGGCCCCAAACTTCTTCTGAATCTACTACTTTTTTGATGAAGTATTCATAACGAATATTTGCAGGGAGATTGATGACAGATTCAAATTCTTTCTGATTCATATTTCCTCCTAATGATGTTTTATCTTATTTTACCGTTATTATCGTATCTATGTTGCGTCTTATGGTTTTTTGTAATATTTTAAAACACTGTGTTCTTAACCGTAACCCTTTCTTGCCTCGAAACCACGTTTGTGCTGCATCTGGTATCCCTGAGGAACTCTTACATTTTTGCGTTTTTTTCTTTTAATTTCATTTAGATCACGTTTGTTTTCCTGCTCAGAGAAAAAAGTCTTATCGTTTATTTATTTCATGATTTTTTTGTTTTAAAGTAATGCGCAATGTGAGCAAGCATATCCTTCTCGGTAATCAGGAAAAGATTTTGTTCCAATATTATGAATTATTTTTAGAGCAAAAGGGGTTGGAAAAGAACCTGAAGTAAAGTTAACCCTCATACATCCTGGAAGGAGCATAAGGGTTAACCTGGTTTTATGACTTTTAAATTAAGCGCTGCTTGGGCAAATGCAGAATAACATTGAATTGATCGCCATGAATCTCGATTTTGATCTCTCCGCCGTGCAGCTCAACGATGCTTTTCACAATGGACAGCCCTAGTCCGGAACCTTCTGTCTGGCGACCCATAGTATTTGAATTAATCTCTTTTGCCTGATTTTAGACAAGAGGAACACAAAGAGACCCCTTAAACCACAGTTATCGTAGATATCGTATGAGTTGTCCTGAAAAGTTAATTATTTTTGTGAACTAATCGTTGTAAGAGTCGTTCTAATGGTCCATTTATTTTGTTTATTTCTAAGATTGTGGCCAATAAAACAGAACTGATCCAAATACCTACTGCAATCAGAGCTGCCATACCGTTACTCACGCGTCCCCCTAAATCAAATGCGACTGGTGATAAATATAAAACAAGCAAAGCTTCATTCCAAACAAAGAATGTCAGCGAACGCTTCCCTAGCGCTACAAGAGAAGATGTAAATTTCCCTAACTTAACCACTTTTGCGCCTATGATACCGAAAATCGCTGCATAAGCTGCACCCCCGGCGATTCCGGTTAGAATATGCAGTCCGCTTAAAAGTCCTACTGTATGCATTTCTGGATTCCATAGGTTACCAATTAGAGATACAGGTAATGCTCCTACCAAGGAGACTGTTAAGCCCATAATAGAAATATAGAGGAGTTTTTTTAGATGCTGTTCAGGTCTGGTTAACAATTGATACCTAGCCATCCACATACCAAGCAAAACAGAAGGCAAGATAGGAAACAGTACATGAATTAATAACGGATAAATAGGGAATACAATTAAATTAGAAATTGCTACATCAAGATAGGTATCATTTGCTGAAAACCCTGGTTGAAAACCATTCCCGCCTATAGCTCCCCATAAAATAGGAATTATCAAAACATAAAGCAATGTAATTAATACAAAATTACGGATTATGGTTTTGTTCTCCCGCCTCACTAACCTACTTAAAATAAGTCCCGCTATCCCGTAGGCCATCAATATATCTTGGCCCCCAATAAAGATCGTTAGCGCCATTCCAAAACCAATTAAGTACCAAGAACGTCGTCGAATTGTCTTTACGGCATCTTCTTCCCTTTTTCCCTTTTTGATTTGACTGTTATAAATTAAAATTAGACCATACCCAAATAGTACAGCAAACATAGCTCTGGCACGGTTATCAATCGCGAGTAAACCCAGAACATTCACTACGTGATCAAACCAAGTAACAGCTTCAACCTTAAACATAATACCAGGTTTACTGTTGTACAAATACAGCGGAGCATGAGCAAGAGCAATGAGGAGAAGCATAGCGCCTCGAGCAAGATCTAATGAAACAGCGCGTTTTGAGTTATTCGTTGTTTCTATTGTTGACATGTTGGACATAATGATTTATCACCTCTAATCACAGGATGAATTTTTACGTTTCAGTTTTCCGATTAACCTCTAAAATATCTAAAAAGAAAATAAATATAGGGATTCCCACAATTAATCCCCATACGCCGATATAATGTTCTGAGAACAATAACACCACGAGAGTATAAAACATGGGCAGGTCCATTTTCGAGGCCATTAGTTTGGGGTTTAAAAAGTACCCTTCAACAAAATGCAATACAAAAATCATAATCAGTACATAGAAAACCATGTCTATTCCACCGATCGTGTAACCTATTATGCACAGTGGAACAAGCGATATCACAAAGCCGACCACGGGAATTAAGCTAAGCAAGAAGATCATAATGGAGAGAGCAAACAAATAAGGATAGCCCAGTAACAGCAGACCTAATACCGAAAACGTTGTGTTTAGCAAAGCGATTAGAATTTGCGCTTCAATTACTTTCCCAAAAGAAGATACAAACTTTTTTCCAAGGGATTTGACTTCCATATAAAACCAAGCTAGTTTACTGCTTTCCAACTTAGAAGTAAAAGTAACAATGCGATTTTTTTCAAGTATAAAGATAAAACTTAATATGATTGATAAAACAAAGCTCGAACCCCAATTGCTTATCTTCAATACGTAGTCAATGCCATTCTTCAGGTAACTTTGATAATTTAAACTATTGATGGTATCAAATAAATAGAGGGTAATTTTGTTCTGTGGTAGATCATCAGGGCTTAGGTTTGTCAAAAAAGTAGTTAATTGCATCATTTGTTCATAGATTTTAGGGAGATAATTCACCAGCGCAGCAATAATAAGAGCAATAAATATGAGATACAGTAAAATAACAATTACTTTACTATTAACTATCACAAACTTACTGATTCGTTTATGCAGCTGTATTTGAATGCTGTTCATAATAAAAGCTATCAAGAATGTGAGAAGCACTACATTAAGCATTCCTTTAATGAAGTACAGTAGTAACCCGATTAATACTAAAACTATGAATCGTCGACTGTTTATATCCGAGAAGAACCTTTTAATAGAATCCATGTTAACCGTCCTTATAATTGAGTGATGTCATGAATTTGATTTTTCTTGAACGCGCCGCCGCAACTACTCTATTTACGACCATCTAATAAAGATTATTAAGAATTGTCCATAGTTTCGTAAAAAAGAGTGTGTCTCAAGCAGCTTGTCCTTGTTGATCAATTCCATAACGAATGGTGGATTTAATATAGGATCAATAACAGAAAGCTTGGAAAATAGTCAGTGGTGGCCAAAGGTATTCCTCAATTCATATTGCTCCCCCAACTCCGTATCCGATTGTTACAAAGATAAGACACCATATCAAAGCACCGATGCTTGAAATAATGAAATACTTCCTGAAATTAATCCCGCTGATTCCTGAGACATAACATGTTAAATGACGTATGCCGGGGATGTAGTATCCAAAAATAATCGTCCATTGCGCATACCTTTCGAATAACCTTTCCACTTTCTCCAACTTATTCGGAGTGAGAAACAGGTATTTTCCAAACCGGAGTAAGAGCGGTTTCCCAAATCTTCGACCAATCCAATAACTCACTGTCATTCCGGTGACTGTCCCTAAAAAGCCAAATAGCACAGAAAGTGGATAGCTTAATACATGTATAGAAGAAAGATATCCTATGGTCACCATCATGATTTCGTCTGGGATCGGAAGACCCACAATTCCTATCGCCAGGAGTATATAGATAGCCCCATAACCATACTGTCCAATTACCTCTGTAACCCATTCCATAAAGTGTTCCTTCTTTCTAAATTCTCATCATTTCAACCACTTCTTCAAACTTGGAAAACGAACTCGACTAACCATAAGAATACTTAGTAAAATGACAACAATTACGGTAAGACTCATTTTTAATTGCGAGGCCAAAAGACTGAAAATAGCCAAGAATCCTCCTGCAATCGTAATAGGGACCCCGAGGAAGTCATTCATCTGATCTGCCTGTATATTAAAGCGCGCTAAACGAATTGCACCACATATGATAAATAAAGTTACAAGTAACACACCTATCATGTTGAGATGATAAAGTTTTTCTACGTAGATTAGTAAAGCTGGAGCAACACCAAACGTCACCATATCACACAACGAGTCAAGCTCTTGTCCAAACAGACTTTCTGCATGCAGCTTACGAGCAGCAAATCCATCCAGTAAATCAAATATCATCCCTATGATGATTAGTAGTACCGCAGCTTTACTATCCCACGACAACATCAAGATTGCGAAGATACCACAGCTCAGGTTCCCAAGTGTAAGAATTGATGGTATCCATTTGATGAGATTCTTTCTTCTTTTGTTAACAGATACCGATCGTTCTTTATACATTGTTTGCCCACCTTAAACAGCATAATTATTTTGTTTGATTGTAATACCATGATAAATAGGGTTTTGGATTTAACACGCCTTGTAGAAACACCTGTGCCGCTTTACGATAAAGAACTTTCATTTCCTTGTCATTCATACGAGAAGCCATAAGACCTAGCCCCTGTATCATGGCCTCTAAGATAGTAGCTAATGATTTACTATCGTCAATAGCTATTTCACCATCTAACATAGCGACTTCAATGATGTCACGAATAAAGGCGATATGGCCTTCGACATAGTTAGTCACACTCGCTTGGATCTTTGTATTGTTCCATTCCTTGCTTAAAAATTCATCCATCACATTGGTTAGTGGATGATACATATCATTTGCCATCGTCTGAAATAACCCATCGATTTTTTCTGAAAACGTTGAAAGAAGCGGTTCCTTCTCCAACCAGGAGCTTCTCCATTCCGTTTCCCAATCTTCGAGCAAGTAAAGGAATAAAGCCTCTTTGCTTCCAAAATGGTAATAAATATTGCCTTTACTTTTCCCCGTAACGGCTACTATATCTTCAATTGAAGTTGCTGAGTAACCTTTTTCTCTAAACAACTGTCCAGCGGCTAACAGAATCCCCCTTTTTGTTTGTTCGCTCTGTAAATGCTTTTTGTTCATATGAAAGTTCCCCCAAAAATTCGTATTACATTTTGCTAACCTCTGTCAAATGGATGAACTGCAGACAATTTACGCGGATTGTTTTATTCCTTGTCGAAGTCTCAACCCAACTAGACAAATGAGAAATGTAGCACCCGCAGCTATATAGGGCAGCGACAATGATACATCGTATAAGATTCCAGCTGCCACTGAGCCAATTATTGTTCCGAGACTTGTAAATGTTGAATTCAATCCCGCCACATATCCTTGTCTTTCTCCTGCAGCTTTTGACAGCAGGCTGCTGGCTGCAGGTCTAATCAAATCAAAAGAAGCAAAGATGAAGATAGTAACAATGGTAATTGCCCAATAGGAGTGAACGAATAATATGGCAAATATCGAGACCCCACCAAGTGCAAGACTTAGATACATGACCTTCATCTCACCCAATCTTTTTACAAGCAAATCTAACAAACCAATTTGAATGATTACACCCACAATAGCGCCGATTGTCAGAACAAATGCGATATCATTAGGACCGAATTGATGCTTGGCATCCAAATACAGTCCAAAAACAGTTTCAAAGTTCGAAAGACCAAACCCAAGTACAAGTAATACAACTAATGTTACAAAGTATGATGCTTTTCGACTCTGCCATATTTGGCGGATGAATCCTTCTCTCTCCAAGGGCAACCGAGGTTCAATAAGATCAGCTTTTTTCATTGATTCCGGTAAGACGATCACCGACAGGAGAGCCACAAACCCAACCACAGCTGCAGCAACATAAAAAGGAACTCTAATGCCATACTCTGCTAAAAAACCGCCTAATCCCGGGCCGATAATGAAACCGGTCGACATCGCAGCCGATATATAGCCAATCCCTTTGGCACGTTCATTCTCGGTGGTTATATCTGCTGTAAATGCCATAACCCCTGGGAAAATGAAGGCAACTCCTACCCCGCCAAGCAGTCTGGACAGAAATAGCATGTATATGGAAGAGGAAAACCCAAAAATAGCTTCCGAAACAGCCAGCATGGCTAAACCAACAACGATTATTTTTTTTCTGCCAATTGTGTCACCAAGTCTTCCACCCCATGGTGAAAATAATAATTGTGTGACTGCATAAGCCGCCGTCAAATACCCAACGCTTGCCCCCGTTAGCCCCAGGTTCCTCATTAGAGTTGGCATTACAGGAACAACTAACCCATAAGCAGCCATAGCAAGAAATATATTAACCATGAGTAAAGCTAAGGCTCCCTTGTTTCTAAACAAAAGATTCATTTATCATCTCTCCACTCGAATAACCAAAGTTATAATCATAATGTCAGTACATAAAGGTAACATCTATATACTGAACGTTCGTTATAAATTAACAGAAGCTCAGACTCTCTCTTAAACCAAACAACGAACTATACCTCTCACTTCAAAGAACCTTGCAGCCGAGCGTACGCTCGACTGTTAGATTCTTGATTGAGCTATACCATCAATGTATTTGGACGATCGTCCGATATATTGCAAAAAAACTCCAACATGTTATTCCTACGACCTTTCCTTAAATACACTTATTCACTTTTATCCCAACTGACACTTAGTCCTTCTCCAAAGAACGCAAAATCTTCAGTATTCTCTAAAGTGAGATTATCTAATATTGAAGCACTATTAAATACTTTTGCCGCTCTATCCTTACGATCGGTTTCATAATAATGAAATGCGTCATCATAATCATGATCTCTAAGCAACTTAGACAAATAAAGTGCGTCTTCTAATCCAAGGGTAGTACCCATTCCTGCATTCGGATCTGCCGTATGAAGTGCATCGCCAATTAATACAACTCTGCTGTATGAGTAATGATTCATTAGATCAATTTTAAACAACTGCTTAGGTATGAAGTTATCCGTGTTTTCAATTAATTGTTTAATTGGAGCTTCCCAATCTGAGAACTGATTGGCCAAGTCTGATCTAAACGCTTCTATTGGCTTTTCTTCAAAGTGTTTCTTAGAGACCTTTTTTTCCTCGTTAACAATCATTGACCATGAAATTTCATTATCTGTCGGATGGTGTTTGGATATAAATAAATTGAAATTTTCGTGAAAATAAATTAGCGAAGTTTCGGAATCAAAAAACTCTCTATGCTCGTTAAGCTTGTCAAGGCCTACTAAGCCGTACACTCCCCATTTGCCAGCATACTTTAGTGGATAGTTAGGGAACGGGAATAAAATGGACCGTGTTTTAGAACGTACTCCGTCCGCTCCAACAAGTAATGTACCTTTAGCTTCTGTTCCATCCTCAAAGAAAACCTGAATATGATCATCACCCTCAATGAATGATTTTAGTCTTTTTCCAAAATTGATTTCTATTCCTTGTTCAATAGATTTTTGATAAAGAATATCGATTAAATGGAAACGTGCAATGTTGATTAAATGAGGCATTCCCTCCTCTTCCCCATCCATGTCCATGTCTTCAAATATAGAGTTACCCTCTTTATCCATTACTTTAATGTCAGTCATTAGATGACTATTGGCCTTTAAGGCTTCACCTAATCCTAACTCCTCCAAAACTTTAACCCCACTGGGATGAATCACAAAGTTCCCACCTGCATTACCATACTTCGTCGCTTGTTCATAAACTACACTCTCGATATTGGCCCTTTTCAAGAATAGCGCCATCGCTAATCCTGCTATTCCTCCACCGATAATAATTATTTTCTTAGTCATTTCAAAACCCCTTTCAGAAATATTTATTCGAATTATCGTCCGAATAACCCTAAAAAATAAGGATCAGTTTCATCCTATGCAATCATTATAAATTTATTCGGACGATCGGTCAATTAATTTGTCGCATAATTGGTTCTTTTAAGTTACAATAGAATAAAAACACTGGAGGAATTATGAGCAGACCAACAGGCGTGAATAGTGAGGATACGAAACAATTCATTGTGGATGTAGCAACGAAAATATTTGAACAAAAAGGCTATAGTGTTACATCTATGGCCGATATAAAAAATGAAACAAACTTAAGTAAAGGGACAATTTATTACCATTTTAAAAATAAAGAGGAACTGTATCTTTACTGTATTCAACAAGTATCTAACGAATTTATTCGAAATTGGGACATTACATCGAAAACTGAGCGTTCCGCTGAGAAAAAGTTATATATTTGGGCGAATTTAAATAGTATTATGCTGCAAAAGCCGATTATGAATACCATTCAAGAATATTTCGTTTCAACAAATAAAAACAATTATGACGCTGTACTTAAACTTTACGAACCCGAATTTCTGATTGTTAGCCGAATTTTAGAGGAAGGTATAAATCATGGGGAATTCAAGGAAGATTTGCATATTGATGATGTATCGGTACTTTTATATAATTTTATCACCTCATTAGCAAATGTAGAATTGTTTGGCTACCATTCAAATCAAGAACAGAAAAATTTATACAAGCTAGCCATTGATTTAATCTTGCCTGGGTTGAAAGAATAAAAAAATGTTGTTGAAGCCTCCCCAACTTATTCTCAAGCTGTTACTTGAAGTATTGATCTACATTCGTCTTGTCCCCTTTGTCTTTTTCCCTATTTACTAAGAGGTCAAATGAAGCGAGCTACTTAATGTTGTCTGCATGAAATAGGCGTAAGCTGAAAAATATTGATGATTTTGCGAATTCCACAAATTGAATCGGTATTGATATGAACATATACCTATCGCACTATTGATTCTGTTTGGCAAGGAGCTTGAATCCATTACAGATCTAGTAATGTTCAGTACACACACAATTATTTGACCGATCGTCCGAATAAAGTTATACTAGTCAGATAAACATATTTTTTTGCAATTAATCGGACGAATGTCCGATACATTTTGGAAGGAATGTTGAGTCACCAAATTTACTAAACTCAATTAAAAAAAATTGACCTGTCTGATTCAATTGTCCTCCAAATTTACTTTAGCGATATAAATCATCTAAAGAATAAGAAAGGAAAATCAGCAAATAATAACCAAATTGAGAAATCGATTATTAAGGAGCGGGGGTTTTTGTGAATTCACTTTTAAGGAATAGAGTTTTTAAGATTGTGTTGATCGCTGATTTATTACAGCAAGCAGGTATCTGGATCCGTAACATGTCCTTGCTCTTTTATATAATGGATCAATCAAATAACAATCCAACAGCTGTTTCTTTGCTTACAGCTTTAGAGTATTTACCAATTTTTATTTTCTCATTGATAGGTGGTACCTTTGCTGACAGATGGGAACCAAAAAGAACGGTGATATTAGGTGATTCTTTAAGTGCTTTATCTATGTTATTGATTTTACTCTTAATATCTCTGGGTATATGGCAAGCAGTGTTCGCCGCAACAGTCATTTCAGCTATCGTGAGTCAATTTTCCCAGCCATCCTCGTCCGTCCTTTTAAAGAGACATATTCCATCTGAAGACGTTGGAACGGCTGTTGGAATAAACCAAAGTTTATTGGCTTTGTTCACCATATTTGGTCCAGTCTTCGGAACATTTGTATACACTCAGTTGGGGATTAGGTCTGCTGTTATTGCTCTATTCATTATCTTTGCTCTAGCTGCAGCAATTCAATTATTCTTACCTTCGTCGAATAGGGAGAAAAGTCATGAAAAGAACACTGCAATAAGCGATATCAAAAGTGGGTTTAAGTATGTTCTTGGCCATGTAAATCTAAAACTCATTGCTATCATGTTTGCGGTAAGTGGAATTGCAATGGGTATAACACAACCTCTCGATGTCTTTGTAACAATGGAGAGATTAGGATTACCTAAGGAAAGTGTTCAATGGTTTGCGGCTTCAGAAGGAGTAGGGATGCTTCTTGGAGGTATCTTAGCTGCGGCAATTTCATCAAAAATAATAAGGTACAGGCGTGCGGTATTAACAGTTACAATGATCATTTGGTCAATGATAACATTGATCGAGGTATTATCAACTTGGCCTACATTAACCGTTATAGCAAGGGTACTATCAGGGGTGGCAACAGCTTTTTTCCAGGTCGTTTTTAGTGCGATGATGATTAAAGAGATTAAGGAAGAATACATCGGAAGAACGAATGGAATCGTACTACCACTTTTGATGGGGGGAATGTTGTTAGGAAGTACTTTGTCTGGTATTATTGTAAATCAAATTGAATTATTCGGTGCATATTTTATTGCATCTGTCCTAACCCTCTCATGTATAGTTTTCACTTTACGTTTAAGAACAGATTATATGAATGTGAATGACAAGCATCATAATTAAAATATAATACGTACACTTCGTTATCACTTACTGCAAATCCCCTATCAATAAATAAGCAGCCGTTCAAATGATCGGCTGCCTCCTTGGTTTTACATGGCTAACGTTTCCCGTTAATTTAGTGAATTATTACATAAGCCCGCCTCTGCAAGCTTTTGTTCCAGTCTTGCCAGTTGGCGCAAATGATGTCTGCTGTGCATGCCAATCATCTCAAACCATTCACACGCGTTGAGCCAGCCAAACCAGCCATGACACACCTTACAAGCCTGATTCGTTCCGCGAACGTGTTCCTCCCAGTATTTCAATTTTTTTATCACCTGCTCAAGACCGGCTATGATCTCTTCTTTGCTATCTGGGTTACGGGTCCTGTTGACTGGTTCCTCAAGTTTCACACGGACATCGGGCCACACTTTTTCGTTAAAGGCCTTCGTTCCGGCTTCAGTCTTGCCTCCATGTTTTTCTTGTGTCGCCATCGTACAAGTTTGAATATGATTAATGTACTCTTCTGCCACATCGATCACGTGAATATACATTTGTCCAACCGACCAAACATCTTCCTTGGATTTATACTGCAACTGGTCTATCGTATATCCAGCCAATCTTCGCTTATATTGCTCGATAATAGCCAGGGAATCATTTTTTAACATACGGTTTTCACCCCATAACATTAGTTGTTGAAGCACCTGCGCAATCTCCAATTATTCCGATCAGGAATATTGAGTAAAAGCCGTACGGATAAGGACACGTACGGCTGCCAGACTATCTATATATGCGAATAAAATCTTCCACTATTCTAGTGCTTAGTATCGACAAGCAGGAAGTTATAAATTAGGACTGCGGCATCCGCGCGGCTTGTTTGCGACTTAGGACCGAAGCTTCCACTCGAATCCGTAGACAGAATGTTTGCTTGCTTCAAAGCTGCAACAGCATTCTGCGCATAGCTTGAGATAGCTGCTTGATCGCTGAAAGCTGGTACATTTTGTTCACTCGAATCTATAGAGTAGCCAGTAGCCAGAAGTGCACGATGGAGAAGTACAACCATCTCCTGTCTTGTCAGTTTGTCATTCGTGCCGAACTTGGTATCGGATCTACCCTGAACGATTCCGAGCTTCTCAGCCGAGGCCACCGCTGTGTAATACCAGGTGGCTTTTTTGACATCCGAGAATTGGCTAACAGCGGAAGCATCAACAGCGTCAAAGAAGTTGACCAGCATCTGCACAAACTCGGCTCTGGTCAGTTTCCCCTGCGGATCGTATTCGCCGGGGGCTTTTCCTATAATAATACCTCTGGCCGCAATGGCACGTATAGCATCGCTTGTTTTAGACGGAAGGGTACCGATATCTGTAAAGCCAACGTTGGTATAAGTCGCTGCATATTTACTGGAATGCTCAGGTTTGAATGTGATCGTACCGGACGATTGATCGTAAAAAGCATGCTTAACTAAATTCGAACCTTTGTTCAGGTTATAAACGACCACCTGATTCGGCTGGTCTCCGGCTTCAAGGACGTATGGCAGCTTTACCGTTACCGGCTGACCCGACCACTGAACTGGAGTATTGTCTACGTTCAGTGTTAGTTCGTATACCGGATTGTCCCCCAGTAGTGTGCGAATTTCGTCAGTAAGCGTACCCGAAGTTGCGGTAGATATGCCGACCGAAAGCTTCTTGGCATCCTTTTCAACCACTCCTTTAATAAAGGCTGAATCTAACTCAATTATGGCACCTAGTGCTTCGAAGGAAACAGATTTGACAGAAGTGGTATTTACAGTGCGAATCCAGTCGCCAGGCAGTTGGACTTCGATTTTCTTTTGGCTGCTTAAGGCAACTACAGGAATTTTAATCTTTCCGTTAACAGCTTGGCTTACGGCTTTCTCCAAGAGTTCACGTGTCAGCATCAATATCCCGTTTTGGTCTGTCTTTGTTCCTGAACCAGCACTCACCTCTGGAGTGTTATTTCCAGGCGTCACCGGTGCAGGACCCGGATTCGTACCAGGGCTCGGGTTGGAAGAGCCATCTTTTTCGCGGATTACTTCAATCGCATACTTCGTCTGGATTCTGTCATCGAGTGACTGTACGATTACTACTGTCTTCCCTTCACTTACAGCCGTTACGGTAAATTCCGTAACACCGCTATCCTCGTTGTAAGTGACATCGCTGACCGCAGCGATGCTCTTATCCGCGGAAATCACCTGCAGCTTTTTAAAGGACGCATTGTTTGGTGTGACGGAAGCCTTTACTTTGATTGTTTTGCCAACCGATAACGTTCCGGCCGTATTATCCAGTTGAATACTCTCAGAGAACGTCTTGTTTTCGACATTGTTCAACAGAGCGGTCAGATATATCAGCGGCGAGTTATAGTTTAGCGCCTGTTCATTACTCTCCCAGTCTACCGTCGCCTGGTTGTAGGCTTTGGCAGGGAAATTATACTTGCCGTTATTATTCGGACCTCCCGGCATATAGCCGTTGGGCATTTCTTTAATAAAGTCTTTCATATAAATGACATGATGGGTAGTGCGAACCCGGTTCTCTCCATGACCCGTAATGAAGCTGAGCTGCAGTGGATTAACTCCGAGCAGGTAGTTCAAGTTGCCGCTGGCCACCTGAAGCATGCGCTCATCGTAGTTGCCAATAATCCGGTTGCCGATATCCAGGCTCACTGCAACACCTGCGACATTCGAATTGGCTCCCCAATAAAATCCCTTGTTCGTCGAGTTATGCCAAACCGCCTGATTCATAGCTGTATTGATAACGATGCTGCTCCAATCCTTGTATTTGGGAATGAACCAGTCCTTGACTTCTTGGCTTGGCGTTGAACCGCTCAAATAGTGATAGAAACCGATCAATTCCATACTTCCGATCCCGTGAGAGAAATCAGTCGTGTTAAATTTGCTTTCGAAAGCTTTATAGTTCGCTACTACAAAATCGTTGTAACGAGCTTCGCCTGTAGCTCTATACAGTGCAGAAGCTGCATAGAATCGGTCATTCAGATCATCATCGTCATTATAAGGGCCGTCGGGCTGAGCGATGAATTCCGGATGTGCTTCGAGATAAGACCAGCCTCTAATTGCAGATTCAAGCAACGTATCTGCGTAATCCTCCATGCCCGCTACGTTTTTGAATACCGTATAGGCATGTGCCAGAGCTCCAACGGTTGCCGCTGTTTGGGCTGTCGGGATGATGCTTTCTTCACCAGTACCATCCATGATATAACGTTCAGGTGCAGCTTCGCGAATGATGTATGAATAGAATCCGCCAGACCGCTCATCCTGCATTTTCAGGAAGAACTCGGTTTCAAATTTGATTTCATCAATCAGATCGGGGATGTTGTTTCCGCTCTCGGGGATGTTCAACTGGCCGTCTGTAAATTGTTGCGGGAAGCTCTCGTAAGCCCACAGCAAATCGGATACGGCAGTCGCGGCAGCAGTTACATATTTTCCGGTATCTCCTGCATCCCACCATCCGCCGTACACATCCTTGTACTGGCTTGGATCGGACTGAAGTGGAAGATTGGCATCCACCTTATGTAATCCGGTACGTGCGAACTCGTCTGCGTGTTGAGGAAGCAGATCGTCATTCGCTCTTTGGAAATAAAAGAATTTCTGAACATCTTTCAACAGGCCATCGTATACATCCGGTCCGATTTTAAATATCGCAGAAGGTTGGTCCACCCCGTCGACCGTTATATAGTATTGGCCCGGTTCGTTTAAGGCGGAGAAATTGGCCTCGAACACTTTCTCCCCAGATAGTTCGTCATAGGCGGCTACAAGGGATAGTGTCCCTGTATAAGCAACGCTATCATCTGAAGTTCGTTTAACCTCAAAGGACGTGCCAACATCAGCTGACAGTTGATTGTAGTAACCGCTTACATTTGCATACTTATCACCATAATTTAAGTAACCAACCTGATTAACCTTAATTGGAGCATAGCTTCGTTCCTTATCTGGCGAAGTCACTTTGATATTCGAGATCCAGAAGGTGATCGGCGTATCATCTCCAGACAGCTTGAAAAGCTGAATTTTGCTTTCATCGAACAAAGGATCACTGTTGAAAATATCCTTCAGCGGGATGGATACATGCTGCCACTCTGTAGTGAGCGAAATGTATTTACTGATATCTACCAGGCCATCGATATTTGTCTCTTCAGGGTTTGCATCGCCATCTTTGTAAAATTCGCCGTCACTGTTTAGTCTCTCATGAACAACATCCCGGAAGCCGATCTGAAATTTTTCATTCCCTGTTGCTCCGGCAACATCGAATTCCAGCGTTCCATTCTCATAGGGACTAAAGTCGAAGGATTGCCAGCCGTTGATCACCAGGTGGTCTGACCAATAGCCATTTGTTTCAACCTTACGAGCATTCTGCTCCTGATACACTTCGTCAGTGACGGTTGTTCCGCTACCCCAAGCGTTTTCTTTGATTTCAATATCACGGAGCTTGTTCCAGTTGTCTCCCCCAGGGGGGAGGTAGTTCACAGTGGATGCCTGCTCAGCCGACACAATAGATGTTGGGGCAAGTAAAGATAAAGCGGTTACAAAACTTACCGAGAAAAGAGAAATCTTACGGAACGTACTTTTTTTCTTTGGCTGCTTCAAAATGGTATCCCCTCTCATTTTTTTGTATCTTACCAATGATAGATGGAATTTTATACCTGAATAATCAGACATCTTTTCATATGTGAATCTCACTTTTGGATATTTGTGATCATATAAACATCTTTGTACATACTATCGACGAAGAATATTAATATCTAAGAAGTCTTGTTAACACATCAAGAAGTTGAAGTACTTTATATAGGTCGACTATTAGGTATAATACCTCGCTTCGTTGACAAATAGAATTGCAATTGTTAGCATAACCTGAGTTACAGAGAGAGAGACAAGGAGGTTATCCCTATTCTACCCCGACAACGCCAGGAGAATGAGCGAAGCGAGCTGCGAGAGAAGCGCCGTTTAAGCATCATTCAAGCTGCCATTTCTATTTTCACACAACAAGGATTCGAAAAGGCTACCATGCAGGAAATTGCCAAGGCTGCAAGCCTTGGCGTAGCTACTGTATTCCGCTATTTTCCCAAGAAAGAGCATTTGATTGTTGCCGTTGCTTCACATATTGTTCAGTCCGAAGTGGTTATCTTTGAAAAGATTGTGCATGGAGATGGAACTTGTTACGAGAAATTAAACGTAATATTCGACACCCTAATTTTCTTTCAGCAAGCTGAGCATCAACAGAACTCCAAGTTGATAGAAGCCTTTGAATGTTACGTGGCGCTTTCCAAAGAGCCTGTAGAGCATATAGAATTGTATCAAACGGAATATAGCAAAATTATTGCTCTGTTTACCGAATTGGCAGCACTGGGAGAACAGGATCATTCTGTCCGTGCCAGTTCAAATTCCGTCAACATTCTACTTACGATGATGAATGTATTCGGAACATTTTCCAAGAAAATGTCCATGCTAGAAGGTATCGATGCATTCAACACTCGTGTAGACCCATCCGAGCAATTCAACTTACTTAAATCTCTTTTTCTAGAGTCTTTGAAACCTTGACTTCAATTCGTATGAACGCTGTAAACTGATTCATGACATCCGACGGAGAAGGCGCTGCAGTTTTGGGCAGCCCCCTCATCCTCTACTTTTTACATCTGGTGAGTTCTTCCCAATAATAGTTTGATCAAAACCACTGGTGGCTTTATGGTTTCCTCTCATAACCGATTCCCCTTCTACATCGATGTTAGGCAACAAGCGATCAAGCCATGCAGGGATATACCAGGCACTTTTTCCAAGAATGGTCATTACCGCTGGCACAAGTGTCATGCGTACGATGAATGCATCGACAAGTATGCCAAATGCCAGAGCTAATCCCATGGATTTGATAATGGTATCTTCCGCAAAAATAAAGCTGGCGAATACCGCAATCATAATCAAGCCTGCCGCAGTAACGACTGGTCCACTATGGTTCATCCCGCTTTTTACCGATTGACGTGCATCTCCAGTATGAGTGAAGTCTTCACGCATTCGGCTGACAAGAAACACCTCGTAGTCCATGGCAAGTCCAAACAGAATTCCAGTGACGAGAATGGGAAGGAAACTAAGCACCGGCCCAGGTTCAGGAATACCGAACATACTGGCCAGATAACCATCTTGAATGACCCAGACAATAAAACCGAGTGTTGAACCTAGTGTAAACAGAAAACCAAGTACAGCCTTAATCGGTACAAGCAAAGATCGGAACACGAGCATGAGCAGTACAAAGGCCAGACCAACAATCAATAAAGCGAACTTAGGCAATGCCTGTTGCAATTTCTCCGAAATATCAATGTTAACCGCAGTCCCACCGGTAACCATAATCTCGACCTGTTTATTGTTTTGTTGATCGGCTTTTTCACGTATAGTCTCCACAAGGTCAGTCGTTCGAATATCGTGCGGGCCTGTCTTCGGTAACACTGTAATGATGGCTGCATTTCCCGATGGACTCGGTATTGCGGGTGTTGCACTAGAGACATTCGGCAGATCGCTGATATAAGCCGTTGCTTGAGCGATTGCTGCTTGAGGGTCGTCACTGTTATTAGCTTTAGCGACAATCACGAGTGGGCCATTGAACCCTTCACCGAATCCCTCAGCCATCAAATCATATCCACGGCGCTCTGTCGTTTCAGTCGATTTCAGGCCATTGTCCGGCAAGCCCAGCTGCATATGCAGAAAAGGCAAGGTACACATCGTTAAGACGGCAATACATAGAATGGTAGTAAGCCAAGGCTTTCTAGTGACAACTCGACTCCATGCGTTTTCGTTTGTTTTCCCCTTTTTGCCCCCAGACCATTTTCTCAGCCAACGATTTTCTCGCGAAGGACTAATGCGGTCCCCTGCAATAGCTAATATGGCTGGTACGAGAATGATCGCAATGAGGACAGCTACAAATACGCTAATAGCAGCCGCAAGTCCCATCATCGTAATGAAGGGAATTTGTACGACGGATAACCCCACTAGCGCGATAATTACAGTCAGCCCTGCAAATACAACCGAGCCTCCTGCTGTTGCGTTAGCCTGAGCGATGGCTGTTTCTCTGTCATATCCTTCTGCCAACTGCTGACGGTATCGTGACATGATAAATAGTGCATAATCAATACCGACTGCTAAAGCAAGCATGACTGCTAACGTAATGGAGAATGATGACATCGATACGAAATTAGAACCAATAATGACAGTCATTAGACCAATCCCGAGTCCTATGACCGCTGTAAGAATGGGTAGTCCTGCGGCTAGAAACGAAGTAAACGTAAATGCTAGAATCATGAAGGCAATTAGGATACCAATGACTTCAGATATGCCCCCAACCTCTATTTCAGAAAAGGCAACACTGCCTCCAATCTCTGTTTGAATCCCTTCTTTACCGAGCCGCTCTGCAATGTTCAACACATGCTCTTTCGAGTGCTCATCCACTTCACTGGCAGATTTAGAATACGTAATGTCCGCATAACCAATCTTTTTATCTGCGCTGAGCGTCATTGACTCAAATGGGCTAGCTACAGATTTGACTGATAAATCCGTTTTTACATCTTTCAGGGCTTGCCGAATGTAATTTTTGTTAGCTTCGGAAGTCAGTGTATCATCATTTTTCGTTTTGAATATGAGCCTGATCTGACCACCGTCATCTGATGATGGAAACTCTGAGTTTAGTACTTTCGCTGCTTGATCCGACTTCGTTCCTGGTATAGTCATTTCACCCGTAAACGAAGTACCCATACCAAGTCCTAAAGATGCAAGCACAATAAGAAGTGCTAGTCCCATCGTAATGACCATTTTCCGTTTTCTCGTTGACCAGACTCCGAGACGATATAACCATTTTGCCATAACTTATTTCTTCCCCTTTCACTTCCACAAAAATCCTAGAGCTATCTAAGGAAATGCTCTGTACCCTCATGTTAACGAAATAAAACCAAAAAAAAATCGTACGAAAGGGCAAGCCTTTCATGTACGATGGGGCATAGAAGGGATATGTCATTACGGGCATACCATTTTTTATCTTTGATTACGAAAGGGTGTCTTACAAGTTATAGGTTTACAAGTGTAAGATCCCCTTCTCGACAGCTACTGCAACTGCTTCTGATCGCGAATTGACTCCAAGTTTGTTGTAAATGTTGGTGAGGTATGCTTTTACTGTTCTCTCGGCAATACCCATATCAAAAGCAATATCTCTGCTGCGTAAACCACGAGCCACGGCTTGTAAAACGAGTAACTCTCTCTCACTAATCAGAGTTGACTCCTTGTCAATTAATAGATGTGGCTGTGTTTTGGGTTCTTGAGCAGACTTCGTATGAAACGCAAAGACTCTTGACGTTATTTCAGGTTGAAGCAGTGTTTCTCCACGAATGGCAGAATCCAACGTTCTAAATAATTGTTCCCGGCTCGTATCCTTGAGCAAGTACCCTTTGGCTCCAAGGGAAAGTCCCTCAATCATCAAGTCATCTTCGTTGTATGTCGTTAGAATAATGACGGGTATACAAATGTGTTGCTCGTTCATACGTTTCAAGGTATCCAAACCACTGAGTCCCCCGGGCATATTCAAGTCCAGAAGAATGACATCAGGCTGTTTGTCTAACATAATTCGGATAGCTTCTTCTCCTTCCTCAGCTTCTCCTACAATTAGATAATTTTCACTAGTCTCCAATATTAATTTAAGTCCTTCACGTACCACCCAATGATCATCGACGATGAGTATGTTATATTTCATTCAGATTTCTCCTTTTTCAAGTGGAACACGAAACAAAATAGTCGTTCCTTGTTTTCCGCTTTCAATCTCAATGCTGCCACCTATCAACCTGGCCCGTTCATTCATCCCGATCAAGCCATAGTGCCCGGATTGTTTTCCGATTCGGTCTACGCTAAAGCCCCTTCCGTTATCACGTATAATAAGATGGAAATCTTCTTTCTCCATAGCCATGTGAATGGTTACGCTCGTTGCCTGAGCATGCCTGGCTATGTTCATTAGCGATTCACTTAAAATGTGCAATACGTGCTCCATTCCTACTTTGGATATGAAACTCGGAGCATTCCCTTCCAAAACGACTTCGATTCCGGTTGCCTGTTGGAAACGTTGAATTTGTTCCTGTATTGCCTCTCCAAAGGTAATAGCCGGTGTGGCCTTGGTTCGAAGATCATCAATGGCTTTGCGTGCATCAGCCAATGTTTGGCGTGCTTGGCCCATTGAACTGCGGATAATTTCGTGGGCGCGCGGAAAACTTCCTCGATTCATGTGCTCATTGACGGCCTCGAGCTGCATTATAATACCGGCAAGTCCTTGAGCCAATGTATCATGCAGATCTCTTGCCATACGTTGTCTCTCACTTGTTAGTGTCAATTCCTCTACTTTTTGATGGGCCTTCTCCAGCTCATGCAGAAACGTTAGTGTTCTTACACGGGCATTGACCTGACGATAGAAAAGCACCGCATAGGATACCACGACAACGATCATCATGAACAGTAATAATATTAACAAGGCGACATCCATACCTGATCGTGTAAACAGGGTTACCGTGCAGAATAATAAATATAATACAAATGCAACTAACACAATTTTTGTCGTCTCATAGTATATTGCAAATGTCTGTGCAATCAACACCGGAATTAAACCAATTAATATTGCAGGCATACCGTCTGGCATTAACATTGCACTTCCGTAAATTAACCCTGAGTGAAGAAGTATGTAGAGTAATTTGGATCGTTTTATAAGTTTGTTTACTTCCCAGTACACGATGGTATGAATTAACATTGCAGCTACAAAAATAATACTGGGTACTAATATAGGGGCTGACATCGTTTGCAGGATCAAAGTAGCTGTGGCAACAAGCCAAAGCCAGATGATTATGGGAATACGTGAAGACGCAATCGGATCCGTTTCTTCATTTCTTCCGGCCGGATTCGTCTTCTTCCGTACTATTTTCATGGGATCACCTCTTGTATAAGTCATTATAGTCCAAATCACCACCAAAAAGATGTACGATCGTACATGCCCTTTCGTACATCCCCTTTTGTAATAAAAATCGTCCACAAGTTAGACTTATGGACGATAACTTTGAAGAATTATGTAAAACCTCCAAAGGGTTCTCCCTCCGGAAAGTTCCTATATTTATAGCATTTCAGAAGGTGAACTTGAACCAATGATTAGAGTGTGATGCCACCATCTGCGAGGATGATTGATCCTGTCATATAACTGGAATAATCAGATGCAAGAAACGCAACGATCTGGGCAAGTTCTTCTGGCTCTGCATAACGCCCGATCCGCATATTCGGAAACTCTTCAGGCACATAACCACTCTCCTGCAGCGATTGGGGAACCGCAGCCGTTAATGTTGTAGCTACCCCGCCTGGACAGATGGCATTGATACGAATACCTTTGCGTACATATTCAAGGGCCGCCGCTTTGGTCAAACCTGCAACGGCATGCTTGCTTGCGGTGTATGCAGCCAGACTGTGTTCAGCACGAATAGCCGTAGTGGACGCCGTATTAATGATATGCCCGTATCCCTGTTTATCCATAACCTGCAAGGCATATTTCATACCTAAAAAGATCCCTTTCACATTCACATCCATAATCCGTGTAAATTCTTCCTCGGAGATATCCTGGAAACGTTGGAATTTCTGGAGTATGCCCGCGTTGTTGAATGCCACGTCAATTTTTCCATAGGCTTCTACTGCTTTTTGAATATAGTTTTGAACATCGCTCTCTTTGGATACGTCAGCCTGTACAAAAGTAGCTTCGCCGCCATTTTCGCGAACCAGTGCTAACGTTTCTTCCCCTGTCTGCTCATTGAAATCAACCAGTACAAGCTTCGCACCGCGAGATCCCATAATCACGGCGCTGGCTCTTCCAATTCCACTGCCAGCTCCCGTAACAACGATCACTTTACCTTCCAGAGAAATACCTTCTTTATTTCCTGTCGGTGCACCAATTTCTTGCTTCTGGACTGTTGCTTCAAACGCAATGGCTGACAGTTCCTGCTTCAAAATCTGAAGTGTAGGCAAAGGAATATCTACCTGAGGCAATGCAGCTAGTTGATCCAACGTAAAGTTAGTGGCCATCTTGAACGTTGGTTCCTTCACGAATTCCGGCAAATGCTTCTCCAGTACAGCAAACGATTCTGTGTTGTTCAACAATTCACCAATTCGGATATTCTCGTCATAACTCATTAGGTTCATCTCTCCAATATATTGATTAATTTAGGTTAAATCTACTATTTCGATTAGAATACGACTGGAAAAGCTTTGAGTCCTCGGATAATCATTCCTGGTCTCCACTCCAGCAGATCCGCATCCGTATTTAACCGAATATCCGGCAGCCGTTGAAGCAAAGCGTTGATCGCAATCTCGCCTTCAAGTCTCGCAAGTGGAGCGCCAAGACAATAATGAATTCCTTTACCAAAAGCAATGTGGTCATTGACTTTACGAGTAATGTCAAACGTATCGGGGTTTTCATATCGACTGGAATCCCGATTCGCTGAGGATAAAGCGACCAGCATCATGTCTCCTTGGCGAATTTGTATTCCTTGAAAATCAACGTTTTCCGCAGCCCATCGAACATTGCTAATTTCTGCCGGCCCATTAAATCGCAGCACTTCCTCAACCGCCGCTTGAATCAGATCCGGTTGATCCATAAGTAGTTGCTTTTGCTGCGGATGTTCCAGCAACGCCAGCATGCCGTTCCCTATCAGATTCACTGTTGTTTCATGCCCTGCTATGATGAGTACGAACACAAGTGCATATAATTCCTGCTCTGTTAGTTTGTCACCTTCTTCCTCTATGCCGATGAGATCGCTGATGAGGTCCTGTTGAATATGATTGCGCCGCTGCGTGATCAGTTCTTGTAAGTAATTCACAAAAGCCTTCATCACTTCATCGCTCTCCTGGTTCATCTGCGGATTGCTGACACTCTCCATAATGGTATTGGACCAGGCTCTGAATTTGTCTTGGTCCTTCAGCGGAACACCTAACATTTCACAAATAACGATAATGGGCAGCGGGAAAGCATAGTCCTCGATCAAATCAAACTCCCGAGTGTTTCCGGCCTGAATCTTGTCCAGCAATTCATCGCTTATTTCCACAATTCGTCCCCGCAGCCTCTCAATCATGCGGGGAGTAAATGCCTTCTGAATCAAGCGCCGCAGTCGACGATGATCTTCTGGACCAACACTGATCAGATTCCGTGAGATAATCGCTTGATGCGGAGGAAGGGACTCCTCCGTATCATCGTTCCTGTTGTCGAGAACCCCGGTTACAAAGCGACTATCCTGCAAAATGTTGACGGCATCCTCATATCGGGTAACCATCCACGCACCATGCCCACTTGGCAGTAATAGCCGATGGACAGGCTCTTCGGCACGCAGCTTTTCGTAGACTGGGAAAGGCTGCTGAATGAAAGAATGATCCATGAAATCTACTTTGGACTTGGAACGACCTTGATTTTCATTGGTAAACATCACATTACCCCTTAAAATGATAGTATTAATATCACCACAATATAAAGACTATCATATTTGACGATTCACTTTCAAATAAGTTCATTTAATCCCAGTAATACGCGATAACTTGCATCTTCCTAAGGATTTAAGCGTTCTTCCAGTTCTTTTACAATTTGAGGATACTTCTCATCCAAATCGTACTTGCGCAAGCAGAGATACGTAAGAACGAATATCACCAAAGGAAGATATACCGTCAGAACCAGGATGCTGGTAATCGCTGAATCCGCCTGTGTTATTAACGCTCCATCGTAATTGCCCATGGCAAGAATCCAGCCGATCATCGCGGCAGCCAGGCCCATACCAATTTTAACGCCAAAGCTGTTTGCGCTATTGACCATCCCGACTAAGCGTTTACCTGTCTTCCATTCACCGTATTCCACGGTGTTGTTCACCAACACCCCGCCTACAGCCATCATTGGAATGGTTGCCAGTGTCGCGATACCGCCAAGTACTATAGCTGCAATAAAGTTATATGGCATGAAGCAACGAATAAGTGATGAAACGATCCCAAGAATCATGCCTAACCGTGCAGTTCTGGTAAGTCCGAATTTCTTGATCATGGGTCCCACCATAACAAATCCCAAAAAAACCGGGACTAATCCAACTGCCCCCATGATTCCGATCAGGTTCTCATTCCCGAGAATATACTTGGTGTAATAGATTCCTGTTGAACCATTAAGTGTATATAGCATGTTGATCAATAACTGAGCAAACAGCATGATGACCCAGTATTTGTTCTGGAATAAGAGCTTGATGCTTTCCCAGAAGGGAATGTTATCGCTTTCAACAATACTTATGCCAGCATTATTTTCTTTGGATGCTAAGAAGGTCAGGATCAAGGAAATGAAAGATACAATACCCAGAACAACCGCAACGATAATCCATGCTTTTTGATCCCCACCAAGCATATTGGTTATTGGAATTAATGCGATAGCGATAATCATCCCGATAATATATCCAAAGATGGTTCGGGTAAGGCCCATTTTACCGCGTTCTTCTACACTTCTGGTACGGATCGCCATCAAGCTTCCGAAAGGGATCGCAATTCCCGTATACACAATGGCTGAAGCAAACGCTACTGTAACTAAAGCATAGAAGGTTTTTACCGTTGATGATGCCTCGGCGGGCACAGTAAACAGTAATATGATAGATGCCAGGGTGGGTAGAGCCATCCATAGAATCCAAGGTCTGGCCTTTCCGTATTTGGATTTTGTCGCATCAACGATTCTACCCATCAGCAAGTCTGCTATTGCATTGATAAATTTGGTGATGAGCATAATCGTACCCACTGTGGCAGCTGCAATCCCTACCTTATCTGTATAAAAATAAGTTAACATCCCAATCAGTCCGCTGATGGAGTTTAAGGCAACTTGCGCTGCTCCGTCCCCTAAGTAATGGTAAGGGCGCATTGTTTTCTGGATTCCTTGGGCATCAAGGCCCAATGCCCTGGACTTCTTACTTCCCTTTACAACTGGTGGATTAAGGATTTCCCGCTCTGCTTTCATTGCTGTTCCCCCTTATTTCATTCGCTTCATGGTACCGCTTTCAAACATTATTTTAGTCGTCCTCAAGAGTTTAATATGGTAACTTCATTATTTTTTTAGTAAATTCGTGTTGGTGCTTATCCTTTTTTTAAGTGCTATTCTTTCGGTCTCTCACAACGAATTTGTGTAATACAAAATGGCGCTGCTCGTTTCCTGCAGCGCCTTCTATATTCTATCCTTTCCCCTTCATACCTAGGAGGCATTGAGCGTTTGAATGACTCTTCTAAATAACTGTTCAGTCTCCGGCGGAGTATTGGCCAGCATTTCGCTTACAGATAAATCATAAGCATATTGGATCATCGGGTGATCCAGCATACCGGGAGCGTGCTCGTTTAACATTTGAACTGCTGTGGGCTCTTCCACAATCTCTTTGAGTGTCGAATCCATCGTAAACCGTTCTCTTTCGAGACTGGTTTGCGTCGCATATTCGAAGCTGTAAGATCCGGAACCAACCTCCACAGGCATAGCTTTCTCAGGCAGTACAATAATTGCTGTTGTATTTGCTGGTATCGTTACATTTACAATAATGTTACCCGCCCTGCATGACCATGAGCTTTTTATCTCTCCGTAGACCGAATCAAAAGCAGCATCTACCGAACTGATTCCTCGGATGAATTGAGGTTTTATCAGAATCTTCTTATAACCTGCTTCAATTGGATTAATTCCCGCGAGTTTTCTGTACATCCATTCCCCAATGGATCCATAGGCGTAATGATTCAAGGAGTTCATACCTGATGTGTCGAAATCACCATTTGGCAGAATGGAATTCCAGCGTTCCCATATCGTGGTTGCCCCTTTTTTTACGGCGTACAACCAGGAAGGGAAATCCTCTTTTAAAAACAATGTACCAGCAAGGTCATGCAGGTCATTGTCCGATAAGGCATGGCACAGATAGGGAGTACCAACAAATCCTGTCGTGAGATGGTTTTTATGTTTCGCTATATTGTTTTCCAGCGTCTTGCGAATCCGATCCTTGTATCTCTCCTCGACAAGGTTGAAGTGTAAAGCTAACACGCAGGCCGTTTGAGTTTCGCTGACCAGTCTGCCAGTTGAAGATATATATTCTGCATTGAAAGCCTGTTTGATCTGGCTATGCAATTCTTCGTAACGGACGGCATCTTCGGTTTTGTCCAGAAGCTTGGCTGTCTTTGCAACCAGTTCGGTCGAATACGCATAATAAGCGTTTGCTACCAGATAAACATCTGTAGCCCCTGTTCTTTCGTTACTAAACTCCTCTTTGTCCAACCCTAACCAGTCCCCATATTGATAACCAGTCTGCCATAGTCCATTGGCTTCACAACGTGCAGTAATATAATCAATCCACCCCTTCATGCTGTCGTATTGTTCTCGCAGCAATCGAAGATCTCCATAGGTTTGGTACATGACCCAAGGGACAATAACAGCGGCATCGCTCCAGGCAGCGGCCCCTTCCTGATTTCCAAGAATGTTAGGGACGACATGTGGAACCCCATATTCCTCCGTCTGTTCAGAGGCAAGGTCGCGCAGCCATTTCTTGTAGAAGGAGGCAACATTCATATTGAACGCAGCGGTCCCGGCAAATACTTGTGCATCTCCTGTCCACCCTAGACGCTCGTCTCTTTGAGGGCAGTCCGTCGGTATATCCAAAAAGTTGCCTCTTTGGCTCCACTGAATGTTGCTTTGCAGCTGGTTCACCATGGCATTGGAGGTCACGAAACGGCCTGTTTTCTCCAGACTTGAATGCAGCACGCAAGCTGTGAATTGATCGAGTTGGATCTCATCTACCCCTTCAATGGCGATATAGCGAAATCCGTGGAAAGTGAAATGAGGGCGGAAAATTTGATCTTTACCGTTACAGATCAATCGATCAATGGATACTGCCTGCCTTAACGTATCCGGATAGAAATTCCCCTCTTTATCAAGAACCTCAGCATGCCGTATGGTTATCATTTGCCCTTTCCACCCTTTGGTTCGAAGCTCTACAAACCCAGTAAGGATTTGCCCGAAATCAATGACACATTCTCCTTTTGGGGTTGTAATCAACTGAAGAGCAGGGAGCCTTTTTGTGATTTTGACAGGTTCACTTTCCTGAGCAACAAGGCGATTTTTATCGAAAGAGGCCGTTTCCACATGGAAGGACTGACTTTCATGAAAACACGAATCATAAGTCTCACCCATGTAAATTTCACTTGAACGGATGGGTCCGGTAGTCACCTGCCAGGTTTTGTCGGTTGCAATGATCTCTTTTGTTCCATCCGTAAAGACAATGTGGATTTCCGCGAGTGCAGCAACTCTATCTCCGTAATGGTTGGGAGTACAAGTAAAACCAAATATGCCTTTATACCAGCCATTCCCCACCGTAATCTCTATTTTATTCTGGCTCTCCAGCATCCCGTCCAAACGGTAAGTCTGATACTGCAATCGCTCGTTGTAATTCGTCCATCCAGGTGCAAAGTAGTCTTCTCCTACTCTTGTCCCATTGATCGCAATTTCATAAACACCGAGGGAAGTGGTATAGATTCGGGCTTGCTGAATTTCCTTTTCGACAAAGAATTCTTTGTAGAAAACGGGTGGAGCACTTTCTTCGCTCGGGCATGGATGTGTAATCCACTCTGCCTGAAAGTTGCTGCCGTTCAGTAACCCGGTCTCAAAATGTCCTTCCATGGCAGCGTGATTACCTTGGTTATCCCAAACTTCGACTTGAACCTGATACAAAGTCGAGGCCAATAAACGAGGACCAGCGTATTCCACTAAAACGGAGTTGTCTTCATCCCTCTTTCCAGAATCCCAGATTTTCTGCAAATCTTGTGTGACACTTATTCGGTAAGCGGATTGCATTACGTCCTGTTCAGTAGAACCTAATTTCCATGAGAATCTTGGGTTTACTGTGTCCAGTCCAATCGGATTAAGCATGTATTCAATCCGGAAATCTTTTAATTCCATGAGATGACCACCCTTCAACATAGATATCACACACCTAAATGTTAACGCTTACTAAAATATCATAAAGAATTTTCCTCATACAATATGGTAATATCATTGTAATTTTATAATTTTGATATGATAAAATGATTGAAAAAAGGAGCCGAACACAAAATGGATCTAATACGTCAATGTAAACTCATTGCAGAACTTTTTGATATGTCCATCTTCTTTGTAAGCTCCACCGGAGAGGTTCAATTCGAACTGATGGGTAATCGAATACTTAATCCGCTGTATAAAAATGATAAACAATTCTTTTTTTCAGTGTTGGGGTTTGATCCATCCGTGTGTAAAGAAGATCCTTCCGTTGTAAGAACGATGTTTTTTGAAAACTACATTTTAATTCGTATTGGTAACGATCTAAACGATGAAGGAACCATCATTTTAGGACCTTCCCTTCCATTTAGCTTGATTGAACATAAAATAAATGGGCTCATTAATGACACACATCTCTTTGCGAACCGGAAACAAGTATATCATTATTATCAGTCTGTTCCTGTGATAACCCATGAGAGGCTAATCAACATCACGATCTTGGTTAATCAAATGTTTAATCACGAATTGATCGAAGCTGAGGATGTAGTACAGGACTATTTGCGTGGTATGTATATCAAGGAAAAAGAAATACAAGGCTCCATAAATTCTTCAAAAGGCTATGATGAGACGCTCCATCACAATCCACTGAATGAAAAGAAATTGTTAACGATCGTCAAGGAAGGTAAATTGGATATGCTTAAACACTTTACACAACTTGGTCATGAGAATACAGGAGTCCTGTCCAAATCAAGTCATATCCGTTCTAAAAAGAATCTTGGCATCATCGGTATAGCTCTTGCAGCCAGAGCAGCAATTGACGGGGGTCTCTATTCGGAGATTGCTTTTTCGGTAAGCGATGTTTACATACAGCGCCTTGAGGATCTACGGACCGATAAAGAGATCGATCAATGCTGCCTGGAAGCATTTTTTTCGTTAACCGAGAAAGTCTCTCAGGTGAAAGAATCGCAGCATTCTAAAATCGTAACACTTTGCAAAAATTATATATATAACCACCGTTATTCCAAAATTACACACGAAGAAATTGCTGAACATGCCGGTATTAGCCCAAACTATCTGTCTGTACTATTTAAAAAAGAAGTTGGGGTTCCCGTGAATGAATATATTCAACAGATCAAAATTGAGGAAGCTAAACATATGATTCAATTTACGAGCACTCCACTTTCTGAAATCGGGTCTCTTTTGAGTTTTACGGATCAGAGTTATTTCACCAAGATTTTTAAAAAACATACAGGTAGAACCCCGAAGCAGTATCAACAAACGCATCATATGATACAGGAATAAGCCCGACTATGACGGGCTTATTCTAATTATTCATGCATTCAACGGTTAACAGCGGATAAGATAGTCTGTAGTGTTTCTTCTGTGAACTGACCGCCACTCATAAGTGCTGCATTGTGCAATGTGGTACCCATAACTAATTCCTGCATTCCTTCACCCAGTCCTGCTTCCTTCCCGTCATATTGCCCCATCGCATCCATGATTTCAGCTCCAACGGGATGTTGCAGTAACTCTCCGAACGTGGAATGTCTGGTAATTGGTTTCGTAATCATTACGCTCGATTCTACCTCGATCGTTTCAACGAGTTCAATCTCTCTTGAAGATTTTCCGACCATAATGTCGAATTCACCTGTCTCCACATGCCAGTCTTTCAGCTTAACATCGTAGTAAGCAAAGGCTCTTTTATCCAGTTCAAAATGTACGGTGGTCTCTTCACCAGGCTGAAGTGAAACTTTGGTATACCCCTTCAATTCCTGAAGTGGACGTGGCACCGTTGATTCCACATCACGTACATATAACTGAACGGCCTCTTTGCCCGCTCTTTCACCCGTGTTTTTAATTTTTGCTGTAACCGTTACACTGCTGGTATCTTTGATCTGTTTATGACTAACCTGTAGATTACTATATTCAAATTGGGTGTAGCTCAAACCGAAGCCAAATGGAAACAAAGGCTCCACATCTCTTGTATCGTAATGACGGTAACCTGTAAAAATACCTTCTCGATATTCGGCAGTCTCGCCGTCTCCGGGGAAATTCAAGTACGACGGATTGTGAATCAGTTTTTTAGGGAATGTCTCAGCCAGTTTTCCGCTTGGATTTACACTTCCAAAGAGAATATCAACGATTGCACCGCCCAAAGCCTGTCCTCCAAGGTATGCCTCCAATACAGCCTTAACTTTATTCAGCCAAGGCATTTCAATAGGGCCTCCGTTGCTCAATACAACAACAATATTCTCTTGAACCTCCGCGACCGCTTCAATTAAAGTTCTGTGACTTTCCGGCAATTGAAGGTGTTTCCGGTCGAAACCTTCGGACTCATAACGTTCAGGCAGTCCCACAAAAAGCACAGCAACCTGTGCATTCTTTGCGGTAGCTACTGCTTCTTGAATCATTTCTTCGTTTACAACATCTTCGTCTAACGTGTAACCGGCCGCATAGAAGATGCTTGCACTGTCAGTGGCTGTTTTAAGGATTTCTTCATAGATATTATCCAGCTTCGTCGGCATAATGTGTGAACTACCGCCACCCTGGTAGCGCGGGTTCTGCGCGAATGCTCCGATAACTGCAATGGAATCTTCTCTGTTTAGAGGTAGAATGCTCTCCTCATTCTTAAGCAGGACCATGCATTCACTTGCAATCTTTCTGGCCAACTGGTGCTGTGCCTCTACATCAACCGATACGGACTTCTGCTGGCTATCTATAGCTCTGAATACAAGTGACAACAATCTCTCAACAGACTGATCCAGCACCTCTTCGCTCAGCTTTCCCGATTGAACAGCTTCAATCATTTTCTTGCATCCTATTCCGTTGCTGGAAGGCATCTCAAGGTCCAGACCGGCAGCTAGTCCCTGATCCCGTTCATTGACAGCCCCCCAATCCGACACCACTACGCCTGCAAATCCCCATTCTTCCCGGAGAATTTCAGTCAGTAACCGGCTGTTTTCGGAACAAAAGTCACCATTTACCCTGTTATAAGCGGCCATGACAGTCCATGGCTCTCCCTCTTTCACTGCATACTCAAAGCTAGCCAGATAAATTTCCCGCAAGGTCCGTTCATCGACCACCGCATCGACAGACATTCGCTTATATTCCTGGTTGTTTACAGCAAAATGTTTGATGGAAGTACCCACGCCTTGGCTTTGTACGCCTTGAATATAGCTAGCTGCCAAAGTTCCCGATAAATAAGGATCTTCAGAAAAATATTCAAAATTTCGGCCGCACAGCGGGGAACGCTTAATATTCACACCAGGCCCCAAAACAATGGAAATATCCGCTGCCGCTGCTTCTTGTCCGATTGATTTCCCCATCGTATGGGCAAGTTCACGATTCCACGATGAAGCAACTCCACTTCCAGATGGGAAGCAGGTAGCCGGTACACTTCTGTTTAAGCCTAAGTGGTCCGCGCTCCCCTCTTGTTTTCTAAGTCCGTGAGGGCCATCTGTCATCATAATAGAGGGAATCCCCAGGCGGTCGATGGATATGGTGTTCCAGAAATCTTTACCTGAGCAGAGTTCTGCTTTTTCTTCCAATGTCATTTGACTGATCATTTCTTTCAAATTAGGATTCATTCGCTCTCCTCCGTTGGTAAACATAAATAATGAGATCGGTTACTTCATAAGAGTAGATGAAATGACTCTAAATATATGGTAAAATGGTTTCCTTTTTGGAAAAATGATATGTTATTTATGATGTGTGAACGACGTAAGTGCACACACTATTTCTTATTCTTTTCGTCGACCTTGCTGATCCATCAGCCGAACGCACCTTGTTCCCGATATTTTCGCATCCATCTCTTCATTTGTCCCGGATCATGAATCCCCATACGTTTTAACCTTTTGTCCCTTCATAGCCATACAAAAATGCACCCCCTAGAATTTCATCGGTTAAACCCAGGGGTTTTTCCAATGTCTATTCTAAGGGGTGCACTTCAGTGCATGAAAACAGGATCAAGGTTGGTTCTTTTTTTATAACTGCAAGAAAATCTTATACAGAACCTGAGCAGCTTCTGCTCTGATTGTCGTTCCGTCGGGACTCAAGGTGACACTGCTTCGCCCGTTTATGAAACCCATTTTAACCATTGCAGCCATGTCATCAACTGCGTACTTTGCTACATTTGCCGCATCTGTGAATCTCTTGAGATCCTCAGCTGTGCGGGTCTGCTCGGATTTGCCCACTGCCCGCAAAGCCCGCATGGTCAGCACAGCCAAATCTTGCCTGGCAATTTCCGTTTCCGGATAGAAGCTGCCGTTCGTGCCCAGGGCGAGCCCGAGTGCTTTGGCGATTCCGATTTCCTCATAATAGAGGTCTGTTTGCTTCATATCACCGAAGGTGGTGTTGAACTCTGCTTTGAGATCCAGTGTCCTTACCAACCAAGCTAGATACTCACCTCTTGTGACCTTTTGGCCAGGACTAAAGCTTGTTGCTGATGTCCCGTCGATGAATCCTTTGGACGCCATGGTTTCAACCGCTGGTGCGTACCACGAATCCTTGATGACATCATTGAAGAACTTCTTCGTATAAACAACGGCATATTGACCTGTGTTTGCCGCTGGAAAAACCATGGCTTGTAGAGCACTGTCGTATTTGCCATTCAGTCGCTGAACAAATGTACTATTTGCAGCCACGTACGCAACTGTAAGGTATTTGGAATTGGCCAGCTCTTCAACACCAGGTGAATAAGGCAGTCTGATTTCAACCGGTGCATTCAGGGCTACCATTTTCACTCCATCTAATTGGACAGTTAATGCAATAACAGGTCTGTTGGCTGTCACGGATTTTACTTCTGAATGAAGCTTTGCAGTATCTAGCCGGCCCAGTGTTAGTTCCACACTCTTGGCACCTGATGCATCCTTCAACATATTAGAAGGTACGGTGATGGTACCCAATTCCGTATTAATCTCTATCTTGATGTTGCCATGATCTGCGGTTAGTGCAGCTGCGGGTAGCTCAACTGCATAGGAATTGGCTCCCTCCGTTTTCGGTATTTCTACCATGAGCGTTTTGACATTGTTGCTGTCAGCCTTTGCATGCTTCAGAGCCTTATTAAGGTCTTCCTGCCGGATGGGTGCTCCTTTAGCTATACCGGTTTTGGTATCTGCCTTTGGTGCCGCAATCTTAATCAAATTACCTTCGACTTTTATGTTTTCAGGAATCGGTGAAGGTGCTTGGACTGACACTGGTGCATCCGTTGAAACAGGTGGTTTCGTCGGTTCTGGATTTATGACCGGATTGCTGATGACGACTGTAAGGGATTGGCTCGCATAATGAGTTGCCGTTTCTTTATATCTCACTTCGTAGATTCCGTTGCCAAGACCTGTAACCTCCGTGCCTGTGATTGCATTCCAGCTGCCAGCGTTTCCTCCCTCTTGCCGGTATTCAATTGAAGGATTTACACCAATGATCTTACCATCCTTGGCCCCGGCTGCACTGACATTTACAGTATTGACCTCTGCACTGGACGGCGGATCCTGCTCCTGCTTGGTTCCGTCAGGCACAACGATCAGGATAGCAAGACTTGGATTGCTCAAATCCGTTCCGGCGTACCGGAGCTCGTAGCTGCCTGCCTCTAGGCCTTCAATGCTGGTTCCACTAACCGGCATGTAACCACCTTGATCCGCCTTTCGGTACTCCATATCGACAGTCACATTTTCAATTCTGCCATCATTCCCTCCTGCCGCTGTAGGCGGTGTAATGACGAGTCCTTCCGCTGTTGGTGCCTCTCTGTCTACCTTGGCTTCATTGCGAATGTCCACGGTTACCGACGGACTTGCCTTTAGGCTGTCTGTGGCTGCATACCGGATCTGATAGCTGCCAGGCTCCAGATCGTTGATACTTGAACCTGTAACAGGCATGTAGTCCTCCTCGCCCAGCTTCCGGTATTCCATCGTATCATTCAAACCCTCAATTTGGCCTTTTATCTCGGTATCCGAATTGGCGTGTGAGATTACCCACCCACTCGCATCGGGTGCAGCCTGCTCCTGTGTCTG
Organism: Paenibacillus sp. UASWS1643; assembly: GCF_008693195.1. Taxonomy (NCBI): domain Bacteria; kingdom Bacillati; phylum Bacillota; class Bacilli; order Caryophanales; family Paenibacillaceae; genus Paenibacillus; species Paenibacillus sp. UASWS1643. Next base: position 541,955 of record NZ_VXKZ01000115.1, read on the forward strand.
CCCTTCTGATATAACGACTTCCTTATCCAGGCTGGCGCTCAGCGAATCAGTCTTCATATACCGGACATAATATTTACCGGCGGTGAGGCCCGTAACCTCAGTGCCTGCAATTGCAGTATAGTCTTCTTCGCCTTCCTTCTTATACTCCATTTCACTTGTCACACCGGTCAGTTTGCCATCATCTCCATCAGGAAAGGACGGTGCCACACCGGCCGGTGTTACTGGAGCCTCACGATCAGGACTGGATATGGCCTGGTGAACTTCCCATTCCCATAGGCCTACACCGTTATCTCCTGCCCGCGATTGCTTGGTCAGGGTTACTCGCACTGCCTTGACCTCAAGTACTAGATCAAATGTGTACGGATTGGAAGATTCCGTCGGAGAATGATCAACCACTTTGATTCCCTCCGTAACCGTTCCCGCTGTTACCCATTCATCAGTTGCGCTATCCGCCGGAATATAGGAATATACAATTTGGGTAGGCGGCTTAATCCCGCCGGCATCTGACCATAGCACCAGATTCGAACTCCGGATGGAGACACCCTGCGGCCATTCATATTGCACCCACTCCTCTGCGCCTTCATGGCCCCAGGTTCCCCAATGCGCAATGTTGTTGCCATCCTTCTTTCCGTCATTCACTGCCGCCAGATTCTCCCAAGGGGAAGTGTAGCTGGAAGAAGCATTTGCGAGGAAGGCCATATTGCCGTCTCTCGGATTGAGCAGACGCAAATCCGTCAGCAGCTTCTCTAGCGCCAGGGTAATTTCTCCAACTGTGGCATTCATATTCTTGATTACAGCAGAAGCTTCTGTCTTTGCCGCTTCAATTGGCGCAAGGCCAGGATCTGCAAAGTTCGAAGCATTTAATGTATTTACATAGTTATAGACCTTGATCAATTCTGACTTATCAACCGCGCCGGTATAGCCGTTTACCTTCCATTCCAGAATACCGCTGCCATTAACCGAAGGCTTCATGTCAATACGGACACCTGTAATAAATGCGGGCTCAAAGGTAGTTGTATTGTATTTATTCAGTTCATTGCCCAGTCCCTTTATGGCCCGCGGGGTGTACCATTTCCCATCTTCGCCGCGGAGCATAAGTTGCATATCTTTCGGTCGGAAGTTCCCGCCGTTGTCCTGAAATACATATACATCCATGGAAGCGGCCAGGAATGGCTGATCCCATTCATATGTCACCCATGCCGGATCTCCTTCTCTCCCCCAGTTATGCCATGCACTGTTGGTGGCCCCGCGGTTCGGCGAGAAATCTGCCGAGCTCTTAGGTTCAAAGCCGTTATTCATCGCTTCGGGATATCCGTCGCCACCAGAGAAGCTAGCGGAGGCCTTGGCTGTCAGCGCCGCATTTTGCAGCTCAGAATTCACGACATGTACGGTAGCCCAAACCTCCAAAACACTGCCATCGACGTTACCTCTGGCTTCAAATTGGCCTGCACTAGCATAACTGCTGGGATCAATAGCATCCCAAGTGATTTCCTGTTCTAGATACCCGTCCTCTGACAGAATATAGATTTGTCTGGGGAGTTCTGGTTCAATATCCTTCTTGGTCACTACGCTGAGTGCACGGTAAGCATCAACGGTATCTTCCTTGATCTCGATCGTTACATCCTTGCTGGCCTTCTTGTCTCCGTCTGCCGCACTGAAGGTAAACATGTAGGTGCCTGCCTTGTCTACACGTGCATAGGCCGCTGCTTTGTCACCATCCACAAATGAAATGTCCGCTGAACCTTCAGGCTTTTGCTTGACGGCCCAAGAGTACTTCAACTGGGATTCTTCTGCCTCGCTATGCACAGGGTCAGGAATGGCTTCCCCGGACAATACCACGATACTGTTATTGGCAACATCCTGAACAGCAGTCACTTGGCCAATTGCTGGAGGCTGTTTATCCGGCGGTGAAGCCAGTTCGAAGATTATCTGGCTGGAGCCAGTCAGTTGTCCATCACTTGCGCTAAGCTTAACGGTATAGGAGCCTTCTTTGGTACCCGTAGCCTGTGTAATACTTGCTTTCGGATGATTAAAGATTAACTTGCCACCTTCCGGGGCGCTGACCACTTCCCATTGATAGGACAGAGTGCCTTCTGGAGCGCCATCATCGGTCACAATCCCATTCAGCATCAATGGAATCAACGCTTGTGGATGTTGTGTCGCCACCTCTACAGTAATGTGGGGAGCTTCATTTTCACCGCTGGCCGATCTTTCAATGGTCAATTCGGCACGCTGCACGCTGCCCATCTGAAACATGGCAACGCCTTCATTGTTCTGAACATAGAACTGTCCGGAAGCTGCACCATTCAGCTTCATGGTATAGTAGCCATTCTCCATCCCCACTCCATCGAACAAAATCCGTGAAGTATGCTCTTTCCCTGAGGGATTTAGGAGCTGGAGAGTAAAACCCTTACCATCTTTTTGAATTTTCGCGCTTTCTATTTTATCGCTTTCCAGCTCCAAATAGATTTTCTCGTCGATCAGATTGATCCGCTTGCCGAAACCGTCTTTTGGCATAATGTTATAGCTGTTTCCTTCGTCAGTGACCAGCGCGCCATATCCGAACAGCCCGAATATCGGATCTGTAACAATATCAGAGCTGATGCTGAGAAGGGAACCATAGAGGCCTTCTTCCGATTCGCCCGAAAAATCATTCCAGCCGTTACTCATGACGCGTGAGCCACCATCGTATACGTCCTTAGTGCCCGTGCCTCCTTTATACATCGAATATCTCCAAGAGGTGCTGCCAACTGAATTCGCCGAAATCTGACCCATATTGATGGCGTTGAAGTTCGAAATCTTCCCCGCATAATTGCGCTGCTGTGCAATTGCGGTCTGCTCCATCGATCTGCCGTCATTCTCATATCGGAGCCAGTCATCCATAATATATCCTGCTAAAGACGCAGTATATTGAAAATTCCACCAGCCTTCACCACCGCGGAAGACGGGCACTGAATAATGGAACCAGGTAGGTTGAATCCCGCGCATGGCGCGTGTTTTCCAGTCAGCCATTTCCATACTTTTCTCAGCTGCGCCTGCAAGCGTGTCTGTAGGATAGTAAGTGCGCAGCGCCTTCGCTGCTGCATAGGCTCCTTCTTCACCAGTGTTATCATATTCAAATTCCGAGCCGTAAGGATAAGAGGCCCTAGTCATATTCCGTCCTTTGTCGAAGGCGAACTTCTTCTGTAGATTGGCCGACTCGGTCTGCATTCCCTCTTCCTTCAGAGCTTCAATCATATCCGGGATCTGCTGCTCACCATAGAATCCGATGGCTTCGGTGGAAACGCGCTTATCGTAGATGTTATATGCTTTTTCCAGATAATACTGAGGCGATTCACGGTACTCGATCAGATTGGGATACGCCTTTTGAATCCGGTACATGTTGAAAAATCCGGTAGCTTCCATGATTTCGGAGAAGGTACGTGTATAAGGTTTATCTTTGTCGGTGTACGCTCCAGAATCTTTCAGCCAGTTTGCAACGATATAGCTGTCCTGAGTATTCTTCATATATCGTTCCCACATGAAGTCGATCAGGTATGTCTCGATTGAGCGAATTTCATCACGGTTGGGTGCCAGATAGTTCTTCATCGTCATGAAGTTGATGTTATCATGGCTCCAGTCATCTCCCCAATGGCTTGTGTTGAGATCCATGCCGCTTGAAAGATACCAGTCGAAATAGTTACCGTAAGTCGGACTTTCCGGGTTTTTATCCTGTGTTTTCTGGACCATGAAATCGGAATGGGCATCCGAGATTGCATCCAGCTCGGCTAGAACATTGAATTCATATTGAGTGAATTTATCCACCCATTCGTTGCCTTCCTTCAGCTTATATTCGATACGCACGCTGTTATTGCCGATCGAATCAAACTGAAGCGAATAGATATGATGCTGTTCACCATTTACGATCTTGGTCTCCACAAACTCAACCGACTCATTGTAGCCAGGGTTCCCGTCAGGCAGTCCACGTCCGGCCCGCGAGTTGTCAACCATTTCCTTCCTGCTCTTTCCAGGCTTGATATCCGGAATATGCGCTTCGTCAAACGGATCATTCTCTTCCACATTTTGAATGTCGATGGACTGTACATCAACAATACTGTCATCATAGTGCAGGTCTAGCTTTACAGGCATATTGATCGCAGTCTGGAAGCCCGGCAGCGCTACGGCATCAATCATGCCTGATTTATATAGGATGGACCGGAGATTGGCTTCGCGATCCTCCATCGAAGTTGAACTATTATTTGGGCTTTGGGCGCTTTCCTGCGGCGTATTGTCACCTCCACGGACTGCTGAGAATTTGAACTTATATGTCTTGGACTCATCCGGTCCTAGGACGAGGCTGGAAGTATCAGTAAAGTATCCGCGTCCCGTTTTCTGGATTTCTTTGGAGTGGATATAGAGCACGTTCAGTCCCGGATACCAACCGCCACTGTCCCCTGTCCAGTTCTTAAAGGTATCTGCAGCACGCCGCTCTCCTGCTTCATGCATCCAATAATCTACATACTCGATCCGAGCTCCGCTTTCCGGCACTGGGGTGAAGAGCATGAAGTTCCCCTCACCACTGGTACGGATGGCATATGAATATCCACTATCAGCACCTGCGAAATTATGCACCGTCACACGGTCATCATAGGTATCGGATAAGGTCTGGTATTTGTTGTTCCAAGGCATCGGCAAGCCGATATCCCCGAATTCGATATACTGATTGCTCTTGTTCTTCAGCGTAATTTCCCAAAGCAGTGAACCGTCATCGGTCTCCATATCAAAAACGGATTTCACATCAAAGCCCTTCATTACCCGCTGGTCTGTAGAATTTAGGTTCTGTCCAATAAAGTTGACTTCTACCTTCTTGCCGTCTGCTGATGCGGTCTTGTTCATATAGGGGTTATCCGGATTAATGGTCGAAACTTGTGTAGATCCCCCCGCAGCCAATGTTTTATTGGTATCAACTTCTACAAAGTCGTCCCTGTTGTCAGGGAATTGTCCATTGGCACCCGTACGGTAAGAGAAGATTATTTCACCCATCCACTGGTGCTGTGTACCATTCTGCGGTGATGTAGTGTTAGGCAGGACGAAATTGATTGGCTTCCCCTGTTTATTGGCAGGATTGTTGTTGATATAGAGCTCCTCAATCTGACCTAAATCGCCGACTTTGGCCGACAGGCTGGCATTGGAGATACTGGTCTTTACTGCAGCCACCGCGACTTCAGGCAAAGCGCTAACCTGCAACGGCAGACTTGGAAATGCCAGGAGCAGCGCGATCATAAGCGGCTTCCACTTCTTCGAAATCATTGTCATTATAACCTCCTGTATATATGTGATCATATTCATTAGGGGTTTAATTCTCTTAAACCGGTAAGTAAAGTCTTTCTACGAAATACCTTTGACCGATCAATAGAAAATGACGTTCATGCTTTCTGTTAAAATAGAACCGCGAAATAAATTGTTAAGATGTCATCGAATCCTTAAAACGTTCAAGATCCATGTGTACCAAGTTAACAAGATGTTGATAATTCACACATCAATTTCCTCTAGAGGGAGTTTGCATTAACCTTTCACCCCGCCAACCGTGAGACCTGAGATAAAGAAGCGCTGAAAGAAAAGAAACAGAATCAAGATGGGCACGATGGCAAGCACGGCTCCCGAGATCAGTTCCTCATAATGATTGCCCAGCGGGGATACGAAGGAAGCTAGCCCGATCGGCAGAGTGAACTGCTCCGTTGTCCGTAGGACAATGAGCGGCCAGAGAAAGTTATTCCAGCTGTTCATGGCCTGCAAGATGGCAATTGCGCCAAATGCCGGGGCCATCAGCGGCACCATGATGCGGAAGAAGATGCCAAACTCGGTACAGCCGTCAATTCTGCCTGCGTCCATAAAATCCTTGGGCAACCCCTGAGCAAATTGCCTGAAGAAAAAGATTGGCAAAGGGGCCACCACAAAAGGCAGAATAACGCCCCACACCGTATTAATCAGCTTCAGTTTAATCGTCAGTTCATACAGAGGCAGGATAATAATTTCCATTGGAATCATCATCACAACCAGCACGAAGGTGAAGATCAGACTCTGTCCTCTGAAGCGGTACACGCCGAGTCCGTAACCGACCATGGACGAAAACAACAGGCTCAGTACCGTGAACATCGCTGTAATGACCAGACTGTTTTTGTACCATGTAAAGTAGTGACCTGCTGCTCCCGATCCGGCGAAGATCGTCTTATAATTGTCCAGGCTCATTAAGGCCCAGTCCCATCGAACGTTGAGGCCGTACCGGAACAGTTCGGCAGCAGGTTTCAGTGAAGCAAGCATCAGTGCATAGAGCGGAAATAACATCAAAACAGCCAAACTCGCGAACAACACCAGTAACAGCAGCGAAGCAGCATTAATTTTATTTTTTCGTGTCCCCAAGTACTAATCCTCCTTCCTGAACATGCCCAGCACGGTCAGCTGAAGCATGCTGATCAGAAGCGTGATGACCAGTAATGTGATGCCAATGGCTGCACCGAACCCGAGATTAAAATATTGGAATCCCTGTTGATAGATATAACCTACCATCGTCAGTCCGATATTTTGCGGAGAGGGTTTGCCTGCCCACAGCATGTAGCTCTCCGTGAACATCGAATACCCTCCATACAGCGTAATCGTAATCACATAGATTGTAATTGGCTTAAGCATGGGCACCGTAATACTCGTGAATTTCCTCATCACTCCAGCACCATCGATATCTGCGGCCTCATACAGATCCTTGGGAATGCTCTGCAGTGCGGAGAGAAAGTACAGCATGTTAATGCCCATCCAGCGCCAGCCTGCGAGCACGACCAGTGCAACCATTGCGAGGGACGAACTGTACAACCACTGCTGCCTTGGAATGCCAAAAACACTCAGAATGGAATTCATCAGTGCCCCGTCGAGTTCTCCGAAGATGAGCCGGAATACAACTCCTGCTACAACTACCGAAGTCAGTGCAGGAATAAACAAGGCTGAGCGAAAGAGATTGCGCGCCATCATGCGACTCGAATTAAGAAATACGGCAAGCATCATGGGTACCGGAACCAACAGCAGCAGCGTCCAGAAGGTGTAACGTGTGCTATTCCACAGTGCGGCCCGAAAGTCGGCGTTCCAGAGTTTGCTGTAATGCTCAAGCCCCACAAACCGAACATCTCCAGGGAGAACCTGCTGAAAGCTCATCATTCCAGCCCGAAATAAGGGATAAGCGAAGAAAATGAGAAATGACAAGATAAACGGTAACACAAACCAATACGGAGCCCATGTTCTTGAGTTCATTCTGATGCTTCTGCGCCTGCTAGCGCGTACGGAAGCCGCTGTTTCCTTATGCAACTGCACGGTGGACCAACCTCCAACCTGGAATAAGCTATATACTCTATATCAAAAACGATCCGACCACACCATTCACCGAGTCAATTCAGCCTGCACGTCATTAAGCACTTGTTCAGGATCCTTCAGATTAATGAAAATCTCTGGCATCGCTTTATTACGCACCGCATCGAACACCTCAGGTGACTTCTCCCGAATGTGGACTGGAGCAATCTCATCCTTCACCCCGAGCAGGGTGTCGAAAATATCATCTCCGAAATAATCCGTGTATTTGTTTGACTCCTTCATGGCTGCATCTGTCCATACGTCTGTGCGAATCGGGTCAAATCCAAGCTGCTTCCAGATCTGAATGTTACCCTCTTTGGACAGTTTGGCATAAGCGAGAAATTGCTCGGCGAGTTCAATTGAAGCGGACTGGTTGGTAATGGACGTGGCAGTCCCCCCCCATGCCTGCGGAACGATTACCGCCCTCTTCCCAAGCCGGCAGTGGACGAATGATCATTTTGCCCTTGAGATCGGGAATGTGGTCGGTGAACCGGTTCATGAACCAGAACGGCATAAACACTGCTGCTGCATTCCCCTTATCCATGTATCCGAAGTATTCTTCCGTGTCATGTCCAGCACCGGGCGCGACAGCAGCAACACCTTCTTGAACCATTTTCTGAAAGAACTTCATCGTTTCAATATTGATGGGGGCATTCACCGTTACGTTGCCATCGGCATCCACCTGATCCGACTTCTGCTGACTGATGGCTGGCCACCAGGACCAGTTCCCGTTACCTTCAAATGTGATCATCGGTTTGCCTGTCTTCTCAAGCACCTGCTTCCCTGCCTGCTCGAAATCGCTCCATGTCTTGATCTCATCTGCGTTAACACCCGCTTGATCCAGAATGTCCCGGTTGTAATACATGACGGTTGCCCCCACATGATAATCAATGCCGTAGTATTTGCCTTCCTTGCTGTAGATCTCCACCCGGGATTGCACAATGTTATTCATTTCGGGCTGAATCATGTCCGTCAGGTCGACCAGCTGCGGTACACCTTTCATAAAATTGGGGAACTTGCTTTGCTCGATATCAACCAGATCCGGTGCGCCCACACCGGATTGCAAGGCAAGCAACAGCTTGGTATGCATATCGTCATATGGAATCGTGGTTGCTTCGAGTGCAATCTGTCGTTCAGGATGGTCTTGATTCCACTGCTCAGCCATGCTCTCATAAAACTTCTGATGGGCATCCACAAAAGTCCAGAAGACCAAGTGGGTCGCTCCTGTGTTTTCTCCCCCTCCAGATGTCCCTCCTGATGCTTCCTTTGTTGTACTGCAACCACTCAGAGACATCACTATTACAAGAAGACATACCCCTAACCATACCTGCATTTTCTTCATGTGCAATCCCCTTTCCAAGGTTGTAATCTGAATCTGTTTAAGAATAATAAGCCAAAATTCGTAAGCGCTTTATTTTATATGTTACTTGCTGTATTATGAAAAATAAATGCTCTATGCCAACATGAATTTTAAATATTTCAACCTGTTCGGAGGTGCCGGATTGGACTCGCCCATCCTTCATTTCATCACCCCGCCCATTCCCTATTTTATTGATTGCGGACGTGCTTATTACGAAGAAGGTGAATATCACATCAGCCGCAGGGACATCGGTGTCTTTGACCTGATTGTTGTTACTCGCGGTTCACTCGCCATTAGTGAAAACGGGACGAAATGGCTTTTGAAGCAAGGAGAAGCGCTGATCCTTAAGCCGGATGGACACCATTACGGCAGCGCAGCCTGTGAGACGGAAACGGAAATGATCTGGATTCATTTTCAAACCTATGGCAGCTGGAGAGAGTCTGCGACCATGGACGAATGCCTTGCCAATCAGGCCGAACTAATCGAGACACATAAGGTAAGCGCGTATCTGAACCACTGTGATGTCTGTTCCATCTTCATCCCGAAACATATGCACATTACAACCAAAGACATGGAGCTGCTGGAGCATTTCTCTCAGCTTGATCAGGAGCCTCAATCCATGCGCAACTGGAAACGACAGGCGACATTCCAGCAGTTTATGCAGCATCTGGACCTTGGGCTTTCCTCACTGTCCGATGTTGCCGCCATCCGGATTGCCGAGAAAATTGAACTCTACATTCGCCACAATTACCCTCTGCCGATCTCTAATCCCTTGCTGCAGAAGGAACTCAATTACCATCCAAACTATCTGGCACGTAGCATGCTGAAAGTGTATGGGATGACGCCCATGGAATATCTGCTGCATTACAGAATCGAGCAGGCCAAAAAGATGCTGCTGCAAACCGCCTGGTCCGTTGCTCGCATCGCCGAAGAGATCGGCTTCAATCATGTATCCTACTTCTCTTCCTGTTTCTCCAAAAAAGAGGGCATCTCTCCTTCCAACTTCCGCAGCAAGTTTACCAACATTGAAAATAAACCGGCTCGTCCAGAACTGATACCCTGAAAAATAAAAAAAGCGTCCGCTTACCAGAGATCGCGTTATCTTACAACGCATCCCGGATATATTGGACGCTTTCTCTCTTTGTCTACCTTTTTGAAGAAGCGCTTTTCAGCCCAAGCTTTAGCCCTCCTTTTGGTTCTTGTTCCGTAGGATGGGTAATCATCCGTTGTGGCAACAGCATTTTACTCGTTCAGTTCCACTGTTCCTTGAACGGTAATCGTACCGTCTACTTTCGCTCACCACTTTCTCTCCTGGTAAGACACTCCCTTATTCGCACTCCCGAATCCAAACGCTCATTGCTCCTTCATCCCGATTGGCCCAAGTGAAATAGGGAATAAAGCAAAGCTCGGCAGGTTGGGCATCCCAGTGGACATCACTGCGATACAGATGTGTCCCCCAGTCTTCATGAGATACCACTCGGTGCCCAATGGTTGTAAGTGCCGGCACCCCAAGAGGCATTTGATCCCCGCTAACGATATGAAACTCAGCGTCCCGGGGCAGTTGAATGCGATGCAATCCACGGCCATTGTCGACTTCTTCGAGACAGTACATAAACGGTCCCCGCTGTATGGCTACTTTTCCGAAAGTGGCTCTGATCTGATCGTGCCCTTTCATCCGCAGCAACTCCATAGGGAAGCGAAGCCTGATCTCATCACCAGCTTTCCACGTACGGGTCACCTTCATGTAACCGCACTCAAAAGTAAACCCATTCTGTTCCGTCTTCTCCCCATTAATCCACAGCTCGGGATTCTCGCACCAGTCCGGCTTTCTCAGAGCTATCGTAAACTGCATTCCCTCCGAGGAATCGGGTCGAACGATCAGCTTCACTTCTCCGGTGGAGGTATAGTCAGAGGCCATGGTTAGCGCTGCTCTCCTGCCCTTTAGTGTGAATTCCCCTTCTCCGCCGATGTACAATTGCACATATAACGTAGCTTGTTCCTCAACTGGGGTATACACATATTGATCCAATGAGGCAAGTAATCGTGCAATGTTCGGCGGACAGCAGGCACAGCCAAACCACCCTTGCCGGCGTGTTCGCACGTGGGCATAATTAGGATTCACACGTTGAATCTCCGGATCGACTTCAAGCGGATTCACATAGAAGAAGCGTTGACCATCCAGGGACATTCCACTAATCACCGTATTGTACAGGGCCCGCTCCATAACATCTGCGTACCGACTATCCTGCTTCATCTGAAGCATGCGCTTCGCCCAAAATATTAGTCCAATCGAGGCACAAGTCTCTGCGTAGGCCGTATCTCCGGGCAGATCATAATCTCCTGTAAAAGCTTCTTCTTTGGCTGATGAACCAATGCTTCCCGTAATGTACATTCGCTTACTCACGGTGTTACTCCATAACCGTTCACAGGCTTCTTTCAGCGATGTATCCCCCGTCTCAGCAGCTACATCTGCCATAGCCGCACACATGTACACCAGTCGAACTGCATGGCCATCTGCTGTCGACTGCTCCCTAATTGGGAGATGGGACTGGGAGTAGGTGTGCCGGTGAACCATATCCAACTCGCCAAAATGTAGGGTACGGCCCCTATGTTCCCATTCCTCTACAAAAAAATGCGGTCTCGCTCCCCGCTGATCCAGAAAATAACGGCTCAGTTCGAGATACTTCTCTTCCTTTGTCGTCTCATACAGCTTGAAGAGTGCAAGTTCAATCTCCTGATGCCCATCATAACCAGGCAATTGTCCAGGCTCTGTACCAAACACGGTGCCTATATGGTCCGCCAGACGGATAACCACATCCAGCAGCATGCGCTTGCCTGTGGCATGATAATACGCCACACCAGCCTCAATCATATGTCCTGCACAATAGAGTTCATGACATTCGGCGAGGTTCGTCCAGCGCGCCCCAGGTTCACGCAAGGTAAAGTATGTGTTGAGGTAACCATCGTGTTGCTGTGCCCGTGCAATGGTTTCAACAACGGAATCCACGAGGACTTCCAGTTCCGGATCGGGCTTCGCGGATAGCAGGTACGAAGCTGCCTCAATCCATTTCGCAACATCGCTGTCCTGAAATACCATCCCATAATGAACGCCCTCTTCTTCCCCTGCAGCGATGCGGAAATTCCGAATGGCCCGGCTTGGTTCAGCTCCTTCGATACGATCATTGAGCGCCTCCCATTGATAGGGAACAACGACGTTGCGGACCAATTCGATATAATGTGACCAGAATGGATCATTGATTGTATGGCTATACACTGGATATGGATGGTGTGGTACATCTGGTTTTGTCATGGGAACCTCTCCTTGTTCTATTTTAATATCCTTATTTTACAAATCATTACATCAGGGCAAAATCATCATTTCCAACTGAAATTTACATGATTACAACCTTTCACGACCGCCGTCCTTGCTACATTTGTTCTTATTCGGGCTTCGTTCCCCACAGCCTTCGTCTCTTCAACAGTTTGGTCTGGTAGAACAAGACCACCCGTACCATATACCTCGCTGAGTAGTTCTGTATCCCGATTACAATGATCATTCATAATGTGTGGAACAAACTGGTCAGTACAACTACTCCCTATTCTTATGATGAATAGAGTAAATAATGGTTGCCCCTCAAAAATATGTTGGGCAACCATTATTTTTGTCACATGTTGATTTTGGAGTTGTCCTGATTCTACTTTTCTACGTTTGTAAGCAATCGGTAAATAACCGTCACCGCTTGCGCACGTGTGGTCTGGCCATTAGGGATAAAGCGGCCATCCGGCATGCCTGTAATTAAACCACCCTGGCGAACAGCCTCTACTGCTGATGAGGATTCAGAAGAAAGATTCTCCAAATCAACAAACTTTGCAGAACCATCCTCCTCTTCGGTTGATAATGTAACATCTAAATTACCTGCAAGCCGATAAATCATTACAGCCATTTCCTCACGGGTGATGGGTTCATTGGGACCAAAAGTGCCATTTGCTTTGCCTTTGACAATGCCCAGCTTATGCGCACTTGCGATTGGTGTGCTATACCAGCTCTCTTCTTTGACATCACTAAATGATGGTTTTGCTGATTCATCCAACAGATCGAATGAGTTCATCAACGTTTTGAGGAATTCTGCACGGGTTACTTGAGATGTTGGATTAAATTCTCCAGCTCCCGTTCCCTCAATAGCTCCTCTTGCTGCAAGTGCTTCAATACCTTCCACAGCCCAGTTCACATTGATCAAGTCCTTAAAGGCAGCGTTTACGCCAAGTACTCCGAACATGCCGTTCTTCTCCATGTTAAACTCAAACATTTTTGTGGATTCATCATATTTACCGCCGACAATAGCTTGGGCCACTCCGGTATCGTTCAGTGTGAAGGCCACAACCTGATGCCCTTTTATCCCTTCCTTCAACTGATAAGGCATGGCTAGTCTAAGTCCTTTTCCATGTAGTTCTTTAGAAGAAATACTTTTCCCATCTGCATCCACCGTGATGTTGCTGACCAAGTCAGCTTCAAGAAGTTTTCCAGCTTGTTCTGGTAACTGGCTTGGTTCGACGGCTTCAAAGACCACTCCCAGATTAGTGATGTCCCTAATCGCAGTTAGGAATTGATGAGGTATCGTCAACACGGTTGATCCCATTTCAATTTTTACACTGGTTAAAGACTTCGTAGTACTAAGCGTCTTCCACGGAAGCAAGGCTTCGACTTGTTGTATTTCCGAATCCTTTTGGATGACAATGGTTAACTTCCCGTCCTTCATATCTTCCAGCGCTGCTTTAATATCGCTGTCTGTGACCTGAACTTTGACCTTACCATCTTTGCCGGTGGCAGCTGCCTTTACTTCGATTCTGCCTTGGCTCACGGTAACTGACGTAAGCTCTTTCGGATCCGTAGGCGTAGGAGCTGGCGCTGGAACTGGAACTGGTATTGGAGCCGATGGTGATGGGCTTGGAGTCGGTGTAGGTGTTGGCAACAGTTTTAATTCCGCAATAGCAGAATCCAGCACAATAACCGCAGCATCAATGTCAGCCTGTGAAGCGGATCCGCTCGTCAACAATTGTTCGGCAGTGGAGATCTTTTCCGTTAAGTCCTGCCAGCTTTCCGCCGTGTAGCGTTCTTGCTTCAATGCCCTTGCTTCATTCAGCTTTGCTTGAAGAACAGCTGTATTCACTGGCGGATTTTCTGTAACCTTCAGGACAGTGTACGTCTTCGTCGTGATTTGATCAGAACCTGTTAACGTCACTTTGTACCCTGTCTTCAAATCAATAGCTGGCGTCAACCCATCAGATTCGTAAACCGCAAATGTCACACTTGCGGGAACGTTTAAGCCCGTTGTAAGTTCCTCCAGCGTTGTCGTTTCAGGAATAACAATTTCCTTGGCCAATTGATCCACAGAACCGCCCGGAATGTTAATACCAATAATAGTTACATTGTGTTCTTCTACGGGCTCAAGAGCTTCAAAAGCTTCAAGCAACGTTTTGTATGCCGCATCGATATCTCCTTCGGTTGAAGCGTCATTATTATATACGTCACTAGCCATCTGCAAAGCTGCTTGCAACGTTTGCCATTGTTCCGGTGTGCCACTGTAGTTCTCTTCGTTCACGGAAGGATCTGATGCAGCATCAATTGCCGCTTTCAGACGGGACTTATCGTATTTGACATAAATACGAAGGCTTGCTCTTAGATCTGTTCCTTCCACACTGCCAAGGACAACAAAATCAGTTGCGATGGATAGCTTATTTTCGGGAATCTCATCCCACACGACATTAGCCAGCCCTTTCGTTTTGTCTTCATAGGTCACCGTGACTTGTGAAGGCAACTCAGGCATGACGTTGATGATCGTATTAACTGATGCTGGCTCAATGGCTGTTATCGCTCCATGGTCCGTTTGAGGTGGTTCTTCCCCGTCAGGTTTGGCCGATATAGCCCGCCATTCTTTTAAACCGGTATACACCGAACTGCTTTGGTTTTCCATCGTTAAACGTAATTTGTCGGTCGTGACTTCATTAAAGGTGACTTGGTTGAATTTGGCCTTTTCCATTTTCTTCTCACTAAGTCCGCTAACCGCCACATACTCGCCCGCCTCCTGATCCCAATACTCAAAGTCGTAATCGGCAGGAACCTGTACGCCGCCTCCATCATCATAAAAGTACATTGAACTGCCAGACAGGGTCACAGGCGTTTTCCATGTATACTCCACCCAATGACTCTGGTTAGGCGATCCCCAGTTTCCATACTGCGTTTCGATCTCTGGGCTACCCATGCTCCCAGGGACTAAAGGAATATACCCGTCATTCACCGATGTCAAAGATTCCCATGCTGATGTGTAGGAGGCTTTTGGTGTAGCCAACAGAGCAGCATTACGATAACGAAGACTCTCTTCAGCAAGGCGCACTCGATTCGTCATGGACTGCACTTCATCCAGCGAATAATCATCTCGCGCAAGCAGGTCCTTGGCTTCAATCAACACGGTTTGCAATGCCTGCCACGACTCCGGCGTGAAATCATCGGCATTGCGGAGAAGTTTGCCCTGCGGCGATACCCGGTCTGCAAACTTGGCAATGACATTAGACAATTCGGCTGTAGCTACGTATACCGTGATGGGTACTTCTACATTCGTGACTTCTTCTCCATCACTAATGCTCAGCTCGTAGACGTATTCGCCTACCGCGTCAAATGTCACATTCAATGTCGCGTGATCCAGTGCCTCTGCCTGCACTGCACCAGCGTCGCC
Organism: Paenibacillus sp. UASWS1643; assembly: GCF_008693195.1. Lineage (NCBI taxonomy): Bacteria > Bacillati > Bacillota > Bacilli > Caryophanales > Paenibacillaceae > Paenibacillus > Paenibacillus sp. UASWS1643. The sequence goes on from NZ_VXKZ01000115.1 coordinate 557,417, forward strand.
TGATACTAGATTCCATGCATACGTCAAACGCCCGCTTGGCAGACCATCATCTGTAATTACTGGCGCCAACTTCAATGGAGCTCCTTGCTCCACGTTCACCGGCAGGTCTAGTTGCACTTTTGGTGCAAGATTCTCCGAAGGCGTAACGTTCAGGTCATTATTGTAGATTTGAATTTCCTTAATTCCTGTTGAATAGCCCGATGCATGCGTAAAATGGACTCGGATAGCCTTTGTGTTCACCGCATTAAATTCAACATTATTGTAATTCGCGGCCACATAATTCGGATAACGGAATTGCCCTTCTACAGGCTTCCATGTGGTGCCGTCCGCATCCAAGTATTCCACACCAAACGTTTGTGGAGCTGCATAGCCGTTTGGCCGCCGGTCGTTATAAAAGTAAACTTTTACATTATCCACCGTTTGGGCTCCATCAAATTGAAACGTAACTGAATCAGATGGGTTCGGCGAGCCGCCGAACAACGCAGTATTCGAGGTATGGTTAATGGATGCAATCGTAGAACCGTCTGCCAGTCTGTTCACATTGGAATTGCTATGGATATAGCTGGATTCAACCGTAGTACCAGATGAAGTTGCCAGATTTACGCCGTTATGCTCCACATCAACTCCAGCTTTATTGAACATATCAACTGTTTTTTCATTGCCTCCCAGTGAAGTATCGTCTGCAGAAGCAAGATTGACAGCGTTGCCAATTTCATAAATAACGTTGGTGTTTGTGTTGTCTCCAACCGCCCCTGGCACGTCTCCGTCCGGTTTTTCCACCTTGCCCGTAGCTGTATCAAAAATGATATGTGACATTTCATCCGTCGTCATGACACGTTCGCCATTGATGAACAATGAGTATCCGACGGGGATATCCTTGTAATATGGATTGCTATCGCTGTACTTGGCCGGGTCCTGCCACACAATGGACAGATTGGCATCATGATAACGCACATTGTCCACGGCGAAATGGTCATATTGGATATCAAGTGGCCATAGCTCGATTTTATCGTCCGCTCTTGGCTGAAGGCCTGCCATATCTTCCATGACGGAATAATTCATCATGCCCAGCGTATCGTGGTGAATCCAGGCACGAACCATTTTGCCACTTGGGTTTGGCGGATTTTGCGGTGTCCAAGGCGTACCAAAGAAATAATCCTCAAGCCAGAAAAACTCATTGGAATCCAGGTGATCGGTATTGCCTGGTTCAACTGTATGTAACCAAGCGCCCCAGTCAAACAATGTTTTGTAGGTGTCGGTGTTGATATTCTCCACCGGATAATGACGTAAGGAAGCACGAATTGTATTGATGTAATTTCCAAAGTTGCACCAAGCGAACTGATCCGTTCCGAACGCGCTGGTCTCTCCATTCCGGAATGCTTCCACACGTTTCATGATACTGTGCTGATCTGCCGTAAAGAATGGGAAAATCGGATAATAGTTTGGATCACCATAATCGGATAACTGGGTCAAGTATTTGGATTCATATCCTGCCTCCCCTTCTTTCGGCACTACACCGAAGTTAAACACAAACATATTGTTGTCACGCCATGGATTGAATACGTCTTGTTGGTTGATGACTTTTTTGTGCAAAAAGCTGCCTTCGCCATTCGTATCAGCTTCGCCATCACCGTCAAAATCCGCTTCGTCGTACCACATGTTGTTCAGAATGGCGTTCCGAATGCGCTGCGCAACCTCTTTCATGTGTTTCGCGTTTGCGTCATCCCCGAGTTGTTCGTACATTTGCTGCGTGGCAACTGCGTTTGCATAAGCTGTGGAAGAACCGTCCAAACGCGCATAGTTTCCATTTCCTTTCCAGTGCATGGACACCGTGTCTCCATCATTGCCGGTAATTGGTCCGTGATTGTAATAAACCAAATCAGGATTGGTTCCCCGGAAATGATTCAGTGTACCCGTCACATCGCTTGCCGAGAAATCAGCGAATTTTTTCAATACCTTTTCTCCGCCACCATAAATCTTGTACGCTTCCCAACCGACTTGCGAGGTGTTTTGCATCATATCCCATGTCCAGATATTCGGTCTTCCCGGATTGTTTTTGTAGTTGGCGTTTTCAGAATATTCGCCTTGGGCCAGCCAAGTCCCGTATGCATAAGATGGATCTCGCAGCCACTTCAAATCTTGCAACACCCACGGAACACTTACTGTGATGCCGTTGTTGTAACCCAGCACCCCTTCCATGTTCATCGGGAATTGCCAGTCGTTTCCGGGAATGTTTGCTTCCAGCAAGTTGAAGCGATTGGACCACCAGCGATAATATAGAACCTTCTTCACATTTTCGTCAGGAATATCGATGTAGGGGATATTTTGTGCCCACCATTCGTTGTATTCCTTCACTTGGTCACTGAAAGCCTTTTCATTATTACTTGCTTTAAATTCAGCGTACTGTGTTTTCGAGGCCGGGATTTCTTCCGCCAACCACCCCATGACCACTTTTTCATCCACCGAGGTACCTGCAGGGACCGTAATTTCTTTGACCAAATCATTGCCAACAGGCGTCATGCCATCTCCGCTGAGATGCACGTCTACATGGGACATCGCTTCAACATACTCTTCTCCGGCGCGTCCAACCATGATTGGAGCAGCCACCCGTTTACCGATCAATTCATCTCCCTCGGTTTCCGTTACAAATGGAGATTTGACTGTCATCGTTAACGTAATTGGCGCATTACCGTTATTGGTTAACTTCAGTAAAGTAACAGCACTGTTAGAGGAGGTAATGAATTTACGCTGACTGATGTCCAAACCGCCACTCTTGTATGTTTGGTCAGCATGGCTAGGGTAGTTTTTACGAGCAGCCTTGTCTTCCGCTACGGCTCCCGTAGATAGAGTTATGTTGTACATCGTATCCTTGTTGAGGGTATCCGCATAATGTACCGTCCCGACAAAACCGAGCTGCCGGTTATCCTGCGTTTTCATGTACAGCGCGCTCCCCCGGCTGAAAAGGGTGTTGGCGCTGCCATCATCGTTGTTATCGTCTGGGATGACACCCTCGTTAACCAGCAACTTATCGAGCCATGGCAAGTCGGCATGATCTGCAGCAAACTGGTCAAAATCAAAATCTTCGATTGCTTTCATCATTTGACCGACAGTTTCCTGACTGAAATCCACGGGCTCGCTTACGATCTGATTGTTCTTCCACGTTGCATCGCCATAATCGGTACCTACGCCTTCATGAACAAAGTCCGTCGTATAGTTCGCCGATGCAGGTATGATGCCTGTATTCAAAGTTACGGCGGTGGCCAAAGCGGCCACCCACATTTTTGTTGCCCATTTCCTCTTCTTTTTCGCCATTGCTTCGTCTCCTCCTTATTAACCTTTAATTCCCGTCAACGTAATGCCTTCTACGAAATATTTGTTGCCGATCAGGAAAAACACCAGGCAGGGAAGTGTTACGATGAGTGCAAGCGCCATGACCTGCTCATAGTTTGGAATACGCATTCCGTTCACCATGTACAAGCCCATAGGCAAGGTATAATCGGCCTCGGTTTTCAGATAAATCATGGTGTAGAAAAATTCATTCCAACAATTGATGAAACTGAATAGTGCAACAACAATCATGGCAGGACGAATGAGAGGCAGCATGATCCGGTAATAGATGCGGAAATAACCCGCGCCATCGATTTTGGCCGCCTCACTCAGTTCAGCAGGGATTGTCATAAAAAATTGTCTGAGCAGAAAAACGAAATATGCATTGCCGCCTGCGCAAAAAAAGGCTGGAATAATTAGGGCAGGTTTGCCTGCAAGCCCAAGCGATGTATATAACGAAAATTGTGGAAGCAGTGTAACTGCACTAGGCAGCATCATACTGCTGATAACGAGCACAAACCAGGCGCCGCGCATGGGGAATCGTAATTTGGCAAATGCGTATGCTGCAAAGCTGGTCGTAATGACGGTGCCAATGACATACGGAACAACGATGGAGACTGAATTCCATAGCTGCCGCCAGAACTGAATTCGTTCCAGTCCTAGCCTGAAATTCTCAAACCCAAGCTCCTTCGGATAAAATACAGGCGGTCTGGCCAATATTTCCGAATGACTCACCATTGCGCCGCGTAACAGCCAGTACAATGGAAAAGCAAAAATGAATGCAAGCAGGAGAGATAACACAATCAAGCCGAAATGAATTGCTCTTCTTCGGTTTTTAGCCTGCTTGATGCTCGTATATTTCATCCGTGCAGGTGCCGTCTCCATTATCTCACCCACTTTCGTTTGCCCATGGAATCATCACGTTTGAACGCGCCTTGAAAGTAAAATAACACGCCCGTAATCACCAAAGTAATCAGAAATACGATCCAAGCTTCGGCTGATGCCAAACCTCGCATGCCAACTTGCACAAAGGAATGGTCGTAGATCATGACGTTGATAAAGTATGTCATTCGGTCAGGCGCGCCATTTCGTGACAATACCACGCTTTGGGTGTAAATCTGGATTGACGTCATCATACACATGATGAGCTGAAAAAAGAGTACGGGTTTAATCGTTGGATAAGTTACCTTCAAAAACTTGTGCCAGGCATTGCCTCCATCCATCTCAACGGCCTCCAGCAATTCTCCGGGGACATCCTGCAACGTGGCAATAAATACAACAATTGTCCCGCCACATGTCCACAGACTCATGATAAACAAGGTGTAGAAGATCCGAAGTGGGTCGTTGAGAAAATCCCATGGCGCAATGCCCATTTGTAGTAGAACCCAGTTGATGAGCCCGCCTTTGGCCTGATTTTGCAATAGCATCTGCCATACGATCGTTGTCGCAAGCATCGGTATCACAGATGGCAGAAAAAAGATAGCTCTTAGCACATTTCTTCCAATAAACTTACGGTTCAACAGCAAAGCAACGATCAGGCAGAACACGATAACGAGTGCTACGTTTACAAAGGAATAGACAAGCGTAACCGTAATCGATTTTTTAAATTCAGAGCTCGGATTGCTGAAAATATACCTGAAGTTATCTAGCCCAATCCATTCCATGACCTGACTGCCGCTCATAATCGTAATTTTATGAAAACTGTAATATAAACTGGCGAGCATGGGGTACATCGTCAGCACCAAAAATCCGATAATGGCTGGGGCAGCAAATAGATATCCGGCAATGGCCTCTTTGGTGGCACCTTTTGCAAATCTTCTGGCAGAAACGGTCTTCGAACCGATTTTGCGTTCTGGATTCATAAGCATAGCCTCTCTTTTCGAATTCAAACTTCCTTCCTATGATTAGGAAACCTTGCCGCTTTCCCACAGTGACTTGATTGCCGGCATAATTGCATCATAAATTTCTTTGACACTTTTCTGACCGGATAATGCCTGGTCAATAGACTTTTCGTATTCCGTGTTCATTTTTAAATAAGCCGGAACATAATACGCTGGCCATTGGACAATGGCACCCTCGGTCGTAGCATAGCTAAGGATGGTTTCCTTTGCGCTGGCTGGCAGATCAGCAGTCCATTGATCAATTAAAGCTGGATCTGTATACCAGTCCGCCTGATTGGGTAGCCATGCTCCGCTTTTCAGCAAGTCTAGGCTGTTTTCTGGGTTAACCATATAGGCGTAGAATTTCTTAGCCTCTTCGATATGTTTGGAGGTATTGTACACAACGAGTGGAGCTCCAGCATTCATGGTTACTGCTTTCTCCATTTTTGGGAGCACACCTACACCAATGTCCTCATTGCCTTTGATATTCGCTAAATCCCAAGATCCGCTCACAGCCATAGCATAACCCCCGCTTAAAGCATCCACAGCGGAGCCAATTCCAGAACTCCAGGTGTAGCTAAAGGCCGAAGCAACTTTGTCTTTGTTCACAAGATCAGCCAGTTTTTGAATACCTTCTGTCGTTTGGGGCGAATTCCATTGAAACTCTTTTCCATCCGCGGATACAATGCCTCCTCCATTGGCATTCGCTGCCCAGAAATGGTGAAATTCACGACCTGCCGTAAAACCAAGACCATAGTTTTCGGTCAATGCAGCATCGAATCCAGCATCGGCAGCTGTCTTACCACTCGAATCCTTGGTTAGTTTTTTAGCATTGGCAACAAAGGTATCCCAATCCCAGGCTTCTTCAACCTTAGTAGGTGGATATGAAACGCCTGCCTCATTAAATTTCGATTTGCTATAAAACAGCAGTTCCATTTGGTTGGACAAGCCTACACCAATAACTTTCTGTTCTGGAGTATGGATGGTGATTGCAGGAAGTTTCTCCGGAATGGTTCCATCCGCAAGCAGGTCGGAAATGTCCTCTAAAATGCCCATCTCATTATACTTTTGAATGTCAGCTTCCCCCATGTAACTGATGTCCGGCAGTTCTCCGGATTGAAGCCTCGTCTGGATGAAGGTGTCAAATGTGCCGTCTGCTGGCAGCACCTGCGCATTAATTTTCACCCCGGTGTCCGCTGTATATTTTTCTGCAGCGGATTCCACCAGTTGCTTCTGTACGTCATCCCCCCAATACAGCAACTCAAGGGTGATGCCCCCACCGGACGGATCCCCGTTGCCTGCTGCTGCGTTTTTGGCATTGCCGGAAGTGTCCGAATTGCCGGAACAACCTGCTAACGTGGAGAAAGCCAAGGTTAATGCGAGAGACAGAACCAACTTGCGCTTACCAAACCTCATGTTTGTTTTCCTCCCTTTTTCAAAGCTATTTATTTCAAGTCAACGAATTTAATCGTTTAACTTAAAAACATGGTCTTGTTCATATCCGGATGTTTATATGGTGCTGATTGTAACCAATCCTGTACTTCCCTATATAGAACAAGTTGGAAACTGCCAAGTTAGAAGACTGTCATAGGCAAACTCTGAACTTTCCATTTTCCAGGCGAATGCTCTTTTGCAATGTTCCTAGAGGAGCTCTGAACTCTAAGTCTTCTTCACGGAATACATACCTGGACGGATACGCCGCATAACTTTTCACGGTCCAACCATCATGCTCTTCTGTCACGAATCCGTTGACACATCTTAAAGTGCCTCCTTCATCTCGATAGAGGTACGTTGTAGTTCCAAACCCCAGCAAATAAGCTACTAATTCCTCACCCATATCCCAATCATCCCCCGATACATCGGAGAACAAAGCGGCAAACAGCGGATCGTCTGCTCCCACGAACATCGATTGCCCAAAACGATTACGCGACAATTCCGGCATGTTCAAGTTGGGGGCAGATACACTATACGTCGATGCGGCTTCACCTTGCTCCAGCCTGCGCGGGGTGGATTTTACATTCCAGTCATAGCAATGAAAGATTGCCATTGTAGAGCGATAAGCTGCTTCCAGATATTCTGTATTACCGAGATGTTCATACGCAACCAATGCCGACGATGCCGCTAGTCCGCCCCATAAGGAATGAATCATTGGAGACAGTGCTTCCCACCATCGATCCGGATTCTGCTGCCTATAGTCGTTGCTGAATCCGATATTCGCCAAAATAAGCTGACCATATTGTGAAGCCTTGTCGGTATGTCCAAGGAAACATAATGCTGTGCACGTTGGACCAAATCCGGCATTATCATAAAAGTGCTCTGTAACGGCTCCGCCGTAGTGCCGAACACCAATTTCCATTTCCCGACCAAAGCGATCCCATAGCTGTCGTAGTTGATTATGTAATTCAGCATATCCCTTGTCTTTCAACGCTTGCAGCAGTTCACGTATGTAAAGGATAAACACACCATTTAGACGTGATTCGTCCTTTTCTCGCTGACCTGAATGGCAATCTGGATCAAGTCGCAAACACATCACTTCGGCGGCCCACTTCAAATACTCGGAGGGAGAATGCAAATGAAGCAGCTCTTCATCCATTTGTGATAATAGATAAAAAACGTGCGCGATATAATCGAAATCGTAGATACGATAAAAGTTACCGTACAAAGGTTGCGGACGGGACAGATTACCTTCGATGAACCAGTGCATCTTCATATCCAGCACCGCTGCTGCTTCCGCCCTCATAACCTGCTCGGGAACAGGTGAAGACATCCCATTTTTCATCAATAAGAATGCCAATTTTCCCAGTGACTCACCTTGGTTAGATAACGGACGGAACGCATGGGGCCGAACCGCTGCCTCCCCGTCTTCATAGCTATTTACTGCCAGCCATTCTGCTCGCTTTTCAAGCAATGTATGAACGGGTTCAAGAACATTCCAAACCAGCATGTCACGACGTCCGTCCTTGAGTATCAACTCCAGCTTACGTTCTCCTGGTACGTCAGCGGATAGGGTCACTATGAACTCCTGTTCAACGACGAGGTTGCTAATTTGATCAGAGCCTGCGTCTAGTGACATAGACTTTTCTGAAGGAACCAGTAGTGTGGAGATATCCTGCTCTTCAATGCCATTCTGGTGTCCAGGCGCACTGTATAGCTTTAACGACCTTAGTTCAAGATCCCTAGGCAAACGGACTGAGGCTGTGAATTGTCCTCCTTCAGGCACAACGGGTGTAAAGTTCCAGTGAGGATGTCCGAGGACCTTGCCTTGGTGGTAGAAATCCGTCAGATTCTGGAATGACACAAATCCGTACTCCCAATTTTCCGCTTGCCCGGGCATTAACGTTAAAGAGTTGTAAGCGTCATCATAGATCCAATCAGTAAGTACCAAATCTTTCAAGGAGGTCCCATCCTCCACTAAAGAAAGCCTGTGGAATAACAAGCCGTCCAAAGATGGAGAAACTTGCTCCAGAAAGCGGTTACAATAACGACAATGAGAACCCATGGTGGATGTATTCCCTCTGAGCGTGTAGATTCCCAGATGAGGTCCGTCGTTACTTCGTCGTACAGCAGCAAACTTGGCAAAGTTCCCCCCGATGTGCGTAAATACGGCGCAGGATTCATGCATGTTACGGTAAACATCTTGCGTCCGAAACATAATGTAGGCGAGAGAAAACCACACATGGAACCCTTGAATTTTAATGTTCTTATCCGATTCATTGGTCAGTTTGATACCCCAGCGGAATTGATCGCCTTCCAGCAAATATGAAAACAAGATCTTGACCTGTACATCTTTGAACTCAACAGTAACATGGTTCGTGCTATGTTTCGTAATATTTGGCTCAAACATCGAGCTTTGAACAAACCTATCATTCAACTGCATACTCCATTCGCCAAAGAGCTTATCCTCATCCTCTTGGAATCCAACCTCTTGCAAATAATGAGGATCTACGACCCAATTCATCTCATGCGGATCATCTTTCATCACCAATGACTGAACGGCACCACGTTCACCAAACTCGATCCTGAATTTTTCATTACTAAGAATGGTCACCCAGATCTCCCTTTCATTGATCAGAATTAAGTTAAACGTTTAAATTAATTCAAAAAGAGAAACTTAAATTCCTCTTTGGTATTGCAAAGCCTACCTGCGTTGGTTCTATATATGGAAATTGGCATGCGCCTTTTTAGCTTTTAAGCTTCCGAACGGAATCGCGCTCGATCAAGCGACATTCCGGCATGGTTAGGTTTTGAATATCTTCTCCATGGATTAGGCGGTAAAGGGTTTCTATCGCTAAATATCCCATCTCATGAAGCGGTAATCCCATTGTTGTCAGACGTGGGCTCAGGTAATCGCTGAATTCCCGATCATCAAAACCAACTACAGAAATATCTTCAGGAACGCTTAGCCCCTTTTCCTTCGTGGCCTGAAGAACCCCGACGCCCATAACATCGTTCATTGACAGAATCGCAGTCGGCGGATTGTCCATGTCAAGTAGCTCGTTAGCGTACCTGTAGCCCGAATCTCTTTCCCAATCCCCCATCTTTATTAACGAAGGATCAAACGGCAATTCAAAATCGGTGACTGCTTTGTAATAACCGTTTAATCGGCGTCTTGAAGGGATTGAATCCATTAAGCCACTAATAATTGCGATGCGACTGTGTCCCATTTGTACCAAGTACGACATCGCTTCATAAGATGCCTGTTCATCATTATACTGAATTGAAATATCGTCTTGTGTATAACCGTAGGTGTATATAATCGGTTTACCTTCAACATTGATTAGACCTGTCAAGTCGCGAGTGTGAACTCCGATGTAAATGATACCATCCACCTGTTTACCGAGCAGTTCAGATACAGCACTGCCTGCATACTTACGGTAAGTTTCGACGTCTTGAAAATTACGGCCAATTCGTTTGTCGAGCCTAAGGTTAACCAGCAGGATATGTAGGTCGTGACGGTCTCCAAAGTCGTTTATACCATCGATAATATCCGGAGCGTTAAAAACAGTCACATCCTCCGTAATAACACCAATTGTGTTGGTACGGTTACGTTGGAGGCTTTTAGCAATCTCGTTCGGTTTGTAATTCAATGCTTCGATAGCCTCCTGGACCCTTCTGCGCGTTTCGGGACGCACATTGCGAGTACCGTTGAGTACATAGGAGACTGTAGCAATAGAAACATTAGCCCTAAGTGCGATGTCCTTTATGCTAGTTTTTCTCATAGGTCTCTCCTGTCTAAGCATACGAACCATCGTTCAATAGCTATTTAAACGTTTAGATTTTTTTGATAGTTGAATCTTACCTTACAATCACTGATTAAGCAACCTTTATTTTGGGTTTTACTTCCACTTTTTTTACTGAGACATTAGCGTTGATTGTGACTAATAATCTCTTTTATTAGACTTTAGGAACGAATTTATTAATATGTCCACCTATGTTTCGCGCAGATAGCATCATTCCAGCCATTCCTTGTGAAAATGCGACTAGTCGGATTAGCTTAATGAGAAAATATTTTAATCGACATGGTGCCATGTTCTTAACCTTTTCAGCGGTGGTGCTAAGTTCTTGCCTTAGGTCCTGATACAAGAAAAGTCGTTATTCAAGCGAAGTCTTATATTTATGTGGCTTTTATCTCGCCATGGAAGTTCCAGCATCATACTATTTAGGTATCTACCTAATCCGAAATGACACCAAGTTCTTGTCTTCAACTTGGGACAAGAACTTGGTTCCTTAAAACAAAAAAGCCGCTATAATAGCGACTAGAAATGGAACAATTTTCTTGTACCCCATTGACGATTGAGTTGTTCCTCCCTTCATTTTATCCGGGTAACGCCAAACCTCCTCTTGACGCAGATTCTTTTGTATTTCTACTCGGTTTGCACAGTAAATTTATAATAACTTTAAGCTTTGCGAAGCATTTGTCTCTCGCTTAGCTGTGAAAGCATATCCTTCGTCATGGCCTTCAAGTCGTAGCGGGCATGAAATCCCCATTCTGTTTTTGCTGCCGTCGCATCAATGGAATGCGGCCAGCTATCGGCTATCGCCTGTCTCTTCGGATCAACGTCATAATCTAGGATAAAGCCGGGAAACTCCTCTCGAATTGCTGCAGCGATCGCCTCCGGATCCACGCTCATAGCGGTGACATTAAATGAGTTTCGGTGCATCAACCGGGAAGAATCCGCTTCCATTAAATCGATGATAGCGTTTAGGGCATCCGGCATATACATCATGTCCATGTTTGTGTCTTTGGCGATATAAGATGTATACCGGCCAACCGTCACGGCTGCGTAATAAATTTCCACTGCGTAATCGGTCGTTCCTCCGCCGGGAGGCGTCATATAAGATATCAAACCAGGGAATCGCAGCCCCCTAGTATCCAGGCCGTACTTGTGAAAATAATAATCACAAAGCAGTTCGCCGGACACTTTGTTCACGCCGTACATCGTATTGGGCCTCTGGATCGTATCCTGCGGGGTATTGTATTTCGGAGTCGTAGGGCCAAAAGATCCAATGGAGCTTGGAGTGAACAATTGGCAGCCGAGCTCTCTGGATATTTCAAGTGCATTCATCAATCCGCCCATATTCAAATTCCAGGCAAGCAGGGGTTTCTCCTCTGCGGTAGCCGACAGCAGCGCAGCCAAATGCATGATGGTATCCACTTCGTACCGCTTGGCGATTTCGAACATCGCCTTATCATTCGTCACGTCCAGCAGCTCGAATGGTCCGGATCGGGTAATTTCGTGGGCTGATGACCTGAGATCCGTAGCAATGACGTGATCCGCACCATAAATCTCACGTAATTTAACAACTAACTCAGAACCGATTTGGCCTAGTGCTCCGGTCACCAAAATCTTGTTCATAAGACATTCCTCCCGAAATATACTCCCGCGAATACAGCTATAATGCAGCTAAATCAGCTTCATTTCCTTGCCAACTTTCTCATAAACAGAGATCACCTGGTCAAGCATCTCCTTGGTATGTGCAGCTGTCGGCATGTTGCGTATTCTTCCAGTTCCTTTCGGGACCGTAGGAAACAGGATTGCCTTGGCGTAAACGCCTTCTTCATAGAGCCGTTTGCTGAACTGTTGGGTGGTTACTTCATCGCCAATGATACAAGGTGTGATCGGCGTTTCGCTTTGGCCTACATCATATCCAAGACGGCTCAAGCCATTTTTCAAATGATTGCCGTTCTCCCATAGCTTCTCAATCAGTTCTTTGTCATTCATCAAAATGTCAACAGAAGCAATAGAAGAAGCGATTGCAGCCGGAGGTAGCGATGTCGAGAACAGAAACGGACGGCTTCTCAGCTTCAACCATTCGATCAGTTGTTTTTTACCCGCCACATAACCGCCGACAACGCCGATCGCCTTGGAAAGAGTACCAATTTGAAAGTCAATGCGGTCGGACAATTCAAAATGTTTCACGGTTCCCGCACCTGCTCCGAGAACGCCCGAACCGTGGGCATCATCCACATAAGTTATCAGATCGAATTCTTCTGCTATTTTCACGATTTCGGGCAGCTTTGCTATATCACCATCCATGGAGAAAACCCCGTCGGTGATGACCATAATTTTATGGTACTTACCGGATTCCTTGGCCTCTTTCGCCTGCTGTCTTAAATCATTCATATCCGAATGCTTAAAGCGAATCACCTTGGCTCTCGACAGGCGGCAGCCATCAATAATGGAAGCGTGGTTCAGCTCATCGGATAAAATCGCATCATGCTGGTCCATTACCGCGGATATAGCAGCCATATTACAGTTAAATCCCGATTGATACACGATAACGGCTTCTGTTTTTTTGAAACGGGCCAGTTTTTCTTCAAGCTCAATATGAAGATCCATCGTACCATTAATTGTTCTCACAGCCCCTGCACCTGCTCCGTATGTCTGCGTTGCCTTAACTGAAGCATCAATCAAGCGATAATCTGTTGCCAGGCCCAGATAGTTATTAGAAGACAAATTGATTAGGGACTTTCCGCCAATACGAATAACAGGACCATTTGCACCCTGCAATGTATCGATGAAGTTATATAGACCTTTAGTCTTTAGATCTTCGATGTTCGAACTTAAAAATTGGTCCAATGCTTGGCTTGACATTCAATTCCCTCCTTGATATACGTTTGTCCTTGTACAGGAGACATGTCATTCTGTAGAAAACCCTGTTATAAAGGGGTTTATACTAATTTTAATGTAGCATCTTTTTTATTCTTTGTACACATGTGGAGGACAAAAAGTGAAAAATACGCAAATAAACATAGTGATTATTCCCCCTTCACCGGAAGTAATCGCTATTCAATTTTTGTTTATATCTTTTGCCGCTCGGTAACTTCCTGTGCAGCAATTACCTCTTCTCCATGTGCTTTGCTATGTATTCCTTCATTCCTAGATCCGAAATCAACTTCTTGAGTGGAGTTGCAATACTGTAGAATCCTCACTTTTAACAAAAATAAAAACGAACTATCTAATGATAGTCCGTTGAATTAATTAGAGTTGAAGCCATCTAGTCACATCTTCAGATATAAGACCATTCTGACGATGTGTGACAGGCATTTCACTGATTTGTAGTAAAAAGTAACTATCGTGTGTACGCAGACACTCAAGAAAGTACTTCTCTAACAAATCAATATCATCCGCTGTTTTAATTAAATACACTCTGTCATGAAGATGTTTGACCTCAAAGAGATTATCCAGATGAAAGTTAATACACTCCTCGGTCCATCCGTCATTTTTAGGCTTATAGGAAAACAAATAGAGTTTAGATATAGTATTCTCCCCCTTTTATTCTTATAGCCCGCCTTCTTTTGAAGCAGTTCCCTTACGTGGATTAAATAACACCTTTAACAATGGTGGCGCTATTAAAGTTGTAAGTATGACCATTATAATAACTGAAGTGAAGTATTCAGGTAAAAGAAGCCCTGCTTGTAAACCAGTTGATGCAATAATTAATGCAACCTCTCCTCGTGATACCATCCCAGCTCCTATAGCAAAAGAAGAAACATTGCTGAATCCTGTAATCTTTGCTCCCAATGCACCGCCGAGTAATTTAGTCAAAACAGCAGCAACGGTTAGAACGATAAGGAATCCGATCTGTTGACCTACACCTTCAAATGAAACATTGAGACCAATGCTTACAAAAAATACGGGAACAAAAATTGAATATGCAATTGGCTCGATCTTCTTTTCAACAACATTCTTAAAATTTGTTTGTGAGATTGCAATACCGGCAGCAAATGAACCGATTATACCGGCCAAACCCATCAGATCAGCAAAGTATGCAAATCCAAAGCAAATGAAAAGTGCGATTGATATTATGGGCTCTGTTACTTTAAGAGTTGAGAGCCATTTCATAACACGAGGAACTATAAATGCCCCTGCAACAAATACACCTATGAAGAACAGCACTTTCTTTCCTACTAGAAGTCCCAAGGATACATCCTGACCTGTACCCAAGAAACTCATCATAAATGCTAATAGGATAACAACTAAAATATCGTCTACCACAGCAGCTCCAAGAATGGTTGTGCCTTCCCTAGAACTTAAACGATCCATATCCTTTAGCACTTGTACTGAAATGCTTACAGATGTTGCACTGAATAAAACTCCCATAAAAAGTGCATAGTTCGTTGATAATCCAAATAAATCTGCTACTCCAAATCCACCTGCAAAAGGAAGTATAATCCCACCAACAGCAACTGCAACTGCTGATCTCCAGTTTTTCTTTAACTGATCCAGGTCAGTTTCTAATCCAGCAATAAACATAAGTAATAATACCCCTACTTCAGAGACATAATGAATGAATTCATTATTATCAATCCACCCCAGAATTGCAGGTCCCAAAATAATGCCGACAACCAATTTCCCAAGTACAGAGGGTTGCCCCAATTTTACGGATACATGTCCTGCTATTTTTGTACTAACAATGATTAAAGCCAAATACCATATAAACTCCATTCTACCTACTCCTCAACAACAATATCTCAAACAATGCGAACGCGTTCCCCAACATAATAATAGACCTAAAAGCATAGGTCAATATAGCTTTTTAAGCAACAAAACAGGGTTATTACCCTTATGAAAACCCTCATTAATCCCCATATACGTATTTTTGATAAAAACTCTAAAAACGAGCATTAGGGACGTTTTTTAATATGTACAAAAAAACATAATAACCAGAAACGGAAACACAACGCAAGATTTCGGTAACAATATGACTCAAAGGCTACATTACCTGCTCGGTGAAGCACTAAGCGAATTGTGCTTTTATCTCGCCACATAATTTCTGTCATGATAATAATTAGATAACACTTTAATCGGTAAAAATGCTCTTGTCCCGCGACAGGAACGGTATGATAAAATGCATCCATAAATAAGAGTGTCCCGGGCAATCACCCGGGACACTCTTATTTATAAGTTGATATCCAATTATTTCGAAGACCAGAGTTCCATACGCTGAGCATATTTCTCGTTAATGATATCTTCCACTTTTTCATCGCCAGCCTTCTTCATATCCTCCAGCATCTTGTCAAAAATAGAGTTGGCTTCAGCTTCACTTGGAGCAATAATGGCTCTCGTAATGCTCTGATCCATAATATCCTTCACCTTCTGGGCGGTCAGTGCTTGAGGTGTTCCCCCATCCGGATTCAGGTTATCATACTGCGCTGTATCCCATACGGAATCGCCAAGACTCTTAATGGCCAGTTCATCCACTTCACTGCGCTGGAATTTGACCGCCATGTCATATGGCTGTCCGTTCGGGTCCAGACCATTTTTGATAAACCATAACCATTTGCGAACGCCGCTTTTCTTCACCGTATCATCCCAATTATCCTTGAAGCTTTGCAGGAATTCAGGTTTCGGTTGTCGCTTGCCATCCACCATGGTGTACTGTTCGCCTTCCCTGCCCCACAGCAGCAAATGCTGTCCTTCATCACTCGCCAGATAATTAAACAGCTTTATCGTTTCTTCAGGGTGTTTGTTGTTTTTGGTAATGGCTATTGCATCCCATCCAAGCGAACTTCTAGGGCCAAACGTCGTTTGAGCCGGATCTACACCTGGAGCAACAACTTTGTAAGCAAAGAGTTGATTCTTTTCCCCGCCATCCTTCTTCAAGGCCGCATTGCCGTTCCCCGGGTCCCAATATGCACCTGGGGTAGCAAACACCGCACCAGTCGTCAGCTTTTGAATCCAGGTCTGTGTTTTGCTAATCGCAAATTCCTTTTCGATCAGACCTTCTCTATATAAGCGATTCATGTATAACAGCATCTCACGATATTTTGGATCCTTGACATCATATTGCAGACGTCCGTTGTTGTCATAATACGTCTTTAAGCCCCACATGCCTTTGAATGTGCCCAGATTCGCACCCATGTTCTCCCCGTTCATCGTCATCGGAATGGACTCTTTGCCATCAATCGTATTGTATTTCTCTTTAAAATTTTTCAGGAGTGCTTCGAATTCGTCTGTTGTGAGGGGCTGTGAACCATCTGCTTTGTCCGGAAGAAACTCTTCCAACAGACTCTGTCTCATCAGCATACCGAAAACCGGATCACTGTCGAGTCCATACCAGTTTGCCAGATAGTAGTTCTTGCCGTCTGTATTACGTGTTTTGGTCAAGGTATCTCCGTACATTTCTTTCAGATCAGAACCATATTTCTCAATTAACTCATCCAGTGGAATGAATGCCCCACTTGAAATGTATTTGTCGAGGGAAGCATCTCCCCGGCTCATGACTACCACATCCGGATAGTCACCACTCGCCAGCATTAGGCTCAGTTTTTCTGTTGGATTACCCGTTGGCTGCTGGATGGAAATCTCTATGCCCGTCTTTTTGGTAATTTCCTGGGCAACCGCATCGGTAAAAGGTTCTCCTTTGGTATTGCCATCAAACCAGGTCAGCGTAATCGGCCCTTGCTCCCCGTCTTTACCTGCTGTATTGTTCTCCCCATCATTGGAGGAGCAGCCCGCCAGCAAACCAACGACTAATGCAGCTGTAATCCCCATGGTCATCCATTTTTTAGTCTTTGTTATTGACACCCTAATTCCTCCCAATGAATAAATTCCTGTTGTGCTAGATTGAGCATTTCCAAAACGATATTTGCCCACCCCCTTTCAGGGAGAGACCACTGGACAAGCCTTCCCTGTAACCGGATTATGGAACAGATTAACTTTTCACCGCTCCCAGAGTCATACCTTTAACAAAGTACTTTTGCAGGAACGGATACACCATCACGATTGGTAATGTGGCTACCATCGTAGCAGCCATTCGAATGGTATCGCTGGAAACGGCATTTCGTTTGGCCGAGTTGGCCAGCATTTGCGTTTGCGAAATCATGCCACCGGTCTGAAATTGATTCAATATTTTCACGAGCACGGCTTGCAGAGTCTTCAGATCCGAACTATAGGTGAACGCATAGGAATCAAACCACGCATTCCAATGCCCTATCGCTTGAAAAAGTCCCACTGTTGCAAGTACAGGTGTTGTCAGCGGCATCACAATTCGGAAGAAAATTGTCAGATCGTTAGCCCCGTCTACCCTCGCCGATTCTTCAATCTCATGGGGTAGCTGTTCCATGAAAGTACGGACAATGATCATATAGAAGACATTCATCAAACTTGGCAAAATGAACACCGAAAAGGTATCGATCATATTCAGCGCCTTAAGCACCATGTAGAACGGAATCAGTCCGCCACTGAAATACATGGTAAAAATAAAGTACAGGTTCCAGCCTTTGCGACCAATTAGATTCCGCCGACTTAGCGGATATGCAAGCATCGTAATGACGAGAACCGATAGCGGTGCGCCAATCAGCGTTCGTTTGACGGTTACCCACAGACCGTTTAAAATCTCGCTATCTTTCAAAATCTGCTGATAGCTATCCAAGGTCAGATCTCTGGGCCACAGATAAACGCCGCCTCGCACCGTATCCTCCGCGCTGTTCAATGAAAGAACGAGTATATTCCAAAACGGAAGAAATGTAACCAGTAATACGAGAATAAGAATGAAATATACAATAATTTTGAAAATACGATCTCCGAATCGGTTCAGAATCATTACAAGCGCTCCCCTCTGTCTTCTGTAGTTAGAACAACGCCTGGTCGTTCACTTTTCTGGAAATCCGGTTCACGATAAGGACAAGAATGAAGGCAACAACGGATTTGAACATTCCCACAGCAGCACCATAAGAGAACATGCTGTTTTGTAGTCCGTATTTGTAAGCATAAATATCAATAACTTCGGAGTATTCAAGCACGGTATTATTTTGCAGCAGGTATTGCTGTTCAAATCCTGCATTCAAAATGCCTCCGACCGCGAGAATAGCCAATATGACAATGGTAGGGCGCATGGATGGCAGCGTTATATGCCACATTTGCTTGAATCGGCTGGCTCCGTCCACCCTGGCCGCTTCGTAGAGCTCCGGATTAATGGAAGCGATTGCGGCCAGATACATAATGGCACTGAACCCCATCTCTTTCCACATGTTCGACAATGCGATAATCCACCAGAACAGAGGACCATTTTGCAAAAATGCAACGGGTTCTTTGACAATGCCCAGCAGAACCAGAATATTGTTAAGCATTCCATCCGAAGCGAGCAGCGTAATCACAATGTTGGCTGCAATAACCCATGAGATAAAATGCGGCAGATAAGAAACCGTCTGTACAAAACGTTTGAAAAATCCCTGTCTCGCTTCATTCAGTACAAGCGCGAGGATGATTGGCGCAGGAAATCCGAAGAACAGTGTCAGCAAGCTTGTCGCTAGCGTATTACGCATAACCCGATAGAAATCCCCTGTAGTAAAGAAATACTCAAACCACTGGAAACCTACAAATTCGGCATGGAAGAACTGATGTAAGAACGATCCCCCACCCGGCTGATAATTTGTAAACGCCATATATAGTCCAAACATCGGACCATAGGAAAATAGCAATGTCGCAATGAAGGCAGGAAGCATAAGCACGAATAACCATTTTTGCTCTTTTAGTCTGCTTATCAGATTATTGCTCCTGACTGTTTTGATAGCGCTTACCTTATGCATTAAGTACCCTCCCTTTTTCTATACAGCAGCATGGTCGGCCATATCTTGATTCAACTTCTCTCCTATTCATCATAAATTTGACACGGTTTACTCGCCATAGTTGAATTCTCCGAAAGATACCGCTTTTTAAAGATGTTTTTGTGCAAAGAGAGGATTGGATTTCCATATTCACTCTGCTATGATGAACTGTGCAACGAATATTCAGTCAAGAGAGGGCTTCCGGATGCGCCAATTTTATAGAAGATATATGTACATGCCTTTTGTAAACCTGAGTTTTCGTTCCAAACTGTTTATGGTATTTGTACTAGTCACGATCATTCCGATGATGCTGTTGGTTTATTTTTCCTATGAGCTAACCAAAACGAAGCTTACTGAGCAGATCTACATCAATATGACGAACTCAACGGCTCAGATCACTAAAAATCTGGAGAACAAGCTGGATAGTTACGAACACATTTCCGCCTCCATTTATTTGGATAACCGCCTTGCCAATTACCTTACAAACGAGTATCAGGATGATCCATCTTATCTGGATGTCTATAATTACATTGGCAATCGAATCGACACTGTGATGGCTGCCTACCCTGATTTTGATAGCGCATTCATTTATTCGGATAATCCGTCGCTGCCCAAAGACAATTATTATATCCGGCCGATCACACCCGAAGTTCAGGACACGGAACTGTTTCACAAGCTGCAGCAATCCTATGGGAACATTATTCATCTCTCCACGCCGCAGACAGAGAACGGTCCTGCCATGTTTACACTCGCCCGGCTGTTGAACAACAATAGTAATCAGTACCCCTACGGGATGCTGGTCTTTCAAATTTCCGAGTCAGTCATCTATTCTCTCATGGAAAAAGAAGCAGGTGGCAAAGATATTTTTATTATCAATGACAAGGGTATGATTCTGTCTTCAGCGGACAAACAGTTAATCAATACAAGCCTGCCCGAATTGCTTCATCAGAATTTTGACGAGACGCCTTCAGGCAGATTTGATACAACATATCAAGACGTGAAGGCTCTAGCGGTCTATAACACGCTCAAAAATGGCTGGAGAACGGTGTCCATTTTTCCGTATGACAGTATTATCAAGGATGCCAAATCACTCTCTCAGCTCATTATCAACATTTCTCTGGGCTTCATCGGCGTGGCGCTGCTGCTCATCTATATTACTGCTTCGCTGTTTAGCAATCGCATCAGAACGTTAATTCGGATGATTCGGCGAATTGAGCGGGGGGATTTCAACCCTACTCATGAGGAGCAAATGGGCAGTGATGAGATCGGACAGCTTCACTTTGCATTTGAACAGATGACAACTCGGTTGAAAAGTCTGGTTACCGAAGTCTACCAGAAAGAGCTGCAAAGCAAGGAAGCCGAACTGGACCTGCTTCAAGCTCAGATCAATCCTCATTTTCTGTATAATACACTCGGTTCGATCTCTTCTCTGGCCGTGAAGCATCAGGATCCACAGATTCAGGATATGGTTCTTCATCTGGCCAAGTTTTATCGAATATCCCTGAACAAAGGAAAGAGCATCCTGACCATCAATGAGGAGCTGAAACTGACCCAAAGTTATAATGCCATTCAACTGATCCGGTTTAAGGGCAAGCTGAACATCATCTACACGATAGATCAATCGATCCTGCCCTACTCGACCGTGAAGCTTGCCTTACAGCCTTTTGTGGAGAATGCAGTCATTCACGCTCTTTGGAATCAGGACCGGCCCCTAAATATCCATATCAAGGGCGTCATCGATAACAGTAGCATCATCTTATCGGTTATAGACGACGGAATGGGCATGCGGCGAGAGAAGCTTGAGGCTTTGTTTGAAGAGAAAGAAGGACGGGGTTATGGGATTTCAAATGTGGATCGGCGGATTAAGCTGAAATTTGGTGAATACTACGGTGTTAAAGTATATAGCAAGCTAGGTATGGGAACTACCGTACAGATCCGTCTGCCGCAAAAAGAGATCCAATAAAAAAGGAGTGCGATGCAGCCGTTATCGGCCTGCAAAGCACTCCTTTTAAACCGTTCTACAACATCCTATTATATCTGCTCACGAATACGATACACCAGGCTGTCAAAATCACCGCGCAAAGGCAACTCCACCCCGATGTTCATCAGCGCACGGCCACTGACCGTTAACCCCGGTTCTTCAATGAGATAGGTCTTGTCAGCCTGAAGGCCTGCCAAACGGAGTCTAGGCAACGGTTCACCCAGCTTCTGCGAATGAAGAAAAGCAAACAGTACATGGTCACCTGTCGCAGCATCACTGTACTGGACAGCAGTAACCCCCTTATGGCGAAGCGAAGTCAGACGGAATTGTCTGCCGAATTGCACCAGGTGGCGAATGGCTTTGTACTGACCGATGAATTCGCCGGACTGTTCAATCCATTCATCCCTCCACTCATTCAGATTGGAGCCAATACCAAGCGTACCCATCATTGCACTGTGGAAGCGATACTTCAGGGAGACGTTTCGACCGTTCATTCCTGTAGGTGACTCGGTTACCCAACAGGTCATCATACGTGGTGCGTACGTATACGAGAAGCCTTCCTGAATGCTCAGACGGTCGAACGCATCCGTATTGTCACTCGGCCAGGATTGGTCAGAATAACGGAAGATGCCCAGATCAATTCGCGAGCCACCTCCTGCGCAAGTCTCAAACTCGACATCCGGGAACTTGGCTCGCAGCTGTGCCCATATATCATAGAGACTCTGGACATGCCTTACCCATACTTCTTTCTGGCGGTTAATGGGGTGACCCTTCATGCCCGGCTCCGTGATGGTCCGGTTCATGTCCCATTTAATGAACCTAATCTCATGGTTGCCAAGCAGTTCGGTCATAAAATTGATAATGTATTGCTTAACCTCTGGCTTGGAAATGTTCAGCAGCAGCTGATTGCGAAGCTCCGTACGTCCCCGGGTCTCAAAATGATATACCCAGTCCGGATGTGCTCCATAGAGATCACTATCCGGGTTAACCGACTCCGGCTCCACCCATATGCCGAATTCCATCCCCAGTCCGTGAACCCGGTCAATCAGCTCAACAAGTCCGTTCGGGAACTTCTCTTTGTTCACGTTCCAGTCGCCCAAGCCCGCACGGTCGGAATTCCGCTGCCCAAACCAGCCGTCATCCACAACGAATAGTTCCACACCCATTTTGGCTGCCCTTTCGGCAAGCGCCATTTGGTCCTGGGCATTAACATCGAAATAGGTAGCTTCCCAGGAGTTGTACAGCACTTTACCGATTTCACTGCGCGGCAGTATGTAATTGTATTGGTACTGATGCAAGCGGTGGCTCATTCCGCCAAAGCCTTCCGGGCTGAATCCGCCGACAAAGACAGGCGTCTCAAACGTTTCGCCCGCACCCAGCAACCATTCATTGTCAAAATCATGGATGCCACCTGTGACCCGTACATTCGTAAATGGGGTCTTCTCCGCAACAATCTTCCAGTTGCCGCTCCAGGCAAGAGCACCAAACCATACCCCACCGCCGCTTTCTGTGGAAAGACCATCATCAATCGCAAACCATGGGTTGGCATGACCGTCAGTGAAACCTCTCCGCGATTCAAGTACCTTTTTTCCCTCTGTCAAAATGGTATTGCGCAGTTGGAATTCACCCGACCATTTCCCCGTAACATGCGTCAGGCGGTAATCCTGGAGATATGGCAAAGTCCAGGCTGCCGATTGCATGCTTTCCAGCACGATTTCCTCCTGTCCTGTATTTACGATATTGGCGTAACGCTCCACCAGATCGAATTCCGGGATGACCCGATATATCAGCTGCGTCTCAAGTGCATACACCTGATCCTTCAACGTGATTATCAACGTCTGTCTGCCGTCCTTTTCAGTAATTTCGTGATGGTCGTACCATACCCGGAGATCACGAACCCCATCAGGCATACGAACCTTCAAAGACGGTTCTGTATAAGATGCGCCTCCCCAGAAGCTGTACTCCTCCACTTCTCCTTCCACTTCCGCGTCAAAAGAGCTATGGGATTGTAGTTGGAGCAACGGAGCGCTGTCCTCAATATCAACGGGGTCACCCCAATACAGATGCTGGAGGTGTTCTCTCTCATTAATTCCGAAAAGGTAGGACGAATTTTGCGTCTGTATTGCAAATATACGTAGCTGTTCATTATATTGAATCGTCAAGTTTATCATCCTTTCGAGTTCCTGTTACCCTCGTGCTGTGTGTTGTGAACATACTTATTATTGTAGGAAGCAGGAGTTACATTAGCCATATCGCAATCTTACAATCCATAGGGGAAATCATCTGTCATCTCAAAGTTATGAAAATAAGGCTGCGATATAATTCGCAGCCTTAAAGCTTACTTCAAAATTAAGTTATAGATGACCTGAGCCGCTTCTGCACGGGATGCGATCCCCTTAGGCACAAACTGTCCCTGTCTTTGGCCTTGAACCAGTCCTAGTCGGGCTGCATCCTTTACCGAAGCAGCTGCCCATGAAGAAACCTGGTTCATATCAGTAAACAAGATATCCCTAGAACCAACAGGCACGTTCCCAACATTCAGTTCATATGCCTTCATCAGCATCACCGTAATTTCCTCCCGGGTAATCTGTGAATCCGGCTGGAAACTGACTGCGCTTCGGCCCTTCACAATACCGGCTTGGGTCGCAATCGAGATAGGTTCCGCGTACCAGGCATCTGTCGCAACATCTGAAAATTGTATTTCTCCTGTTACGGTCAGCCCCAGAGAATGAACGAGCATGGTGGTGAATTCAGCGCGGGTGATTGCACGTCCTGGCTCAAATTGTTCCTCGTTTGTGCCATCTACAAACAGCTTAGCCGCTAACTCCTTGATGACAGAGCTAGCCCAATGATTGGCCGGAACGTCGGTAAAAGTCCGATCCAGTTCCAGCACGGCATACTTGCTAAAGTGGCTCACTTTAGTCGTTAATACACCATTCACGTAATCTGATTTCAGAAATTCCAAAGTCTCATTTTTGTTAATATAATATATTCCTCCCTGTGAAGGGTCGAAACCTTCTTCCGCTGCCAGACTCAGTGTAACCGGGTGATCAAACGCAGCGAGTGTTTCGGTTGTACCTGATTTAGTTGTTGCTGAAAGGCTAAATTCATAGATTTCTCCCTTAAGGGTAACCGTTGCCAGGGAAGATGATTCCACTGCGGCAACGACCTCCCTGGCCTTGCTGTCAAGCGAAACCATTTTCAGGGATATTGTACTTTCTTCCTGTTGCCCTGCCGGTAGCTTGCTCAATAGCTGCTGGAACAAACTTGCAGGGATTTGCAGGGTTAGCTTGCCTGATTTCACTTCCAGTGTACGGTTGCCGAGCTGGCGTAAGACAGCAGATGAAAGTTGTACTTCCTGAGTATCCGCTTTGATGTCTACAACGGCTTTCCCTGCTCCACTGTCCACTTTCAGCATATCCGTTGTGATGACCAGTGCTGCTGTATCGTTCCCTTCAGCAGCGGTGCTGCCGGAGTTTTCGCTAATATTATTGTTGTTATTGCCATTGTTGCCAGGAGTGCCCGGATTCCCTGGATTCCCTGGGTTATTTGGGTTGCCTGGATTTTCCGGGGTGACTGCTTTTTCGGTCAATTTAACCAACTTCGATTCAGCCGGCCCCAGCGAGATGGACCATGAACCCGTGGCTGACGAAGACTCACCTGTCCACAAGTCTTTTAAAGTATAGGTTTTGGAATCATTCAATCCGGCGCGGCCCAGATCGATCGTTTTGTTTGCTGAACTCTTGGCATTGTAATTAAATACGGCAAGGTAATAATCATTGCCGTCTTTCAGAACAAACGAATCTGCGGCATTTGCATTCGTATTTCCTTCAAGCGGCTTGAATACTTTGCCTTTCAGCGCCACCTGAAGAATATCCGTGTTATTGTACAATGATGTCATGTATTCCTGTGCCTTGGGATCGTTCACATCATCGGAATCCATCATCACCGTGCCGGCAATTACACCGGAATTCACCCGGCTGCGGGCTTCCTCCAAGCTTGAGGCACGGCTTAATGCCAAATGATCTGGGTCTGTATAAGAATAGATCGTTCCATTTTGCCAGAAACCATATGTCAATGAATTGAGCATGTACTCCGTCTCATTGATTTTGCCATAGGTATCACAAGAGATCCGTCTGCTATGCGCATATTGACTTGGAAAGATCGGTGCAATGGACGCACTAATAAACATTTTCCCATCCAATCGCTCTTCGACATAACGCATCCCTTCATTGTAAGCCTGGATCCCTGTCGTCACATTAGTGTCATAGTGTTGGCCTTCCAGCGAGCCATGGGTTAGGAAATCCAGTTTGATGAATGTGAAGCCAAGAGCTTTAAACTTATCCAGAAAATAATTCATGCGCATTTGACTCCCCGGATGTGTCACGTCCAGTGCATATGCTCCATCCAGTGTAGGCAGAGGTTTCCCTGCACTATCCTTGAGCACAATATCACCATACGTATATTGCCCATTGGTACCATCCACTTTTTGGCTCATATCATTGCCCCAATATACAAATGGTCCCCAATAGATGCCTGCATGCTGACCATTGTCCTTAATGACAGATACAGCTTGGGCAAGCTCAGTATTACTTAGATTATCCCAGTAGGAATCCATATTAATGAATACATTGCCGTTATTGTTGAACTTCTTAAGATTGTTCTTGAAATAATTGGATACATCCACTACATTCTGATACGAAAGCCCGCTATCATAAGCTCCCCAGCTATTCCAACCTACTGGAACACCTTGTGGCAGCTCCGGATTCAACGCCAGCGGAGGTGTGATAATCGCATTGGCTTTACCGTATTCTTCAAGCCCTGTGCGGTAGTCACTGAAACCACCTACCATAATCAGCGGTGAGGACAGTTCAGTACCGGACAGGCTGCCATGTGGCTGGGAATCGCGGGTAACGTCACTCGCTGCCCCGCCATACACAGTAAATTCATTCAGACGATTAGCTGAGCCTTTCCAGTCAATACCGGTCTTCCAGGTGTCATGGGTTACTGAACCGATCACCAGACCGTTACGTGTCGAGTTATTGAATACCGTTGTCATCTCGTAGCTGGTATCCGCCCGGTTCATCGTTTGAGATTTATAGCGAATCCATGCATCGTTGTCAAAAGGCACCGTAAGCACGCGGTTATCCGAGCTGACGCCGATATCCACACCACCCGTATTTTTCACGGTAATTGGTGACATGTAATTACTCTGGATCTCTGTATCACTGATGGCGTCCAGACGGTTGAGGAAATACGATTGATCTTCATAAAACCGATAGACCTGCTTCAGGGTTGGTTTGCCAGTCGAAGTATGAACAAAGTTGAACTCAACGCCTTTGCCGAATCCATCCTGAATCTCCACCGGTGCTCCACCGCTCGTATGACTCTCATACCCTTTGGTTTCCACAAGGCTCTCACCAAGTTTAATGCTGCTGAAAATCCCCCGCATCTTCTGCCCTTCTGCCCAGCTATAGCCGACGAATCCAGTCTGGGTATTATAAGACACTTCGTATTGTCCGTTCGATACCAAGAGACCATGAGTGTAATCAGTCACCGTAATATCCCCGTATCGTTGCGAGTCAACCGGTGTTCCCAGATCGTCATCTCCTTCACCTGGATTTTCGGGTTCTGTCTCTATCGCAGGCTCTACGATAATCCGGTCCAGATCGGGAGAATAACCATTGTTGTCTGAAAAGGTAATCGTATTCTCGCCTTCAGTTAATGGGAGTGTAAGATCATACGTACCTACCGTATCCCAATCCGGTGTTTTGGGCAGGTCGTGGAACTGCTCTTCCCCGTTATTTGCGCGGACATAGAAACTGCGCGGATCACCGGAAAAATAAGCGACCGTAACACGGTAATTACCTGTCATCGGGGCTATAATCTTATTGAATGTTAAGGAGCTCCCGCCATTCAGATATCCGACCTTTTTGCCACCTGATGCTGTGGGGCTGTCCGTTACACGCGCTTCACCAGTCAGCATATTGTCCGAATCTTCGGCTTCATAACTAATTGTATACGGAATCACTTCAATTCGGTCCAAATCAGGGGAGTACCAGTCATGATCTGAGAACGTGATGGTATTGACACCCTTATGAAGAGATACCTCCACATCATACATGCCAATCGTGTCCCAGTTTGCCGTTTTGGGCAGATCAATCATCTCGTCCGTGTCATTGTTCACCTGCATATAAACAGGTCGCTGATCACCGGAAATATAAGATATTCGGATCAAATATGTACCATCTGCCGGTACGTTGATATTCGTAAATTGCAGTGAACTGTTTTTGTTCAGATCGGTTACTTTCTTCCCACCCGAACTAATGCTGCTGTCTACCACCTTGGCATTGCCTTTCAAAATGTTGTCGGCCGCTTCTGCCTCAATAATTGCACCATGCAAATTTTTCTTCCAGTCGTCTCCGCCCCCTTCTCCCGGGTGGCCACTGTCCAAACCGCGGATCACAATCTTGTCGATGTCGGGAGAATACCAGTTGTTGTCATCAATCAGGATGGTGTTGGTTCCAGCGTTCAACGGAAGGGTCACATCATATGTTCCCACCGTATCCCAGTCGACTGTCTTGGACGGTTCTTCATATTGCTTCTCCCCGCCATTCGCACTAATATTGAATGGCCGCGAATCACCTGAAATGTAGTAAACGGAAATTTTATAATTTCCTGTTTCACTTACAGTGACATTGTTAAATTGCAAGGAACTGCCTTGGTACATGCCTCCGACCTTTTTGCCACCTGAAGCCGTCGGGCTATCAGAGATCATCGCGTTACCTAGCAAAGTATTCCCTTCCGCTTCGGCTTCATAGGTATTCATATCATCGGCGTGAGCTGTTCGGACGAACTGGCCCCCGCCAACTACTAGGCAAAATATGATAAAGAACACAAATCCTTTTTTCATCATCCGTCCCAACATAACATGCCTCCATTTTTTAATGATTGAGTTAGATCTCCCTATGTC
Organism: Paenibacillus sp. UASWS1643; assembly: GCF_008693195.1. Lineage (NCBI taxonomy): Bacteria > Bacillati > Bacillota > Bacilli > Caryophanales > Paenibacillaceae > Paenibacillus > Paenibacillus sp. UASWS1643. The sequence continues at coordinate 585,631 of NZ_VXKZ01000115.1, forward strand.
TATTCCTGCAGTGGTTCACAGCCATTATTTGTAATCGCTTTCATAAAGGGCTGTCAAATCAAATCCCCTCTCTCCTCCTTCCTTTCCTATATGCATAATTGTAAAAAGGAGGAGGGGGATGTTCCATACCACAATGTTACTATTCATACAGGAAAGCCTCTTTCATTTGCCATATCAATACCATCATTACCTGACAGCCTCTATCGTCACATACTTTTCCTGTATTCGTTGGGTGTTACGCCCTGTGTCTTCAGGAATAAAGAAATAAAATAGGATGTACTCTCATAGCCCACGGTCTGCGCGATATCGTGAATCTTGAGCGAGCCGTCTGCCAGCAGTTCCCTGGCTTTATCCAATCTGATGCGTGTCAGATAATCGTGGATCGTCATCCCTGTTTTGTCCTTAAAAATGGATCTCAAATAGTTCGGTGATAAATAGACCTGATCAGACAGACTGTTGATGGTAATCGGCTGATTGTAATTCTGGTCGATGAGGGTGCGGACCTTGTGAATCAGTTTTGCATTTTTGTCCATAAACCGTTCACCCAGCATGCTCACCGCATCCTCCGCAGTACCGAGAATCAGATCCTCGATCTCATGCAGAGTCAGTGCATTATAGATGGAATGATACAGCTCAGCCCGCTTCGGAACAGGTTTATGAAGCTGCTCCAGCAATTCATTCACGAGATCTATCGACCAGTCACAGATGATTTTTTTCTTGACTCGCAGTGTTGCCAATCCCTCAATATACCCGTGCAGCCTCTGTGCCGCCCATTCAAAATCCAGTCCGTTAATGGAATCGAACCATTCCTTTTGATCAAAAGGGGGCATATGCTCTGTATAAAACTGATTCGAAACGGTCCCAGCATGAATAATTGTGCCTGTACCTTCATAGAAACGCTCATTCAAGATGGTTCGTGTCTCTTCGTACAGACAATGAATATGGGGTAACGTGGTCTCTTGTCCGCCTACAGCAGCCGTCACCGTAAAATCCAGGGAACTACGGATAGCCTCAGCCAAGTCTTCCCACGCATAATGTCCCGGCTGCTGTGCCGCTTCCATAAATACACCTGTCTCTCCTTCTTTGTAATCCACAAAGATTGCTTTCATGTTCTTCGCCTTGAAGAAATGGTCGAGAAAAGCCACCAGCCGACCTGTAGATTCCTCCAGACTTTGCAGTTCCTCTTCAGCCTCCTTGGGGTCGATACTGAACAAGGCCATTGCATATTGGGCGGTCTCCGGTTGTCGGGTTAGACGACTGTAACTACAAGCAAGATCATTAGCACGAGCCTCATTTTTTTCGTAAGATAACTCTTTCAGGATATTGGCTTTGGCCGCCTCCATGGAACGGTTCTTCATTGCAACCTCTTCACAACGCTGTTTAACTTTAGTGATAACGCTTTCAATTTCGTTTAAATCCAAAGGTTTTAACATATATCCCACGGCCCCTACGTTGATAGCCGATTTTACATATTGAAATTCATCGTGCCCGGTCAGAAACATCACCTGGATCGAGTCGTAGCTCTCATGTATCTTTCTCGCCAGGTCAATACCGTTCATGATCGGCATCTGAACATCGGTAAGAACGATATCAGGTTGGGTGGCCTCAATTTTCTCCAAGGCCTCCCTGCCGTTACTCGCCGTTCCCATGATATAGATACCCATCTCTTCCCAACGGATATAATCCCTCATCATCTCAAGTCCCAATTCTTCATCGTCTACCAAAAAAATACTGTACATCAATGTCCCCTCCCTTTGTATCTTTCTGTCTCTATTATATGTTTTTCCCTCCGTGGGACCATGGTCCATATAAATGAAAGTTATTTTCAAGTATAGATCGTTATTTTACCAACTGCAGCTCGCTATTGAAATAGTAACTTTCGCCTGCTTCGGCATGAAGGATCGTTCTTTGTTTGCCCCAATAAATGGTGAACGTTCCTGCAGAGAAAGTATGAATGTTCGTAGAAATTAACTGTCCGTACTCCCAGACGATGTCAACCTCGGCATTCCCTTTTGCTCTCAGCCCGGTTATCGAGCCTGTGCTCCATGCCTGTGGCAGCGCTGGGAGCAGATGAATCTCGCCCGCATAACTTTGCAGCAGCATCTCCGCTACGACAGCTGTACCGCCGAAATTTCCATCAACGACGAAAATATTACTCTCTGCTCCAGCAATTCCGGATTTGGAATAGGTGAACAGATTATCGAAGCACAGGCCGCCAATCAAATGTGAGAGGTGTTTATATGCCGTCTCCCCATCATGCAATCTCGCAAAACCCAGTCCAAACAAAGCAGCTGTAAATTCAACATCCTCCAGCTCTTCCTGGACCATGCGGTTCTCCAACGTTATCCGTACTGCCGCACTGAGTTCCGGTGTACGGTCAGGTGTAATCCGACTGTCCGGATACAGCGCATACATATGAGACAAATGCCGATGCTCCGGCTGCGCCTCCTCATAATCCTCAAGCCACTCCTGTAACTGCCCTTTTTTGCCGATCTGTAGAGGTGGAAGCTTGCCAATTGCTTCTTCCAGCTTGCGTCCGAGTTCTTCGTCTTTGTTCAAAAGTTCAACTGAATGAAGACAAAATTCAAAGAGCCTGCGCACCAGCATCTGGTCCATTGTCGTTCCCATGGACAGCTGTTGTGTCCCTTCTCTGGAATTACCGGGATAGAAATGGTTCTCCGGCGAATTGGAAGGACCCGTCACCAGCCAACCGTTCCGAGGATGCTCACACATGTAATCCAGATAGAAGGCCGCGGATTCTTTAAGTACAGGATAAGCCACATTCTCAAGGAAAACACGATCCTGACTGTACTCATAATGCTCAATCAGGTGTGCAGCCAGCCATGATCCGCCTGTAACGTTCAGCCCCCACGAGGTTTCCCATCCAGGCAGCGTAAAGCCCCATACATTGGAGAACACATGAGCGACCCATCCGTCGCATCCATATACGTTACGAGCTGTTTCTCTGCCCGCCAGTGCCAGATCTTCAACGTAGCGCAACAGTGGAAGATGGCTCTCTCCCAGATTCACAATCTCTGTGGGGTAATAATTCATCTGGGTATTCACGTCCAGGTGATAGTCACAACTCCAGCCCATCCGGCACGCTTCACCATCATTCCAGATTCCTTGGAGATGGAGCGGCAGCGGAGAGTTTTTGCGAGAACCCGCAATGGTCAGATACCGTCCATATTGAAAAAACAATGCGAACAGCTGCGGATCTTCATTCCCGTCATTCTGTTCCAACAAACGAATGCGTTGGTCTGTAGCCAGACCGGATTTCCCCTTGCTCCCCAATCGAATATCAACCTTGTTATATTGCTCGCCGTAATCGCGGATATGCTCCTCCCTGAGCAAGGCATACCCCTTGTCTAAAGCCTTCAACAGCGTAGACTCGCTCTCTGTTTTCCAATCCGAATTTGTACGACGATAATCTGTACTTACACTAAAATAAATCCAAGCCTCATCCGCTCCGGACACGGTCAATCGGTTTCCATCTGTCCTAGCGATGGTCCCCCCGGATACAACCAACTTCAACAGGCCCTTGGCCCATACGCCGCAAGTTCCATCACTATGTACATTTTCCGTTGCCTGTCCTTGGAATTCAAGCGTGTTGTCATCTAAGGCTGCAACCTTGAATGATTCCGTTCCCCCTTCCAAACCTAGCGTAAAGGATACGCCACCAGGAGCTTCGCTCCAAATTCGGGAGGCCACTATATCATCGGCGTGAGAAGCGTAAACTTCACGTCGAATCGTGGTATCGTCATCTTTCCAGAACGCCCCAGCCAGTGCATGAGTCAGATCCAGCTCACGTTGGAAGCTTCCAGCTTCATCAGAACCCCGATTCCTCTTCTCAAAATCAATAACAACTTCACATAATCCAAGATGAGTACCGAAATTACCCTTCTTTGGCTGCAAATGTTGTTTGGCAAGACGATCTCCTTCATCATAATCGCCGGAGAAGAAGTAGCTACGCATCTCTTCCAGTGCAGCCTTGCCTCCTTCAGAAGGCTGCTCTTGTTCAATCCGACCAGACCAGAAAGTAACCTCGCTCATACTCCATACCTCTCGATGCGATGACGCCATAACAACTACCCCTATTCTTCCATTTCCCAGCGGCAGGCCTTGAGACCAATTTGCAGCAGGCGTTGAATACCACATAGTAAAATCGTTCATATCATGTCCTCCAGTCCAATAATGATTATCTTTAGAAATAGACTCGTTCCCAAAATAGACAAACGCGCGATCTGTGAGATACAAAAGCGCGCGTTTGACTTTGTTTTTATTCTAAAACTGAATCACAGCTTTGAATTGTCACTTCGCCTCAGATCAGTTTTCCTTCACAGTCAATCTGAAGACTTTGGATTCCGCCGGTTCCAGTGAGACAGTAAGCCCTCCAGACGTTTCCCCTTGTGAGCCTTCCCACAGATCCTGCAGGCTGTATACAGCATTGGCCTTTAGTCCGGCCCGCTCCAGTGAGATAGATTTAACCGCAGCTTGTTCAGCATCAAAATTGAAGACGGCGAGATAGAAACTCTTCTCTTCCGGCGATTCCAGGACAAACACGTTAGAAGACAGCTTCCCATAATCACCTTCAACTGGACGGAAGGTTTTGCCCATACGAGCAACGCTCAAAATATCCTTGTTGCCAAGCCATTCTTTTGCTCGTTCGGCAGCTTCCTCTTTACGGAAGTCATCCCCGAGCAGGAGCACCGTACCGGTAATAACTGAAGCGGTTAGACGGCTGCGTCCTTCATGCCAGCCGGTAGCTTCCTGGTTGAAGCTTTTGTACAACACCGAATGATCAGGATCATTGAAGCGATAGAGCGTATTGCTCATCCACCAGCCGTGTGTCAATGAGTTCAGCAGGTATTCCGTATCCGCAAGTGTACCGAAGACATCACAGGAGATACGGCGGCTGTGGGCAAAAGCATAAGGAAATAATGGAGCGATGGACAAGTTAATGAAAAACGGTCGTCCGATTACGTCTGGGGAGAGCTTATGCTGCAAATAAGACATGCCATAGTGATAAGACGCGATTCCTGTTGTAATATCCGGGTTGTGGTGCTGCCCTTCCAGTGCGCCATGCGCCAAGAAATCCAATTTGATATATTCGAAACCTTCCGAGATGAATTTGTCCGTGAACCAGTCAATCCTTTGCAAGTTCCCAGGATGTGTCGGGTCTATAGCCAGACCACCGTCTACATCCTGTAGGATCTCGCCCTCACCGTCACGCAGCAGGATATCAGCATAGGTGTATTTGCCGTTACTTCCTTCGACCGTCTGACCGAACTGATCAGGCCCTCCCCAGAAGGCAAATGGGGTCCAGTACGTGCCCGCTTTATGTCCGTTTTGCCGTACCCGGTCCAACGCACTCTTCATTTCTTCCGGTGTAAAATTGTCCCAGAATGCATCAAAGTTAATATATAAAGTATCTTCATTCTGGAATCCTAGTGGTTGCACTTCTTTTTTCAGAAAATCACTGGTTGCTGTATACAGATCGTAGTCCAGATCACTCATGGCCGCGGACCAGCTGTTCCACCCGATCGGAACGCCGCCCTCCCAAGGTAATTGAGCCTCAATCCAGGTATTTGCCTGACCGTAGGCTTCAAGGCCTTCACGGTAGTCTTCATAGAACCCGATGAATACCAGGGGAGATTCCACTCTTTTTCCCTTCACATAGCCATGAGGCTGGGAATCGCGAGTCAGTTCACTCACGGCACCGCCGTACAGATCAAGCCCCTCGATTGATCCTCTTTTTTCGCTTTGCATACGAATCCCTGTTTTCCATACCTTATGCGTAAGGGAACCCATCACAATTCCCCGGCGGCTATCCGGCGCGAACAAGGCTGTCGCCTCGTAACTCTCCACATCAATCGGCGGCTTGACCACCGTATATCTCACCCATTTGTCGTTGTCAAACGGTACACGCAGAATGCTCGGTTCATCCTGGCCGGATTTGCCGCCGAGGGATATGGTTTTGGATTGGATGACAGCCATGTGATTCGCCTTAATCTCTTCATCACCGACTATAGCGGTCTGCACCAGTACAAACGGTGAGGATTCATACATATAGAAATGCTGCTCCAGTTGCGGCAGCAACGAGGTTTTATGCAGAACAACCAAGTGGATACCTTTTCCAAAACCTTCTCGAACAATATCTTCCTGTGCCGTCAGCTCGTGGACCTGATAATGATCCGTACCGTACTCCCGACCCTGCCAGCGAAAAGCACTACGAATGCCCTTCACGTAGGAAGAATGATTGCCGATGCATGACACTTCACCATTTTCAAGATTTATCTCCAGGCTTACGTGCCCATTTGTAACGCTTACAAGATTATCATCCTGTTGCTGCACTTGTACGGCTGTATCGCTAGTTAGCATTACGGTGCCTCCTTATTGTTGCATGCTGTGCCCTGAGCGGAGCTGGTTAAGGTCTCTCCTGCCCAAGTCTGCCCTCATTATAAAGACCAAATAGAGCAATTTCCATGCAACAATCTTCCGATCCATAACGTGATTTAACTCAACTCAAGCGTTATCACAATTGATCTTCACCTCTAAGCACACAGTCCCCGGCAGAGGCAACGAAGTTGCGGTCGATCTGAAATGAAATTAGATTTAAGTTACAATTTAATTAATAGTCTTTATACCTTGAAACTGCTTGTATGCCCAAGCTGCATAGGAAGGATGTGTCTGGAGTAATTCTTCATGTTTTCCAACCCCTGTAACTTGTCCGTAATCAAATACAATAATTTGAGCCGCATGAACAACTGTCGATAATCTATGTGCGATTACAATGGTTGTACGATCCTGCATCAAATGATGCAAGGCCTTTTGAACCTCATGTTCTGAGTTACTGTCCAAGCTAGCGGTTGCTTCATCCAACAGCAAGATATCCGGATTTCGCAACAAAGCACGAGCAATAGCTATACGCTGGCGTTGTCCGCCCGATAGCTGGATTCCTCTCTCCCCTACCTCTGTTTCATATTTTTTTGGTAAGGCATCAATGAAATCATGGGCATATGCAAGTCGTGCTACGTTAATCATCTCCAGTTCACTCACTTCGTCTTCCCTACCATAGATTATATTTTCTCGAATTGTACCTGATATAAGAGAGCTTTCTTGAGACACATAACCGATTTTTCTGCGCCAATCATGAAGAGAAAATGATTTAATTGGTTTACCCCCCCAATATATGTTTCCATTTTCCGGATCATAAAATCTCTCAATAAGCGAAAAAATGGTTGTTTTTCCACTTCCGCTAGGACCCACTATAGCAGTTACTTTACGATCTGGTATAGTAAACGTAGCATTCAACAGAACTTGTTTATCACTTTCATAACCAAAACAAACCTCGCCAAACTCTAAGATGTTATTCTTGTCCGGCATGACATAGTTTGTGTTATCATCTTCGAGGGGCTGTTCCAAGATAAGCCTTAACCTCTCTGTTGACCCCATTACTTTTTTTAAATTCGAAAAAAAAGATCCAAACTGTTCAAAAGGAATCATAATTTGAAACAACAGTAAAATATATGCCACAAGTTTTCCTGCAGTAAGAGCACCAGAGGAAACACGCACCCCACCATAACCAATGATTACAACCAGAAGGACAATCATAATCAACGTCATCAAAGGCATCAGTACTGCATTAATTCGAGCTTCTTTCATTTCTGCCTGATATAAATCATCCATGTTAACTTCGCCGTTTCTCAATTCTTTTCGTTCAGAGTTAGAGGCCTTAACCAGTCTCATTTCCCCAATTATTTGCGAAAGTGTCGAGGATAGAGCCGCCAAATGTTCCTGTAGACGTACGGATATTGCATACATCTTATCCCCCATTGGCATCATTACAGCTAAACTAATCGGTAATACCAACATAATGATTAACGTCATTTGCCAATCCAAATAAAACAGCATGGCCAATGCACCAAAAACTGTAATTAAATTGGAAATAAAATTGATTAAGTGATCGGTAATGAGTGATTTAATCTCATTTGTATCGTTTGAAACGCGACTCATGAGATCCGCAGAGCGGTAGCGATCAAAAAAACGCATCGGTAGATAAAGCATCTTTTCCCAGAGCTGTTTACGCACTTGATTAACCATTCTATTGCCGACATAAGCTAACAGATAATATGAGAATCCACTTGATACGGCTTGCAAGATAAAGATAAGCACAAGCTGTATAATCATCGTGGCATTTATTAATTCCAAACGAAATTGATCAATCATATTTCCGGTAACAATTGGAACAATTAATCCTGCTAAAGAACTGACAATACTTAGAATAAGGGCAATGCATAGGACCACCTTGGGAACTCCTGTAGAGAATAAAAGCTTCGTTAAATAACGTAGGCCGGTTTTATTTAAAGGTTTGTCACAATCTCGATTATTTATATATCCATCTTGAATATTCATGATTACTCCTTATTATATTTTCTTGAATTTTATACTTGATACCATTAAATAGGAAAAGGCAAGCAATGTAATTACGGATATAAGTGTTAAACTATCTGTACTTGGTGCAATCACCGAGTATGTGGAGAGAACAAAACCTGCCACGGTTATTGGAATTCCGCGAAAGGTACCCTCAAATTTTCTTATATTAAATAGCGCCAGTCTGTAGGAGCTGCTGACGATATATAACAATAGAGCAACGATACCAAGCATCCTCATCATGCCAAGATCATCAAAATTGAATTTAAAATAAATAAGTAAAGCAGGAGCAATACCAAAGGAAACCAAATCGGCCAAGGAATCCAATTCTTTTCCGAATTCACTGCAAACATCTAATCGTCTAGCGATTATCCCATCGTATCTATCTATACATGCTGAAATAATGATATACATTGCACTTGCGAAGTAATTCTGATTAATTACCTCAACAATTGAAAGTACCCCAAATGACAAATTTATAAAGGTAAGCAGATTGGGAATATTCTTTATAAACATAGATTCTCCTCACTAAAGATGAAATTATTACTTTTGTTAAAAATTGATAATCTTGTCGAATCTTTTTTGTTGGATACCCCCTACCTTCCTTCCCTCTCTCCATTGCTTATGCTTAATAAGCTTATGGGAATTTTCTTAAGATACGGGCTTCATAATTCTTAAGAATTCTTAAGTCGCTGATTAATGGATAGCCGTGATGCGTAATAAAAGTGAGATATCCACTTTTATGTTAATAAATGCGGACTTAAACAGATAAAACTTTTAAACAACAAATGTTCATGCCCTAGTTCAGCAAAGGAGCCAAGTTCTTATCCTCAGTTGGGATAAGAACTTGGCTCCTTTAAACAAATATTTACGCTGACTCAATTATTCTTCAAAAACATGAAGTTCATAGGTTTGTTCGATATGACGAACTCCCCAATTATTGTTCTCTAGTTCTATGGTTTTGACAAACCCTGCTTTCGTATACATAGCTATGGCTGTCTTCTGATTCTCCGTCGTTTCGAGAAAGACGTTTCGGAATCCTTTTTCTCGGCAGTATGCGATAGCATCTTGAATGAGCTTGTTCCCGATCCCCATCCCCCTATAGTCTGGATGCAGAATAAACCAACGAATTTGGGCTCTCTCGCCCGGATGGCCAATAACCGCGATACTGCCGACAATTTTATGATCCAATTCTGCCAACCAGAAGCGGTCCTTGTCCGGGCTGTAGGTTGGCAGCAAATCATAAAACGTTTTGCAGACATATGCTTCAAATTCGTGGTTATAGCCGCATTCCTTGGCATAGACCCAGCCGTGCAGTTGAATCAGTGCTCCGACGTCTCCAGGGTTCAGCTCGGTCCGGATATGTATTCTCCGTTCTGCCGATTCGTTAGACAACTCCCTCTCAATGACCGTCATGCTTCTGGCAATGCTTCGCTGGCTCTGATCGGGCAATTCGAGAATCATGCTGCGTATCTGTTCGTCAGATAACTCGTCCATCCTGGCTAATGTTTCTTTTCCGAGTTCTGACAGATACAGCAGAGACGATCGTCCATCTTCTTTGGATTGTACGCGGTAGGTTAACCCTAATTTTTCAAACCGTTTCAAAATTCGGCTTAAATACCCCGGATCAAGACGAAGTTGCTCGATGAGCATACTAGCTGTACAGTGCTCGGAATGGCCGATTTCATAGAGAACCCGTGCTTCAGATAGAGAAAAGTCACTGTTGAGCAAGTGTTTATCTAGCAGGCCAAGTACCTTTGTATAGAATCTGTTGAATTTGCGGATGATGGGAATGATCGATGTTTGTGAATTCATGGTAGCCTCCTATATGTACCGAACATATTAATTGACTAAGTCAACTATACGAATTATATCCAATTTAATAGACTTAGTCAACTAAATTGGGTTTGCTTAGAAGCCCCAGTGTTAGAAGATTCATGGTTTCAAACTTACAAAAATAGCAAACTGGATGAATCCATTAATGGAGGGTCACAAAAAACGAAATATTCTCGAGTGTTCTCTTGGCGAAAAACCAGCCTTTAGCGTTTCAATTATTCAAAAAAAAGACCCATCGCCCTTACTTAGTTAATCAACTAATCGGCAATGGGAACATATTCATGTTTCTTGAAGAAATATAAAGGAGCTCATCTTTAACGATGCTTTGCACGCTATGGCCTATGATGTTTCGGTAACAGCTAAAGATTCAATAAATGTTTAGTGCAATTATACAGCGAACAGTTCCATCGCGATTGCCCCGTATTCAACAGGGTAACCGATGTATTGAATAAACTTTCTGTCATATCGATATGGGGTATGAGTCTCTTCAGAGTCATTCCAAGGAATGCACCGTGACTCACAATTAATATATTCTGGTCTGGGTGTCTGAATGATATGTCGGTAAGGCACTGTTTTCCTCTTTTTACAATCTCATCGTTTGATTCGATACCGAGATCTAGTCTGAACCATCCATATCCCCACCGTTTGACGCGCTCTTGTTCTGTCGTTCCTTCTATAAGTCCACAGTTCATTTCTCTTAAGCGCAGGTCCGTTCTCACTTCGATATTCTTGATCTTACCGATGATTTCCGCTGTTTCAAGTGCTCTGGACAAATCACTGGAATAAATATAATCCCACCGTTCCATGCCAATTCTTTTGGACAATAGTTCAGCTTGTTTTCGACCTCTCTCATTGAGCGGAATATCGGAATGGCCTTGTGTTCGATATTCATCGTTCCAATCTGTGACTCCGTGTCGTATCAATCCTAGCGTAGTCATATGTATCCCTCTTTTCCTACGTATTAATGTGAGTCGCTTTAATGAATTAAGTTTATCAAGTTTCCTACCAAGCTTGAAAATATGCGAAAAAAGCCGCATAATTGCGGCTCAATCGAATTATACTATATTCCTCTCCATTTGTTGCATTAGCTTTCTTAATATCAAACGTTCTTCCTCAGAAATGGAGTGAAGCAATTTCTCTTGTTGCTCCCACCATTTTTTATTAACTGGTTTTTCTAATATTTTTCCATTTTCGGTCAGATAAATACGCATGACTCGTGCATCTTGTGTATCACGTTTGCGATATATAAATCCGTTTTGCTCCAGTGATTTAACCATATTTGTTACTGTTGGAGGCTCACATTTCAAGTGTTCACATAGTTGCATCTGTGTTACCCCGTCTTCCATCCATAGACGATGCAGCAAATTATCTTGCCCTACATAAAGATTAAGTTCCCTTAGTGATTCACTATAATTTCGACGCATCTGGGAGGAAATCCGATCTAAGGACTGTCGGATGTCACAGTCTACTGCATCTGTCATGTATTATCCCTCCCTTTAAGCGATTAATATTTAGTAAACTAAATGTATCACGACGTTATTTTAGGAGTCAATTGACTTTCAAGGTAGACTCATCTCGGTCCAAATACATCAATTTTAGTAAATCTCTCTCTTGTATGTGATCAGAGTTATTGATTTAGGAATTATACAATTCTCTATTTAGACTGAAGATTTCTTTATGCGAATATCCACCAGATTGTTTTGTGACCCAGACACTTTCAACCATCCCGTTCTCGATCTCATCAATTTTCCCTCCCATTTGAGGATAATAATTGGAAGTGTCGACTACAATAATTTCATCCGCCGCTTGTTTCAACTACACTACGAATACTAGGCAGTGCATATAGAGGAATAGATAGGATAAGGACATCAATATTTGAAATTACATCTTCTACCTTCACAGGAGTTGCATTAAGTGGTTTACCTTCGAGACGTTCTATACCACGAGCATCTGCAATTTTCACATCATGATTATTATTTAGCAACTTTTTCGAAAGATAATGCAATGGGTCCTGCTCCAATGATTCCGAATCTCATTTTGTTCACTCCTATTTAATATTTAAATAATGCTGTCATTTTCCCTGATACATGTAATTTTGATACTCAGAAGGGTTTTCGTGAACATTAATCCTGTCCCTGGACATTTTTCATACCTATAAAATAAAAAAGCCGCTTCATAGCGACTTAGAATGGAACAATGTTCTTGTCCCTGGAGTTTAGTTTCACATATCAGTGCTGCCGCATATCTTGTGTCCTTCAGTTCAGTGCAACAGAACAAATATCTAAAGTGCCTCCCTTATTCCTGTGTAGTTTATAACACTAGCGAGATGTAATCATCTCTTCAGCTATTTTGAACAGATCTTCCTTACTTAGATTGCTGTCCGCATTATTGGATATTTCATATAACAAATGATTGTGATCGTCCCTCCATCCAATTCGATGGAAAGTACCGGAATTAGTTTCTCTATCTCTGGTATCGGATTGAATATAATATACCTCATTACCTCGAATATTCAGCTTCTCGGATTTAGCTTGATCGTTCTGGAATATGGTCACTTTGGAGTCAGGGAATATTTTTGTTGCCGTTACAGTTACAATGTTCTTCCCATTAACATAGCGTGCTAAAGAGAAGTCGGCCTTGTTCCAGTTCAGTTTTTTAATATACAGCCTTTGCCCATCCGAAGAAGATTCAGCTTGTTTTTTCAGGTCGTCTGTTAACTTCAGGTAAGCAGGATCTGCGAGATGATTTGTATACAGATCGGCAGGATAAACGTATCCGTAATCAAACTGGTAACCTTGAGGAAGATGCGTTATTGAATTTAAAACGGGAGCCTGCGTCCGCTTAATTTCAGCTTGTAAACTGCTAAAATTAGAATATTCGATCCATTTATATTCAAATTTTACGGGATTTGATTTATCTGCGTTATTAATTAACTCATCTTTGACATAATAGGCAACATAATCTCCAGGTTGCAACTGTTCTTTAATCTGATTTGTGTAAAATTCCAGTCTGTTCGTGTAAGTTGTAATAAAGTCAGTCGGTTCTTTGGCGGCGGCAGTATTCAATACCACCTCGCCTTTATGGTTGAGAAATTCAATATATTGTGAGGCCGCATACCCTGTGACTGAGACTCCAAGAACGAACATTGCGGTTAGCCCGGGAACCACGACTCTTTGACGAACCTTTGCTCTGGCATCCAAGCCTCGCTTGTGAACTGCCAGGTTATGGACCCGAGCCATGACTTTGTCAGTGACATCAAAATTCTGAAACTCCTCTTCGATCAAAAGATCCATTTCTTTCAGATTTTCGTTTTGAGAAGTACGTTGTAATTTTGGCATAGTTCTTCCTCCTTTGGGCTCATCCATTTTTTGAGTTTGATTTTGGTTCTGCCAAACTTTTTCTTGACGGCGTCGGGACTTTTATTCAGAATTTCAGCTATTTCTGCAAACGATTTTTCTTCAAAAACGCGTAGAATCAGTAGATTCCGTTCAGCTACATTTAGTTTTGCAAGCGCGCGGCTTAGTGGTTCGTTAAAGAGTTGGCTATCCAGCATTTCTGCAGGACTAATGGCAGATTGATCTTGAGCCATTAGTCTGAGTTTCCATTTCTGTTGCATTTTTTTTCGACGGATTATGTTTATGCAGTGATGATAGGCCATTTTGTAGAGCCAGGCGGAGAAATTCACCTCAGGCTTATAGAGATTTATTTTCTCATAGGCTTTAACCAGAACGTCCTGAACAGCATCCTCGGCTTCCTGTTTGTTTGATATAAGTCTCCAGCAATACATAAATATCTGTTTTTGGTATTTTTGAACGATATAAACGTAATCCTGAATTTCGCCCGCTTGTACTCTTTTAATTCTGTATTCAGTTTCCTCATCCATGTTTCTTTAAGGCACCTCCCAGGTATTCGTGATGATGTTTATATATGTATAACAAACGTGGTAGTTCTAAAGGGACATTTTTTAGAAAAGTCTCTAGATTGTTGTTCAACCATACTCTATACCAATCAAAACCCCAACACTGTAAGAGCAAATTCAACATCTAATCTTTCAATAATAAATAATACATCCTTCGATCCCTGTGGTGAAATTCTTCTCGGCCAATCAGTAATCAGGCTATGTTCTTGTCCCTCGATTCTTCAACCTGTATTTTTAATCCCCCATATGATTGTTATTAATTAGGTTTGAACTTAAAAATTTGGAGGCGTCGACATGGTGCTAAAATATGAACTTGCAAGTATATACCGATCGGTTTATAATGATACAAATGGTATAGAAAGTGAGGCGATCCATGAACAAGACCCATTCATATTTCTGAGCCAAATAGCTTCTGTATAAACAAAAAAATATACTAACTAATGGAGGTATTTTCCATGTCTAAAGTAAATGTAGGCTCTGAGAATGAACAACCAATTGAACTGTATTATGAAGATCACGGTGCGGGAAAACCAATTATTCTGATTCATGGCTGGCCTTTGAGTGGACGATCCTGGGAGAAGCAAGTTCCTGCCTTGATTGAAGCGGGTTACCGTGTTATCACATATGACCGTCGTGGATTTGGTCAGTCTTCCCAACCTTGGGATGGTTATGACTATGATACTTTCGCTTCAGATTTGCATAAATTGATTCTGCACCTTGATCTGCGCGATGCCACATTAGTCGGATTCTCCATGGGTGGCGGCGAAGTTGCACGTTATGTGGGAACCTACGGAACAGAGCGCGTTTCTAAAGCTGTATTTGCGGGAGCGGTTCCTCCCTATCTCTATATAACCGAAGACAACCCTCAAGGAGGATTGGATGATGCAACGATTGCAGAATTCCAAAACGGGGTAAAAGCGGATCGTTTAGCTTTCCTGGATGGTTTCACAAACAACTTTTTCGCTGCTGGAGACCGTACAGACCTCGTGAGCGAACCGTTCCGTATCTATAACCGTGATATTGCAGCTCTGGCTTCACCAAAAGGCACATTGGATTGTATTGCTGCCTTTGCCCTTACTGATTTCCGTCAGGATCTGGAGAAGTTCAACATTCCAACACTGGTTATCCATGGCGATTCAGATGCCATCGTGCCTTTGGAGGTGAGCGGACAACGTACCCATGAATCCATCCCTGGCAGCCGTCTGGTCGTTGTCGAAGGTGGACCACACGGATTTAATGCGACCCATTCTGAACAATTTAATGCAGCATTGATCGAATTTTTGCAAGGTTAAATTTAATTCGACTGATGATTTTAGCCAAAAGAATAAAATGAGAGAAGAAGTAGAACGTCTCCTATAGAGGAGACGTCCTGCTCTTTCATTATTTCATAGGATATGCATATGAAGAATGAACACCCTCTTGATCACTGGTAATACACAAAAAGAGCCACTATGCATATGATTGATGGCTACTTGGTACATGATGGATCTGAACCGATTCGAAATTTATATTGAATCGGGATGTAAACTTGTATTTATAAACCGATCGGTTTATATTAGTGCAAAAGGTATAGAAAGTGAGGAAATTTTAATGAATAATTTAACTCCCCCATTCACTCGTGAGACAGCGATCCAAAAAACCCGTATGGCAGAAGACAGCTGGAATAGCCGAGACCCTCATCGCGTCTCACTTGTGTATACTGAGGATTGTTATTGGAGAAATCGGAGCGAATTTATAACAGGCCGCCAAGAAATTGTCTCTTTGCTAACTCGAAAATGGGCCAAAGAACTGGACTACCGCCTTATCAAGGAGCTTTGGTCATTTACGGATAACCGTATTGCAGTTAGATTCGCATATGAATGGCATGATGATAGTGGGAATTGGTTCAGATCGTATGGGAACGAGAATTGGGAATTCGCTGACGACGGCTTGATGAAGCGTAGATTTGCTTCGATTAATGACATGCCGATTAAGGAAGAGGAACGAAAATTTCATTGGCCTCTCGGCACGCGCCCTGCTGAACACCCAAGCCTCAGTGAGTTAAACCTATGACGCGCACTGTTTTTGAAAAATCTGATGTCATTCCTCTCGTTACTGAGGTATTTCGTGAATTAGGTTATGAGGGTGCAACTTTGAGTAAAATTACAGCCCGTACAGGTCTATCTAAAGGAAGCTTATATTATTTCTTTCCGGGTGGAAAAGAAGAGATGGCTGCTGAAATTCTTGCGCATATTGATCAATGGTTTATCAAGAACATTTTTGAACCGCTCGAAAAGAATGAACCCCGAGCAGCCATTGATCATATGTGGCAAGAGGTCGATACTTATTTTCAATCTGGTCAGCGTATATGCCTTATTGGTGCATTCGCTTTGGACGAAACAAGAGATCGATTCGCTGCTGTTATTCGGCAATATTTTGTAAGATGGATTGAAGCCCTAAGCGCGGCACTAGTTCAAACAGGTATCTCTAAAGAGACGGCTGACCAAATTTCAGAGGAAACAATTGCTAGTATTCAAGGGGGATTAATTCTGAGTAGAGCACTTCATGATGAAACCTATTTTGAACGTACTTTGGCCAATCTGTCACAACGAGTCTCAACTTATGTTTCTAAAAGCAACTCTGGTCACTGACACAAAAGTGTTTTTTAGTAAACTGGCGGAATTTCTTCACCCCAAAAAACAAGTGTTTTTTTCTTAACGATTTCATTAGCGATTTTATGGGAGGTCAATATCATGAGCAATTTTGTCGCAGATCAATTGGGATTTGTTCGCCGTCAGGCAATTAATTATGTGAGGAATATAGATGACTCTGCCTCGGAAATAATTCCAACAGGTTTGAAAAACAATATAAAATGGAATCTAGGCCACATGTATGTTATACATGAGAAGTTCGCCTTCCAACTTACTGGGCAAGAAACCAAATATCCTGCTAATTTTAATAAGTTGTTTGATCCAGGAACTAAACCATCTGACTGGAATATAGAGCCTCCAACGTTGTCTCAAATAATCGACTTGTTAACTGAACAAATTGAAAGGGTTGAATCGCTACTTTCAAGCAAATTGAAAGAAGAAATCAATCCTCATTACAAGTCTTCTACAGGACTTATCTTTACAAATATAGAACAATTACTGGGTTTTCTGATTTACCATGAAGCAATGCACTTTGCAACAATTAAAAATATCAAGAGCATAATTGACAGTTAGGATTAGTAAAGAATTGTTAAAACCAATGACTCGCCATGAAATATTGAGTTATCTTTATTACATTATTAGTAGTCATTGATGCTGATATGGCTCCAGACCAGAATTATGTGAAGGCACAATAAGATCCGTTGCATCGATCGGGTAAATTCTATTAAGTGGTTCAAGGATTTCTGTTCTATTTTTCTTGAGACCTCTACCACTTGCCCGGAATATCGCTCACCATATGATCTGTTATTTCTTCTTCTCCCCACTCACTCTTTGTTTTATCACCTGATGGTAAGATGACACCTTCGATACCTGCGTCAATATAAATCAGGTCCTCAGTCTGCGTGACCATGTTTTTGTCCCTCGACATTATTATATTAAATTATCATCTGGAGTTTAGTTTCACATATCAGTGCTGCCGCACATCTTGTGTTCTTAAGTAAAACAGAACTAATGTCTAAATAGGCTTGTTTATTCCTTTGTTGTTTGGAACACTAAAAAGGATTTAATCATCTCTTCAGCTATTTTGATCAGATCCTTTTCTCCTAAGTTGCTGTCCCCATTATTGGATATTTCATACAACAAATGATTGTGATCGTCCCTCCATCCAATCCGATGGTAAGGAACGGAATTAGTTTCCCTATCCTTAATATCGGATTGAATATAATAGACCTCATTACCTAAGTGACAGAACTGATCCTCCTATCAAAAAAGCAGCCCCGTCAGGAGCTGCCTCATGTTATGCCTTATCTTGTAATTTTATCTGTTTCCGCTAACCTTCCAGCTTACTGGCATCCGGATAAGGATTGATCTTCTGGATCGTTCCGTCTTCGTTGTATTTCAGCTCGGAATATTTAACGCAGCGCTTGTGGTTGACGCCTTCCGACAGGGAGCTGTCGTGATAGAACAGATACCACTTGTCTTCAACTTGCACAATGGAGTGATGGGTTGTCCAGCCGATAACCGGAGAGAGCATCTCGCCCTTGAACGTGAATGGTCCCATCGGGTTCTTGCCGATCGCATATACGAGCTTATGCGTGGTTCCTGTAGAGTAGGACAGGTAGTAATAGCCGTTATATTTATGCACCCATGGGCCTTCAAAATATCTTCGATCCTCGTCCCCGGCCAGAATCGGATTCCCGTCTTCATCGACAATCGATATCTCGGCAGGCTTGCCCTGGAAGGACAGCATGTCGTCGCTAAGCAATGCAACTTGCGGTCCAAGCGCCGGTTGGTCAGGAGCAGGTCCTTCTGCATCTGGCACGAAGCTGCCGGTCTGCCATTTCTCCAGCTGGCCGCCCCAGAGTCCGCCGAAATAGATGTATGACTGATTGTCGTCATCCACCAGTACGGCCGGATCGATACTGAAGCTACCTTCCATATAAGTCGGCTGCGGCGTGAACGGGCCTGCCGGAGACTCTGATGTTGCCACACCCAGACGGAAGATGCCATCATGGTCCCGTGCCGGGAAGAACAGGTAATAGGTATTGTTCTTATAAGCAGCATCCGGTGCCCAGAGCTGCTTGGAGGCCCACGGAATATCTCTCAGATGCAGCGCTTCGCCGTGATCGACCACAGGGGAAGCGAAATTGTTCATCGAGAGGACATGATAGTCTTCCATTTTATACTGGTCGCCGTTATCGTTGCTCGGCTCGTCATGATCGAGGTCATGGGAAGGATAGATGTAGATTTTGCCCTCGTAGACATGGGCGGAAGGGTCCGCAGTGAAAATGTGGGTTACGAGCGGCTGGTGGGGCTTAGGTAGTTGTTGTTGATTCATAAGGCATCTCCTTTGGTATTGGAATAATAGAATCCTTCATAATAAGCAGGGCTGGCGCTCTATGTACCGTTGCCCGATGCACGTAGCCCCGGGCAGCCGCAGGCGAAGCCGCCGTTAACCTCGGGAGACAGGACGGAAGCATGTGCTGTCACCGGGACTTCATGCCAGGAAATCTCATCCGCCGAGTAGGAAGTCATTTATTGAATGCATCGTACACTCCCTCTGAATCCAAAGCAAGCGTTTACAATCTCTAATGTTATTGTACAAGCTCTGCTTGTTATTTCCTATACACATACTAAAGATCTTCCCCCCCCGAAAAAATATACAATTCCCGCCTATTCCATTAGGCTGGAAATACACACCGATTTCTCATATTTTCTGTCAGCAATTGACCATCCATGATACACAGTCCCGATCTCAGTTCTTTTCTACAACAATAAAGACACGATCCTCCCCTTCCGGGTTATCAAGCGAAGCTGATAAATCCTTCAATTTGGAAAAACGAATTTTTTTCCATCCTACTTCTAAAAGAGAGGCCTTCACTGCATCTAATCTAAAACAGGTATTAACTATCGAATGTACGAATCTTTCATAATACCCATTTGGGTTTTTCGAGAAACCCGTCATATGAGTAACGGCTCTTGAATTCATCTCATCATAGAAGCTTCTGGATACAATCATCGATTCCTCATTGTCCTCAATTACGATATTCGTCCATCCTTGAAGACCTTTATTCGTATTTAAATCAAAAATAAAGATCCCATGATCATCCGTCACGTTATAAACCGCACGAAAACATCTTTTTAAGGCTTCAATATCAGGTAAATGGTTAAGGGCATCGAATGTTGAAACAACCAGACCCAATTTCTCTTCCAAAGTAAAATCCGTTGCATCGCCTTGTACAAATCTAGCCTGTCCCGTCTCTACATACTTCGAATTGTTGCGGTTCGCGTAATTCAACATCCCCGAAGAAAGATCGATCCCCGTCACTTTATATTCTTTTTTTAGGAAATAATGAGCCAGGTGTCCTGTTCCACAACATAAGTCAAGAACATGGTTGTTATTACGGCTAATGTCCTGCTGTTCATAGTATTTTAGAATTCTTGGTGCTGCTTGCAGAGCAAAATTAGACCATTTTTTATTATATAATCCGGCAAAAACATTACCATACGTTTCCATTTCATCACACTCACGATCTATTTTGGAATCGATACGAAACCTCTTGCAACAAACCTAAGAGAACACTTTTAAACTGTGATTGAGCTTCTTCACTAAATTCGTTATTGTCTAATAACTCTTTCTCACACACAGAGACTTGTTGAGGGATAACATAGGCGTGCAATGACCGAAATATCAAGCGCATCGAGTTAAGCGTATTAATGCCTGACTTCATTCCACCTGAAGTTGACATCAGTGCAATCGGTTTATTTTTAAATCCTGATCCATCTTGGTAGTCGAGTAAGTTTTTGAGTGCTCCAGAGTACCCACCATGATACTCCGGAGAAGAAATAAGAAATGCATCAGCTGACTTTATTTTTTCCGAAACCGTGATCATTTCTTCTGTTAGGGGTGCTACCGGACTGTACAACGGAAAATTGGTATCACATACACAAATGATCTCTGTATCGTGCCCTTTCTTCTCCAGCAATCTACTTGCCATATTTAATAGCTTTTTACCTAACGAGTTGGGATTCATACTTCCATTAATTAGAACAATTTTAGCCACTTCGCTCCCCCTCTTTCTTCTCCACAAGTTTTATCCGTACGATCCAGGACTTCACTTCGTTGTCGGCATGCAAGCGATAAGATTCTTGTAAGGCTTCCAAAGCCAACGGATAGTTTTTCACCTTCATATGACTCATACCGAGCAATCGCCAGCCATATGCATCCTGGGGATGATCTTTTACATATGAAGTAAGCAAGGTGCATGCTTCTTTTTCTTGATGTGTGCGGATGTAAAGCAGCGCAAGTTCTGTTGTTGCCCATTTTTTATGAACCCTATCAACATAATTTAGATACAGCTCCTTAAGATCATTCGTTCTATTTTGCTTTTTAAGAATTTGTGAAAAGAGAGTGGCGTATTCTAGATGATCAGGGTGCATTCGGCAAAGAGCTGACAAACCAGTGGCTGCTAGTGTCCATTCTTCTTTCGAAACTGCTGCTTGTACTAAATTATGCCAAGCCTTCGAATGATTCTGATCCTTTACAACGGCGTTGTTCCACAATTGCATTGCTTTGATTTGATGTCCATGAGCAAAATATACATTTCCAAGATGATATAGGGAGCTGGCATCTCTTCTCAGAAGGTAAATAAAGCGCCAAAAGAAAGTTAAGATATAAAATCTCGCCTGAAATCCGTTATGAGGAGATTGTTGCTCCAGTTTCTTCAACTAATATTCCCCCCGTATATAACTTGAGTAGCAACTTTCGTACGGAGGCCTCCTGCTTTTCTGGAAACTTTTTCAGCAAATCACGTAAAGTGATTGAATTTTTGCATTGTGCCAGAACTGCTCCGATGGCAGGAGAGATTACCATACAGCTATCTTTTTTACAGTCATATAAGACACGTGTGTCTTTTCTTAGAATAACTTCGAACGGGTACTCTTTTTCTTGGCCTGGAACGGTGGGGTGCATATTCTTTTCTAATTCAGATAGTGAGTAAGGCAAAGTGTACATTTTACATGAAGGAGAAAGCGACAATTGCAAATCTTCCTTCAGTACAGGGTCAGCTTCTGGATCTACCAACCTAGGTGTTTCATTGAAAAGTTCCGTATCATCAACAGCCAGCACATCACGAGGAAAGTCGTATCTTTCCTTTTGCTGAAGCTCACCCACAAGCGAAGAGGCAAAGGGAAGAAAACGTTCACTGTCCCAACCCGTTTCAGTGAGGAAATGATAACTGCGTTGAATGTCCTTCTCTGGTTTTTTTTCAGCTATCCATTTAATTCCATAGTCTTTAGATTCGTTCCAAAAGTGGCTTCCTTCATAAAGACGGAAAATTTTGAAACGAATATAACGAGTTGTGCATTCCGAATGCTCTTTTAAAAAAGATATAAATTCCGTAAACCCTTCCGGAGAAGTGAGCGGATAACCCAGGACGACGGAATGGTACATCGGTATTTGTTCCGACCTACATGCACTCCAGGATTGAAGCATCTTCTGCTTGATCTGATCAACACGATCTCCAACGAGCCAACCTTTCAACTCCCAGTGAATCCATGTTAGCCCCCTACTCTTAAGCCACCTCACTTCATCCTCATTCAAGGATTGATCAAACTTTAAATATATCCCCCAAGGGACTTTAATATGAGATTTTTCCAAGCATTCTCCAAAATATAGGGCTTCTTCCACGGTGGTAGGTTCGTACAAGTAAAGTCGTTTATTCTCAATGTGCTTGCTATCGGATAACCAAGAGAATAGTGAATCTTCGTGCATCCAGTTCTTCTGCACCCGAATATCAAGATAGGGAGTCCAATATTCATCTGCTTCTAACTCTCCGAATCCCCAGCTGATGGTTTGCTTGGAGCTCCTATGCTGGATGAAATCTTGAGGATGTCTAACAGCTATAACCTGGTTTATGTTCATAGGAGGATGGTTTACTACATTTTTACCAAAATCTGAAAAGAACGGACCTGCCCATGAAATACGCGCATCTTTATTCTTCTCACGAATAAAATCAGTTAATGTATAGGCCGAAACTAATTGTTGATCTGATTCAACCCATATGATCCATTCCCTCTCTTCCTGTTCTACTATCGATTCCAAGAAGGGTTTAAACGGATTCGTTTTGTTGTCCTGTACACTCTTCTCCAGTTGTTCTGTACTCTCGGTGGAATACAGTAAATTAACATCATTCATTGCTAATTGAGTAGGAAGAAAAGGGAGTTGAAATAGCTCTATTGCATAACGGATAAGATTCCTTGCCTCTTCTCGTTGACGCACATCGCATTTCGTCTTCATCGTTTGAATAGCTTCTTGAAGATTCTTCTCTACGCTTTCCCTTCTCAAAAAGGCTCTAAGCAGGCCTCTCACATACTCTTGATCCTTTGCTTGAATTTCGTTTTGAGTATGCAAGCTGTTCCATTCATTTTCAAGATGCTGGTATCGTTTTGTTACAGCATGCGAGTCTAACATATGGTTCCAAAACAGAAGATTTGCATCTACTAATTCAATCTCCATATGAGAAGCTCGTACAGAAGAGATACAGGACGTTAACAGAAAAGGAATCTCGGAGGGATCTTTTAAAGGTGGATAGATTACTTTAATCGGAAGAGTCATGTCCATTTCCCCTTTCAACAAAGTAGCTTAATCTCAATTCGGCCGTGTGGCGTTGCTTATTACCTTTAGTCAGCCATGTCTCGCTCAGACCAGGTAACATTTCACTTAAAGTACATTCCTCCTCAGTCCAAAAAGCATTCCACATCTCAAGCAGAAAGTAGTTATCAAAATGAACATAAAAGGGTTTCGGTTGATTGGCTATTTTAACGAATGCTTCGTTGGGAAGTCTGTTTTCCACGTGATATTTGAATGCATCATAAAAAAGTTCGATGGAAGAGCCTGGATATACACCATTCCAGAAGGTCTCTTTTGTGATCCGCCATGCAGCTCTTTGCACGACCACATCCCCCATCATCATTCTTGGCGTAAATGCGCCTGTATTGACAACAAAAGGCACCGCCTTAGGTAAAGAAAAGAAAGAATGCACCATGGTATGAAGCTCACCGTTGTAAGTACGATAAACTCCATCATCATCTGGTAGGGATAAAACAACGCCATCCTCCAAACACTGGACCATCGCATGAGCCAGGGAGATCTTTTGGTTTGAACTATTCGATATACTGCTCATTTGTGCGGTTATGCCAGGATACTCGAAGGGAACAATTTTAAACCTTTTATTGGATAGTAAATTCAACATTTGTTGATTTGTTGTACTGTTTTTGATTTTCTCTTTTATTTGTGCTGTAAGCTGTTCTTCATCACGATGAAATTGCAATGCCCATCCCCATAGCATAACGGTATCGTGAATTTCCCCAAGGATAACTTGATAAGTGCCATCGTTCCTTTTGGCTAGCATAAGATCGGGAGAGTTAATCCAGCCAAGGTCTGGATCAAACTCATAGGATGTATCATCGGGAAGAGCAACAACAAATTCATCGCTTTTTTTCACAAAGGCTTCCACTTGTTGCTCTATATCCGTTCGTATGTTACGCCATCGATTTTCCCAGTGCTGGGCTTCAGGATGCTGTGTGACATCATATATAAATTTCAGGTACGGCACCTCTTCTGTTGACGGATACAAGGTGGTGAATATCTCTTTCGCGAGCCTTTGCTGCATTTCATCCTTTTCTTGTCCATGTTTAGCGCAGAGGTTTAGCCATTTAGGCACACTTTCTCGGATCACACCTTCAATGCTCCCACCGATTTGAACCTCGTCTAATGGACCATGGCACTCCTCATATAGAAGAGTGCGGTCAGCATATATAGCTCCACCACTTCTTCTAGGATTTTCCCCTGTCCATTCCATGAAAGACGTCTCAAGTCGTGTTAATTCATGTATTTTGTCTTCCAACATCAACGAGGGATATGAACTTTTTAAGTCCCATAGCCAATTGATCCTTTGTCTCCATAAGATCACGTCCGGGTGAGGCGGTAAGGTTGGGTTATTGATCCACTCTCTTAGACTTCGTAAGGCATCCGGTTCGGTGACGGGAATTGGTATTTCAATATCAACCAACTTTTTGCTCTCGAGCCGAGACAGCAATGGTTCTGTTTCTTCAATCGTCCAATTAAAATGATCTGCCAGCTCGGATATGGTTTGAAAATCATGAGACAATCCCGCAATTAAGGGATGATAACGCTCTGGAAGTACAATTCGTTTCCCTGAATGAGGAAAATAAAGTGTGGAGCCCTCCTTCTTGAGCAGGTAAGATAATTTCACGCTACAATAGGGTCTGAGCTCTTTTTTGATTTTTAATACATTTATTAAACTGGAAACTGCCCAGTACGGCAGAAAAGCTCTCCGTTCCCTTTCTTGATCCAAAACTTTATATTTCACATCTTCGTTTATCTCTCCTAATCTGCCGTATTGAATAGGACCAAAATAACTTGTGGTTTCATTCTTCGTGCAAAACCTCTGAAGATAGGAAATTAATTGCCTCTCTGTTCGCTTAACATCTGCATTTCTTTTCACTAAAGCATTCTGCAAATAGGGAAGTAATGCATTCTTATACATGGATGGACTTTGTTGAAAAACAGCTTCTTGTAATCGCACGTCCTTATAGATATCCTGTAGTTCACGTTGTTTTAAAGCGAGCTCCTCTCTGAATACTTGAGCACTTACTTCACGGATGAATTCCAAACGTTCCACGTTCATTTGATAATGCTTTAATTCATGTAATACGTTTGTGTCTAATCCCTCAGTCTCCAGGCTCGAAATGAGTTCTGAATTTATTGGTTTTCTTTTGGCAATCGTTTTACGTGCTTTTTTCCAAAAAGGAAGTGCTGCGTCTGAGATGCAGTTAACTCGTTCTAATTCCTTCATATGAGTGATACGCTGCTCTATATTTCTCTCAATCTCATATCGTTGATAAAACGTTTTAACCGTCTTCTCAAAACGAAGTCTTTCAATCCATTCCGCTGGAAATCCGGTAGAGCGTAGAATAAACTCAGGAAAGTGCTCCCACTTTGGAGTCGCGATATCGCCCACCTCCTAATCGTTCTGATGCGGATGCCCCTTTTTGAAAAACAGTTCCCCTCATTTCGAAACAGTACTTGCCCTCCTCATCCTTAAGCCATAAATGATCGGGTGAGGGCTCCATTTCAATAAAAGTCACAGTTGCATTTTTTTAAGCAAACTATGGAGCAATTCGATCGCGAAGCAATTTTCAAAATCAAAGAAAAACGGCTTTTTCTCCGAGTTCACCTTGAAAAACACATATCGCGGAAGCTGATATTTATCCCGGAGACGCTGCATTTCAATAAAAATCTCAAACAAATTTTTTCCGTTACGTAAGCCTTCTAATTGTTCGTCTTCTAGCTCCCAACGTTCGCGCTGAAAAATGACACCGTTAATTTCAATCCTTGGCGTATGTTTGGAAGTGCGAATAACTGGTGAACTCACACGCGAGGGAGCAAAAGCCCATAGATGAATGTTCTCGTCTCCGCTATTGTATAAGTGGTGCTGTCTTTTATCTTGATCTATTAATTTCACTTCCTGATTTTCATACGTCACATATAAATCACGAATCGACACCACGCCTTGCGCTCTTGTTGAAGGCGTGCCAAATAGTTTGATAATCGTACCCGGGAAAGTTTCATGGATAAGCCCTTTGTGCCTTCTTGTATTCAATATGACAGAGAGGTTTTGGTACATGGGCATCTCGGAGAGCATGTCATTAATCTCCTCATTCACCTGCTCTCTTCTAGCATCAAAGAGAAGTTGTGAACCCCACATCGCAATAAATTGGTGAACCTCACCCAATATGACTTGGTAATCCCCTTTCGATAGCGCATCTAGATCCTTAGCTGAAAACATCACATCTGGAGAAGTATGACACTCCTCATATTTCCTGAAGCGATTAAATTGCTCGACATCCTCAGAGGTTATATGGGCGATTGAACCTTCCTGACGCTTCTGAACCAACTCATCCAGTAGCTCATTAAATTGAGTTAATGCAGGAAAAGAAAGGTCAACCTTTGCTTCAGCTAATAAGGTCTGGGATTTATATATAAATTCTGAATATGGAATATGGTTTCGATGGTCCTTTATATGCTCAAAGATACGATGTGCGATGGTTTGATAATAATCTCTCATGACATCGCCGAAGGCGGCGCTTAGATCGAGCACCGGTTTGAGCTTTTTCATAAAATCATCATAAAAAGTCTTGCCAAAAGAAAGTTTATCAATGGTTCCCTTACATTCCTCATAGTATAACGTTCGATCCGCATACATTTGCCCTTGGCTTCGCCGTGCAGACGAATGAGTTACTTCTTCAAATAATTGTTCCATGCGCCGGGTGACATCTTGCCGATGGTTTAAATCTTTTGCCAATGCCTCTTCTTTCCATTGTTTAAACTGTTCCAAAATCTCAAGCCATGTTCTCTTCCTCTCATCGTTTAACGGAAGCTCCTCTAACCACGAGAGCAAATAGCTAAATGGATCAAAAATAGTGGAAGGGATTTCGATTTCAAATAGAACTATATTTTTATCGGCCAGTTGTTTAATGTACCGACGAAGTTCAGAAATACTGAGATCCAATTTTTCTGACAATTGATGAAGATTTAGCTCTTCACTCGATATTTCTTGTATGATCCCATCGTATTTATCGGGAAGTGAAATTTCTTTATTCAGGTGTAAAAATAACAGTTTATTTTGTTGCAGTGCACACATCGGGTGCAGTCTAGGGATCAGAAAATTGCTGATCGCCTGCTCTTCGGCTATACGTTTGGCAAGCCCTTTAACCATCCAGAAGGAATAATGGATGACACGTTCTTCAAATTTACCCGACTTCGCTTCAAAATGCATGGACTTGTCCAAATCCATATCCCATTCTGCATAATTCATTGGCCCAAAAAAACTGGCCGTATCATTTTTTGAACAAAAACGCTGCAAATAGGAGTAAAAACGCATTTCCAGTGTTCTGATTTTTGAAGGGCGACTCTCATACTCCTGATGCGATATAAAACGGGAATAGGATATATTAAATACATCCGGATTAGAAATATAAACAGCCTCCGCCAGATAAGGATCTTTGAATATCTCTTGAAGTTGTCGCCTTTTCATTTTGAGTTCTTCATAAAATATTGCCTCAGTCCGTCTCATGCTTTCTTGGATATGCAGATCCATATCAAGCCATTGCTGCAAACCTATACGCAAAGGATGATCCATAGTAAAGAATTGGTTCACTTCCTCTAATTCACGTGTTCGTATCGTATGTTTAGCTAGATATTTTCTAACTCGGGATAATACGTGTAAAATCGATTTCTGATTCTGTTCTGCATGCAGGTTGACCGTCTGAGGAATGATGTCATGCAATAAATGTTCCGTGAGAGATTGCTTGTCCTTCTCTAAGGTAGTAATCTCAGATAGCTGCTGAATGGTTCCGTTCCAGTGGAGCTGCTCTAGTGTTTCAAAAGGGAACCCCGTTTTTCTAACGACAAGTTTGGATACAAACGTCCAATCCACACTTTTTTTGATATTCATCCTGTTCATACCTCCAAACATCATATTCTATTTACTGTTGGATTAAAGGATTAGGAATATGGATCGGATAAAAGGGACGGCCAATTTTTGTTATCGGTGAACCCAGATCCAATTCTTGCTTCATTATCATGGATTCATTTTGTTGGACTAACTTGGTTCTTCTCTCCTGAAGAGAAGCAAATGCCTCATCACCAAACTCTAAAGCCATAGAAGCCGAATGTTCCAGCCAGTGCACAGTTTGGGCAAAATCATCGTCATTGTATGCATAAATGGCTAGCTCTTGTGCGATAAAGGCGGCATGAAAAACGTCATCAATTCTTTTGGCAATCTCATAAGCTCGCGTGATATAAGCAATACCCTCTTTTTGTTGGCCGCTGGCTACTTGAAGTGCTCCCAAGCGGAAGTAATAAGTTTTACTAAATGCTGCAGTCGTGCCGTGTGTTATAAATTGTTCGAATTTTTGCCAGGTTGTCAGCGCTTTTTCGCTCAAACCCATCTTTTCAAAAAGTACGCTCAAATTGGAAATGACATTAATTTTTAAATGAAGTGCATCTCCTGCCTGATGATTCATAATTCGTTTTAAGGCAGCTTGACTGTATTGTAAAGCCTCACGATAGTTCTTCTCCCGGAAAGCAGACAAAGCCCGAACATTATAAAGCCAACCTTTTTCAATATCTGCTTCTTTCCCTTCCAACATCACGGCTTCTTGCAGCCCTTTTTCAATCCAAGACTGAGCCTCATCTTCCTGATCTAGCCGTTTGCTAGAGAGCAGAGCCAGGTACATACAGGTTGCAGTTCGCTTTTGAGGACTCGTTGAAAGTGAAAATAGATGCTTATAACAAACGATTGCTTTGCTGTAGTTTCCGCAGAAGGCATATACTAGTCCTTTTTTCATCCATAAGGTTGCTAGTCGTTCCTTATCGCAAACCGTATGGATTCCTCCTTGAATCAACGTTAGAGCAGCTTCATAATTCCCGCCCATAACAAACCGTTGGATGATTTCCTCCATATCGTATGCGTGCATGGATTCCCTGTTTTGAAACCACGATAATGCAGTTTTCTCATCAGAGGACAATGACCGGTTTTTGTTCACTGGCTTCTTTCTCTCTTCATTTTCTTCGGTCTCATGAAGGTTCTTCGTCCACATCTGTAGAAGTTCATCGCGCAAAAGTTTGCATTCTTCATCCCAGCTTGTTGGAACCTCGCCAACGTGTACCTGCAGATCTATATTTCCCTTCTGAGAAGAGAGATAACTGATAAATTGAAGGCTCACCCTGTCTGCCTCGGCTACGTTATAAAAACGGATTTGAAGAGGTCTATGATAACTCACAAGCTGAATTAACTTGGAAATGCCCCAAACTAGGCGAAAGATCTGTTCAGATTCTTTGGGGATAATCTTCTTTCGGAAGAACCTGCAGCCAGCGCTTCTAGGGGTTCTGTATGCTTATTTAAAGATGTCTCCGGGAACAAAAATTGTAACTCAGCTGAAAATTGTTGCTTTAACTCTGGATAATGTCTCTCAATAGCATCTTGAAGCTGCCACCAGCATTCCTTTAACCCATAAAATGAATGGAACAGTTTGTCTTCAAAGGAAATACCAAGCCTGATTTCATCATGTGTAACAAGGGCAGAAGGTTCCTTATGCATGGCCTTCCACCTCCTTTGTTCCAATTTTGTATACGCCCATTCTGAGCTCACAAGAATGGCTTCCTTTGGTAGAGCTTAACCACAGATGATCAGGATCGGGAAGCATCTCTTCTATCATCACATTTGCATTTTCCATTACAATTTGTTGCATGAGTTCAAGGGAAAAATAATTTTTAAAATCAATCCAATAGGGTTTTCTAACCTCAGATCCTTTCATATATATGATGTCCGGAAGCCCCTCACTTGTTCTCCATTCCTCTACCTTTTTCATCAACTCAACGCTATGCAAGCCTTTGAATGCTAGATGTAAGGGGGCTGCTTCAAAGCTCCAACGCTCCCTTTGATAAACAACACCATCGATAACAATTCTAGGCGTATGTTTTCCCGTAGATATAGGAACATGGAGCAGCATCGGTTTACTAAACATGGCAAAAGGCAAATAAAATACCTGGTCAGCTAGGGGGACATAGAGCTCGATTTGTTCGAAAGTGCCTTTTCTCAGAAGCACAAGGTTTTCCTCATCATTCTTTGTTACAACCAATTCGGACAATTTGATGGACTCCTTGCCCTGTGCAGGCTTCTCCGCAATTTCAACGACTTTGGATGGATAGTCATAAAAGGCTTTATTTCTTCTCATCACTTCGATTCCGGCCAGCGTAGTCCCATCAGCCAGATCGACCTTTCTTAATAGTTGGAGCAGCTCCGTCTCAAGACTTTCTTTGTCTTGATAAAAATGGGTCATCCAGTTATTCATCAATAAATGATGATGCAGCTTGGCCAGAATGATTTCTACGTTGCCCGTTTGTAAATCTTCAATATTACTTGCCTGAAGGAACAAATCCGGTAAAGCATATAACGAACGATTGGAGTGTTGTATTGGCAACAGTTTGGAAGAAATCTCAACTTTCTTCAATTCTGATCCGTTCTTTTCAACCATTTCTTCTAGCTGTCGCGTAAACGAAAATGACGGCAGAGCTGGTATATCTGGATAGTGTTCTCTTAATTGCTCTATAAATTTGGAAAAAGGAATTTCTTGATGATGTACAGTTTGCATTTTTTCGAACACATTTTTTCCAAGCAGTTGATAGTGGTTCCATACTTCTTCTCCATATGCTGCGCTGAGATTCAGAGCACCAGAGAGTTTGGATTCTAAATCTTGAATAAAGGGTTCTCCTAAAGTAAATTGTTTAATATGCCCGTGGGCGTCTTCATAATAAACAAACCGGTCTGCATACAAGGATGCTTTGCCGCGTCGGCTTGGCTTGCCAGTCAGCTGCTCAAATTTTTCTTCAAGTTTTCTGACGAGTTCAATCTTTGACGTTATTTTTTGTTCGGCCAAACGCTCCGTAATCTTAGATAGCTCCTCCAATTCACGGCACCATTTTTCTTTTACTTTATGATCTGGCAGTGATCGAATCTGTTCTAAAAAAACAGATAGTGGATGAACCAATGTGGATGGAATTACCCATTCCTTACGTAAAACACCTTTTGAAACCAGTTGATTGATCCAGTTTTCAATTTGTGCAGGTGAAATATCGATATGAGCCTCAATTACTTGTGCAAGACATGGTGAATGCTGCTGAATATAGCGCAAAATAGACATTAACCGTTCGGGTAGTTTGATTCGATTCTCTGATGAGGTTAAAATGTGTTCTTCCTCTAAAATAGTCCAAGCAGAGATGTGCAACGGGACATAGGGACTAAGTTCCTTCTCAGCCCCCGCCGCTTTCATGAGTTCCTTAACAGCCCAATAGGATATAAAGGACTCTCTATCTTGTAAATAGCTATTCTGATCCCATTCTCCAGTCCAGTAGCGAGGTTCTGCACGATTTACCTTTCCATAATTCAGTGGACCAAAAAAGCTAGCCGATTCATTTTTAGCGCAAAATCGCTGAAGATAAGTGAACAGTTTTTTTTCAATCCTTTTCACCTTGGAAGGTCTCTGGGAAGGTGAAAAGTGATGCATATATCGATCAATATGCGGATACATGTCCGGATTCGATATAAATATAGCCTGCCGAAAGTCTTCCGTATCAAACATGTCTTTAAGTTTTGATCTTTTTTCAGCGAGTTCTTTTTCAAAGACCGCTTGTAATCGCTCTTCCTCTGAATCTTGGCTCAACAGAAATAAGGTTTGCTCCATCCTTAAATCAGCCAACCATTCAAAGGGAAAACCTGTGCTTCTCAGAACAAAATGTTCGAACCACTGCCAACCACCGGAATGACTATGCTCACGCAGAGAAGTATTTTTAGAATTATCTGTTAACAGATTCATTAGCTAACACACCCTCTAACTTTGTTGGAAATGGTTGATGGGAGTAAGTAAATCCCATTCTGAATTCACAGGTTTGCTTACCATGTTCACCTTCCCAAAATAGCTGTTCTGCTCCGGGTAAAAATTCGGTGATCTCAATAGAAGACGAATTTTTCATCATACGAAACAACCAATCTAAAGCCCAGTAATTCCGGATATCTACAAATACTGGCTTTTCAGTATTCGACCATTTGACAAAGAACTGCGTTGGAAGGTGATAAGCAGCCTTGAACTTGTACCCTTCTTTTAGAAGCTCATATCCAGAGGGAATCGATGTGCTTTTATAATCCTGTGTGTTTATTCTCCATTTTTTCCGCTGATATACCATTTCTCCAATATAAATTCGAGGTAACGGTGTATGTTCAAGCGTGTCCAAAAGGTCTATCGAAATGATTCTGGGTAAAGAGAATGCTCCATGAGCTATGGTTCTGACATCCCCGGGATACAGGATGATTTCCTTCCCTCGGTAATCCAGAGTTAAACGTTCTCCTTGTTTTACAACGTTCACTTCGCCTATAGGAATAACTTGCCTACTGCTTTTGATTGATTTTGAGGCCAACTCAATGGTCCAACCCGGTAACTCTGGAGTGATGTGTTTATGTCTTCGGTTCGAAACAACGCTAGACATTTGATGTGACATCGGGAAAGCGGAGATAAAATCCTGCATCTCTTTTTTCAGTGCCTCATTTTCAGGATGATAGAAGCCAAATACCCCATCATAAATCGTGCTCCAGTCATCATGAATTTCCCCTAGTACAATCTGATAGGTATCCTCTTCCAAGTCCTTCATTGAATGGGCTGCAATCATGAGATCTGGGCTAGGAAAACTAAACGGTGCATGGGAATATACTTGATCGATCGTATCTTCATATTCTCGAATTAGCTGCGTCACTTGTTGCTCATCAAGAACATACCCCTCCGATGTCTCTGTGAGTAAAGAGTTAGCTTTTTCTTCAAATTCCTTCACTCTCGATGACACAAAGGGGACTCCAGGATCATCCAATCTATGAATGATCTCGGTGTAAGCTATAGAGCTTCTCTCTTCTTTTAATTCGTCAAAAATACCAAGGGCAGCTTCTTGATAATCTAACCAGCGTAAGGCGGCAGGGATTTTTAGAAATTCCAATACAAGCACACTTTGTTTAGATAGCCGCTCATAAAGCTTGCCGCCTATCTGTAAATGGTTTACACTGCCAACACAATCTTCGGTAAGAATCAGCCGATCACCATAGAGCGTGCCGCCTTTACGCCGAACCTCATCTGGATGCCAGGACTCAAACCACTGTTCTGCTGCTTCAAAAACACGGGCTTTTTCAGGCCAATCAGAAGCTTCAAATTGATCTCTCAGTGTGACAGCTTCTTTCACAAACGAAATCCAACGATCACGAGCAGGAGGAGGCAATTGCTCTACGATTCCCTGTAAATCTTCTAATAATGGAACCCTTGTTGCACAAAGTTCAATTTCATGACGAATCACTTCAATTTTTCTAAGTTGTCCTAGCATATACTCTATGTTCTCCGTCGGTAATTCTGTTAAACGAGACAACTCATCGGGCTTTGTTTGGCCGTCTATATGTTGTAACAAAGAGAGATAGACATCTGGAAGCGTCCTTGTTCTGTCTGTGAAATGATATTTCAACCTGTTATCTTCAATAGTTACTAACGGATTTTTCCTAGGGGCAATATGTCTCCGTACAGCCGGATCGCTACTGATTCTGGAAGTCATTGCACGAATGCACCACTGACTAAAGGAAGCGGCTTTTCTTTGCAATTTTCTTCCTTCTGTATGTTTTATCTCAAGCGAATGGGCATTATTTTGATCAAAGCGTCCATAATTAATCGGACCAAAAAAGCTGGTGGTATCGTTTTTCGTACAAAACCGTTGCAAATATCCAAAGATTAAAGATTCATTTTTTCGAACCTCTTTATTTAGGGCAGGCCCTTCCTCGCCAGATTGTTGCCATAATTTCATATGCCGCTCTAATGCTTGAAATGCAGATGGGCTGCTAAAATATACGGCTTCTTGGAAATGAGGATCTGTTGCAACTTCCATGATTCCTGCTCTTATTTTGCCGAACTCGTTTTCAAATTTTCCCTTTGCCTCTAACAAAAGCTCTGATTCTTTATGGAAAAAAGCGTTCCACATAAGAGGAATCTCTTGCCATTCCTTGGGATAATCTCTCGATAACCACCAACTTGCCAATTCTTCTGGAATCGGGGTTCTCTTAAGGAAGTGCCTTCTAGCCTTTTTTACCTTGTTATACTGTTGCTCTTCTCCCACCTTGCTCCATTCCCAGCTCATCATCCGATCGTAAATGGTTAGAAGATATGTTTTAGCCAACTCTTCTTTGCGCTGTTGAATATGTTCCCAATGCTCTAATGAGACCGCTGTAGTTTTAGAGTTCAGCTTCTCCACCATCTGAAATGGGAAACCTGTTGTACGAAGGATCATTCTATCCATCAACGTCCACTTCATCTCACGATTGGATAACAGCATGCTGAGGTTCCTCCTTAAGGCTGTTCTGCTTTATTGGAGGGCGAATCATAATGCCCCTGAGTTCACAACAATAACTTCCCTTCTCATTTTGAAACCAATTCGAAGTTCGGTTCGGTAGTAATTCACTAAAGGTTACACTTTCCTCTGGAACCAGATGTTTAAGTAGAAGATC
This sequence comes from Paenibacillus sp. UASWS1643, assembly GCF_008693195.1. NCBI lineage: Bacteria > Bacillati > Bacillota > Bacilli > Caryophanales > Paenibacillaceae > Paenibacillus > Paenibacillus sp. UASWS1643. The sequence goes on from NZ_VXKZ01000115.1 coordinate 620,619, forward strand.
AACTAAGTAATAATTTTTAAAATGAATGTAGAACGGCTTTAGCTCGCCCTTCAGACGAACGAACACCTCATCAGGAAGCTGATACTTCTCCTTTAATACCCAAGCTTCGACAAACCGCTTATCCTCGTCCGCCGCCAAAATAGTATGCCACTCCTCGGTTGACATTGTCCAAGTTTCACGTTGCAGGACGATGTCACGAAACAGAATACGTGGTGTATGTGCAGGAAGCTTAAACTTGGGCACCACGACATTCGGTTCGGAGAAAACTAGCGATACCAAATCATCTGGTTCTCCCATATGTGGAATGATTCGCTCATGATGCATATCCCGAATCACTAGCTCTTCGTTCTCTTCTACCACGTATAGTTGACTAAAAGACAATACGTTATCTTTCTCCTTCCCCGAATGACCCATGAGTGTAATACTTCGTTCAAATATTTCTAGAAAGAAGTTTTTTCCGGCTCTCTGCTTTAACACCACATTTACGATTTGCTTTCCGTTGGGTAAACGCTCAATCGCCTGTGTGACTTCTTTAATCCATTTATCTCGATTAGGATGATAATACAGCAGATTGCTCATCCCTTGTGTACCCCAATGAACTTCACCGATAATCCACTGGAAATTCCCTTGATTAATCTCATCTATACTTTCGGCTTGAATCATGATATCTGGGGATGTGACACATACATATTGTTCTGCTTCTGGAAGCTCAATTACATTTTCCACCCATTCATCCTTCAATTCGACAACTTTACTTTGTTGCAGGTTTTCTTCGGTAATCCACTTTTGCAAGTGCTCAGAAGGAGATTCACCCTGTAGCTCTAATTGAAATTTTTGCTGCTGTAGAGCAAGTAAAAACACTAAAAAAGGAACGTGTTGTGATCCTGAATCGTTGATTAGTTGTTTGAACAGATGTTTAGCTTGAGATTGTGCCAGCTTTTTTTTCTTATTCGCTAGTGTCCAGCCCCAATCTAATAAAGGAGACAAACGATGTTGTAAATCGTCCTTCGCTCGGTGGGATAGAGTGAAACTGGTCACATCACCCGCACATTCTTCACAATACAAACTGCGGTCCGCGTAATTTTCCCCCGATGATTGATACGGCTCCAAGCCTGTTAATTTGTTGAAAAGTGCTCCTGCTTCTTGAACGATCCTAACTTTGTTCTCTGCGTTCCCGTTACTGTACTCCGATTGCCATCTCTGAAATTGTCCTAAATGTAACAGCCAGGTTTCTCTTAAAGGACTCTGGGGTAACTTTTCGACGAACAGGATTAAGTCCTCAAGTAAATGATGCGTGGATGGTGTTAACCTGTACCCTCGAATGACCACACCTTTATGGATCAAAAGTTCCATTTGTTTTACTACAGAAGCTGAACAGTTACCCAATAGATCGTCCGCTGATTTCTGTCCATCACACTGCTGTAAAATGCTAATGATTTCCGGTTTGATTCCTATTTTTTTCCCACTCTGAGCGTGCATGATCCCGGTTTGGTCGAGATAAAAACTATCATGCAACGATAGTGGGAAGTAATCGTTCCACAGTTCTTCACGATTGATCTGATGAGATAGAGACTGGACCACCCAATATGCAAGAAATGTACGTCGCCTAGTAGGGATCTGTCCTGTTCTTGTAAAACACAGATTTTCTTTTTGCTCTGTGAACAGTCCATAATTCAGTGGGCCAAAAAAACTGGTCGTATCATTTTTGAACAAAAAGCGCTGTAAGTAACTAATGTAAGTTCGTTCTTCATATCGCCTTCTGGAAGGTTTCATTGTATTTGTGTCTTTTTGCAGATACCTGTGCAGCGAATTCCATACTTCAGGATTGGAGTGAGCGATGGCTTCTTGGATGTCAGGTTGACTTAAGAGGGATCGTAGCTGAATTGTTTTACTTTTTTTCTCTTCTTGCAGAATGTTTAAGGTGTTCTCTTCTTCCATCACAAGTTCTGCTCTTTGTCTTTCGTATTCTTTAAGCCATGTGTCCCCCGGAGGCAGATGTTGAGGCCACTCGAATGTTAATAAAGGAGCGTTTTTCAACATTCTTGTTTTCACTTTGTATAGCTTTTTAAACACAAGATCTCCCTGAGGATAGATGTTTTGTGCTGCAGTAAGCCATTCATCAAATGTAGTGAGAAACCATTGTCTTTCTTTCTCTAACTTCTCTCTAAGCCGGGTTGTATGTTGAATTTTATTTATCGTCTCTGAAAATAAAAGCGTGTCCATCAGATGTTGGGGAAATCCAGTGCTACGTACAATATAATCGGATAAAAAGGACCACATCGTTGATTTCACCTCATTCCTACTGCTGCAAACCGCTCGAAGCAGAACGCTTTCAGCAGATGGGGAGTTTTGTTGTTTTCCAGTTCTTGCGCAACTAAGTGTCCCGTTAAACCGCTGAGCAGGACTCCATGTCGAGTGTGACCTGTCGCTAAATAAAACCCTTCCCAGCCAGGAACAACACCGATGATCGGTTGTCCATCTGAGGTAGCTGGACGAAGGCCAGCCCATAATTCTTGTATTTCACATTGTTTAAGTTCCGGTACATAGTCAAATAAGGGGAGCAATTGTTCAAGCCCTTTTGGCGTAATGGCTTTGTTGAATTTTTCTCTCTCGTTGGTTGCTCCTAACACAATGGTGCCATTTGGCTTAGAGAGTATATAGCCTTTAGAAGTGTTAATCATGACGTTCAGATCGACATCTCCCTGTTTTAGAACCATAATCTGTCCTTTCAAAGGATACACAGGAAGCTTTAATTTAGCCCATCTTGCGAGTAAACCAGACCAAGCTCCTGCAGCTAATACGGTAGTTTTAGCTCGGATCTGATCCCCGTGATTCGTTAATATTCCGTACAGACGTTGATTCTGTTGAATCAGTTGAACGGCTTCGGTCTGTTCTTTGATCGCTACACCTAATGTCCTCGCCATTTTTGCTAAGGCATGAGAAAATTGTACCGGGTCTAAATGGTATTCCCCAGGACTATGGACGGCCATTTGAATATGACTAGACAGCAACGGCTCAATCTCTCTAGCTTTTTCTGCACTCAATATAGTTGTCTTAGAATTAGCTGCGGATTGAATTTGAAAGGTCTCTTCGAGAATCACGGTCTCTTCTTGATTTATTGAAAGTCGCATTAAGTCCTGTTGAACAAGTCCACTACTGATCTGTGTTTTGCTGTGTAGTTCTGGAATCCAATGGAGAAGATATTGGAGTGCTTCTCTGGATAACTTGGAATAAGGATGTTCCTCACTTGATCCTTCTGAGACCGTGGTTAATAAGCCAGCACGACCTCCTGATGCTTCCTGACCAAGTTTTCCTTTCTCTACGATGACTACTTTTGCTCCCTTTTGCGCTGCATGGATAGCAATAGACAGGCCAATGACCCCGCCTCCAATTACACATATATCAAAGCTCTCTCTCATAAGTTCCTCCTAACATAAACGTCATGCTGCTAGGTCAGATTCTCATATATGACACTGAAACGGAATTCAGAAGTATACTTACTTTCATGACGTTCAAACCATAGCTCATCCGCTGCGGGCAACATCTCCGATATAACTACGATTTCGTTCTTCTTTAGGAGCTGGATCAGCAATTCCAAGGTGAAAAAGTTTTCAAAGTCAACGAAGATGGGTTTAGGTTCGTTATCTCCCCTTACATATACACACCGAGGCATAGAATACTGATCTTTGAACGTAATGGCCCATTCGATAAGCAACCATTCGTTGATGTCTTTGTCACTAGCACTCTCTAAAATCTCTTGACTGTTTAGTTTCCAGCGTTCACGCTGAAAAACAACTCCGTTTATCTCGATTCGTGGCGTATGTTCACCCATTTGAATAGAAAACGATTTGACGCAAGGAAAACTAAATATCTGATTCAGAGGTTCAACATCCGTCTCTAAGTCCATGATCTTTTTATGCCCAGCCTCTAAAATGTAAAAACGCTGATCATATACTAGATCTAACTCGGAAACCACTCTTACTTCTCCACGGGATTTCATTGAGCGACCTAAGTTTTCTACGGTTATGCCCCCGCTTAGTTCAGGTCTAAAGGTTTTCCCGGGTGCTCTTGGTCCTACATGTTCGAGCCAAAGGGATTGTAAACGGTCACCTAAATGATGATAAATCTCCGCATTGAGTTGATCTCTTTCAGCGTAAACGGAGTCTAACACGCTCCATACCTGAATACCGCTGTGAACCTCGCCTAATACCAGTTGATAATTCCCTTGATTTATCGCATCAGCATGAGGCGCTGCAATCATTACATCCGGACTGAATAAAGCCATCTCCGTTGTAGGATATTGAGAACAAAAAGATTCAATCTCTTCTTCTGTAAGACTAATTTTCCTTCTATCAAGCGAACAGGCTTGAAGGGTTGTGATCAGCTTATGATCAAATGCCTGAAGTGATTTGTTTACATACTCCAGTGCATCTTCTTTACATTTTTGCATGTGCAGAGCAAAGGATAAAAAATTAGGCTTATTCTCAAATTTTTGATATTCCTCATAGGCAAACTGTGTGAATGCCTGGTGTTCAACAGCAGCACGGCAAGTCAATAATCGAAAAATGGGGCTTAGTTGTGCTTTCCATTTGTCCTTTAATTGTTGTCCAATCCGACAAGTGGAGACATCTCCGGAAGCCTCTTCATATACGATCATTCTGTCGCTATAATGCTTTCCCTGATCTTTCCTAGAAGATAATCCAATATGTTTTTCGAAGGATGTTTCAAGTGACTTTAACAGCTTGCGGCGTTGTTCAAAGCTGCTGCTTTGATTCCATTCCTTTAAAAGGGTAGACCATTCATCAGCAATTTCTTGCCAGGTTGCCTTTGACGCACAGTCCTTTGGTAGCCGGCTGATCCACTCTTTTAGCTCGTGAAACGTTTCAAATACCGAAGTTGGAAAATCAACTTCCACTACCAGTACACGTTTTTCTTTTAATTTCATCATTCGAGACAGACATTCGGTAACCGGTAAATCCAGAGCATGAGCGATTTCAATAACGTTCTTTAACCCATTGCATTCTTCAATAATTTGAAGATATACATCCGGAAGCCGGATTAATTTGTTGTTCGCTGCTTGTCTAAGCCGAGATCCCTCTCTTATAAGGAAAGGGCTGAGTTTAGGTTTAAGATAAGGCTGTACATGTGAATCATGTGCAATTTTGTCGGCTAGGCTTTGTACTGCCCAGTAAGCAAGAAATAATTGACGCTTTATTTTACCGTTAATACGAATCTCCAGTTGGCCAGGCTGAAATGTAAACACGCCGTAGTTAGCAGGGCCATAGAAACTGGCGGTTTCATTCTTGGAAGTGAACCGCTGTAAATATTTCGCTGCCATCTTTTCCTTTTTTCGTTGCCTATATGTGCGAGATGAATCCAACTCATTTGTTAGAAACAAGTTTAATCCATTTTCATATGCATTTGGAGATGAAAGGTAGGTCGCTTCTTGAAGATTTACATTTTCAATAAATATTTGCTGCAAATGTCTCCTGTTTCTCATTAACTCATCTTCAAATACCGTGTTTATTTGTTTGTATATTTCCTTTAATGTATTGATTCTTTCCTTTGCTTCTATGAGCTGATGATCGTCTATTCTGCTTCGTAATTCACGACTCCCCTCACCCTCTGGCCATGTATAAAGATCCAGTTGGCGATGCAGTCTCTTTCTTTGTCGATTCGTTAATTCAGGCATGCTCCTTAGTGCGACTTTAAAATCCTGAAGTGCTTCTTTACACTTTGCTTCATGTTTTTTCTTTTCATAAATCAACTCGGATGTGACTGAAAAAGAAAGCTGTTGTAACCAGTGTAAGGGAAACCCTGCACTACGAAGAATAACATGCGGGAAGAAACGCCATTCGCCTTGGTCTAATTGTTTCCGTTGATTATCCGTTGTCATTTCTAACGTCATTGTTGCACCTCCTAATTACTGATGTTCTTCGCCATGCTCTCTGGTTGTTGAATGTTGTCTTGCGTGTATTTCAGCCTGATTCGAGCAAAGATCAACATTCCGATCGCCAGAATTCCTACGATGAAACCGGAAGTTGCATAGACCATAGTAGGGGTAAAAGCCCCAAACAAATATCCAAATAACGCATAGGCCATGAATTCCCCGATCCAGATGGTTACCGTATGAAATCCAAAAACTTTACCTAAGTGTTCATCTGCCACTCTTTGTTGCACTAAAGTAACTAAGGGTACATCGACGAAGGGTTGAGTTAAACCAACCATGAACAACAGAATGAGAGGAAGCCATATAGAATCACTAAACGGCATGAAAAGAAATGCGACTCCGCCGCCTAGCCAAGCGAGCATCATTGTACGATATTTGTTTATAATCGCAAGACGAGCCAGAATAATTCCTGCAACGAGGTATCCAAATCCATCAGCACTCGAAAGAACACCAAAACCTGACGAGTCCAATCCAATTTCGTTCGATACCATCAGATTACCTAGATGGGCAATCCCTCGACCGAAACATGTAAACGCAGCAAACGTGATAAAAATGGAGAAGATAAGTCGATCCTGAGAAACCAGTTTTAATCCGACACCTAGCTCTTTAAAGAGATTTTTGTTCTTATGCTCCACCTTCACTTGCTTAATCTGCACAGGCATAAGTAAAAAAACAGAAATAATAAATAGGATCGCGTTCATAATCATAATTTGACCGGTACTAAGTAAGGTTAATGAGAATCCAGCAAATAACGGTCCAATCAGCCAAAAGCCCATTCTTACACTGTTGGTGATAGAGTTGGCTTTCATTAATTGCTCTTTATGAACGATACCTGGCATGGCTGCTCTGTAAGCGGTCATTGCAAATAAACGCAAGAAACCCAATATGAACGAAGCCAGCATAAAAATGATTTCATTTAAGAGACTAGAAAAGGCTAAGAGTCCCATCACAACCATGAGGACTGCTCTTATTGCATTACAAAACATCACAATTTTCTTGCGGTTAAACCGATCCGTTGCGACTCCAGCAACCATTCCAAAAATAATTTGTGGGATCGTCGTAAGAATCAGGGTTAAAGCCAGGAGTGTAGTTGAATTGGACTCTTTCCAAATGGTCCATGTAATTAGAATTGTTGAGAAACTTTCCGCTATTGGCGAAACAATTTGGGCGGATACCCAAAAATTAAAACTTCTATTTTTACGTAGAGGTATGATTTCTGACAAATGGGGTTCCTCCCTTAAAACCAAAAATGATGAAAAGGATAAAAAAATCTTGAATTCGGTTTCGGGATGATTTGGTAAACTTCAATCTCCCCTCTTTCGATATGTTCTAATTGTTCTTTTCTAATCCTCAATTCAGAAGGAGATAAACTCTCATCTCGTCTGATTGGTGATTCCGATGGCTCTTCTGATACACCAATCATTTGGTGGACTGCATATAAAGCTGTAGATACACTTATCAACTCAGGGAGGAGATGAATTTTATTGCATAGATCTGTGCTTCTTTGTAGCCATAATGCTGCTCGATCCATCTCCTTTGACTGAAGTAATATATATGCTGTACTTCTGGCAATCCATTCTTGCATATAAGGGTCAGATATCCGGTTACAAGCTTCGTACGCTTTGTCTAACCAACTTAGCGCGATATGAAGTTCACCTTTTTTTCCAGCTAGAAATCCAATACGGAACCAATGTGCAACTAAAAAACTGTCGTCCTGGCCTGCGTTTTTCTGAATAAATATCTGCTGTGTCTGTATTGCTGCATCTATTTTTCCAATGGCTTCATAAAGGTAGCTTGAGTTCTGAGCATATGCAGATGAAAGCAGAACCGTATCCTCCTTCCCTAGTTGCTTAATGTATACCTTAACTTGTTGTAAGGATTTCGCTGCCTGGGGCAGTTGTTGAAGCCTGTAATAAGTTAAAGCTTTTACATTATGTAACCAAGCCATCTCTCTGACCGCCGATTCATCATTCATTCCACTCAGAAACCTCATCCCTTGATCTACAACGTGAATAGCTTCTTCAGGACGTTTAATATGATTCGCTAATAACAGTGCATAGTAGATCGATGCTCTTGCACGAATACTGCTGGAGTATTTATTGGTTTGAATGATTTTTTGCAGTGTTGATTCTGCTGCAGAGAGCTGTCTCTCGAATAGGTATGCACGCATAACAAGAAATAAAAGCTCTGCCTCTTCTTCGTCATTGCATACCTTAGTAAGCAATTGGTTTGCGTGTGCCAATACTGAGTAGCCGTCACACCAAACAACTGCTTTTTCTAAAGGTGTTTTTAATAGTTGGAACTGTTCATTGCTTAATCTGGTCTTGTCCGTTTGATTTAAGTGGTCTACACCTAATGATTTATAAAAATCCCGTACACGAATATAAATGAGTTGATTAGCATCTAGGTCTTTAGATGAGATGTGTTCTTGGTAGAAGTAATACGTATCTATAGCAATCGGAAGTTTTTTCGTCCGATAAATAAGTCGTTGCAAAAATATCAAACTTACCTTATCCAAGTAAGAGACATTTAATGGTAGAATCCAGGGGACTTGTATTTCGGTTGTCTGCTCGCGAATCTCCAGTAAACAGCTCACCGTATCATTAGCTATACGAAGTATTTTCTCCATATTGGTTGAAAATTGCCGATCCAATGGGTGAGCTGGAAGGGGAGTTAACCAGCCTGTCTCATCCTCTTTAAGAGCCTGATGCAAAGCTTTGTAGGCATTTTGAATGGTAGTTCTTTTTGCAATATAAGGATCAATTAAAACATCCCACACCTTATAAAGCAGCTTGGCCGGCAGATATGTGTCCTCTTTTAGCTCGATCAAGATGGACTTTCTTTCGTGTAAAGGAGGCAGCTCATGATGCTCCCGGCCCGTAATACTCGGAGAAGCGGAAAACCACTGATGCTCTGCCCCCTGGTCTATCCAATTGAAAAGGTCGAGTTTATCGGATTTCATTACCTTCATGATCTCACCTCTTTAATAGATTACAGATACGTTTTCTACATACAAAGATGGAGATATAAATCCTCTACCTAATGTATTGCTGTATCCATCTGTTGCAGGATCAATTGAACGTAACATCTGAAATAAAGGCGCTTCAATTTGGACTTGGGTTAATCTCTCTACCAAGGTGTTATTATGAATTCTCCAACCTTCCGCTCCAAAAATGAGCTTGCCACCTCGAATATGTCCACCGTAGCTGCGATTCAATAAGAAACCGGATGGGTTTCTAGTTATCAGTTCTTCTGTTGAATGGGAGCCTTCCTCTACCTTCAGGTTCGTATATTGAATTTTAGGCATAGTCTGATAATCTTTACGAAACGCTCGGCCATTAGCCATCTGCTTATGCCTGGTTGAAGAAGAAAGTGAATGCAAGGCTTCGTTAAATACACCATTTTTAATTAATGCAATGTCTTTACACAGGGCTCCTTCATCATCAAAACTTGAGCTTCTCAGCAGCTTAGGGAGGTGAGCGCAATCCGTTAATGTGAGTGCTGGACTTGCAATTCGTTTCCCTTGTTTCTGCCAAAGTACGGGTACATTCGTATCCATATAGTCAGAAATAAAAAGGTTTCCGAGAGCTTTAAGCAGCTCTTCTGTTCCCTGCTCCGTTAATATGATGGATGAATGATTTACACTTCTTTTTGGGCGCTCTGCTTGAGTTTGCAGTTGACTATTTAACTCTCCACATAGTGACTGCCAATCTAGATCTATCATGGAGCGAAAAGAGAATGTCGTACTTGCTCTATTGGATTTCCCTTGAACCAAAACAGAAACGGTATGTTGAGTCTCTCTTTTCTCGTGTTCTCTTCCCTCCGTATCTTGGTAAAAGGCCGTTTTCTCTTCCGTTTCGAAAAATAGGGTTGGGCTCACGATAAGATCAGCGATAGAAAATATCATTTCTTTTCCTTCACGCAGGATATGATCTATTGTATGGGGTGAGATGGGTTGGTAAATTTCCAAATGGGGTTGATATATATTCTTTGGATCTGACCGGTGTGGTACAACCCCTGAGACTCCTGTATCACAGCTCCACTGACTCCAATTTTGATTTTTCACATTTGTATAATTGGATAAAGGACGAATACATGAATAGAATTGATCATCGTTCCACCTCCGTAACGATGCTCCACATCCTTTTCTCTCCGAATAAAGGGATTCCAGTTCGGTCATGATCCATGATTTCTGACATAATTCTGTTCCATAATAATCCGCATATTTTCTCATGACTCTATGGCCTGCACTTCCCAATCAAGTACTCTTACTGTTGGTGATCCAGCCGAGACGGGTAAAGGAGATTGCCCTAGTTTTCCGCATCCACCTCTTACTTCCGCATGAATCTGAAAATCATTCCCTACCCTATCAATAGAACGAAGCAGCTTGCGCCCATCCCCCTTTAATATGGAGGGCGTTATTGGCGTTGTTAACTTACCGTTTTCTATGAGATAACCTTCGGTAACATGAATCTTAAATTCCCCAGTGATCATATTTACGTCTCCATTAAAAGCATTTTTTATATAAATACCTGATTTCGTTTCTAAAATAATTTCTTCTGGTTCATCTTCCCCGGGCAATACGAACGTATTAGACATTCTTACCAGGGGAGGATGGGCATAATTTATGACACGTCCATGTCCGTTGCTCTGTACTTTACTGTGCAGGTGACTTAAATAATTTGAAATTCTCCCCTCTTCCACTAATGTGGTGCACTTGGCGGTGATTCCTTCGTCATCTATGTTATAGCTCCCAGGCAAACCCAAACTTGTTGGATCATCTACAATGGTAAGTTTGTCGGAGCCAATTCTTTCACCTTTACTGTTATGAAATGCAGCGCCTGTTAGAGCAGCTATATCTGCTTCGAGTCCATGACCCACAACTTCATGAAAGATGCCAGGAGCTGCTAAAGGGCCTAAGACTAACGAGTATGCTCCTGAGTGAAAAGGTTTTGCATGGAGCTTGTCCAACGCTGATTCTGCAGCGTACAGAACCAACTTTTCAAGTTCTGCCTGGTTTACATATTTTGGAGAAATCCAGCTCTTCGTCACACTCGACTTCGTTGTTTTTTTATTTTGTCTCGCAAGTACTTCCAACTCCAACATGAAACAAGGCCTGATATCTTCTCGAAGCCCGACTTCTGTCGCAAAAAACCATACATGTTGCTTTACAGATTTCCAGTAAGCTCTTGTTGATATGATCTCTGGTGAAAAATGAAGAGCTAAATGATTCATTTGATGATTCCACTTGTCTATTTCGTCCGTTAAATCATCCTCAAAAGCTTTCTCCTGCTTGGGCTCCCAATGTTTAAACAACGGTAATGGGTCGCCTCTTACAAGATGTTTGGAAGCAGAATAAAGTGAATCCGGATTCAAGTCCGAGATCGCGATGACTTGTCGATGAGCCCCATGATTCAATCGAACAGCACTGCCCATCTCGGTCAGGTTCTTAATTTCGCTTTTTTCAAGATTGTCAAATACGCGAAGCTCTGTTTTCTTGTATTCAGCAAATAGGTGAATATTCTGCATGATATCCCCCTTTTAGTTCATTCTTTACTTCATTTTTTGCGTAAAGATCGGCTGTAAAAGCCGATCCCTATACGCAAAAATTGGTGTGACTAAAGGGCTAGAGGGGCAATCTTATCCTCGATCTCTTCCAATTCGAAATCGATATCATCAAGGTCTTCTAATTCCAGATCCAATTCTTCTAATTCAACTGTGTCAGCCATCTTCATCACCTCCTTTGCAAGGTATAATAAAGACTATAGTTAACGCTAAATGGAGTTTTCTTTTCTATATACAAAAGTACGCAGCTCACAACAGTAGTGCCCCTTCTCATCTTTAATGAATAAATCCTTTGGAGAAGGATCCATTCTCGTGAACATAAAAGAAGTTGCTTTTTTGACTTCGTTAAAAAACATATCTGCACAAAAAGGATTATCAAAATCAAACCACATGGGCTTCTGTTCATGTGAGAAATGAAGAAAACCCTCGGTTGGTAAATGAAATCTTTTTTGGATCGTCTGCAGCCGTTCAAACTGTTGAAACCAATCCGATATGTTCTGCTCCCCGACCCAATCTGAAGGTTCAAACCTCCAATGCTCACGCATTATGGTGACCCTCCCTACTTTAAGGGATGGGTGTCTACCTTTTGATGTTGATTTAGGTGGATCAAACATGGGTGAACAGAACAGCGCAAACGGAAAAAAAGTTTCTTCTTTAAATCCAAGAGCAGGAGCATAAAAATGTAAGCAATGATGAGTGTTTTTGATAAAAAGGGCTACTTCATTATTTTTAATTCGTACTTCAAGTTGGTCTAAAGACAAAATGTTACCTTTGCTGGATGCAGAAACACCGGTTAATTCTACGGAAAGACCCGGATATTCCTGTGGTGTGCTTTTCATTGTGCGTTTAAATACCCAATTTGCCCACGATTTTGCACTATTCTCTACATGTAGGGCTTCATGTACGGTTTGTCGTAGTTTTCCTTTTTCCTTATTAAAAAATTGCATCCACCCATCGCCCGTAAAACCATGATGAAGTTCTCCTATAACAATGGATGTGACCTCGATCCCCGCGTCACTTTCACTGCCAGCGATCATAAGGTCAGGAGATAGAAGCCATCTAAATGAATTCAGTTCTGCTTGCCATTCCTGCAACACACTTTGAGGCACCTGAATGTAGGAAGTACCCTGATCTTCGACCAACCAAGTCTCTAGAAATTCCACCATGGACTGATTTTTTAAGGTTGGAGGGTTCCTTAGCCAATACGATATCCATTTCTTTGCTGGTATAGATGAACGGCCATGACTAACTTTTTCAAAATGTTGCATGGCTGTTCTTTGGAATACCTTCCACCGTTCTAATCGAAGTTTTGCTTGGATTAGTATGGCTTGGTCTAACTCCTGCCAAAGATCCTTCGGGATAACGACGGGCATAAACTGCTGATCATAACACTCCTCGTAAACTAAGGTTTTATCCGCAAAATATTGGGTGTTTTTACCTTGATAACGCTCTCCCGTAATTCGAGTATAAATTTCTTCTAGGTTAGCTATGGTTTTACTCTTTTCAGTAGGAGATGAACTATTGACATACTTATCGAGATAGTGCTCGATCTTTGATAAAGTAATGAGCCATTTATGGGAATGGTAATCCCCTGATTGAAGTAGACGTTGCAATTCATCTAAGCCATCTACGGAGGAGGAAGGAAGCCTCCATTCCGCTATTTTTTCTCCCAAGTCTTCCTTTATTGCAGTTAATATTTTTTGCAACGCTTGATGCGAGATGAATGCTTTTTTCTGTGTGATCTTTCTTTCTTTTAGGGGTGAGCCTTGATCTAAAATGCCATAACTAATGGGACCGAATTCACCCATCGTATCGTTTTTTGTAGTAACACGTTGAAGATAGGCGAAGAGGGTTCTCCCCATCTGTCTTTTTTGACTAAAGCTCGCCTGATCTTTTTGCTTATAGGTTTGATAAAAGTTCCAAAATGTCGGGTTAATCGTATAAAGCATTCGGTCATAAAGATCAGACTGATAAAGTTCAAACAGCTTTTGTTGTAATAACTCGAGTTCTTCCTCGAATGTTTTGCGACTTAACATTTCATATTGAGCGATCTGTTGATGTTTAAGGGAATAATTATGGATATGCTCTTCCATGTGCCAGTCTAGTAGTATAGATTTATCATTGTCTGTTAAGGGATTCTTATGTTCTATTCTTCGGATGATCTTACGTTGATGGGAAAGGACAACATTCTGTTTTGGAATCGATCGGATCTCTTGAATCCAATGATCGCACCAATCTTCATAATCTTTACGTGCCTTTTTCCATTGTTTAAAATGTTCCTTGGTTGTTACTACTCTTAGCTGAAGAATGTTTTCTATAGGGAGAGAGGTGCTACGTAATACATATGGCTTTAGCCATTCCCAGGTAGATGTATTAACCCACACGGATTCTCTCCGGTTTTTCAGAATAAAGATTAGTCAGATCAAACGGTCGATTCAATTTGGTTTCTGGTTTTTGGATTGACCATGTTACGTAACTCTCCCATGTCTCATCTTTCTTTTGATCCCATCTTAGAAGGATTTCACTTGCTTTCTCCGCAGCGCTTCCTTTGGATTGGATTTTTAAGCTGTTCAAAATTTCCTGCTTCCCCTCATCCCCATTTCCTTGCTTTTCTAGACATATCGCTAGTGCCGTTGCGACCCGAGGAAGGTCTTCATCCTGTATAAGCAGTAACTTGGAATCAAGACTTCTTCTGTACCACTGCGTCGCTTTATCATAAAGTCGCTGCTCAAAATATATAGCTCCCAGACTTCTGGCAATGATGTCCATATGAAAAGCATCATTCATGTCTTTTGCAATGCGATAACTATCTTTTAATGATTGGATTGCTTCAGCGTATCGCTGTAGTTTGAAGAGCAACCCTGCTTTCCTGTATAAATAATGCTTCGTAAAAACCGGGCTTGAATGAGTAACAAACTTTTCGAATTTTGACCAATGTTTGAGTGCTGTGTCCACTTTTTTCATATATTCAAACAAAACAGATATATTGGATATTAAGTTTATTTTTATATGGATGGCATCTTCCTTTCGATTACCTTCCTTTATGTGTTCAAGTCCTTGTTTGCATTCTTTAAATGCTTGAGCTAAATCGCCCGTTTCCACGTAGGTAAGTGCCCTTAGGTTATGTAACCAAGTTCGCTCAACTTCTACTTCGGAACCGGTCGTATCCGCTATGTTTTGGAGTGCTTGATCAATAAATCCCCTTCCTACTAATGGGGTGTTTAACCTTTTTGTACACAGTAATGCGATATACAAGTGTAGTTCGGATTTTTTTAATTTATCTTCTGTGAAGGTAAGCGCATGCTTAAAAAGGTTAAGTGCTTTATCGTATTCAACCATATACGCATAACACAACCCCATATATATCCATAGTTCCACTATGGTTTGTTTTTTCAGATCATGGATATGCCGGGATACTTTATTGACAAGAAAGAGCGCATGTTCATAATTTTGTGTGAAGACACTGGTCTCCAGAGCTTCAAGTAATATCTCGTCTAATTGTTCTGTATCCCCACTCTCCATGCAGTCTAGAAGTCTTGTTGTTTTTTGAGTTTCATTGTTCGTAAGCTCCAGCTTTAGTGAGTTGCCATATGAGAATATACTTTCATACCCATTTTTCCAATCGGTTATCTCATGTACAGTAGGGGTGATTTGGTTGTAGAGACTTTCAAGGAGTCGATTCCTGTTTTCGGCCAGATTCACGTGCATACGAATATCACTGTCTGCTGCCATTGGGAAACGGGAATCAAGATTACTAGCTTCGGATACGGTTGCAACGATGACAACGGGCAGATCATCAATACATTTTGACAACCGAGCGAAACATCGAAGAGAATGCTCGTCCATTCTGTCGATCTGATCGAACAGAAATATGGTGTTTGTATGATCCAGATATTTGGTATAGTCTAATAAAACTTTAACAATGGTCTGTGTAACTCTGAACATTTGTTCAGATTCTTTATGCAATCTGCGACGTGATGGAGGAAGTGCAATGTCTTCGAGCTTTTGAGCATTCACAAAAGGAGGCTCGGAACTAAACGCCGGAAAGAGATACAGGATCTCTGGCGCATGATTTTTTAGAAGTTTGTCTTCCCCTTTGTGAAGTAGAAAAGAGATAATAGTATAAATTAAAGGAGCGATGGAACTAAAACCTCGAGTCTCCCATGTACCTCCAATGGTGATCAGATTCGTCCTGTGGGCTAATCGCGTATGCATTTTCTCAGCCAAAGCAGCTTTGTGGAGCATATTTCCGTTGTAAATCCAGATCTTATCATCTATTTTTAAGGGGAGCTGTCCCCTCTTTAATTCCAGGATTTTCAGTACATTTAACTCTATTTTTTCATATTCTGACTTTATCTTGCTTTCAAAAAGAAAAGGATCCCCTACTTCGTTTGAACGCATATATAACACCATCCTTTTTAAATAATTCTGACGTGTTATGTTGTCGATGTGTCCAGCAAATATGATGTGAAATGAAAGAGAGTGCATTTTGAGTGTGGTTAATATAAAAGTGCTGTCTTGAGATTTGCATAATGAAAATGTGGACCTACTCTTTAAACATGGAGTAGAACAAGAAGAGTGTCATGTAATTTTACGTTGTGACCTTTTCCAAAGTACCATACGAAAACTAATCTGACTTTTTTTGCGAAGGATAAAATAAGTTAGCTAATTGCTAAGTAGAACGATGACAAAATCATCCGATAAACTTCCAAATTTAACTAGAACAATTCTTTGAAACGTGTAATTTTCTATTATTATACATAATAACACAGAATTTTCATGTGTCAAATTTCGGATAATGGACAAATATTCGCCAACTTTTGACTTTTATTGTGTTGTTTTCTTCATAAGACATATGAAAACGTTCCTGCTATATTGTCACTTAACAATAATATGTTTTGCGCTGTCATTCCAACAGGTCTGATCCTTATTGAAAGGAAGAATATTAAATCAAACAATAATGTTAATTCAATCAGTATTATCAGTAAAGATAAAGCAATAGAGTATATGTTTAAGATCGGACAATCCTTGACCCCATTTAAAGGGGATAGTTAATTCAAGAAAAGAACTGTTCAACTAGATCCTGGTCACCAAATAAATATTGTATAGGACCTAAAGATTGATCAGATTTGCTCTGCGAGTCACTCTAATAAGTTCAATTCATTAAACTAGCCTGCCCGTTAGCTTAATGAAACAGATAAAGCTTCTTCTCAACAATGATGAGACGATAAAGGTACTCGGTACGGATACAGACGAAGTTCTGGTCGAAGAAGCGAAAATATATCGAAATAACCCTGGCCCGAACGAAGGTGTTTTTGTGACCCATCTTAACGATACGATGAAGTCTGATGGGAATAAGTTCTTGTCCTTCGACAAGAGGTTACAGCCGATGAACTAAATTATCAAGTCTAAATTTAAACGACCGATTCCCAGGTTGAAATATTGGGAATCGGTCGTAAGCCTTTTTCAGAGTATGAGATTTCAGGTTCTCCGGATTGCACAGCATCTGTTCCATCTGATCTTCATTGCTGTATCCGAAATCGCAAATTACTGTTCTTTATACACGCGAACATAATCCACTTGCATAGTCGCCGGGATATCGGAGGCGCTTGGAATACGGCCGCCGTCAAAGTTTCCGCCGACTGCCAAGTTCATAATAAGGTAGAATGGCTCATCGAAAGGTGCATTCGGATTATTCGGTGCAGCTGCGGAATACCACTGCTCGTTAGTGACTTTATAGAAAAACTTGCCGTCTACATACCATTTAATGTTATCCTCTTCCCAGACTACCGAGTATACATGATAATCATTGGCAATAGTTTGCCCTGTCGGGAAGTGATAATCACCGCCGGAATACTGGTTCCCGGGCCATTGTCCCCCAAAGTGAATGGTACCGCTTACTGATCCAGGCAGACGGCCTCTCGCTTCCATCACATCAATTTCACCTGATGCAGCCCAAGTGCCGTATACCGAATCTTGTGGAAGCATCCACAGTGCTGGCCATATACCATCACCTGTAGGAAGCTTGGCACGAAAATCGACTCGGCCGTACTTCAAGGACAGTTTATCCTTGGTGTTAATCTTTCCAGAAGAATACTGTGCATACCGATTCGGGTCTTGCGGGAAAGATTTGCTGTCGTTCATGGCTTTGATATTCAGCTTTCCGTCCTGTACATAAACATTTTGAGTGCTGTTTGTGTAGTGCTGCAGCTCTGCATTCCCCCATCCCCATGTAGCGGGATCGTTGTTGAGATAATATCCTGTTTCATAGTTCCATTTACTTGTATCCAGTGTAGTTCCGTTAAAATCATCCTGCCAAATGAGGTTCATGCCCGCGATAGCCGGATCGGTTGGTGTTCCGATGGAGATATCCTCTTGATCGGATACATCAGGACGCGGGGCATTTGGATTGCCGATGAAGGTATAGTTCACGAAGTTGTTGCCAATATTACCGCCCGCCTGACCGTTCAGCGGATAGCCGATACGAATCTGCATATTTTCTTGGATCGGCTGGAACCAAAGGCCATAGATATAATCGGCCCAGTATCCCCACTGGTTGGCATCGGACATATTGTTGTACCCATTACCGGAGTATGCAAATTTGCTCTGGCTGGAGTTACTGAAATCAACCCATTGTCCATTGATGTTAATTTGGTATACAAAATTGCCCAGTTCCTTGGCGATTGGGGCCCCCCCATCTATTTTCGGAAGCGGAACCCCAATGGAACCATTCGCATCTGCTGTGAAGGTTGTTCCTTCGTATGGCGTAATGACATATGAATTTCTTGTAGGTTCATTAAACGTAATCGTATAAATAAGATTAGCCGAAGAAGTCTTTGATTCCAATTTGACATTGATCGACTCCGTTACGTTAAACCAGTACCCACCGCCGCCATCAGTGAATTGGCCAAAATTTTGATCGTAGATCCAGCCGCTGGCTGCATTATTGTCTATGTCAATCCAGGTGCTGCTGTTTACAGGTTTGACATACATCTTCAAATCATCCGCAACAGCTTCATAAGTGACCGCAGGATTATTGTTGAATGTTGGATATGTAAAGCCTGCACCGCCTGTGAAACTTGCTGTGATCTGTGGACCTTGTGTTGCATTCATCGCTGTAATGGTTGTTTTGTTGATGTTTTGGAATACCAGTTGATACTCCAGCTTCACACCATTCGCTTTGGAGTACAGTTGAATCTCGGTTGTTGCGGAGAGGGTGAACCAATAGCCATTGAAGCCGCCATCGCTCCAGTGCCCCCAGTTTTGGTTATAGATATAACCGCCTGCCTGGTCGATATCAACCCAGTTGTTTCCCACTTTTACATTAACGCCCACATCACTGTAAACATCATTCCATGTCGCGGAGCCCCCATTGAACTTAGGCATAACAAATCCGTAGCTGGCCTTGCCAACCCCTGATTTTGAAATAACTGGCCCGTCTGCGGGTGAGAAGTACTCCATTGAGGTTACAGTAGTTCCCGCTGCCTGAACCTTTGAAGCCGGCAGTATGCCAATACTGGCCAGCATTACAACCACAAGGAACATAGCGAATACCTTTTTCATAAACCGTTTCTCCGTAAAGTGAGATGGATTCATAATTGCCCTCCTTTAATAGACTAATAACTTCTCCCAATCCATGCGTATTAAAGAAATCGCTTACATGGAGGGATATCTTTATTCTATCGAATAGGTTAATTCGCTGAAAAGGTACAATTGTTTTTGTCGTATCCCATTTTTTTGGCTTTTGATTCAATTCGCATATTTAACAAGGGAGACTGTCCATTTGATTATGCTGTTTCATGGTATGACGTTATGGTAATGAGCTTTTCTGCTCTGCCTTCTGTCGCATCATCTGTCGGTACTCTGTGGGTTGGATCTGCATCACATGTCGGAACGCGCGTGTAAAGCTTTTATAGCTTTCATATCCAACCATAGCAGCCACCTCAACAATTTTATGATCAGTTTCGGCGAGAAGCCGCCGCGCTTTATCCAGACGTACATCCCGTAGGTATTCAGCAAAACCTTTACCCATATTCTTCTTAAACAGATTTGAAAAATAAGCATAATTAAGCGATACATGATTGGATACCATCGCAAGATCCAGCGGTTTATGGTAACTCTCGTGTATAAAACGAATGGCTTCATTAAGATCGTTCGAATGGCGATAGCTGCATTTATAGTCATAATAGAACTGATTCAGCCGAAGCAGCTGCTGTTGCAGTGCTTGTATATAATCACGCATCCCTTGATAATCAAAGAGATTACGCAATGATTCAAGGTCCAGCGCTTCTTCCCCCATATAAGGGCGGATAACTCGTTCGTATTCCTCCATCATCTGAACGGTGGCGGCGCAGAGCTGCTGGGTATAGCGAATAGGATAGCGTTGCAGTACCTTTTTGTGAAATAGTGCAGAAATACCCTGAGTCATTATTCCACTGTTATCTGTTCCGACTGACTGGAAGAGTTCATATAAGTCTTCATAGGGAAGTTGCCACTGCTGCTCCATATGCTCAATATGTGCTGGGAAGATACTGCACTGATCAGGAAACAAGTAACTGTGGCGATAGAGCTCAAGCACTTGGATATAGCTGTATGGTAGTTCTTTTAACCCCTGAATCGGGTTAGTTATGGCCGTTATGGCATCGATCTTTCCTTCCTTGAGCGCTGCAGGCAGGACACTTGGATCTATGGACGCATCCACCGCAAGGATCAGGTATGGGCGATGTTGCAGGCAAATACAACCTTGTCTGCCAAACACACGATAAGCAATGGCTTCCATGCTATGGACGCTGCTGGCTCCGGGCTGGCTCATGCAAACATCTTCCCGCAACAGGGCTAGGCGATAATTACGCCATAATGCATCATTTTGTTCCTCAATCTGAAAAATCCATGCTTCATCACTTAACGCACCCTGCATAAACATTCTTAATTCTTTACTCTCGGTCTCTTGGGCGAGACGGGATACATGCTGCATATTATGCGTAAGTGCCTGCCGTGTCTGGATCTCTTGCCATATATGCTCCAGGGAATTTTGCAGATCCTCTCGCTTCAAAGGTTTTAGCAAGTAGCCTTTTGCCCCAAGCCCGATCGCTTTTTGGGCATATGTAAAATCACTATATCCGCTGATAATAAGGTATTCCACATCCATGTATTCCTCTTTGGTTTGAGCCATAAGTGCCAACCCATCCATATCCGGCATCCTGATATCGGTAATAACGATGTGAATGCAATGCTGCCGTAGTAGGCTCAGCGCCTCTATTCCGCTGGCGGCAGAGTATATGTTGTTCAGCTTCAGAGGAAATTGATGCAGCATGGCCTGCAGGCCGTCACGAATGTGTTTTTGATCGTCCACAATCAGGATATTAATCATGCTCTACCACCCTCCAAGATTTACATTTTCCCAAGGCAAGCGTATCGTTACACAGGTATATGCACCTTGCACACTATCAATCCAAAGACCGCAATTTTTGCCATAATGAAGCTGCAACCGCTTATTCACGTTTTCCAAACCAAGTCCGCTCCTGCTAGTAACCATAGGCGTATCCGATTCGCTTCGCAGTACTGCCTGAAGACGGTGTAACATCTCCGGCTCTAACCCCTCTCCGTCATCTCTTATGTTAATGAATAGCAGACTGTCATTCTCCACAGAAAAGGTAATCTCTATAGATACCCTGCCGCCTGAAGGTGCCCCGTGATGAACGGCATTTTCAACGATGGGCTGCATACACATCTTGGGAATGGCGTAGCAAAGTATCTCCTGAGGAAGATCTGCCGTCATAACGATACTGCCGCCTTCCATAAAGTTGATAAATTCAATATAACTTTGGATATTGGCAAGCTCCTCACGAAAAGCAACAGTATCGCTACGCCACTGCATGCTGTAACGTAGCTGCGAGCCCAACGACACCAATGAATTGGCTATAGCAGGCTGCCTCTGTACTTCTGCCACCATCCGGATCGATTCCAGGGCGTTATATAAAAAATGAGAATTGATCTGCGAATGCAGGGAGTGCAACTGTGCGTTTTTGGCAATTAACTGTTTATCCACGACCTGTGTCATTAGGCGTTTGACCTCATGTAACATTTTATTGTAATTCACTGCCACCTCATCGATTTCATCCCCTCTTTCGTTCTCATCAAGGCCTGTATCAATCATTGCATCCAGCTCGCCTTTCCGTACCTGACGCATGGATACCAATACGCTGTCCAACCGCCGGAAAATACGCCGCGTCGTTTGGGATACAAGTAGCATAATCAGCAGCAATACACATAATGTAATCGTTACCACAAATGCATACCAACTGCGCGGCCCTTTCATCAATGCCTGATGAGAAGCAATATCGACCACATATGTGTTCAACGGAGCGATGTATCGATACAATGCATAGTAGCTCTGATCTCCCACCTTAACCTGAAGCGGGCTTTCCTGCGGCAATATATCCAGCTGGCGATGAATATTGCCAAGGATCTCCTCCATCCCCTGCCCGTACTTCTCAGAAAACTCATGCTGGGGATTGTAAACATACTGGGGAGGATCACTTGCGTTCATCAACACCGAAAAGAAGTCCCCCTTGTTCTCCTGGAGCAGGTCGCTGAAAAACATGCTGTGGGGAACGCGCACTTCCATAATACTAGGGCGTTTTTGTTCCTGCCCTTGAAGGCGAACCAGACGATAGTAGGATAATGTGTCTTCACCATCCCTAAAAGAAAATAAGCGGTAAGCCGCACCACCTTCATCCCGAAGCTTTACCCAATAATCCTGCGGCGAAAATTTCTTGTAATGATAGATTTCAGGCCAGATTTCATACAAGTTTGGGTTATCGACGTAAAAGCTAAGCTCACTGATCATCGCATTGCTTTGAATGATATTGAGCATTTGCTCATACTGGTTTTGCTTGAACTTTACCAGACGCAGTCCATCCACAATCATATTGGAATGAATAAAATCCACAAATGACTTTTGAGTGAGGGCTGTGTTGGAAGCGTTCTCAATCATGTCCATTCTTCTTCGCAATTGTTCATTCAGCCATGAAACGTGACTATTTCCTGTTGCCATAGCGTCCTTATATAGCTGGTTTTCTTGCATACGGATATACACAAAGGATATCAAAATAACAGGTATGGCAATCATCAGGCTAAATGCCAGAAAAAGCTTTTGGGATATACGGGCATTGCGATAAAGCTTCTTGAATCTCTTCAGCAGGTATTTCATTCTGATGTATTCACCGCCTTTGTTATACCATATATTACTAGTTAGCTGATAGGTAACCATGTATTAGGGAATGGTTATCTGGCTATCTTGGCTTTCCGCAGTTCCAATTCAGCCTAGCGATATTCCATGACCTGGTTAAAGCCGTAGTTCACACGACGTATCAGAAAGTTTTCGAAAATTTTGTCAAAGGCAGCTTCATCCTTCGCTGTAATCAGTTCTGGCAGCACCTCTTCCCAATTCTGAGAAATACGTGACCAGGCTAACGCTATATCGGAATCCCCTACAGGATCGAGTCCCTTATAGATGCCGCTGTCCAGATCGGCGTGCTGGTTAGCGAACGCCTCCATTTGCTTAATGGACGGGATATGCTCTGGTCTCCACGGGTTAACAAAAGCAGGGTTTCGCAGCATCCAGTAGGTATCCATAACGCCATATTCCTTTTCCAGCCGCTCCCGCTCCGTGTCATGCAATTGGACCATTGCCGCCGTCAACCGGGGTTTGCCATTCTCCATCGTCCAGGTTTCACCTTCTTTGCCCAAAAATAAATCCCTTTGGCCTTCTTCGCTGGACAGATAGGTCAAAAATCGGATGGCACGTCCAGGGTTTTTCGTGGACCTGCTAATCATCGTAACCATCCAGCCATCCATGCTGCCGGGGAACAGTTTGGCGGATTCTCCCCTGCTACTCCGGGGTCCATCTACAGCAATATAGTATGAATTCTGATTCGTAAGGGCTTCCAATTTTGCATTGAGGTCCGATATGTCTGTCCATTCCCGAATCATCATAAAATATTGGGCATGGTTGGTTTTATCCTGCACCTGTGCACTGGAGTCGACCAGAAAATCAACATTAATCAGGCCCTGCTCGTAAGCGGTACGAAATGTTTTCAGCCACTCGATATAATCGGGATCTGTCATTCGGTCGTATACCTTACCGTTCTGTTCATGGGGGATTGCAAGCAGATTTTGCAAATATTCGGTCATCCCATAGGATGCATTCCCCTGTGCCCAAAATGGACTGATGAGCTGACCTTTATAAACCGAATATTGATTCTTCAACAAGTGCAGTGCATCTAAGAAACCTTCCGGTGTGCTAAGGTCCGGTTTGCCCATCGATTCATACAGATCTTTGCGTACGAGAAAGGTTTGGTTGGCTCCCGTCAAGCCGGTTGAACGCATCTGTTCGGGACTGTATGCATCATTGGGAATGACATAGGTATGCCCGTCTTCCTGCCGATACCACTGTAGAGCACCCTCACCTGCTACCTTGAAAAAGTAAGGATCATACTGGTTGGCGAGCTCATCCAGGGCATAGATGAGATTACTCTCCCTCAGTTTGTTAACTGCACTCTCCCAGGAGCCGATGGTTATCAAATCCGGCAGACTACCGGTCGTCAACATCTGTGATAACCTCTCGCTTGGTTCACCGGTAGGTACTTCAAATTCGATATTAACCCCTGTTTTTTGGGTGACATATTTGGAAGTCAGGCTCTCACCCCAAGTGTGCCCGTACCATTCGGCTCCAACGAACCACGTTAGATTCACGGGGGTGGTATCCAGCTTCCATGACGGTTCTTCCACATTCAGATTAAGGCTTTGTGTCTGCTCCGTGAAGTTAGCCTTTGTCGAAGCACTCTTATCTTCCGTTTGCTCTGACTCAGAACAAGCAGCCAAGCCTGACATCAGACACATGATCAACAAGGCTAAAATAAAAGGACTTCGAAACATGAACACCTAAGTGCCTCCTTTCTATACTGGCCCTCTCCAATCCCCATCTGCACCAGCATTCATACGAGTAGTTGTACAACCGATTTTACTATCATTGGATTAAAATGGAAATGCTTTCGTGGTCGATTATCGGATCATCCGCAACATTCTCCCTAATGAAACATAACTTGTAATAAATCAATGGAAGGGAGACTAATTCATGTATTTAATCTGGATACTTATTGTCGGTGGGCTAATTGGCTGGTTAAGTGGAAATCTGATTGGACGGGACGTGCCGGGAGGCGTACTCGGAAATATCATTGCTGGCTTTGTTGGATCATGGTTAGGGTATGAACTGTTGGGACCGAGGGGGCCGGTGGTGGGTGGATTTCATATCATACCCGCGATCGTCGGGTCAATCATTGCTCTCTTGATTTTCTATGCTCTGGCCCGCGGTGGAGCGTTCCGAAGACGTTAACAGGCGGAGACGTAGATCTGTTATATATTGGGTAATCCTGATCAGAGATGCTGCGACATCAGCGACTTTCATCAAAAAGGCCCGAACCGATAATCTTAGAATGATTAACGATTCGGGCCAGTGTTCTTACATATCATAATGCAAGAGAATGGGGAATGTCATAATAGCGACACTGAAGGGAACAAATGTTCTTGTCCATACTAGTTCGTTTCCCTCAACAATATTTTGTTATGGTGGTGGCTAAAATCACTTGGAGATTATTACTCTCAGATGCAGTATTACTCTATTAAGCGTCAACTATCTTCATCCTCGTATCTCCCTTACATATTCAGAGCAATCTTGGACCAAGTCATGTAACATATTCAAGTCTACACATCGTTTTTCCATTAGTGGATTATCCCAATCAAAATCTTTAATTATAACCACAGCAAACTCCTTCCTATACCAGCCAACATCAATAATAATCCTTCCATCGTTATAGCTGACTTGAAAAATATCTTCTTGATCCAAGAATTCCGTTCCATTGTAAGCAATAATTCCCGGTGAGAAATCTATGTCATCAAACATTAATTAAGCTCCCCTCACGTTTGCTAGCGTATTAATGAAGAAATCATCCGGATCGGTCTGAGTAAATTAGTCGTGAGGGCAGTCGATTAATTTGGTCGGCTGCATTCTTAGTTTCGTTAAACTATAATTTCGCCGTCAGTTCAATAAAAAATTTTCTCCTTTAAGATATTTCCTAAAATAGTTCTGAATAACTGATGGGAAATTTTCCGCTAAGGATGGTTGTTCATTTGAATTTAGAGAGTGGAATGCAAAAGTCCTAATTATTGACCAAATAAAAAATGCTTCTAATATCTCGAAATAATTCTCTTGTAGTTGATTTACTTTGCTATACGTTGAAATAAATACTTTCCTATTCTCAGATGAAAGGTGCATAAATGTTTCAGCCATATCAAATAAATAAAAGCCATAGCCAGAATTTGAAAAATCTATGGATCGAGGAGTATCCTCATAAAAAACATAGTTACTCTCATGAAGGTCAGAATGAATAATTCCCCAGTTACTTGGCAAACGTTTATGATTTTGTATCACATTTGCTATTTTATGGGCTGACTCTTCCACATAAACAAACACTTCACTTGAGATAAGCTCTAAATTTACTAACTGTTTTAATTGATTAAGTGATGAATATAAATGATCAGAATTGTATATTGGTCTAATAAAGCCTTCCGGTGGAATCCACTGCATAGAATGTTTATGTAGAGCCGCCATTAAGAGAGCCAAATTTTCAGTTTCATTACTTGTTGGCTCTCTTTTAAGCACACTTCCATGAATCCAATGATGAATAGTCACCATGAATGTGTTTTCGCTAAGATCAGTTGATATTTCTGTTACCAGATCACCTTGAAAATTTCTGACAGGGGCAGGTACGACGAGATTTGTGTCTTTAACCAAAGCTTCAAGCCAAATAAGCTCTGATGCAACATTCCCTTTTGAGTGAATGGAAATCGTTGAGATATGGATTTTGATAAGATACTTTTGATTATCATCGTTGGTCTGAACTTGAAATGTAACATTATCACTCTTTCCGAGATACACAAGTTTTTCCCAAATGATTGGGTATTGATGTAAAGCTTCTTTCGCTACCTTCGCATAATCTTCCTCAGAAAGCATAGTATCCACTCCAGTTGATGTGAATTTTACTTCACAATTTTACCAAGCAGACTTTATTTTCTGGTGATAAAAGTTGATTATAACTAAACTTTACTGCTCAGTAATTGAATAAAGCCGTCGATCCTGTTGATCGGCGGCCTTATTTGGTTTTATGGAACTATTGTTTCCCGTGAGTTTAATGAACTGTCTTCCTAATTAAAACCCACCTCTAGAATGGATGATTTGTCCGGTGATCCATTGGGAGTCATCGCTTGCCAGAAAAGCAATCAGACGGGATACATCTTCAGGAAGACCGATCCTGCCCATCGGAAATCCCGGTAGCAAGGCTTTTTTCACTTCTTCTGACATCCAACCCGTATCGGTAGGACCGGGATCAACCGCATTCACAGTAATGTGAAAAGGAGCCAGTTCAGCAGATAGACATTCGGTAAAGGTGGAGACGGCGCCTTTTGTTGCGGCATAAGCGAGATTGCCAGGCATCGGCCCCTTACCCTGACCGGACGTAAGGTTGATGATCCGGCCGCCGTTAAGGGCCTGACGGCCGGCCAGTTCAACCTCCAGCATACGCGCAAATTCGGCCGATAGCATGAACGTACCTCGAATGTTCATGGCGCAATGCGCATCGATCAGTGATGCATTCAATTGACGGAAATCAGCTGATACGCTGTACGTAGCGTTGTTAACGAGAATGGTTGGCAGCCCGACAGCCGACCGGCACGCGTCAAGCACTCGCGCTGGAGAAGCGGGATCGGTAAGATCGACCTCCATATGCGCTGCCTTAATGCCTAACGAGCGAAGTTCTTCAGCGAAGAGATCCGGCCAGTTCTTGTCGGCATCTCCCGGATTCTCTGTCTTATCATAATCGTACAGATGGGTATAGAACACATTAGCGCCTTCGTGCGCCAACGTGCGGCAGACGGCGGTTCCGATCCCTCCAGGGCGGCTTGTGCCTGTCACGATAGCAGTTTTTCCATATAGTTTGCTCATTTTATTTCCTCCGTTTAATAAGGGAGGGAGAAATCCATTTTTCGTTGGAGATGAAATTATCCTAGGTATAACAAAAACGGATACATCAAGTATCCGCGCCCGGGTTTGATCAAACGGTTCCTCGCGTCCCTTGAATGATTGCAGATCGGCATCACAAACGAGGCGTGTGGTAATAACCAAAACACCAAGTCGAGCGATCCAGTTTAGATAATCATTACAAGGAAGTCCACATTGTCCGGCGAGTCCCCTTTCCTACATCTCCAATTCAAATATTACGAGTTAAACCCAATTACTGTCAAGATAAATACATGGCAGGTGCCAAATATCGCAAATCTGATTGAACTAACCTGCCCATTAGCTTAACGGATTAAAGGTAAAATAACGATTACGCCTATTCTGAAATAGGAACATGTTCTTGTCCCTTAACGTTAACGATGATAAATCATCACAAAGTACTATCTCGGCATATGTTTTCATCCTCCCCCTTTCTTTGCTAAAGTGCTTATTGACGAGCTTGTTTAATACAATCATCCAATATTATTCTTCTTCATAAACAACGACGGTTTTACTTTCTTCTTCCCATTGCACGGTTGCATCCAATGCCTCACTTATGAAACGTACGGGTACATAAGTACTGCCTTTTGTAATAGTGGCTGGCGCATCCAAAGAGACATTTTTGCCATTAACAGTTGCAGTCTTACTGTCAACCACAAGTTTAATGCTCACCCCATCCTTCGTAACAATGATGGAGCGCTCTTCGGGATTCCATGCCACTTCGGCTTTCAAAGACTCAGCTATGGCGCGAAAAGGAACAAACGTGTTGCCTTTTTTGACAAAAGGTTCGGAGTCGGAAGCTTCCCCGTTCACATACAGCTTCACCCCATTCTTTTTACCCGCCTTTTCATTAAGTTTTCCCATTGTTTTGTACAGGTCCAGGTTTTTAAAATTGGCTTTAATGGCCTCTTCCTGCAAATACACCGCGTCAGTCACACTACCGTTTTTTTCGAGCATTTCTGCTGCAGTTTCCAACGCCTTGTCCTTTTCAAGGATGGCTTCAAGTTCTTTAATTTGTTCGTCCGTCAGCTCAGTCGCATATTTTGTAAGCAAAATATCGGCTAGTACAGCACCTGCCGGTTTATCTTCCACATGTTGAATAGCATTTAGCAAACCTTTGTATCCTTTGGAGCCTTTTTTCTTGGATTCGGTTGGATCGGTTGGATTGTTGGTTGTATTCTCTGTCTCCGATGTTGAGGGATCCTTAACTTTGTCTTCTTCAGTGCTGACCGTGTCAGCAGACTCGACTTTCTCGGTCTGTTTCTCCTCAATTTGAGTTTCTTTGTCTTTGGGTGCTTTTGACGATACCGCTTTACCTGATTGTCCGGATGGAGTATTTCCCGGTTTGGCTGAGCTTGTGCCTGCGGCGGTACCAAGCATTAGCGCCAGACTGGTTAGCAAGATGACTGTTTTTTTCATGGACGATTCCTCCTGAAGTAAAAAAAATATATGCTCCTTCATTATCGGCAGAATAAATACATTCTGATAGGAATTTTACGAATAATTCGCCTATCTCCTTTTCATCAATACATTGTAGTGAAATCAAACTCGAAGGACGTCATCAAATATAAATCTTGCTTATCGTGAAGCGATCTTTTTACTTCAAATATATGTTTCTTTAATCCAGACCGACAGCCGAGTTGGAGAGCAACAAAAAACATGTGCTGTCTCCCCCTGCTTCTCCATCCATTTAAGTTGGTCCCCACGAGTGCATGATGTTATCCATATGGAGTATATCTCAATCAGGTATACAAGGTATCTTTCCATTATCCGCGAAGCTGGCACAAAGTTACCGAAGAACGAGGCGTCATTTATTGTGAAATATCCTGCTCCTGTTGTGCTTCAAGGTTCACTGGGAAAGACACTTACTTTTATTAAGATAAACATTATACCGGTATGGTTAACTTGGAGTTCGGGTGTAGTCTCGTAGCTTTAACATTCACATAATTATTCCCTTTGACATAGCGGCTAAAGAGAAGTCAGCCTTGTCTCAATTCAGTTTTTGGATAAACAGCCTTACCCCTTCCGGTGGAGATTCGAATTGTCTCATGAGGTCATCTGCTAATTTTCGGTAGGAAGGATCTTTGAGATGACTCCAGAAGAAGATTGGATTGCTTTTGAGAGCTAGTTTTAATTTTTATATTGTAACAGCCTCCTCCCGATACTCGGTGAACCTCTATGTGTTATTGAGGTTTTAACTACATATGCTTATTATTTAGATGATCATCTAACCGGTAATCGGAATATGTTCTTGTCCTTTTCCATTTCGGCAATCGGAACAAGTCCTTGTCCATCGCTTCAAACATAAGAAAACACAAAAGAAGCCGCCAAATTAGCGACTTCCAATGGAACGATGTTCGTGTCCTTCGACAACCGGGTTCAACAAGTTCCAAAATTGTTCAACCATGACGGATGGCGGATACGGCATCGAACGGATAATCCACCATTCCAATACACCCACTGATGCTGAAATTAAAAATTGTACTGTAATGTCCCTGTTCCAGTCGTGAGCGAGATTGTTTGAATCCAGATGTTCAATCAGACTTTTTCTTAACATGGTCTCCATTTGGTTTCGAAATACGATGCTTCCCTTGCTCTTCAGCATAATCGAGTAAAAAGAAGCATGCTGCTCCAAATAATCAAAAGTGTGAAGGAGTACGGTTTTGGAAGGAAGGTGGCTCAGGTCATCTCCAGACATACAATGTCGAAGCAATTGGTTAATCTCAGCTGTTATGCATTGCTCACGAAGATCGTACTTGTCATCGAAATGCAGATACACCGTTCCTCGATTGACATTTGCTTCTGACGCAATTTGATTAATTGTTATGCTCTCGAATTCCTTTTCTGACATTAGCCTCACAAAAGCATCATTAATCGCTTGCATCATACAACCCGATGATGCGGCGGGAGTGATCGATGAGGATGTTTTGATTTCGACGGTCGAGACAAACTTGCTGGGTCCAATTCGGTTGACTTCTGCATTAATCGTTCATTTGAAGTCCAAAGAAGAAGCTTTTGTCATTAACACGACTTCGATCCTTGGTTTTGTACCGTTAGCCGCAACGGCTGTATATTCCGCAACGAAGGCAGCGCTTCATACCTACACGTTGTCCCAAAGATACATGCTTAAAGACACTTCGGTTAAAGTGATAGAAATTGTGCCACCGTGGGTTCAAAGCAACAACGATGAACCCCGTGCGATGCCACTTTCGTCATTCATTCATGAGTCGATAAAGGTACTAGGTACGGATACAGACGAAGTTCTGGTCGAAGAAGCGAAAATATATCGAAATAACCCTGGCCTGAACGAAGGTATTTTTGTGACCCACCTTAACGATACGATGAAGTCTGAACCTCCAAAGATTCATTGAATTTGTATTATCATCTGGAGCAACGGATTAAGTGGATGGAAAAAAATTGAGTTTCGGCGTGAAACTATTAGATCACCATCAAATCGGAAATGGCACAATGTTCTTGTCCTTTTCGGCAAAGGTACCAAGTTCTTGTCCTCAGCATGGGACAAGAACTTGTTCAATAAAAATAGTACCACCCGTCCAACAGGTGGTACTATTGGAGAATATGCTGAATTATTCGTAATTTATAAGTTGGGTTCCCGTTTTGCAAACTCTTGTAACATCCCTCTTATTTGTTCCACCAATAAAGCAGGCGCTTTCTTTGGGGAACCCGTGTCAAACGGAGGCTGAGGATCATATTCCAAAATCAGCTGGACTCCTTTACTCATATCTTCTCCCAATTCCCATGCTATTAATTGAAGTGCCATATCGATACCAGAGGAAACACCTGCTGCTGTAACGATTTTGCCCTGTCGAACCACTCTTTCATCTGTTGGAATTGTTCCAAGTGATTGAAGCAGGTCGAAGGATCCCCAATGACTGGTGGCTACGGTTCCTTTTAACAAGCCTGCGGCGCTCAAAATCAGAGAGCCGTTACAAACCGACGTAGTCCATTTCGTAGTTTCATGCATTTGGCGAATCCATTTTAACGTTTCTTCGTCATTCATTGGAGTTTTATAATTTGGCGGACTGCAACCTGGAACAATCAGAATATCAGCTGAAGTAACTTCAGAAAAACTGTAATCGGCATGCAAATAACCCATATTTGAATCCAGTTTGATTAACCCTTTTTTCTTAGCGACAAACTTTACTTCACATTTCAGTGTAGCAGCAAAGACATCGTATGGACCTATTGCATCTAATGCTGTGATTCCATCGAAAAGCATAATTACGATTTTCAAGAGGATCTCTCCTTTGGAGTAGGATTCTATTCTTACAAAAAAACTATAACATACCTATACGGGGTATGGGTATGTAGATATTGTGAAATCACTTCTCGATGTTCTGGTCATGAACGGTATCGCCTACAACCATAATTGAGCCCCTCTATTACATTCTCAAAGAAACCGTACGTATAATCTATTACACAAGCGGGTGAATGGACATATTTTTGGAATGTTTTGTGATTGAATCTACCAATACCGGCCTATCCTTACCGAATTACATTCCATTAAATGCCTATAATTAGAATCTGCATATTTTGAACCATTCTCCATTCAACAATGTTACTTTGGCATCTTTTATAATGAAGAAGCATTTCAAAAACCAAACAACCGTTTCCCGGTGGCGTACTGGAAACGGTTGTTCGGTTTTTCCTTTTTTAATGTTTACTTGACAGGAAAGTAATCTATTTAGCAACTTTCATGGTGACTTTCCTCTCACAGGTTCTAATAGAGCTTTGGTAATTTGTCCAATGTGATGGCATAGTCACAATGATACGCGCTGCGCAACTCATCTTTTGTTGTAAACTTCTCTGTTTTACCAAAGTCAAGGGACCACGTCATAAACCACAACCACGGAATGTGTGAGGCGGATAAGCTTCTTATGCTCGGAATGGGTCCGATCTCACCGATGGCGGCAAATTTAGGTGTTGTTGTGATGCCAGTCAGTTCCTCATACTCCTTGCCTAAATCGGTATGTTGATGAGCCGGGGGATACATATTCCTGGAGATGATATCAACCACGTCATCCCCAACATAGCCTTCAACCAAGGGTGAATTCCATACCCAAATCAGATTATTCAAATCATGATAATTCGTATATCGCTCATACATCATACGGTACAACTCTTTCGCAATGGCCGGACCCCGGCTCCCCCACCAGAACCAGGTTCCTTCAGCTTCATGAAAGGGTCTCCACAAAATGGGGATACGATTATCTCGAAATTCTCGGAGAATGTCGGCCATATGGTCCATGTCAGATAGCAAAGCCTTGTGTTCATCGGTTCCCTCTACAATAGCTTTCCTCACGTCATAATCTGTATGTTCTGTATAAAAACTTTTATCCCGTCCGCCAAGCGGAGAAAACCAATGCCATGTGAACGTAAGCAAACCTCTGTTGTTCTTCGTCCACTCCCAGGCCTTTTGCAGCGTATCACGATTATCGGAAACTTCCAGTAAACACTCTTCTCCACTGTTCTTGTAATTAATATTTGGAGAATAAGCGAGAAGCTCGAATCCGCACAGCGCAGGCCACTTCCCTGTTACTTGATAGACGTAGTTCAATTCCTCTTGTGCCATGGTTTGGGTGTGCTGTCCCGTAATGATGCCCTTCCCCCGAATCTCGTTAAAATAGTTGAGCACAGCACGTACTTCTTCCGATGCTTTAGGATTGCAAGGTGCGGATCTCATCTTTTCCTCCCATTCTGTTCCTATCTATTAACAATTCAATTCTTAGTGACCATTCCACAGTTTAACGCGATCTTTTACATATTGACCAAAAGCCTCTTCCATCTCTTCCACTCCTGATTTTTCCAATTCAGCCATGTACTCATCCCAGACTTTATCAAAATTTTCCGGTTTGGCCATGACGGCCTCAGGAATTCGCTTCCATGTAATATCCTTCATTTTGGCCATTAGAATGGTCGCCTTGCTATCACTCGGCAGCGCAATATTGTAAACCGCACCGGCTTTTCTTTCAGGAAACTCATCTTCTTTCGGGAAGAGATCTCTCCAATGCTCGACCTGGTAAGCCGCCAAGGCTTCTTTTTCGGGTGCACTGTAGGTGGCTGTCAGAAGATCACTGTTTGTTTTAGTAAAATAATTGCCAGTCGAGTCCTCAATTCCATCCCCATAATGGACCGATAGGTTCCAATACAGGCCCAGACCCGATTCCTTCATGTAAGCACTGCCTTCATTGTCCATTTTTTGTTGAACTTCTTTCGGTACAGTTCTTTTTCCATTTTCTACAATATAATCTTGTCCTTCTATCCCCCAGTTCATCAGAATCTGTCCTTCTTCTGAAGCAAGGTAGTCCAAAAATTGGATTGCAGCTACAGGATCTTTACATTCACTGGAAATTGCAATTCCATATCCTCCATCAAAACCAGCTGACCAGAAGTTTGTATCCTTATATTCCTCAGACAAAGTTACTGGATAATGGCCATAGGTTTGATCAAATTTCCCGGCAGCTTTCAATGCCTGTTGAGCATCCCCATAGTCCCATGCAGGGTCGATTAGGCCAAGCACACGGCCGGATGAAACTTTAGACTTGAACTGATCCGTCTTTTGGACAAAGCTTTCCTTATCCAACAAACCTACATCGTTCATATGGTTCAACCAGCGGAAATATTCCCTTTCCTCAGGACGACGGAAATGATAGGTTACATCGAACGTTTCTTGGTCCACATAGTATTCTCCATCATCCGGCGCCCCTGTTGTAAAGAATCCCATATTCGTTACCTGATACATATGCCAATCATCTGCGTTAATGGTTAGTCCAATGTTTTTGTTACCGTTCTCATCTGTTGGGTGTTTAGTCAAATAGTCTGTAATAACCTTCTCGTAGTCCTCAACCGTACGAATTTCGGGATAATCAGCTTCTTTTACAACGCGATGCTGCAGTTGGAAGCCTCCATCAGCTTTGAATTTACGTTCATCGATTGCAGACCAGGTGGGGATGGCATAAATCGCTTGATCCTCCAAACTGTATTTGGCACGCACAATCTTATCGCCTAGCATTTTTTTGATATTGGGCGCATGTTCTTCAATTAGGTCGGTAAGGTCAAGAACTGCACCTACGTCCACTAGTTTGCCAAGATCAGCCTTTGCGGCTATGAGATCCGGAACTTCACCCGTGGCAGCCATAATGGATACCTTTTGCACAGGGTCTCCCACTGCGAAATCAGCATCTAAAACAACACCTGTTTTCTCTGTAATAACCTTTCCTATACGGTCATTCATATTATTCCAGTTAGGACTTCCATCCTCTGAAAAATAAGTAAGAGTGATAGGACTTGAGTCATCTTTACTTGCTGATTCCCCGCCACTATTTCCACTGCAGGCTGCGAGTTGACTTAGCAACAGACCAGCTAAAAGCAGTGATACTGCTGTTTTTCGGGTTGCCTTTTTCATAAAAACAAACACTCCCCATGATTCAGATAAATTAATGTGAACAGGTCTACTTCGGCTGTGAAACAAGGTTGATTTCGGTGCGGTTAGTATCTTATTAACTTTTGACCGCGCCTAGTGTCATGCCTTTAACAAAGTACTTCTGCAAAAAAGGGTACACAATGAGAATAGGCACTGTTGCAATGATGGTAATGGCCATTTTCACAGCATCAGGAGACACTTGTGACATCAATTGCGACATATTTTCCCCACGAATATTGTTAGAGTTTGTAGTGGTACTCTGAAGCACTTTCATAAGCTCATACTGCAAGGTCGTTAAAGAATCATTCGAACCATTATATAAGTACGTATCAAACCAAGAATTCCATTGCCCGACTGCAAGGAACAGAGCTACTGTTGCAAGAGCAGGCTTGGTGAGCGGGAGTATGACACGCCAGTAAATGGTAAAATCGTTTGCCCCATCAAGTTTGGCCGATTCTTGCAAAGCATAAGGAATTCCATCGATAAATGAGCGAATGATGAATATATTGAAGGCGCTTACGAGACCGGGCAAAATATAAACCGCAAATGTATTAATGAGATCGAGATTCTTTATTAAAATAAAACCAGGAATCAAACCACCGGACACATACATTGTGATCGCCAGAAATACAGAGACGAAGCGCCTGCCTTGAAATTCTCTCCGAGCCAGTGTGTAAGCAACCATCGAGCCGCTGACAAGACCAGCCAATGTTCCGATCAGCGTGCGAAGCACTGATATTTTAAATCCGGTGATCAACCCTTCATAACTAAAAATGAGCTTATAATTTTCCAGAGTGAATTGTCTAGGGAAAATTGATATTCCACCCCGGACGGTATCTACAGAATCGTTGAAGGAAATGGCCAACACATTCAAAAAAGGATAAAGTGTCGCTATTGTAACTACTCCGATGAATACGTAAACGAAGGTATCAAATATCATGTCTTGGGGAGATTTTGCACCTATCTTCGGTCCTTTGGGTTTGACGGAAGAAGTTGTGGCCTCGGATGCTTCCATGTCTGTTCCTCCTCTTTACATAATGCTTTCGTTAGCGAATTTTTTAAAGAGTCCATTCACGACGAAGAGCAAAATCACACTGATGACCGAATTGAAGATACTAATAGCGGTACCGAAAGAATATCTCCCCATAGATAATCCATAGTTCAACGCATATAGATCCAACACTTCGGAATAGTCGCTGACCATGTGATTACCGAGCAAGAATTGCTTTTCAAATCCAATTCCTACAAGGTGGCCAATCGACATAATAAACAGTACAATGATTGTTGGCCTGATGCCAGGGAGTGTAATATGCCATATTTGTCTCAAACGACTGGCACCGTCGACCCTTGCTGCCTCATACAGTTCAGGTCCAATTCCCGATATGGCGGCCAAATAGATAATGGCATTCCAACCGGTCTCCTTCCAAACATCGGCTCCGGTCACTATTCCCCAGAACAAGTTTCCCTTGGCCATAAATTGTATCGGTTGGTCAATCAAATTCAGCCCCATGAGCAAGTCGTTTATCGCGCCTCCGTCAGTTGACAGCATTTTTATGACGATCCCTGCCGCCACGACCCAAGACACGAAGTGAGGCAGATAAGATACGGTCTGAACGAAACGCTTCATAAACTGAACCCGTACCTCGTTTAGAACCACTGCAAACAATACAGGAAACACGAAGCCAGCTACAAGCCCCATAAGGCTCATTGCCAGCGTATTTCTGAGAACCAAATAGAAATGTTCATCCTGAAATAGTGCTTGGAAATGATCGAATCCAACCCATTTTTGATCGAAAAATCCTTTGCCTGGTCTATAGTTTTGAAATGCCATCGTCCATCCCCACAGAGGCAAATACTGAAATACAAACACCCAAATCACAAATGGAAATGACATCATGTACAGATATTTCTGATTCTTAAATACTTTCCACTTTTGTGAATTTTTGTGTTTTCGTGTGCGGAACCTTCTCTCTTCTGTTATCGCTTTCATTTCATCCCCCCCTTTCTTATCTCATCATAAAACGATTATTATTTTGGCAACATATCGGAGATCTAGTATGATTTCATTCTAAAATCCTAACTATTTTCAGAAAAGTGGATTTCATTTTCATGGTGGTATAACAAAAATCCTCTGCATCGAACAAATGCAGAGGAGTCTTATACTATTTTTGTAAGCATACAATTTGAATTTTTTTCTTCGCCGTTTTTATTGAATAGCGCTTAACTTAAACCATACACTCGTATAATCTCCTGTAAGAGGCGGGATAATCAGGCCGGCTTGCATTAATCGATCCCCGCCGAAGGATCCCATAACCCCACTCTCCCCACTCACTTCATAAGTATACGAATGATTCAAGCCTTTGAGATGAAGTATATCCGTAGCAGGAGTAGGCTTGGCTAGAACTTGAAAATAAAATACGATGGCTTCACATTGATTATCTGAAACGAACATCCAGGAAGTTTCATTACCTTGAAAAGGACTCCGAAGTCTAAACAAATCACCCTTTTGTATGAGAGAGCGATGTTCTTTGTACATGGCAACCTGTTCCTTCACCTGGATTTTTTCGGCATCGGTGAATTTGGTCAAATCAAGTTCATAACCAAAGTTCCCCGACATCGCAACGTCTCCTCTAAATTTAAGTGGAGTCTCTCGGTGGACTTGATGGTTTGGAACGGCAGAGACATGAGCTCCAATGGTACTGACTGGATACACCAAACTGGTCCCATATTGGATTTTTAATCGTTCCACGGCATCTGTGTTGTCACTCGTCCAAGTCTGTGGCATATAGTAGAGCATTCCAGGATCAAACCGACCTCCACCGCTGGAACAACTTTCGAATAAAATTTCTGGAAATGCAGTCGTCAGTTTATCTAAAAGTTTATAAAGACCAAGTACGTAGCGATGTGCAATTTCCTGTTGATTCTCCGGTAAAGCCGTTGCCGAACCAATTTCGGTCAACGCACGGTTCATGTCCCATTTTACGTAAGCGACGTGTACGTTAGTAAAGATTTCAGCCAGTGCGTCATAGACATAATCTCTAACTTCCGGTCTTGAAAGATCCAATACCAATTGCCAGCGAGCTTCCGTCCGGCGACGTCCTTCAACGTGCAGGCACCAGTCCGGGTGCTTCCGGTATAGATCGCTGTCGGGTGATATCATTTCAGGTTCAAACCACAAACCAAATTGTAAGCCGTGGCGTTCAATCCGTTCCGCCAAATCGCGCAAACCGTTAGGAAGCTTCCGGCGGTCTTCAACCCAATCGCCAAGAGAACTGTTATCACTGTCACGTTTACCAAACCAGCCGTCATCAAGCACCAGCAGTTCGATTCCAAGTTGGGATCCTGTCTCGGCAATCGCCTCAATCTTATCCGCTGTAAAATTAAAATAAGTTGCCTCCCAATTATTCACTAGAATCGGTCGCTCCTTATCCCTATGCACCCCACGGCATAAACGGTTCCGATAGAGTCGATGATAGATTCGGGACATGCCTCCGATTCCTTCATTTGAATATACCAATACCGCTTCAGGAGTTAGGAAGGATTCGCCGGGAGGAAGTACCCAACAAAAGTCAAACGGATTCAACCCAATGCCCAAACGAACGACTCCAAAAGCATCAACTTCGGCTTCAGCGTGGAAATTTCCGCTATACACCAGATTTACTGCAAATACCTCACCATGATCTTCATTGGTTCCCAGGCTAACGACTGCCGCAAAGGGATTATGCTGATGACTGCTCATCCCGCGTCTACTCCCAAGGCTTGTACCTCCAGGGCCCAGAGGTCTGCGTTGAAGATGCGCCTCTCGTGCCCAATGACCCGCAAGATAAACGAACTCATAATCACTTTTGCCGTATAAATCGACATTGGCACTAAGCGCACGTAACAGTTTGATGTTGCTTGCACCATTATTCTTAAACTGAACTGACCTGGTAATAGCTCCATCCACGAAAATGCAATATTTTAGAAGAACGGTCATTCCTGAATATGCATCTTCCAATTCCAGCTCCAAGGTGTCTGCTTCATGAACCGATTCTGTATATACATACGGCAGATCTTCAAGCGCTGTTTTACCAGCCGCTACGGAGTATCCCTTAAAGCGAAGCTCTGTGATCCGGCTGCCGTCTTCAAGCTGAACTTGATAGGCAGGGGATCTGAAGTCGCCTGTTCCATATTGCGGATATTCTTGAGGCATAGCATGGAGCTCCGTTTTTTCGAGACCCGGAACAAGTTTCGCTAGGTTACCTTTCTCAGATAACCGTTGCCCCCAATATACCAGTAATGGAAAACCATCAACGATCTGAATAACATAACTGGTTATGCGGGATTGCAGATGAAAAATATGTTGTAACTCGTCAATATAAATGGCCATTACATCATTCACTCCTGTTAATCTAGATTGTTCAATAATAAAATTATCCTATTTCATATTAGGGACTGCCGTACAATCCTTCGGGAAGTTCATCTAGCGTAATAACATCTTCATGATTGTACACCTTTCTTAAATATTCCTTTGTATTCGTCTTTCCGTCGCGCAGATAGGAGCCAGTCCAGGTGTTGAAAAAGCTCCAATGTGCGCCGTAAATCTGCAGTAATTTAGGATCCGGAATAGGTCCATTTTCTGCAAGAGCTATAAGCTTCTTATGCTTGCTCAACAACAAGAGCTCGTCGTACTTGGCAATATTCGGGCTGTGATCACCCGGTGGATTATATACATCAACACTCACCATGTCGACCACATCATCTCCTGGATACCACTCCTCTTGAACAGAGTTCCAAACCCAAATGAGATTGTTTAACTGATGTTCATAAGTCAAACGTTCGTACATGAGCCTATATAATTTTTTGGCAGGTTCGGGACCTTTCGCTCCCCACCAAAACCAGCCGCCCTCTGCTTCATGCAGCGGTCTCCAGAGGATGGGAATATGCTCATCCTGCAACCGCTTCAATTGAACAGCAATTGCGTCAATATCACGAATCAAAAGCTTGTAATCCTCCGATTCCGGATGATCCAGGGCATATTCTACATCGAAGGTCGTGAACTCGGTATTAAAACCTCGCCACCATTCGTGCCCTGGTTCGTTGCCACCTATCCCTTTCGGCGCATTCCAATGCCAGCTCAATGATACTATTCCTCCACGTTTGTACCATTCAGTCATCTTCTCAACCTCTTTTGAGGTACTTCCATTTTCAACACGGGATGGTGAATAATCCATCAAATCACTGGAAACCAGGGCAGGGAATTTTCCTGTCTGTTTGTAAATCCACTTTGCATCCTCTAATGTTTGCTGTCCTGAAATGATCTTCTTTCCATACTGGCTGGTCATAAAATCCAAGAGTGCTTTGGCTTGTGGAGTGGCTTTGGAGTTACTTAAGGTATCCATCTTTATTTTCTGCTTGGGTATCTGGGGATCTACACGCTCCAGCTTTATATACTCAATGCCATAGTATCCCCACCCACGTAAGATTTGGATGGAGTTGCTCCCCCCGGTCAGAAGCACTTTTGTCATCTTTTTTTCAGCTCGGACCTCCCCTGGGTTTGGAGCATTGAGCATCAATTCACCAGCTCCTGAACCATTCACTTGTATAGAGGTCGTTTTATCTCCATTCCCTTCAGGAATGTAGAATCCCAAGCTCAACTCATAAAGTCCACCTTCGGGTGCTTCAACCTTGAAAGTAGCGCTTCCTTTACTTGTGTTATCCTCTTCGAAAAAATAAGAGATGTAACCTTTACCATCATATGACTTGTCCACGGCTTTGGCAGTTGCCTCGTCCCGTTTCTCAATCCCGCCCCCTTCTAGCTGAG
This sequence comes from Paenibacillus sp. UASWS1643, assembly GCF_008693195.1. Classification (NCBI taxonomy): domain Bacteria; kingdom Bacillati; phylum Bacillota; class Bacilli; order Caryophanales; family Paenibacillaceae; genus Paenibacillus; species Paenibacillus sp. UASWS1643. The sequence goes on from NZ_VXKZ01000115.1 coordinate 661,495, forward strand.
CATCTTTAAATGTCACTATTAATGACTGAGCTGGATCGGGAATAGCAGAATCAACAACAAATCCTGGTACCGTAATGGCTGCTTCCACCCTGGAATGAGTAAAACTCAACATGATGATGCAAAAAACGAACATGGCTGACCCCAAAATTAAATGTGTTTTACTCGACATGGCATACCTAATACGTGAACCTGATCTTGCCTTCATTTTATAGTCTCCCCTCCGTTCATTGTATTCCTGTTATCGCTTTCAAATTGTTGAGGTCCCTCCTTTCGTATCAACTATATTTGTTAAGGAAGCTCGCGGACACATCAGAAATATAGAATCCTTTCATCTAAAATCCTTTGTATTTTCAGAAAAACATCTTTTTTTCATTCAGACATCAGAAAACTCCCCTACTGTTCGTTTAACTTCCGTTAGTAGAGGAGTTTTGCTCAAATCATTCTTTTTTTTGATAAAAAGAAGGAGACTTCCCTTCCAGTTTTTTGAATTTGCTGTAAAAATAATTGACGTTTGAATATCCTACCCTTTCAGCCACTTCGTAAACCTTCATACCCTGAGCCAGTAATTCTTTCGCTTTTTGGATCCGTATCCGATCAAGATATGCGTTAAAATATTCTCCTGTGTAACTTTTAAAGAGTTGGCCCAAATAGGAACTGCTGTAGTTAGACAATACAGCAAGCATTTCTAGTCTTAGATTATCCCCATAGTGCCGGTCTATATAATCCAGCATTCGCTTCATTTCATTGTCTTTGGTATTATAATCCGCGCACTGAGCTAGTCTTTCCATCATAACTGAAATTCGGTCAACAAGATCCTGCATATAACGGGAATGATATACTTCAGCAAGGAAATGGGCCGGCTCCCCTGAAAAACCACTTAAAGGCCAGACACGGGGATGGACTTTTCGAACGGTTTCATTGGCCAGATAGAAGAAACGGTCACGGATCTCCTTTTCATCGGCCTGATTAGCTACTAGTTGCAATGCTATTTCGTTTAAAAAAGAGGAGATCGCACTAGCATGCCCAACATCTACCAGATAATGAAGTCTAAAGGCTTCTTCCTCCTTATTGGCTAGAGAAGATACTAAAGTCTGAACGGTTTCCTTTTGATACGTTTCTGGTGTTTCCTCTGTCAGGAGCCTGCCTCTGTCGTAGAAAAAGCTGCGCTCCAAAAGGGATTTTGCTGTTCTAAAGGAATGAATAATTTCGTCTTGAGACCGCACGGACTGTCCTACTGCTACGTCCATTTCAAATCGAAGCTCACCTGATAAGAGTTGGAGATTCTTATGAAGTTCGGTCCATCCCAGTTCGCTAACAGGAGAGTTACCAAGCAATAGGACAATGTACGGAGCAAAATATAAAACGAATCCTTGACGTTCCGAAGCATAGGTTCTGCTAACTACATCTTTGAAGTTCTGGATTTGTTCGCTTTCTTCTGGTTCTGAACCTGAGAAGCCGATTAAAACGATCTGATATGTTGTCCAGCTGTCTTCAAATGAGTCTGACCATCCACCCATAATGGAATCCTCTGAAGCATATTTACCGGTTAGTAAAGAATAAAGTATCCATTCTGGCGTATTTGTCTTCTGTAACAGTTTTTTTTTCTGCACATTGGAGAGCTGTTCATGAATCTTTTGGAGTGATGCTGACAATTCTTCCTTGTTCACTGGTTTCAGCAGATATGCTTCGACGCCGAATTGAAGGGCTTGGCGCGCATACTCAAAATCGGCGTAACCGCTGAGAATAATGACATGACTGGGCCATTCACGGTGGCGGATTTCCTGAAGGAGTTCAAGTCCGTCCATGCCTGGCATACGTATATCCACCAACAATACATCGGGAATCGTTTCTTCAAATAACCGAAGCGCCTCATTTCCACCAGCTGCCGTTCCAATCACTTCGAACCCCAATTCTTTCCAAGGTATTAACGTTTGCAGCCCCAAACGCAGCTTCGGTTCATCATCAACAATGATCACGGAAAACATTAGGTTACACCCTCCTTTGGTATGCAAAATGCGATGCAGGTGCCTCTCCCCTGGATGCTATTAATTGTGAGCCTTGATGCTATACCGTAAGTGAGTTCCAATCGGTCATTTACATTACGAAGGCCAATACGATTGCCAGATTCATCGGAGTTCATTAATTGTTTTGTTAATTCGTCCATTTTCATTGGAGAAATACCCGCACCATCATCTTGGATTTCCACAAATAACGTACCTTGAACGTTAAGCTTCGTCCGAATAGTGATCAGTGTGGGGCCCTCTTTGCGATCTAACCCGTGGAGTATCGAGTTTTCAACCAAAGGTTGTATGATAAGTGGAGGAATCAAAATGTTTTCGGATGCCGGGTCGATGTCCATATGGTATTGAAGTCTGTCTTCATATCGGAATTTTTGAAGTTCCAAGTAACAACGAACCATATTTAACTCATCCGATAGTGAAATCTGGCTACTTCCAACCTCTAAACTATTTCGGATCAACATGCTAAGTTGCCATACGGCCTGGGCTAACCCCTCTTCCCCACGAAGATGTGCTTCCATTCTAATCGACTCAAGTGTATTAAACAGGAAGTGGGGATTCACCTGACTAGCCAGCATCTTAAATTTGATGTCATTTTGTTTCTGTAGTAATAACTGTTTCTGCTGATTGCTTTCTTCCACTTCATACATCAGTTCACTGATTCGATGAACCATTTCATTAAATTGTCTAGATAGTTGTCCAATCTCATCTTTACCGTCGAGGTCAAGGTACGTATCCCAGGATACCGTACCTACTCTCGACATGTGTTTGCTAAGTCTGAGCAATCTCCTCGCAATGAAGGAGGCAGAGACATAAACCAGCACCACTGCGATGATTAAACACCCACCGATAACCAGAGTAGCTAAACGAATGATAGCGTTTGCATCATGTAGAATGTCAGACACCGTAAAAACGGAAATGATGCGCAGTCCATTCCAGCTATTCTGTGGAGTTAGGTTTGCTATAACCACCTTGGAATTCTGTCCATCCATAACAGCTTCATAACTACCCTCTGTTTGGGACAACATATTGCTCCCCGCATGCACAGAGGCAAGGTTTTTACCGTAAAGATTTGGCCGGTTGGCTGCCACGATATGGTTGTTTTCATCCACGATCATCGTTGAGAAGGTCTCTTGGGATAGAATAGAGTTTAACAAATCAGAATTCACATTAATCACCAATACGCTCTCATTTCTCAACTCATCCAGGTTGATTTTTCGAACCAGACTTAGATAATGTTTTTGATCACGCTCATCTTCAATATAACCCCAACCTGCAAGCCCCTTTTGACTCAATGCGGATCTGTACCAATCGGACTGTTTCGTTCGGTCATCTGGCTGCATAAATTCCCAGTTATTGAGCATCGTCGGATTGGCCGTATATAACCGAATGGATTTTATTTCTTTATAAAGCCGCATATAATCCCGAATGTCCGTGTATTGACGATAGGTTTGAATAACCTCGTTATAACTTTCATAGTTACGGCTTGCTATAGATTTCATTTGGTTATTATTAGAAAGTTGATAGGAAATATCTATGGCTACATTGATCACCTCCTCGGTCCTTTTCTGGACACGCTCTACGTTATTCGTTGCTTGTTCAGAGGCGTTCAGGATCATGACTTCCTTCAGCTTGCTTGTTAAATAGATACCACTTACTAATAGCGGGATTACGGCCACTGTAATAAAAATCAAAGATAGCTTACTTTTAAGTCTGATATTATTAAGTATTCGGATAAAGCGCATAGCACGGTCCTCTTTCCAAAATTCAGTTCTGGCTTTGCTGATGAATTTCACAAATTATTACTATCGTGATATTTCCATTAAACATAAAACCAAATGTACTCTTCTCTTTTTGGATAGTCAATGAAACATTTTAAATGAGCGCAAGAAGATCCAAATGAATCTGAAAAATGACAACTTATCTTTCTCGAACATTCGTCGCTTAAATTGGCTTCAAATATAACATCGTATGCGTGTCTTGCAGCTACTGTAAGTGCAGCTGGAAGTAAACTTGTAATGACAAGTATCAGTGTATTACGTACACTCGATGTACTCACTTAGCTGAAGATGCTCAAAGAGCAGGAGTTAGTGCAGCACTCCTTGTTCCTCTTTCTTATCAAACATGAGGAAACTAAATAAGACCCCTTATCAATCTGATAAAGGGAAACGCATTGTTTGTTAATGTAATAGGAGAAATTGTTTTAAAGTGTTGTTGTAATGCCTGGTGAGCCATAAGATTAAATCATTTCCAATACCCTCATAGGAGTTGCCTTTTGGGTAAAATGGGAATATGTTCTTGTCCCTCGATATTTTGCGCCTTATTTCATTATTTATTGGTGGATGTGACTCCATCCGCTTATATCACATTGTCCATAATCATTATCACCCTCAGTAACCAATGTACCATCCGATTTAAGACCAACGGTATGTCGACGACCTGCCGCTATGGTACAGTTACGGAACCGTTTCGTCTCAAACACTGCTTCCTTCCGTGAATTGTAGTCCATATCTTCCTCCCCTCCACAAATTGAAAATCCGCCGTTAGTTCAACAGTAAGTCATGAAGTTTGTTGTTAAATCGCACTGTAACAAAAGAAATGCTCGCACAGGCAGGGTAGTATTACTTCCCTGCCCAATACGAGCGTTATGTCCAATTGCACTCAAACGGTTGCTCCGAATGTGTACTTTTAGCAATCGCTTCATTTCATGTGGCGATAATCTAATAGATCCTTCAAATTTGAGATTTTCTGCAGCAGCTTCTCCCCAACATTGGTTTCCTTCACCAGTTTTCGTTCCAGTTCTTTATCCACCAGTCTTTTTACTGACAATACGTCCGTTCCGTTGCATAACACATCTTCTTTTGAATTGAATTTCTGATGGGCGACGAGCTGCATGCCAAAGGAATTAAACAACAATGTATAACCGGCAATGCCCGTTGTGGATTGATAGGCTTTGGAAAAACCGCCGTCAATCACGATCATTTTTCCGTTTGCTTTAACAGGGCTCTCTCCACGAATTTCTTTGACTGGTGTGTGACCGTTAATGACATGTCCATGATCTGGATTCAACTCAAACTCCTGCAAGATTTTTCGACAGATCTCTTCATTTTCGCGTAAATGGTAGTAAGGATTCTTTCTCTCCTTATGTGCTTCTTTATCTTGGATGAAATATCGTTCAAAAGTGGTCATTTCTCTCTTTCCAAAGAGCGAGGAGCATTCCCCTGTCCAGATGTACCATACCATATCCGTCGCCAGATCTTCTGTCTCTTCCGGATGCGCAAAGGCGTAACGTAAATAATCTTCAAAAACATCAAGCAATTGACGGCCCGCATATGTCTTGTCTTCAATCTGCATTTCTTCCATATTTCCTTCTTCATCCAAAGGAATACAGCCGTGGATTAACAAATTCCCATTGTATTTTAAATAAAGGCTGCCCTTCTTCATAAGAAAGTTCATATGTCTGGCCATCTTTTCGGAATGCTGAACGGAAAACAGCAGCTTTTCCATCACTTGGCGTTCTTCCTCAATCAATTGTTCGGGCTTCTGCGGATTTACGGTTGCGAAACAGGTGTTTTCCAGGTGGTACGTTTTACCGCAGATGTTGATTTCATTGTTGTCGTAATCAATCTTCTCCAGTAAAAGTCTTTCAGACATATTGAAGTACGGGCGTCTCTTAATAATCGGAATTTCCAGTTTAAACTGGATCATGGCAATGGCCTGGTGAATTTTGGTGATCTGCAGAATTTCCTGCTCTGATACGTTATGGCCAGCCTGTAACTTAGGTCTGAAGGACGGATTGTCTTCATAATATTTCTCCGCCAGGTTTAGCAGTGGGCGCAGATTGATTCCGTATACATCTTCAATGATGTCCAGATTGTCGTATCTGGCGCAGATCCGAATAATATTCGCAAGGCAGACCAGAGAACCTGCGTAGGCTCCGATCCAGAGGACATCATGGTTCCCCCACTGTATGTCTACAGAATGGTAGTTGATAAGCGTGTCCATAATTTTATCGGGGTACGGCCCCCGGTCATAGATATCTCCAACCACATGAAGATGGTCAACCACCAGGCGTTGTGTCGTATAAGCAAGGCCGATAATGAGATTGTCCGCCTGGCCCAAAGATATAATTTGCCGATATATTTCCTCGTAATAAGGATCCTTATTGTTGGTCGAATCCGTCTTGTATAAAAGCTCTTCTACAATATATACATATTGCTCCGGCAGAGCTTTACGCAATTTTGAGCGTGTATACTTGGAAGAGGCATAAGAAATAAGCTTAAGCATGTGTTCAATTGTTAGTCTATACCACTGGTTTAAAGCCTGTTTATTACTCAGTTCCCCTATAACCAGCTGTATTTTTTCCTCCGGGTAATAAACCAATGCCGCAAAATCATGGATTTCTTGATCCGTCCAAACCTCCCGGAATAATTCTTTGATTTTCTCTTTGACGGTACCCGAACCGTTTCGTAGTACATGCTGAAAAGCCTGGAACTCCCCATGCAAATCACTGACAAAATGCTCGGTTCCCTTCGGGAGATTGGAGATCGCTTCAAGGTTGATGATCTCTGTTATGATTTTTTCTTCCGTATCATATTTCTCGGCCAATAAATCTAGAAACTGCTCATCCAAAACAGATGTCCCCCTTCAAGGAAGTATGGTGTTGTATAGCCGGGTCCAAAAGCTTTAGACCTATATAAAATTACACTCTATACTTGGCATTGATTATATGGTAATTATCAGCATCGCCTTCCCCCATCATACTCCAGTTCATCATATATGAACAAATTTCATTAAATGGATTTGAATGAACAATGTTTGTAGTTATTTTAGGAATAAGAATTGTGTTCAATGGGCTCTTCTCTCTCGATATTTTTTTACTAACTGCTATTTTACACAATGAAAAATAAACGATCTATCCTTAGAAGTTGCTTGTTTAAATTCCCAGTCACCATATGTTTTAATTTTTGAAAAACCGATTTGTATCAGTGACTCATCGAATTCTTCTTGATTAGCTAAGTCAGGAGTTTTGTCCTTCTCCCATTCTTCCCATACTTTTACCAAAGGGTTTCTTGTATCAAAAATAAAGTGACCCCCCATTTTTAGGGATCGGAATACGTCTGAGATCACTCGCTTCCAACTATCATCTGTAAGAAATACCTGTGGCAACATTGGCTGTCATAATTACCGCATCAGAGGTCTTTTTGTCTCTTTAACAATGCAAGAAAAAATTCATCGTCTTTTCCCCAATGGTTAATCTGGTCATATACTAATGGAATCATAAATAATATCTCCCCACTTTCAACAGCGTTTTTCTGTGCTCAACAGTTTGATGTCTTGTACATAAGCTATACGGTTTTATTCTCACTCTGTGAATCAAAAACTTCCCTGGTTGCTTCTATAAAAGTTAATATGATTGGTGAAAGCCATTTGTCTTTATGCCACAACATCTGTGTGTATACCTGCAAGTCCGGAATTTGCCATGGGAGGACAACAAGTTCTCCGCGTTCAACTTCAGACTCCACGACGATCTCAGGAAGAAAGGCAATACCGATGCCTGAAATTGCACATTGTTTAATGGCTTCAGCACTTTGAAACTCTAAATATGTAATGCTATCAATCCCCTCTTTCTCAAATGACCGATCAAACATCGTTCGATACGGACAACCCTTCTCATTTGTCAGGAACACTTCATCATGAAAATCTTCCAATTGCAGCACAGTTCGTTTGGCGAGTGGATGATCTGGAGCAGCTAACAATCGGAAATGTTCTTCCAGCAAAGGTTCCACGGAAAGTCCACTCGAGCGAATGGGTTCATCCAACATATAAACAATATCCGTGGTTCCCTCAAAGAGCGTTTGTTTGAGCTCTTGATTCGGAACTGAGCGGAAAATTAGGCGAACTCCCGGATGCTGCGAACGAAACCGTTGGAAGACAGGTGGAAGCCGATAAGTGCAAATAACTTCATTTGCACTTATCGTTAAGGTACCACTTAGTTTTTCATTATCATGGACAGCACTACGAGCTTCGTCCATTTTTTCAAGAACGCCTTGGGCGTGTGTTAAAAAGCGTTTACCCGCAGTTGTGAGCGCGAGTTGCTTGCCCAACCGATCAAAGAGGCGAACACCTAGCTCATCTTCCAATGCTTTAATTTGCATCGTGACGTTGGAAGGAACGTAGCTCAGCGCTTCTGCTGCCCGCGTGAAATTCAATGTTGTTGCAACCGTACAAAACGTATTCAGTTGACGCAATTCCATCCGATGATCCCCCCTTCATCTTTCAATTTTATTGAATGCTATCTTGAATTCTATTCACTTTTATTGAGAGTATCACAGCTCTATACTGAGTACAAGAGATCACAGTGAACACGTGGTTTTTCATTTTGAAGGGAGCGACTATACGATGGATTATGAAATTTTTAATTTGGATGATGTCATCTTACAATCAGGAGTGACGTTACCAAACGCTTTTCTTGCTTACAAAACATACGGAAAATTAAATGAACAGAAGGATAATGTTATTGTCTATCCAACGGCTTTTGGGGATCAGCATGTTCAGAATGAATGGCTTATTGGCAGTGGGATGGCACTCGATCCGGAGAAATATTTTATTATCGTTCCCAGTTTGCTGGGCAATGGACTCTCTTCCTCTCCCAGTAACACGCCTCCTCCATTTGATCGGGGTAACTTTCCACAGGTAACTATCTATGACAACGTTCGATTCCAGCACCAACTGCTGACCGAAAAATTCGGTATTCAAAAGATTGCTCTCGTCGTCGGGTGGTCGATGGGCGGCATTCAGGCATTTCAATGGGGGGCAAGTTACCCGGAGATGGTTGAACGAATCGCACCTTTCGGAGGCATCGCCAAACCTTGGCCTCACACATTTGTGGTTCTGGAAGGCGTGAAAGCTTCACTGCTATCTGCAGTCGGCTTCGACTCAAGCAAATTAAACCAACTAAGTTCGACAGACATGCGTGCCGTGGGTCGGGTCTATGCGGGATGGGGACTATCACATGCGTTTTATAGAGAAGAGCTTTACCGTGAGATGGGATTTGACACATTGGAGGATTTTGTAGCTGGTGTCTGGGAAAATAGCTTTATGAATATGGATCCGCATAATGTTCTGGCCATGTTATGGACAGGTCAACATGCAGATATCAGTGCAAACCCCTCCTATAACGGAGACTTTGATACAGCACTTCAGAGCATAAGAGCTTATGCCTGTATCATGCCGGGAAGCACGGATCTCTTCTGCACAGCGGACGATAATGAATACGAAGCTAAGCGTATACCTAATGCTGTCTTGAAACCAATCCAATCGATCTGGGGCCATTTTGCCGGTCGTGGAATTAACAGTGCGGATAATCAATTTATTGATGACAATCTAAAACACTTGTTGTCACTTAGCACTAATGAATAGATCGTCACTTGCATTGGATGTCTGTCAGGCCTAGCAAGATTCCCTGTTCTTTAGCCCGGTTATTCTCATGAATTCATAACCTGACTGATCGTATTTGAGGTCAACAGTACTTACTAGTTCGACCTCTTTTTCTGCGATCGTACTTCCTTTAACGAATTCTGCGAATACTGAAGACTGTAGCGTTTCTTTAATTTTAAAGGTTAAACTTATTTTTTAACGTTCGTATACCTGGAGTATATTCACAAAATTCATCTACCCTGCCCGTTAACGTAATGAAGCTGCCGGTCAAACACAGGCAGCTTCATTTTCGTCGTTTATTCAATTATAGTTTCTACGTTAGCGTATAAGCATTAACTTTTAATATCTTCTTTAGTCTTTTGTCTATATCGAACTATGGAAAGAGGTAAATTAACTATTCCGAGAATAAAAGAAGAGCCAATAGATATCCATTGAGATACTGAAGGATAATTCGGTTTTCCGTCTCCTACAGGTCCTATTTTGGGTTGGTGGCTATCCCACAAAACATATAAGAGACCAATAGCAGGTACCAATATGCAAATTACACTTGCAACTATATGTAACACATACTTGTTCAATCCTACCCCTCCATTTATCGTATTCATGTCTTGAACTCTGTTTATATTATAACGTTAACTTAAAGCGGGAAATTACACTAACCTGTCCCTTAGTTTAACAAAAATTTTTCTCCTTTAAGATATTCCCTAAAATTGTTTTGAATAACTGATGGAAAATTTTCCGCAATAATTCGCTTGTAGTTGATTTACTTTGCTATACGATGAAATAATACTTTCCTATTCTCAGATGAAAGACGCATCAATGTTTCAGCCATATCAAATAAATAAAATCCATAAGCACAATTCGAAAAATCTATAGGTCATCGTTTGTTTTCTTTTAAATAGAGAGTTATTAAGCAACGTTGTTACGATGCCAATCACAAGGGTAAGCGCACCAATCCATGGAATGTAGTTCAACAAGTTGCATCTTGAAGAAGATGTTACGGCAGAACAGATGGATGAGTATTATTATCAAATGGTAAACGAGAAAATCATGTTAGATTAGCACGAAGCTTATTCTAAAATCCATATCTGATTTTAAGTTTGAGGTTAAAGGTTATAGAGCACGTCCCATAAAGTTGCCGATCAAAGCAAAAAGTCGCTAAATTAGCGACTTCAATGGGAATATGTACTTGTCCCTTGACTTTTTGTATCTTATTTCATTATTTATTGTTGGATGTTACTCCATCCGCTTACATCGCATTGTCCATAACCATTATCACCCACAGTAACTAACGTACCATCTGATTTTAGTCCAATCGTGTGGGCACATCCCGCCGAAACAGCTCTAATGTCATGCCAGCCCCTTACATCGCATTGGTGATGTTTGTTTGAACCCACAGCAACCGTCGTACCGTCAGACCTAAGACCAATGGTATGATAACTCCCCGCTGCAACTGCTACAATATCACGCCATCCGCTTACGTCGCATTCGCCTTCATTATTTCGCCCCACCGCAACCACGGTGCCCTCCGATCTAAGCCCAACCGTATGAAGATACCCCGCCGAAACAGCCAATATGTCGTTCCAGTCGTTTACGCTACATTGGTCATACTTATTGTTACCAACTGCTATTACCGTTCCGTCTATTTTTAGACCGACGGTATGCCAGTCTCCCGTCGTGACCGATACAATATCACGCCAGCTGCTCACGTTGCATTCGCCTTCATTATTTCGCCCTACCGCAACCACGGTACCATCTGCTTTAACCCCAACAGTCCGGCACCAACCTGCCGAAACGGTTATTATATCGCGCCATTCGCTTACATTGCATTGGTCATGCTTATTCCAACCTATTGCTGTTACAGTACCATCAGATTTAAGTCCAACGGTATGGGCATTACCCGTGTTCGTAGCCATATGAACATTACCGGCACCAACGGCGACGATATGGGACCAATCGCTTACATCACATTGACCGTATTTATTATCACCCGCGGCTATTACTGTTCCGTCAGATTTAAGAGCAACGGTATGACGACGACCTGCCGCTATGGTACAGTTACGGAAACGTTTCGTCTCAAACACCGCTTCCTTCCGTGAACGGTAGTCCATATTTTTCCTCTCCTCCACAAATTAAAATCCTCCGTTGTTCAACGGTATAACGTTTAGCGTTCATATCACTCACAGAACTTAAGAGGACACCAACATATTACTCTTATTCAACGTTGTATTATAATACTCCTGGCTGTCAAGATAACGGAACCACGCCGTACTAATCCAGGTATGTTGGTATCACCCTTCTGAAGGATTCATCCTTGTTTCAATCGAAAAAATATGGATAAATGTGTCTATCTATCTGTATGTATATGCCTCGTGATTTCTCTCATTTTATGTGGTTTAATATGCCAATGCGAAATTTTGAGACAAAAAATCCGACCCTTCAATTTCAAAGGTCGGTTTACCCAAATCGGGAGAAGAAAACAATGGTTATAGCTGTATTATATCCACCCTATGCCGTTATATACCGTATTCTGCTCTAACTCTATGTTTATGTTGGCATATCAGTAATATCAACGCTCATATGTTCAGTGAGCATTAAGGTTACGTCCACTTTCACTTTGCTCCACAATAATGTCATTTTGTGAAGGTAACCTCTTACCGAATAGTCTACCGTTAAACTCAGCTCAGATCTCTTTTCATCTATGATTTTAATATGATGTTCCTTTAGCCTTTGTTTCGACTTGTACATCTCTAAAGCAATTTTCTTTTGGGTACCGTCCAGGTAATCAATATACACCGATTTCATCTTAAAGTTTGAAGCGTATATTTTATGCTTATCTACCTCCAGAGCACCTAAAAGATACGGAAGCTCTACCAGCCTCTTGACGAGTGCAAGTTCCTCAGAAGTTTGTCTCACCGTACACACCTCCTTCTTCAAACTTTACAGTGACCAATTGATCAAAATCGACCCATTCAAATCCATTATCCATTTCAATTTTGATTTTCTTTCCAAAGGCACTGACTGAAGTGACGATCCCGTGTATATACCGATTGCCTGAGTCATTAAACACTTCAAAGGTAGCTTGCAACGTATAGTTGAGCGACATATCTATATGTTGAGCAATAATCTCCCACTCATCTTCGTGAATCAGTGGTTTCGGTTGAACATGAATTTGAGTACGGTGCTGTATAATTCGTTCTTTATGTTGTGGAAGCATCATGCGGCTCGATTCCCATAATCCATTGGCCTCCAGTTTTTTGCTCATTTGTAATGCCCCCCAATTTTAGATGCTCTATCGATCGCTTGACCCGCAGCCGTAATGGAGCTCGCTCGAAGAATGGCAATGTCGCCAAATCGATCCTTGATGTTGTCCATCACCTGATCAATGGCTCGTTTCTGCTCTTGATCATCAAAGAAAGATAGTTGATATGTATCCGCGTTGGATAATTGAGACAGGGATACGCCTACACGGCGCACAGGTTGCCCATCCCAATGTTGATGGAATATGCGTTTGGCTATCTTGCACACATCAACAGTTATGTTTGTAGGATCAGACAGTTTAACTTGCCTGTGAAAACCAGTGGGGTGATCAAAATCTGCTCCCGATACACTCACAGATATGACACTACCCATCAGCCCCTTTTTACGGGCTCTTCTGCACACTTCTGTACAGATATCAAGAATAACCACTTCGATCTCCCATGCTTCTGTGAAATCTCTGGGCAGGGTCATTCCGTTTCCGATATCCTTTTGTGTACTGTGTGTATTGACGGTTACCGGCGAATTGTCGAGTCCATTGGCAACTCTCCAGATGACTTCTCCATTAACACCCCACTTGCTTCGTAATTTGGAAAGAGGCGTATTCGCCAGGTCTTTAATGGTTCGGATGCCCATCTTCCACAGATGTTTTTCCATTCTTGAGCCAATCCCCCACATATCACGGATGGGCTTATCTCCAATGTGAAGATGTAACTCCTCTTTCTTTAAGTGAAAAATGCCACCCTCCGCTTTTTTAGCAATCATATCGCAGCATAATTTACTGATAATTTTGTTTTCACCAATGCCCGCTCTGGCGTAAACCCCTGTTTCATTATAGATTTTGTCTTGGATTTGTTTGGCCAAATCGATTGGATCATTACCGAATAGATGCATAGACCCTGTAAAATCAGCGAATAATTCGTCTATACTGTATGGCTCAACCAGATCGGTGAATTCCTCAATTATGGACATAATTTGGGTGGATACTTCGATGTATTCTTGCATGTGAGGTTTTACAATGATCAGTTCAGGGCACTTCTGAAGAGACTGCCAGAGTGGTTCTGCGGTAGAAACCCCCTTAGCTTTGGCTAATGGACAAGCGGCAAGAATAATGCCAGAACGTCTTGCTGGATCGCCTGCAACGGCGAGTGGTCTATTTTTGTATTGGGGCATTTTTGCCTTTTCGACTGAAGCATAAAAGCTCTGCATATCAATGAGCATGATGGTTCGTTGCTTAGTCCACACTGAAATCACTCCTGTACTTTTAAGAACATATGTTTGTATATATTATAAACCGAACATGTGTTCTTTATGCAAGAGGTAAATATTTATATTTGGCATATGACCAAGTGAGGGATTCGAATCATCCTAAGTCACACAGCAAAACAAAAAAAACGCCAGCAAAAGCTGGCGGGAAAAGTAAGAAGTTAACTATTACACTAAGAAAGCTTTTGAAATAATGACCAACAAAATAAAGAGTACGAGTATTGCACCAATGGACGTAAAACTACCATATCCTCCACCTATTCCACCTACATTACCATTGCCATTACCATACCCAACTTCACTCATGTTTCCATCCCCCTTTTTTGTGGTATGAGATAGATTATTCAAGTACATCCAATTTGACAAGGCTATATAAAAAAAGGGCCAACTTCAAATAGGTAAGCCTTCTTCATTCTACTAAGAATCGGAGCTTGTGGCTTTCTTGATAACCGATGATTGTGTTCACAGAGACTCCCTTCCAACGATGTTAACGTTTTGTTTTAGCAATGTGCGAAACACTCACTACCCTGCCAGTAAACGAGAAAATACCTGCCCCTCTCCTGGGCAGGTATTAAAGGTGAACCGTATGAGTGTCTTACCAACATCCATCACTAACTATTAGTCCAGAAGGCTGTAGATCTGAATGCTCTCCACCTTGGCATCCTTGATATGAAACGACATCACATCCACATAATTGGATGGCTCGTAACGGAAGTCATCCTCCTCATCAGGGGCTCCACTACCAAGCAGTTTCCCCTCAGGGTATGCATTTTTGAGTGTGTCCAGGCTATCTCCCGCTTTAATGTTTCGCACTGTCGCGTACTTAGGATCTGTAATTTCGATATGAAAGATGGAGTCTTGTTTGCCCTCCGGCATACTGATGGTTTTAATCTCAAGACCAGGATACGTGTACACTTTTTCCGTAAAACCGATTAAGGTATCCATATTTGTTCCATCGTCAGCACTGTACGTATGAGATTTCAGGTTATCCGGTTTGCCCAGCATCTGTTCCATCTGATTTTCATTCACTGTATCCGAAATCGCAATGGTGTGCTCATTATAGACAAAAGCAAGCTCCTTCAGTACCACATTGCCTTCCTTCTCCATCGAACCTTCTTTAATAGCTTCAGTACCCTTTTCTTCAGAACTTTCGGAAGCAGGCGCATTAGCATTTGTTGCACCTTCGCCTGTGTTCTGTTCATTTGCAGTGTTCTGTCCGGTTGCTGGAGATGTAGCTTCGCTGGATTGACAGCCCGTTAATGCCACCGTTAGTAAAGCACTTAGTACGATAAAACTTGCAGCTTTCTTAGTTAATTTCATCATGATCCCTCCATAAATGTGTGATTTGTTCTTATGAAGTGATTATAAATAAAACATTTGTTAGTCTTATAACAGAAATGTACCAATCTTGTAACGTTAAGATTTAGGCTTGGGTTGTAGATGCATGTCTATGCACGAGGCAAAACAATTGTAACGGTCGTCCCTTTTCCCAGTTGACTTTCGATGTCGATATATCCATTAAACCGCTCTACGATCTCTTTGCATATGGAAAGTCCAAGACCTGAACCATTTGCTGTACTTGCATTTTTTGCCCGGTAAAAGCGTTCCTGCACTCGCTCCAGCTCATCGCCCGCGATGCCTATGCCTTGATCACATATCCGTATAACTACTTCGTTTGGCGTATGTTCCAACCTCAATTCGATCAGCGATGGACTGCCTGAATATTTGATGGCATTGTCCACAAGATTGGCGATCGCATGGGACATCAGCATTGGATTCACATTGGCGTGCACTCTTGTCGCACCCTCATCATCCGGTTCTTCCTCCGCCTGACTAACTCTGATCTCTATCCCTTTATCCTTGGCCTTGGCTCCCATATTCATGACAACTTGCTGAATCAGTTCGTTCATTTCCGTCTTCCGGGCTTCCAAATCATTAGAACCCGCCTTATCGAATCGGGATAATAATAACAGTTCATTAATCAAACGGGTGAGCCGATCCGATTCCTGCAACAGATGAGCATAGATTTTTTGCAACTCCTTGTTCTCGGTCTCTCCTTCAACCAAGTATTGAGAGAAACCACGAATGGCTGCCAAGGGTGTTTTTAACTCGTGAGATACGTTGGAGACAAATTGTTTCTGATACTGAATGTAATCATGAAGCTGCCGCCCCATGGAATCCAGCCCATCTGCCAGCATGCCCAGCTCATCCTTCCGTTTTAGATGAACTCTCCGAAACTCCTGTCTGGAGAAACTTTGCGCAGCGCCAAGTAGTATCTTAATCGGCTTGGTTGTATTGCGTGCAATCCACAGACTGGATAACGTAATCAGCACAATAAATCCGCCTGCACCTGCAAACAGGATATAACGAATTTGATCCATAATCGCATAAAAGTAGGAAATGTTCTCCACGAACTCATACACATAAGCGTTTTCGTAGAATTGATCCTGAATGGGCGTCGCAAAATAAAGCAGATGATCTTCCGTAACGGTGTAGGCATAACTGCCGCTCAGTGCTTTCTCAATATTTTTGTCAAAAATAAGCGGTTTGCCATCATTAATGATGATGCCATCCACAGCCAAGCCGAGCAGCTGCTTGGAGCTGTCATAGATACGTACTTCCTTTCCTGAAGCTTTCAGCTTCTCCAGAGCAAGTCTGACAATTTCATTCGTCTGGGGCTCTCCTGACGATGACCTATGCTGTGCCAACACCTCACGGAAGGACAACTCCGACAGATCTGCCTTCTCCATCATCTGTTTCTCAATGGTAACGAAGCTGTAGTAATCAATAGCTTTATTTACCGCAAAAATGATGATGCCAAAAGACAGCACGGAGAAAAATAAATAATTCAGCAGTAACCGGGTTGCATACTTCAGGCCTCGCCACCTCCAAGTTGATAGCCAAATCCATAGATCGTCCTGACGTACTTCGGTTCGTCCGCGTTATCCTCAAGCTTCTTCCGTAATCGCATGATGGTCATATCCACACTGCGACTGTCTCCCATAAAATCGTATCCCCATCCGATCTGCAACAGCTCATCCCGGGTAAAAATTTTGTCTGGCCTTTTGAGTAACGTTTCCAGAATTTTGAACTCTTTGGCCGTTAAAGATACGGGTACACCGTTTTTTAGCACCCTGCGGCTTTCCAGATCAAATGTCAGCTCTTCATGAATGATGCGTGTAGATTTAACTTCGGTTTCTTCACTTGATTCTTCCTTGCTCTCGTTTCTTCTCAGAATCACCTTGATCCGAGCGAGCAATTCACGATTGTCAAAGGGTTTGGTCATGTAATCTTCCGCCCCTAACTCTAGTCCCAAGACCTTGTCGATTACCTCGTTTTTGGCAGAGAGCATGATCACAGGAACGGCACGTTTCCCGGTAATTTCCTTGCACAGGTCATATCCGGAGCAGTCTGGCAGCATCAGGTCAAGTACCACTAAATCGGGTTGAAAAGAGTCGAGCAGCTGCAGGCCCGTTTTGCCGTCCTCTGCGGTCTGCACATCATAGTTTTCTCGCCTTAGCACCAGCTCAATTAAATCTCGAATTGCGATTTCATCATCAATGACTAGGATTTTCTTCAAATGTACAAGCACCCCTATCTAGCCTTGTTCACCAGCTTCAATCATATATTAACCCATCTTAGCACAGACGCTTTAGATTCCTCCACCAACTGGAAGGTGAGGTATATTCCACTCAGCCAACATAACTTGTAATAAACTCGAAGAAAGGAGAACAATCCATGGTTCTGCTCTGGGTACTCATTGTTGGTGGACTTATTGGTTGGTTAAGCGGCAACTTGATTGGCGGATTTCATATTATTCCAGCCATCGTTGGCTCGATTATTGCCCTGCTCATCTTCTTTGCTCTGGCACGCGGCGGAGCCTTCCGAAGACGTTACCAAAGAGAGGCGGAAACCGATACCGTCGTTCATTATTACGGGATAAACATAAAAGGACCGAAAGCATTCATCGATAGAAGATGAATGTTTACAGTCCTTTTTTTATTTTTGAACAAAATCGCATTCAGTATGATGGTTGATTTTCGTTTTAAACGTTATGAGGTGCATAAGCACAAAGAAAGACGCGTACACCTTCAGTGATGATACGTTTGGTTTGTTCCTCTTCCAATGCCTCTGTTTTTCTAGGTTGATTAAATACCAATAAAAACGTTAATGCAGCGAAGTGCTTTGTAGCCATTTCAGGATCGGGCACATGGAGCAATCCGGTTTGTCCAAACTCTGTAAACCTCTTGATAATCCCCTCTTCAGTTGCGTTATCCAGCCTATCAAAAAACGAGTCTGGCAGGTTGGCGGCTTCCACCATAACCAGACGGATCAAAGCCATGTAATCGGACGAACCGTTCGCAGAAGCTACGATTTGTTCGCAAAATAAGATGAGCGCCTGCTTCAGATCCTCGAATTCCAAGAGGTGATCTGAAATCCCTTGCTCAATCATGTCAAGAACCGCCAAACTGGATTCTTCAACAACGGCAAGCAGTAGATTCTGTTTGTCACCATAATAATCATAAACTGTCCGTTTGGAAACTCCCGCTTTAGCTGCGACCGCATCGACGCTGGATCGATCAAACCCATCGGAAAGAAACAGGTCTCGTGCTGCCGCAATAATTTTAGCTCTTTTGTCTGAAGAGCCTTTGCGGATTTTCTTGTTTTCCGTATGATCCATTCTTACGTTGCCCCCTTATAGGTATACCATCAGAAAGTGATTAGAGTTCTGTTCTGTTTACAAACTACACTGCACGGTGTAGTATAGAAAATGTAGCAAATCAAATCAATGATCAAGGAGGATTCTATTCATGAATACCAAGCCGTCTTTTGTTGATGTTCTTATTGTCGGGGCCGGTCCTACAGGGCTTACACTTGCCTGTGATCTGGCCCGTCGAAACATCGACCATCGTATTATTGAACGAAGCTCCTTATATAACGTTGCTTCTCGCGCCAAAGGAATACAGCCTCGCTCGCTTGAAGTTGTGGATGATTTGGAGGCCGTCCACTACATTATTGACACAGGTGTTGTGGATTTGCCTGTTCGTTATTATACCGCAGATGGCAGGAGTTTGGACAAGCCGTCTATTACCGTTGCAGCCAGCCCCGAACTTGAAACACCCTATCGCGATCCGGTCTGGATTGCTCAATATGATGTAGAAAAAGCATTGCGCGACCGATATGCAATGCTTGACGGTCAAGTTGAGTTGGGCATGGAAGCCATAAGTCTTGTTCAGGATGAGGATGGTGTAACGATAACCGTGAATTCACCACAAGGAGAAGAGCAAATTCGCGCTCGTTATGTAGTTGGCGCTGACGGGGGCAAAAGCAATATCCGCAAGTTTATTCACTTACCGCTGGTTGGGGAAACACACGATCAAGAGCGATGGTATCTTGGCGATGTACGATTGGAAGGGTTAGATCGTGACCATATCCATATCTGGACTTCTTCGGAGGGGATGGTCGGGGTGACGCCGCTCCCAAAATCCGATATTTGGCAACTGCAGGCTACAATTCCGGAAGACATCGAAGAACCAGAGCAGCCTTCGCTAGAGGCGTATCAAGCCATGTTTGACCGTCGCGCAGGGGCCGGACGTGTTCGGCTTACGGCTGCTTCCTGGCTGTCCATCTACCGGGTGAACGTTCGTATGGTTGAATGTTACCGCAACGGCCGGGTCTTCCTTGCCGGCGATGCTGCTCATGTTCATTCGCCGGCCGGTGGTCAAGGCATGAATACGGGGATGCAGGACGCGTACAATCTCGGCTGGAAGCTGGCGGCTGTGATACGTGGAGCGGACACCGCCTTACTCGACACGTACGATGAGGAGCGCCGCCCAGTGGCTCAAGCTGTTCTTGAGGACAGCACGAAGAAGATGGGAGTGGTCATAGGAACGGCGACTGAAGGCGGAGGATTGTCCCAATCGTTGAGCACCATATCCGACGATCTGACGAGTGGGCTACTCATTTCCTATCGCTCAAGTTCGCTTACCCGTCGTTTTGCTCGAACAGATGCTACCCGTTCATTTCCTGGGGATCGTGCTCCTAATGCTACGGGCCTGCAAGGCACCGGATTTGCAGGAAGTCTCTATGACCTTATGCGAGGCCCACACTGGACGCTTTTGGCTTTTGCAAACAGCATCCATCCTTCGGTGAAGAACTTCACCAACAACGAACTCCATATACATTATATCCTGCCATCCAACGTGGATGGGGCGGCGGAAGGTTTAATAGACACAGCAGGTAATGCCTATCGAATTTACGATGTAACAAGTAAAGAACTTGTACTGATTCGTCCCGACGGTTACATTGCAATGCGTACCTCCATTGATGATACTTCATCGATTTCGAATTACTTGAATTCCATTTATCGGGCAAACTGATCTGGATAAGACCAGCGGGAAATAAGATAAATAAAAGAGGAAATCAAAGAAGGGCAACTTTTGTCACCAAAAGCGGCCCCTCCCCTTTTACTTCAATCCATTTTTTAAAATTTTTCCTCTTGAAATACAATCTTTAATCTAATTTGAAACTCCGGCTAGCTGTAAAACATCTTCTAATGTCAATTTCCCAATAACCTCATACCCTTTTTGATCTCCCAGTGGTTTTAGAATAACGGTCTCCATACTCGCAAGTTCTCCTACTCCTATCCCGGGAGGAAAAGAGTGGGCTATAATTACTCTGTTAACATGAGTCGGAGGTATTTGTTCAATTTCATTTGTAAATGCTTGCAATGTACTATTTATTTTTTCAGTGCTCGGATTTTGACTGAGATTATATATGTTTAACCAGAAATCATTTACTTTTACCTGTTGTGTACCAAAAGCAATCTGAGCCGTTTGGAGGGTTCTACATAAAGGACTTGCTTCTACAGGTATTTGGAGGGGAATGTTTAATTTACGGATAGCCTCGCCATACTTTTCAGCTTGTTCCTTTCCCAATACACTTAAATTCCGCTGCGTAGTGCAATCTGTTAGACTAAAGTTTTGTTGATCTGCCCCTACAGTTGCATCTCCATGTCGGATATAAAGGATGTATCCGCCTTTTTGAAGATCTTTTATGAGAGAAGATCCGGTAATCTCTGCTCCCCAGGCACTATAAGTTGTTCCAAGCAACAGAAAAAAACAGGGTATCAAAATGAATAATCGGAACATTTCTCTTCCACCTTTTTTCTTCTACACTCCCCCTTATTGCGATAACTTATACAACGCGCTTCATCATTCTACGGAATCGTTCGAGAAAATCTACGCCATGTTACAATCCAGACTACTGAAAAATCGTTCAACAAAAACATCACCATATATTTTCTTCATATGGGCTGTGTTAAAAATATTTTTCCATAGGCTCAAGCCTGCGAAGACTGCGTACCAGTACCTTCCGATCATCTTCAGATAGATTAGGGTCATCGTCTATCTTCATCAAAGCATTTTTCACACGTGCGGATATCTGTTCAACATACAGATGATTTTTGGATTTTGGCGAAATACATTGTGTCAGGTCACAGCTCACAAAACGAACACTGTCAAGGATGCAATTTTCAAAATTGACGATTAACTTTTGGTTGCATTTCCCTCAAACGTAATATCCACTAGCTTGCCGGTAAAGGAACAATTGACGATATTCGCCGCTTGTAAAATCCGGTCATTGAATCTACATTTATAAAAAGTACAGTCGATAAACGTAGCATTCTCCAATGTCATCCCTCTCATATCGCAGGAGGAAAATTCGCAATTGGTGAAAACAGCTTCGCCTTTGGCAATGCCAACAGAGCGCAAGTCGGAACGAATAAATGTACAATGATCAATCGTACTACCGGCAAAAAATCTCATTTGTAAGATCACAGGTATCAAATATAAGATGTTTCAGGTCACAGCTCCAAAATATGGGCGAACCAACATTCGAGTTTATTATTGTTGTTCCGCTTATCGTTTCGTGTTCATACCTGACAATATCAGAAAATAATTCGTTGTTTACTGACATACCAGACTCAAGTCTTTTCATCCCTATCACCATCATATCTTCAGAATCTTTTTCATTATAATAACCTTATTTTGGAGTTGAATTCTCTTTGGTATCCCCTTCTCATTTTACTCTAAAATTGTTTTGAGCATATTTGGTTACGAGAAGGACAGCAATGGATAGAAAGGTTAAAGTCAACACCATGATAACAGCGGTTAATCCCCATAGTGAAGGACCTAGAAACATCGCCACAACAAAACTCAATGAAATAAGGCCGTTTACGAATGAGAAAAGAGGACTATTGGTTTCCAACTCCGTTGTGTAGGTGAATTACATAGTATAACAACAGATGATGTACTAAGAAATATACAGCCAGTGCAATGGTTATAACCCAGATAGGAAGTAGCAAACGTATATCCTGTCCTCCAGTTAATACAAGTATAGATACACTTACTACAGCTGCTAAACAAGAACCTAATTTATGCTTAATATACTTCTAAATCGTAACAGAAAATGCTGCTTCGCATGCTGGCGGTAAAATGGATAGCGCATCAACGGCTTATCAACATGGTAGAATAGAGCCTTACAAATCTGGCTACCTACGGTCAGATTTAGTATGAACATAATGATTAAAGGCGAGAATCTTTCAATTGAATCTAGTGAAAGATGATTTTTGAAAATGAGTACCAACAAAGGTAGGAGTATGCCTCGGTTGATCCAATATCACAGATCCAAATAGAGGAAGGTTTAGTTTTGTGAAGGGAAGGTAAGCAAAAGTCAGTGCCACTACATGCTCAAACTCGTAGCCCATATTTTCTGTACAAGAATAATGCCTTTCCATTTAAATAATGCCAAATGTAGCGACTATAATGATTTTACATAGATAATTATGCTCGGATTCTGAATTAATACAAATATCCTAATTAAATCCTGAATCTTTGTCACTAATTCCTCACTAAAAAGGGAACGAATAAACCGGCGGGTGTTTCATTACATGGCAGTTTGTTTTAAGTTATCAAAAGCTAGCTTTCCGAAATATTACAGGACGGACTAGCACATACTAAGGAACAACAGTTGGCTGAAGCTTACATAACGGAGGTCTCATCATGGTATTTACAATCACAATTATCATCGTTGCACTGTTTGCAATATGGGGAGCCGTCGCTCCTGATCAGCTGGCAGATGTGGCTAATGTTGCCTACAACTTCTCTATTCAGAATTTTGGCTGGTTTTATTTGCTAGCGACACTGTTCTTCCTGATCTTTGCTTTCTATCTGGCGTTCAGCCGATTTGGCGGTATTAGGCTTGGGGATGACGATGATGAGCCGGAGTATTCTACGGTTTCCTGGCTGTCCATGCTGTTTAGCGCTGGTATGGGCATTGGGCTGGTTTTCTGGGGAGTTGCTGAACCGCTGTCCCACTATTTATCTGCACCTGAAGGGGCGGTACCCGAAACAACGCAAGCAGCCATACTTTCAATGCGTTATTCCTTTTTCCACTGGGGGCTGCACCCTTGGGCTATCTATACCGTCATCGGCTTAGCGCTTGCTTACTTCCAGTTCCGGAAAGGATACAAAGGGCTGATCAGTTCCACCTTTATTCCTCTGATAGGTGAGCGTCTTGCTGCAGGCTGGCTTGGTAAGGTCATTGATATTCTGGCTGTCATTTCCACCATCTTTGGTGTTGCGACCTCGCTTGGATTGGGTGCACTTCAGATCGGCGGGGGTCTGAATCACTTATTCGGTATTCCTAACTCGACTCTGTCTCAGGTTGTCATTATCATAGTTGTAACCGTACTGTTTTTAATCTCGGCAACCTCCGGTCTGGATAAAGGTATTAAGATTCTGAGCAACGTTAACCTTGTTATAGCTTTGTTATTGATGGTGTTTGTATTGGTGACTGGACCGACTTCTTTTATATTTGACACATTCACAACAACCTTGGGCAGTTACATGCAGAATATTATTAACATGAGTTTGAGACTGACGCCGTTCTCAAGAGAAACCTGGATTGGAGCATGGACGTTATTTTACTGGGCATGGTGGATCTCGTGGGCTCCTTTTGTCGGCACTTTTATCGCAAGGGTATCCAGAGGAAGAACCATAAAGGAATTTGTAATTTACGTCATGGTTATTCCAAGTCTCTTCGGATTTATCTGGTTCTCCGTCTTTGGCGGAACAGGACTTCACATGGAATTGTTCAATGCCGCTCATCTGGCGGAGGCTGTCAAGGAAGATACAACAACCGCTTTATTCCTTATGCTGGAGCAGCTGCCTTTGGGCACGATCGTGGCATTCATCGCCACAATGCTGATCATGATCTTCTTTATTACGTCGGCTGATTCAGCTACCTTTGTACTGGGCATGCTTACTTCAGATGGCAAGCTGGACCCAAGTGCAAGAGTGAAATTAACCTGGGGAATCATGCAGTCCTCCATCGCGGTAGTATTGCTAATCAGCGGGGGGTTAACTGGCCTCCAGACGGCATCCATTGTAACCGCATTGCCGTTCGCTATTGTCCTTATCGGTATGTGTTTCTCCCTGCTCAAGGCTCTAAAGGCTGAGGACAAAGAGCGCCGTCAGAAGGAAAAACGGCAGCGCCAAAAGCTGAAACGACTGCTGGAGGAACAAGAAATCTCGCTGAATGAAATTTCCGGCAGGTAATGTATACTTGATC
This sequence comes from Paenibacillus sp. UASWS1643, assembly GCF_008693195.1. Lineage (NCBI taxonomy): Bacteria > Bacillati > Bacillota > Bacilli > Caryophanales > Paenibacillaceae > Paenibacillus > Paenibacillus sp. UASWS1643. The sequence goes on from NZ_VXKZ01000115.1 coordinate 686,109, forward strand.
TCAATAGAGATGGTACCTGCCTTAAGGCGGGTGCCTTTTTATACAGACTGTAGCGTAATTTTTCAACTCTTACATTCACTCAATCGGATTTGACCAAACTAATGACCTTTTTACAAGGACAGCAAACTCTGTTCTTTACCAAGCCGCTAAATTAGGGACTTAAACAATTTATCAGCTTTCATTTATGAAAGGTCTTAGTGGTCAGAGCATTGCTATATTAAGTTATGTAGATCCCATGACCGTATATTAAATAATGGATGCTATACTCCCTAATGGGATCGACATTTGTTAGTGAAATGAGGGAAAGTTCACCCATGTAGTACAAAACGTGGGTGAACTTTTAGTTTGATGAGGTCCACTGTAATAAACTAAAAATATGAAGCCGCCCAAGAGATTGGCTGCCCTATACTATTTTCTACATAATAAGTGCTTACCAAAAATACAAATCTTGCCCCATTAATTTAAAAATAGCTTCAATAAAGTAATAATCTCCATAAATGATGGACTGGTGATGTTCTTTTGCATGATAAGCCGATGATCCATTCATTAGGATGCAGTCACAGTTCTTCGTCCAGTCAGCCCGAGCCTCATCTAATACTTTTAAGAGCTCGATAGCAGCGCTCAGATAAAGTTCCTTCTCATGCAGCCCGACAACCTTGGATATTTCAATGAGTCCACATGCAGCAATCGCTGCGGCCGTGGAGTCTTCATATGCGGGTTCTTTTGGTTGCCTAAAGTCAACAGGAATAATTCCATTTTCTGGAATGTTGGCGATAAAATAATGAGCAATGCGCTTTGCCGTATTTAAGTATTCTTCTTTGCCAGTATGAATATAGCTCATCATAAAACCGTAAAGTCCCCACGTCTGACCTCTGGTCCAGGAAGAGCCGTCCTCATATCCCTGACCGCCATACGTTTTAACGACTCCCCCATTAAATGGGTCGAATTCAACAATGTGATTAACGGATCCGTCTGGACGTACAAATGTTTTCATTACTGTATCTGCATGCTTCATGGCAATCTGCTTGAACCGAGGATCGCCGGTTTCTTCAGTGGCCCAATAAAGAAGCGGAATATTAAACATACAATCAATAATCGCCCAACCTCGACTATCTTCTTCAGGAAGGTCGTTCCATGCTCGTATAAATTCCCCTGCTAGGTTATAGCGACCCGCCAGAAGATTGGCTGCATGTAGCGCCCTTTTTCGGGACTGTGGATTTTGGGTGATCTTATAGTTTGTGACACTGGTTGGCAGCCACATAAACCCCACATCGTGATGCAATCCATAATACTGCTGCAGCCCGGCATCCAATTTATCTTCTGAGAGGTTCGCATACTTTTTGTATTTCTCCTGACCAGTTAGATGATACATTTGCCACATCATCCCCCCCCAGAACCCATTGGTCCACCAGTTGATTCCGTCAGCGTGCATCCCGCTTGGATTCTGGACTGATCTGTCATCATGTACTCCATTTATGGTCGTATAAGGAATTTTATCCTTCGATTTCTCGCTCACCCAGTCCATTTTTTCGGTTATACGTTGAACGACTTCTTGAAGCCAAATACTCGATTTCCCTATGGTTAACATGGCTATTCTCCTGCTTTCCTTATATAGTTTACTATTCCTAACCGCTTAGGTTATACGTTTCAATCTTCTAATTTGCTTTCATTTAGGCATATAAAATTGGGGGAAGTTTAGTTGTGTATAATTGCACTTGTGAAAACAGGAGTAGCAATGCTAGATTGGGCTCTTGCATAGTTGTCATTAATAACCAGACTTGTGAGAGAACGGTCACCCATTTGAACCATTCTAATATTGACCAATAGAGATTACAAACGAATAGTGCACACGGACCGAGGAGATTTTCAGGAGGGAATTACTACATTTATGCTCCAGTTCCTCAGCGCAATTCTACTTATACTCGTTGTACTTTTACATTAGCGACGTGGGGTCCGAGAATAAGATCTTTGCCTTTAAATAAAAGTTCGCCATTCACCATCACATTCTCAAATCTCACGTTCTCTACCTTACGTGTTTCATCGTAGCCTTCGATATGGGATGGATTCAGACAACTTCCGTTATACGTAATATTTTTGAAGAGAACATTGCGGATCTGTTTACCGGGAGCGGGATTGTATTTCGGATTTTGCAGCACTCTCACATTGAACAGTTCTCCCAATTCGAAGGGTTCAATACGGATATTCTCATATACCACATTCTGTACTGTATTGTTGTCTCCCGCATTGATCGCCAGACATCCCCAGTAATCCGGCTGTGGTTCGTGATGCTCGAGGATATCAATATCGCTGAATACAATATCCTCAATCACATCTCCATCTCCTTCATAGTTGCCATGTGTGCCTATATTGGCTGGGTGCGCTACATCTGCCCACAAGATCGAACGGATAACACGAACCCTCCGCGTATCGCCTCGATATTCATCCCGTGAAGCATAGATCGCAATACAGTCATCAGAAGTACGCAGAAACACACTGTCGATGGTTACATCTGAACAGGCCATCATGTCAATACCGTCCGACCAGCCACGTGTACTGAAGGTTTTTATATTGCAAATATCTATAGACTCCGATTGTCCAATCAGGACTGTATAATGGGGCGGATCGATGACCGTGATGCCTTCAATGGATATATTTCGGGCATAACTGATTTCCACCCCACGATAAAAGGTCGTTTTCTCAAAATCGGAAAGGTACAGAATTCCTCTGCCACGAATGACCACGTCCTCCACGCGGCTACAAATAAATCCTCCATAGATGACTGCGCCACCGGCGATATAGATCATAGTATTCGAAGGTACCTCTAAACGGGATGTATCAAAATGATGGAGACCGGGTTGAAAGTATATCACTTTGGATCTCACTGTTGAACTCATATCTGCCAAATTCCCCAGAATATCTGCCATGTTATGTAATCCCGGTTCAAGCGGCAGGACACCGTCATCCGAAACTTGCGGGACATCCTGCTCCAGAGCATTAGCAAAAATGTGCAGATTGTGGAATCGATCTCCGTTCACTTCCAAGGATAGCTGCTGCGGACCCTCCAGATGAAGCGACATACGTTTTGCTTCCAACTTACAGCTTAACCCTGTTGAGATTGGGCGGATGATCGCCGCCTGAACACTCCCTTCATTCTTTACAATCTCCAGTTCCACCGGTCCAGAACAATCAAACGTCACCATCGATGCATTGCGGACGTCATGCATATCGACCTTCACATTGTAGCTGAACAAGGGCTGCCACTCCCCATGCGGCTTGCGGACACTCACGGTGAAATCAGGGTTGACTACGGCACCAGCCGGGGCTGGATAAACCACTAAATCGGTATTAACAGTCTGCATATCCGTTCTCCTCCATCCCTAGAGATGAGCCAGTTAGCAGATGAGCACCGTTCCCACGTTCATCTGCTAACGATCTTGTGTTCATCCCTGAAAGTCATTTTTATTTACTGCGCTCCTCGTAAATCTGTTGGGCCTCATCCAGTTCCGACTGTCCTCCCGAGTTCAGCCACTGTGACCGGAAATCATCAAAGTCTTTGTCCGTGTTGGCTTCACCGGAGATTGCTTTAATATAATATTGTGCCTGCAATGTATTTAAGATGGCCTCATACTGGGCTTTGGTCTTCATTACCGTGGACTGCATCAGATCACTCAGGACAGTAACGCCCTCTACATTAGTCAATTTCTCTTTGAAAGCCAGCTTTTCAGGAGAATAGTGATGTTTCATCATGGAACTTACTTTGGCACCGAATGGATTATAGAAACCTGCACCCAGTTCACTCATTAACTCCGTACCTGCCGCGGCTTCCGTAACAACCGCCAATTCGCCTTCCAGATTATAGGAGTTTCCTTTTTCGCCAAACACCGTCGTCAAGTAACCTTCCGTATCCGTTGTGACATACTCAAGAATTTGCAGAATTTTGATTCGTTTGGCTTCATCCTTCTCCAGCTGTGCTCCAAACAACAACGGAGGCTGCAAGGCTCCGTTGGCCATCGCATACTTCTTGCCATCTGGCCCAGAGAACGGAACACCGGGAACAAGCTCAATGCCTTTATCTTTGGAGATCAGGCCAAAATATCCATCATCATACAGATGGTGCCACATTCCCGTCTCGATGATGCCCGTTCGCAGACTGACAAACTTGGTTTGAATCTCGCTATTACCATCGGTGATGAATTCAGGATCAATAATGCCCGCCTTATACCATTCATTTAGCAACTTCAACGCATTGCGGGCTTCCTCTGTAATTGCGCCATAAGTTACTTTGCCATTCGCGTCCAGTTTGAACTGGTACGGAGCTACTCCGTAAGCTGCGAACACCGTATTGAACAGCTGTGCCTGGGCATCTTTGCCTCGTCCGGTCAAGCCGTACGTATCTTTTTTACCGTTGCCGTCCGGATCATTATTCATGAATTTGGTCAGCACATCCTCAAGCTCAGCAAGATTCTTTGGCGGTTCAGTATAGCCAATAGCCTTCAGCCATTGTCCGTTGTATGCGGGAATAAAACCCGTTGCACCTTCCCCCCATACCTTGGGAACACCCCAGTTCTTGCCGTTGTATGTACCTGGGTCCCATGCATTTGGATCAACGCTCTCCACGTCCGCCGTGTATTTAGGCATGTATTGCTTGATCTCCTCTTGGGATACACTCGCAAGGATACCTTGATCCGCCCATTGCACCACATCGCCTACGGTGCCGTCTACGGAAATAATATCCGGGATCTGGCCGGAAGCCAGCATGACGTTGAATTGTTCTTTCCAGGTTGCCGTCTCGAAGGAGATATTCTTGAACTTCACATTAAATTTCTCTTCCAAAAACTTCTGGACGTAATTGTTATCGGCTTTGGGGATATTCCAGTTGTTTGCCATTGAAATCTCAATTGGCTTCTCATTGCCCCCATCGAAAGTTTCACCTGTACTGTTATCAGTAGTCGCACCACCACTGCAACCGCTCACAAGTAATGAAACCGACACCACTAGGCCCAACATACCGGTAATGAATTTCTTTTGTTTCATTTCTGAATTCCTCCCTTTTGATCTAACTATTTGCATATTGAATCAAAACGCCCTGAGACAGCTTGAATGAACCCCTATCAGCCTTTGAGTGAACCTACCATCGTTCCTTTTACGAAGTACTTTTGCAGAAAGGGATATACAATAATAATGGGCAATGCCGTGAACATCAGTGTAGCGGCTTTGATCGGTTCCTGATAACCCAATTCTGAGCCCTTAACGTCTGCCGCGAACATGGATAGATTTTCTCCTGTGATTACCACTCGTCTCAAGAACGTCTGAAGCACTTGCTTGGAAGGGTCCTGAATGTATAACACCGCGTCAAACCAAGCATTCCAATGCCCTACCGCAGACCATAGCGACAACGTGGCAATAACAGGCATCGATAACGGGAGAACCAGCTGAAACAGAATACGCAGATCGTTCGCTCCGTCGATTTTGGCCGAATCCTCCAGCTCATCAGGGATGTTCTGAAAGAAATTACGCAGAATCAGCATGGAGAACGTACTGATTAACCCCGGAATAATGTACACCAGCCGCGAATCCAGCAGCCCAAGGGATTTGATCAGGAAGTAGGAAGGAATCATCCCACCGCTAAAGAACATCGTGAACACAATTAACATCGTATACACATTGCGATGCGGCAAGTATTTACGGGATAGCGGATATGCTCCAAACGACATGAACAAGATTGAGCAAACGGTCCCCACTACTGTACGAAAAACGGTGTTTCCGAACCCCATCCAGATATCTTGATTGCCCAGTACCTTCTCCCAGGCAAACAAAGATACCTGCTGTGGATACAAATGGATGCCCAATCTCAATGCTTCTGCCGGTGTACTGAACGAGATCGATAGCATATGGACAAACGGATACAGCATGACAATACACAAAATAATCATGAACGTAATCAAACAAGCCTGAAAAAGGTTACTGCCCCTGCTATGCTTCACTGCCTTGTCCTCCAATCTGGTTATTCTGTTTAGAAGAGCCCCTGCTGTCCAAACCTTTTAGCCATATAGTTCGTTGCCAGTACCAGCGCAAAAGCAATCACATTCTTGAACAGACCGACCGCTGTCGTCAGGCTGAACTGGAAATTCTGCAAGCCTACCCGGTAAACATAGGTGTCCAGAATATCCGCCACACTATAAGTCGCAGGTGAGTAAAGGTTCAAAATCTGATCAAAGCCGGCATCCAGTACATTGCCAATGCGCAGGATAAACATCAGCACAATGACCGGCATAATTGTCGGAAGCGTAATACTGAGGGTCTGCCTCCAGCGACTCGCTCCGTCCATCACAGCAGCCTCATACATTTCGGGTTGTACACCTGCAAGCGCAGCCAAATAGATAATCGTGCCCCAGCCGACTTCTTTCCAGATCGCCGAAATGACCAGTGTTGACCGGAAATGATTCGGATCTCCCAGAAAATAGACCGACTCCAATCCCACAAGCTGGAGCAGATAATTGACCACACCGGACGATGGAGACAACAGTGTGATTAATATCCCCGAAAGAATGACCCAGGAGAAAAAATGCGGTAGATAGGTCAGCGACTGTGCTACCCTTTTGAAGGCACCTGACCGGATCTCATTGATCAGCAGTGCGAGTATAATCGGCGCCGGGAATCCAAACAAAATATGCAAAAAACTGATGACGATCGTATTCTTCAGAATCCGCAAGAAGTCAGGAGATTGAAAGAACAAAAACTCGAAATGTTTGAAGCCCACCCACGGACTTCCCCAGATTCCATCCATAATCCTGAAATCTTTGAAGGCCAGTTGAATACCGTACATTGGGCCGTATGCAAAGACCGCGTACCAAATCATCACCGGGGCAAGCAGCAGAAACAGATATCTGCACTTCTTGTATTCCCTCCATGTTGCTGCCCATTTTGACGGCTGTCCATTAAATATATTTTTTTTGCCGTCCACTTCCGGATTGTGCACCGGATTCATGATAACTACTCCTTTCCAACCATCCAAAATTCCTCAAGCCACACTTCAATCTTAGAATTATGTAAGCGCTTTTTCTATTGCAAGTTCATTCGATTCCTTATAAATTCTTTCACGTTTTCTTATAAAATCTATAGAATTCATAAAAAATGACCGCTGCTTGGGTAACATTCGTTAGATGCTCCAAACAACAGTCATATTCACCTTACCTTCTACCTCCATACTTGCTCGTGCTATTCCTTATCCAGAGAGATTGAATCCAGCGCTACCAGCTGTGAATTCCGATACTGTACAGGCGTTACGCCGTAACGTGATTTGAATTTGCTGTGAAAATACTGAGGATTCCGGTATCCGACTTGCGTTGCAATAACCGACACCGACAGACGTGGCTGATCACGCAGCAGATCCGCAGCTTTTTCCAACCGCAACCGAGTTACATATTCCGTAAAAGATTCTTTAGTCCCTTCACTGAAAAGTGTAGAAATATAAGCAGGGGCGAGTGAAACCTCCTTCGAGAGGATCTGCAGGGATAACTCTTCATGCAGATGATCTGCAATATACACCTTCAACGTACGAATCACATCCATATGTGCGTGGTTACCGGCATACTTTAAATGTTCCGTAATCTGCGTGCAGAGTCTACGTATCCCTTCAACCGTATCGATCAGCGTATCCTTTTTCAATTCATCAAAGATATTGGAATGCGGCAGAAAGTGCTGTAACTTCAACTCAAGCACCGATTGGTACAATTGCATCATTAATTGCAGCACAGCGAGCTCCGCAGTCTCGATCTGCATATGACCATCCTGAAGAACCTCCAGAAAGTGGTTAATGAACTCAGCAACTACTTCCTGATCCCCTGCCTGTAGTGCATTTTTGAAATGATCGTATTGAAACAGATAAGGCGCTGTACTCATCGCCAGAACTCTGGAATACGTAACGATGGAATCTTTTCCATATAAAAAATGATATCTGCTTGCCTGCTTGGCCATCTGATAAGAATCGGCGAGCGCTTCTGGATGGTCTACCCTACTCCCAATAGCCGCGCCAAACCGGGAATCCTGCTCAGCAGAATGCTGAGCTTCCAGCAAATCGGCCTTAATACGGTCTTCTGCGTCCTGCTCATCAGGAGAAATATAATAAATGATAGCTGCCTCATTCTCATTCAATGGAACGAAGATGCTGTGTAAAGACCTATTCATCTTTTCATAACGCATCTTCAGACCTGCACTGCCTTCCTTTGGAATCCGGAGATAGACGGTGCAATAGTGATATCCCGGTTGAATGAACTGTTCCGCTTCGATCTCCAGGCTCACGCCAAGCAAAAGGTTTTTCAAATCATTTTTTCTGGCTTGGGTTTCGAGGTTTACGATCTTTTCCTCCATCAGATGAAAGGTGCTTCCGATAAAAGCGTACTCATTACCTAAGGACGTGACAGCACTTGATGTATGTAAACCTTTGATCTGCATCATCAGTCTCTTTACCGGAATGTAGAGTTGTTTGGAGAAAAAGAACGATAGTAGCAAACCAAATAGAACAACTACGCCGCAACTAATTACAAGACTGTTTTTCAACTGTTCAGAGGACAGGACAAACGAGTTCATCGGACGATACATGGCATACGTCCAATCCTGCTGGGAGTTCGCGGATTCCAGATAAGACAGAACGGCTTTACCTTCTGCTCCTTCTATAATCTGTTCTCCGCTTTGGCGGTTGTGAATGGTATTCTGCAATAGACCACCGAGAGCCTCATTATACTCCCCCGTGTGAAGAAGCTCTTTACCGGAAGAGTCGAAAATATACAACTGATCTGCCGGAGAACTCAAAATTCGGGAAGCCGCCGTCTGCAGATATTCCACCCCTACATCCATAAAGAAATAACCCATGGTTGGCACGCCAGGTGTCTCGTATGGCAATTTAATCACATAGGTCATCACCTTGCTTCCATCCGCCAAGGTCCGAAACAGCCATTCTTTAGGTTTTACTTCGTTCAGCTTCATAATGAAAGCTGCATCTTCGGATGTATCACTCTTCATATGAAAGTTGCTGGCATCCACGACATAATGATTGGCCGGAAAATAAACGGTAACATTGGTTAGCCCTTCATTTTCAATCCTGTAGAATTCCAGTTCCTGCCGAAAGGATGCAATTCGACTCAAATTCCCCTCCCAACTCTTCGTTAACAGTAGATTCAAGTTGAAGTTATTCTGAATAAACCGAATGGATAGTGCCTTATTCTGCAGGTTGTCTTCATATTTCTTTAATATCGTCTGCTCGATATAATCCTTGGCGGAAATCAGGCGATTTTTATTGTCTTTGGCAATCTCATCCTCCATCATTTCATTGGCCTGGGTATACCAATACCCACCCATGATACCGATCAGAACCACAGACAGAACAGTATATGACAATATAAATTTGATAAAGATGGTTTTTCTGTATTCAGGCATTTTCATCCATCCCCTTTAGCTTCGCTCATCGTGCACTATCCAGTCCCCACAATAATGTATGCGCTATCATAAATGAGATCAACAATAGTTATTCATATTGCTTAAGCTATCAAAATCATTCTCTAAAATCCAGTATAAAATCTTTAACTTTATTCTAATTTCTTTCAACCCTGTCCCGGACCTGCACTTATCTGGTACAAAACAAAGCAAAAAAAATGCCCCAAAGCCTCCTTGTATAGGAACTTCGGGACATAAACATTGAACACGTGCTTTCTTGCAGACAAGCGGATTCGTCAAAATGCATTATTAGGATGGTTCGAGCTTCCACTGCTGGTTACTACTTAACAAAAATCTCCATTGCTGAACCAGAGCTCCTTCTGCCGAAGATGCATTCACCACGTCAGCGGGTTTGTTCGAATGCACAGGAGTGATTCGATAATAACCCTGCCCTGTAGGAATGAAGACAAACCTCTGATTATCACCGCCATTATTGCTCCACAATTGAAAGTTGGCCCCATGACTCAAGGCACCGCTTGCTACATCCAGCGAAAGCCCGCTCTGTACATTTTTGATACTGTATTGGCCACCGCCAAGATGAGTCACGTTCCACTTTTGATGGGCTCCCCCCGTGTAGGTGGATTTTCGAACTTGTGCACCGCTTGAAGTACCCGCTGCTTCCATAGCTTTGCCATCCAGACGCACAACAAATCGGTACGTGCCATTAGCTATATTCCCATTGGGAAGTGTGGCTGAACCACCGCTACCCGCCGGACGAGTATATAGAAGTGTTCCAAATCCAAGCTGATCAAACGTTGAAGGATAAGCGGTGTTCGGGCCTTCCTCTGGTCTCATCAGGTTGGCACGAGCAGCAATGTTGGGTACGGATAGACCCTTACGTTGTGCATAGTGGTTATAGATCATCTCCCAAACCGGACGGTACTCATTACGGCTCGCACTCGAAATCACAGTCTGGGTCTGAACAGCACCGTTTGTTCCAGAACCCCATTCATAGGTCGCAAAAGGGACATTATCATCTCCATTGTTATACTTGGCAACGTATTCTGCAGCGCGCAGGAAACGATTGTTCGCCCATCCATACAGATCTTCCCCTTGATTCCATGCCATTTCATTGATTGCACCCATCAATCCAATCCCTAATATCGTGTGTGCCTGGTCACGTCCGGATTCCTGCCATTGTGCAAGCCCGTTCGGATGCAGGAAAGGAATTGCGTTATAGATGGAGCCATTTCCATTACCGTGCTTCAAATATTCAATGCCTACTTCATAGATGTCACGGCGGTCACAGAAAATACCAATCGCAATCGTCGCCGCCATGTTGCTCAGATCCCAGTTCGCCCAGTAATTCTGGATGTAGGCGTCGTTGTGGTCACCGCCGAATTCATTGCCAATAAGAAAGCGTTCATTAAGCGGCTTGTAAAATACATTTAACAGCATATTTTGCATCTGGGTCACATTGAACCCAGGGTAATCCCGCATGATCTCCGCTGCGTTAGGCATCTGGTAACCGTATATTCCGGACGCCAAGTAACGGTCGGCATTACCGGTGAGTGTCGTTAGCGTCGATGACCATGCATTCAGAATGTCACGGGCAGTATCACCGTTAGCCGTATTACCACTGATTTTCCATCGCAGAGCTTCTGATATGCACGTGCTATATCGTTATACAGCAAGGCGACATTGTCGCCTGTCCCCCCTCGGATAATTGTAGACTTCGCACTCGGAGTCCAACCAGACTCTGAAAGCGGACTGTTCAGCAGCTGATTCCATCCATCCAGATAAGGCTGCGCACCTGCGCCTACCATCTGCTGCATGCGGTTGAAATCTGCCTGTGTATGCAGAAGACCAGGGTGCGTAAATTCAGCTGCTGCTTCTGCCTTTGCCGCAAAACCAAATCCGAACATCCCCATACACAGACTGAACACCATGGTAACAATCAACGTTTTTTTCATCCTGCACCAGCCACTCCTTTCATCCTTCTTCGTTCGTTTCCGTCTTGATAACCAGTGCCTGTATTGCCTGAAGCAACTCATTAGCTGCGGAATCAATCTGTGTTTGGGTGCTATCAGCATCTTCCGCTATTTCCGTGGCCAGTAATTTGGCCGCCAACATGGCGGTAAACCCAGCCTCATCATAGATTTCCGCCTCTAATGTGCCTGCTTGTTCCAGTAGCTTTACCAGCAGGGTTGGGTCTGTGGGCTTGCTGTACAATTCCAGTTCGGCCACATTGGCATAGCCGCCCGGTGAGTAGTACCTCAGATATCGGAACGCTGTATCGTTGGTTATCTGAGCCGTATACCATTGGACGCTGCTAATCCCGCTGATGGTATTCAAATCGGTGTAATGCGTACCATCGTTAGAACCCTGCAGAATAGCTCCGTTAACTCGCATAATTTCTGAGGCCTTACCGTTTCTCGGATAAAACTTGAAGCTCGATAATGACTCGGCCTGATTTTCTCCCAAATCAATATCAATCCATGATACAGCATCCATTGTATCGGTAAACGTATCGACATTGCTGTCCACGGCACGCCAACCATTCTGCTCTTTGGTCCCCTTATTCTGATAGACTGGCGTGGAAGCCGCCACCATGGAAGGCGTTACGCTAATCTTCTGTGCAGGCAGAGAATCAAGAGAAACCAGCTGCTCTTGAGCTTGGTACAGCTCCTCCAGCAAAGCGGGCCGATCGGATGCAGGATGGTTAAAGAGTGCTCGAATCCGCTCAACCTCTTGCATGTATTTGTAATAGCTTCCCTTGGTATATCCATCCGGGCTGACTACCTTGGAATCGATGCTGCGAATATCATATTGTCCGTACAATTCCACTTCTGCCACATTACCGTTCCAGGCAGCGCTGTTGTAAATTCTCAGGTATCGGTAAGCATCATGATCAATTATTCTGTCCCCGCCAATGTAAGTCCACTTGCCTTCTGCTGTTCCTGTGACAACTGAAATCAAGTTCGTCCAGCTGTTATTGTCGTTCGATCCTTGCAGGACGACTCCATTCATTCTTGCAGGATAGGAGGCTCTGGGCATCAGCATCATATCGCTCACGGTAACCGATACATCTGGTCCAAAGTCCACCGTATAGTAGGCTCCGGCACCAGTAACCAGATCGCCATAAGTGCCCGTATTGCCATCGAACAATAGATACCCTACCTGTTCCTTGCTCAGTCCCCCGGTACCATATTGTTTATCCGAAGCTGTTACTGTGGCCAGCCTGGATACATCGAGGAGCTTGGACTGGTTCACCAAATACAGCGAAGATTGATCCGTCGTGAAGAGGGCAGGACCTACCGACAGCCCATTAGCCGTTTTGTAATCGATGGCAAAGCGGATAGGACCTGTAGGCGCAAGATTGTCCATGACTGCCGATGCCGTCCAGTTCAGGTGATCCGTTGAATGCGCCGTTGCTTCCTTACCTTGAATCACAGCCTGCACATCTTGAATCGGTTCGGTGGATTCAAAGGTCAGCACAACCGTATTGCCTGTATCAACCCGGTTCTGTACGCTCTGGGGAGAGTTTATTGAGAGCGATTGAAGTTTATTATTCGTTTCATGGCGTTCACCAAATATTCTGAATTCGGACAACTCCAGCATGGTACTGGATGGCTCAATCATCTGAATCTTAAAGAAACGGAAAGGCGTATTCTTGTGTGCTTCGCTGACCTCCAGTGTCTGCATATCTTCAGACACGACAGTTAACTCTGGAGTTAGTCGTGTCCAGCTTTCATTATCATTGGAGCCAAAAATCGCAGTACCGCCGATCCGCTCGGGAAAGCTCGCCCTTACCTGAAGGGAGAAGGCATCCACACTCACCTTATAATCCGGTCCAAAATCCATGGTGTGCGTCAAATTGACGGCGTTACCATAAAATGCAAAACTCCCCGCGTAATTATCCAATAAATTCAGCGTTTCATTGTAGAACGTTGCGGCAGTCAGCATACTGGAATAGTCCATACTTCCATCCTGAAGCTGCGGTGTTAACTCCCGGAGATCTGCTACCGCAGATCTCAAATCCACCAGCTTTTGCAAAAACTCGTCATCCGAAGCCGTTGCTATTACGTCCATGATATCAGCATATATGTTATTGTAGTGCGTTAAACTCGCCGATACATAGGTGGTTTCCGGGTTATAGGGAGCAATTACTGCAGCAACGGCAGATGATCGGTCAGCGCTCACAACGACCCTGACTTCTTTGGCTGTGATGGAGGTTCCATCCGTTGCTCCTAACACTATGGAATAGGTCCCGACCTGCTCCGGCCTCCACGAAAAAGCCCCCCTACTTTCGTCAAACATAGCCCCCTCAGGCTTATGATCGATCTGGTAGGTGACGCTGTCGCCTGCGCCTGCGTCCGTTGCAGAAAAATCGTACTGCAATGCAGCATCTGATCCGACATACGAATACAGATCAAGAGAGGTTCCGCTATCGTTAAAGACAGGTGGCGTCAGCTGTTCACCCGCTTTAAGATGGATGTGATCCATATTCACTACAGTGCCCGCTCCCTGAATCTTGAAATACGTCAGATCACTTAGACTTCGCAGGTTGTGCATGGTATAGGTTACATATTTCCACTGTCCCTGGGTATTCGGCAAAATCAAAGGAGCTTCGTCCCACCCATTGATCACAAGCTTGGCTGTACCATTGGTCCGTATTCGCAGTCCTATGGTTTTGACGGGAGTGCTGGTGCTGACGATGGAGACTCGACTCCCTTCTTCCGTGGCTGTAATCTCTACAAAGGATGTTGCACCCTCTTGTTTGATCTCGGAATGAGAATCCAGACTTGTAGCCCGGTGTTCCATTTCATTCCAATCCGCATTCGTCGATACTTTAGGAAGTGTTGTTGCACCTTCAGTCGCTGCTTCTGCAGGGATAAACATCCAATAATCAGCGCCTCCATCTGGAGATTCCCAATAAAAAGGCAGTCGCTTCTTAAACATATCGGCATAGTAGGGAGCTTCCTCTTCCATATCTACGCCTGCCGCATATTTGTAATAATAGTAGAGACCATAGACGTTGCCGCCAATACGTCCTCTGTACCCTTCAGCCAGCTCCTTATAGATAATGGTCGGATTGCCATCGGCATCCGTATGAGCCGCCACTGGTGTCCATGGCGTATCATGGCCCAGCATGAACTGTGCAAAATAATCGGCCGCTTTCAACATCCTTTGATCCAGATATTCGTAGGCATTAACCGCATTCTCCGCAGTGGACACCGTTCCTGCGACTGGATCGACCTTGGTTCCCTGTGCTTCCAACAGGCGGGCCAAGATCTCCACATTGGTGATATCCCCAGCGCCGTGGGCCTGATCCCTACCCATCTCCACATGCTGAACTCTCGGTGGAACCACCGCTTCACCTGTCAGAATATTAGTATCCACCCATCGAAATAACTGCTTAATCGAGCCATTTTGTCCTTGATCCACAGCGGTCTCATTCACGGTAAACCATTCCACGCCCTCATTGTAACGGTCACGGTTTCCTGTAAAAATATATCCTGACATGGCTCCAAGGAGGGGATACAGATGCTGGTTCATAAAATACCCGTTATGATGCTGGAATGTATCAATGACCGGATAGATGAGATTATTGCTAAAATCTGTTGTGTCCTGATCTGTCCATTCCAGATCTTGCGTTGTGCTGCTCGTATATCTTAAAATCTCTGCTGCTGTCACCATCCGATTCAGTGGAATTCCAGTGTGAATATGCGAATCGGTGAAATAGCTGTATTTTGCCGGGTCCATCTGAGACCAGATTCGGATGATGCCCATCGCATTAGCTCTGTACACCTGTTCCCCTGTTACATAGTACATGATGGCCTGCGTGTAGGCCTTTAAGCTGTCTGCTATAAATTTGGAATTAAAGGATTGGCTGTTAAAATTCACGCTGCCAGGCTTTGTCGGATCCGAACTGCTCTGATTGCTGGACGTAACGTTTCTGGATGCGGCTCCAGACTCGGTCATTCGATTAAAATAACTGTACCAGGGCTCCTGCTTTGCCAGCACCTGTGTGCGCATATTCTCCAGAATGTCCTTGGTAAGCCCAATTCCCGGATGCTTGAAACCGCTTGCATCAATTTCCTCATAAATCGTTGGCAGATATTCTGCTGCCATATTCTCGTTGAGAGATGCCTCACCAGATACCGGATAAGGATAACCCGCTACAACCAAACTAACGATTAACATAAACATTACAATACACTTGGCCTGGTTTTTTAAGCCGCACTTTTGCCGAGATGCCATTTACACTCCTCCTTCATGTCGTAGACTTGTGTGCCATTCAATTCGTTATGAATTGATGTTTCGTTATTCTCTATAACATTGCAGGATTTCACAAGCTGAGTCCATTGCATAATCATTCAAATTGTTAAGATATCTTTCAAATCATCAAGGCAGCGTTAGCTGAAACAGGCTTAAAACAGCTCGCATTTCGTTTTATGAGTGCAAAAGAAAAAGCACCCTGAAGGATGCTCGAAAAATGATGTTTGACCAACATCGTTAATGCTTGTGCCTTCTGCCAGTTCAGGAGTTTACAGAGTAAATAAGTCTCTAATGATCTTTGCCTCCGGATCTGTATGTACTGACGCAATTTAATTCTCATTGACGATTTAATACGCTCATGAGATGTCATCAGTGAGTGTCTCTGATCTCGTTAACAGTAATGCGGTTCGATAAATATATTTGGAATAATCGGTAAATAGCTGCCCTGCTTCATCACGTGTGATTTCGAGTGCCATTATTTCTTTCCCCCCTTTTGATGTTTTTCATCTTATATACACATTCAAGTAGGATTTGGTTCGGTATAAATTAATTCCTGTTACGTGAACAAAAAGAGCCAATCAATTGATTGGCTATCTTCGTGGTTTATTGAGCTAACCTGCCCGTTAGCTTAATAAACTGAAGCAATTCGGTACAGTTCTTAATGAACTCTGTATATGGCTTATGTAAAATTCGTTGGCAGATTGCGATTGCGAACAGCGCCATACAGCATGGGAATAGTAATCAGGAGGCTGATGATAACGGGAACCATAGACCCCTCAAGTCCAAAATCACCTCCAGTGAGAAGTGAAGGACCATGCACTTTCACAATTAACAGACCGGCTGTAGTGTGTCCAGAAACAGGAATACCAAGCAAACCTTCAAGTGCATTCCAGGAAAAGTGCAGACCCATGGCAAACCACAGGTTCCGTCGCCACATAAACGCGGCTCCAAGCAGAACACCTGCTTCTAAGGTTATGGCGAACGCGCTCCATAATGTTGCTCCTGTATTCCCAAGATGGGCTATTCCAAAGAATAGAGAAGTCACAGCGAGTGCGGCCCAGTTTCCCAGCAATTTATTCATGGCCTGAAACATTAGTCCACGAAAGATAAGTTCTTCGACAATGGCTGCGCCTAAAGCGGCTTCAACAGAAGCGATTAGAACAGTAACCGTATCCGCATCATTCGCCCATTGAAAGGAGTAACCTCCCAATGAAACAATAATAATAGCAGATAAGGCAATAAAGATAACCCCGGTTAGTGCTCCCATAACTGCTTCAACCCCTGCGCCCTTTCTGGATAACTCAGGAATGGACCGACGGGCCAAATATTTCATGGTAAGCATATAGACCATGATGGCCAGAAAGCCCAATGTTAGTGTCAACAGAAGAGAAAGCAAGCCCGGTACTTGCTCTGCTAGCGGCCGGATGAACGCATCCACAAGAATTATGCTGATAGCCCCCACAATCATCCAGATGATTGGAAAGCGCCAAAACAAACTCCATTTACTTAATTTCTCATCCATCTGCGAATGTTCTTTGTGTGCATATCTTTTCTTCATGTCTTGAGTCAGCTCCTTTATAGCTTGATGATAGTTATGAGCATAGGCTGAAAAAGTCATAAAGTGACAGTGCACTTTTGTCATGATAAAGTCATGTGGCTAACCCCTAAGAAGCCGGCAACTATATAAGTTACCGGCTTCTTAGGGGGGGAGTCTTAGTAATTCATGATTCCCGAGTCTCTGGCTTTGCGGGCCGCCTCTTGTCTTCCCTTTACATTAAGTTTTGAGTAAATCGTTGAAATGTAATTCTTAACCGTTCCTTCACTAAGAAACAAAACCTCTGCAATATCTCGATTACGCATGCCAGAAGCCAGCTTTTGCAATACTTCAATCTCACGGCTACTAAGTCCGTATTCATTATGTTTAATAGCGGATCCCGTATTCATACTTTTGATCATTTTACTCGCCATCTCCTGCGAGATTAACGTTCCCCCCGCATGAACCACCCGTATGCCTGCAGCTAGATCTCTAGGATGAATGGCCTTGAGAAGATACCCTTCTGCTCCATGGCTTAATGCCGCCATGACGTATTCGACTTCCTGATAGGAGGTCAGCATCATCACTTTGATCATAGGCATTCTCTCTTTGATCAGAGCTGTTGCGTCAACACCATTCATGACTGGCATATTAATATCCATCAGTACCATATCGGGCTGAAACTGATGACAGCATTGGACTGCTTCTTCCCCATTTTTAGCTAATCCAACGATTTCTATATCATCTTCCATGGACAGTACGATATGGAGGCTCTCCAGAATTAATTCCTGATCATCCGCAAGTAATACTTTAATTTTCCCCATGTAGCTCCACTCCTTTCAGGGGAATTTCACATCTGACTTCGGTGATCGTTTCATCTCCTACCTCTGATGATACAAACAGACTGCCCCCCAGCCGCTCAACTCGATGTTTCATCGTAGTCAACCCGAAGCCATATTCCAATTTATCAATCGGTTTCCCATTATTTCGAATAACCAGGTGCAGAACGAATTCGGAAAATTGAAGCTCCAAATCCAGTTGAGACGCTTTTCCATGTTTTAGTGCGTTCGTAATAGACTCCTGGATGACTCGCAGAATCGCCTGTCGTACTTCAAAATGCGTGTGCTGCTCTGTTCCTAGTACATTTAACGTCAGGAGAATTCCTGTATGTTCCCGAAAATTGGCCACATGGGCCTCAACCTGTCGTATAAGATTCGACTCCTCTTCTTCTCCAATCTCATGAACAATACTTCTCATTTCGTCCAAATTTTGCTCAGCCAGTGCTCTTAAGCGAATTAACCGTTCCTTGACCTCGGCAGGCTTACGATCCATAAGAGCGATGGAAACATCAAGACTCATAATGATGGAGATAAAGGAATGCCCCAGGGTATCATGAAGTTCCTTGGACATACGATTGCGTTCTTCAAGCAAAGTCATTTTCTCAATTTGAGCAGCGTAGTGGGTTAACAGCTTATTTTGCTGCTCTACTTCGACCACAAGTTCATTTTTCTGGTAATACGCTTTGGCCACGAAGCTTGCCCATATGCCGATGAAGCAGAATAACACATTATCTGTCCCGCTACTAAAGGCTTGTTCCCAAGGTAACTTTAAATAAGGCTGGAAGATAAAGGGAATGAATAGAATTGCGGGAATGATCCATAGTGTCTGCTTGGTCAATAAGTACCCCATTATTAGACTCGGCAGGAGATAGTCTGCTTTGGAAGTCAGTTCCGGATGGATGACAGAGTTCACATAATAAGAACCTCCCAGTAATAGCTCTGCGATACAAAACCAGACCTTGTTCATCCTTCGTTGAGGAAACCAGAATATCAGTGGAACGAAAAGCGCTGCCATTAGCCAACTGACGTTTAACCATGTTGGGTTCGACAGATCACTTTCTGTAAACAGCCGTGATGACAGCAAAATGTAATGGTACAAACGAAGAGCAAAAATACCCCAATCCATAAAAGATAATATCTTCCTCATGTCACCATCCTACACTATTTTTCAGTAAAACATCAGTATTATTGAAAGAAAGATACCACCGAAAACACCACCCACGCTACCTTCGATAATCGCCATGATAAGCTTTTTTTATTGGGGAGCAGCACCCCATATAATGCTGGTTCGCTCAAACCGAGTAACGCAGAGCCGCCCGTGGAAAAACCAAACCGCTCTTTCCGTGCATGATTCTACAGCTTTGCCGTATGGAACGTCTCGTTATCGAAACGCCTGTACCACACTTGAAACTTTGGCCACATCCACGCCTACACAGGTTCCAATTCCTCACTCCTCATCTTTGATTTAGCCGGACGAATCCCCGAGGGTTCCAAAGCCATAACTTCGCTTTATAGGTCAAGCCTTTAAAGCCGCCACCGTAAAGCGACCACGAAAAAGGCCAACCAGGAATTACAGGCTAACCTGATAAAACGAAAAGACGCTAATACCAATTTAGAAACTTTCAATGAGACTATGTTGTTGTCTCTCGAAACATTGTTGTCCCAACTAATGATGATTTTTAGACCATGGATTCAATTAGCGTTTCCCGTTAGTGCAATTTAATAGAACACCTGTAGAGAATTTGTGATGTATGAAAGTACAATAATTCAACGGTTAATGCATTCAACGCCGATACCAATAAATATATACTAATCCCACCACGTAATAAGATAATGAATCATCGGAGGTATAAATGACATGAATCAAAATGTTACTTTAATAGGCAAGACAATAAAACTCTTACCCCTAGAATCTAAACATAAAGAAGATTTACTTGAAACACTAATGAATCCAAACATATGGGAATTTACTTGGAGAAAAAATGCAACATATGCTGATATTAAGCATTTAATTGAACAAGCCATACAAAACCAGCTTCATGGCACCCAACTCCCTTTTGTCATCGTCGAACTCATGTCGGAAAAAATTATTGGAACCACAAGAATCGGAGATATTGATATGATCAATCAAAATGCGGAAATCGGCTGGACATGGCTAACACCAACTTACTGGCGTACAGGTGTAAATACGGAATGTAAGTTTTTACTGTTAAATTATTGCTTCGAACAATTAGCGCTAGTTCGCGTGCAATTTTCCATCAGCGGCTATAACATAAGGTCACAGAGAGCGATAGAACGGATTGGGGCAACTAAAGAAGGCATATTTAGGAAGCATAGGCGGGACACTCAGGGTAGATATCATGATAATATTTTTTATAGCATTACAGATAATGACTGGCCTGAGGTTAAAAGCACTCTTGAGCATATGATCCATATAAAATACTCGCCAAGAAACACGAAATAGATGTTTGTCCGAAAGAAATTAAAAGAAGTACGCATATTTCCCAAGTGAATGCCACTGGTAAGCTTGGAAAGATGCCCTTCACAGCAGGAGCTTTTATTGAGCTATCCTGCCCGTTAGTTTCAAGCGACATGATTCCTTCATCCAACTGTTTTAGATAACATTCTAATCGGGAATGACACAATGTTCTTTTCCTTTTCGGCAATGATAATATGTTCTTGTCCCTCGACATCCCTCCATTCATCTTTAGCGTCAGCATTTGAGCAGCTATTGGGATATGGAAAGAGCGGCATTGTAGGAACACAAATATCCTAGAATGCCGCTGTTTAATTCATACTATGAACGTTCCCCGCTGTATAATAATGCATCATCTAAACAGCTCCCGGAGGAGTTAATGTACAATGAGGACCGGGCAACTTGATAGCTGTGAAACCTTGTGACTGACACTTCCAAGCATCATTTCTTTTACACCTCTTAACCCACGGCTTCCGATAATAATAAGTTGCTGCTCGGTATCCCTTGCGTAATTCAATATTTCATGCCCAGGATCTCCCTTAAGATGAACAGTTTCCGGGTTAATCCCCGCAGACTTTAATTTAGATTTGGCTTGATGCAACTGTTCCAAACTCGCTTTCTCCATTTCGTTCAGTATGTCTTCCAAAAAATTCTCTGGAACATATGTCATGCCATTTGACACATAATCCTGGCTGACATTAACCAAGGTAACTTGAGTTTGTTTATTTTGGGCTATTTCAACGGTTACATCAAGGAGTTTGTTCATTATTTCAGATTTATCAATGGCCACCATAATTTTGTCAAACATAGTCATCATCCTTTCCGTGGCAATTCGTAACCATTTCGACTACCTACAACACGATTACTTGCTGCTCCTATTCCAACTAAAAAGAGTAACACCGAAGCCCCAAGAAGAATGAAAAGTGGCAGGTTCCAACTATTTGTTGCATCGTGCAGATATCCTATAAGGGCTGGACCGATTGCGGCAAGAAGATATCCGATCGATTGGGCCATACCAGATAGTTCCGCTGCTTGATGTGCATTTTCAGTGCGCAATCCGAAAAACATCATGGCCAAACTAAAGGCGAAACCTCCACCAATTCCGAGTATGACAATCCACAACAGAATGACATTGGAACTTCCGTAAAGAAGTCCGAGTGTCCCCGTCAAAAGCAAAATGGTTGTGATGATTACTAACAAACGTTGGTTAGACATACGCCCAGCAATAACAGGGACAATAAAGGTAAATGGAAGCATCGCTAACTGCATGATCGAGAGGTACCATCCAGATTGGTTGGAGTCAATGCCTTGCTGCTTTAAAATTTCAGGCAACCATGCGATCAATACATAGAAAACCATAGACTGTATACCCATGAACAAGGTTACTTGCCAAGCAAGCGGGGATCGCCAAACATTCACATCGTTGCTTGCCATTTGTTGACTCGTCGTGGCGGTTTGTTTTGTTTGATTTCTTAATTGGGGTAACCAACAGAGGATCGATACAAAGCTTAGAATCCCCCATATTCCCAATGCTCCCTGCCATTTTAGCCCAGCGTTCATGGCTAGCGGTACACTGATTCCCGATGCAATTGCTCCACATAAATTCATTGAAATGGAGTAAACTCCTGTCATGGAGCCAATTTTATTTGGGAAATCCCGTTTGATTATACTTGGCAATAATACATTACATATGGCAATGGCGAATCCAAGAACTGCTGTTCCAATAAACAGATTAACTGCGCCAGATAAAGATCGTATTACAATACCAACAGTCAGAAAGATTAGGGCAATCAAAATGATACGCTCAACCCCATACCTCCGTCCTAATTTTGGCACTAGAGGTGATAATAAAGCAAAGGCAAGCAAGGGTACGGTTGTGATCAGGCCTGCTAATGTATTTGAAATATGAACGTCATCCCTTATAAAACTCACCAAAGGACCAACTGAGGTTAAGGGAGTACGTAAATTAGCTGCAATAACAATAATGCCGAGAATGATCAACGCTACAGAGGATGGCACGAATTTTTTATTTTGTTTATTCGGCATTCTTCATTTCTCCTTCCTGAATTCTTACGTCTTATATTTGCTTCCTATTCGTTAAAAAACTTTGCTATAACATCCGCGCGAATAACAAAAGTATAGTATAATATATTTTATTAAACAATAATTATTTTATAACATACTAAAATTGATCAAAAAAATGCAACTCTGAATTCCCGTCATGGAATTCGGAGTTGCATTTAATAAGCGGATTTTCACTACTAGAAACCATATTTTAAGGATATATGGAGCACTGTTTCGTTATTCGTATGATTGGTATAAGCGTGAGGATCATCTGCACGAAAACTGATCGTATCATATTGATTCAATGTGTAAATCTCTCCATTGACTTGTAACTCAATGGAACCAGTCATTACTGTGGCAATTTCAGTTGTATTCACATGATGACCTTCAGGGTAATACGAGCTATTTGGCTGTAAGTATGCACGACACATTTCAATATCGTTGCTTTTAAAGACGGGTTCAATGATCCAATTTTTCTCATCATTAGAAAACCGCAGTCCCTCCCCTGCTCGATACAAACTAACAGGTTTCTCTGAGGTGAACAAAGCCAATAGCGGTAAAGATATTCCTTTTGAAATTTTCCATATAATTGCTAAAGTTGGATTTGTCTCACCACGTTCGATATTCCCCAGAGTAAGTTTGCTTACGCCCGTTAATTCTGATAAGTCGTCTAAAGTCATGTTTTTTTCTTTTCTATACTTTTTTAATGCACCGCCGATTTGTAATACAATTTGTTTTGACTCATCGATTTCATCCATTTGATATTCACCTCAACAAAAAAACTATATAGCAAGTATATTGTTTATCTAGATTCTTTTCCATACTTCCCTAATGTACCTAAATTGTTCACAAGGTCAAATAAAATAAAATCTCGACAAAAGTTACTCCACGTTCAGGTTCATTCTGGCACATTTTCAAGGATATACTGAAATGTTTTGAGTTGATAACTACGCCCCCCAACAATGAGATTTTCTTGATAAAATTGTATTAAAAGAATAAAATGACAAGCATCCAACGGGTTTATTCGAAGAATGGTATAGGTTATGAAAGGTGGTTAGGCAAATGAAGATTCTCATAGTTGGCTATTTTAGCGAGATTTCGGTAACAAATATTTTAAGGAGTTTTCCGCAAGACTGGAACGTTGTAATTGTCCCGCCCGGAAAAGAAATGCTGCATCATATTGAAGATTGCCAGGTAATCATTCCTGAACATATTAAAGTGGATCACAGCCTGCTTTCTAAGGCAAAAAAATTAAAATTGGTACAGACGGGTGCTGGATTTGATAATGTGGATGTCCCTGCCTGTACACAGCTCGGCATTTGGGCGGCCAATGCTGCAGGAGTGAATGCACAGGCAGTCGCCGAGCACGTAATGGCACTGATATTGTCTTATTATAAAAACATACCTTTTCTTGATACTTTCATGAAAAACAAGATGGATGAAAATCAATTGGACTATACAGGGAGTGAATTAAAAGGCAAAACGATTGGGATTATCGGTTTGGGCGCTATCGGAGAAAAAGTAGCTGCGTTTTGCAGGGTCTTTGATATGAATGTGCTGGCATATGCGAGAAATGCCATTGTACAATCGGACGATTTAGTGAAAATGACGGATTTCGATACTCTTGTAAGCACATCGGACATAGTCAGTGTACATGTACCCTTGAATCAACAAACCAAACAGCTGATCAACAAAGCGACATTCAAAAAAATGAAGAATACATCTCTTTTTATCAATACAGCCCGTGGCGGGATTGTCAACGAAAGAGACTTGATTGATGCATTAAAAAACGGGGATATTTCAGGCGCATGCCTGGATGTTTTTGAATCTGAACCGCTTCCTATGGATAGTGAGCTCCGGAATCTGGGTAATGTGATCCTTACTCCCCATACAGCAGGAATGCCTGATGGTCGGAAATTTCATAAAACAAGATATGATTTCTTTATAAATAATATAAAACGTGTAGAAAATGGTGAAGAGCCTGAAAGCAAGCTCAATCAGTTATGATGTTTTGGTGCAATAAAAATGAGCTATTGGACGTAACTTCGGTATCTAGTGCTTCCCGAGAAAGCCACGAAAGCATATCTGATTCTTGTCCCTCGACGAATAATGGGAAACAGTCACAGCTTAATCGTGTCTAATATAAGGCCTGGGCAGTGTACACCCAGACCTTTTACTCCCTTACCTTCAATGATACCACCGCTGCGTTTACCAATTTGAATACTCCCAAAATCTGCTTTTGAACGCCTACATATCCTCAGCATATATTTACGTTAAACTAGCGGCCCAGCTAGTTTTTTATTTTTGAGCAAGGTCGCAATCAGTATGATGATGGTTGATGGTTTTGAGCAGTACGTGGTGCATAAGCGCAAAGAAAGACGCGTACGCCTTCAGTGATGATACGTTTGGTTTGTTCCTCCTCTAATGTCCCGGTTTTTCTCGGTTGATCAAATACCAATAAAAACGTTAAGGCAGCGAAGTGCTTTGTAGCCATTACAGGATCTGGCACATCGAGCAGTCCGGTTTGTCCAAACTCGGTAAACCTCCTGATAATGCCCTCTTCCGTTGCGTTATCCAGCTTTTCTAAAAACGAGGCTGGCAGATTGGCGGCTTCCATTGTAACCAGACGGATCAAAGCGCTGTAATCGGACGAACCGTTCGCAGAAGCTACGAATTGTTCGCAAAATAAGATGAGCGCCTGCTCCAGATCCTCGAATTCCCAGAGGTAGTCTGATATACCTTGCTTGATCATGTCCAGAACCGCCTGACTGGTTTCTTCCACAACAGCAAGCAGCAAGTTCTGTTTGTCGCCATAATAATCATAAACGGTCCGTTTGGAAACTCCCGCTTTAGCTGCAACCGCATCGACGCTGGATCGGTCAAAACCATCGGAAAGAAACAGGTCTCGTGCTGCCGCAATAATTTTAGCTCGTTTGTCTGAAGAGCCCTTTCGGATTTTCTTGTTTTCTGTATGATCCATTCTTATATTCCTCCTATATGTAATACTATCTGAAATTGATTAGAGTTAGAGCTTTGTTTATAAACTACACTGCACGGTCTAGTATAAAAGTGTAACATATCATAACAATGATCAAGGAGGATTCTACCATGAATACCATGCCGTCTTCTGTTGATGTCCTTATTGTCGGGGCTGGCCCAACGGGGCTTACTCTTGCCTGCGATCTTGCCCGTCGAAACGTTGACCATCGTATTATTGAGCGAAGCACCTTATATAACGTTGCTTCTCGCGCCAAAGGTATCTAGCCTCGCTCACTTGAAGGTCGTCGATGATTTGGAGGCCATTCACTACATTATTGACACAGGTGTGGTGGATCTGCCTGTTCGTTATTATACCGCAGATGGCGGTAGTGTGGATAAGCCGTCTATTACCGTTGCAGCCAGCGCCGAACTTGAAACCCCTTATCGTGATCCGGTCTGGATTGCTCAATATGATGTGGAAAAAGCATTGCGCGACCAATATGCAACGCTTGGCGGTCAAGTTGAGTTGGGCATGGAAGCTGTAGGGCTTATTCAGGATGTGCATGGTGTAACGGTAACCGTGAATTCACCACAAGGAGAAGAGCACATTTGCGCTCGTTATGTCGTCGGCGCTGACGGGGGCAAAAGCAATATCCGCAAGTTTATTCACTTACCGCTGGTTGGGGAAACACACGATCATGAGCGATGGTATCTTGGCGATGTACGATTGGAAGGGTTAGATCGTGATCATATCCATATCTGGATATCTTCGGAGGGCATGGTCGGAGTGACTCCGCTCCCCAAATCAGATATTTGGCAACTGCAGGCCACCATTCCAGCAGACATCGAGGAACCAGAGCAGCCGTCGCTAGAGGTGTATCAAGCCATGTTTGACCGACGCGCTGGGGCTGGACGTGTTAAGCTCAGGGATGCTTCCTGGCTATCCATCTACCGGGTTAACGTTCATATGGTTGAATGTTACCGTAACGACCGGGTCTTCCTTGCAGGCGATGCTGGCCATGTTCATTCACCAGCCGGTGGTCAAGGCATGAATACGGAGATGCAGGACGCGTACAACCTCGGCTGGAAGATGGCTGATGTGATACGCGGAGCGGATACTTCCTTACTCGACACGTACGATGAAGAGCGCCGTCCTGTGGCTCAAGCCGTGCTTGAGGACAGCACGAAGAAGATGGGAGTGGTCATAGGAACGGCGACTGAAGGCGGAGGATTGTCCCAATCGTTGAGCACCATATCCGACGATCTGACGAGTGGGCTTCTCATTTCCTATCGGTCCAGTTCTCTTATCCGTCCGTCTGCTCTACCCCATGCTACCTCTCCCTTTCCTGGGGATCGTGCTCCTAATGCTACGGGTCTGCAAGGTACCGGATTTGCAGGAAGTATCTTTGACCTATTGCGTGGCACACACTGGACGCTTTTGGCTTTTGCAAACTGTGTTGATTGTATTTTCCTTCCTTAAATAACTACACCAACGATGAACTTCAAGTGCATTATATCCTGCCATCAAACGCAGATGGGCCGGAAGGCATAATAGACACAGCAGGGAATGCCTATCGAATTTACGATGTAGCAAGTAAAGAACTCGTATTGATTCGTCCCGACGGTTACATTGCACTGCGAACCTCCATTGATGAACCCGCTGTGATTTCGAATTACTTGAATTCCATCTATCGCACAAACTGATTTGTACAATCGGATATGGTTCTTGTCTTCGGTTGGGGACAAGAACATATTTCGATAAAAAAAAGCCGTTGTATCAACGACTTTTAATGGCATTTTTAGACTCGTAATATACCACTCCCCAGCTTCCGTTTGCGTAAGGCCGCCTTGATTCGGTTCGCGATCTAATTCAACCCCATGTGTATGAATTAACTCCTTTTCTTCATAGGGCCCGTGCAGATCTTCAGAGCGTAACATCATGACAAAGGTAGTAAACATATTAATCGCCCAGGTTTTCACTCACAGAACAATGTTAATCCTTGGAGGAAATATCATTATGATAGGCATCTTCATTATAGTAATGTTCAAACTTTCTATTCATCTTACTAGCTATGAAATGGGTTCGGCGGGAATGAACAATGGCTCTAATGACAAAATACAGAGCTAATAATGTAGTAATCGCATATATGATATACAATGTCATAGTCATAGACAAACTCCTTTCTAGAAGGTAAAAAGTCACTTCCTTTACCATTCAACCTGATCAAAACGCATATCTTTATAGTAGAACTCTCGATCCTGTTCGGTAATCTCACGAAGAACTCTGCATGGATTTCCCACAGCAATTACTTTTGCAGGCACATCCTTGGTTACAACACTGCCGGCACCAATGACACTGCCCTCTCCGATTGTGACTCCTGGTAGAATAATCGCTCCGCTCCCAATCCACGCTCCATCTTCAATAACAACTGGTAATGCAAACATCCCGCCTTCTTTGCGCTTCTCAGGGTGTACAGGATGACTCGTTACAGCAATCGTTACATTGGGGCCGAACATGACATCATTCCCAATCGTAACTTTATAGTCATCAACCACGGTTAGATTGAAATTGATATATACATTATTTCCTACGGTCGTATTTGAGCCATATGACATGCGGAGCGGAGGTTCCATCCATACATTTGCTCCCATGCTGCCAAAAAGTTGTCTCATTAACGTTTTTCGCATTTCAACATCGTCTGGATGCAAATTATTGATCTCATAGCATAGTGCCTTACCTCGCTGGCGTGCTTTGGCTAACTCCGCAGCCTCCTTCGGGTAATTCGCATCATCATCCGTAAATAATTGTTTGCTTGCCATTCGTTCTTGGATATTCATGTCATCTTCTCCTTTATCCCTGGTTAAGATCAGGTTTCTTAAAATTTCTAGTTAAGTTGTTCAGCCACTTATATTGACGATATCGGGCTAGAGCAATAGGCAGTTTGATTAACTCGTCTAAGCTGATGATAACGTATAAGAATATGGGAGATACCTGCCAAACAAAAGCGCATAGATAACTAAGTGGTAGAATAATAAGCCACATTACAATGGTATCGCACCATAATCCAAACTTCGCATCTCCACCAGCCGGGAATATACCTGCAATAGTTGTAGAGTTAAACGACTTCGCAATACAGTAATACGCACTAATGTATAACATGCCATCCAGATAGCTTTGAGCGACTGGACTCAGATTGACGATGGAGTACACCAAAGGTTTAATAAGCAAAATGGTACAGCCTGCAATGACTCCAAAAATGAAAGCATAATAACACATGTTGTTACCCGCATACTTTGCTTTCTCCATTTCACCCTGTCCAAGATACTTTCCAATCAGTACAGAGCCCCCGGTGGCTATGCCGCCACAGAGAACAACCGCCAAGTTCTTAACTACAGATGCGATGGAGTTCGCCGCTACCATATCGGAGTTCACATGGCCTATAATGGCCGCCGTAGCGGTAAGCGCTCCTCCCCATACGATATAATTTCCCTGCACAGGCAATGTATATCTCAAGAAATCCTTCAATAAACTACGCTGAATACCGTCACGTACAGGCAAATGAAAACGAATGGTTCCCTTGGTTAGGGAGTGAAGCACACAACATGCCAGTTCAATCATACGTGCGAGCACGGTGGCAAGAGCTACAGCCGCAATCGCAAGTTCCGGATTGGATGGGAATAGTACAAAAATACAAATGGCATTAAATATAATGTTTAAGACCAAACATAAAGAACTGATCCACGCACTAAGTTTTGCATTTTCCATACTTCGAATTACACTCAGATACATCTGCGATAATCCCATCACTAAGTAAGAAAAGGAATTGAACTGTAAGAACCTTGAACCATATTGAATCAATTCAGGGTCATTGGTGAACAAGTGCATAAGTGCCTCGGGAATCAGGAAGGAAGACAAGAAAAACAGGATCGATATGCATAAGGAGCATACACAGGCAATACTTAGAATGCGCTGTATGGTTAGTGTGTCCTTCTTCCCCCAGTACTGTGCAGTGAGGATACTCGCTCCCGCTGACAATCCCATGTAAAACAATGTTAAGGTAAAGGTGATTTGTCCTACGAGTGATACGGCTGCCATTGCAGATTGACTCATCATACCCAGCATGATTACATCAACAGATATCACCGTTGCTGATATTAGATTTTGTAATGCAATGGGGATCACAAGCGATATTAACTCTCGATTAAAGTCGCGTTTGCCGAAACCTTTAAGTTGCATGCGTTTTCTCACCTCTATCTGTCCTCTCCGTTGTTATCAATAATATAAGAATAGGATACGTTGATTGCTGTTTCCATCAATATTGGCTATACTTTTATTAATATCGTATATTTGTGTAAAGAAGGGATTCTCAATGACAGATTTAGAGGTGTTCTCTGATTTATCAGAACGGTTAGATTATAATCTTCCTGATTTCCCCCTTTATGTACGCAAAGGAAGTCTTCATCAATTTAATAATCATGCAGCAGTTGCACATTGGCATGTGGATCTGGAGTTTATCTATATATTAAAGGGATCGATGAATTTCTCTGTGAATGGACGTATCACTCGATTGCATCAAGGAGATGGACTTTTTGTGAATAGCCAACGTTTGCATTATGGTTACGCTGTTGCGGATCACAACGATTGTTCGTTCCTGGTGGTCGTTATCCATCCCTCTATCCTTGGTGAGAAAACTTCGTATCTTCAGACGTACTGGGAGGAGAAATTCAGTTCCAAAATGGCTGATTTTGTTGTGCTCGCAGAGCAGACAACATGGCAAGAAGACATCGTACAGTCCATTCAGGAACTCTATCTTGAAATGCATAGGGAACATACGCCTCCCAATCCACTTCGTTTGGTATCCCAAGCGTTGTCGTTGTGTGCTACAATTGGCGATCAGTTGAAGCCCGTTTCCGGTCAACCTGGCATATTAACGCATGTTCAGGAAATGACTCAGTTCATTCACCAGAACTATGATCAGAAGATAACGCTTGAGGAGATCGCATCTGCCGGAGCTGTTTGCAGAAGTCGATGTTGCCAATTGTTTAACAAATATGTGGGCCAATCGCCAAACAACTATGTCACCCAATATCGACTTCAGAAAAGCTGTGAAATGTTAAAAGAAACACGGAGATCCATAAGTGAAATTGCACTTGCCTGCGGTTTTCAAAGCTCCAGTTATTTTTCGTCCATTTTCCGTAAACAGATGGGTGTAGTTCCCCAGCATTATCGCAAACAAGTTACCAACAACGACTCGGACCCCAAGTAACGTTTTTATCCAATGAAAATAGGGCAATCCTAAGATTGCCCCCGTTAGATCGAACATGTAGTACCTTGTCAGACAAGGATTACTGCAAATCCAGGATTTTTTGAACCGTTAGAAGAACCCCCTTTTCTTCGTTGGATTTCGTAATGAAACTTGCTGCTTTTTTCGTATTATCACAAGCATTACTTACTGCAAAGCTATATTTGGCGATGGCCATAAGCTCCACATCATTCTCACCGTCACCAAATGACATCGTCTCCTCGTATGTGACACCCAGCATGTCTTGCAGCTTCTTCACGGTCTCTCCTTTGTGTGTGTGTAATGCCGTAATATCCAGCCATCTGGCCTCCGAGTCAACAATGTAAACCTGTCCAAACATTGTACCCTCCACATGCGCTCTTAATGCTGTACTGCGTCCTTCCGTATCAAAGACCGTAATTTTGATAAAATCACTCTCGATGGTTTCAAAAGAATCTGTTTTGATTACACGTTCATAGGAGCCCTTAACCACTTCGTACATTTCTTCTGAAATGGAAGAATGAACGTAAGCAGCATCACTTGCACATACAATGAGAGTCATCGTTTTGTCGAAGTCCTGGATTCGATCAATCGCCTTCAAGGCGAGATCCTTATTCATGCTGAACTCTTTAATGACTTCACCATCTTTTTTGATTCGAGCAGCGCTGTCACCCAGAATCCAGACTCCTTTGCCATGCTCATCAAACAATTTTTCTACACGTTCACATTGTTTCCCGGTACATGCGACAAAAGTAACTCCTTTTTGCTGCATCTCGGCATAAACCTTTTTGAAGAGTTCAACATCGTACGAACCTTTATTGTTCAAAAACGTTCCATCTAAATCAGTGATTACCAGTTTAATCATATTTGTGACCTCCATGTTTAGTGTATCATTCGTCCTTTTTGATTGAGAAGATCTCCTTTATCCAAATACTTTATAATGAATATTTAATAAGTATCCGAAAAAGTTTCATCATGAGTTCTACCTATATGATTGTGTGATCTCTCGCTACAAAACAAGATTAAAATATGTAACTGGTTTCATGTCAATCCTTTTATTACGATTTTGAGGTGAACTCCAATCAGAAAGTCTCATTTCTGTTCTTTTATTTTGAGGAGTTTGTAGTTCGAACGACCCTTTGTTACACGTGCCGATACCTGTTCAACATACAGATGGTTTTTGTATTTTGGCGGAATACATTGCGTCAGGTCACAGTTCACAAAACGAACACCAGCCAGGATGCAGTTTTCAAAATTGGCGATTAGCTTTTGTTGGCCATTTCCCTCAAACGTAATATCCACTAGCTTGCCGGTAAAGGAACAATTGACGATATTCGCCGCTTGTAGAATCCGGTCATTGAATCTACATTTATAAAAAGTACAGTCGATAAACGTAGCGTTCTCCAATGTCATGCCTCTCATATCGCAGAAGGAAAATTCGCAATTGGTGAAAACAGCTTCGCCCTTGGCAATGCCAACAGAGCGCAAGTCGGAACGAATAAATGTACAATGATCAATCGTACTACCGGCAAAAAATCTCGCATTTGTAAGATTGCAGGTATCAAATATCAGATGTTGCAACTTGCAGTTCCAAAATATGGGCGAACCAACATTCGAGTTTATTATTGTTGTTCCGCTTATCGTTTCGTGTTCATACCTGACAATATCAGACTCAAGTCTTCTCATCCCTATCACCCTATCAGTCCCTCGACATGAATTGTTATGACTAATATAAGTTCCCTACTTTGAGCCAGGCATGGAGCGCAACTCGATGGTTGTCTTTGTCATACCATGGGGATGCAGACCAGCGTCGGTGCTTCTTTTTTTGATGTCTTCAGGGAACAAAAACCTCCGGGTAATCCTTTCGCCAAGCGCCGATACATCCAACTAAACAGGCAGTATAACATGTCATTGCACTGTCGTCCTCGTTCGTTTCATACTCAATGGCGAGATTGATGCCGGATTCACGCCAAGCCAGAAACGGACCGCTGCCCCCGAACCATTCCCCTTCTTCATACAATGCAGGTTGACCGTATTCACGAATGAACTCATCTGGCGTTGAGTTCATTGTCATTCCGGCAGGAAGCTGTCCTGGAAACGGGGTATTTATTCGGTCATCCGATCCAGGAGCAAGAAAATGGACGGCGCCGATCATCCATTCATCCATGTTCAGATCGTCACGTCCAGTCAGTTCATGAATTTTCGGTGAGCGATAAACGTCTAGGCGGATAGATGACTTTACAGACCAAATAATGTCGTCACTAAAATAACCGCTCGCCTTCGGCATACGTTTGACACCGAAGGATTGCAATACTTGTTGAACACGCCTGAAATCATAAGGCTGACCCAGCATGGCAATGAGGTGTTCAGACGGTTTTTTCATGGATAGTGGCACACCTTTCTCTTTGCTCAAGCACATCCAGCTTTGGGTACATCATTGTGCACAAAGCAACTTTTTTAGCATAATTATCAACATATTTCGTGCTCTAATTCCCATTTTCCTGCAATAAAAAAGGGAAAAACATTTATCAAAAAATAACGATTAGATTAAATAACAGAAGCAATGTTGCTAATAAACTTGCTGAACATTCAACCCTTCTCCAACATCCTTTTCTGTTAAAAATCCCATTTATAATGCCCCCTCATAATCAAAAAAGCATTGAAACTCATCCCTCCTACATTACATAGGCCCTAGTGGGGATTGAGACTCAATGCTTTGGAATCTCCTTCTCATTTCACTCTAAACTAGTATTCTATGTGAACGATATAAAACCTTGTATCTACTACAACAAAAAAAGCCGCTAAAATAGCGACTTCCTTGGGTATATTTTCTTTTCCCTCGACATATCTGGATTTATTCGCATTTTGGAGTCTCATCCCATCGTCTCCACCCCTACAGCAGTTCAAAATGAAGTTGAGTCTCTGGTAACTCCGTATTTTCTTTCCACTGATTTGCACCGTATCCCAATTCCAGAACCGCAGCAATGCGCTCGTTACTCAGTACACCAAACATTTCAGTACGGCTCGGGTCGTACATCCAGTCATGCAAGGTACAACGCACGCCCAGACTTTGCTCATGAGCCAGCAAGCGGAAATTCTGAATCAGGCAGCAGACAGCCGCAAAGTCTTCTTCTCGCTTATGTTGATCCGCCTCTTCCTTCACCAAGACCAGAAGATATGCAGGGGCAGACTCCTGTAATCCCTGCATGATGTCCCCATACCGGTTATCGGCAAAGATGAATCGCCACGGCTCCCGGAGGCCATCATTTGGCGCCCATACGGCATGATTGAGCAATTCAAGGATTAGGTCCTGCGATACCGGTTGATCCAAAAACTCACTCGGACCGTCCATGTCTCCTTCCAAATCTGACAATTTCATTTTTATATCCTCCTTCTCTATGTAGTCTGTCCTCGCAATACGGTCCACTTCTGCTCGGCTGGTGTCCTTTTCCGACTTCTTGGCGCTTTGTCGTAATATCCTATATGAAGAATGCCAACAAATCTTTCATCCTCACGTAAGCCAATACCATTGAAGAACCCTTCATGCTGAATCATGGACTCTGTATCCCACAACATGCCTAACCCTCGTTCCCAGCCCAGCAGTTGGAAGCTTTGCATCACTCCGCAGGCAGCCGAATAATTGCGGTCATTGGTCAGACGATTCGGTCCTACAGTCGACATAACAATGACGTGGGCAGGAATATCGGTAAATCTCTTTTTAAAAACATCCAGAAGTTTCCCGGGAATCAGCTTGCCGAGCTTGCTTTGTGACATCTGTTCCAGCATGCAGTCCACCAACCGTTTGCGTGCTTCCGGAGTTCCGGCATATACTACACGCCACGACCCAGACTCAACAAATGGTTGAAGCCTTATAGCCTTACGCAGTAATTCTACAATTAACTCCTGGTCCACCGGCGTAGAGTTACATTTACGAATACTCCTGCGCTCCCTGATCAATTCCGCCAGACTCAAATGTTTCACTCTCCTTTGTTCTATCTGGATTCAATATTTATACTGCTGTCTTGAAGAAATTGATGGATTACTTTTAGCTCCGTTTCCGAATATTTGTCGAGAGTACGATAGAAGCGCTCTGCCTCATGTATATGCAGACGTTCATGAAGTTCAAAGATTTTTTTGCCTTGCGGTGACAACCGGAAATAGCTCTCCTTTTTGTTGTCATTCATTTTTGTGCGTTTGACGAATCCTTCCTCCAGCAGTTTGTTGCCAATTTTGGTGATACTTGCTTTGGACAAATTCATCGCCTCGGCAATACCTGTGTTGTTAATAGGCTCATGCTTGCCTATGCAATCTATCATATGAACCGCGGTCAAATGCTGAGGGATTTTCTCGATGCTTTCTCGCTGGGCGATACTTAGGAAATGCTCGATTTCTGTATCCTTGTGGTTCTCATACACATGTAAGAAACGGATAAATTGGTCATAAAGCAACTGTTTTGTTCGATCTTTTGAGATCATTCTTTGATCGCTCCTTATTTACTTGTAAACAAAAATCTCGTTTAAATAATAGGGGTTTTCTAAATAATTTCTTATATTTAGTTTATTGGTTAACAATATAACATGAATGATAATGCTTATCAACAATAATCTCTGACAGTACAACATTACTCTACAATCCAGGTCAGAGATCTGCCTTGAACGGTTATCATATAAGCTGCTCGTTAGTTAAAAAAAACAGCCGATCACGCTGATCGGCTGCCTTCTTAAACTCGGGTTATTGGACACAGTATCATTCTCTCTACTTAAATTATACCGTTATTTTTTATTTTTTTATAGACTGTTTTTTTTGAAATTCCTACACTATACTGCTAAATACAATACTAAAAAAGAGGTGGATCAGTATGGATGACAAAAAAGTGATCATAGATCAAGGTCCTTTTTTTCATGGTACAAAAGCAGAACTGCAAATTGGTGATTTATTAGAACCACAGTTCTTATCAAATTACCAAGAGAAAAATTCTAACCATATATACTTTACTGCAACATTAAATGCTGCCAAATGGGGTGCTGAATTGGCAAGATCTAATGCAAAAGAAAGAATCTACATTGTAGAACCATTAGGAGATTTTGAAAGTGATCCGAACGTAACTGATAAAAGGTTTCCTGGAAACCCAACACGTTCATATCGATCTAAATCGCCACTTAAAATAGTAGCTGAATTAGCTTCATGGGAAAGACACACTGAAGAAGAGATTAATCACATGATTACATCTTTGAGAAAACTAAGTGAAGAAGGAAAAAATATAATATATGATTGATTCCTCTCGTTAAAAGAAAAAAGTCGCTATAATAGCGACTTGAATAGAACAATGTTCCTGTCCCGCGGCACTTCTTTATTGGAATATCTATGAGATATGCCATCATGCAATAAATTTTAATTACTTCGTTAATATCCATTTTTGTCGATCAAGTGATGGATTCAGTTCATTTAGGAAGAGTTCGGTCCCATCTTCCGATACTTCTAATGCTTTTTGATGATGAGCTGAAGTAATATGAACTGATCCGTCTTTGTTCTGGTGAAGGACCCAGCGCTGGTTGTTGTACCCTAAGTAATGATATAGCTGAAGTTTGTTTTGCCCTATATCCAGATCAAGCGTCTGACCGGCCGTAGTACGAATTGAATACGAACCTGCTTCGTCGCCTGTCGGAACAAATACCCACTTCTGGACGGAAGCCGCACTTGCATCCTGCAAGGCAACCGGCTCCCCGTTGACAAGGTCAACTGTATAAATGGATTTCTGTGTTGCGGCATTTACAAGGCTGGACTTGGTGATGTTTGCAGGTTCACCGTTGCTGACATTGACGTTCTGATAAGATGCGGAGCCGCCAAATACATGGAGTCCCAAGTGGCCTTCTGCAAAAGTACCATCCATGATATCTATGACTTTTTGACTGTCCACGTGAACGACAATATGCGGACCATTCGCTTCTATTTTCACCTTATACGTTTGACCTGGCTGAATGAAAGTTGGTACTTTTGCAAGAACCTGCCGTTCTTCAAATCCTCCATTGATTTTATAGAACAGACGGATTGCCTTCATGTTAGGGTCTAGATTCAGATAATAACCACTGCGACCATCTTCGCTAGTCCTGAACAAAATAGAACCTGCCCCTCCTGTTTCACTGAGCATCATGTCTGCTTCATACGTAAAATTCCCAGCCTTCTCTTTGGCAATATAATTCGCATCGCTAAAATATTTACCACGAATCCCATGTTCACTAACTAACCATGAAGCAGTAGACAGATCTTTAGTCCATCCACTGAGGTTTGTCCGGAACTCGCCACCTATGACTTTAACGAGCACACTAGTGGCAGTTTTACCATTCGGAGTAGATACAGTGACGGTGGACTCCCCTTCTTTTTTCGCCTTAATAACTGCGTGTGAGTTGTCTGCCAAGTCTATGGCTATTACTTCTTTATTACTGGAATTCCACTTAAGCGGTTGAACGCCTAAACCTGGTCCGTACTCGATCATCGCCTGCAGTGTATCCGACTCGCCTACCCCCAGTTCCCGAACGCTCGTATCCATCTTTATTTGAACTTTTGAAGGAATGTCCTCATTCCAGACAGATTCAAGTTGATGCACTTTCAAGGAAACAACGTTCACATTCCCACCTTTTACGTAAAAACTCATTGCTCTACTAGCAGGATCCGGAAATATAACATCTGAAAAGACGACTTTGCCGTCGTTACCAAAGGCTTCAAGGGAAGACTCATCCACAAGAATACGCATCTTGATCCGATTATTCTCCATTTGCGTAGGTGTTTCATGTTTCTTACTGAAAAGGTTAGAAAAATCTGTTTCGCCCGATGCAGTTCGGTCCACAAACATACGACTATCGCTTGCCTTATAACCCACGACCGTCTTCTGATCTGCACCCTCACGAATGTTAAAGCCAAACTCGGTCACTGTGCTAGTTTCAGGGATTTCAATTTCAGCTTCAATTTCGTAAGCACCTGAAATAATACCTTTTAGCAGATTCCCGGAAGAAGGGCTCACCGACTTGTTAGAAGCAGAATACAAAGGTTTACGCAGTGATTCCAATTCTTTGATTGGACTTTGCACCATACGAATTCCATCTTCGGTCATTACCAATGATATTTCTCTCGGGATGGTTAGTTCACCTTTCCAATTGGACGTTGGGAAAGCGAACGGATAGTCCCAATTCGTCATCCACGCCATCATCACTGTGCGATGATCAGGCATATTAGCGAAAGACATCGAAGCATAAAATTCTTTACCAAAATCTGTTCTTAGCACCTTACCCGCCGGATTATCGTTCACGAATTTACCATCAGCTGTTAAATGACCGATAAAATACTCAGCATCTGATCCGCCTGTTTTGGGATTCGCTCCTGTACTGATCATCATAACCCACTTCTTCTGTGACGTTCCGTCTACCGGAAGCTGGAACAAATCAGGGCATTCCCATACGCCTCCGCGGACGTAATCCCCATATCCCCAATTATCTGTCAATGTCCAGTCAAGTAAATTCGTTGAGGTGTAGAAACGAATATGATCTCCTCCGGACACAACCATAACCCATCGGTTATTCTCATCATCACGGATCACTTTCGGATCGCGGAAATCCCAATTCCCAACTTCATTTCCGCTCTTACCTGGGTTCTCGATCACAATCGGGCGTTCCTTCGAATATTCCCAAGTACGACCTAGGTCTTTACTGTAAGCCAAACCTATACGCTGGTTCCCATTTGGGCTATCCGGATTAAAGGAAGTGTAGTATGCAATGAGGCCCTTGCCTCCTGAATCTCCGAATAAACCAGATGCATTTGTCATATCCGCAACAGCCGACCCAGACCAGACATGTCCGTGATCATTCCAGGGAAGTGCAATCGGAAGCCGTTTCCAGTTCAGCATATCTTTACTTACAGCATGCGCCCATGTTCCTCCATCCTGATGGAAGAGATGATATTCTCCTTCGAAGTAGACAAGTCCATTCGGATCACTCGCTGAACCACGTATTGGCGTGTAGTGATATTGTGGACGATATATCTCATTGTAATATTGGCTCAGTTCCGTCACATAAGTATCCTGGAAGTATGCCGTCCCCTTTTTTACGACAATTCCAATACTTCCACTTCTATAGGTTGAATCTTTCACGTCAATCGCGGCCGTAGTGTACCCGTCCAGGAAGACCTGAATTCGATCTCCCTTTGCCTTGATTTCCACATGATGTTTGGCTCCCATCTGACTCGGATAAGTACGTTGAGAACTGGTAATTATTGTTCCTTTTGTATTCGTCAAACTTACACGGACCTGATCTCCTTCCTTCGAAAGAGTAGCTTCATATCCTTTGGTTCCATCGGTTGAAGATCGAAATGCGAGAGCTGCAATAGAATCAGGACGAAGGGTAATATTTCCTTCATAGACCATATCAGTCGCTTCTTTATTATAGATTTGCTGTGCTTTGCTCTCCTGTTCTACCGTCCCTCTTTTTCCGTTGATATCAGGCTGCCATTTTCCCTTGTTAGAAAGCACCGTACCCAAATTACCTTTCAGATCGCTCACCACGATGTTCGAAAACAAGGCGGATCCATCCCATACATGGAGTCCAAGCTTACCGCTTTGATAAGAAATGTCTTGAACATCAATTAATGGTTTATATTGATTGCCCCAATATACTTTTAGCGAGGAACCCACTGCCTTCACTTTGAGATGATAGATTTGCCCCATTTCAACAGAAACTTTACGCTCCTCCTTTAATCTCCCATCTCCATTTCTTGCATCTCTTAACCGAATCAGACCTGCGTCCGGAACGATTTGCAGCATGTACGAGCTAAAGCCATCCTCATTAGATCGAAACAATAATGTTGCATCTGCCTTCTTATCCCTAATCATGACATCAGCTTCATAGATAAAATCATCGGACACTGTCTCTGAGATGGCCATTACATTTTCTTTAGGCTGTGAAGTTAGCAAAATTCCTTCTGAAGTATCCTCTAATCCTCCTTTTCCTTTCACTTGCCAGCCTATCAAATTGGTATTTGATTTGAATGCGCTTTCAAAAATATCAAGCTCCTCCTTTGCCTGTTTATTTGTTTCCTGATCAGCGAGCACAGCACTAGCCGCAATTGATTTAGATGTAAAAATACCGTTTGAAGTCAGAGCCAATCCCGTTGCCATCAGAAGACATATTGCATATTTAGATTTATCTTTCATTCCATACCCTCTTTTCTAATAGGATTGTAAAGTCGGTTCAAATTTAATTGGTTTTGGACACCCAGTTCAGTTCAGTTCGGTTGCCCAAAACCGCGCAGTAACCATTATGGCGAATCAAGCTATTGCTAAGTTCTAAACACTCTGATTTTCCCAAATGCTAACTAGATTATTGATTTGAAGCGACACGACCTTTAGCTCTCCACCAATGGCATAGAGTTCCAGTCCTCTACTTCCCAAGTCGGGGAAAATCGTGTCTGAAATGATAGTTGTTCCATTGTTGCCAAAGATCTCTACACTTGACCAATCAACATAGATGCTCAACTGTATCCGTTTATGCTCTGGCTTCATGGGGGCCATGTGTTTTGCAGCAAAATCGGGATGAAAATCAACAGCGTTTGACTTCGTCCGATCGATAAACAACTCCTCATTCAAGACATGATATCCGATGACTGTCTCCTGGTTGGAAGAGGAAGATTTTCGCACCTTGAACCCAAATTCTATTGCATTACCGATTTCAAATTCCGCAATAATTTCCATCTTTGCAGCAGAAACAGCAGACAAAACGTTCATATCTGGTTTAATCGTAATGTCTTGTAGAGACAGAATTGAACTTCTAAGTTGATTTAACTCAGTTATGGGTGCTTGAATTAAGCGAAGTCCTTCCGAGTACGTCCTAAGCTGAATCTCTCGTGGGATTGACATATGGCCACGCCATTCTTTAGAAGGAAGAGTGGAAGCATAACGCCAATTATTCATCCAACCGACCCAAATCTTTCGCCCATCCTCATTCGGGATACCATCCCAGGTCACGGCCGCGTAAAAGTCAGATCCGTAATCTATCCATTGGATTGTATCGAATGATTCCAATGTTTCATCTAGTGTAAAAAACTTACCATCAAAGTGACCTATAAAATACATCATGCCAGAACCGCCTGCGGGTGGTTCTGAATCGTTGGGATTTACGCCATTTCTATCTCCGACACTTAGTGTCAGAATCCATTTAGTGGTATTAGGGTCCTCATCCACTTGGATTTTAAAAACATCAGGACATTCAAATATTCCACGATGGATGCCCGGAATATCAGAACCGAAATCGCTTGCAAAAGACCAATCCTTAAGATTCGAAGATGTGTAAAATTCTACACGGTTACTTACAGCAAGAACCATTACCCAGTTTGAAGATTCTTCATGCCAGAATACCTTTGGGTCTCGAAAGTCTAGCGTTTCCGCGGGGAATAAAACAGGGTTACCTTCATATTTTGTCCAGGTTCGACCTTTGTCCTTGCTGTAAGCGATGCTTTGAACCTGCGGTTTACCGGGTTGAGCGCTGTTACCATTATTAG
Organism: Paenibacillus sp. UASWS1643; assembly: GCF_008693195.1. Classification (NCBI taxonomy): domain Bacteria; kingdom Bacillati; phylum Bacillota; class Bacilli; order Caryophanales; family Paenibacillaceae; genus Paenibacillus; species Paenibacillus sp. UASWS1643. The sequence continues at coordinate 727,539 of NZ_VXKZ01000115.1, forward strand.
TATAAATTGCAACCAATCCTGATCCTGCTTCGTTGAAGAATCCGCTTGTATTGTTCTTATCGACTACCGCACTTCCCGAAAAGATCGCTCCATCTTCCCCAGGTGAGATGGCTGGTGGAAGTTCATCCCAATGAACTAAATCATTACTTACGGCATGCCCCCAATGCATACTGCCGAAATCAGGCTGCGTATCATGAGGAGTATACTGGTAGAAAAGGTGATATTCTCCTTCGTAATAAACCATTCCGTTAGGATCGTTCATCCAATTTCCCTTAGGGGAATAATGTATTTGCGGTCTGTATTCAGTTTTATAAATAAAGTTTTCTGGATCTTTGCTGATACTATTTTCACCTGATAGATGTACTTTTTTAATTTTATTCACGCTCCCTTAAGCTACTTAGAATCTAAAAGAAGAAATATGCATTCCTTATTAACAAAATAATCCACTCGTTTTCATTTGTCAAAGTATTTTTGGATAAATGAATATTATTTTTTATGTATATATCTGTTTTTGTTTACATTTGCACAATTTATGACTGATTATAGAAAATAACAATTTTAATTTAAGTTGATCTAATCATTTTTTTATTATTTCTAAACTAATAGTTTACAAATGTAAAAAAGGTTACATCTAAACTTCTCTTTACTTGTTCAACAAAATATCGTTAGTAGTAAACCCAATCTGTACCGATAAAACAAAAAAAGCCGCTAAAATAGCGACTTCAATAGGAATATGTTCTTGTCTCTTGACATGTTCTTAATAAATTAACGGCTCGCTTATGCTTTAACAACTTCAACCTTTTTATCCCCTGCTGACTTCGCTATCTCTAACGTTGTGTTACCCTGGATAGTGACTATTAGGCCAGTAGCCAGCATAGAAACGATTAAAGCTGCGCTGAGGGCTGTGGAAATTTTCTTCTTGACCATAACCATACCTCCGTTACTATTATGATGTAATATGCGGCTCAAGAACTATGACGAGCCGAGTGTGACTAGATATTACAATAATTCACTTTTTTGTTGGGTAATCTACCTGGTGATTGTATTATAAACGTACTGACAATCATTGTAAAAGGATTTTTTCCTTGTGTTCAATTCCTGGACTTATTACTAGCTGGAACGTAAGGTCAATGATTCATATAATGGGCATATAGTTGCTCGAAGGTTGTAAAACGTTCGACTTTTCTGCCGACCCTATCATACTCTTCTAGATATTCATCCATCACTTCAAGGAACTTCTCTTTCATAACTGGTAAATTGCTTGCATCAAAGTATTGCATAAGATCATATTTCTTGGTGCCTTTCTCCGTGGCCATTTCATCAAGATACTCATGTGCTCCAAAGGCCGAAAGAAAGACGTAGGAAGCATCGTTCGTTGTAACACTGTTCAAAATTTTATTGCGGTAGTTGCACCACAGTTCTTCGTATGTTCCTCCAAGATTATCAAAGGTCGGAATCGGTTTAACAATGAAGTTATCACACATCGTGCTATGTAACCTCGTAACGCTATTCAACATATTAAAAGATGTTATTCGAATATCTTCAATGGTATGAGCTTCGATGATTGACGTGTACAAGGTTTCGAGATCATCTGGAACATAACGAAACGAGCGTATCTCTTCCAAATAACGCTTGATTCCTCGTTTGAAACACGTGTTATTCATACTCACCAAGGCATTGACTAGATTGTACAGAACCCCAGCAGATGCATATCGCACTGAACCGATATCTTCACCAAGCATCGTATTGCTGTATGCTTGCTTAGCCAGATCGATCCATTTATTTGCCCGATTAAGACACACTTCTCCTATCGGGTTCGCAAGTGCATCAAGAGCTTTTTGCTGGAAGTCGTTCAATTTCTCCAAATCCTCAGGCTTAGCATAGTAGAGTACTTTAAGCTCGGTTAGGCTGGATACGTTGGGACTCTCCAAGGCGGATTGCTCTTGTATTCTTGAATCCCATGGCGTGCAATAGATATCATATCCAACGTCGTCCAAGATGAAGCAATCGGATATTTTCCATCCCTTTTCTGTATTATTAATGATAATTAAATCAAGATCGCTCTTCTCGTGAAAGTCCCCGGTGCTAAATGAACCAGTAAGCCCAATAATGGCGATATCCTCTAGAAAATCTCTTTTTACACGTTCAATCACCATGTTAATGAGCAGTTCATTTTTGTCCAGCAGCTTCTTCTTTATGATTTCGTTCATTCGTTACACCTCTTTGTATGATCCGGCCGTCCTTCATCACAACAACCTTAACTTGAGTCTATCGACTTAGAGGTACGGTTACTATGTATAAGTTGATTTAAGTCATCTTTGCACAAAATCCGCTAAACCGTCGATACGACGAGTTAGCGGATTTCATTAGTTCTTTGTATAGACTATTTTCTTTATGCTTTCGCAGGACAAGAAATACCGACCCGCCAACTCCTCTATCCTGACTCCACTGCAGAATAAGGATTTAATCTCAGCGTTTCGAGCAGAGACCCTGCTCTTGCTCTCTGTTTTCTCGCCCCATTTTAGGTGCGCCTCTTTGGGTTTGGGGATATAAACCAATTCCCCTTGAACGTATTCTTGAATGATACGTAACAATTCTTCCGGAAAAATAGACTCGGCTTTTGAATATTTCATGGGCCTCACTCCTTATTTAATAGATCAATAAGGTGCAAAGCCAGTAAGTAGAATATTACGATTCGTCGTTGGCAATGTGATTATTCCCGGGCTCTATGCAAAGCATTGCCATATCCTTCACTGGCTTTGCATAGAGCCGTGCATGTAAGAACCCTACCCCGATTGTTTTCAATAGCCTCACCTCCATAGAAAATAGATAGTTGCTATTTGCTTATTATATCAGGGCTTGTTGTTGAAATGTTTAATCATGTCTTTTTGAGCTTACACGATTGTACGCGTAAAGTGGGATGTATATCAAAAGGTAGGAGCAGGTAATTCATCAATTTTTATACGAAGTAAACTATAGGGTTTTTGTCGCAGGTCTCTTCCATAATGAAATCTCGCCTGCCTATGTAATTGGTTCACAATTACATATAAGTATTGATCCGGACCAATAGAAAACGTATCCGGCCATAAAATTCGGGGATCGTGGGCGATGGTTTCCATGATTCCATTTGGCAATATCTTTCGAATACTATCGTTTTCATAATCTCCAGCATAAACATTTCCTTTTGCGTCCGTGATCATCCCATCAGATGCACCCTTCTCTCCCCAATACTGCACAAGATCACTTAACTTAAAATCCGGTATCGCTCTATCTCTTAACGATTCTGTTGAGATCGAGTATAGCTGGCGACTGGTTAGTGGACAATAGAATAACATTTTTCCATCAGGGGAAATGGCAATACCATCAGAGGCCAATCGAAAGGGAGATGTCGAACCATCCGCGTTTCGATTCATCAAAATTTCACCTTCCACTTTCGGTACAAAATACGGATCGGGTGAGGTTGAGCTTGCTCCATGCAACCGTCTATATGCATTGCCATTTTCTAAATTTACGACGATAATAGCCCCTGGACCATTGGAAGAAGAATCCGTTATATATGCGAAACCTGCTTTTCCTACACGAAAGTCAAATCGGACATCATTCAGATACGTTGTCGGCAATACTACATCATCTGCAAATGTATATACTTTTCTTATTGTATTTGTTTCTAAATCTACCGCGACTAATTTTGCCCCTCCTTTAATTGGCTCAGAAAAGTTTGGTGCAGCCGTGTCCAGTACCCACAGAGTTCCCCTTCCATCTGCAACAACACTTTGCACACTGATGAAGGACATAACGATATTCAATGGGTTGATCAAATTCGTTTCTATATTAGGATAAGGTTGCATCTGACCCTCAACAATTTCCGCTACCGTAAATCTTACGTCATCTCCCCATTTTGGAAAGCAAATAAAGATACGCCCGGTTTCGGATACACTAACGCCTGTAGGCATAGCCCCGTAAAAGGAATGAACAAGTTCTAACTTACCAAAATATTCTTCCATAGGTAACATAGGCTGTATGATGTCCTCCTCAACATAGTTGAATAGATATTACCTATAATTATGTTCAAGACTTTTTCTAATGCCTGGCCCTTAATCATTCTTTTTCAACCTCGATTTTGACAATGTCCGATAGATCTAAAAATACAAAAAACTTCGGCGTAAGCCGAAGCATGTTGACGGTAAATATATGTGTTCTAGGAAAAATGCTTCCTCCGATCGTCAACGAAGGGTAATTCCCCATGCAGAGAGTATCGGAGAAAATTCGGAAAAGAAGGAAAAAATCTGCCAAGCTTATCAGTACCAAAACCGTTTTATTGTTGGTCCGGCAGACGTAATGCATTTGCTGAAGTTAGCGCTTGATCTAAAAATTCATCTGCTCGGGTCAATTGCTGCCGGACGATCTCCAACGCTTGTGAATTTGTTGCATCAGATTCATTTAACGAGCTTATTGCCTGATTTAAAGCCGTCTGCACCTCAGAAACCGCGTTAGATGCATGCTGCTCCCGTATTACTACCACTCGAGTTAAGTGCACCTTCTGCCGGTTTTCTTGCATTTTCGGTGGCTAGGTCAATTTTGTTTTTATTGGGCACCGTGAACTCCTCCTTACTTGAGTAAGATCATTCATTTAAACAGAAATAAGTATGGGATTGAGATTTTGTTTATATCCCTGCGACTGTATGGGGATATTCGGATCTTATCTCTCCGGTGATCCATATTAGTATAAAATCCGATGCATTGGAAAATCTAATCTTGATGAAAAAGGAGGTGATCCTTTCTAAATGGCTAATCCAACGCTAGCGCCGCACGAATCGATGGAACTGCATGAAGCGTTAAACTTCAAAACGCTCTGCATCGCTAAGTCGAAACTTATGCAAGGCCTGGTCTTTGACCAAGAGCTAAAAGCCTTAATGCAGAAAGACGTCATTCAATCCATACAACAGATCGCCGAGCTGCAAGCAATCTACGCAAGAGCTCCTTTTCAAGTACCCGTTCCAAATAATCCGACACCTATAACACATTAAGGGGAACTCAGATGAATACCGATTATTTAGATCCGATTAACTCATTAAATATGCCGGAGATGGCAGATATGACTTTTGCCATGGACTTCCTTGTTCGTGCCAAGGAAGGTGTGCGTAATTTGTCCATCGCCTTGACGGAAACGGTTTCACCGGATGTTAGAGCCCTTTTGCACACTCATCTTAAACAAGGGATTGCTATGCACCAAGAAATCTCGGAGCTCATGATTCGCAAAAAGTGGTTCCATCCTTACGAGCTGAACGAACAATATCAACTCGACCAGCTTTCGGCGAACAATACGGTGATGATTGGGCAGATGAATCTGTTCCCGGATGATACATCCCGTAAAGGGATGTTTGATCAGACCCCAGATGAACATATTGGAGGACATAACGCATGAAGGCGGTAACGTATCAAGGGATTAAAAACGTCGTGGTCAAAGAGGTGCCGGATGCGAAGATCGTGAAACCGGACGATATGATCGTAAAGATCACCAGTTCAGCCATTTGCGGTTCCGACCTCCACCTTATTCACGGGATGATCCCTAACCTTCAGGAGAACTATGTCATCGGACATGAACCGATGGGGATCGTAGAAGAGGTAGGCCCCGGCGTAACAAAGGTAAAGAAAGGTGACCGTGTGATCATTCCGTTTAACATCGCATGCGGTGAATGCTTTTTTTGCAAAAATCAGCTGGAAAGCCAATGTGACGAGTCAAACCAACACGGGGATATGGGCGCATATTTCGGATACTCCGGAACGACCGGTGGATATCCTGGCGGGCAAGCCGAGTATTTACGGGTCCCGTTCGCCAATTTTACCCACTTCAAGATTCCCGAAAACTGCGAACAACCTGACGAAAAGCTAAGCTTGATTGCCGATGCCATGACGACAGCATTCTGGAGCGTAGATAACGCCGGTGTAAAGAATGGAGATACGGTCATCGTGCTCGGATGCGGTCCGGTCGGACTCCTGGCCCAGAAATTTTGCTGGCTGAAAGGAGCTAAGCGGGTCATAGCCGTCGACTATGTCGATTACCGCTTAAAGCATGCAAAGCGAACAAACAATGTGGAAATCGTAAACTTCGAACAGGATAAGAATATTGGGAACACTCTCAAGGAAATGACCAAAGGCGGCGCCGATGTTGTTATCGATGCGGTAGGAATGGACGGCAAGATGAGCGATCTTGAATTTCTGGCCAGCGGTATGAAACTGCAAGGCGGCACCATGAGCGCATTTATCATTGCATCTCAGGCGGTCCGCAAAGGCGGCACCATTCAAGTCACTGGGGTATACGGCGGACGTTATAACGGATTCCCGCTCGGAGACATCATGCAGCGAAACGTGAATATTCGTTCCGGACAAGCCCCGGTAATTCACTACATGCCATATATGTACGAGTTGGTTACGTCTGGCAAAGTGGACCCTGGGGACATTGTTACACACGTCATTCCGCTCAGCGAGGCCAAGCGGGGCTATGAAGTGTTCGATACAAAAACGGACGATTGCATTAAAGTCATCTTAAAGCCTTAAATATGAATAGATACATGGGAGGACAATCTGAATGGATTCCACTTACGCTTTGCATGAGATGCTCGAGGTACATGAAATAGCTGCGTTCAAGACGGTTTGCATGACTAAATCCAAGACCATGCAAGCTCTGGTAACCGACCCGGAGCTCAAGCAAATTTTGCAACAAGATGCAACATTATCACAACAGCAGCTTCAGGAGCTCGGTGGAGTGCTGTCTAAAGCGACTGTATAGGAGATAAAAAATGAACCCAATATTAGAACACATGACTGGTCTTAATACGCTGACCGATGACGTGATCGCAATGGATTTTTTGATGAACGCCAAGAGCAGCGTCAGAAACTACGCCATGGCTGTGACCGAATGTGCCACCCCCGAAATCAAGCAAATTTTGATGAAACAGCTCGATGAAGCCATAGACTCTTATGAAAAGATATCAAATTACATGGTGCAGCATGGCCTATACCACCCTTACCATATTGCAGAGCAAATTCAGCTCGATCTGAAAAACATTCAGACTGCTATGAACATACCGTCCTGACACCCTTTTTGATTTTAGCCAAGAGAACAAAATGTTCCTGTATCAAGAATTTCAATAATAATAAAAGGCGGATACAATCCGCCCTTTTTTCGGCATCGTCACGAAACACGCTTATACAACCGTTCCTTTACGTATTCTACTTATTTTCCATCCTCCATGACATCTCCCAAAAATCAAGCTCAAAGCGACTGCACATCACGAAAATATCCTCCATCCGTTGGTACGTTTCCTCGCTACAATCTTCTAATAACTTATCCGTTAACGTCACAAGGGATTGATTGCTGCTGTTGTATTCAGAGGAAGCATATCCTGTGATCCACTCACCATAAAAAGGATGATCAGCTGCACCTGGCTTTTGGGAAAGAACTTGACCAATCTCTGCATAGCTCCATGAGCAGGCCAGAATGGATACAAGTACTTCTGCTATGCCACCCGCATGGGAAACAGAAAGCATATAGTTAGTGTAAGCTGCATTTTTCAGTGCAGGTTTTACCTGAAAAACATGATCCTCTGTAATTCCTAATCGCTCCATATAAGAACGATGAATTTTCATTTCGCCATTCAAGATGTTATCTACGTTTTTACTAAAAAACTGCATCAATTTGGGGTCGTGCGACTTGACGATACCTAGTGCAAATACACGGGCATAATCATACAGGTACAAGTAGTCTTGCAGCAAATAATAACGAAATTGTTCGACCGGTAAGGAACCATCTCCGATTCCTTTAACAAAGGGATGCTCAAGACATTCCTTCCACACAGGCTGTGCTGCCTGATATAGTCTCTCTGAAATAGTCAACATATGTCCCTCCAATTCATAATGTACGTATGTATTTTAAAACAAAAAAACGAAACATCCATAGGATGTTTCGCAGACAAATACACTAAAACAAGGGGGTTCGCATGAGCTACCCAAGTACAGCGTTTCATCGTTGCATCCCTACGTTGGCATTATCCAAATCAGGTAAGGTCGGTTTAACACCCTCTCAGCCGGTTAAGGCTCCCTCGCAAACGGTTGTATGTAGTTGATTGCTTTCTTATCCGCATAAAAGAGAAAATAACATCCATTTAGTATATCAAGGGCTGTTAAATATAGTCAAGGCAGATTGTATCCCCCATAATCAGTTTGAGTGACGTATTTAAATGATGAAAACCATCACAACAATGGTTGAGTTTTAGCCACTGTTATGATGGTTTCTATTCTTGCAACTACTGCCAATGGTTTAATGCCCGTGTTTGTTCTTTCCGACAAAAGTGAGTATTCCGTACTGGGAAGTATTTCTCCAGCTTTCATTGGTCTTATCATTCCATTTGGCTACGTTCTGCTTACCTCCGCCCTGGTTGTCGTCAATTTGGAGCTCGAAACCGAGAACATTTCCTGTTTTGGGCGTCAGTGAATGCAATTGAATTCTGGCTACTACGAGATATCCTTTATTTGTTTTCTTCACAGCACTTACAAGGCGTCCGGGTGAGGCCCCCCCTCTGCACCTTCGCTCTCATTCAACCGTTTTACTTCAAATGGTACAGCCTTATTCCATAGGGCGTCTTTCTTCCCATCAATCTGAACAATCCCTTGCACAGCTTGTGCAGATTTGGCATAGGGACGAGTTGAATCACGTCGTATTTGCTTGTATCTTGCTCCTGAGATTGTGTTCGATCATTCCAGTACAGTGGATTATAAGGTTGTGTCCCATTTGTACCGCCATCAGTCACACGGATATCCAATCCGGCTTCATATTCTGAACCGGCTTGGATACCACCCCATGGAATGGACAATTCAACCTGATATCCGGTTTACCCGAAAGTGAGACGGCTCTCTATGTCAACACAGGCAAGCTGGATTCATCCACGAGTCCCCAGTATGCTTTTTTGGCCTTCAGGGCTGAATCAAACAGCATAGCCTGGTTGTTGTAAGACTTCTCATCTTGGAGTCCCCATAAGGTAACTGAAGAAATGTGATCTTTGTGTTTTTTGTACAAATCCAACATTTCCTTATATCGATGCGCCTGCCTTACCGCAACTTCATCGGACATCTCTTCACCAAATGGAATTCCGCTATCAACATCCAGTTCCGTGATCGGAATATCCAATCCAAGTTCGGCGAACATGTTGATCGTTTTTTCAATTTCCTTGATGGGCGGGGATTCCAGGTTATAGTGAGATTGCAAACCCACACCATCGATGAGCCCTTTCTCTTTCAGTCGTTTGACCAACCGATACATATGCTCTCTTTTCTCAGGGATTTCCGTGAAGTATTCGTTGTAGTATAATTTGACATCCGGATCGGCTGCACGGGCGAATTCATAGGTTTTCTCAATGTAATCCGGACCGATTAGTTCATAAAAGGGACTTTTACGTAAACCGTTGGCATCACCATTGCTATCCGCAATCGCCTCGTTTACCACATCCCAGGCATAGATCTTACCTTTGTATCGGGTCATGACGGTCTCAACATAATCCTGAATCCGGGCAAGTAGTAATTCTCGACTCGCAGGGTTACCCCGAGGATCCTTGAACATCCACTCTGCAGCATCAATATGCCACAACAACGCATGTGCGCGTACGCCCATACCATGTTCCTCGGCGAATTGAACATATTGATCGGCTGCCTCGAACTCATAAACACCTTCGGAAGGAGACATGTACTTCGGTTTCATCTCATAGGTTGCGGTCAAGCTGTTAAAGTGTTTTGTGAGCAGTTGTCCATATGCGCCTTCCAACTGCCAGCGATACATCATCCACATAGAACGATAACGTATCTACGCTATCTTCAGAGATGTAGGGTGTTTCGATGAACAGATTCAATTTAGTGGGGTCATCGTTATACTGAAATTTTCCGGTGATCTTGTGCCATGTATTCCATTCTGTTTTGGCAATCTTCACGCTGCCGATCGGGTTCCAGCAGCATACTGGACTGACCTTCGTGTGCTTCCTGTTGTGTCACTGTCAGCCTTTCGTTACCTGTACGTGGAGTCCATCCCTGAAGTGTACCGTCTTCAAAGTTTGTGCTCAAATGACCTCCTTCCACTTCTGTAACTGCCTTGGCTGCATGTGAGACATTCGAAAATGGAAACATGGCGAGTACCAGCACAAGAACCAAGGCCGTTATATTCCATTGACCTAACCGTTTCATAAAATTCCTCCTCATGATTTGGTCTAAGTATTTCTGAACGGATTAACATCAAGATAAATAGATTATAGTTTTTTGGATAGCACTTAAAAATTTCCAATAATTATAATAAAAAGTTATCGTTTGGTAATTGTGAGTTTAGGAAGGTGGAGTTCGTTCGCATGAAATATCAAAAAGCCGCTACATATTTGCAAAAATAAAAGACCGTTTCCCGATAAAATACGAGAAAACGGTCATAGTTAGAAAGTATCTTTTTTCCTGTCTGCTAACAGGCATATAAACATGCTAGAAATCAAGGCATCAGATATTCAAAGAATCGCTTTCCCCAAAAATAAGGGAATATAACTTTAACTTTGTTTTATAATCGTCCCTCGTCACCCTGTTCCTCCTGCACAATTCGTGCAATGTGAATCATCAAATATAATAATTCCTCGTTCGATATGGAGATATCCAGCATATTTTGCACGTAGGTTTTGATCATCTCCGCACACTTGTATTCAAGCGGGTGCTCCTTTACCATGTGTTGAAATATAAAATCTTTCGCCGAATTGCCCAGACGTCCTTCTTGTAAACGCTGGATGAAGAATTGCAGATGTGTGACAAGTCTCACATAATGGATGGAATTTTTGTTCAATTGCATATCAAAGGTGTATTGAATCAGGTTAAAAATATCTTTTAACATCTTAACGGATTGCATCGTGCGCTCCATATTCTGTTCATGCGTTTGGGCATTCACAAAATGAAAAGCGATATTCCCTGCTTCTTCTTCCGGTAGTTCAATCCCCAATTCTAGATTCAGCATCTGAACAGCTTCAAGGCCCAGTTCGAATTCGAGAGGATGAAACCTCTGGATCTCCCATAACATGCGATTCTGTAATGCTACACCTTTTTTCCATCGTTCAATGGCAAATGACAAGTGATCCATAAGCGTGAAGAAGATTTGATCGTCAAGAGACAGCTTTTCTTTTGCATTGGTAATCAGTTTGTTTATGACATTCACATGTTTTTCGGGCATGTTTTCGATGGTTCTTACGTAAGCCTGGGCAGACGGATTATTTTGCAGAATGAATCGTTTCTGGATATGCTCCTCATCGAGTCGCTCGCCGACTTTGCCTTTGAATGCCAACCCTTTTCCCATGACAATCATCTCTTGTCCCTGTTCATCTTTGATCAGAAGCAAGCTGTTATTTAATATTTTGATTACTCTCATGAATTCATCACGATCCTTTATTCTTTCGTGACCGGCTGATCCGAATTTCCGATACATCTGCCATTCTGTTTAATGACCTCTTGATACCACGAGAAGCTTTTCTTCTTCAAACGCTTCAAGTCTTTCAGATCCTGTTCACCGCGGTTTACATAGATCATTCCATAACGTTTCCCATACCCCTGATGTGTGCTTACCACGTCAATAACGGACCAAGGGCAATAACCAATCACATCTACTCCATCCGTTAGAGCCAGTTTGATCTGTTCCAGATGTTTCTCAATAAAATCAATCCGGTACGTATCGTTAATGGTGTAATCTGCCTCCAGTACATCTGGGGCTCCTATACCATTTTCCGTAATTAAAATCGGGAGACCATATCGTTCACATACCTTACGCAATGTCAGCCTTAGGCCAACCGGGTCAATGACCCAGCCATATTTCGTTTTTTCCGTATAAGGATTCTCAGCGGCCCGGTATACTCCCTGCTCGCCAAGCATAATTTGCTGATCCCCTGCACGAGCCGTAACATCCGACGCATCGCCCATACTGGCGGCAATGGTTGCCGTCGAGTAATAATTGATTGCTACCAGATCGGGGCGGCCAGACTGGATATCTTCCATGTCACCCTGCTCAATAACCGGCTCGATGCCACGTTCCTGTAAATAACTCCAGAATAATGGATTATACCGTCCCCACACTGATAAGTCGAGAAAACCCCATCCACGAATCGTCTCCCAGTTATGTGCAGCGATTGCATCTGCTGGTCTGGAGGTTGCCTGGTACATGGAAGTCATGTTCAATGCAGGCCCGATTTTGCCTTGTGGTAGCATATCATGAAATAGTCGCATCGTTCTGCCTTGAGCCACAAACATATGATGATTTTGCTGATACAGTTCCTTACTGGAAGGCAGAAGTCCGCCTTTTGGTGTACCAATAGCACCTGGATGGAGAATCATCGTATTTTGCTCATTAATGGTCAACCAATATTTCACTTTATGCCCGTATTGCTCAAACAAGATACGCCCGTACTCGACAAAGGCATCGATCGTCCCCCGGTTGTTCCATCCTCCGTTTTTCTCAAGCTCGTAGGGCAGGTCAAAATGGTACATGGTCACAATAGGCTCAATGTTATGGAGCAGCAATTCGTCAATCAATTGGTGATAAAACTGGAGTCCCTTCTCATTAACAGCCCCTGTGCCTGAAGACAAGATTCGAGTCCATGCAATTGAAAAACGATATGCTTTGAGGCCCAGCTCTGCAAAAAGCTTCACGTCTTCTCTGAATCGGTGATAGTGATCACTAGCAACTGTGAAATCGGCGGTTCCAGCCGGATGATCACACATATCGATGACGGACAGGCCTTTGCCATCTTCGTTCCAGGCTCCCTCCACTTGATAGGCCGAGGTAGAGCCTCCCCACAGAAATTCATTGGGGAATGGTTTGATGTGTTGATATAACATCTCAAACACTCCTTCATTTTTATGTTGATTAAGATATATGACGGACCGTATTACGGTTGTTACGAAAGGTGGATAATGGTTGCTCCAACCTCAACAGGACTCTGCTTCTCCAGCTTAATATCCGGGAAACGATCCGAATTGGCGATAATAATCGGGGTTATGACTTCGTAGCCTTCCGCCTTGATGGCTTCGATATCAAAGCTGATCAACAAGTCCCCCCGTTGTACGCGATCCCCTACTTTAATGGAAGAGTCGAAATGTCTCCCCTTCAGGTTGACGGTATCCACTCCAATATGAATGAGCACCTCTTCTCCATCATAACCATTTAATTTGACCGCATGTTTGGAGTCCATGAAAGCCGTAACTTCACCTGTGATCGGTGCATACAGTTCTCCTTTGGCAGGAATGATGGCAGCGCCTTTACCCAGTAATCCCAAAGAGAAGACATCGTCTGGTACACGGTCTAGAAGGACTAATTCCCCTTGCATCGGGCTGGCGATTGTAAGTGGGCGTAATTCATTTTGGCGTGGTACATTTGCATTTGTTTTTGCAGCAGACTTAGTGTCTGGGCTGTTGTCTTGAACAGGCTGCCCGAAAAGTGTCTTGTCATCGTTAACGTTGGTATTGCCTTCTTCTTCATCATCCACTGGATCCTCAAAACCAATAATCCATGTCAGAGCAAAGGTAACAACAAAAGCGATCAGACAAGTCACAATGGCATGAACGATGTTCATCGGATTGCTTCCAATGAAGGCAGGTAACGCGGCAAGCCCCGGAGAAACGAAGGCATAACGTACTAATCCAGTCAGACCAGCATATATCCCTGCTACACCACCACCAATCATTGCGGCAATTAAGGGTTTCTTCAGTTTCAGCGTTACACCGTACAAGGATGGTTCCGTGATGCCCAGCACAGCGGTGAAACCGGATGAAGCTGCGAGCTGTTTGAGTTTTTTGTTTTTCGTTTTTAATGCTACAGCAAGCGTGGCCCCACCTTGAGCAATATTGGACGCGAGCATTCCCGGACCGTTGATCATTTCATATCCATTTTTGGTTAGTTGGCTAGTTGCAATCGGCGTCATGGCCCATGCGGTACCTGTTACGATCAGGAATGGTTGCAAAGTTCCCATTAACAAAGGAATCAGCCAACTGGCTCTGGCATTAATCGCTTCTGCACCCATCGCAACCAGATCATTCAGGTACGTTCCGAAAGGCCCGATCGCCACCAATGCAAGTGGTGCTGTAATCAATAGTACAATCATTGGTTTCGTGAAAAATTTGATCATTGAAGGCGATACCCGATCCGCGAAACGTTCAATATAGGACATGAGCCAAACGACGATAATAATCGGCAGCACGGAGCCCGCGTAATCGGTTAGTCGAACTGGAACACCGATGAAAAACACGTCTTTTCCTTCCGCCATCAGGGCGCTCCATCCCGGGTGTAACAACACACCGGCAACTGTCATCGCCAGAATTGGACTTGTTTCAAACTTAATGGAAGCTCCATAAGCCAGCAGAATAGGCATGAAATAAAAAGCCGCGTCCGCAATGGTATTAAGGATATAGTAGTTTTGGCTTTCCGTCGTTACGAGACCTGTCAGCACAAGTACGGCTAATATCGCTTTGATCATACCCGCGCCAATGATTGCCGGAATGACCGGAGTAAATGTCGTTGAGATCACGCTGATGAATCTGGAAATCCAGCTCTGTTTTTGCTTTGGTCCGTTATTTTTGCCAGAATCCGATTTGGATTCCGCACTTCGGGTAGCCGAACCCATCTGCTGAGTAATAACTCGGTAGACCTGCTGCACCTCATTGCCCACAACAACCTGGTATTGTCCACCATTGTTCACAACGGTAATGACTCCTGGGAGTGCTTTAAGTTTTTCTGTCTCTGCTTTGGAGATGTCGTGCAGTTCGAACCGCAGTCGGGTTGCGCAGTGCGTAAGCCGAGCGATGTTATCTTTCTTTCCAACCAATTCCGTAATCTCTTGTCCCAACTTGCGATAATCCATAACATTGCCTCATTTCTGAATTTGGATATAAAAAAAGACCAAAACGATATGCTTTCCCCTACTCACATAAGGAAAATGCAAAATCATTTTGGTCATGCCTGCTTTACCAGTAACAGCCAAACACTGCTAATATTCAATTCGTTATCGATGTAAACGTTTACTGGATCATAATATCACACAATAAATTAGTTAGCAATCACTTTATTCGACATTTTTCTGCAATTTAATTTGCTTGATTCGACTTGATTATTAGCAGCCTTCTATAGGCTTCCACCCATTCCCCTGCTCAATTGCCTACATACAATACATTAGACTAATGAACAGGAGTGATGTGATATGACATTTTTACCTCCTTTTGGACCTGGTGGAGGGTTCGGCGGACCTGGGGGTCCCGGAGGACCGGGAGGACCCGGTGGAATTCCTGGTCCGCCATCGTTCCCTGGGGGTGGAGGCGGCGGGCCACAAGGGGTGCAGGCACCTACTGGGCCGCCACCATCATTCATTCCACAGCAACCCGCTTCGTTATATGCGGTAGATCCAAGAGCCATATCCGGCTGTCTGTTTCGCTACACATATATTTGGCCGGATCGTGGTCCCGGCTTCTGGATGTACCCGGTATTTGTAGGGAGAAATTCGGTGGCTGGCTTCCGTTGGAATGGCTTCTTCTGGCTATACACCGGCATTGATCTGCAGCGAATCAGCTCGTTTAGCTGTTTCTAGAAGTAAATCCCCCTGTATGCGGATTAATCCACATACAGGGGGATTTAGATTTATGGAATATTCACCTTGTCTAAAGCAACTTAATCAGCTTTTCTAGCTCATCAACCAAACTCTTAGCAAGTTCAAAATTAGTATCTTTTAAAGCCAATTCAATTTTCATTTCAACAGACTTTTTCTTTTGTTCATTTTCTAGATAGTTTTCATCAAAATGACTCGCATAAATCATCTGTCTGAATTCTTCTATACTCATTTTACTAATCATTTTGTCCTCGATAATTAAAACATAATCCATACCATTTACAACAGAATAGAAATCATGAGAAATCATGATAATCGCACCTTTGTAGTCTTCAATGGCTTTCTCCAATGCGATTTGTGTATAGATGTCTAAATGGCTTGTCGGTTCATCTAGGAGCAATACGTTGGCTTGACTGGCAGAAACTTTAGCCAATTGAAGCATGTTTTTTTCTCCGCCAGATAACGATTCAATCTTTTGAACAAGGATTTCTCCTTCAAAGCCATAGTTTGGAAGATACGATCTAATTTCATCATACGTTTGAAAGCCGGAATCAATGAATTCATTTAGTATGGTATTCGAATCTTTTAGCATTTCGCCTTGAACCTGAGATAAATAGGCCACTTTAACATCAGTATTTATTTCAATGGAATCCTGATTATTTTTAAAGATTTCTCGGAGTAAAGTCGTCTTCCCGGTACCGTTAGGACCGATCAGGGCTACTTTATCTGTCGATTTGATCTCAAAATTCACATTTTCCAAAAGCAACTCGTCAAAGGAAACGCTATAATTATTGACGTTAACCACAACGGTGTCTTCCATTTCCTTATCGATCCCAAAACGGATATTCGGCTGTTTGATATCGACAAATGGCTCTTTTATTCGACGTGCTTCCAATCTCTCTTGAAACTTGACTCTGGCTTTTAACGCTCTGCCTCTGGAGGCTTCTGAATTATACGTGGCGATCTCTCTAAGATTGTCGATGATATGATCATATCTCTCAATTTCTTCAGCTTCAGCAACCGCGATTTCTTGCAGCTCAATTTTAGTCTGAAGCAGCGAGAAGTTATAATCGATATATCGCCCGTCAAACTCCTGGAGCTCTGTGTTTTCGAGGTGTATGATTTTGTTGAAACAATGATTCAACAGATAACGGTTGTGCGTAACGACCAGCAGCATTCCCTTGTGGGAGTTAATCAATTTTTTAAGCGCGTTCAGGTTTTCAAAGTCTAAAAATACATCGGGTTCGTCCATAATCATGAAGTCTGGACGGTTCAGCATTTCCTTCATCACTTGAATAAGTTTGAATTCCCCGCCGCTTATGGCGGATATACTAAGATCTTTGAGCTTCATGAGGTTGGCAAGGTTTAACTGTTTATTGATGTTTTTTTCGAAATTGTCCCCATCCATCGCTTCGAAGGCATCCAAAGCCAATTGAAGCTTTTCCATCAGGGAATCCATATCCGATGTGGTGGCCATCTCCGCATAAATCGCTGTAATTTCATCTTGTATCTTGATGAATTCTTCTGCGATATATTCAAAAACGGTCATTTCTTTTGTGTTATCTACTTGCAAAAACTGACTCACATACCCGATTCTGCAATCGGGGTCTATCTCTAACTTGCCCTCGAACAAATATCGTTCCGGATCCATCAGGATATCGATCAATGTACTTTTCCCACTGCCGCTTGTTCCAATAAAAGCACAATGTTGTGCCTCTTCAAACGTAAATGAAATGTTTTTATATAGTTCCTTTTGTGGAAATGAGAAGGATAAGTTTTCAACTTTTATCATAGTGTTACCTTTCTTTACAACTAAATTGGTGGCTAGTAATGAATATATTGTCGAACACAGACTTTTAGAGTAACACTGTTTACCACCAAGTACAATCGATTTTTAGCACTTACCCTCACTTTGAAACTCTAATACTTTCTATAGAATGATGGCTAGTGGACGGTGGTTTCTTCATAAAACACTACTGACATACTGTTGTCAGTAGTGTATTTGTATAGTTGGAGTAAGCAATTGTAAAGGAGTAGAGGTAAATACGAAGTGTTTTTTGATCCAAAATGTATTACTTATTATAGGAAGGATGATATCTCGTGAATTTTGCTTCTGTGCGCATCATTACTGATGACGTGGATCGTCTCGTCGAGTTCTATGAGAAAATTATGGGTGTTACCGCAGGACGCCCTGCACCTGTCTTTGCCGAACTTGTTATGCCATCGTGCACTCTAGCGATCGGCCACTCCCAGACGGTGCAACTGTTTGGCGCTGGTTCCGCTGTGGCGGCAAACAATCGTACTGTCATTATTGAGTTCCACGTCCACGATGTGGATGCCGAATACGAGCGCTTGAAGTCGTTTGTCGATGAGTGGGTAAAGGAACCTACCACAATGCCGTGGGGGAATCGTGCTGTGCTGTTTCGCGATCCTGACGGTAATCTGGTTAATCTCTTCACGCCGGTGACCGAGGAAGCAATCCAACGGTTCAATGGTAGGCTATAAAGGACAGTTGAAATGAGTAAGGCAATTTTTTATTAATTTTTATGTCCAGCAGAAAGAGACCATAGCGATGAGCTATGGTCTCTTCATTTTTGTCCAAAGTGGAAGAAGTATTTTAACGAGAAATTAGCAGGAGACACTCTTCTCATTTCTTACCATAGGGAGGCATGCTTTCTCCCAACAGGTAGCTCATTATAATGCAAAATATACTGAATCCTGAGTGGTGGCTTGATGCTGGTAGTTTTTTTATCTTATATTACACAAATTTTGATAGTTCTCACTTTTACACGTTAGTTTATAATCTACGTATATGTATATACAAATTTAGTGTTAGTCTTCATTTCCCCCTTCAATATTACGATAAATAGTATGGGGTTATACGAATAACCATAATTACTTTATTACATCCAAGGGGGAACCGAACGTGAGAAAGACTTACAAAAAAAAGATGGATTTAAGATTCAAACTGTATTTGATTATTCTTGTTCCGCTACTGGCCATGGGCGGTCTAATCATATGGGCCACCATCGACTCCAGTGAAAATGCATCATTAATGACCATACAGCATAACAATCAGCAGCTGGCTGTGAATACCGCCTCTCAACTAGGTCAGGAGTCGGAATTAATTAAGACATTATCTTCTACTGCTTCAGAGGAGAGCAACGAATATAAAAGTCTTAGGGACGAACTCGTTAAAGTTAGGCTTCAATCGGGAGCCTTGTATGTTTATATGTATAACAAAACTTCGGACGGGTGGTTCTACACCGTAGATGGAGCGAATTGGGACGATACGGAATATAGCCCTTACGGGACTGCAATGGAATTTAATCCCCAGATTCAGGAACGCTTGTTACGCGGTGAAGTCGTCACAACAGGCATTGTAGATGATCCAACTTGGGGACAGCTATTGTCCTCCTTTACACCAATCAAGGATTCGCAAGGCGTTGTTATTGGCTATCTGGGCATTGATATTTCTGCTGGAGCAGTGAATCAAGTCTCCGCGACATCCGTGAATAATGCTTATCGGACCATTATCCCGATTTTTGTGATTGTACTGATTCTTTCTTTGGTCATGATGTTATTCGTAGTACGAGGTATTCTTAGACAAGTACGCGATATTAAGTCAAGCCTCGAACAGGTTGCTGATGGCAATCTCAAAGTCGTATCCACACATATGTCCAATGATCAACTCGGTGACATCAGTGATTTGATTAACATCATGGTTGCCCAATTGACGAACATTCTGATGGGAATACAGCAAGGTTCAAATACATTACAGCAGTCATCAAAAGATATTTCGGAAACCGCTCAGACAAACCAGCGTCAGAGCGAAGAACTTTCCAGAGCGATTGAGGAAATTGCCATAGGTTCAATGAAACAGGCTGAAGAGACAGAACACTCCGTCCAGCATTCAGAGAATCTGAGCAAAATAATGGATGAAGTAGGTTCATATGTGAAACAGTTTACTTATACTTCAGAGCAGCTATCTTCTGTTCAAGTACAAGTTACACGTGAACATGAGGTTCTACTTGAGAAGGGCCGAGAGAATGCCAAGCGTGTTGAGCATCAACAGGATATTTCCAGGTCTCTGACGACTCAATCCGAACTCGCTTCCTCTATTAGCGGTCAAATTCACAACATTTTAAAACAAACTCAAATACTATCCCTGAATGCTTCAATTGAAGCAGCCCGAGCTGGAGAAGCGGGTAAAGGCTTTGCAGTCGTTGCAGGTGAAATGGGACAGCTCGCTCAACAATCCGAACGTTCGATCCAGGAGATTGATGAAATCCTGGGTTCATTTGTTCAAGAGATACATCGGATGGGCAGTCATTTTGATGCGAATATGGTAGCTGTTAAGGAACAGGAGAAACAGATCGCTGATTGCCTCCAGGCATTTGGACAGGTTAGCCGCTTATCGACCGAAGTGCATGAGTTGGCTCAGAGTTTAGACAGCCGGACGATGGATATGCACTCTATTCGTCAGGAGTTGGAACAAAACCTCAGTTATATTGCTTCCGCAACCGAGGAAACTTCAGCCATGGCCGAAGAAGTCACGGCTAGTGCTGTGGAGCAGCAGCGATCGGCAAGCGAACTGTCGAACATCTCCGGGGAACTCGCCGGTCTTGCAGGCAACCTCAAATCATATTCCGATCAATTTCAGATCGAAGTCACTAAATAAGTTCCCAATCTCATTATGGGTATTATTAGATGACAACTTAGAATCGCTGGAAACATAACTTTCTTGGAGCGTTAATTTTTCGGAGGACTCAGGGTTATGATCAGCACATAGAATGACCGTGTTCTTGTTCTGTGTCACGTTGACTTATTAACGATTCCTCATTTATAATTCGGACATTAAGGGCTTGGCAGACATGGCCTACCATGGATGCCTGGGATATCGATCTGTAACAAACTCAACAGTGAAAGATGTGAATGCATTATGGTTAAAGAGAAATTATATTACGGTAAAGATATCGAGGTTATGTTTAATTCGGATGTCTGCATTCATTCCGGTATTTGCGTAAAAGGTCTCCCTGCTGTTTTTGATTTAAGCAAGCGACCTTGGGTTGATCCTGATGGTGACACTTCGGAGGCCATTGCCCGGCATATTGACACATGTCCAAGCGGAGCTTTGACGTATAAGCTTCTGGACGGTGAATATTCAACAAAGAAAGAGGATGAACATGCATAACGTAGAACATGAACCTGCCAATAAAAGATTCCTTATTCAAGATAACGGTGACATTGCTGCGGTGATGACCTATGTAATCTCGAGTCCAGAGCTATACATAATTGATCACACTTTGGTGGAAAATGCTTACCGAGGACAAGGGCTTGGCGATGAACTTATCAAAGCTATGGTGGAATACGCGCGGGAAAATGGTATTAAGATTTTACCTTTATGCCCGTTTGCCAAGGGACGTTTCGAACGTATCTCTGAATACGCGGATGTTCTCCATCAATAAAACTAACATTCTCCGCTGAATTTCATTTGGCTAACAAATGTAACGGTTTATTGGCGAATTTTGATACTCCTGCCAAACAACAATAAAAAGCGTCTATATCATTCAGGCCATGATATAGACGCTTTTTTACGTTTCCTGCTTACACGTTATCGCTTAATCCAACAATGGTTTCGAACGGTCGCAACACCAGTGGCAGTAAACCTTTCTCATAGTTGGTAAGCCAGATCTCTGAAAAGTTGAGGCCAAGCTCATTTTCCTCAAGCTCCACCATGTGTTCAGAAAGATTGATTACTACCAGCACCTGTTCGTCTGCCAGTGTACGTGTATATGCATATACACTCGGATGATCCGGCAAAAGAAGTTCATAAATACCATAAGTCAACGTATCGTGCTCTTTTCGCAGCTGAATCATTTGTTTATAAAATTGAAGAATAGAACGTGGTTCCTGGAGTTGTTTCTCTACATTAATATTGATGTAATTGTCATTCACTTTCAGCCATGGCGTACCGCTGGTAAACCCGGCCTCTTTGGCCGAAGACCATTGCATCGGCGTTCTGGAATTATCGCGACTCGAAGCCCAGATGATGTTCATGATCTCCTCATGCGACATCCCCTCTTCGCGTTTGATCTGATATAAATTCCGATCGGCTATGTCGTTATAATCCGCTATGGAAGGGAAAGCCACATTTGTCATGCCTATCTCTTGCCCCTGGTAGATGAATGGGGTGCCTTGCATGAAAAAGTACATGGCTCCAAGTGCTGTGGCACTTTCATACCAATACTCCGTATCATTTCCCCAAGTTGAGACTTTACGGGGCTGATCATGATTTTCTATAAACAAAGCATTCCAGCCGACGCCTTCCAGTGATTTTTGCCACTTGGTCAAGACGTTTTTCAATTTGGGAACATCCAGTTGTCTATCTGTGCTGTTTTTCCAGAGGTCCAGGTGTTCGAATTGAAAGACCATATTAAATTTCCCTCTGACTTCACAGATCCAATCCAGCAGATCTTCTTGGTCCTCTACCTTAACTCCATTTGCTTCCCCAACAGTCACGACGTCATATCTGGATAAAGTGTTCTCTTTCATTTCTTGCAGATAACTCTGGATTCCCTTGACATTCATATGCTTTTCAAAAGAAGAGATATACTTGACGCCTTCTCGGATTGGCATATCCAAGAGGCCCTCTTCTTTGTGAATATGGCTGATTGCATCCACACGGAAACCATCAATCCCTTTATCCAGCCACCAATTCATCATTTCATATATGGATTTCCGAACTTCCTGATTTGCCCAATTCAAATCCGGTTGTTTTTTGGAGAACAGATGGAGATAGTACTGTCCGGAGACTTCATCATATTCCCAAGCAGAACCGCCAAAGATGCTCTCCCAGTTGTTCGGTTCGTCCCCATTCTTCCCATCTCTCCAGATGTACCAATCCCGTTTGGGATTATCCAGTGAAGCTCTGGATTCAATAAACCACGGGTGTTCGTCACTTGTATGATTGATTACCAAGTCCATAATGAGTTTCATGCCGCGATGATGCACTTCATGCAATAATTGATCAAAGTCAGCCATCGTGCCGAATTCATCCATAATGGAACAGTAATCACTGATGTCATAACCATTATCATCGTTAGGTGACTTATACATCGGACAGATCCATATCAGATCAATACCGAGATCTTGAATATAATCCAGTTTAGATATGATCCCCTTGATGTCACCAACCCCATCTCCGTTGGAATCCATAAAACTTCTCGGATAGATTTGATAAGCTACTGCTTCTTTCCACCATACTCTTTTCATTGAATACAATCCTTCTTTCTTGAGAACTGAACATTATATAACGTATTATGCTTTAATCATGGATAAGGTACATTCTGGCTTCGTATGGACGTAATTCGCTCTCCGATAGTTCACCTGTATAGTTAGCTATCAAAAGCCGATGGGACCCTGTCAATTGCTCCTGAAGCGGTAGTTCTGTCGTATATCCCTGGAAATTGCATACCACAAGAATTGTCGTACCATTCAGCGTTCGGGTATATGCAAACACGTCTGGGTTCTCTGGAAAGATCAGCTCATAATCACCATATACAATGACTTCATGATCTTTTCGTAATTGAATTAACTTCCGGTAATAATGGAATATGGATTCGGGATTATTCAAACTTTCCTCGGCATGGATCTGCTTATAATTTGGATTCACCTTAATCCAAGGTTCCCCTTGTGTAAAACCCGCGTTATCGGAAGTATCCCATTGCATAGGTGTACGTGCATTATCACGTCCCTTGGCGTAGATCGACTCCATCACACTTTGTTCAGGATAACCTTTCCCCATTCTTTCCTTATAAAAGTTGAGCAATTCAATATCCCGATAATCCTCGATCGAATATTGAACATTCGTCATACCCAACTCTTCACCTTGATATATGTAAGGCGTACCTTGCATGCCATGAAGAAGGGTAGCCAACATTTTAGCCGATTCAACTCTGAATTCTCCATCATTTCCCCAACGTGATACGATACGCGGCAAATCGTGGTTGTTCCAGAACAGACTGTTCCAGGCATCACCCTTGAGCTCCGTTTGCCACTTGGACAGCACTTTTTTTAATGCCATCACATCCAAAGGTTTAAGATCCCACTTTCCTTTGCCTTCTTGTTCATCCAAACTGATGTGTTCAAATTGGAAGACCATTGAAAACTCACTACCGTCTGGATTGCTGTACAGTTTGGCGATTTCCGGAGTGGCGCCCCATGTTTCTCCAACCGTTAGCAGGTCTTCCGCTTTTTGAAACGTCTCCTTGCTCAGTTCCCTGATATATTGATGCAGATTAGGTCCATTTCCCGTAATCTTCAAATCCGGTTCTTTACCGATTAAGTCGATCACGTCAAGTCGAAAACCACCCACACCCTTGTCGATCCACCAATTGATCATGTTGTATATTTCCTGCCGGACTTTGGGGTTTTCCCAGTTGAGATCTGGCTGTTTTACGGAAAATAGATGCAAATAATATTGCCCGATCTCAGGCACCCATTCCCAAGCTGAACCACCAAAGGTGGACCCCAAGTCGTTCGGAGGTGTTCCTTCCACGCCATCTCTCCAGACGTAGTAGTCATGGTACGGATTGTCTTTGCCTTTTTTGGCTTCTTGGAACCAGGGGTGTTCATCCGAGGTATGGTTCAACACCAAATCCATGATGATTCGAATGTCACGTTTCTTGGCTTCAAGAATTAACGTTTCCATATCTTCCAAAGACCCAAACATCGGATCAATGTCCTGATAATCTGAAATATCATATCCGTAATCATCTTGAGGAGACTTGCAAACGGGTGATAACCAGATCGCACCAATGCCGAGTTGCTGCAAATAATCCAATCGGGACACAATGCCCTTCAAGTCGCCAATTCCATCACCGTTACGATCTTGAAAGCTGCGTGGATATATTTGATATACAACGGTTTCTTTCCACCATTTTTTATTTTCCATGTTCCATTCAACCTTTCTAATGTTATTCTTTGACCGATCCTACAACAATGCCAGTCACAAAGTATTTTTGCAGCAGCGGATAAATCAGCAATAGCGGGATAACAGCAACTACGATTTTGGCTGCGTTCAGGTTTTTGTTCGAAATTTCAGTCAGGTTGCTGAGTTCACTGGAATTGGTGCCCGCTTGAAGCAAATCGGCAATATTCACGTTAAGGGACTGAATATAGGTCATTAGCGGGTAATTGCTAACTTTGGTCATATAGATCAAACCACTGAAGAAGTCATTCCATGTACCCACGATACTGAATAAGGCAACTGTCGCCAGCGCAGGAATGGACACAGGGACATATACTTTAAACAAGACCTGAATGGGATTTGCTCCATCGATGAACGCTGCTTCTTCAAGCGCCTTAGGTACAGCGGAGAAGAAATTCATCACAAGGATGACACTGAATATGGGGACAGCGCCTGGCAGAACGAGTGCCCATATCGTATTCAGCATGTCCAGGTTTTTGATCAGCAGGTAACTCGGAATCATGCCTCCGCTAAACAACATGGCAAAAATCATGATATTCATATAAATGTTTCTGCCTTTGAAATCCCTCTTCGATTTGGATAGCGGATAAGCCATTAAAATAATCAAAATCATGTTAAGCACAAGGGTAAGCGCGACACGTAGAACAGATATGCCAAAGGAACGCCAGAACTGTGCATCATCAATGATTTTGGTATAAGCCGCTGTTGTAAAATTGACCGGAACGAGACCTACTGCATTTGCGGATACCGCCTCGCTGCTGCTGAATGAAATGGCGACGATATTCCATAAAGGAAGAAGGCATACCAATGCCAGCATGATGACGATGGCATAGATGGCAAACCGGCCAATTCGATCTTTGAAGTTTGCAGAATAGGACACAGGTTTGGCCTCCTTAGAATATTTTTCGATC
Organism: Paenibacillus sp. UASWS1643; assembly: GCF_008693195.1. Taxonomy (NCBI): domain Bacteria; kingdom Bacillati; phylum Bacillota; class Bacilli; order Caryophanales; family Paenibacillaceae; genus Paenibacillus; species Paenibacillus sp. UASWS1643. The sequence goes on from NZ_VXKZ01000115.1 coordinate 753,095, forward strand.
CGTATATTTTTTGGCCAACTGGTTGGCAGACAAGAGCAACACAATACCGATTACGGACTTGAACAAACCAACAGCTGTACCGAAGCTATACTGTCGTCCAACGAGACCGATCCGATAGACATAGGTATCCAGAATGTCGCCTGACTCATAGACAACCGGGTTATACAGATTATAGACTTGGTCGAAACCGGCGCTCAAAATGTTGGTCAGGCTCATTACGCCCATGAGCAGAATAATAGGCAGCATGCCTGGCAATGTAATATGCCATACTTTTCTCCACCAACTGGCTCCATCCATTCCTGCTGCTTCATACAGACCGGGATCAATCGACGTGATTGCAGCCAGATAGACGATGGAACTATAACCAAACTCTTTCCATACGTCTGTACCGATAATCAGTGGCTGGAACCAGGTGTTGCTGCCAAGGAAATTAATATTTTCGAGGCCAAAAAACGCCAACATTTGATTCACAATACCATCCAGACTGAACATGTTGACAACGACCGATGCCAGTACAACCCAGGATAGAAAGTGCGGCAGATAAACGATCGTCTGCACCGATTTTTTAACGTATTTGACACGAATTTCATTTAACAAAACGGAAAAAATGATGGCCATCATCGTTCCAAGCAAAATCTTGCCAATCGCTATCACCAACGTATTGCTGACGACCTGCGCGATATCCGGCAGCTTGAACATATAAGTAAAATGTTTCAGCCCTACAAATTCAGAGCCAAACATGCCTTTGGCCGGTATATAATCCTGAAAAGCCGTAATGATACCGACCATTGGAACATAGCTGAATACCAGCAAAAACAAAATGCCTGGTAGCATCATCATATGGTACATGGCACCTGGGCCAAGCCGGCCTCTCGCTTTCAATTTCCCCTGTTTCATGGATGAACCCCTTTCGTTGAAGAAAGGCTGCGTATCGCAGCCCTGCTACTGTGCATGGATATTATTGTTTGGATGCGATCTCATCTTCAATTTCCTGAATGACTTGATCACCGCCTTGTTTTTTCCAGTTATTCACGAATGTATCGAAGTAATCCAAAGGTTCTGAACCCGTTATAATTTTGATAAACGATTCCTGCTCCAACTTCGTCAGATTGGCCCACGTCTGTTTCATGCTTGGTGTAGTGCCGGAGAAAGCAGGTGTCATCCAGACAAATTTGTTTTCCTGAGTCAGTTTGTCGATTAGTCCCACTCCGTTAATCCGCGAATGATATTTGGACCAAGCAGTCACATCATCCGTATCCATGTCACTCAAATAAGTTTTGATGCTGCCGATAATGTTTTTCGATTCGGTAGTGCGAACCTCATCCAGGGAAATTTCTCCTTTGATTCCTCGAACAACGTCAGAGTAATCATCCAGCAGCGATGTAGCCGAGTTGACTTCGATATTAAAAGGTCTCGTAGATCCGTCTACCCCGGTCTCCTGATATTTGGCAGCTTCCGGCATGGTTGTAGCGGCATCTTTATCATTGGCCAGTTTATCGTAGAACAGGTTAAGAATCTTAACGGCCAGTTCAGGGTGTTCATATCCCTTTCTCACCACGATAAACTGATTGGATGGATTGGCATGCGCCACGTTGACCTTGCCGTTTGCATCTTCCAGCGTATAAGCCGAGAATTTCGCATTTTTATCCATCTGTTTTGCACTGATCAGTCCCCAGTCAGGGATATGCCACGGTCCAAAGGCAATACCGCTTTGGCCATTGGCGTAGAGTGCGGTAATATCGTCAAACGTGCGGGTTCCAAATTGCGGGTCAATGATCCCATTCTTGAACCAATCCGCCATGATACCAAGCATCTTCTTCGTTGCTTCTGTCGTGGAACCATACACGATTTTGCCGTCTTCACCATTCATCCAATATTGCGGGAAGGCTCCCTCGGTTGAGGCCACACCAAGCATCGTATAAGCAGAGCCATTGTAATCTGTTGTGTTCATCGTGTTCACAAATGGAATACCTACCGGGTTACCGGATTGACCAGGATCTCTTTTCAGGAATTCCTGTGCCGTTTTCTCTACCTCATCGAGCGAGATGGCACCGTCTCCGTCTGCATCAAGTTGAATCCCCAACAGATCCAACCAATCCTGACGAACCCAAACCATCGTGGGTGCAGAATCCAGAGAAGTCGCCGGAAGTCCCATCAAACGTCCGTCAATCGTCGCATTTTCTAATGCACGGCCATCATAGGAATCGTATATCTGCTTGATATTATCCGTAGCATATTGATCATATATGGTTGTTAGATCCTCTATCAGATCATTATCCACCAGCTCTTTCAATTCATCTTTGGAATCAACACGCATCATGTCTGGCAATTCCCCGGATGCGATGGCGAGCGAAACCTGACGGCTATAATCTTCGCCATTGGCTTCAAATTGATCTGTAATCTGAGCGTTAAACGTGTCTTTGACCAGCCGAGTATATGCGTTGTTCTCATAGGTATCACCCGCCGGCAGTTTTGGGTTGGCTGTGGTTACCCGTCCCATGGTTACGGTTATTTCGTCTTTATAGGCACTAAACGGATCTCCTGGCGTTACCTCATATTTGCCTGCTTCCTCTGCAGTAGGAGGATTGGAAGAGTCTCCACATGCCGCTAGGGCTGCAACCATCAAGGCGGACATGGACAGCACGGCCAGACGCTTTGTCACCCGTTTGCTTTTAATAGACCATTTTGTTCTCATCTAGTTCGATTCCCCTTTATCTGATGTTTAATATATTTGTTTGCGCTTTCATTATAAAATGAAATGAAGGCCAATCGAGATAGGGATTACACGTCCGTTTGGATAGAGAAATGCTTACAGTTTTCAGTCCGTATGATGAAGTATGGTTAACTTGTGATCATTTACCCTACCTACTGACCAACATTCGTCTATCTACCCCTCTTCTCGATCAAAAACAAAAGCCGGCAGCTCCTAAAACAGGAAGCTGTCGGCTATTTATTTCCTCTACCTAGCTGCCGATATTCGCTTGGCAGAAGACCTGTCAGTTCTCGGAAAATTCGGCTGAAATATTTTTCATCCGTATAACCCACTCGCTCCGCAATCCAGAAAATCGTATTGTTCGTATTGAGCAAGTACTCTTTGGATTTCTCTACCCGGATGAAGCGGGAGTACTCATTAAAGGTTTTCCCCATCAGATCTTTGAAACATTGACTGAAATAACTTCGGCTGATGTTGAGTTGTTGGGAGAGACCTGAAGCTGTATAGGCCTGCTCCAAATCATGCTGCACGATCATCACTGCTTTTTTCACGGCATCGATGATTTCCTGTGAATATGAAGTCTGTTCATCAGCCTTTCGAATGCCTGCAGCAGTCTGTTTTATCCATTCTTCAACCTCGTACCAAGATTCGAAAGAATGGATCATCGAGATTCTTCCAAGCGTAGTTTGGGCAAAAATACGGTTCCACTCCATTACGATCGAGTACAGCAATCCCATCAACTGACCTTTATGTAATCGTAAGGATATAAACTGGTCAACAAGTTGTTTGTAGTAACTATCGTGGTGGGTCCATGGTGTTTGGAACCAAGTTTGCTTAATTCGATCAAGGTCCTCATCCTGCGGTTCTTTTGAAAATGTATCTTTCTCATTCATGGAAATGGTAATGACTTGATTATTGGGATTGTACGCATAGAATAAACTCGTCTCTGTATAATTCCTAATCCAGTTTTTGATTTGCGACCATGTTCGCTCTTGTACATCAGACAAAACCAACAACGTACTATGGGGAACTTGATGCAGGCCTTCCTTCAATTGATGAAAAAGTTGATCCTCTTTGGACGGGGGTGCAGCCCACATGCAGCTATTACGCTCAATCTCCCACCTTATCAGATCTTCATGCGCAGTTAACTCTATTGGCCACTTCTGCTCTGATTTACGATCCTGGGAAACAAGTGCATACACATTTGGATAATAGACATTGATTTCATCCTGCGAAGGCATCTTTCTTGTCGTGTTTGTCAACCCGCTAATTCGGGTATGTATCCGCTGCAGAACATGTTCGAATTGCTCTTTCTCAAGCTGCACTTTGGCTATATAATCGATGGCTCCGAGTCTTAGCGCTTCCTGGATATAATCGAAATCCTGATGCAGTGTTAACACAACGATATGAAGTTCGGGATAGAGCTGCCTCGCAGCTCGCATCAGTTCAATTCCTGACATGACGGGCATCGCAAGATCCGTTAGCATCAGATCGACCGGTTGGGTTTTTAGGAAATCCAGTGCTTTCGCCCCGTTGCTGGCCTCTCCTACAACCTCCATGTTGAACTCGTTCCATGGCATCGCAGAGCTAATGCCTTTGCGTACCAACTTATCATCATCTACAATCAATACCTTAATCATGCCGAGATATCTTCTCCTTTAATAGGCAATACGAGCAGTATGTTTGTCCCTGTTCCCAATTCACTCTCGATCACCAGTTGTGCTTGATCCCCGTACTGTGCCTTCAACATGCGGTGAACGTAATTGAGTCCGATGCCCATCCCTACTTTTTGTTGTTCAGCTTCACGATTGTTCAGCAGATTATGAATGGTATCCTCAGTCATACCTGCACCATTATCTTGTATCATAATGTTCAACGTTGAAGTGCATGTCACTTCAATCTGAATAAAACCTTCGTCACTCAATCCATGATATAACGAATTTTCAACCAGCGGTTGCAGAATGAAGCGGGGCACAGGAATTTGAAGCACTTGTTCATCTGCAGTAATACGGACGTCAAATTCAAAATCATAGCGAATTTGCTGCAAAATCAGATACTGTCTTAGGGCATCGATCTCCTCTTCCATGGTGGATACTTGCCCTAATTTGCCTAGATTGTAATAGAGCAGCTTGTTCAAGGACTGCACTAGCTTGTCGATCTCACCTTGTCCGTTCATGACGGCCAGCCAGTGCACCGTATCGAGCGTATTCATCAGAAAGTGCGGGTTGATCTGATAGAGCAGTTTTTCCACTTCCAGGTCTGCACGTATCTTCTCTTTCTGCTGAACTTCCTTGAAGAGGTCACCAATTTGATGCTGCATATTCGAAAATTCACCCAATAGAAAATCAAATTCAGGAATCTGAGTGCGAGCTCGGTTCCCTTTCGTTTGTGGATTTTTGGACATCCCATTGATCTCCGAATGGAACAGACCGAGTGGTTTGTAGACCATCTTCCACAGGAGCCAAGCGAGAAACACGGTAAAGCCGAGGAAAAATAAAGCGACCAGCAAAATTTGAAGCAACCACTGGTTTTTCTCCTGTTGATATTGAGACTGCGAAATGACCGATACGACACTCCATTTCTGTGAGGAATCCTCCTTGAACCAGTGATACCCGCGGGATATTCCGTCCTTGGCAGGATCGGCCGTTAAGCTGGTGAAATTCTGTCCAACCTTCATGGCTTCCGGTATTTCGCTGTACACAATGTTGCCTTCACCATCCAGGATGAGATGAGATAATGCGCCGTTGTATTGATTGTAGCCCAAGATATCCTGTGTGAGGCGAAAGCCTGATTCTACGTAAATGAACACGTCGTTCCTCTCGGAAAGTTGTACTTTACGCATAGCAGACAGAACAAGTTGATCATCAAATCGGTTCATACTCATATGAGGGCCATAGTACTTAATGCTATAGGTTTGGAAGAGCACAGGCAGAGACTCAGGAGAGAAACGATCCTTAATTGGAAAGTTGCCGAACTGAGTAGTACCTTCTTTTTGAAAGTAATACAGGGTTAATCCGATATTAGGATTGGTGAAGGTGACAACACTTAACTCGTTCTTTAATTCGTCCCTGGCCTCAATCAGTTCGAAGATATCGGAGGAAGGATTCAAGAATTCATCTAATCTTTTGCCTAAAGTACCCCTGTAAGATAATTGTTGCGTAACATGATTCAGATTGGTGATGGAGTTCTCCAATGAGGATGTCACCTGCTGTAAATTGCTACGGATACCATCATCGATCTTATTTGCGAAAATGGAGTCGATCGTATAATAAGAAATCGCAAATATACTGATAAAGGGGATAAACGCACTGAGAAAGAACAGTAAAAAGATTCTTTTTTTAAGTGTCATGGGAACCTATTCTCCTTCTGAAAATGAAACAGCAAGCTCCCTGCGTATGGAAGCTTGCTCCAAGTCCAATTTCCTTTCATCATTATAGATTGATATTCAAATAAGTCAAACGCTTTCATACTGTGCGCATATAAAAAAGTGCTACTCCTCAAAATGATGAGGAATAGCACTTTTATATGCGTACCTTACTTCAGTTGTAATCACTTCTTGTTCATGGAATGCTCAAACATTTCAGTCTACTCTCGTACCGTCACATTTAATTTGTGTGATCTGGTTTCCCCTGAAGAATTACGAAGTGCAGCTTCATACTCGTAGATTCCGGGTACCCTTCCAGAGATTGAGGTAACCGCAGACTGTGCACCAGGCGAATGAGATTGCAGTGATTGTGTGTCAATCAATACACCATTTTCGTAAAGTTCGTATTCGGTTGCGTTTGTTCCCCACCACAGATTCATGGTGACATTATAGTTGCCGTCACCATCCCAGTTGTCGTTCGACAGAACAGCTTGCCCCGGGGAAGCATCCGTGACGATGACTGTCAGTGGAACACTCATGGTTGAACCCAGTGCATTGATCAATTCTCCAGTATAGATATAGGTGCCATTTTTCTTTCCAGTAATATCAACTTGAACAGATTGGGCGGATGGAGATTGATCGACCAGAGAAATTTCTTTAATCAATTCACCATTCTCATACAGCTTGAACTGATTGCCGTTATTCCCCCACCACAGATTCATCGTGATTGTATAGTCTCCGTCTTTGAGCCCCGTGTCGTAACCATTATTATCAGATAACACCGGAGTGCCAGGGGCACCGTTTGCTAGTGGCGTTGTCTGATGGAGCCATTCCTCCCACTTAATCAGCACACTTGCCTGCTCATCCGTAAATACGGTTCCTCTAGCTGATTGAACGTCATTACCGTAGGATGCAAGCAATTGACGCGCTTTTGCTCCTTCACGATTGTTTGCTGCCTGTTTGGCCTGCTGTAACGTGTTTGTGAGCTGATCAGCAAGAACACCAGCATTAGGATCGATCGATTCATCAGCAAAGGCGTTGGTCAGATTAATTAGGCTGTCGAATGTAGCAATAACGCCAAAACGATATTCTACCGTCTGTTCCCAGCCAGCCAAATCAGAGACCGTTGCCGTAACCTGGTTCAGACCGGGTTCCAGTGTATACGCAGGAGTGTCGAGAAGCACACCCTCCGGTTCTTCCACACCGGATACCGAATCGGAGGCTGTATAGCCAATTTCCACATGCTGATCAATGGTGTACTCGGTTTGACCATGAATTTCAATGGTTGGAGGTACGAGATCAATGGATATGGACAAAGACTGTTCACTCTCTTTGTTGCCGTCAACATCGACACTCCAGTAGGTGATGGTATGTGTACCTTCTTCAGTTAGAGTCAACTGTGTGCCACTCACCGTTTCGCCCCCATTGATTTGATAATAGGTTCCTTCGATCTCGGAATCTTCATCACTTGCTGTGAAGGTTACTTGTGCCGGAGAAGTATACCAGCCGTTCTGCAATTCTCCTTCCACAGTTGCCGTAGTATGCGGGGCTTCCTGCTCCGGAGTTTCTCCTTCCAACGTAACAAAATCAGATAAAGATATATTCAATTCCTTCACAAGACGTGCCACGAGTTCAGATACCTTGATTGCACCATTCATTTGCAAATGTGTGTTGTCTTCGGTTGTGCCTACCCACATAAATATCGATTTGGTTCCTTCTGTACCAAGCTTCTGGAAATGCTCCCAACTGGCCTGATTCAGATCGATGATGAGTGTTTCCGTTTCCTGCGCAGTTTCTTTCATCGCCTGAACGTATTCCGGGAAGCTTTTGTTCAGCACCTCTCCGGTAAAATCACGACGATTCACTGGCGTGACCAGAACCGGAATCGCACCTCTCTGCAGAGCGCCGTCAATGTATTCTTTCAAATATACCTTGAACTGCTCGGGCGTGAGATAACGCTCTGGACGTGAAGGTGTGGAATCATTATGAGACCACTGCATGAACAAATAATCGCCTTCTTGAATGTCGAGTAAAATATCGTTGAGATATCCACCGACCAGGAAGGTCTTGCTGCTCAAACCTCCAACTGCCCGGTTATCAATACTGACTTCATTTGCATCAAAAAAACCACCCAACGTTTCTCCCCAGCCTGCTTGCGGACGATAGTTTTCCGCGTAATTGGCCACAGTGGAATCGCTGGCCAAATAAATAACAGGTTTATCGCTTGCACTGTGATCTGGCAGACGCTCCAGCTTCAGCGCATTGATCTTTGGTGCATTTCCGGTGAAGTTGAAGTTAAATACCCCATCAATCAGAGCAATGTCGTACGTAATTTCTTTGAACTCGCCTTTGGCAACGGTTGTGAGCGGCAACTTTGTCATCTGTTCTACAACGACATTTGCGCTGGTTGATTCCTCCGCATCCCCGATGGTCATCGTTACCCGGTAATTGGCCGGTTCCATCTCCGCCAGGAAGGAGGTGCCGTTTACCCGTGTGAAATCCTCCTTGAGCAAATCTCCGGTTTCCCGGTTCTCATCTTTGGTCAGCGCAGTATCAGCAAAGCCGTACCCATTGCCTTCAATGTACGCTCTTTTGGCATCTACCTTGATGTATCCGTCGGCTGCGTCGCCAGAACCAAAGTCAAATTTGTATTCACTTATCTCTTCGCTTGGTTCACTTGTCAATGAATCCTTCGCCACAGTTAACATGTTAAACGTATGGTTAACTTGAGATTGCGTGGCTTCCGTATTGAATATTGCTTCCGCAGCTGCCAAAGCCCGGTTCACCACGGCCTTCGATGCATCCGTATAATTCGACAGATCGAGTGCTTTGATCTCATCGTACAGAGCGATTAAGGCAGTCTGATCGCCGCCCTCCGAAGAGAGCTGAGTGCCCTCAATTCGCACGTTGTCGATCTGGGTAGTCCAGTTCAACGTGCCTCCACCGCCTTTTCTCGTTCCCAGGAACCGCATGGATCTGACGTTGTCCGCATATGCGGCTGAACTCAGCGAGATATCTGCAATCGTTTGTGTAACTGTCGGATCGGCTAGGTTCGTTAATGTCAGATCCAATGTTTTCTCGGAAAAATTAACGGTTGCATCCACAGTGACCCACTGGTTCTTGGAAATATCTGTAGCCGTTCCCCCTTCGGGTATGGCTGTATCCCCTGTGCCGTAGTCTGGGTTATATGCACCGACAAAATAATGAATTTTGGTGCTTCCGGTTTTGGTATACAGCGTGAACAGGGCATTTTCGTTAGAATCCTGTATTGTGAGGTGACCTTCTGATGGATAGGCACTCACATTACCGGATTGCCAGTCAAAGTTCACGTTCACCTGATCGCCGTTTACGGCATCGAACAGACGGAATACCTTGGCCCGGTTGCCCGATCCGGAACCCGCGACGGACAGTACTTTATTTCCGGACTGTTCAACAACGGTTCCCGTCATGGTTCCTGCAATACCCGTGGCATTGACCATCGCATATTGGTAGCCCGCAGCGTCGCCTTCAAAATCCTCCTCATAGAGCTGGGCTTCCGGCTCTGGCTCTGGCTCGGAAATATCCGGGTCAATGACCAGTGATGAAATGCTCAGCTCCATGTCTTTGACTGCACCAGCAACGAGTCCGGCAATTTTCCGTGCACCATAGCTGCTGAAATGCGTATTATCGTTGATCCCATTTGGGTATTTTGGATATTCACCCGGATTAGCATATAAGAACACTTTTTCCGTAGCTGTGTTACCAATTTTGTCGTAGTAAGCAATACTCAACTTGCTGAGATCAATCAGTGGCACGTCCTGCTCTTCAGCTACTTCTTTGGCAGCCTGAACATATGCCGGGAAGCTAACGTTGAATTCTTGAGTCACTGTATTAAAATCTCTGCGTCCAACCGGAGTCAGCAATACCGGTGTAGCGCCCCGCTGTTTGGCACCGTTTACATAACGAGCCAAATAAATTTTATAGTCCTCCGGTGATGCGTACCGGTCCGGTATCCCTGCACTGGCGTCGTTATGACCAAAGGAAATGAAGAAGAAGTCCCCCGGCTTAATTCGCTGCAGGATCGTATCGAGACGACCGTCTACCATAAAGGATTTACTGCTTCGGCCACCGATCGCATCGTTCACGACGACTGCCCCATTGGAGAAATAACGTCCGAACTGCTGGCCCCATCCTTCTTGAGGAGCCTGCGCTTCACTGTAAGATTGCATGGTTGAATCACCAGCCATATAGATCGTTGTTGCCGCACCAGCCGCTTTCTCTGGATATTTCTCGATGATGACGTCTTGGATGTCTATGGCTGTACCCGTGAAAAGAAGATCGAGCTGTCCATCCACCACAGCAATATCATAGGAATACTCCAGTGGCGCTCCTGCTGTCACATTGGTTACGGCGAGCTTCTGGACGAATTCGGATTTGACTCCAACGTTCGAGTCATTTGCATCATCGCCCAATCGCAGCGTCACCTTATAGTTCGCATTGGGCAGATCAATGGCAAATGCCGTGCCCGCCGGGACCGAAACCTGTTTTGCCCCTACCGTAATACCATTTGTATCCTTGAAGCCGTATCCCGGATCTTGTGCGTATAGCGTATCCTGTATGTTCGTACTTCCTGACGCAGTCTCTGTGCCAAAATTAAAGCGGTAGACCGGCTCCGGCATTTCAGCTTCGCGAGTCAGCGCCAAATCGGCTTTAGGGAATGTCGTAGCTTCCGCTCCAAGATAAAAGCCGGTATGAGGCGGCTGGTTGTAAGCTACATTTTGCCAGGCTATGCCAAGTCGATACACAGGGTCCTGCATCAGCGTAGGGATGCGATAGTCTGAAGGAATGGTCGTTGTGTAAAGACGATACTCCGAACTATCTTCGCTCCGCAGCAGAAGCTCCTCACGCCAGTCGCCCAGAATGTCCGCCTGAAGTGCCGGATTACCTTTGGTATGGTTGTTCGTTAACGTACCGGTTGCCCGCAAGATTTCATTCAACTTTTTGTTTTGGTAATCCCACTTATAGATGAGCGGAATTCCTTTGGCTGTGCCATTATCCCACTCATGGTCCAACAGCTCCCGCTGAAGATCTCCATCCCACCAGATGGCAAAGTTGGCGGTTTTGGGCCCTTCGTCCACAGTGTAGATAGCCTCTCCGGCTGCTGAATAGGTATTGGTTACAGGGACATTTTGCCCGTTGGTAACGGTCGTGGCCCATGATTCGTAACCTGGATAGTTCGGATCAATGTCCGCCGACATCCCGCGACCGGTGTCAAAACCTGTTTTCTCACCCCAGAGGATTTCACCTGTTGCTGCATTACGCATCTCCAGTCCGTATGCCGCATCCGAATGCTCATGCACGCTTACGACCTGATAGCCCGCCCGGTTCGGATCGAGCTGGCCGGCATGCATAGCATCACCGTGGCCGAGTCCGGTGCTGTACAGCAAGCTGCCGTCATCATCAATGGCCAAAGCGCCAAACATAATTTCGTCCTTGCCGTCCTTGTCGACATCCAGCACACTTAGATTATGGTTGCCCTGTGATTGATATTGTGATCCTGCTTCGTTTGTGTCGAACGTCCAGCGCTTGACGAGTTCCCCGCCAACATAATCATAAGCAACAAGCACTGTGCGGGTATAATAACCTCGGCTCATCACGACACTTGGCTTCGTACCGTCCAGATAAGCAATCGCGCCAAGGAACCGGTCTACACGGTTGCCATAGCCGTCACCCCAATCACTGACATTGCCTCTTGGCGGATCATAATTCACGGTGGATACAGCCGCGCCAGTCTCACCGTTAAACAGCGTGAGATATTCCGGTCCTGACAGTATGTATCCGCCATCGTTGCGATAATCCTTCGTGCCGTCACCAATGACCGTGCCTTGGCTGTCCTTCGTGCCGTCCGCCGTCTTGACAACAACCTCGGCCTTTCCGTTGCCATCGAGGTCATACACCATTAACTGCGTATAATGCGCTCCGGCGCGGATGTTGACTCCCAGGTCAATCCTCCACAGCTTAGTGCCGTCCAGTTTGATGGCATCGATATAGACATTGCCCGTATAACCGGCCTGCGAATTATCTTTGGAATTGCTCGGACTCCACAAGAAAACAATTTCATATTCGCCATCCCCGTCCAAGTCAGCTACGGAAGCATCTCCTGCATAATAGGAGTAGGTTCCACCATCCTTAGTCCGGCCATCGGCCGGTTTATCAAGCGGAATAGGCAGATAATCGTTATGCCAGACCGATACAACCTCCGGTTGCATTTGCTCTTTGCCTGCAATAACGGTCGAGATCTGATATTGCGAGCTGTCGAAACCAGTGGTGTCCACATAGTTCGTCACATCGCTTATGGGCGATGCGTTCACTTTGGTTCCATTTTTATATATATTAAAAGCGATATCATCTGGATCGTTGTTTAAATACCTCCAGCTCAGAAAAACGCCGTTGTCTACAAGAACCGCAACCAATCCCCGGTTAAGATACTCTGCTTGGCGACCCGGCAGGCTGCTTGATGACTCTGCACGTATCGGCGCTGGGGGGACAGCCAGTGAAATAACCATAAGGAGTGCTAAAAAAGATACAAACATCGATTTCTGAATGGAAACAGTTCTTCGGATCATTTGATTAACTCCTCCTTATCTAAAAATTCATTTGTAGAATCATCAGTTCGATCCTGCCCTGCTTGTTGTCAAATGAACACAATTTACAGCCACCTCCTTTTTATGTTACCGCTTACATTTATCTTACAGGTCTAAAAAAAGACAGACAATCTAAAAAATGTGACGTATTATATAAGATAATTGACTTTTTTAGGAAGGAGACGAAACGATGGTTCATACGGTTTCTTATGCTTTTCGCAATGACGATACATCAATCATGACACTGGACTCTATTGGATGGCAGATCGTTTCTAGCGAGGAATATCGTTGTCCAAGTGATGATAGACCAGACCCGGGACACGTTGTTTTTCAATACACGCTTAATGGTCAGGGTTATCTGGATATTGAAAATCAAACGATTCCTTTACCAAAGGGACATGCCCTACTTGTTAAAATATCCGGAGAACATTGCTATTACTATAAACAAGAGAACAACGAACCATGGGAATTTATATGGATTAACATTCGCGGGGATGAAGCCAACCGAATATGGGATATGATGCATGATAATGAGGGACATGTCATTCGACGAAACGCGGACTCTCCCTTGATTCAAGAGTTATGGCAAATTATCCATTTGATTCATCAAGAGAAAGTTACGGACAAGTATCGCTTGTCCATGCAAGTCTATCGCTGGTTGCTTATCCTGGTACAGACGAGTCGGGATGCGGAGAAGGATATCGGTGCCCTATCCATAACAACGATTGAGAAATGTAAAAAGTTCATCCGAGAGAATTATGCATCTCCATTGACGTTGGATCTTCTAGCCAGCCATTGTGATATCAATAAACACTACTTGTGCAGGTTATTTCAGAAATCCGAGAAAACCTCACCGCTAGCCTATCTCAAAGACAGACGCATTGAGGTTGCAATCCGGCTACTCCGCACAACGGAACTCCCGATTTCCCAAATTGGTCAACAATGCGGTTTTGAGAGTCCCAGCTATTTCGGCAAAGTTTTTCGTCAATATATGTCCATGTCGCCCAAAGAATATCGCTTGAATAAGTTGGAGTTTCCTTATGAGGCCATCTATTATGAATAGCTAATCTCGCTGTTTGTTAGTTGTCCTTGGCTCGGGAACTGCTCTTATACCAATAAAATAAAAAAAGCCGCTAGATTAGCGACTTTTAATGGAACTATGTTCTTTCTTGTGTGCTTTGACAATTGCTACACTTATTGAGCGGTGTATCCTCCATCTATGATGAGGCTATTTCCTGTCATATATGAAGAGTCGTCGCTAGCTAGGAACAGAACGGCTTTCGCCATCTCTTCTGCTTGACCCAGACGTTTCATTGGTGTTGCCGCTGAAAGTGCTTGTTTGCTCTCTTCCGGAATAATCGGTGTATCGATGAAACCTGGGCAAAGGGAGTTCACCCGAATATTCTGCTCAGCATACTCCAGCGCGAGGGAACGAGTCAGATTCACAACGCCACCTTTAGCTGCATTGTATGCTGCTGAACCAGGCGAACCAACCCATCCGTACATGGATGCCGTGTTGACGATTGTGCCTCCGCCGATTTTCAGCATTTCGCGTATCGACTCACGAGCGACCAAGAAAACGCCGTCCAGATCAACATTGACCGTATTGCGCCATTCGGCATAATCAAGCTCATGTGTAGGATGAACACGTCCAATGCCCGCATTGTTGAATACGATATCCACTTGACCAAATGCTTCTACGGTTTGTTTGAAAATCTCGGAAACCTCTTCTTCACTCGTGATGTTTGCTTTGATAAAGAGAGCTTCCGCATTAAGCGCTTTCAGTTCCTGCTCAAACGCCTTGCCTTTTTCTTCATTCAGATCGACCAAAACCACTTTGGCTCCCTCGGAAACGAACAGACGGGCTGTCGCTGCGCCGATTCCGGATGCTCCTCCTGTAATAATTGCTACTTTATCCTGTAGTTTGCCCATGAATAAATCCCCCAGTATAATATTTTGAATAGCGCCTATATAAATAGTGCTATATGATGTTTACAAAACTAATTCTATGCTTAAAATTGTAACATTCCAATCATTAAGATATGACCAAGTGTCTACCTCGTAGACACTTCATAAAAATATGTCTATATTTATAGGAGTTTTTTTGAATGAATAATGAACTTACTGTGACAGCTCAACATCGTAATCGAACCAAGGAGCACCTAAAAACCGCTCTGATTCAGCTTATTAAGAAAAAAGGATTTCATGGTGTTTCTGTCAAAGACATCGTTGATCAGGCCGGTTATAATCGCAGCACGTTTTATTTACACTACCAGGATAAATATATTCTCGCCGAAGAGTTGTTGAGTATGACACTCGAAGGATTGAGGGGTGCAGTAGGTAAACCCTATTGGCACGGTCAAAAGGTTTCAACAAACAAGCTGGATGCCGAATCTTTTCAAATCGTGGATTATATCTACGAACACCGTGACTTCTTCGAACTGATTCAATACGATGATACGTTACCTGGTTTACATACAGGCTTTCCACAAACCATACTCAAAATCTATCAGGAGCAATTTGTCTTTGAGACGATCAACAACTCCCCAGTGAACATGGACTATTTCAAGTACTATACCGCCTATGGTTTTTTTGGATTGTTGAACAATTGGATATTAAGCGGATATCGCGAATCACGTGAGGCATTTATTAAAAACGTGATTGAACTCACCAAAACGCATATTCACTCTTTTCTTTATGTAGGTGGCAAGTTTGACGCATGATCTCGAGTAAGTTGATTAAATTAGATGTATACATAAAAAGTCGCTATATTAGCGACTTCTAATGGGACTATATGTTACCTTATATGCATCACAGCAATCCTTATTGAATAGCCAATTTCACAAATCACAATTATTTATTGTCTAATCGGAGATGACACAATGGTCTTGTCCGTAGCTTAAATTTGTCCAAATGAGATTAATATCTTTCGAGTTCTGCCTTCAAATCCTCAATTAGTATCCCGACATCCAGTACAGCAGCATCAACTTTATTAAAGAATTTATGCTGCATTGGTATCCCCTGTGGCTCTTGCATTTTTGTGTTTCTTGCTCATGTTACATTTAGATCACGTTTGATTTCACCTCTCAATGAAGTTGAAACCTTATCATCATTTGCTATCTCTGTACGTCTAACTTGTTTTCTGACCCTCCCATTTTCTTGCCGCAGACGACGTTCCCTTTTTAATTGCTTTTACTGCAGATTTTGTTATATTCTTCTTAACAGAGGGTTCGACTATTTTTTCTAACGGCCAAAATATTTCAGGGTTGCAGAGTACTTTTCAGTGCCTGTTTTATTAATTAAAGCAACTTCAAAATCAGATACCCATGTAAGTTCACCTAGATGTTCAGCATAGGCAAATTCATCTGGTTGTTCTGATATGACCTTCTCAAAGAGTACTTGCGTACCATCTCGTTGTAAAACCGATATGAATATATCCATACTTTCTACATTATGATGGCAAATGACTCTAGCATTGTACTTCTTATTAGGGCTCTTCACGGATTTTTTCCAAGTCCATTCATTTACATAATCTAACTCCTCTATTTGCAAAGCTATCTCCCTAAATGGATCAATCTCCCAATTATTACGTAGAGCAAGTTTCTCTATGCCTTCCATTAGCAGGCGAAGCGTAGTCTTTTTTTTCTCCAACTCATTTTTTGCACTAAAGTCATTCAAACTAAATTGGATTGGTACCGAACACACACCAGAATCGTTAACAATCCGTTCATCCGTAATATTTTCTACACATTCTATTAGGACTTTCCAACAATCTTTCGTTTTGTATTTCCCCAGCAGACGTTCATACATCGCTGTAATACAGCGAGTTTCCAAACTAAAAGAGCGTCTTTTCCATTTCCAATTCAACGCATAATCTAATTTTGTTGCTTCGTTCCGCTCGCATTTTTGCTTTTTCATTATAGATTCAATATTTTCATCATCTACAATATACGGTAAATCTAAATCGAATTCTTTTAGATACATCATCTGATCCTCTCCATGGTTTAAATCCTGAGTCAATGCATCATTAACTTCTATCCAAACTTGAAGCCCAATTTTTGAAGCAATCAAGCATCTCTTCTAAATTTTTTGCTCCCCCTGCACTGTGAAACACGCCATCTCTCACGATACAGTAGAACCAATCTTTTTCATTTCTCTCTTCTTCAATCGAATCAAATGGCACATCTTCTAAATAGGTATCCGTCAAATCGATTTCGACAGACCAACCAGGATTATCCACCGTATCAATTCGCACACCGTGTGAATGCTCCCAATCGCCGTCACAATTTTCATAATACCAGCTTTGAATCCATTGTAAGGTATCCATCGTCGTGACCTCTTTTTTTGTTTTTTTCTACTCTAGGAACTTATTATTTAAAGGAATCCTCAAGCCATGTTTCATACTTTTCTCGTATGAACTACCTTTTAGTAATAATTTACTTTTTTTATGTAGGGTATACTTAAAAGCAAGGGGAAAACTTTATTTCAAATCAAGGAGGTTATTATGAAAAAAATAATATTGTTTATCTTCATTAGTATGATTATACTTGCGGGCTGTTCTAACAAGGATGAGAAAGAGAATTATCCAGTTTTCGAGGGCACTGTAGTATTTAAAACAGATGAAAATGACAAGTACAAATTTCTTGTACTACAAAATATAAGTAAGGAAGATCTGGAGAATGGAAATCTTGAGGATCTTATAGAACTAGCACAAGACCAGGAAGCTTCGTATTATTTGGTCGATAGAGAAACATATGAAACAATTGAGATAGGCCAAAGAGTAAGAATCACTGCTGGCTTTGACCAACTAGAACCCTCGCCACCCATTAGGACGATTGTGAGTATTGAACAAATCAATTAAAACATACTAAATATCAACTATTTTAAGCTTTCTATAATTTCCTCATTACAAAATATAGGCTACGATTTTTTCTATTGCAAAATGATAAAAAGACCTTAACGTTTCCGCGAACGTAAGGTCTTTTTATCATTTTGGTTTCAAAAGTTCTAAGTTAATATCGCGCGGTTAAATCTGACAGGCCTCTCCTCTCATTCCCCTCCCGCAGCTGCATGCTTTGTCTCTTTATACACAAAGTAATCAAAATCGGCATGTTTTCGGGTTCCGCCGAGATCCTGCACACAAAGTCCGATGTATGTTCCCGTAAACCGAATATACTCCGGAGATTCATCGGACAGATGTGTTATATCAACCCACTCGCCTACATGATTCCAGGATGAATCACTATTTATTGCATAGTAAAAGCGGGCTCGATCTTGATCCACCACAGCCTTTAAACGGAGCGTGCTCACCGACTCTAGCGGAATATCCTCCAGCAGTTCGTCGTATACCCCGTATTTGGACTGAATGATCCCCAGGCAGACCCCTTTATCCTCATGATAAGTTACACGTAAGTAGAGATAGTCCTGGGTATCGTAGTACAAAATCAATCCTGCCATTTGCTGTGGATGGTCCGGCGCAAATTCCAGACACGTCTCGGCTTCACATTCCAAGGCCTGAAGTCTCCGTGCGATCATGCTTTGCCTGTGCGTTGAACTCATTGACTCCATGCCGTGCAAGCGCAAGTAACCGGGACGTTCCGTCAAGGTGAGCCAAGTCGAATCGGGTGAAATGCGAAGTGTATTCCACTCATTCCGAAGCTCAAAGTGATCGAAATGATCCATTTCAGCAATCGGCTCAAACGGATGGGACGGGATCATCGGTGCAGGCACCTGAACCTCCGGATATCGGTCACCGCTCGCGAGTCTCAGCCAGCCGTCCTCGCTCCACGAACACGACTGAAGTGCGGTCTCACGTCCAAGAATGCAATATTTGTGATGAACGGGTCGTCCGACCAGATGAGCCATGTACCATTCGCCGGTGTGCGTTTCGACTAGACTACCGTGGCCTGCCTTATGCAGAGCTAAATCCGGTCTGCCATATGAAGTGAGGATCGGATTGGCAGGATCGACCTCGTAAGGGCCTTGTAACGTACGGGAACGTGCTGCGGTAACCGCATGCTCATAACCGGTTCCACCTTCAGCCGTAATGAGATAATAATAGTCGTTGTGTTTATACAGGTGGGGTGCTTCGGTCAGGCCTAATTCTGTTCCCTTAAATATGTTCATGGCCGGTCCGATCAGCTTATGTTCCTGGACGGAATATTCCTGAAGAACGATGCCTGCAAACCGATTTTTGCCCTTACGGTGATCCCATATCATATTGACCAGCCATTTACGCCCGTCTTCATCATGAAACAGGGAAGGATCAAAACCGCTGCTGTTCAGATACACCGGCTCGGACCAAGGGCCCTCAATATCCGTTGCTGTCACAAGGTAATTGTGGGTATCTTTAAAAGCGCCTACCCGGCTTTTGACATCGGTGTAGATCAGGTAAAACATACCGTTGTCGTAACTAAGACATGGTGCCCATACACCTCCGGAGTTAATGTTACCCTCCATGTTCAACTGCGTTGCACGAGTCAGCGGTGAAGTGATTGGCCGCCAATGAACCAGATCCCGGGAATGGTGAATCCGTACACCAGGGAACCATTCAAAGGTGGAAGTGGCAATATAATAATCCTCCCCCGCTCGGCATATGGACGGATCGGGATGGAAACCGGGAAGAATGGGATTGGTGATCATTTTCTTGATCTTATTCATGGAAGAAACCTCCCGTATGAAAGTGATGATCTGTACAACAGCAGATACACAAAAGTTAGAAATCAGTACCAGCCCAGCGCTTTTTTGCCGGCTTCCAGAGCAGTTATAATTCGCTCTACATCATATACATTCCCTCTCCAGGTCCCACCACTGACCGATTGCAATGCAGCCCAGAGCTTTGTATCATCCGGCAAAGCTTCATCAGGCCTCATATCCGGATGGAAGGACCTTTGTGCCAGGATGAGAGCACCTTCTTCCGGCGAAAACTCCAGATCTCCTTCTCCTACAAAGTTAATGCTGCCCTCCAGCGTGTTACGATCAACCGCGATGTCAATCAAGTCTCCGTTCCGCAGCTTGCCAATCGGTCCGCCTGCCAGCGCTTCGGGGCCAACATGACCAATACACGCTCCGGTGGAAACACCGGAGAACCGGGCATCCGTAATTAGTGACACGTATTTGCCAAAAGACAAATGTTTAAGCGCAGATGTAAGCTGGTACGTCTCCTCCATTCCGGTTCCCGATGGACCTCGCCCGAGAAGCACAACAACGTCGCCAGCAAGTATACCTCCTGTCTTAATCGCATGGATCGCCTCACGTTCGGTGGTAAATACCTTTGCTCTGCCACGGTGACGGTATACGCCATGCTCATCCAGCACAGCAGGATCAATAGAAGTGGATTTGATGACAGAACCTTCTGGAGCGATATTCCCGGTTGGAAATGTTACGGTCGATGAGATGCCAAGCCGCTGAGCGTGTTCTACACTCATGATGACACTGTCCGGATCAATGCCGTCCTGCTCTTTTAACTGCTTCCGCATGAGATGACGCCGTTCCGACGATTCCCACCAATCCAGTACCTGACCCAATGAAGTACCTGTAACCGTTGGT
The DNA here is from genome assembly GCF_008693195.1 of Paenibacillus sp. UASWS1643. Classification (NCBI taxonomy): domain Bacteria; kingdom Bacillati; phylum Bacillota; class Bacilli; order Caryophanales; family Paenibacillaceae; genus Paenibacillus; species Paenibacillus sp. UASWS1643. The sequence goes on from NZ_VXKZ01000115.1 coordinate 773,343, forward strand.
ACAGACTCATCCAACAGACCAAGCTGTCTGAGGTGGAGCATGACCTCCGGTACGCCTCCGGCCTGAAAGACACGTATGGTCGGATAAAAGATCGGTCCGTTTGGCAGGGCACTAACCAGCCTCGGAACATTTTTGTTAACCTGTATCCAGTCCTGTACCGTGGGTACGGTTAAACCGGCGGCATGGGCAATGGCCGGTATGTGAAGAAGCAGATTGGTCGATCCGCCAAACGCGGCATGAACGGTCATCGCATTGCGAATGGATGCATCCGTGACAATGTCTGCCATCCTCATCCCCTGAGACTCCATATAGATGAGTGCACGTGACGATTGGCGCGCCATTTCAAACCAGATGGGCTGCCCGGAAGGTGCAAGCGCGGCATGTGGCACTGTCATACCCAATGCCTCTGCTACAACCTGGGCTGTAGCCGCGGTACCTAGAAACTGACAGCCTCCTCCCGGTGTAGCACAAGCTCGGCATCCTAAATCGGACGCCATTTCCAGAGAAAGTTCCCCGTTGACATACCGTGCACCGATGGTCTGAATTTTACCGGCGTCCTCTCCATCGGTAGGCGGAAGTGTGACCCCACCGGGAACGATTACACCAGGCAATTGAGGCATGCCGGCAAGCGCGAGCATCATCGCTGGAAGACCTTTGTCACAAGTGGCGACACCAAGCACGCCTTTACGCGTTGGCAGCGAGCGAATCAGTCTGCGAAATACCATAGCGGCATCATTCCGGTACGGAAGCGAGTCAAACATGCCGGTTGTCCCCTGTGATCTGCCGTCACACGGATCGCTGACATATCCGGCAAACGGGATTCCTCCACGGCTTGACAGTTCTTCTGCGGCAGCCTTCATCAGCAGGCCGACCTCCCAGTGCCCCGTATGGTAACCGAGTGCTGCCGGGCTGCCGTCTTCATTGCGTATGCCACCTTGTGTACTCAAGATCAGAAATTGTTTTCCGTTCAATTCCCCAGGCTTCCAGCCCATTCCAACATTCTGGGACATGCCAAACAAGTCGCCGCTTGGAGCATTCCGCAGCAAATCATCCGTTAAAGGAAGACGTCCGGCAGCCCCTGGAGCATGGGCTATGATATCAAAGCAGTTGGATGCGGTCTCTCCCATAATCGACGTAATCTGTTCGTACATGGTAGCCTCCCACAGTTTATGACTTCACGAAGACCGTTTTGATGGCCGTGAAAAATTCGATAGCCGCTTGCCCCTGTTCTCTTGAATGTGAACTTGACATCTTCATTCCACCGAACGGAGCCTGCAGCTCTACGCCGGCCGTTTCTGCATTAATTCTGACCAGTCCTGCATCCATATCCCGGATGAAAGACAACATGGCTCCGACGTTCTGTGTATAGATGGAAGCACTCAAGCCATAATCGCTATCATTAGCCGCTTCGATGGCTTCCTCCAGGGAATCTACCGCAATCAAGGCCAGGACCGGGCCAAAGATTTCTTCCCGGGCAATGGACATATGGGATTCTACCCCTTCAAATACGGTCGGCTGCACATAGAACCCCTCTTCCAGTCCAGGACCATCCCCTCTTTTTCCACCAGCGAGCAGAACAGCACCTTCATCCAGACCTTTTTGAATATAACTCAGCACGGTATTGAGCTGTCCTTCGCTTGCACATGGACCCATCCAGCTTCCAGAAGACATGCCGTCACCCAGCCGAATTTCCTGGATTTGCGAGAGCAGCTTTTCTTTGAAGGCATCGTATACTTTTCGTTCAATAATGACCTTGCTGGTGGCCGTACATTTTTGCCCTGTTGATTTCAAGCCTCCGCTGATGGTGGCTTCCACAGCCAAATCCAGGTCAGCGTCAGCCGCGATAATAATCGGGTTTTTGCCACCCATCTCAAGTTGATACTTGGCCCCACGTGCCAGTGCTGCGCCGCCGACACGTTTGCCCACTTCATTGGAGCCTGTGAACGTTATTCCGCCCACATCCGGATGCTCAGCAAGGGCAGATCCGATCACTGAGCCTCTACCGCATACCAGATTAAGAACGCCTGCCGGAATGCCCGCTTCTTCGAAACACTCCATTACTTTTGCTGCTGTGACCGCAGTTTCCTGAGCAGGCTTCAACACAACCGTATTGCCGTAAATCAAGGCCGGAGCCGTTTTCCAAATCGGAATGGCTACCGGGAAATTCCAAGGAGCAATAACCCCTACAACGCCAAGGGGTACGCGAGTCGTAAACATCAGCGCTTCGCTGTCCGTTGATGGAATGACATCACCGGTTTTTCGCATGCCTTCTCCGGCGTAATACCTTAAGATCGCGACACCGCGCAGTGTCTCTCCTTTGGCTTCAGGGAGTGTTTTGCCCATTTCCCTGGTCATCGCCTCTGCAACTTCATCGGCCCGGCGTTCCAGCACATTGGCTGCTTGAAATAGATAGTTGCCGCGTTCCGCACCCGATAACCTCCGCCAATCTTTTGCTGCTTCCTTCGCCGCTGCGACAGCCCGGTTCAGATCCTCTACGCCGGAGGTGGGTACATAGCCAACTACCTCCTTCCGATTCGCCGGGTTGATGCTCGGTTCGGTTTCACCGGATGTCGCCTTCACCCATTCTCCGTTAATATAATTGCTGTATGTCTGCTCTAACTGAAATGTGGTCATCGCATTCATCCTCCTTGTACATTAGTTTGAAATGACTGGATTAATAAGTGTCCCGATATCGCTAATGGATATTTCAATGCGGTCCCCTGGTGCAAGTGTAAAATCATTAGGGGGCACAATGCTTGTACCTGTTAATAACACCGTGCCGTCAAACAGATCGTTATCTCTGGCCAGAAAAGAGACCAGCTCATCGAGTTTTCGGTTTAACTCACTTGTGCTTGCCTCGCTTTTGACAACTACTTCACCTTCGCGATATATCTCGCAGACGATGTTGAACGCATATGGATTCTGCACCGTTTCCGCCAGACGAATGGCTGGCCCTATGGAGCAAGAATTGCGCCACATTTTTGCTTGTGGCAGATACAGCGGGTTTTCCCCTTCAATATCGCGGCAGCTCATGTCATTGCCAACGATGTATCCCACTATGCTGCCATCCGCGGCAAGCACCAACCCCAGCTCAGGCTCCGGGATCTGCCAATTGGAATCGCTGCGAAGTGTGACAGCCTCATTGGGTCCGACGGTGCGGGCTGCTGTAGATTTAAAAAAGATCTCCGGTCTTTCGGCATCGTAAACTTTATCGTAAAAGGTCTTTGCATCCAGCTTGCCTTCCGTTGCTTCATAATTTCGCGCTTCCCGGCTGCGCTGATAAGTCACACCCGCCGCCCATACTTCCGGAGCTTCCAATGGAGTGATTAGATGCAAGGAAGTCCAATCGTCAGTTAACTTGTTTAATGGTTTAAAAGCGCTTTCAACAAGTTGAACTGGGGAAACCCCCTGCTTTCTTGCTTGATAGATCAAAGTCATAAAATCTGCTTGCGGCAAACGATACGCTTGTTCATCATCCGTAACGGCTGCCAGCCACTTCTGTTGTCCGTCCAGAAATCGAATAATTCTCATTCAAGCTTGCCTCCATTTTTCCCCATCGGGTTGATAATACTACCATAGCACCCGCTATGGTTCATGACGATGTTCTAATCACTCCGACGATTTACCCTTTTCACGCATTTTTTTTCTGTTAAGATGAGGTTAGATCCGTTGAACTAAAGATGATTTACGAGGATACTCCGATGACAGGATTTTGGAATATAGAATAGTACAAGGGGGTTGGCTTGTTGTGACCAAGCTTTCGGATGCTGTGTATTTAGGTCGTCTGCCCGATGTTCGCATGTCTTTTCAATTATTGGGGCTGCATGCAAGAAAAGTGGATTCCAGCTGGACTTATCCGTCTCACGAACATTCAATGTATGAAGTCCACTGGATGATGGACGGGCAGATGAACATGGTTGTCAACGGGCAGTCTTACCGTCAGTCGGTTGGCGACCTTCTGTTCATCCGGCCTGGTATGACCCACTCTTGCACGGGAGCCGGACCAGAGGGGTTCACTTATTTTTCCGTCCATTTCAGCATACACGATACATCCTTTTGCAGAGAACTTAACCGTTGCAAAGACATCTATTATCCGGCAAATTCGAATTTGGCTCTGGGGCTCTCTTCTTCCCTGTCTACCTTGTATGGTCTGGCCACAGAGCATTTGTCTAGCTCGCTATCTTCCTCCAAACAAATGAAGGTACATGCCGCTGTGTTTGAACTGCTTGGTTCCCTAGTCGGCCAGTTATCTCAGCAAGCATCCGTTACGTTGTCTAGAAAAGAAACCATTGCCCATCAGATTGCTGAGCACATTGAGGATTCGGTGAGATATATCCATCTTCATGGGGAGATTCAGGAGAGCGAGCGAACCTGGATTCAGGACATTGCCAAATCGCTGAGCATTAGCCCGTCACAGGTTAATCGTATTTTTCGGCAGGTATACGGTATCGCTCCGCGCAAGTTTCTATCGGAAACCCTTCTGAACGAAGCGCAGCGCTTGTTAAAACAAACCGACCTGAACATAGACCATATTGCGATGATGCTGGGGTATAAGACCAATGCGCATTTCAGTCGCCAGTTCAAGCGGTGGACAGGCATCGCGCCAAGTGAATTTCGCAGTCATTCGCAGCAGGCCGGAGAAGCCAACAATGCGGATGACTAAAAGTATAATCATAAAAACTTCAATTGTCTGAGCCGCAGAGCCTGATTGGTCAACAAAGCAGCCACTGAATGATCAGCAGCTGCTTTGTTTTGCTTGGATTACTCAGATCATGTTTGGAGGATTAGGCTAAAATAAATGATGCAAGGCTGGCACTTCCTGAACCTCTGTACGTAAAATACAAAGCCTGTATACCATCCGGAATCGTTATCTCGGCTGAATAGGGTTTCCAATGATTTGTGAAATGTACCGGGATTGTACCCAGGACAGGACCGTCCCATGCAGTTTTGACCTCAAATACCCCGTGACAGTATCCACGTACCTTGATCGAGACCTGGCGAATTCCTCGGCAATCAAAGAATTTGAAACCTGCCGTTGCGGATTCAACCATATTGGCGATATATCCGACCTCTTCATCACCGTCTCTACCATCCTGTGTGATCTTCGGAAAGCGGCTGTCCAGCCAGGCTCCTGCCCCGAAACCTCCGGTGTACTTCTGATCATCTCTGGTCAAAAGATTACATGCAAGATATGCGGGGTACTCGCCTTTACCTTTAAGCGGTCTCCCGCTCGGACCACAGGAGGTCATTTCCACCTGAGGAATGCTGCCGTCCTCTTCAAATGATATCTTCTCAATACAGCCCTGGCGGTTGAATGCATCCCCATTGGTATGACGGTGATAGAAGACATACCAGTCTCCGCTGATCTCCACAATGCTGCCATGGTTATTGCCTCCATAATACATGGGTTTGTCAGCAGGTTTGTAGGAGTCGATATGGAGATCGCAGTTGCTTACGATGACGCCCTGATATGTAAATCCTCTATTTGGGTATAGGCTGGTGGCATAACATAATTCATGCATAACGATGGAGGAATACACTAGGTAGTAGGTATCCCCTCTCTTCCGGATGGAGGGCGCTTCAAAAAATTCATGGCCCTCATAACCGCTGCCCTTACTATAAGGTTCGCTCGGTGCTACGAATACCGGTTCTTCCACAATCGTCAGCATATCCGGACCTAACATCGTGGCCATCGCGCCATGTCTTGATTGATCTCCGGCCGCACAGAAGCCGGTATACAGATAAGTGTGCTGTCCTTCAGTCATCACACCTGGATCGAACTGGGGCTCGTCCCCTTCTCTTTCACCCAGACGAGTGCCGTCGCCATATTGTACATAACCATAGAATTCATATTTGCCGGCAGGTGTATCACATACTGCCACCGAAACAACGGGTACCTTATCCAGCACATAATACAGATAATACCGCCCATCGGGCCCCACTGTTACATCTGGCGCATACAGGCACATATGGCCATTCGGATTCAGCGGATCATCTGTTTTCCGGTAGATCACGCCTTCATTTCTCCAATCCCCAAGGTCATTCACAGGTGCAGACCAGCATACATAATCGTTCAGACAGAAGGCATGTCCGTTAAAACGGTCATGTGAACCATACACATACACTCGTTCATTGAATACATAAGGCTCACTATCAGGTACGTACTCCCAGGATGGAAGATAAGGGTTGAACCCCTGCTTGTTCATTCCAGCTACACTCCTCATATAATCGTAATAGTACATCCGTTCTATGAAATGAAGATAACTCTCGTATAATAGAAAATAGCTTAAGTAGTGTATTGACTATTCTTATCTACAACTTAAAGAGAAGGGGAACAACCATGACCTCTATTTTTTACGTGGAATGTGACGCGGTACATCAGAACCATTTTGTTTTTGATATCCCTGAAGGGCATGATGCCTGGCTATTGGTTATTACACAGACCCCTGCACAGTTCTGGGTTGATGGACAACTCAAGGAATACCCGGCTCATTGTGCTGTGCTTTTCAAACCTTATCAGAAAATATATTATCGGGCTTGTTCAGAGCGCTATATTAATGATTGGATTCGTTTTGAAAGTGATGAACCGTTTGTAACCGATACCTCCCTTCCATCAGGCACACCTTTCCCGCTGGATGATCCGGAATACTGTCATAAGCTATTCCAACTGCTTGTTGCAGAGCATTCTTTTCAGAAGGATTACCGGGAATCGTCCATCAATTGCCTGCTGCGAACCTTGTTCAATAAATTGCTTGAATCTTGTGTCCAAGAGGATATTAGTCCTCAGCACTATCCACTGTTGAAGCTTCGGACGGCAATTCACAACCATCCCAGCCATCCTTGGACAATATCAGAAATGGCGAAGATCATAAACGTCAGTCCGGGGTACCTGCAGTTGATGTACAAGAAATCGTTTGGCCTCTCGTGTATGGAGGATGTTATTCATAGCCGAATACGTTTGGCCAAAGAATATCTCAGACATCATCTGTATACGGTTGCAGAGATTGCTGATCGATGCGGTTACCGTAATGTCGAGCATTTTTGCAGGCAGTTCAAACAAATGACCGGTTCCTCGCCTAAACAGTTTCATAAACGACCAGAAGGTGCCGCGGCTGACATAACAGAGTTGGGAGATAAATCTCACTTTTAAGCGGGATGTACGTAGATCAATGGGAAAATTCCCACGCTGCCGAATGGGTGTTTATACATAACTTAGCCATCCAACCGGTATAAACGTCATTGAGGTTGTTAGCGTTCTCTGCTGTCATTTTAAGTTAAGGTTTTAGACTGTATGATGCAATGACATATTCTCAAGCATAATTGATCAATTATCATATTGTGATACCTTATAATGGAAACTTATTTTTTGCATATGCAGCCGCGCCGATCATTCCTGCTTGCCCACCTAACTTTGCTTGTACGATATGACAAACACCTGATGAGAGATGCAATGCATGATTTTTAACCGTGTCTCGCACTGTATTCAGTAAGCGATCACCCGCTGCCGACATTCCTCCACCAACGATAATCACTTCCGGATTGAATAGATTAATTACATTGGAAAGACCAAATCCAAGAATCTCTCCGGTCTCATGCATAACCTCAACAGCAAGTGAATCTCCAAGATCGTATGCTTCCGAGATCATACGGGCAGTAATTGCCGTCAAATTCCCTTCCACCCACTTCAAAATCATACTTGAGCGCCCTTCCTCAAGCTTGTCTGTAAGGGTTCTGACCATTCCTATTGAGGACACGTATCTTCCCAGACAGCCCGAGCTTCCACAACGACACGGGCGCCCCTCTCGGTACATATTCATATGACCGATTTCACCCGCACTCGATGTAGTACCGTAAATAACCTTTCCGTCATTGACAATACCAGATCCAAGACCAGTGCCTAACGTTATCAATATCAGGTTTTTATATCCGCTGCCTGCACCGAAAAGCCATTCACCATAGAGATTTACCCGAACATCATTGTCGATATAAGCAGGAAATTCAAAATGATTTTTCATATGATTCACGACATGAATGTTTTCCCAGTCTGGAAAATTAGGTGAAAATAGAGATAGCCCCTGCTCAGGATCTAATAATCCAGGAATGCCCATACCCATGCATAGAATAGATTTTGGCTGGATTCCCTCATACGTCAGCATCTCTTGAATAATGCCTACCATTCGGTTTAATACATGAGATGGTCCCTTTGCCGCTTCTGTAGGGTCAGATCTTTCGTGAATTTTTTGAAACTCCAGGTTGAAAATGGCGGACTTAATATTGGTTCCACCCAGGTCAATTCCGATTATGTATTTTCGCATAATAATCTCCGCTCTCATTTATTTTGATACCAAGGAACGTGTTCCAAAGTTTTCTTTTGGTTACCAAAGAAGAAGTGTCTACTTTTCTATCGGAATCACTCACTATAGTATAGGGGCAGACTTCGAGATTGAACAAGCAATCTAAGGAACGAGTTATCCTGATGGAATCATGGAGCTTAACCCCATTTCGACCTTTTTGAATTATTTATCTATACGTACATCTCCAAACAAAAGAAGTCACTAATTTAGTGACTTCTTCGGACATAAAGTTTCCTATTATAAATTTCTTTAACTTAAAAGGTTCTGATTCATCAATCCTTAATTAGGGTTCTATTGGGATGAAGTGCACGAGCCATTGCATCCATATAACCCTGAACAGTGCGTTGACTCACTTCTGTTTCTGGAGCAAGAATTTCAAAAAGGTGGAAGCAACCTGGATAGAGGTGAAATTCAACATCCACACCTGCTTGTGCTAGTCGTGCCACATACTCCATCGTCTCGTCCCGGAAGAGATCGAGCTGACCTACACAAGTATAGGCTGGCGGCAATCCGGCCAAGCTCTCTGCTCTAGAAGGTACTGCATAAGAAGAACTTTCAATGACATCGTTCTCCTCACCAAGGTACATATTCCAAGCAGCTACGTTGTCCGTTCGGTTCCAGATTGAACCCTCTTCTGTAATCTCATGACTAGATGGCGTGATGTTACGATTATCTAACATCGGGTACAATGGCATTTGGAAGATGATAGACGGACCTCCTTTATCACGTGCCATCAGCGCTAGTGCTGCTGTCAGCCCTCCACCACCACTAGCACCGGCAATTGCAACCCGATTCACATCAATGCCAAGTATTGCTGCCTCCTCCGTCATCCATACCAATCCAGCATAACAATCTTCAATCGCCGCAGGATATGGATGCTCAGGAGCGAGCCTATAATCCACTGATACGACAATACATTCTGCTGTCTGAACAAAACGTTCGCACAATTTGTCGTCCATATCTGGATGTCCTAACACGTATCCGCCCCCGTGAATCCATAACATGGCTGGCAGTAAATCATTCGTTCGATCGGCAGGTTCATATATTTTGACCAGCATCTCACCTTTATCTCTCGGAATTTTCCGGCTAGTTGTGTTTACATGCTCTGATTTTTTCACCGATGCAGCCGATACTAAGTTTCTGCTCCACTCTAAATTTTTCTCCAATTCAAACCCTGGAAATTGTGAATATACCTTTTTTAATTCTGGTAATATACGTGTCTCAATACTCATGATAATTCCTCCAAATATAATAATAATGAATTCGTTCATTTATGTTTTTTAGTTAATCCTTATCTCATTTCAGCTTCCCACTTGGAAATTTCCTCTCGTACTCGCGGTGCAACCTCTTTACCGAGCAATTCTATAGCCCGCATTACCAACTCATGTGGCATCGTGCTTAAGGGAACATACATCATGAAACGTGTAATTCCTACATGCTTACGCAGATGAATAATTTTTTGAGCAACTGTTTCCGGATCCCCTACATACAACGCACCATCAGAGCTGCGGGCAGCGTCATAGCTGGAACGATCGTAATATGCCCACCCCCGCTCTTTGCCGAGTTTATTCATGCCGTACTGAGTGGACGGGAAAAAGAGTTCTGCGGCTTTTTCCGTATCTTCTGCAACAAATCCGATTGAATGTGAACCTACCCGAAGCTGCGATACATCATGACCAGCATGAGTTGCCGCCTTTTTATACAGTTCTACAAGTGGCGCAAATTTCGTTGGATTTCCACCGATAATTGCCAGAACTAGTGGCAGACCTAGAATTCCAGCACGTATGGCAGACTCCTGAGTACCTCCGCTACCGATCCATACAGGTATAGAATTCTGAACAGGACGCGGGTATACCCCCAGATTATGTATCGCTGGACGATGGCCTCCACTCCATGTTACTTTCTCGGATTCCCGTAATTTAAGAAGCAGTTCAATGTTTTCATTAAATAAATCCTCGTAGTCATTCAGGTTATAACCAAACAGTGGAAAGGACTCAATGAAGGAACCCCGACCCGCTATAATCTCGGCACGTCCATTGGAGAGACCGTCAAGCGTGGAAAAATCCTGAAACACACGGACAGGATCTGCTGAAGAAAGCACCGTCACTGCACTTGTCAATCGAATCCGTTTTGTGAGGGGCGCCGCAGCGGACAACACCATTGCTGGTGAAGATGCTGCATAATCATCACGATGATGCTCACCTATGCCAAACACATCAAGTCCTACCTGATCTGCAAGGACAATTTCTTCCACAACTTCTCGCAATCGCTGAGCGTGACTCATCACAACTCCGGTCTTAGTATCAGGCTTTGTTTCTACGAATGAAGTAACACCTATTTCCATAATTAATCTCTCCTTATATTTTCTTTCCTTAAGAGGAATGCTCAAGACAACGGATTAAAGCCGTCCAATCCAACTCACCATAACCATGGGTAATTCCTTCAGAGAGGTGTTGATGAATAAGCTGACCTAAAGGAAGTGGAGCTTGAACTGACTTGGCTGCCTCGATAGCTAATGCAACATCCTTTAACCCGAGTTTCATTTTAAAACCGGCTGGTTCAAAGCGCTGTTCGGTCATGATCGCGCCATAGTTCTGATATACCGGAGATTGAAAAAGAGCATTCACAACATCCATATATCGGGACGGCTTAATGCCGTGCTTTTCAACCATGAGCTGCGCTTCCGACAAAGCTTCTAGCATTGAAGCAATCAGAAAGTTAACGCCTATTTTGACAATGTTACCTTCTTCGCCATGATCCCCAATCTCAAATATCTCTTGACTTAGTGCTATTAACATGGGAAGTACTCGTTGTCTTGCATGTTCCGGACCAGCTAAAATAATGCGCAATGTAGCTGCTTTAGCGGCATCCGGGCGCCCCATTACGGTGGCAGACACAAAGTGCTGGTGTCTCTCCGCATGCAAAGCGGATAATTTCCGAGCCAGATCTGCGCTGATCGTACTGGCAGATACGTGAATTCCATTTTCAGATAATCCGTTCAGAACGCCAGTTGGTCCCTCAACAATCTCTCTCAAAGCAGCATCATCAGATAACATGGTAATTACAAGATTGCTTTCTTTCGCTGCCTCTAGTGGAGTTTGGACATACCGTGCTCCCTGTTTTATTAATGGTTCAGCTTTTTCAGGGGTCCGATTAAAGATGACTACGTCATAACCCGCTTTCAACAGGTTTTGTGCCATTGGAAGGCCCATATTTCCAAGTCCAATAAACGATACCTTCATTGTTGCATCTCCTTATTATTTATGGATTGTTTCGATAACGGAATGAATGTTCCAGAATGATCAAAAAAATTATGGTTTTTCAGATACTCTTCAAATGACACCTTCAAAATATGAGGACTATAATAACGGAACAATCATTCCAATATTGATAAAAAAAATTATATCCCTGCAATTACAAAGCTAATCATCTCTTTTGCACGTTCTGGATTTTGACCTGTTTTGGCCATAATATTTATGCTTTGATGTAAATTCAGCAATAAATAAGACAATGTTTTGATATCAGTTGTTTTATCTATCTCTCCCGATTGTTGGCCCTTCTCCAAAAGCTCGCAAAATGCTTGTTCCAAATCCGAAAAACTAGTCTGTATCAAGACATTTATCTGTTCATCTGGTGACTCCAATGTTGTAGCTGTATTCGTTACAAAACATCCGCCCGGTAGGGTCGTATCGTATGCTGAAGCAATATGATACTCAAAAAATTGAAGAATTCCATCTCTAACGTTTGATGCTTGTTCAAGAATGGTCTGCTTATTGGAACTCCCTTTTTTATAATGCTCCAGGGCATCTTTGTACAAGGTTTGCTTGTCGGAAAACGTATCATAAAGGCTGGATCGACTAATGCCCATCACTTCTAGTAAATCCGGTATGCTAGCAGCCTCGTATCCTTTTTTCCAAAACAACAACATTGCTTGGTGTAACGCTTGATTTTTGTCAAATTCTTTAGTCCTGGCGATAAGTAACACCTCCCGTTTCAGAAATATAACATATCTGAACTGATCAGTCCAGAAAAAGAATATTGCAGATTGTTGATCTTTATTGAAAATTTATCCATTAAAGAAATATATTCGCTATATTTGATAGGTAACTTAAAACATATTAAGGAAAAGAGGATATTCAATGAAAAAAGTCTTTTTATCTTATTTACGCTAAGGGCAATGTCGGAATTACGAGGTGCCAGTGTAACCAGATATAGTTGCTGGGCCGAAGATATGCTCCACGTTGCTAACATAAAAATCATTAATACCAAGATTAAAATCATAAGATTGATCCCTGCTAGAGCGAACAAACGAAGAGTTGCCCCTTGTAGCAGAAGGCCTAGACAAATTGTAAACTTTGATCCCTTTGCATCTGCCAATTGTCCACCAACTTTCGATCCGACAAAGCTGCAAATTCCCGCGAGAAACAGAACACCGCTGATCTCGGTCATGGTAAGTGTCGATGTAGCTTGCAAGAACGGCGTAATATACGTGAACAGTGTTGAATAGCCGCCGATATACAATAACGTAATAAGCAAGGCAGTCAGAATGAGTGGATTTTTTAAGATGGAGAGCTGCATTCTGAGGGTGATTTTTTCTTCCTCTTTGATTGCCGGAACCTTTTTGTAGATAATAAGTAATGGAAGAACACTTAACAAACCGATTAAAACAAATAGAACTCTCCATCCAAACATTTCACTAAAAAATGTGCCTAATCGGACACCGAGCACTAGCGAACTACTTAGCCCCATCAAAATGATGCCGATGGCATTGCCTCTTTTTTCTTTTTCAACCAGTCGTGTCGATACGGCCATTGCTACTACGGTAGCCATGCCTCCGCTAGCCCCTTGAATAATTCGCACCCATAGTATAGTTTCGTAAGAAAGGTTAACAAGCATAAGTCCGTTACTGGCAATAAACACACTGAGGGTGGCCAACAGTAACTTCTTGCGATCCATATTTATTGTAATTGCAATGAGAATCGGAGCGATAATGGCCGCTGCCAGAGCGAATACAGGAGATAAGGGTAAATATAATTCCCTACCAGCTTCGTTCTCCTTGATCTGATAGTTATTTTTCTCAATCCATGTAGCTAGATGAACACAGGTTTTACAGGCAAAGGCGGCATTGGAACGATAAGCTATGGTGGCCATCATGGGCTCAGCAGGAAGAGTCCGCAGTTGAAATGGGTCGGGAGGTGATCGCAGCTCACAAGTTAAGAAGTAACCTATTTCAAACTCGAACTCTTCCTCTATAAGCTGCATGCTTTCCTCAATCCGGACAAGTTTGGCTTGTTCCGTGTCAATAATCTGCTGAATTTCGCTTCTTTTTAGCTTAAACATGCCTTGAATATTCTCCAATGTAATATGTTCCTGTAACAGCTGTGTGATTTGTGGCAACGTAAACCCAAATTCTTTATAAATGAAGATTCGGTTGAGCTCGAGGAACTGATCTGCGGAATAGTAACGGTAACCCGAATCGTGATCTACCTTTCTCGGCTTAAGTATGCCAATCTGGTCATAATAACGCAGTGTTTTTAATGAGACCCTACTTAACCTGGAAAATGCACTGATTTTGAACAACATATCAACTCCAATCTATTAACTTAATGCGAGTATATAGTTTCCCGTACAGGGGAAAGTCAAGGGTATATATGCTTCTCATTTGCCTAGCTAAAATCAACCACCGCCCTTGTCATCACTCTATGTTGCTGTTATGGGTAAGTCAAAGAACCGTTTCTAAATGAAACGTTCTTTTTTTTTGAACAAAAAAATGCCACTCATCGTGGCATTCTCTCGGTACTCATTCAATTATCCCTGCTCAGGCAGGTCTATATTATTTTCCGGTTTCAGCAAATGTTTTAATACGCTCCCCGATCTGGTCACGAACCCTTTGGAATACGGCCCATTTCTCTTCATCTGTACCTTGCGCTTTGGCAGGATCATCAAATCCCCAGTGTTCCCTCTTCACATGTGGAGGCGTCATTGGACATTTATCTGCTGCATCCCCACACAACGTGACTACGAAATCAGCGTTGTTCAACAACTCTGAATCAATGATGTCCGAGGTTTGAGTTGAAATATCCAGATCAACTTCGTTCATGGCTTCAACCGCTTTTGGATTCAGACCGTGGGCCTCAATTCCTGCGCTATAGATATTCCAGTCCTCACTCAGATATTTCTTGGCCCAGCCTTCGGCCATTTGACTCCGGCAAGAGTTGCCTGTGCACAGGAAGTACAGTGTTTTTTTACTCATGTTCATCGTCTCCTCGTTACTTGAATTATAGATTGCTTTTATAGAATGCTTAACCACAGATACAGACCCACTAGCGTAATAAACAGAGTCGGAATGGTGATTATGATACCCGTCTTGAAGTAAGTGCCCCATGAGATTTTGACACCTTTGGTGCTAAGTACATGAAGCCAAAGCAGGGTCGCAAGTGAACCAATCGGGGTAATCTTGGGACCTAAGTCCGAGCCAATAATATTGGCATAGATAAGCGCCTCCCGAACAGTCCCTGTAGCTGTGGTTGCATCAATGGCAAGCGCATCAATTAACACGGTAGGCATATTGTTCATCAGGGATGAGATGATTGCCGCGATAAAGCCCATACCCATTGTTGCAGCAAACAATCCTTGATCAGCCACAGCCTGAATGACTACGGCCAACAGATCGGTCAAACCTACGTTACGTAGACCATAAACCACGACATACATGCCGATGGAGAAAAATACGATGGCCCACGGCGCTTCTTTGACAACCAATGTAGCTGGTACAGCTGAACTGCGGGAAGCCATGATCAGGAAGAATATCGCGACAATACCTGCCACAAGAGATACGGGAATTCCGATAAATTCACTGGTAAAGTATCCAATGAGAAGAACCGCTAACACCACCCACGACAACCGAAACATCTTCATATCCTTAATGGCAGTTACCGGAGGTTTCAATTCACTGGCATCAAATCGTTTGGGAATACTCTTGCGGAAAAAGAGATACAGTACACCTATACTCGCCGCCAGTGAGAACAGATTTGGAACAAACATCCTTCCTGCGTACTCCATAAACGTAATACCAAAGAAATCGGCAGACACTATGTTGACCAGGTTACTTACAACCAATGGCAAGGAAGTTGTATCCGCAATAAATCCACTGGCGATAATAAATGGAAATACTTTTTTCGCATCGAAATTCAATGCACGTACCATGGCTAGAACAATCGGCGTTAGAATCAGTGCGCCTCCATCGTTGGCAAAGAAAGCAGAAACCACCGCTCCCAGTATGGAGACGTAAACAAACATACGTACACCATTGCCATGAGCGGCTTTGGCCATATGTAAGGCAGCCCATTCAAAAAAACCAATACGATCCAGAATTAATGAGATCAGAATGATTGCGACAAAAGCAAGCGTGGCGTTCCATACGATTCGTGTTACATCCCATACATCTTCCAAATTGACCACACCCACAAGTAAAGCAAGGATTGCTCCGCCGCAAGCAGACCAACCAATGGACAGGTTTTTAGGCTGCCAAATAACGAGTACAAGTGTAATCAAAAAGATGATGCAGGCTAACAGCGTAGAAAACAAAACGATCCCCCCCTTTCAGTTCATCTTAATTTACATTGGTATATAATGATATGCTTATATATTGATCAAAAATTAATTACATACTGATGTAAAGTTTTCTTTATTTAACGATTTAAGAATAGTTGCTGTATCCGGCATCAATTCCAGGACAGATGAAATATAGGGTGTATTCTCTACATTTAAAGAGTAGTATACCCACTGACCACGTTTACTTTCTTTAACCAAGCCTTGATCCTTCAGTTTGCGCAAATGCTGACTAATTCCAGGTTGTGACATGTCTAAAATCTCTACAAATTCACACACACACCATTCACGTTCTTTGAGGAGTGTAAGGATCGTAAGGCGTGTTTTATCACCCAGCAATTTAAGCTTATCCGCTACCTCTTGCATAGAATCCATAGCACTTCCTCCTTCAATACATATAAGTGTATGCTTATATTATAATATCAAAAAAATGAAGTCAATGTTTACTTGATGATTAAGTCCAAAAAAGCGTTGGTTCGAATTCGAATCAACGCTTTTTTGAGTTTGTGATAAATTTTTAAATAAACAGATTATGATTTGCTTGTGATGCTTGTCCAAGATAGTAACCTACACCACCAATTTTAACTTGGTCTATTAATTCTTCACGCTGAATTCCCATTAAATCCATGGACATTTGGCAGGCAACGATCTCTGCTCCTTGTGCAATTACACTCTCTATCAATTCTTCCAACGAAGGCACATGATGTTTTTTCATCAAACCCCGGATCATTTTCGGGCCTGCTCCAAGCATATTCATTTTGGACATGCCAAGCTTCTGGCTACCGCGAGGTAACATCATATCAAACATACGGCCGATCATGGTTTTGGATAACTTTTGCGGTTGCGGCTTACGAATAATACTCAATCCCCAAAATGTGAAAAATAGAGTTACTTTCCGTCCACTGGCTGCGGCCCCATTTGCAATAATGAGTGAGGCAATCGCTTTATCCAGATCGCCACTGAAGACTACCATTGTACTGGCAGGATCGCTGATGGGGGAATCCGACACGGGTTGTGCTGTATTTTTAACAAGGACAGACTCAATTGTACCGCCTTTCATTCTTTCCAACTGCAAGATGGTGGAACCTGACATCGTGGCCCATGCTTTAACATCTTCATAGAAGCCTGGATCGGAAGCTTTCACGCGAAGGGTTTCTCCGTTCGAGAGTTGATCCATTTTTTGCTTCACTTGTATTAACGGACCAGGACAACTTAATCCGCATACGTTCAAGTCATGATCAATACGTTGCGGCTGTGTCGAGTCAGCTGGAATAGACTCCTTTTCCTTAGCATCCACCGCAGGATCATGATAATCTTGTTTTGCAGCAGTAAATGGAGCAGGCTTAAACTGGGCTTGACGGTATGTTTTATAACCACCACTCAAGTTTTTTACACTAAAACCATGCTGACGCAGAATTTGCGAAGCTGTATAACCACGTAAGCCGACTTGACAGTATAGCCAAATTTCTTTGGATCGGTCTAATTCATCTAACCGCTCACGAAGCTCATCAACTGGAATAGAGAGTGAATCCGGAATATGACCATTATGATGCTCAATTTCACTGCGAACATCCAGAAGTATCGACTGCCCAGGCTGACGATCAGCCAGTTGATTATAGGTGAACGTCTGAACACGTCCAGTGATCATATTCTCTGCTGCATATCCAGCCATATTCACGGGATCTTTGGCAGAAGAATATGGTGGCGCGTAACTCAGTTCAAGCTCTGTCAAATCCCGTACATGTCCTCCGAAATGAATGGCTACAGCAATGTCATCAATTCGTTTATCCACTCCATCATACCCGACTGCTTGTGCGCCTAAAATCTTACCTTCCGGAGTAAACAGCAGTTTAAGAGTAATTGCGCTAGAACCCGGATAATACGATGCATGAGAAGCAGGGTGTACGATAACGGTTTGATATTCCACGCCGAGACGCTGGAGTGTTTTCTCATTACTGCCTGTTGTGGCTGCGGTCATTCCAAATACTTTGATAATGGACGTACCTTGTGTTCCTTTATAGGTAGAATGAAGCCCTGCAATACGGTCGGCAACAATACGACCTTGTTTGTTGGCAGGTCCGGCAAGTGGTATCGTTGCCTTCGTACCATGAATGGTTTCCGTTACTTCGATGGCATCCCCAACCGCATAGATATGTGGCACACTGCTTTCTAAAGCTTCATTTACGATAATATGTCCACGTGCACCCAGCGAAACACCGCTATCTTTCAAGAAATAGGTGTCCGGCGTTACGCCTATCGCAAGAATAACCATGTCAGCTGTTAGCATATGACCATCCGCAAGTTCAACTCCTATGCCCTGCTCCAGGGAATGGAATCCCTGAACACGTTTGGAAAACAGCAGGTTCACACCGTGATTCTCCATTTCCTGTGCTAATGCGGCTGCTAATTCGGGATCATATGGTGTGAGTACTTGTGCGTTCCCCTCAACCAGCGTTACATCCAGACCAGCTTCCTTTAAATTCTCAGCCATTTCCACACCTATAAATCCACCACCTATGACGATCGTAGACTTGTTGTTAGAAGAACTTACCTGGTCTTTGATCCGATCAATATCAGGAATATTCCGTACGGTATAAATTAGTGGATTGTCCTTACCCGGCAGATCGGGAATGATCGGTTTTGCACCTGGTGACAATATCAACTCGTCATAGCTTTCTTCATATGCACCGCGTTCCTGCGACTGTATCTGAACCACTCGCTTCTGCGAATCAATAGCTACAACCTCACTTCTTGTGCGAACATCGATACGAAAACGATCTGCCATCCCTTTTGGCGTTTGCACCAGCAGACGCTCTCGGTCATCGATTGATCCCCCTACATAATAAGGTAAGCCACAATTGGCAAATGAGATATAAGGCCCTTTCTCAAAGATAATAATTTCGGCATGTTCATCCAGACGGCGAAGACGTGCAGCTGAAGATGCACCTCCAGCTACCCCGCCAACAATCAGTACTTTTTTACTCATGATTCACAATCATCCTTTTCAAATAAAGTATTTATAATCTGTTCAACCCGTGGATCAGCAAGCACATAGTTCACTTCAAGACCATTGCGCTCTGTAGCAACAATACCTGCACTACGAAGCTTTTGGAGATGTTGTGACACTGTAGATTGGGGAAGATCCAGACATTCCTGCATATAAGAAACATTACATTTTTTTTTCATCATCAGTCCCCGCACAATGCATAAACGAATGGGGTGAGATAAAGCTTTCAGCAGATTAGCAGGTTCATCGAACTGTTTAATGTTATTGCTGTCAAAAGCGGGAGTGTTCAAAAGTATTCCTCCTAAATCGTTATATCGTAATAATACGATTTATTGATTCGCATGTCAAATGTATTCTGGATTGAATGTGTTCAATAAGTTTCATACCCGCTCAGCCCTAAGGTTCTGGCTTGTTCCAGGTGGATGATAAAAATGCCTGCCAAAACCGCCAAAAGCGATATTTGACAGGCAATCATGCTGTATCAGGTCTTTGTAAATAGCGATTTAATTAAACGTCTTATATTAGAGTATAACCGGCTGAATCAGTCCGTCCTTACCAAATAGAAGCGGGTCCATACATATTTCGCGGTGATACCCCTTTCCAGAGGAAAATCTGGATAGTGGGGTGACAAAACGGTGATAGGCAATCTGGTATTGACCCGTTTCGGAATCATTAAAGATACAGTGATGACCTGTACCCAGCAAGCCCTTCTCCACATTTTTGCTCAGGATTGGGTATCGATAGGTGATTGGACCATATAGCTGCTCTGCCGTACCGTAATTCACATGATAGTCTTCGCTGCCTGTGTCATCACAGGACCACGTAAAATGGTATAGTCCACCCTGCTTCAAAACGGTTACCGCCTCACGAAAATCATGCAAGCCCGCCAGATTGCTCATTGTGTCCTCAACGACACTTATCATATCTTCATTAAGCTCCACAATGGCAGCATGTCCATTGCCAAATAGCAGATATGGTTTTCCATCATCTTCAATATAGATGGAGGGATCAATAGCCTGGCCCATGGTAATGCCCAGACGTTTTAACTGCTCCATTGTGATCAAAGGTTGCGACTCGGCCAGGAATGGACCAATCGGTGTATCCGCTACAGCAACGCCAATGGCACTCTCGCCGTTCAGCATTTTGCCACAGAAATAAAAATGGAACTTTCCGTTACGGCTGGCAATTGCCGGTGCCCATGCATTACCGGTTGCCCAGGCCACATCCTCTGTTCCCAGATCAAGGATAACACCTTCGTCTTGCCAATGCTTCAGGTCTGAAGAAGAAAACACTTTGAACTGTGTCCCCGACCACCCCTCGAAGCCATCTGTTGTTGGATACATATAGTAACGATCCTCAAACTTGGCTACATCAGGATCGGCATATTGTCCCGGAAGCACCTGATGACCATCCCCGAAAGCCGCAAGAAGCCGGCTGCACTCCTCTGCTGTGACTGGCAGGACACTTCCATGACGCTTTTGAGTCGTACCCATATCGAATTCACCATCAGGGACGATTCGGAATTCTCCGCTTCGCAGATCTGTAGTCAGCAGAGGAAGATACCCCTTTCCTTCAGCAAATCGATCAACAATCAGGCACTATTCCTCCCGGTCATTGAATTTAAAGATTTGAGGTCCCTCCACACCTGCCAAAGCCTCCAGTACCGGGGCTTGCAGCGTAACAAACGCCTCTTTGTCGAGAGAGTCTCCTTTTTCTACCCGTATGTTTTTGGTTGTTTCATCCTTGGAGTATCGATAATAAGAGCCATCCGCAGGAAGAATCGTTGTATCAATAATATGATTATCCCGCTCAATGTATTTTTCCGATGCCGAGAACGAACGAAAGTCTTTTGTACGAGCGCTGTATATTTTTTGTTTTCGTTCTTGCTCCTGAGATTCTTGCGTCGCAGAAGCCCAAAATACAAGAAACTCATCTGTTATTTCATCATACACAGCTTCGGGTGCCCAGACACATCCAGCGCCCTCAACACCCAGTGTAACGTTCCATGGGGATGACCAGTTCACGAGATTGCTTGATTCCCATATAATTACGTCCCGGCTCCCGGCATTAACGGCATGAGTCCATCCTTTGCCGCTTGCGATGCGGAGATCCGTAGCAATCAGATAAAATTTATTATCCTTGACTGAACGAACTAGAAATGGGTCCCGCACCCCCTTTTCTCCAAGGCCGGAAAACAGCACAGGCGAGCCGTCATTAAGGTCTTTCCAGTGAAGACCATCCTCGCTATAGGAGAAATAAACCTGCTCTCCGTCTAGTTGTTCGCCAATAAAATGTACAAAGAGATACCCATCATAAGTTGGAGTTGTTTTGGTCAATGGTAAAGAGCCTCCTGAAATGAAATTGACTTTATATTAACAGTAATACAAAAATGAAAGCGTTCTACTTATGTTGTATCATACTTCAAAAACAGCGGAATGAGTATGTTTTTATAATCTCGTATGTTGCAGATCATGTGAATCTTTCGTCAGAATCCCATTGTCCTGATCGGGATGTATGTCTTTCTCCTCATGCAAAGAATTAACACATCGTCTTATTTTGTTTATTTGACCTCAGGTATACAAAATTCTTGGTTTTCATTTACAAATAAATGCTAACCTTTTTAATGATGAACAAATGAATATAGATTCATGCATTCATTTTTGTTTTCGAGATACGATGAGGAGGAATCATTGTGAAATTATCCAAAAGAGTATTACCAGCGGTAGCGCTGACTCTGGCTGTCTCCGCTTCCACTCTCTTGTCTGCCGGACAAGCAAGTGCCGTTCAAGCTGTGAGTGTGGAGAAAAAACAAATCAAGAACATCATTTTCCTCATTGGGGATGGCATGGGTACCTCGTATACTTCGGCCTACCGTTATATGAAGGATGATTCTTCAACGAAGGGCATGGACAAAACCGTATTTGACCCTTATCTTGTTGGGGCACAAATGACCTATCCGGATGATGATAAACAAAATGTAACGGATTCCGCTTCCGCAGCAACGGCCATGTCGGCGGGTGTGAAAACATACAATGCGGCCATTGCGGTTGACCCTGAGCAGAAGGAAGTCAAAACCGTACTTGAGCAGGCCAAAGAAAACGGTAAGTCCACCGGACTCGTGGCTACGTCGGAGATCACTCATGCCACACCAGCTGCATTTGGTGCCCATGATATCAGTCGAAAAAATATGGATGCCATTGCGGACGATTATTATGATGAGTTGATTAATGGCAAGCATAAAGTGGATGTACTTCTGGGTGGAGGGAAATCCAATTTTGTACGCGAGGGTCGTGACCTGACGAAGGAGTTCCAGAAGGCCGGATTCAGCTATGTGACGGATCGTTCCTCTCTCCTCGCTGATAAGAATCAACAAGTGCTTGGACTGTTTGCCGATGGAGGATTGGACAAGATGATCGATCGTACTGCTGAAACACCATCATTGGCTGAGATGACCAATACAGCGATTGATCGTCTCAGCTCCAACGACAAAGGATTCTTTCTAATGGTCGAAGGCAGCCAGATCGACTGGGCAGGACATGATAATGATATCGTTGGTGCGATGAGTGAAATGGAAGATTTCGCAGCAGCATTTCAGGCAGCTATTGATTTTGCCAAAAAAGACGGCGAAACACTTGTCGTAGCTACTGCTGACCACTCCACGGGCGGACTTACGCTTGGAAAAGACGGAGAATACAACTTCTTCGTAGATCCGATCAAAGCTGCACTGCGAACACCAGACTTCATGGCAGCACAAATTGCCAAAGGTGCTTCGGTTGAAGAAACATTGAAAAGTTATCTGAAACTCGAGTTGAAGTCGGAAGAGATTCAATCGGTGAAAGAAGTAGCCAAAAGTGCAGATGTAACGAAGATTGATAATGCCATTGAAGCAATTATTAACAGTCGTTCGTTTACGGGCTGGACAACAGGTGGACATACAGGTGAAGATGTTCCTGTCTATGCCTACGGACCCGCAAGTCATCGCTTCGCCGGATTGATCGACAACACAGATAATGCCAAGATCATATTTGATATCCTCAGCAAGCACCAATAATTTGACAATAATACGGTAGTTATGATTATCCCTTCTCTTCTTTCATCTGAAGAGAAGGGAATTTTTTTCATTTCTGATGGCGTCACTCGACATCAATGGGATGCTTGATTTGATCCTCATAATAATCTATATAGATCCTGCCGTCGCTTCCTTTTACAGCATAGAATACATCGTTTATGTTCTTACTTTTCGATTCAAGCTGTTGCATTAATTCCTTATCTGATATGCCATTTAGTTCTAGGTTCTTGCTTAACATCGTTCCGTCCATAATTAACTCCACAGGCATGCGTTCAGGTTTGGCCTCTACCTTCCTACGAACATCCTCAACCGTAGCCGTTCTATATTTGTTTTTTTTCATGACTGAAACTTGTCCATTCACTTCGAGTAAGGCGTACTCAACTTCCTCCATGTTGAAAATGTCTTTCTGTCTTAACATTTGGTTTAAGGAATCCAATGTCAGTTTATTCTTGGCGAGATTATTTTCAAGGATTTTGCCGCCTTCAATTAATACTGTAGGTGAACCTTCTGCCAGTAGACGGATTTTTCTGCTTTTCAGATTTAATTTAGATAACAGATAAGAGGTTCCGGTAAAAACAATTAGAGAAATAATCAGATGTGTAACTTCTATTTTTTCGTTAAAAGCTAGATTGGCAGCTATGGCTCCCATGATCACTGCGGTGACAAATTCATGGAAATTCATATCAGACAACGTTTGTTTTCCCAATATACGTGCAATACCCAATAATATCAAAAAGGCAAAGATACTTCGGAGGAAGATGCTAAGATGTTCGTACAATACAAGCACCCTTTCACTCGTTAGATAATTATGGAACTCTTCTGAGTATTCACCCAATCGTCCTTAAATATGTTCGGTTGTTGGAACAAAACATGGAGCCATTTTATAGGAGGGTGACGATTTTATTTCCGTTTGTGTTCGTTCTCGCTGCCGTATAGCCATGCATTATTTCCCATGAAGATGGGCACTCTAACTTAACCAACTATGTGTTGAAGGAGAGAAATTCGATGAATGCGGTTAACGACTGGTTGAGCCAGATTGCCCACAATTATATATTGATTGTTATTGCCGCGATACTCTTTTTTACGGTCAAAGCAATCATTGGATACTATACGTACAAGCATTATGATAAAAAATTAAATGCGCTGTCCGATCAAATGGATCGTCTTATGGAGAAGAAAACGACGGACTGAATTAAGAAATGAGAATCAATAATTGAAGTAACAAGCTTTGGAGGAAAAATAAATGTTAGGAAATTTGCTCTTGGGTATGGTTCTTCCCATTCTGTTGGGCGTATGGATTCTGCGACGGAATGTTAAAATCCTTGTAATTTATTATCCACTGGGTGTGGCTATTTCCGCATGTATCAACAACGTGGGGTTTAATTATTTCTGGAACATACTTCCAAACACTCGCAACCAGTCCTTTGCCGCTCTCCCTATGGACCTCGGAATCTATCCAATTGCCGGATGCCTGATGATGTATGCCATTTTAGTAAAAGGGGCGAAGCCATGGGGAGCCATATTTGCGGCCTCCTTTTCACTGACTTTAATAGAATGGATTGCTAAAACGCTGGGACATGTGATCTATTTTAACGGTTGGAACATCTTTTGGACTTTCTTGTCCTATCTCCTGCCATTTGTGCTTGCTTACGGGTACGGTATGTTATTGAAACATCTACAAAGCGATCGAAACCCGGTCTGAAAAGTTTACCGTGCATACACAATACAGCTATGGGTTAACGCGGATGGGCATACATGCATATCTTAACTCATATTCGTCTTGGAGGGATTCGTAATGTATGTGGCATATCCTTATGGTTACAGGTACACTTTTACTCCGGTATGGGCAACATCATCAGTCGAAGCACTTGAATTAATCAAATCGGCTGTACAGGGAGAACGAAACGATGAAATTTTCTATGATTCACTGATTCAGTCGTCACCTGATGCCATCATCACGAGCATCCGTAATGATGAACGCGGACATAATCAAATGTTTCGGCAAATGTACAAAGATCTAACGGGTCAGGAGATTTCGGGCGTAAGTAGTGAGCCGGTTGAGACGGTCACCTCTTATCTTGCTGGGCTGCAACAGGCGTTTCAAGGTGAATTGGCGGCCGTGGAAAAGTATCGGAAAATATGGTTTGGTCTCCCTTATGGCATATATAAAGACACGGTGTGGGGGATCATTCTGGATGAACAGAAACATGCGGATAAATATAACAATCTGATTACCTACAATTTGCCGAGATAGTCATGTAGAGGATAAATAACGAGCGGATTCTTTAAAGATGACAATTGAAATAAGCAAAAAACCAGTGAATGAGTACACTTCACTGGTTTTTTGCTTTGCCGAATCTCTCTTTTATCATCTTGATATCAAATGCACTCTTTCAACATATCAGGTTCCACATGAACGTGAACGGTGTATACGTCATGCTCCTCCATTAACTCGTTCTCCACGTCTGTACAGATATCATGTGCTTGTTGAAGATCCAGCTCAGCATGGACTGTTATGACAACGTCTACTACAACGTTATTGCCATAGTTCCGCGCTCTCACGTCTTTAACTGTCTCTACGCTGTCAATTGCGGCAATCGTTTTTTTGTACTCCTGAATCAGTTCAACATCAAAACCGTCCGTCAGATGATGTGTGGCTTCCTTGAAAATGTCCCAAGCGGTCTTGCAGATCAGGAAACCTACGATGACAGCCGTTACAGGATCCAGCCATGGGAGGCCGAACTGGGAGCCCACGATTCCAATGACCGCACCAGTGCTCACCAAGGCATCGGAGATATTATCTCGAGCTGCAGCCATGACCGCCTGACTTTGAATACGTGTAGCAAGTCTCTTGTTATAGCGATAGACCACATACATGACAACCGCGCAGAAGATACCTGTGTACGCAGCGATGATATCCGGAGATTCATGTGTACCCCTGAACACAGAACCGATGGCTTCAAACAGTACTTGTAAACCTACCGCCATCATAATGAAAGAAGCAACTAGTGACGCAACAGTCTCTGCTCTCCAGTGACCATATGTATGATCTTTGTCGGCTGGGCGTTGGGCAAGCTTCAAACCGATCAGTACAGCTATGGAGGCCACAATATCGGTGGCATTGTTTAATCCATCCGCCTTTAGGGCTTCGGATCCGGCCATATTGCCAACGATCAGTTTTATTAAGGTCAAACATATGTAGGCGATAATGCTGATGATAGCTCCGCGCTCCCCCAGCTTTAGATTATCGTATTTTAGTTGATCCAAAAAGATATCCTCCTGCAATCTTCATTTCTAGCACGTGTATGATGGTACCATTGAAGATTCGTGTGGGTCTAGAGAAACGTTTTGAGTGTGACGAAACATAATCTGAAAGCGGCAATTTTTTTACGAGAATCCAAAAAAGTTGGATTTGGCAAACTTAAATGTTTAATGGGTACGAGGAAGGTGGCCTACTGGCTTCCTTTCCTGTGACCACACTTTCTTGCTCCTAAACAAAAAGAGCCAAATGGATCGTATTGATCCACTCGGCTCTTAGCGTTATTTTACTATAATTTGCATACCATCACTTGCCGTTGTTTCATTTCCATTCATTCATAATTCACTCGTCTTGTTCAGAATGTATCGGTTCATCTGGCTCATTTGCAAGCAACTCCGAATCATCGGAATGCCGTTCGAACATAACTGCGTCAACCCTCGTATAGATCATATCCGCAGGAAGCGTTGGCGGGTCTGTCGTTGTCGGAGTAACCCTGGTTAACCGCACATACTCGCTGCCGTCACCCGTAAAGTCGAACGTTCCCAGATTAACCCAACCCGATGAACCAACCGTTGCATCGATATAGGTGACCTCTGTACCCGTCTTATGTTTCACTTCCACTTTGACATTGTTATCGTTTGCCGTTGTATGGACAAGTTTGTAGATCGAGACCGTATATTTCCCCTCTGGAAACTGGCCTTTCCACGTTGCTGATGATCCTTGAACTGTTGAATAGCGGGATTTAACCCCAATTTTGTATCCTGCTAAATTGCTTTGGCTCCAAGACCCTTCTGTCGTGTATAACCCTGTTGTATTTGTACTGTCCACGATAACCGTTAGGTCCCTGATCGTGATATTCAAAGGTGCTGTGGTTAAGGTCACTCCGTCAATCGTGACAGTAGCCCATACCTCAATGTGATCCGTGTTCCCATCGAGATTAAGAAGAGTCAACAACCCACTGCTATTTACTTCAGCCAGATCCGTACGATCAACAAAATACTGCACATTGGCCTGTGTTAGATCACCGATCAAACCGTTATCCAAATAGCCGGTTACGCTCAGTTGTGCGGTTTGAGTCATCTGTAGCTCGTTCCGATCGGACATGATCACAGCAGACTCCAATTGAGGTATCCTGTTTGGGTCCACCCACATGATTGCATCGGCAACAACTCTGGACTTGTTGGCCTTATTGGTTAATTCCACGTACCCGCTATCGCCTGCAGCAAAAGGATAATCACCTAGGTGCACCCAAGTACCATTCGCTGTTGTCTCATCAACTGTCACCGTCTCGGAGCCGCCGCTATGATAAACGGTAAATGAGGCATTTGTTGCCCAATTTTCACTCGCAGCCGTGATTTGCGGAATCTTGTAATACACACTGTAAGTGACACTTTCCGGCAACTCAGGCCGCCATCTCATTTTGCTTGTCGCTGTGCCGGTCGTAGATTGGGCATACACATAGTTATCATAATAATAATCGTTAGCCGTCGTATCCCTTATCCAGACACCTTCTGTCTCCGCCTCCGTATTATCCACAATGATGGTTGAACTATCCTGCCCATCGGGTTGAACTGGAGTTTCCGATACCTGATCCGGCAGATAGAGTGTCCGCTTGCGGGTCTGCTTCCCCTCGGATTCCACATAATAAGTGAAGGTCTGGGATAAATCATTCACCCGTATCGACCATTCCATTGGGTATATTGTATCTGGCACGGTTGTGTACGTGGCCCCGCCATCCAGGGAATAATGGATTGTCGCTGGTTTCGTTGTTTTGGCCTGCACATAAGCATCATAAACCGTTTCGTCAGGCTTAACGATCAGCATGACTTTAACCGCATCAATTGGACTGTGGGTATCAAAGAAATAACTTGCATCCGATGTATCTGCCGTTCTGACCTGATGCAGCGGTACATCAATATCGAGTCCCTCTATAATGATCGCGGTGATGCCCTTGCCTGAAACCGTGGCTTGAATGATTCCACCACTCATAACCGTTTGCTCTGGTGTACCATTGTCACGGATGATCGTTACGGTGTAATCTTGTGCCGGGTTGAATCCAATGATTTGTTCATTTAATTCAATTGGAGTCTGAACTTCTTCTGAAGATGCGTTGCTTAACCCGATGTAGAATTTATCGCCGCTCTCACCCGTTATCCAATTCAATTGAGGATGGTTGGTCTTAATAATCCCCTTGGGCATCCAAAGCCAGACGTCTGAATTACCATAAAATTGACCTGGTTTATTCCCATAGAGATGATATTTGAACCATAAAAAATTCGTTTCAAAAACGGAAGGAAACGTAATACTGCCGTTCGATTTCAATGATTGTTCGCTGATCAAATAATCCATCGTTTGCCCGAGTTGCCCCGGAATATGGTGATAATAGATGGATGTAGCCCCGCTTGGGCCTTCCAGAGGAAAGTCCGGTTCAAGTTGGCTAACGGCGAAGCCTTTATAATAATAACCTGGATAACTGGAATATCGGCCAATAACCGCATTATGAGCAATGTCCTGTAGCAGTTCATCCCCTGTATAAAGCGACAATCTTAGCATGAATGGAGCTTCCTGAGCATTCATTCGATAATAGCCGGTTGTACTTCCTGCTTCAAACGTCAGTCCGCTCGGTGAAACAAGCCAACGCTCCGCTTGAACGCCTCCTGCAATATCTTCGGGAAGCTTAAGCCTAGGATATTGAAATTTACCGCTTTCCGGCCAATGGAACGACTCCGCGTAATTATATGTTTCCGGCTGCGGAATCGTAACGTTCCCTTCAGGAACTGGACGAGCAACAAACATGGTTGCATACCGTTTAGCTTCCTTGTAAGCGGCATCCAAGTATTTGGGGTCCTGCGTTTCTTCGTAAAGCTCCAAAATTTCCATCCACAGCTTGCTATAATAATAAATGAACTCATTTTTACTCACATCGACAGATGCAGGCGTATCGATATGTTGCGTGATATAGTTGTCGGCTGCATCCTTCGCAGCCTGTAGATACTGTGTCTCTCCCGTCATACGATACATCATTAGAGGCTGAATGACAGGACCCCTGTCTTTCTGATCCGGGTCACGCACAAGGTACTCTTCCTGTGCCAGTGCCCCAATCCCTGCCGAAGTGCCCATCATCTGATTGACAGCGGCTACACTTGAAACATCAAATGGCAGAGTAGCCATTTTCCATAACGAAGGCACACCGTATACTTTTTTCTGCGTTGGCGACCAACCGATACCGTTTCGCGATACGCCATACTGGACGGACGGCAGTGCTCTCGTATCGTATAGCTGGTCATCCCCAGTTAGATAGTAAGCTCCCAAAAGAACCGCATTTGAGCTTGTTCGGACGCTATCCTCGTTTTCGATATCGATAAAACCCTTGGCACGGCTCCACCACCCGCTGGGTGATGGGACATAATTCATAGAGTCGTCCCCTTGCGGCTCAACCTTAAGCAAATCGATCATATTAAACATCGCATCAGTAAGCGACTGATCTGACACATTTTCCCGATAAGCTGAATAACCATAATCATTGCGAAGAATATCCGCGTAGGACTCATACAGATTGCTTTTTTGAGCGATTAGCCCAATATGAAATTGATACGTGCTTTCTGCGGTCATTTGGGAATAAGTCCCTAATTGAGGCGCATACAGGATTGGCTGCACGCTGCCTTCGTTGTTGACCAGGCTCATGCCAAGCCGTTGTTTCGTAACGCCTCCCGTCGGTTCAAATTCAACCGGAAGCTCTGCCGAAGGTACAAATACGCCATACGTCAATGGATTTCCCGCACCATCATTTTTCTCAACCAGGCTCATCGGAGCGCTCAGCTCTCTTAAACTTGTTGATTCCACCGTACCTACCATTTTGGCATGTGACCTAAATCCATTTAACACTTCATTAATGCCCGAGACTGCCTCTGTTGTGAAGGACTGATATCCAATCACATAATTGCCGTCGCGGCGAGGCGTAAAGGCAAAAGAGACATCTGGTTTATCCCCTGCCATGGACCAGTTCACTTCAAAATCGTAATCACTGCCATGCGTAGAGTCGGTTAGTACCGCCGTCTGGCTGTCGGGAAAATGGACCTCGTCGAATGTAATCCAGCGCTTATTCATCGTATCGTAGTAATTGGTTCGGCTGCCCGCATTCCCGTCCAATAAAACCCATTGTTCCTCCAATCTTTCCGATTCATTATTGATTGGAACCCAGTTCCCTGTCTCCGTGTTTTTGTAGAACATGTCACGAACGATGGATTTACCTTCATCCCATGCTGCCTCATAGAAGGTTGCCTTGTAATTAGCATTTTCGATGCTGCCTTTCTCTGTGTAACTGAGATTCGCTAAGGTACGGCTTCTTAGCGGGGGGAGCGGGGGTGCTTGTTGACGGATATTCCCCTCGTACTTGACTGCATCAGCCCGCGTAATAATTGTACCCGTAGAAGGCTGCGTTCGAGTCAGCCTGACAAATTCGCTATCATCACCACTAAACTCATACTCCCCCAGATCCACCCATCCAACCGATGGACCTGACGAGGGTCTAAGATCCATAAACTTAACATCCGTAATCCCGTTATGAACAATCTCAATTTTCACATTACTGTCTGCTTTATCCGCCCAATCCAGCTTATAGAACGATATTCTCGCCGTCCCTGCTTCCAAGCGTGGATTCCAGGTGATGCTTCTACCTACAGCGTCTGTAAATTTGGAACTGGAATTATTGTATCCCTTCACTCCTGCACTGGTCGTCCAATAAGGAGCGGAGAACCCGTTACTGACGTTGCCTGAATCAACAGTGATGACATGATCAATTGTGAGGCTCCCATCATCAATGATGATTGTCTTATGTGGCTCTTTCTGCCTTATATTCCCTTCGAACTTGACCGCATCCGCGCGTGTAAGGATCGTGTTTGTGGTGCTGGTAGACCGGGTCAATTGAACGTACTCTTCACCAACCCCGGAAAAATAGTACTCTCCCAAATCAACCCAACCCGCCGGCTCGCCAGATGAGGGTCTTAGATCCATATAGACTACATCCGTAGTTCCATTATGAACGATCTCAATTTTCACATTGCTATCTGCTTTATCTGTCCAATCCAACTTATAGAACGATATTTTCGCCGTTCCTGCTTCCAAGCGTGGATTCCATGTTATCGTTCTGCCTGCTGTACTCGTATATTTGGTGCTGGATAGATCATACCCCTTTACCCCTGTGCTTGTAGTCCAATTTGGAGCCGCATATCCATTGTTCTCGTTACCCGCATCAGGTGTTACAACATCATTGATCTTGATACTCCCGTCATCGATGATAATCGTCTGATAAGGTAAGGTCTCCGCATAAGCGGACCTTATTCCGATCAGGCTGAAAGGAACTACGATCGTCAACATGAAAACGATGAAGAAAAACAGCTTCCTTTTGACCATACAATTCACAGCCTCTCCTTAAAATGATAATGCTTGCATAAATGCATTGCCTTTTGCTCAAATGATTGTAAAAAAGCAATTAACCTTCCCCTTCTGCCTAATCCCGCTCTGTCGTTTTTATCTTAGCATGTTAGATTACGGTGAAATTTCTTTCATTTTAAGAATTTCTTATACGATTTTAAGTAAAAAAGAAACCTACATCCTAATTGATTGCTCAGTAGCAGTCAGATAGAATATAGGTCTTCCAAGTGTTCCAAGTGAACCCATCAATTATAATGGCGGCTGCACCAATAACAACTTTCCAAGCTGAATGACGGTTTGATCATACCAAGCAGGATGTTGTCGAACATGTTCCATACTTCGTTCATTACCACTTGCCTCAAACATGGCTGCTTTGTCAGTTTTCTCGTGATCGATCTCGAAGCAAACTGTATGTTTCCCATTTGGTAGCTCCGGCAAGAAAACATATTGATTTCGATTATGATCGTTATAGAGTGTGAATCGATCAATAAGGAATGGTTCCCCTCCATCCACCGACACTTTCAATCGGCCAGAATCCGGCCCCCCGATATCAAATAGCCCGATGTGGGTACCCTCAAACTCCACTGTGATCGCCTCTCCGGGATCAACTGCTCGCCATAGACCGGAGAACAACCAATCATACTCACGCACTAAAGGAAAGTCATCAGAGGTCACGTAAGACCACCCTGCGGAAAAATGAGTAAGACGATCCAGTGGCAGCATCGTTGCATACTCCCAAGGATTGGACGGGACCAAGGGGTCCTGCGGCAAGTGATGTTCGACTTTTCCCACGTGATCTCGAAGTTTGCTCATTTTCTCAAATGACCGAATGATGGTGTCTGTGTAAATCTGGTGTCCTTCGGGAATTGTCGGATGGATCGAATCATGCGTAAAAATAACGGCTCCGGGAATGGCCACGTCTGCCCTTGAGGTGAAAATAAGCTTTCCGTCCGAAACCAATTGACTGACCGCTACGCCCAGATGAATGGAAGGAATGTCGTAATAGTCGGCGACTTCCTCTTGCATAAGAGCGCCCTTCTGGTATTCGCCGGATTGAAATGAGGTCAAATCCCGCTCCTTAACCGTATATACAAACAGGATATCGGTGAACCGGCTACACTTGCGAATCTGTCGGACAATCCCTTCGATCCGTGCCTTGGATTCGGGAACTCCGCCGTCGTTTCCAACAAATTCAACAAATACGAGATCAGGCTGATGACGAAGCACATCTGTCTCCAAACGGGCGCAGCCGAGGTCCGATCCTGTCCCATCAATGCCTGCATTCACAGCGCGGATATCGGCATGGGGATATTGCCCTCGTAGCCAATCCGCCGTCATGACCCTGTATCCTTCCGAACGTGTATTACTGCCTCCGAAATAAACGATGGTCACGGTTTCTCCATTTTCTAACTTCTGAATGACATTAGGCAGCCCTCTTCGTGGGAAAAATTCCTTCATCGTGACTTCACCCGCCCTCAATTAGCATTTTTAGGAGCAAAAAGTTTTACAGCAAACACTTCATAATAAGGCGAACCATACGTTGCACAGAAATCAAACCGGATCTGGGTTACACCTTGTGCATTCACCTGATGTTTGTTCAACGAAAGATAATTCCCGCGGACTTTAATTTCACTCTTGGTTCCATCTTCTAAAGTTAAAGTCACATCATAATCCTGGATCAGTGGTTCGATCGGATCGTCGAAATGCTCCAAATTCAGTTTTGAATTGAAAATAAGATGGATTTCATCCAGATTCTTGGGGCTTGCAAAACCAAATTCCAACCATTCCTGTCCTTCCGTACTTTCCGATATCCAGCTGTTAGGCAGACCATAAGGTCTGGAGAAACCGTTGACGACATTCGTGGGATTATACATATTTTGAGATGGTATCAGGTCTTTGAAGCAAATGCTCTTATTAAGTTTCTTCAGCCTGGATGGCTCTTCCGGTCTATAAAGGAAGCTAACCGCTCCAGTCATTTTCTCTTCATTGCTGTGTACAGTAAGGCCCGCCGTACCTTCCAATACAATGTAGATTTTGTCGTCTTCTGGCTTCTTGCAGCTGAGGTCCATTGTAATCCAGTCATTGTGACCCGCTGAAATCACCAAGTTGTATCCCTTCAGCTCGCTGGTGGGAATATAGTTTTCCTTCCGCTCCCCGCCAAACAGCTTCACTTGCAACGTTTCCGAATGCTCGGATCTATTTTTAATTTTGATCTGCACACTTTCAACCAGAGATGTCTGGATCGGCAAGACCAAACATAACGCTCTTTCCAAGGAGATCTCTTCGGTTGGATGAAGCTGTTCATAGCTTCGCTGAGAAGAGGCGCGAATCGTTAATCCATCTGCGAAATAAGGATCCAACGGCTCTTGAAGCCCTACAATCGTTTGCCCGTCTCGAAGCAGCTGCGCCTGAAGCTCACCCATATGGGCTTTGACGATGGCCGCGGGGTCTGTATCATATTTTACGCATAACGCAGCAGCTGTTCCTACCGCCTGCCCCATACAACCACAGGTTGCCATCACTCTTGTAGACCCAAAAGCCACATGGGTAGCGCTTATATTACGGCCAGCGAACATGAGATTTGGGATATTGCGTGAAAACAAGCTGCGGAAAGGGATATTATACAATCCCGGTACAAAATTCCATGCGGTAGCCGGCCCCTCATCGTAGATGCCTTTATTCGCATGCAGATCCATATACCAGCCTCCGACGGATACCGCATCCTCGAAATGAGGTTTTGCTGTAAGATCATTCTGAGACAGCATGTGCTCCCCTATAAACCGCCTCGACTCTCGTTTCCCCGGAATCGGACATACATAATCCAAAATGAGATTGTCCACATCATCAAACTCGCCGCTATTTTTGATATAATCCCATATCCCATACACCAATTTCCGCAGTTCCAAGGCAATGTCTTCATTATTCTTGATAATATCCATATGTCCGCCGTATTCCAGCCACCACAATCCGCCAAGCCCATTGATTTTTCTTGGAAAAGACCGATGGTTTAATCCTTTTCGGATACTATCAAAAAACTCCAGCTTCGTAATATCATACGCAAAGCCTGGCCTTTTGTAAGGAACGGGATAGTTTACGCCACGGGCTTGAAACAGAATCGTATCACCCATCGTGTAATGATCCGCCACTTCTGGAGCGAGCTCCTCCTGGTATTCATGCTTCGCCTCTCTTCCCCATCGGAAGTGAGCACCTGCTTGGTACCCAACAATTCCATCGCCGGAGCAATCGATATAGGTAGGGCTTTCAAAACGAAATTTTCTTTCGGAAGCCAATTGAAGGCCCTCCACCCACTTGATTCTGCCGTTCTCCACGCCTGTTTCATGCACACATGTGTTAAGGAATAGAGAAATATTGGGCTCATCATAAACCATGTCAAGCAAGACTGTATCCGAAAGCGAAAGCATAAGCTTTTTGTTGTATAACGGATTATAATGAAAGATCTTCAGTTTGAGTTCTTCCACCAACCCGCCTTCGCGAGCATAATAGGATGGACTGTTTCCGAGATATGCCGACCCGTTGATATGAACCCTGACCTCACTGCTCGCATTTCCCCCCAGAACTGGCCGATCATTGATAAGTGAAACCTGCAGCCCTTGGCGTGCGGCAGCAATGGCAGCGCATATCCCGGCAATTCCTCCACCTATGACGGTTACATCTGTTTTCATAAGCTCCATTTTGATAACCTCCATGATTAGATGCTCCTATCATGGTAATGGTTTTGGCACCTTTTTTTTTTACAGGATTTCGCGAAAAAATCATACATTTTTTTGCATCCTTATTAGGATTTCTACCGTGTCATTTTTATTCGATATTGCTTAGGTGTATCCCCCGTATATTCTTTAAACAGTTTGCAAAAATACCCTTCATTGACGATACCTACTTCCTCGCACAATTCCAATAATGAATAATCCCGAACGTTTAACAACTCGAGGGCGAGATGGATTTTTTTACGGTTGATGTAGCTGATCACACCTTCGTTCATTGTTTTTTTGAATAAGCTGCTAAAATACGATGGCGCTAAATTCACTTCCTCGGCAATTGCCTCCAACGTTAAACGTTGTTTCAGGTTTGTCTCTATATAATACATAGCACTCATAATTTCTGCACGATGTAATAGTTGGCCCGCGTGTACGTATTCAAATGTGAAGTCACCAATATAGGCAAGCTGCTCCTGAAAAGCCATAAATTCCATGGGGAAGTCTGGAACTTCCGTGGCCATCTTATTTCCCGATTTAAATTTCACGGTAATGTCTCTGTACAAGTCTCTAATCATTGGCACCATGATGGACTTGTGGATTTTATAGTCCGTAACAAATTGCGACAGATCGGCAAGTGCATTGTCCAGCTCTTCCTTGGAAACCTTCCTCTTCAGGCGTATAAGAAAATCAGCAAGCTTCTGCTGAAAGTCTGTTTTTTTGTCATTATGGTATTGGAACCGATGCATCGGTGTTTTTACGACTTTTTCGGTATGATAATAGAAATCCTCACTCACATTTTTAGCTTCCGTATAAGCCTGTTTGATCGATTCCCAGCCTCGGTGTGGACTTCCAAAAGCGACAGATACTCTCTTATTCAAATATTGATGTAAATGAGAGATGATCTGCCCTCCCAAGGATAGGCAAGCATATTCCGTTTCCATATCACTGCGGTTATTTTCCCAGGATAAAAAACCAATAAAACGATTATCGGACAGATCCGCAGCTACCCCACTGCTACCATTCATCACTGTTTCTTCGATGATATTTGTTATCGCATACTTCAAGATGTTTTGATCTGCGGCCGCGTATTCGTTTCGGAAACTTTCATACGTATTCATCTCAACAATGAAACAGCAATAGTTGGCTTGAAAGAAATGAAACTGCATGCGATTGGCAAAATCCGATGCCCGATGAGAAGGAATTTCACCTCGGATCAATTCGTTAAAAAATTGCTTGCGGACTCTGTATTTATTTTCAAGCACGGATACGTTTAACGAGTGAAATTCCGCTTCTTTTTTCTCAAACTCATTTAAAATTCCTGCTGCCTTATCCAACGCTCGATTCAAATCGGCTTCCCTCAGCGGAACCTTTACAATGTACTCCAATACGTTGGCTTGAATCGCCCGCTGAGCGTATTCGAAGGATGAATAGGCGGTCAGCAGTATGTATTGGGTATGGGGGAGCTCCGCCTTTAGCTGCTCAATCATGGAGATTCCGTCCATTCGCGGCATTACAATATCGGATATGACGATATCCGGTTTAAGTTTTATGATCTCCTCGATCCCATTCAGCCCATTATTCGCTTTGCCCACCAGAACAAATCGTCTATCCCTATGAGAGAGTTCATTAAAAAACAATTCCAATCGTTGAATGATCAGATCTTCATCGTCAACAATGAAGCAGGTGTAGTCTCTCCCCATTATGCATCTCCTTTTGGCAATTCTGCCGGGAATACAGCGCGTATACGGGTTATTTCCTTAGGTATGCTAATGATATCCAGTCCGAATTGATCTCCGTAGTGAAGTCTTATTCGACCATGAATATTATTCAGCCCGATTCGTTTTCTTTTTACTTCCTCTTCACTTGGTTCTGAGATTAAAATATGTTTTATTTTATCAGCTGGAATTCCCTCACCTTGATCAACAACTTCGATGATGACGATGCCGTCCTCCCTGTACGCATGAATCGTAATTGGCCCCTCAATTCCTCCTCCGTTGTAACCATGGAAGATACTATTCTCCACAAGGGGCTGCAGCAGCATTCGGAAAACCGGAAAATCCATTAACCCTGCTTCGATATCTTCAATCAAGTTGAAGGTTCGGTTATACCGAATGTTCTGGATCTCGATATAGTCCGCTACATTGCGTAATTCCTGGCGTAGGGAAACCTTCTCAGAAGCATCGTCTATTCCGTATTCCAATAATGAAATGAGCGACCCGATCACCACATCTACTTTCTCTATTTGTCCGAGACGTATCACATTGCTGATCGAACCAAGTGTGTTATACAGAAAATGAGGGTTAATTTGAGACTGTAACACCTGGATTTCCAACTTCCGCTCAAGTTCATTATGAAGCTCGGCTCGACGAATCAGTTCAACAATCTGCTGAAGCATACGATCGAATGCTCGTGAAAGATCGCCAAACTCATCGTTTCGATTAATCGTTATTGTCGTTGTGAGGATACCTTGTTCCACCTGCTTCATTTTTGTTTTGAGCGTATAGAGTGGTTTTCTTATATATTTGGCAACCAAAAAAGAAATGAACAAACTTAAAAGAAGACCTGCAGCGAGAAGCTCGAGATAATAGGTTTCCAATCTGGATAACGCTGCTTTTAAGCGTGATTCATCGTTGATCGAGATGATGGTCCAGTTGAATTTCTCCGTTGGTTTTTTCAAAAGGGAGACCGGAGTGCCATCGTTGGTATACAGTTGAAGGTTTGTTTCTGTTGTATCCAGAATTTCTTCCGCTGACGTCTCTCCGATCGAAAAAGAATGATCTTGGATATTCAGAGGTCCTTTATTTTCAGAAAATCCGGCAATGATCTTACCTGACGCAGTGATCAGAGCCAGATTCATTTGTTCCTGTTTATTAATCTTGAACAAGGTTTCTTCGATGGCATTTAGATCCAAATCAACCGCAATGGCCATAGGAGCCGGAGCACCGTTCAGATATCGAACCATCGTAACGGTCCAGCCGGAATACTTCGATTTGTAAGGTTCACTAACAAAGGTAGTCCTTCTATTCTTGTCAGTCGCATCAAATAAAGGGGCTCTTTCCGATAAAGGTTCATCGAATATTCGAGTAGGTGTACTTCCACCCAGAATGGATAAATCGCTTTTGATCAAATAAATATTACTGACATAAATACTGTTGAGTTCATACAGCTCCCTTAATTGCTTTTTAATCACTTCGGTATTGTTAATGTTGGCTTTCACTGATGTTTCAACTGAGAAGAGAATCGTCTGGAAGGAGGAAAAATTAACGGTGAAATACTGGTCAACCTTGTCTAGTATTTGATTGGTGTAAAAAATGTCATTGGTTCTTATTTCCTTTTGAACATAGCGATAAGACAATTGGCTTATCAAGATGATGCAGCCTAATACAAAGGCAAACACGATAAAAAATAATTTTAAAGGCAAGCTGATTCTTCTTCGCATCCATCATCTTCCTTTTAGCTCCGTTTTAAACTAAGAATAGCATATGCTAATAAAGAGAGGGGCTACGAATAGCCACTCTCTCTTTGTTTATTTTTACTTGATGAGGCCGGCGTCTTTAAATTGCTGGGTGGCTGTTTCCTTATACTTCTGCATGTTAAAC
This sequence comes from Paenibacillus sp. UASWS1643, assembly GCF_008693195.1. Lineage (NCBI taxonomy): Bacteria > Bacillati > Bacillota > Bacilli > Caryophanales > Paenibacillaceae > Paenibacillus > Paenibacillus sp. UASWS1643. The sequence goes on from NZ_VXKZ01000115.1 coordinate 812,391, forward strand.
TTGGTATCCAACGTTTGGAGGAAATTGTCCCAGTTGGAAAGAGGTTCTTTGCCCGTCATAAATTTGACTAAGCTTTCATTAATGAACCGTTGGCGGTCAGCATCCAAGGTGTCGCTCGGGTCTGGGGTCAATAAATTACCGGGTAACGTTGGCCCCACATATTGCTGATTGTTCTTGAACGCTTCCACTGTTTTCGGATTCTGGAAGCTGAAGTACTCCGCATCATCACCACGCCGCGGCATTCTATAATGATCGACCCACAGGTACTTCTCTTTCATTTCCTTCGATAACTCCGAGGTTTTATTTTTGATCTTGCCATCTACGACATCCCAATGAATCCCTTTGATTCCGTATGCAAAATTCGGATAGGCTTTTTCATCCGTAAAGAGATAATTCAGCATGGACAAGATGCGAATGATTTTGTCCTCGTCCGCTTTTGCGGATATTGCCCATGAATTACCCTGGAACGATTTTCTCTCTACAATTTGATCCCCGTAAGGACCTTTCATCGGAGAAATAACGATCCATTCCGGCACCTCTCCACTAATTTCTTTCATTTTCTGCTGATAATCTGGCTCCAGTCTGCGGGCATCCCTGATCATGAAACCAACTTTACCCTTAAACATCTTTTGGTCCAACAGATCAGGTGAATTCATCGTCACCCAGTCCGGGTCTACGACTTTGGCTGCCATCATTTTATTAATGTAAGCAAGTGCCTCTTTCATTTTGGGATCGATAAACAGAAATACCGGTTCATTATCTTTAATCTCAACGGCCGAAGGCGGATTAACGCCAAACATCCACATCAGGCTATCAAAGCCGTAGGTTTGCAGATTGCCTTCTTTATTCATACCGCCGATGAATCCGTACGTATCGTTTTTGCCATTACCGTCCGGATCTTTCTCTGTAAAGGCTTTCATAACTTCAAACAACTCATCAGGTGTCGTTGGCACATCCATATTCAGCTTTTTCAGCCAATCGTTACGGATGAAGAAGCTACGACTGATACCGTTTACATTATCATAGCCTGGAACTCCGATCGTTTTCCCTTGATAGGACATCGCCTCCCAGGAGTCATTGCCAAACCGTTTCTGTAATTCAGGAAACTGATCCAGATAAGGTGTCAAATCCGCAAGCACGCCTTGATCGTAATATTGCGCAAGATCAGCACGGCTCTTCAAGAAGAGCAAATCTGGAATATCCCCGCCAGCAATGAGTGTATTCAGTTTGGTTGTTGCTTGACCCGCTTGAGGAATCATCATCTCCAAGTCGATGTTCATCTCTTCTTCCAACATTTGGCGTTGAATATCTTCATCCCGTGGAGGTACCGGAGCTGCAGCATTGAATGTACCTTGGTTAAACATGGAGATCTTCATTTTGGTTGCAAACTGGCCAGACTGGCCTTGCGAATTACTCGAGGTTGTCGATGTAACTTCTTCATTTCCCCCACATCCTGACAAAAGCGTTCCAAGTCCTAAGATTGCCGACAGAATAGCAAATGAAATCTTTTTACGCTGCATATTGACCTCTCCTTTGCTTGTATATTATCACGGTTTACCGTAATAAGTTAGGTTGGAACACCTTTTATCCTTTAACGGATCCCAGGAGTACACCTTTGGTAAAATGCTTTTGCAAAAATGGATAAACGATCAATATCGGGACTGTAGTTACAACAACTGTAGCCATCTGCACGGCGAACGTACTGACAGCCCCGGAATTGGCGAGCGAATCAGCGCTTTGAGTTGCGACGTTAAGCAGGATGTTGCGCAGAATCACTTGAAGTGGCATGTAGTTGGAATCATTGATATATACAATGGCATCAAAATAACTGTTCCAATGCCCGACTGCGTAAAATAAGGAAATGGTGGAAAGTACGGGTAAGGACAGGGGTAAAATGATCCGCCATAACGTCTGAAGTTCACTGGCACCGTCTACCCTCGCTGATTCCTCGATTTCACCAGGTAATTGCTCAAAAAAACCTTTGATAATCACCAGATTAAATGCACTAATGAGATTTGGAATAATCAATACCCAAGGACTGTTTAACAATCCCAGAGAGCGGATTAGTAAATATGTCGGAATTAATCCCCCACTGAACATCATGGTAAACACAATGAAGAGTAAAAACGGACTTCTTCCGGGTAAATATTTTTTGGATAACGGATATGCCGCGATTACTGTAAAAAATACATTTAACGCAGTCCCTACAATCGTTCGAAACAACGTAATTTTATACGCCTGCCAGATCCCCTGAGAAACGAATACTTCTTTATAGGCCAGTAAAGTAAAGGATTCGGGTATAATCACAATCCCTCTTCTTAATACTTCCGACTCTGGCGTTACGGAGACAGCAACCACATATAGGAAGGGCAGCACACAAAGTAGGGATAACAAAATAAGCATCACATAAACGACGGTTTGCCAGACTTTTTCACCAATTGTCATATGGATCATTCTAAAGACCACCTCACCAAATTTGCCCATCGAATTTTTTGGCGAGCTTATTCGCTGCCAACACCAAAGCAAATCCGATGACAGCTTTAAACAATCCTACAGCAGTAGCCAAGCCAATCTTGAGACGCTCCAACCCTTCACGGTATACCCATGTGTCGATAATGTCGATCTTCTCCTGATTAAAGGTATTGGCAAACATGAATATTTGGTCAAAACCCGCATCCAGGATATGGCTTAATTTTAGAATCAGCATCAGAATAATGACTCCTCGAATACCAGGTAACGTGATATGCCATAGTTGTCTCCATTTGGAAGCGCCATCCATTCGAGCTGCTTCATATAAGCTTGGATCGATTCCTGCCAAGGCGGCAAGGTACAATATTGCCCCCCATCCAATATCCTTCCATACTTCAGATAAGATGATTAGCAATCTGCCCCAGGCAGGTTCCGTTAGAAACGAGATGGGTTCAAAACCAAAATCCTTCATAATCATGTTAAAGAGACCATCGCCTGGGGCTAGTAATGCCACCATAATTCCATACACAATGACCCATGACAGAAAATGAGGTAAATAAGTGATGGTCTGTACGATTTTCTTAAACCATTGGCTATACACTTCATTGAGGAGTAAAGCAAGTACGATGGGCGCGGAGAATCCGAACAATAGCTTATACAGCGATATGATGATCGTATTTTTCATGATGTCCCAGAAATAAACGCCGTTCATAAAATCCGTAAAATTTTTGAATCCCACCCAGGGGCTATCCCATAGTCCCAAAGCCAGGTTGTAGTTTTTAAAAGCAATCATGATTCCCGCCATAGGAATGTATTTGAACACGGCAAAGTAAATTAAGGCTGGTAATAAGAGAGCATACATCACTTTGTGCTTTTTTATCGTCCTTATCCATGACTTTCGCTTTGTGGAGATGGGAACGGCGTCCGCTGCCAATTTTGCTTGCATTTCATCACCTCGTCTTTGTTTGTATTTGTATAATAGCACCCGCCTATCGGATAAATTTCTGAAATATCAAGAATTTCTTATAAGATTTTAAGAAGTGTGCTTTGGCTCGTTCCAACAGCTGATCCCGGCAAGTGAGACAAAAACTTGTTCCACTAAAATAAAAAAAAGTCGCTATAATAGCGACTTTCAAATGCCTTATTTAAACTTTTCCCCAAAAAATCTCAGTTTCATAATCGAATTCAACAAGACCATCTTGATTATTTTTATCAAATAAATTCCTTAGTTCTGACATCATAGGATCGTAATTTGCATGCCCTGGTGCAGGGCTGTAGGAAGATGATAGCAACCGGCCTTTCAATCCCTCGAAATCGAACTCCTGACTCATTCTGAATCGCATTTCATGCATTGAACCTTCTGTTCACACGTAAACCAACGATGTCGTACAAATAGTCAATAGCCTCTTTTGGATAACTCGGGCGGTATTTCAAATAAGAATCGACCCGGCTCGAAAACCGTTCTCTATTGTTCATCGATCGTCACGCTCCCATCACTATTTTGACATCCTATATACTGGCTTCAGTAACAGCTTCAAAATTTTACTGCCCCAAAAAGCAAATACCGTCGTTCCGGTCCATGAACTGCGCTTATCTTGGCTGTATTGATCGTTGATCATATAAGTCCGAGTCGAAATAGGACTCTTCAGACCGAACTGTTCCCATTTCTCGGGATCATTCGAACCTCCGAGTTTTCTAAGCATATTCGCAGATTCATGATCTATTTTAGCCGGAATTTGCTCGAATGCTTGGGTGATTTGCGTATGAAACTCGTCGATTGGATTGCGACTGGTAATGCTCTCGAGATGGATGCTTTCACGAATGTAAGAAACGAATGCCAGATGGTCAGCCCAGAACTCGTCGATATAAAAAAGCCGTACGCGCTGCTCCGATGGACTCATCAGTCTCTCAGCTTTCAAAATCCCTAGCCTTTCTTCATATAAAATTCGCCTCTGATCCTCCACCATATCCGAATAACAGTTCAATTCCCGCTGAATATCGAAGTTTTGACCTATAATAACGCGCTGAATATGCTCGATTTTGCTGCGGAGCGCCGGATCATCAAGAACCTCGTCCTGATTTGGAGCGCGAAACAGTTTATGAATGCCAAAGCGAAGCATCAACTCGTCTTCCAAGCTAATATAAAATACGGAAGACCCAGGGTCACCTTGGCGGCCGGAACGCCCGCGCAGCTGGTCATCTATCCGCATGCTTTCGTTCACATATGTACCTATCACGTATAATCCGCCCAGTTTGGCAACCACTTCTGCCTGAGCGGGATTACCACCGCCGAGACGAATGTCGACGCCTCGCCCTGCCATATTCGTAGATACCGTTACCGCGCCTATTTCTCCCGCTTTAGCGATGATTTCGGCTTCTTTTGCATCGTTTTTTGCATTCAGAACCTGACAAGGTACGCCAGCAGCGGCAAGCGCCTCCGACAGCATATCAGATTCCTCGACGCTTGACGTGCCAATAAGAATGGGGCGTCCCATCCTATGGACGGAAGAGATTTCCTGTACAAGCGCCTTATATTTGGCTTCTTTATGGGTGTAAATTCGGTGCTTGTGGTCGATCCGTATGTTTGGCTGGTTTGGCGGTATTTGCACGACCTGTAACGCATAGATATCCTCAAATTCCATTGCTGAAGCGTGCGCCGTTGCCGTCATTCCGCAAATTCCCGAATATAGGCTAATAAAGTGCTGAATAGTAATCGTGCCGAGAATTCTACCACCGGCCTTCCACTGCAATCCTTCTTTCGCCACCAGTGCAGCTTGCAACCCGTCCGGCAAATATCTGTTCTCGGCCACACGGCCGGTGTGTTCTTCGATTAGCTCAATTACACCGTCCCGGACGATGTAATCGACGTCTTTTTTTAATAACGATTCCACATGCAGCGCACAATTCAATGACGTTAACCAATGACTGTTATGGCTATCGTACAAATTGCCACATCCCAGCAGCAACTCCGCTTTTGCACTACCCGCTTCATTCAAGTAAACGTTCCGCTGGAACTCGTCAAAATCGTAGTGCTCTCCTGGCTGCAGCAGCCGGGCCACTTCTGCGAAAAGATTGCCATCACTCTTGGAAGCACTCGAATCGCCACTAATGACTAGCGGTACCCGCGCTTCATCAAGAAGCAATGAATCCGCTTCGTCGACGATGACGTAATGGAAAGGACGGTGTACGGTATCGGCTTCATTGAATGTGATTGTGTCACGCAAATAATCAAACCCTGCTTCTTTAGCCGTAACATAGGTTATGTCCTTGGCGTAAGCTTCCCGTTTCTCTAACAGGCTCATGCCCGCTTGAACCGAGCTTACCGTTAACCCGAGGAAACGGTAGATCGGGCCCATCCACGCTGCATCTCGATTTGCCAAGTAGTCGTTAAATGTGAGTACATGAACGCCTTTGCCTGTCAATGCGTTGAGATAAACAGGCATAACAGCAGAGAGTGTTTTTCCTTCACCGGTATGCTGCTCGATCAAAAATCTCTCGTGCAAAGCAATCGCAGCCATAATTTGCACATCGTAAGGCTGTAATCCGAGTGTTCTCTTCGCAACCTCGCAGACTAAAGCATAAGCATCAACAAGCAGCTCATCCAAAGACATGCCTGATCTTGCTTCTTCTTGCAGCCGAAGGGATTCCGCTTGCAGGCGCTGATCGTCCCAAGTTTCCAAGTTCCGTTTCCTTATAAGCTCCACTCTGTCTCGATAATCTTTCAACAAACGCCGGGTATCGCGCTCTTTGAATTCACGTATCAACTTGACGACTACATTCATCGGAATTTGATTCCTCCTTAGTAGAAATAAGTTGTGAAAAGAAAAGACTCCATATGGAGTCTTTTCTGTCGATGATTAACGTGCCACCAAACCATTCGTTATAAGAGACAACTGCATTACTTCTCCGATGGGAGCGGTGTGAAGAGCAGATTGACCGGCAGGTTACTTCCTGGCGCGGCAGAGAATAGAATCGTTACGCTCTCTCCAGTTAACCCTGTGCGGTAAAGAACGCTTTGTTCACTTGAATTGGCAACGGCAACGTTGCCTTCGGCAATCGATACCAACTGGTTGTTCACCAGCGCTACTCCGGAGTACTTCCCTCCACGAGGGTTAAAGGAGATAAGCGTACGCGGTGCAACATTGGTGAGCGTAATTCTGTACAATACGCCGAAATTACCCGCGTTGGATGCATCTGTGTAAGCCATCGGATCTGTTCCTACCAGATTGGGATCGCTTGAATTGTCACCAAGTGGCAGACGAGCCGGTTTGAGTCCCACGTGCTCATCGTACTTTATGACGCGAGTCGCGTTCGGGTACGTACCCCGGTTATGCACGCCGTCACGATCAAGCACGGGAAGCAATGGCAAGGCTTCGAACGGATCTTTATTTTCTTCCACCAGGATAACGTTATAGTCTAGGGAATAATCACTATAAGCGTCCGAATAGAGAGAGATGACTTGTCCTTCTTTCATCGGCGTTTTATTGAGTTCAGTCAAAATCAATTTGCTTTCCCCAGGTTGAAGGTACTCTTTCTTTTGATCCGCTCCAGTCTGAATCGACTTGAACCATTTATCAATAGACAATTTCCCAGCTACGGTAGCATATGGTGTAGGTCCGGCAAAGCCCATATTCTGTTGTTCAAATACTGCCGGATTTGGATTGTTATTGGTTGCAATCACATACATTTTTACTCTTTTGCCTGTATTGTTCACGTGGTGAATCATGAAACGGGTCTGCCCCGAAGATGATTCTTTATATACAATGCCTTCCGTATTCACAGTTTCCGGACTGTTACTACGGATCAGCAAACTTGGCTCATCCATGTACGTATAAGGCACTTTCTCCATCGTAGTCACTTCGCCGCCGTTAAAGGTAAATTTCTGTCCTACTGGCGTGAAAAGTAAATTGAAGTCGGTAAATGAATATAAGGTCTCATTGGTTATGGTAATGACTTTGGAGTACGTGTTCGTAGCGCCGTGATTGTCAGTAACCGTAAGAGTCACCGTTTTTGGACCCGGTTCAAAGAACGCAAGTGAATTGTTCTCCCATACCGCTTTATCAATATTATTTTCGTCATCTGTACTTTGGTCTGTGTATGTTATTTTCTCGCCCATTTTATACTGTTCTTTATCCGTGGCGAACATGGCTACAGGAGGAAGGTTAGGACTCATAACCTCAATCGTAGTTGAATAGGGATCGCTCCATTGGCCATTGGAATCCTGAACCTGATATGAAATCGTATATGTACCTGCTTGATCAAATGAATCCTGGCGACCAGTCCAGCGTTCGTCAACGATATCCAGTCCATTTGGAGAACTGGAAGAAGTCACGTAGTCCACTTGATCTCCTGCAAAGATTTCCTTTTGAGAAATGATGAAGCTTGCAACAGGTTTTGTATTAAGATTCAACACAACCGTTTTAGCCGACTGATTCACTTTATAGGTGATGTTCAGAGCTTGAGTAATGGAAGTTAACGGCACCATGAATGTACTTTTTTGCTGATAAGCAGGGCCTTTCATCGTTCTGGTCTCTCCATTTACCGTATAGTCCTTGCTGTTAGTCTTGAATCGGAGTTCATCCTCACCACTAATAATGATGGTTTCCTTGGTTTTGTTATCATATTTGACGCCGTATCCCACACGGTCAACCAGCGCACGGATTGCAACATAGGATACACCGTTTTTTACAGCCATTGGCTGGCCAGCAAGATACGTTTTTCCATCCTGCTCCATTTTGTTGCTATTCATGTACAACGTCAGATTCCCACCTGCTGCTACAGGAGACGTTCCATCAATGGATGGTTGCTCTATTTGAGCAGGTGTAGCTGGTGTTTCCTCCTCAGGTGTTTCCTCTTGAACTGCAGGTTTTGTACCCGTTTCGTTTGTAGTGGTCTCTCCCCCATCCAATGCAGGTTTCTCACTATCTGTTTTAGGTGTTGCCTCAGTACCGGTCGAGGTTTGAGTGTCCTTGGCTTCAGTGGGCGGAGTATTGGTAGATTTGTTATTGCTCTCCGTCTTCACTTCACGCTCTGCAATCGGCTGCTCTTGCTTTAACACTTCAACTGATTCTACATTGGCCGTGTTTACTGACGCAGTATCCCCTTGTGGTGCTGATTGCGCATTCGCAGAACCAACTGCAAATGCTTGAAAAACGGCTAAAGCGGTAAAAATGGATAATTTCTTCTTCATATTCATGCGTTGTCTTTGGCTCCTTCTACTCTCTAGTAATTTATAACCCCTCAAAAAGTCATAGTATTAGACGCTAGATTTAGGGAAAAGTTTCTAATTGAATTGTAAATTATGGATTTTAGTACAGCTATTTTTTTAATGTTTGGTTATAAGTTCTTTGAATAAGAAACACCTATTGAATAATAGTCTTGCTTTTGCACAAGATAATCCATGTCGCATTTTATAAAGAGGTGGATCAATGACCCTAACCAATCAGGCATTCTCTGAATTAAAAACGAATATTTCTTATGTGGAACAGTCCCTCTACTGTACTGACGATTTGAAACAACAACTGCTTCTACTTAATGGTGTACAGAGTGTGCTTCTCTATATCGATTCACTTGTAGATCAGGAGATCATTCAAACACATGTATTAACAGCACTGAATGGCCAAGCTCATTCGGAAATCTACCCATCGTTCACCACATTAGAAAGTCGAAAAGATACGGATCTGCAACGTGGAATAGTCTCACTTATTCAAGGGAAATGTCTTTACATAATCGACGGGCACCCGGAGTTTTACATTCTCTCTACCGAGAAAATGTATGTCCGTAGCACAACCGAACCGGAAAACGAGGGGGTTATTCGAGGGCCACACAATGGATTCGTAGAGCAGCTTTCGGTTAATTTGAATCTGATCCGTAGACAAATTATCAGTCCATCCTTAATCGTTCGATATTTTAACGTCGGCGAGAAGACACATACCAAAATTGCAGTTGTATATCTTCAGGACTTGGCCAATCCGGAGTTGGTGAACGAAGTAAAAGAGCGAATCACATCCATATCTTCAGATATGGTGCTCGCTCCAGGTTTTATTGAAGAGTTTGTGGAGGATAACCCCTTCTCTCTGTTTCCCCAGCAGCTCAGTACAGAAAGACCTGACCGGGTTATTGCCAATTTGATGGAAGGACGTGTCGCCATACTTGCCGAAGGAAGTCCTTCTGCTCTTATCGCTCCAGTTACGTTTTTTGCTTTTTATCAAAGTCCGGATGATTATCATGGTCGCTGGATTGTCAGTTCCTTTTTACGTTTAATTCGCATGATGAGTTTTGTCATTGCTTTTACATTACCTGCTGTTTATATTGCAACCATCTCTTTTCACTCCGCTATTTTACCGATCGAGCTGGCACACACAATCAAGAAATCATTGCAGAACATCCCCTTTCCTGCACTTGTAGAGGCAATGTTGCTTGAACTGATCTTTGAAGTATTAAGAGAAGCCGGAGTCCGACTTCCCAGCCGAGTGGGCCAGACCATCGGCATCGTTGGCGGTTTGGTTATCGGAGATGCTATTGTTCGTGCGGGGCTTGTATCCTATACAATGATTATTGTGGTTTCACTAACCGCTATCTCGTCGTTTTTGGTGCCTTCGCATGAGATGAGTTCGGCAGTACGTATTCTCCGCTTTCCAATGATGATTGGAGCGGCGCTTTTTGGATATATTGGCATCGCATTTGGTCTGGTGATTCTAACCATTCACCTCTGTAAGATGGAAAACTTCGGATCGCCTTATTTTGCTCCAGTGGCCCCTTTCCGATTAGCTGACCTGAAGGATGTATGGATTCGATTTCCCATCTGGGCGCTTCGCGAGCGTCCTCATGATGCCCGCCCGCAGCGGCTGAAGCAGCAGAAGTTCTATAGGAGTGGGAAAAAACGTGAATAAAGAAACAACAATCACTCGGGGACAATTATTCTTGCTCATTTTGAAATTTGAAATTGGTATAGATATTTTGTCCCTCCCTTACCGTATACACCTTATCTCTAAAGGAGGTGGGTGGATCTCTGTTTTCCTTGGAGGGTTCCTGATCCAACTTGTCATACTGTTGTGCTGGCTTTTGATGCGAAGATTCCCGAGTTCGTCCATTTATCACATTGTAACGCTGATTACCGGTAAATGGATTGGCAAGTTGCTGATCATTGCCTACGTTGGATATTTCCTGTTAATGGGCACTTCTGTTCTGGTGAACGCTTACGGTGTGATTAACCGTTGGATGCTGCAGGATACGCCTCGATGGGCTATATTAGCCCTCTTCTTGTTCAGCAGTATCTATTTGGTTCGGCAAAAATTACGAATCATTGCGCGAGTACTGGTACTCATCTCCTTTTTGGTCTTGCCGATGATGGTATTGATCAGTTATGGACTCAAGGAAATCAATCTGTTATATCTTTTGCCTTTAAACGAAGCGGGATGGCCCAATATTATTAGTGGATCAACCGAAACATTAATGGCTATGTTCGGATTCGAGTTTTTTCTCGTTGTGTTTCCTATGGTTGAAGGTAGCAGCGGGGACAAACTCAAGTCTGTTGCTTCAGCAAGTGCTGTAGTCGTGGTGTTGTATGCATTCACCGTGTTCATTTGTTCAACGGCGTTCAGCCCCCAGCAACTTGACTTAATGCCTGAACCGGTCATATATCTGCTTCGCTCTATCCCACTCGGAACAATGGATCGGGCCGATTTTCTATTCCTCCCTATCTGGTTAATTTCAATTTTCGGGGCCATATGTGGCTATTACTATACGGCATCCTATGGTATAAGTTATCTCTTCAAACAAAAACACCATAAAAAAGCGGTGCCTTATGTCGTTCTTGCTTCTTGCATAATTGCCTATCTGCCACAACAGAAGGAAAAACTTGAGTTAATTAGTACGATTGCCAACAGATCGGCATACTTTTTTCTCATGATCCTGCCTCTGTTGTTGTTGGTCCTATCTTATATAATGAAACGGAAAGAGAAGATGATATGAGTAAACGAGGAAAAATCCTTGTCCTCCTGTTCCTGCTCATGGTGATGACGGGATGCTGGGATCAGGATAGTTTAAAAGATGCAAGACTGGCTAATGCTTCGGCGTTTGATATCACCTCAGAGGGTGAAATTAAACAGACGCTTGAAATTGTCGATGATTTTGAGAGTCAACAAGGGAGCAGCGTTAATGAAGTCCATTCAGGCACCGGGAGATCCGTCCGTCAAAGCACGGATAGAATTCGCACTAAAGTGACTGGTGATATCCGGTTTTTCAAATATGGGATGATCTTATACGGAAACAAACTCGCACAAAATGATATCTACCCATACCTGGACGTCTTATATCGGGAACCGGATTACCCGACCTCACATGTGAAAATTGCGGTTGTGGATGGCGATGCCGGAGATTTGTTACACCAAAAAAGAGTTGGCAGCATATTGATTGGTGATTTTATTACGAAAAAAATTAAGAGTCTGGAGGAATTATGTATTTTTCCTGAAATGACGTTAGAGACTCTTCTCCCTCCCATGCTGGATCCGGGACAGGATTTTACACTGCCTTATCTATATAAGGATGGAGAGGAAATTGATGCTCGTGGAATCGCCTTGTTTCATGGGCAAAGGTTCAGTGGCAGTCTCAATACCGAACAGGCTCCTTTATACATTATTATGAGTGGTAAATGGAATGAAGCGGCGCGTTTTGTCAAAAAGATTCACCCGGGGCCTTCCAACAACCCGCGCAACTATGTCACTTACGAAGCGAATATCGAACAAATTAAGCGCAAACTCGCGGTAAAGGTGGCAAATGATAGCCAAATTGATGTGAGTCTTCAGATCGAACTTCCAGTAACGGTCGTTGAGTATGCAATGAATCATCTTCAGGAAAAAGACACGATTGAACGTCTGAACAGCGAGTTATCCGATGACATGACTCAGGACGCAGAACAAATTATCAAGACACTTCAGCAAAGTGGTTGTGATTCCTTCGGTATTGGCAGACATTTAATTGCCCATCACCCGGACTTATGGAAAAGCCTAAACTGGAATAAACAATATGCCCAAGTTCGTTTTCACCCGGAAGTAAAGGTTACCATAGTCGGAAGTGGCGTTTTAAATTAATAACTTGCTGTCATGCATGCTGTCGTGCAATTGGGAAAGCTCTCTTCCATTTGGAAGAGAGCTTTCTCCTTCATATTCAACTCAAAAGTTTTCAGATCTTCACGTCTTATCCATTCCTTACAACAGGAATCCACATTTCACCATATACCAAACCGTTTTTCTCTCCCATTTCAACTGTTGTATTCGGACCGCCAACATAGGCATAATCCTTTTCTGCGGGAAGGGCTTGACCAAAGGCAATGCCAGTAAGCATATTACTGAGCGCATCAGCCGTCTCTGCTTCACCCTTCACAACAAGGTATTTTCCCTTAGGAAATTGAATTACTCTCGTTGCTTCTGGCAGAGATTCTTCTGTCATGACCCCAGCATAATGCATCATCTTGTTATTGACTGCTTCGTTTACAGCGAAAATATAGTCATTAGTAGCTAGGGACTTTAATGTGTCCAGGCTTCCATCCTCTTTCACAGTGGACCAAAAATCCGCCTTCTCCTTGCTGATACCAGCATAGTCTGTGTAGTCGCTTTTAAGTTCTGTTCCAATACCTAAAACGATAAAGCTGTCTTTTTCTTCGAAATGATAATTACTCATGGTTTACACCGTCCTCTTTAAATTTTCAATTGATTTGTGTTTTCACTTGATAGGTTTATAATAACCTTAAATCATGTCAGAATATGATACTGTTTAGGGGGGCCAATGAAGAAAGTTGAACGCATAAATATCATCACGCGGTATATCAATAACCGTGCACACTTTACCATCTCTGAAATCATGCGAGAATTTAATATTTCTCGTTCAACAGCCATTCGAGATATCAGAGAAATTGAAGCCATGGGAATGCCACTTGTCGCTGAAGTTGGGCGGGACGGAGGTTATTTTGTCATGAACAACTCGCTCCTGCCCACGGTTCGTTTTACCGATAATGAAATCAAAGCGTTATTCATTGCCTTTATGGCGACAAGAAATCAACAGCTTCCTTATCTGAAGAGTCGTCAATCTTTGGCTGAAAAATTATTAGGCCTTATCTCAGAAAATCAGCAAGATGACCTTGTGCATTTGAATCAAATATTGCTTTTTGAAGGGACCAATCCCCATAATCCAGATTTGCTTGATCTGTCAGACCTGCCTCACCCTACCTTGGAAAAACTCATCCAAATTCTTCTTATAGAACGTTATTTGTTAGTTACTGTCCAAGAAGAGAAGAAAACAAAGTCCTATCCCATCGTTCTCTTGCACCTTCATCATCAAAAAGGCCATTGGATCATTGAAGGTTTTGACTTGGAGGAAGAAAAAAGACGAATCGTATCCGTTGACAACCTCATACATGTCGAAGCATACCCGGCGAAAAAAAGACTGAGTACAAAAAAGATTGTAGAGCAACTAAAACGAAACACGCAGGAAGAAGTTATCAACCTTGTCCTGGAACTTGGTCCAAAGGCAATTGCGCAATTCAAAAAATACCATCCTTTAAAATTTTCAATTGCCTATACAAATCCATACCAAACTACGGCCCTCCTAAAGGCATTTATGAATGTTCATAACTTAGAAGAATTAACCGAAATCACCAATTGGTTGCTTTTTCTAGGTGAAGATATCAAGGTCAAGGAGATTCCGGAAGAAGTCCTGAATGCTGTACAAGAGAGATTAAGCTTATACCAAATGAAGCAGTGAGCAGCCCCCTCCTCCCCAGTCTCTCCATATCTAACAATGTCTTACCTGAATTCAGGCTGGCGTTCAGTAAGAAAAACCAAAAAAGCCGCTATTGCAGCGACTTGTAATGGATTCATATTCATTCATGTCTCACGCCAATGCTTGGCGAGCTGTTCCTTCTATACTAAAAGTCAGCATTAGACTGGGCATGATTAGGTGTATGCTGCGGGACGTTTTTAACGAGTAGGAAATAAGTAACAATCGCAATGATACTGGTCATTAATAAAGTGAGTCCTAACGGGACGGCAGTGTCCTCACCCGCGATACCGACCAGAGGAGCAACCAGTGCACCCAGTAGAAAAGGCACAACGCCGAGCAGTGCTGCTGCACTTCCGGCCATCTTGGCTTGACTCTCCATGGCAAGCGGGAATGCCGCTGTAGACGTAATGCCGATCGAGCATACGAAGAAGAACAATGGAATCACCAACGCGAAAAGTGGACCATGAGCCAGGGTTACGACCAACGCAGCCACACTTGCTATTATAGCAAGCCATAGTCCCGATAATAGCAGCGTCTGCTCAGGGATACGTTTGGCCAATCGACCCACGATTTGAGATCCGATGATCAAGCTGATGCCGTTCGAAGCAAACAATATAGCAAATACCGTGGGTGTAACTCCATATATATTTTGGTAAATAAATGGTGTTCCCGCCACATAAGCAAAGACCCCTGCCGTCATGATTCCCTGTGCCAGCATGTAACCAACAAACTTGCGGTCACGCAGAAGCATTCTGTAATTTCCCAATTGCTGTTTGAAGTCAGGAACCATACGTCTTTCCACGGGGTGTGTTTCTTTTAAGCTCCACTTTGTCATGATTAATAAAAAAATCCCCAAGAATGAAAGGCAGATAAATACGCCAATCCATGTTGTGAAGGAAAGAACCCCACTTCCTGCAATCGGTGCTGCCAAAGGCCCCAGATTCCCTACAAGCAACAGCAAAGAGAAAAATTTAGTGAGTTCATGTCCACTATACAGATCTCTAGCTATCGCACGGGAAATGACAATTCCAGCTGATGCGGCAAATCCTTGCGTGAAACGAAACAAAATCAATAGTCCGATATTCGGAGCAAAAGCACATGCCAAGGAACAAATAATATAAGCTGCCATGCAGATCAATAATGGTCTACGTCTACCGTATGCGTCACTCAAAGGACCCATAACGAGTTGTCCTACACCCAGTCCTAATAAACAAGCAGTAAGGCTAAATTGTACAAGTGATGCCGTTGTATTCATATTTTGTGCAATCTCCGGAAAAGCCGGTAAATACATATCAATCGTAAATGGACCTAATGTAGAAAATAAACCTAGTAGTACTGCCAGTCCAAAAACATTCCAATTCGTGCTCTTTGCCATAATAAATAAAATCTCCAATTCCTCATATAATTTGCAAGCCTAATCGGAGTATAAGTCATAGAGTTAACTGTAGGTCAAGTCTTTAGATTATTAAAACCAAAAAAAGCCGCTTATTAAGCGACTTTGCATGGAAAACCATTAAATTGTGTAACTTCCCCGGCCTGAACCCATATGACTCATGATCATTTCGGCAGCTCGCTTGTAACCGCCAGCCTGCCTTAAAGATTCACCAATCAGGTAAGCCTGCCGTCTATAAAGCGAATTGTGTAGTACTTCTGTTAATGCCTCTCTCAAATTAGTTGCACTGAGGTTATGTTTATTTAAAGCAATACCCGCGCCCAACTCCTGTACCCGATTGGCGACAAGAGGCTGATCCGATGTTAATGGAATCATCACCATCGGAACGTTGTAATATAACGCCTCACTCGTGCTGTTCATTCCAGCATGTGTAATAAAAACATCGGTATGCTGCAACATGTCCAACTGGGCAATGTACGGCTTGACGATAAAATTAGGAGGAACTTGATCCGCCAGCGGCGTCATGTCCGTGTACTTTCCTGAAGATAGAACAACATTTATGGGTAGATCCCCTAATGCTTCAAAGCAAAGCTGATAGAAATCCAAATTTTTATTTAAAATCGTACCCATAGCAATGTACACGGTTTGCGGGTACCGTTCACGAAGCAACTCAAACGAGAAGGTTGGAGCATCTTGACGTGTTATGATCGAAGGACCCGTGAAAATAAAACGATCATCCAGCTTTTCTGCCTGAGGCTGAAAATAACGGCTGGTGTACACGAGCTTTAACTGACCTGCATGTGCCGGAATCTCTTCCATGGCTGGAATACTCACTTGAAACTCTTCGGCTAACTCCGTTATGATCTTCATCGTAGCCTCATAAAGCTCCTTCGTCTCCGTCTCATTTAGAACTGAGTTAGACCCTAGAGGCTCCACAAAAGCAAAGGACGCAATCGAGCACACCACAGGAATTCCCAGTTTTTCTGCAAGAATAGTCCCTCCCCATCCCATCAGGGAATCAAAGATCATATAATCGAACTTTTGATCCTCTATCACCTTTAGCACCTCGGGTATGATCCTCCGAATAATACCGCTTACCATCATATAAATGAACTGATAAGAGTGCGTGTATTCCTGGGGTTTCAACACCGGATCATGAGAGAAGGCATCTTGTGGAAACGGATAGGTAATGATCTGGGCACCGGTTTGTTCAATTCGGGAACGATACTCCTCCGTGCACACATAGATGACTTCCTCACCATTGTTCATCAACTGAGTAACTAATCCTAACGACGGATTCACATGTCCTTCAGCTGGAGTAATGACTACTACTACACGTGCCATCTTATCCACCTCCCAATGCAATTAGTCCCCCCGTTCTTCATGATGTATTTAACGACGCGGTCGTCATCCGTTACATGGAGATGTTATTCTTCACTTGGTTGATTGGATGATGTTCTTGATGAACGAGTTTGGTAATTCGTAGTGATGCTAAGAAACTTAACAAGGCCCATAGTAATTGTAGTGTTAACACGATCAAAACACCTGTAGATATGCCCCACTCTAAAGTTTCGGACAAAGCAATCAGAGCGCCACCAACTCCAATGCTTACTCCCATATAGAAGGAATCCACAAATTGCAGATTCGCGGACATTTCTCCCTCTTTCCTGGGCAAGGCATGTTGTAAAGCAATGGCTGCCGTTGTAGGGTTGGCCAAGCCAACACCGAACCCTGTAATCATTTGTGAGAGAAGGATGAGTATAATCCCGCCGTCCGTCAAAATAAGAGCCATGATCACAAGTACAGTTCCAACGATCATAATCCCAATGCCCGTCATGACCCTGCCCTTTCGGGCACGACCTTGATCTCGTGCATCAAGCTTGGCTTGTAACCACGCTGCGGCGGACCAGCTCAGAGAACCTGCTGCTACAATGAGGCCGGCAAGGTCAGCTGATAACCCCTTCACTTCGGTTAGTGCCAAGATCACAAAACTTTCCGTTGTAAAATAACAAGCAACATATAGCCCTCTCGAAACCAAAGTAGCAGGCAATCCTTTTTTTACTGAAAAAGTGCCCACAGGCAGCAATTTACGCATTGGTGTGATCATGACGACTAATCCAGCCGAAGCGAGTACTATACCTTTCCCATCGGTTATCATACCAAGGCCTGTGAGTAACAGCCCCGTTCCAACGGCAAGCAGAATCGCATACATAATCTTTGAGTCGGTTGCTCGCGCTGGACCTGTCAGATCTTGCTGAAGCTGCAAATTACGAAAAGAACGGAATGTGAGACTGAGCGCTATTCCAATCAAGGGTAAAACAATCCAGAAAACATATCGCCACGAGATGTAGGAAGCAATAAGGCCTGCTGCATAAGGTCCGATTAAGGTAGGCAAGACAAATGCCATGGAGAATGCGGCCAGGATTTGAGTACGAAGTGTATCTGGATAATGTAACGTCACACAGGTATAAACGCATGTAATCAGGGCCCCTGCTCCAAAACCTTGAAGGGCTCTTCCGGCAATAAGCATATGCATATCGAAAGAAATAGCGGAGACCACAGTTCCTAACACAAAAACACTAAAAGATATCAGCATGGATGTAAAAACACCGCGTTTGTCAATCTGCTGACCCATAACCAAGGTTCCAATAAGCTGAGATAACAAAAATGCGCTGAAGATCCAACCATATAAATGAATGCCCTCTAAACTTTGTGCCATTTTCGCGGCAATCGTTGTGATAGCCAGTCCTTCAAAAGCTACGGTTGCCAGAACCAGCATAATACCAATTGTAGGCGCCCTGTACTGAGCATCAAAAATCCCAATCTGATTGTTATTTGTCTTCTACACCTCCATAATTCGATGGATATTATGGTAAAATAAACCTTTTTTACTTCCTGAATATACATGAAGTGTTATACTTTGTAAAGTTAAATGTTTAAAAAGTAAGATTATGGTCTAGAATAGGGTTCCCATGTTCAATAAGAGATTTTGCTTGAAAATATGCCATTTTCATTACAGTCAATTTGGAGAAGTTCATCCTCCAGGATCCAGGCATCTGTTTTTTCAACAAAGAAATGAAATCCTCCGATGGATTGAACCAATGCGGGATCGACCGGTGTAGCACTCGCATTGATGCCAATGGTAAAAGCATCGGAGCCTCCTCCGACATATTTTGCGTAAATCCTTACATATTGGTCCTCTTCCAATTCCCATTCATTCTTAAATGAATCGATTGCTTGTTCAGATATTACAAATGAGATCATTGCTTTGCACTCCTTCTTTCATTAATCACATTTTTTCACTTCGCCACGATAATTGGCCATTCTGAAACTGGCCCCGCATCCACACGAAACTTTGGCATTTGGATTATTCATGGTGAATCCGCCTAACATTCCGCTCTCTTCATAGTCAATCTCAAGACCATCAATATATGGAATACTTTTTGCGTGCACCAATATCCTAAATTGCTTTTTATGTAACACAATGTCTTCTTCTGCCTGCTGTTCATCCACGATAAGGGTATAAGATAAACCACTGCATCCCCCTTCATCAACGCCTACTCTAAGGAAGGCATTTTGTATATCCGCACTTGATAAGATCTCAACGATTTTGTCCGATGCTGAATCACTGACCTCAATGATCATCTTTATTCCTCCCGGTGGTATCATTTTGAAATTTGGTATCCCAGTCCATTAGACAGGGTATGAATGTCGAAAGAGCAGCTCCTTTTGGCGTAAGTTCATAAATAATTTGTGTAGGACGTGTCCGTATTGTTCTTCTGACCAAATGATCATGTTGAAGACCCTTAAACGTCTGGAGAGGATCATTTCGGAAATGGAAGGAATGCTATCAAATATTTCACCGAATCTCTTCGGGCCTTGAGACAGAGCACATAAAATATGGATCGTCCATTTCGTTCCGATGATGCGATAAGCTGTAAATATTTTATTCGGATCTTCAGTGAACAATGGTTCGCACACCCACTTTCTTATTCATCCGCGTGGTGAGATCCGAGTGCTGGCAATGATACTCGTGACGATCAACAAGAGATGGAGACCCAGATCCGCTATCCCCTCCCGTCTTCTGCACTTTCAATTTCCTAAAGGCAGGTAAACTAAGCAATGCTGAAACCACCAGCACAGGTAAGATCCCCCAGAAAACAAAGCGCCAGGACCACTGATCTGCGATAAGACGGGCAACATATGGACCGAGCATGGACGGAAGAATATATACTTGTTAAACATTTTTGTTTATAATGTCTAAGCTACAGTTCGGCTTTGACTTTGTCAACATTTTTGTTTAAAATGTAGTTATTCATGTAGATTCAGTAGCGTCACAAGGAGGTGCACCATGAACGGAAATCAAACTAAAAAGGATGTCTCGACCAGTACCCGGAGAGCAATTATTAATCTGTTAAAAGAGCGCGGGGGAATGGATGTAGTCACTCTCTCCTCTCAGTTTTCGTTATCCGGAATGGCTATTCGTCAACATCTGAATGCGCTAAAAGGAGAAGGATTGGTTACCACTGTGGAAGAGGCCCGTCCCATGGGTCGCCCCACCAAGTTATGGATATTAACTCCCGCGGCTAACCGTTTTTTCCCAAGTGGATATTCCGATTTATCCGTCAGCCTCATCAATTCGATGAAAGAAGCTTTTGGTACTGAAGGGCTGGACAAGCTGCTGGCTGTTCGAAATAAAAATATGCAAGAACAATATCTTCAGCATCTTGGCGATTCATCAGGAGTCAGAGAGAAATTGGAGAAATTGGCCGAAATTCGTACCAATGAAGGTTATATGGCCGAGGTTAAGGAGCAGGATGATGGCAGTCTTCTATTTATTGAGAAGCATTGTCCGATCTGTGAAGCGGCCGCGGTATGTACCGGGTTATGCAAGAATGAGCTACATTTATTCAAAACAGTTCTAGGCGATAATGTTCATATTGAACGGGGAGAATACATTCTAGCCGGAGGAAGAAACTGCGTATACAGCGTTAGGCAAAATAAGCCATGACCAAAAGAGCAACCTCATTGGAGATTGCTCTTTTGGTTTGGAATTTGAATTGATTAGAACGATTCGGATTTCATTTCTCTAAATCATCCTTCATTACACAAGTTATTTCTAACTCTTACATAATCGTATGTACCCGATTATGTAATTTTGAATTGAGGTAGAGTATAGTAAGAGTGTTGAAAATATACTCTAGGAGGCTACAGCCATGTCACAAAAAATCTGGATGAACCTGCCGGTGAAAGATGTTGTGAAATCCACTGCCTTTTTCAATGAGATTGGATTCCATGGGGAGAATGTTGGTAGCGAGAGAGCCCAGCTTGTCATAGGCTCAACAACGATTCTCCTGTTTCCGGATGCAACGTTTGAGAAATTTACAGGTGCTAAAACCGCAGATACTTCCCATAGCGCAGAAGTGATATTTTCCATTGGTGCTGACAGCAGAGAAGAAGTTGATGCTTTTATTGAAAAAGTCGAGTTAGCTGGAGGAACCATCTTTGGCAAGCCAGGTGAAAAAGACGGCTGGATGTACGGCGCGGGATTTGCCGACCTGGACGGCCACCGCTGGAACCTGTTGTATATGGATGAGAGCAAAATGCCTAAGAACTAATATGAAAACGCCGGTCCTTGTTTAAGGTTATTGGCGCTGCAGATTCCGATAGAATCATTTCTTGATCCTCCAACAACAAAAATGATAACAACAACTAGCCACTACTTTAGACAAATTGTTGTTATCATTCTTTGTTATACATATTCATTCACCACCTGGTAATCCTCGTTACTTTTTCTATTTCTTCACACGTCTACTTCTCATGTTCCTTTACCACTTGTTCTATCCCCAACAAAATCAGCTTCAAGCCAAACTCAAAAGCTCCGTCGGTTCCCATAACCTCAAACAGACCATTCTTATACATCCTACTGAAGAGTCCAGCTTCCTTCTCACTCATAGAGTCCAGAAGATGGATCATCTCTTCACCCTCAAGTGCTTCCTTGTCCTTAAGGACAGCAGATATATTGCGCTGATGCTGATAATCGTCCAGTACGAAATAGAATACATAGTTGACCAGTGTAAGAACTGCCTGTAATTTCTGCTCTTGCTCTAGTGGTGTTGATTCCATGCAGAGCAACATGCGGTTGGTGAAGCGGATCATGTCCGGTTCATGGGGCAGCGTCATCATCATGAGCTGTGTGGAGCACGGGTATCTGCTGAGCACACTCCGTACCGTCACCGCAAGCCCCTCCATCTGCTCCTTCCAGTCTCCTTCAGTGTGAAACTCGTCCAGAATAATTTTTGATATCTGGTTGGCCAGACGCTGGTAGAGCGTCTGCTTGCTCTTGAAGTACCAGTATAGAGATGGAGCCTGAATCCCCAGCTTGTCTGCCAATCGTCTCATGCTGAATTTCTCGATGCCCTCTTCTCCGAGAAGCTCCCACGAAATTTCCAAAATCTTATCTTCCGAAATCTGAGGCTGTTGTTTTTTCATCGGTATCCGCCCTTTTATCTAACAGTGTAAGTTTATGCTTTACAGGTTCATAAGTTCATGATAACATCTAACACTGTAAGGTTCAATCTAACGGTGTTAGATTAGATCAATATTAACGAAGAAAGTAGTGACCCACATGGATGCAGAAAACCTCCATTACTTTGAAAAAGCACCAATCGCCAAAGCCGTAGCTCACTTTGCTGTCCCAATGATGCTAGGCACGTCAATGAGTGTTATTTACTCCATCTTGAATGCCTATTTCCTTGGCACACTGGGTAATACGGCAATGTTAACTGCACTCGCACTAACTTTACCTTTATTCGCGGTCATCATGGCCCTTGGTAATTTAATTGGTATAGGCAGCGGTACATTCATTTCTCGTTTGCTGGGAGAGAAAAAAGTCGATGATCTGAAGCATGTATCTTCATTCGCCTTTTACAGTAGTTTAGTTCTCGGAATTATTGTGATGGCCGTTGGGCTCCCGCTGATCGAACCAATCGTTCATGGGCTGGGGGCAACGCCAGAGTCCATCGGATTTACGAAAGAGTATGTCACGATTATGCTTATTGGTTCACCCTTCGTCATCTTATTCTTCACGCTGGAGAATATCGTGCGCTCAGAAGGTTCAGCAATCACCTCAATGACCGGTATGATTCTCAGTGTTGTTATAAATATTGTTCTTGATGCATTATTCATTTTTGTCTTCCATTGGGGTGTGATCGGTGTTGCATCTGCTACTGTTATCTCCAACTTGGTTGCGAGTGCATTTTACGCTTTCCATATGAGTTATAAAAGTCAATTCTTAACCGTCTCCTTGAAATGGTTCAAGGTGACCAAGGACATCCTGAGCAATGTAATGAAAATTGGAGTTCCCGTCTTTGTTATGAGTGTCTTCTTGGGTGCAATGTCGCTTATTCTTAATCTTTTTCTTGTTGAATATGGAGATCAGGCCGTTGCGGGGTATGGAATCTCATCACGTTTACTGCAATTTCCTGAGTTTATTCTGATGGGCTTGTGCGAGGGAGTTGTGCCGTTGATTGCCTTCTCATTCACAGCGAACAAATTACGCATGAAACAAACGATTGGATTCACGATCAAATCTATTTTGGCGTTAGCCGTCCTGTTTGGGGTTGTCGTCTATCTGATCTCTGACCACTTGATTGGTTTATTTACGACTGACCCGCAATTAATTGAAATGGGTAGCTACATTCTGCATGTAACCTTCTTATCCTTGTTCATTACAGGAATGACTTCTTTGTTTATGGGGATCTTCCAAGCAACAGCCCAAGGAACCGCGGCGTTTGTTATGTCCATCATTCAAGGGATTACACTAATTCCAGTCTTGTATATCGCTAATCAAATGAACGGCTTTCATGGAGTGATCTGGTCACTCGTTATTGCGGATGCGGTGGCGTTCCTAGTTGGGGCCATCATGTTATATGTTTTGCGGACCAAATTGCAGCCCGATCTGGAACATTTGGCACAGTAATTTCGAAAATGTTTTTCAGAAAAATAACACCGCCCCAAGTTTGCTACCTATTTTCCCATCTTCGTCTCCTTTGATCGCTGTTTGCATAAATTAGCATCATAAGTAACAAGGGTCTCGGAGGGATGAACAATGAATGAAATATGCAAAAATGTTAAGTCGATAGACGCCAATCCAAATAAGTTCGGTTTTTATAGAGACATTATGGAATGGATGACTTCCGTTTCTCCCGGCGGCGAAGATAAACTTGACCCTTTTGATTTTGGCGGAGCTGCTGAATTCAAGCTCCCCAAAACCCTTGAAACGGAGATTCACCGTTATTTGATGCCATATACCCTGCATCCCCAAGGTGGGTATATTGCATATATATCGAATGGGCGTGTATGGGGAACATCAGGTGCTATCCTCGCATCCGACGGAAAACTGATCTTCGACCTTTCCCCGGAATACGATGCACGACAAAATAGAATGATGATATTGGAAGAACACCCCGCTTTGCATCGCGAGATATCTCAAGAACCTCGACATATCCAGGGGACTGCTGCCGTTTTAACTTTTTGCGGAAGTCATAATTATTTTCATTGGTTATATGATGTTTTGCCACGACTGGGTATGCTTCGGATGCTGAATATTCCTTTTGAATCTCTGGTCATGAATCCGAATCCTCATGGTTCTTTTGTGAAAGAAACGTTAGCAATGTTTGGCGTCTCGGATTCGGCTGTGATTCGTACTAGAGATGACCTGGAAATTCAGGCCGATCAATTGATCGTTCCTTCCCTAATGATGAATTCCCACTATCCGCCTTGGGCCACAACTATCCTTCGGACATTTATGCTACCCGGACGTGACACAACACTCCATTCCCCCGTTCGCATTTTCATATCTCGGAGCAAAGCCTCTGCCCGACGAATAGCTAATGAAGATGAAGTCATCCGCCGTTTAGAGGCCTACGGATTTATTCCAGTTTGCCTGGAGGATTGGACCATATCCCAACAAGTCCAGCTTTTTGCTTCCGCAAAAGCAATCGTTTCACCCCATGGAGCCGGACTGGCCAATCTTGCTTTTTGTACTAAGGGAACTCGTGTTATCGAAATTTTTCATATCCGGCATGTTGTACCTACTTACTGGATGATCAGTAACCATAACCAACTTGATTATTACATGATGTATGGGCAAGAAGACGGGACAACACAGGAGCGTTTTCCGGGGTTGGAGGACTTCTACGTGGATCTGGATCGGCTGGAACAGACTCTTCGTTTAGCTGGACTAACTGAACATAGCTAAGTTTCTACACCAAAGCTAAAGTATGATTATATTTGTTTTAACTTGTTGGCCGTTCTGATAACAAAAAAACCACGGCACCAAGTTTGGCACCGCAGTATAAGGATCATTATGCTATTGGATTTCTTTCATGTAAGATTTGAATTCCTCGGCGATTTCTTTGTATTTCGTATGATGCAGGTAATGTGAACCTTCCATTGGGATCATTTTGCCCTGCGCGGATTGTTTGGCTTGTGCTTCATGTAGCGGAATCCACTGCGGGTTTTTCTCGTTATTGGAAAGAACAAAGAGAAGCACTGGCAGATCACGAGGATACGTGAGTTTTTCTCCATTTTTGAAATTGGAACCCAGATGTTTAAGCTCATTTACTAATGTCGGATTTGTCGAGACTTGATTCGAAATCAACTTCATCTGTTCTTTGGTATGTTCATCGTATGCAAGTGATGCATATGAATCACCGCTTACTGCTTGGAGGACTCTCATTAAGCCCGATTTTTGAAGGAATTTCATTAGGTTCAAAGGTAATTTAACATCCATGCCAGGTTGATTCGGAACACTGCTATCGATCCCGACAAAAGCAGAGACTTCATCCGGATACGTGTTCACATAAGTCGCCGCATACAGTCCCGTGATGGAATGCCCCATCAGAATATAACGATCTATACCGAGCTGCTGTACAGCTTCATGAATTTCACTAACAATATTCTCGGTGGTTCTCTCCGTTTCGGTTTGGTCGCTTAACCCATAACCGAAAGGCTCAATCGCCACAACTTTGTAATCAGGCGTCAATTCATCGATTAACAATTTGAAATCAAGTACTGGCGAAGGGGTTCCTTGTCCGGGAAGTAGCACGATGGTTTGTTCGCCGCTGCCTTGAATGGACACATTCATATTCTTCCCATCGACATTGACATATTGGCCGTACGATTCGATTTTCTTTTTCTCGGCCCCATTACTTATCGTATGAACGACAAACGTGATGCCCATGAACAGCACCAGCGCGCCGACAATACCACCTATTATTTTTAACCATAAGTTCCGTTTTTTACGGCCCTTAGTCCCCGTTGTTGTTACATCCACTGTTTCTGCCATATCCATCTTCTCCTGTCCTTTATACCTGTAGAGCCGCTCTTGCGACATAGATATAGTGTAACCATGGAAGATGTCCCCTTCGTGACGGGAATATGAACGGAGTATGAACAAGCAAAAAAAGAGAGCTGCTTGTTAAAGCAGTTCTCTTTTTGATTAGACCAGTTTTAGTGGTCCAGGAACACGAGCTGAATGAAGAACAATACCGCAAAAATGTAGAAGATTGGATGAACATCTTTACCTTTTCCGCGGAGCAGCTTAAGTACCGGATAAAAGATGAAACCTACTCCGATGCCTGTCGCAATACTATGTGTCAATGGAGTAAGGATGATAATCAGGAAGGCAGGAAATGCTTCTTCGAGATCATCCCATTTGATTTTGCTGATAACGTTAATCATAAAGTACCCAACAATAATCAGTGCCGGAGAAGTGATCGCCGGAATGCTTGATATTACACTTACGATCGGTGTGAAGAACAAGGTCAGCGCAAGCAGCACACTTACCGTTACCGCTGTCAGTCCCGTTCTTCCTCCTGCGGCTACCCCTGTGCTGGACTCGATATAAGCTGATGTTGGGCTTGTTCCCAGCAAAGCGCCACTGGTTGTTCCTACGGCATCTGCCAATAATGCGCCACGCGAGCGTGGGAATTTGCCATCCTTAAGCAATCCTGCTTGTTCAGCAACGCCGAGCATCGTGCCTGTCGTATCAAACAGCGTGATCAGCAGGAACGTAAATATGATCGTATACAAACCATTCGAGAATACCCCTGCCAGATCCAGTTGCAAAGCCGTTGAAGCGAGGCCATGCGGCATGGATACAATCGATTCCGGCATTTGGAATAGTCCCATGATCCAGGCAAGTATCGCTGTTACCACCATTCCGATGAACAGGTAACCTTTCACATTATAAGCCATCAGCACAACGGTAATAATCAATCCGATAATAGTCAGATAAGCCATTGGCTCAGCCAAGTTTCCGATCGTAATCAAATTCGATTCTGAATCGGCAATAATCCCGGCATTTTGCAAACCTACCGTCGTAATAAACAATCCGATCCCTGCGGTTATGGCATGTTTTAAGCTAGCAGGAATTGCATCTAGCAACATGTAACGGAATGAAGTCAGTGATAAAATAATAAACAAAATCCCTGCTATAAATACGGCTCCCAGTGCAACCTGCCAAGACACGCCATACCCTGCAACTACGCTATAGGCAAAGAATGCATTCAGGCCCATACCCGGCGCGATGACGATTGGATAATTGGACCATATTCCCATAATCAGAGTTCCCACAATACTTGCCAGTACCGTTGCTATGAATACTCCGTTAAAGTCCATGCCTGTGCTGCTGAGTATTCCTGGGTTTACGATAACTATGTATACCATTGTGAAAAATGTTGTAACCCCTGCGATAATTTCTGTGGGGATGCTCGTGCCTCGTTCTTTAAGTTTGAACCATTTGTCCATGGTAAAGCCAGCCTCCAACTTTCAAATTATACTCCAAAGCTAAAAACAAAAAATCCTAATCTTCATATAGGATTGTAATATTGTCGCTCCTATATTCGTTGTTAGGATTTAAAGATTCAACAGCTAAGCTCTAAACTAAACATAAAGATACTCATAATCTGTTTTCAACCTGAAGTCCATTTCGTATTCTAATTAAAATTACATGTAATGTCAATGAATTAACGATTTGTTCACAGTTATTTACGAACTATATAGACATTATATCTTACGTTCATTCGTTTTTAGAATAAAGTATGTACGTAAGGCTCAATGTCTGCAATATATGAAGAAAGACTGCCAGCAATGTTCACTGACAGTCTCTTGCTTAATTCGTAGTAGGTTTCTCTTCATATTCGCTGGATAATTCTTTAAGCGATTTGATTTTGCCATGGGGATGCTGTTCTTGCTTTCGTGACTTCCAGGCAGCTTCTTTTCTTTTCTTCTGGTCAGCCATACAAGATATCCTCCTCTGGAAACTGAGATGTATACTACTTCTTTATGATGTCATTCCTGGACAACTTTATTCTGCATGCATAGGTAATAAGAGAATTAGGCAAGCATATAAGACAAATTAGATATCGGTTTTTAGAGCAGGAATGCAATAATATAGACATGCCACAACCGGAGGTTAATATATGCACAAAGTAATGTTAAATAATGGTGTTGAGATGCCTATTCTCGGCTTTGGTGTGTTTCAGATTGCAGATGCAAACGAATGTGAACAAAGTGTTATGGATGCCATATCGGCTGGGTATCGTCTCATTGATACAGCTGCCTCTTATCTAAACGAGGAAGCCGTGGGCAGAGCGATCAAACGTAGTGGCGTGGCCAGAGAAGAATTATTTGTCACGACAAAACTTTGGGTTCAGGATACGGGTTATGAACGTACCAAACAAGCATTTGAAAAATCTTTGGAACGATTGCAATTGGACTATTTGGATTTATATTTAATTCATCAACCATTTGGAGATGTACATGGTTCTTGGCATGCAATGGAGGAGTTGTATCGTGAAGGAAAAGTACGTGCAATCGGAGTGAGTAACTTCCAGCCAGATCGTCTGATCGATTTGATTCTGCAAAACGAAGTAACCCCTGCTGTAAACCAGGTCGAAACACATCCTTTCAACCAGCAGATCACAACTGGACAATTCATGAAAGAAAATAATGTTCAGATCGAATCTTGGGCACCATTTGCTGAAGGGAAAAATGACTTGTTCCAGAATGAGGTATTGCTATCAATTGGTGAAAAGTACAACAAATCGGCTGCTCAAGTGGTTTTGCGTTGGTTGACGCAACGTGAAGTCGTTGTTATTCCAAAATCGGTTCGTAAAGAAAGAATTATTGAGAACTTCAATATTTTTGATTTTGAATTAAGCCAAGCAGATATTGAGTCGATTACTGCGCTAGATACCCAACAGAGCCTATTCTTCTCCCATAACGATCCTGAAATGGTGAAATGGATTAGTACTCGCAAACTAGATATTTAATCCTATCTATCCAATAACAATCTATTCCTTCTCTTCACGGAGAGGTCAAAAAATCCGATTCCGGCATCTCGGAATCGGATTTTTCATTTATTGCGCCTCAATATATAGAGAATTCAGAAGTTAATTGGCAGGACCCAGATTAATCAAGCTGACCTCGGATAATGAGACGGTTGTGTTGCCATCTTGCACACCATCAATGTTACCCAGATCAAATGAGATTCGAGTATTCGCATAGCTGTCTTCTGTTGCATCAAATGTAAACGTGAACTCCTGTTCTTCTGGAGTCAAATCAACTCGTGCCCCAAAGAACCCATGCCATTCATAGTTGGCAGCGGCATCGACCCATCCAATCCCCAAACCCAATTTCCTGGACTTCTCCGCTTTGGCTTTAAACGTTAATTTATATTTAAAACCTTGCTGTATGCCAAATCCTTCATTGATGACTTGACGATCCCATGGATGCTGTCCTGCATGACCAATCTTGGCATGAAGCTGTTGATTGCTAACTTGCATCTCAAGGTCCGCTGCATTATCATCCGCGTGGGTAAACCAACCTTCCTTACCTTTGGAAAAGTCTCCATTGGGAATAAGGTTAACATGAGCTGGCTGCCCTCCTTGATCTGCATTCGGATTAACTTCATATAACTGCACGTTATTGATGTTAATCGAGTGTTCACCTGTAGATAGCGGATACCCTAATCCAAATGCAAGCATGGCTGCCGAATCGGAGGTATCCCCCATGGTGAAAGTATAAGTATACGACTTTTGATCCGCAGTTAATTCCACTTCTTCTTCAAAATACTTCACAAAATCCCCTGCATTCTGAGAAAGAACCGCTTGCATGGATTTAGGACCTGAAGCAGATGCCTCGAAGGTAAGTCGGTACGTTTTGTTTGCATCCAGTTTGATCTGACCTTGTTGCAACAAAGCATCCCACCAATGTTCATTTGTACCAGGCAATTTAATCGTTAATCCTTCGCCCTCGTCATGTGAGGCTGTCAGATGATTAGGAATTAGCTCCCAATGATTCAGATCAGCTGTTAGCTCACTGTTCTGAATTTTGTTGTGTGAAATATCCACCCAACGTGTATTATAATCTGCTCCTTCAAAATTCACATAATAGGGTTTGCCTGCTGTCAAGTTGACCCCTGGAAAATACACCATTTTATATGCTTGCCATCCACCCGTGTCTCCGAGACTCAGGTCTGATTGTGCAACGGTTGTCCCTTGTTCATCCTGAATGCTGAACTGAACC
Organism: Paenibacillus sp. UASWS1643; assembly: GCF_008693195.1. Lineage (NCBI taxonomy): Bacteria > Bacillati > Bacillota > Bacilli > Caryophanales > Paenibacillaceae > Paenibacillus > Paenibacillus sp. UASWS1643. The sequence goes on from NZ_VXKZ01000115.1 coordinate 842,626, forward strand.
TTGGAATCACTTTTTCCACTGGCCATTCGGGCAGACAGAACATATACTCCGTCTTGAGCTACATCGATTTTATATTGCAGCAGATCTCCCTGATCCATGTAACTGACATGTTTTCCTCCTTCTACGGAGTCCTCCAGTTGTAAGCCTTGCATCATCCAGGCTTCGGTTGCAGGTACATGTGCGTAGCCATGCACTTACAGAGGTTTTCCGCGTTTCGTCAGACGAACATTGTCCACATATACCTTACCTTTAGAACTGCCGAATAACAGTCTTAACTCGGATTGTGCGGTTGTTGCTCCATCTCCAATGATAATTTCTCCAGTGAATGTTTTCATTTCTTGGTTCAAGGAGAGGTTTTGTCCTTGATGGACCTGCACCGTATGCCCATTACTGCTGACAACATCAATGTCGAGGCTTCGCGGTGTGTCTGCCTTGGCATCTAAGGAGAAACCATACGTTGTATTCGCTTCCAGCTTCAAATCCGGTTGGTTCACCGATACTTGCTGTGGGTCACCATTCGTTTGAGTAACATCAACAACTAGCTGACGCTCCATAATCGGGAATTTCGAAAAGTTATTTACACTTATATTGGCTGCCGCACTGTCCTGAATGCTGTTTGACCAGAATCCCAGACGCTCCTTGCCTTGATCGAATGTGCCATTGTAAATAAAGTTGCCATCAGGTAGGGCGTTTCGTTCGACAGTTAACGGATCAGCTTCACCCACCTCGATCAGTCTGACATTGGCAAACCAAACGATTGTATCATCCAGCCCCAGATTAAATTCGAATCTGGCATTGTTATCCGATCCATCCCGCATATTGAAGGTATAATCATAGGTTTGCCAATCTGTCGTGAGTGCAAAGGTGTTATCACCCGAATAATTGGTCCAACTTTTTTCGAATTGGTTCACTTTGGACATGATTGTACGGTTAGCAGATGCTTTCGCATCAAATTGTATCTTGTACTTTTTGTTTTTCTTGATATACATCGGCATCTGAGTGAGTTGAACCGAGTAGTTTTCAGTTCCTGATGCATCAATGGTAACTTCTGCTGCCTTCCCTTTCTGCTCATCCGTTACAACTTTGACACTGCCAGCTCCATCAGCATTTGTAATGAATTTCCACTGAAGAGGCACTCCATTGTCTGCAGACCCTTCCGAAAAACGATCATTGTAGATTTGATTGCCATCGGTTTGTGGTTCACGTTGTTGTGCAGGCTCGATGGGATTTGTTGTTACATCAGGCCATGTGTCTAGATTTTTGTAAGAATATACTCGCACAAAATCAACATTCATCTTTTCGGAAGTGAAGTTGCTTTCAGGTGAGCCCGGCCAGTCTCCTCCAACTGCCAGATTCAGAATCAGATAGAATGGACGATCAAATGGTGCAGGGAATGTATAATACTCGGGTTGGCCCGCAGCCTTCGTTTGCCAGTTGGTCACTTCATGATGCAGCTTTCCATCCACATAGAAACGAATCATACCCGGCAACCATTCCACCTGGAAATCGTGATAATCGTCAGCGAAAGTTTCTCCCTTGGGAAGAGTAAGGCTTCCCTGATCATGTCCATGGGAGCCGTCAGGCTTCACACTGTCATAATGCAATGTGCTATATACCTTGTTATTACTCTCTTTGCCACCAATTAGCTCCATAATATCGATTTCTCCAGAGGCAGGCCATCCACCATAATGTGCTTCATCCGTTGGCATCATCCATATGGCAGGCCACATGCCTTTTTCAATAGGAAGCTTTGCACGTACAACTACTTTACCGTAGGTCCAGTCGCCTTTTCCCGTGGAGATCAGTTTGCCAGAGCTGTAATCCTTACCATTTTTCGGACCCTTTTTTGCTTCAATTTGCAACACGCTTCGATTCTGATCTTTCGTAATGCGAGTGTTATCCGGGCTGTAATATTGCATTTCATTGTTATAAACGAGTCCTGTATCCTGCACGGTCCATTTGGAAGAATCAATCGCGGGCCCGTTGAACTCATCATTCCAGACCAGCTCCCATTGATCATGCGGAATCGTTGTTGCAGGAACCGGTTTTTCGCCCGCCGGATTGCTTGGTGTTGATGGTGTAGACGGTGATTGTCCGTCTGGAGAAGATGGTGTGGGTGTGCTTGTCACATTTGTTGAACCACCAGGCTGCGAGGAAACAGGTTGTTGGGCTTCACCCACCATGGATGTGCGCAATCCTTGTTTTACTTTCTCTCCGTTGATCACAACTTCATCGGCATCTACACTCAACTTTTGGATCGTACCTTTGGTATCCATTCGAGTCTGACTCGCTTCTGCATGGATATTCATGGAATCAATCAGGCTGTTTGAAGAGATCTCCAGAATGGATCTCTGCATTACATGCATCTCCTGAATGTTGCTTTCTTCCGTAATGGCAACTCTGACGGGCTCCCCACGTTTGTCAACGACTACTCGATGCAGCTTGGAGTTGTTAATGTTGATGGAATGACCTCCTCCGCCTTTAATGATGACACTTCCTGTGACAGTTACGCCCTGAAGAACAACAGATCCCTCGTCAATGCCTTCTGCCAGCAGCAGATTTCCATTAACAATCATATTTTTTAACGTGACATCCGTTGAATTAATAATCAAGTTGCCATCCACCCGCGACTCATAAATACCAGGAGCACTTTTCACATCTGCAATCATCTCCGACAACATTGCTGCCGTCTCTGCTCGTGTAATCGGGGATTTGGGATTTAATTTACCTTGGAAACCTTTAAGAATATTTTCGTTCACCATATAGGTAAGCGCTTTCTTTGCATAACCTGAAATATCAGCTGCATCCTGAAATTTCAATTGTTCACTATCTTCATTTGTAGCCGCTGAAAGTTGAAAAGCTCGATCTACCATAACCGCTGCATCTTGTCGCGTAATCGGTTGTTGTGGTGACAGATGATCACGATCTGTTCCTTCGATGATGCCAGAACCATTCGCTCGTACCATCACGTCATAGTACCAATCGTCTGAAGTCACATCCACATGTGAACCAGTCGCCGCATTACCAGTGAAACCAAAGGCTCGATCGAGAATCATCACGAATTCAGCTCGGCTAATGACCTCACTGGGCTTGAATGTACCGTCAGTATAACCTTTCAATAGATTCAAATCTTGCAACCGTGTAACTGCAGATTGTGACCAATGCCCGGTCAGGTCTGTATAGGGAACAGAGAAGTGCAGGCTTTTCGCCTGCACATTTCCCACCTCCGCTTGACCCTGTACACTTTCTGCTCCAACAGTTGCTGGATAAACGAGAGAAGCCATTAAACTCCATGCCACCATACATGCCAGTCCTTTTCTCATCCTTCTTCCTCCCTCAGCTCAGTTATCCTTGCATTTGCATAGCCTATTCCTTGACTGCTCCAATAACGATCCCCTTAACGAAGAAACGTTGTAAAAACGGGTATACCATCAGGATCGGAAGCGCGCCGATAAAGATCTGTGCTGCCCGTACGGTTCGCTGCGAGATATTTTCCAACATGGAAGGATCGACGTTGATTTTGCTGAGATCTTGCTGAACGATAATGGTCTGTAATAGAGATGCAAGCGGATAATTTTTAATATCAGACATATAGATCATGCCGTCGAACCAGGAGTTCCACTGATACACCATCGTAAATAAGGACAAGGTTGCAATAGCTGGAAGCGACAGTGGTACGTAGACCAGAATCAACGTTTTGATATGACCTGCTCCATCCAAATAGGCTGCTTCCTCAAGTTCTTTGGGCAGTCCGCGGAAGAAGTTCATCATGAGAATAACGTTCCACACGGACAGTGCTCCAGGCAGAATAAGTGCCCAGATTGTATTCATCAAGCCAAGCTTCTGGATCAGAATGTAACTTGGAATCAAACCGCCGCTGAACAAAATGGTAAATACGAAAAACCACGTATATAAGGAGCGTCCTTTAAAACTGATATCTTCCTTCGACAACGGAAATGCGGTTAAGAGCATGATGACCATACCAATGATCGTCGCAATTACAGTCCGTTTAAGTGATACGATCAAGGAGTTAATGAAGTTTGAATTCCCGAATGTTTTCACATATGCGTCGGTTGTGAACCCGATGGGCCAGAAGGTAACCAGGTTTGATGATGCTGGCGCCATACTGCTGAATGAAACAGCCAATATATGAATAATTGGTAAAATGCAGAGTATCGATAATATCCCAAGAAAAGTATAGTTAGCGATGCTGAATATGCGGTATCCTTTTGTTTTATAATACAAGCCCTTTTCTCCTCTCTAGAAAACTCGATAATTAGCTAGTTTGTAAGCCATTCTGTACGATATAACAATCAAAATGGTAGCTACCACTGATTTGAATAACCCCACTGCTGTGGCGAAGCTCATCTTCCCGTTTAGAATCCCGAGTCGATATACAAAGGTGTCAATGATGTCGCCTTTGTCATACACAAGCGGATTGTACAAGTTGAATACCTGATCAAAACCGGCGTTCAGGATATTGCCGATAGAGAGTGTCATCAGTACGATTGTAATCGGCATTAATGCCGGAATCGTAATGTGCAGCGTCTGTTTAAATCGGTTGGCCCCATCCACCTCGGCAGCCTCGTAGAGTGCAGGATTAATTCCTGAGAGAGAAGCCAGAAATACGATCGTACCAAAACCAAATTCTTTCCACACATCACTGAGGATCAGCGTTATTCGGAACCATGTACCGTCCCCTAGGAAGAAGATCGGTTCTCCTCCAAAGGCTACGACAAGCTGGTTGACCATGCCGCCCTGAGGAGACAGGATATCGAGCAGAATACCACCGAGAATAACCCATGATAGGAAATGCGGTAGATACACAAGCGTTTGACTCACTCTCTTGAATGCCGTCAAGCGCACTTCATTGAGCAAAATGGCAAACAGGAATGGAGCGAACAGTCCTGCGATGATTTTGAAAAATGCAATGACCAGCGTATTCCAGATCACCTGACCTACGTCCGGATATAAGAATAAATATCGAAAATTGTCCCAACCCACCCATTTGGATTCAGAAAATCCCAAGTATGGCTTGAAATCCTGAAAAGCAATTACAATGCCACCCATCGGTATGTACTGAAACACCAGTGCCAGCAATACAGCTGGAATGAGCATCATATGCAAGGTCCAGTTCCGTTGCATATTCCAGCGCTGTTTAACCCTGGTGGAGCGCCGTTTATGCGGCGTTTCTAACGTATGTTCCTTCACTCCTGCATCCCCCATGTTCTAAATTTTGTATTTTACAAGTCATCGTGAACTTGTATATTAAAATTATAGCAATGGAAATTTGTGATCTATATCCTAATATTGCAACAACGATATCAATATTTTAATAAGATTAAGGAGGTTGGACTTTGTTCACACGCTTGAATGTCTTTACCAAAATTACACTGTTGTTTGTGATGCTGCTTATTCTGGTGCTGTTTCTCTATACATACTCGAACCGGGAAAGCGTGCGTGTTATCGAACACGAGATTCAGAACAATACGATGAATCATCTATCGACATTTGCTGATTCAGTAGAATCCAACATTTACCAATTGTCATTGTATGGGATGTCTATTGGGCAAGATTCGAGTATTCAGGAATATCAACGCCCCGACTATAAGGACATTCCCTATGAACGTGTGAAAGTTGGAAGTGCCATTCTGGAAAAGATGAATCTGTACAACGCAGCAAGCAAATGGCATTCGACCATCACACTATACTTCCCAAGGATGCAAAAAGTGATATCAACGGATTATTATGCTTACATTCCGTACAGGGATGATGAATTTAAGGAGCCTCTCTCGCAGTCCTGGACCTATGCCGACAATCAGTTTATCTGGTACACTACCGATCCAACGACAGCGATGGCGAGACCTGGCAAAGCAAGATTGATTACCAAAATCAGTTTTCCAGTTCATCACTTAACTGCACTTCTTAATCAAAACAAATTAAATAATAAAGGTGATCCGTTCATGTTCCATCCCGATTATGGATTAATCAGCAATAGTTCTGGAAAGGAAACCTTGAACGCAATCCTGCCTTCCCTGAAAGACGCAAAACTGCAGGCCAGCGGTGGATTCAGTACAACGTTGAACAAAACGGAATATTACGTCTCCTATATTCAATCCAAGAGCCTCGGCTGGTATTATGTTGACTATGTGCCTATGCAGCAAATTTTGAAACCGATTACGAGCAGCCGGAATCTTTTTTACGCTTCAATTGCCGTTCTGATCGTGATGAGTGTTGTTGTATTATATACACTCTACCGAAGTGTGCAGCTTCCACTCTTACAGTTGGTGAAAGGGACAAATCGCTTGTCCACTGGGGACTTTTCCGTTCGGCTTCATCATTCTGCACGCAATGAGTTCAGCTTGTTATTTGCACGTTTCAACATCATGGCTCAACGAATTCAAGAATTAATCGAGAATGTATATGAGGAGAAATTAAGAAGTCGGGAAGCCACGCTCAAACAGTTGCAGTCGCAGATTAATCCGCATTTTCTATATAACTGCCTGTTCTATATCAAGAACATGGCCCGAATGAAAAATGAAAAGGCCGTGGTAGCCATGGCACTGAATCTGGGGGAGTATTACCGATACATAACCAGGTCCGAAAAGGATCAAGCCACGCTTCGTGAAGAGCTGACGATGGTCAAAAATTATTTGGAAATCCAGTCACTTCGTCTGGAACGAATGCATTTTACAATCGACGTGCCCCATGATATTTTAGATAAAACAGTTCCCAGACTAACCCTCCAGCCTATTATTGAGAACGCTATTATTCATGGTCTGGAGCCCAAATCGGTAGATGGTGAGATTAAAATCTATGCGGACTGCGAGGATGATGTGTACACGATTATCGTGGAGGACAGCGGGCTTGGCATGTCTGAGAAACAGCTTGATCATCTGAGAGATAATCTTCTTAAACCGCTGGATGAGAATATGGGATGTGGTACATGGAATGTCCATCAGCGTTTATCTTTTCTCTACGGTGAAGGATCTGGACTATCTTATGATCATTCTTCAATGGGTGGGATTAAAGTTAACATCACATGGCACGACAATACAGACAAGTAGGTGAACGACCCATGCTGCAAATATTACTAGTTGACGATGAACGTTCCGTCGTGGAAACGCTGGCAGAGACCATTCCGTGGGAAAGCTGCGGGATCGGTACAGTTCATGAAGCCTTATCCGGTGCAGTAGCGCTGGAAATTATGGACAACCACGACATTGACATTGTAATTACGGATATACGTATGCCCGAAATGTCAGGCATTGCGCTGATTACAGCGATTCATGAAAAGTGGCCTCATGTGCAGACGATTCTGTTATCAGGTCACGCCGACTTTGAATATGCCAAACAGGCAATTGCGCAGGAAAGCTTTGATTACTTGCTGAAACCTGTTAGCGATGAAGATCTGATCGAATCCGTGCAACGTCTTGTTCATCGAATTAAAGAAAAGTGGGAAACAGCAGCATCTCATCAAAGAGCCTTACACGCCTTTCAGGATCATCTGCCATTGCTTCAATCCACGATGCTGCATGAGTTGCTGACTGGGAAAGTCTATGATCAGAAGACGCTGGCAGACAAGCTTGATCTGCTGGAGCTTCCTTACTCCGTAGGAGAAGATCTCGGCATGCTGATTATCCGTATGGAGAAACATCTATCCGATATGGCGCACGGTGACCTGGCCCTAATGGAATATGCGATATGTAATATCATAAGTGAAGTAATGCATAATCATTTTCATATCTGGCATACACGTGACGTGCACGATTACATTGTTGTTCTGGTAAGCATGAAACATTCCACAACGATGAGTTATAGCCGGAGTGAGACGCCTCAGACATTGCTTGAGCAGTATGCTGCCCAGATTCAAACCAATGTTCAGTTATACCTGAAAGGTGCAATCTCCATTTCCGTCTCCAGTTGGGGCAAGTTTCCCCACGAAATTGGAGAACTCTATGAGCGAACGGTTATGTCCATGCGTAAACGGATGGGTCAGGTGCAAGGTTTGTTTGTCACCGCTTCCGATGAAACGGATGCTAATCCTCTACATACGATCAGGTCGCTTTATCAGCCACCAACCTTGATTAGCTTGCTCGAAGCTGGTCGCTTTGAGGATGTGGAACAGAAAATCGAACACATATTTGAGGAACTGCTGCATTCCAATGAACATCATGATATTGCGGAGTCAACCTTCGAGGTGTATTTTGCTATTGCAGGCGCCTTTGCGTACATCATTCATAAAAATGGCAAACAAATCTCTTCTTTGATTCCAGCAGAGTCCTATCGTTACTTTCAAGCTCCCAGCTACTCCACTGCGCAGCAGCTACAGGACTGGTCCTTGCGTACACTTCATTACATACGAGATGATGCTGAACAAGAGCTTAGAGACAATCACAGCACCATTGTGCGCAGCGTCAAAAGTTTCGTCGACCTTCATCTGGCTGGAGATGTATCGCTGCCTGCAATTGCCGACCATGTGCATCTGCATCCAGTGTACTTGTCCAAGGTATACAAAGCGGAGACAGGTGAAGCACTTACTGCTTATGTGTACCGGTTAAGAATGGAGAAAGCAGCCTATCATTTGCGAACATCAACCGCCAAAGTGTTTGAGATTGCAGAACTTGTCGGTTACAACAATACCGCATATTTTATTCGAGTTTTCAAGAAATTTTATGATCTTACACCGCAGGAATATCGGGAAAATCTGCCGGTTTAAAAAAGTACTAAAGCCAGACTTGACGTTCTGGCAATCTCTTCGGTTTCCCCTTCTCCATATCAAATACAAAAAGGCATTGCCGGAGATCTTCTCCGGCAATGCCTTTTTGGTGCTTATGTGGCCGCGATGAATCAATTCATCCATCCCTGCGTCATCCTATTTGCCGCTTTTCACGGAATCATACCACTCGTTAACTTCTTTCGTAATCTGATCTCCGCCTGAAGACTTCCACTTCTCAACAAATGAGTCGAACGCATCAACAGAGGTTTTGCCATATACAATTTGAGAGAAGGTATCTTTCTCCATCTTCGTCAAAATATCATTGTTCATCTGCATTGTCATTGAAGGTGCACCGGTAAACATTTGATTGAACACGATATCTTTTTGATCCAAAACAATCTTGGCTGCATCAAGCATAGGTACTGGTACACCTGATTTGATTTTCTTCTCAAACGGTGTAGTTGCTTCTTCACCGCTTGCCAGCTTGGCAAGTGTTGTCATGCTTAGATTGGGAATACGCGCTCCATCAAAAGTCAAAGTGTACTTCTCGGGAGCATAACCACCCGTAAGACTTGCATCGGTTGATGGTTTCCCATCTACCATAACCCAATCGTATCCTTCCGCAAATCCATGCTCAAACTCATCGCCCTCTTTAGGATTCGCATAGTGATCAAAGAGATAGTTCTGATAGGTGAAAAAGGCTTCCGGATTTTTCATGTCTTTGTTAATCAGAACTACGCCATTTCCGTTCGACGTCCCATGTCTGCCTGCTTGACCGTTTGGACCGGAAGGAATGGGATACGCTTTGTATTCAGCCTCAGGATTGTTTTTCTTCACATCCTCCAGCGGCCAGGATGGCATCCAATGAGGACCGACCACAATACCTGCTTTTCCGGCAGTAAATTCTTCAGCAGCTTTTGTCTCGTCATACACACCGGCTTCTTCCGGGATATAACCTTTGCTCATCCAGCTCTGTAATTTGGCCAAAGCCTGTTTTGCACCAGGTGTAACGGAACCGTATTCAAGTTTTCCGTCTGCCGTCAGATTCCATTGGTTTGGCATTGTACCATAAGCGCCAAATACCCACCCAGCTTCAGACATCCATGTGTTCAGCCAGTTCTTGAAGCCAATGGTGAGTCCGTAAGTGTCCTGCTTCCCATTGCCATCCGGGTCTTGATTCGTAAACGTTTCCATAATGACTTCAAGATCATCTATAGTTTTAGGTGCTTCCAGATTAAATTTCTTCATCCAGTCTTCACGGATCCACATGACAGGATCACCATTATAGGAATAGTCCAGAATCGGAATACCGATCTTTTTGCCATCTTGCATGTATGGATACCATACGGAAGGATCTTCGTTTACAGCTGCTTTCCATGTGTCGCTGGCATATTTGTCAAACAACTCGCCGGCATCGACAAATTTTCCGGACTCAATCAATTCACGCACCAGATTGAATTCGCCGCGATATGAAATAATGTCCGGCATGTCCGCATTGGAAGCCAGTGACAGACGCAGTTTTGTCTCAAATGCATTATTGGTAGAAGGAGATATCCACTGGTTTTTCAACTCAATCCCGAGTTTCTCCTTGGCCCATTTTGTATGGACGTTGTTATCCTGATCCTCACCTGACTTAAACTTCACGTCTGGACCCCATGGTCGTAAATACGTAATGGATACTGGTGGATCATACTTCCCATTTTTGAGTTCCAACGTTGTCGCTGGTGTACTCGATTCTGTTTTCTTGTCGTTCCCGTTACTACACCCACTCAAGGCTGCAGATAGGGCCAATACACCGATCATGACCAAACTGCCTACTCGTCTCTTTTTACTTGTGTCCAACTTCGTTCCCCCAGTCTATGTAATGTTGCTTACAGGTTAATCATAATGAATGTATGATATTTATGCCCATACTAATATTGCAACATTTATTGCATTAATTTAGGATATTGGATATTGAATACATATATTGAATAAATACAATGCCTGAATATAGAAAAAAGCAGCCGCTAACGGCTGCTTCAGTCTGCTTAATTACTCGTATATTTAACCCAATCGTACTCAGCATAGAGCGGATTGGCCCCGTTATAAGGACCGAGCCAGCTATCTACTCCTGTTCCATTCCAGAGGTTCATCATGATTTTTCCAGGTGTTTTAGGAATATTGCTGGTTGCCGTGTGTTTCAATACACCATCAACATACCATTTGATGTGTCCCGGCTGCCAGTCAAATGCATACGTATGGAAGCCCTGGGATGCATCAAAACCTAGATTGATAACCTTCTCATGATTACCAACGCCATTGGTATAATAATTAAACTGCACTTTGGTTGTGTCTTTTCCTAAAAATTCGATATCAATCTCATCCCATTGGGTGCCATGTGCAGGGCCTGTGTATGTGAAAAAAGACGATACTACACCTGTGTTCTTGGCAGGTTTCATACTGACTTCATACAAGCCGTACCCATACGTATTTGTGGTACGATACTCTCCGCAATCAAACTTGTTCTGTGCAGAGCTGGTCAAACCAAGCTTAAGCTTGCCGTCACTTGTAAAATTAACATTGTTAGCCCTCCACGTACAGTTAAACATGCTCCCATTGGAATACCCATCCGCTTTTTGCCACGTACTTGCGTTAAAATAGGTTAGAGGTTCCCAGAAAACATAACCCGCGAAAGCGCTTACCGAAAAAAACAAAGAGATGACACCAGTTACCGCCAAAGTATACCAAGACTTCCTTTTCATCATACACCTCCATGAATGATTCCAACATGTACAAGCAGAACAATAATAGATAGCGCTTACATGGTTGGTATTTCCATTTTATCTGGAAGTATAGTGGTACACTATAGCAAACTTCAAAGCAGAGATATTCAATTTTTAAGATCCTCATTCTTGTATCTAAGCATGTCATGTTAAGACTATGCCAGTTTCATAAACGTAAGATTGATTGAATGAAGCGCCTGCCCTTCAGCATAGAAGGAATCAGGCGCTCCATGAAAACCATTTTTACCTATATCTCAACATGTTTGTTAATTTATTCACCCTAAAAGGGTCTATTTCGCACCAGCTCGTACCAAAATTTCTTCAATTTCCTTAAAGTCTTTATTCTTTGCATGACTGAGCGGTGATACCCCATCACGATCTGGTATGTTCACGTCTGCTCCATGATCAATGAGTAATTGTATCGTCTCCTGCTGCTGAGCATTGCCATCGTTAAGAATGATCGCTTCGAGTAGTGCTGTCCATCCCAATTGATTCACATGGTCCACATCCACCGAAGTTTGAGTCAGTAATTCTTGCACTACATCCACATATCCATGCTCCGAAGCTGGAATAAGTGCTGTCCCTCCATATCGATTCGTTATCGTTGGGTCCGCTCCGGCCTCGATTGTCAGCTTCAAAATATCCAAGTATCCTTCAGCGCCAGCATACAGAAACGGGGTGTTTTTCATATCGTCCTGTATATTCACGTCTGCCCCCGCTTCAATTAACACTTTAGCCGATGTTGGATCATTATTGTAAGTTGCAATCATTGTAACGGTTCGTCCAGTCTGATCTTGAGCATTGATACTGGCGCCTGCTTGAATCATTTGTTCGATGCGTTCAGTATCGCTGTCCTCTACTGCCTTGAACAGCTGTTCATCTGCTGAAGTCATGGCCTTTACCTCTACGTTAGAGTCGTTTCTCATTTCAGGCACGCAGCCTTGGACGATCAACATACTACTTATCAGGACAACGATGATCAGCGATTTACTCATACTGTCTCCTTTATTCCAGTGTCAAGGTGACCGAAGAAGCGATACTCCAACCCCCAACTGGGTTTATTGTATACGTAGTACCCGGAGTCAACTTCCCATCATTCGTTAGGTCGAATACACCCGTCGCACCTTTTCGACTTGAATATTTATAAGTGGCCGTCAGAACATCCCCGCTAGGTGAAGTTAACGTTACACTTCGACCAGAGAACAGTTCATCCCCAGGGTCCTGGTCAAGCGTAACTTCAATGGAGGTTTCGCTCACTGCTTGAGCATTTGCAACCACTAGTGCATCAAACGATTTCGCCGTAAATGAAGCATTTTCGATGTTGGCCCAATCCGAAGAAACCGTATATGTGACACCTGATTTCAGCGTTTGTCCTTCAGGCAAACGGAACTTCGGTTCTTGTTTACCATCTGTGGATTGCGTGAACGGAACATATCTGGCAATGATAGGCTCGCCACCTTCTGGCGTAATTACAACTTGTCTTGCCTGCATGGAAGAGATGATTTGAACCGTTTTGCCTCCTGCTTGCTCTTGATCATTCAGCACGAATGCATTAGCTCCTCGACCACCGCTGTAAGCCGAAATGATGTAACCATAATCCACTACACCGTTCACTTGCAGTGCTTCAATCTCGAATGTATCATTCGTTACTTGACTAGCCGTTGTCATGTTTATTTTCGTGGCACTGCCTTCAAAGGAACCAGCGTCTTGGCCTTTGTAAGTCAGGTTGTACACTTCACCAGCATCTTGTACGGACGTTGGAACGATGTAAGTCGCAATCGCCCCTGTTTTCAAACGGGGCATATTGGTTAACGTCAACCCGCCACTAAATGCAAAGTCCGTTTGTGCCTTGGCAAAAGCTTCATTCGTTGCTGTCAGCGGCTTGTCGAATGTGACAATTAACGTAATGGCATTCAGTGATCTAACGCTCTTGATTTGAGCTTGCTCCGAAGGAATAGCTTGGTGTGCGGTTTGCAACAACACTGCTGTTTCGCCACGCGTTGCCGAACCGTTCTCGGAGTAAAACTCGTTCATCCAATGGTGAACGGACTTTACATCACGTTGCATCGCTTTGGATACGACCTGTTCGAGTTCAGCATCCGACACTTGAGTCTGCGGATTGAATCGTCCATCGTTAGCTTGCATGATGCCGAGTTCAACAAGCTTTGACGCATATGGCGCATACCATGCATTGGGATTGACATCCGTTAATTCTACGGTTTCTCCCATCTTGCTCTCCAAATTAAACGTTTTGAAAACCAATGAAGCTAACTCCGCACGGGTAATCGCTCGATGTTCACCCATAGATTGATCTGCATATCCGTTCATGATCCCCAAGCTATTCAGATCCTTCATAGCAGCTTCGATCTGTTGTTGGGTAAGCTGTGCGGTTGTTGCCGCAATGTTAGTAACGTATGTAGCTGCATGTACGTGATTCGCAGTTAGCGGGAATACTGCTGTACCTAATGCAGTTATGGTTAGAAATGTAGCGATTTTGCGGGTTGTCGAATTCATAGTTGAATTCCTCCTCTATAGGTTGTAGTTGCCTGTATCTATAGAATAGAGGACAAAAAGAAACTCCCAAGGATAAAGTTATTAACAAAATATAAACTGGCTCTAAATTTTCAGGAAACTTATGCAGTAAATCGGTAGCCTGCGCCCCAGACGGTCTCAATATACTCCGGATTTTTGGGGTCTGTCTCCAGCTTCCCACGCAGTTTGCGAATATGGACGGTTACCGTTGCAATATCTCCGGTGGAATCCATGCCCCAGATCCGCTCGAACAGATCAGATTTGCTGAATACACGATTGGGATGACTCGCAAGAAATACAACTAACTCGAATTCCTTGGTTGTAATCGCCACCTCTTCTCCATTAACGAAAACACGGCGTGATCCTTTGTCAATGTGAAGCCCCCGAATGTGGATTTCATCCTGCTCAGCTGGTTTGTTTTTGCCAAGAAGTCTCTCGTATCGGGTCAAATGAGCCTTTGCTCGTGCAACCAACTCACTTGGGCTGAACGGTTTTGTAATAAAATCATCCACTCCCAGATTGAACGTCCGGATCTTATCGATTTCTTCCTTTTTTGCGGAAACAACAAGGATGGGCACCTCCTTTACCTCGCGAATGCGCCTGCAACATTCGAAGCCATCGAGTCCCGGAAGCATCAGATCAACAATGATCAGATTATAGTCCCCCTCCAGTGCCTGCTTCAGGCCTTCATCTCCAGTATGACAGAGCTCCACGGAAAATCCATTGAGCTCAAAATAATCCCGTTCCAGTTCCGCAATCGTTGTTTCGTCTTCAATGATCAAAATGTTTGCCATTACTTATTAGTCCCTCTCTTCATTCAGTCGTTTCAGTTTGATATATATGCTCGTGCCATCATTGGGCTGGCTTTCTGCCCAGATGAAGCCCCCATGTCCATCAATGATTTGCCGGGCAATTGCCAGCCCGAGCCCACTTCCGCCCGTTGAGGAATTCCGGGATTGTTCTGCACGATAGAAGCGTTCAAATATATAAGGCAGTGCCTCTTCAGGTATTCCCCTGCCATTATCTTTAAAGCCCATCGTAATCCATTTCTCATCGGCTTGAAGTGTAATCTCGAATCGTTTATGTTCATTCTCCATGTATTTGAGTGCATTATCCACCACATTAACAACGGTACGTTTTAACTTCTCCGGATCCACAGCAGCCATAGCTGGCCCAGACACCTGGTTATTCCAATCCAGGGCAACACCTTTATCCTCCAAATCGTATCTCAGTTCTTCAATGCTATCTTCAAGGAAATCAGCGAGATCAACTGTTTTAAACAGGAAAGGTTCTTGGTTCAAATCGAGCTTTGAATACAAAAACAGTTCATCCACCAGCTTATCCATGCTAACTGCTTTGGAGTGAATGATATTAACATAACTCTCCATTTTCTCCGGAGTATTAGCCACTCCGTCACGAATGCCCTCAATATAACCTTTGATATTGGTAATCGGCGTACGGAGATCATGCGAAATGTTGGAGATAAGCTCTTTGCGGTTCACTTCGTCCTGCTGACGTAACGCATAAGAGCGCTGCAATTGATTCCGCATGCTCTCAAACGCTTCGCTGAGTTGACCAACCTCGTCATTGGAGTTTAGCTGAAGTTTAAAGGATAGATTGCCATCCTTAATATGTTCGGCTGAACTTCGTAGTTGATTCAATGGCTTAATGAAGCTGCGCGTGATCCAGCGGAACAAGAGCAGATTTGCAATGATGAGGACGCCAATAAGCAGGAATGACATCACAGGCAGCAGCTTGCGAGTAAGCTCCGCAAAGGGGCTTCTCTCGCGAATGACAAAGATACTCCCCCGTTCCCCGTCTGAATATTGAAAATCAAATTTTGCATACGCATAAAACCGCTCACCAATATTGAAGGTGCTTCGAATCTGATAATTGTTAAGATCATAGGCAGGTAGTGCTTGCTTCAGTTCTGGCTGATTGAAGGTCAGCGATTCGAAAATCTGGCTATTCTCCCGTCTGACGTAGAGCCCTGACTTCTCAGCCCGCAGCTTCATGTCATATTCACGCAGTAAAACCTTGTTCTGCAGATCATCCGGGTCATTTTTGGCCAGGAACTTCATCTCTTGAAAGATCGATTCTCCCTGTTCAGTCAGGGGGTTGATCTGATAATGTACCTTGTAAATATCGCGGAAACTCTGTAGATCCCCTGTGGCCGCAATCGTATACAGACTTGCCGTAAGCAGGATGAACAGCAGACTTATAACAAGCATGCCCGTGAAGGACAGCAGCATTTTTATTCGAATTGACATGGGTTCCCCTTCTCAAACAAGCCATTGGATTAGTTAGTGCACATGTTAACACAAGATGGATTCTATTGCCCATATGTAAAAAGAGCTTTCTTTTTCATTATATATGTTGACAGTGATAATCGTTATCAATAATGTTGGAGAAGGTGCACAACGATTGATCTCAGAATCACCGACAAACATTATTGAAATGAGGTACGAAATGTGAACGTAGACGTTAATCAGTTAGCAGCGCATTTTGCACATATTCCTTTTCAAGTAGAAGGAGTATATCGATATGCTAGAAATCCGGGGGTTCCCCAGGCTGACTATACCGATTCTTTTCCTGGATTTGTATTTCCTCTTACAGGAAAAATACAATTTCAATTTGAGGGTACGCCCTATATCTTTTCACCAGGAAAAGTTGTACACGGGGGCGCGAAAATGAAACTGGATCAAACCGTGTTTCATAGAACGGACTGGGAATACATTCTCGTTTTATACCGGATATGTAGTTCGGACCTCGAGGAGACAAGCTTTTCCCATCAGCATTTTGAATTATCAACGGGTCAATCCCCACGTCTGATCGAATTAATCACGCGTCTTTGGCATGTGTATAATCAGCACGGAGGTATTTCAAAGTTTCAGACCGAGATGCTGTTTCGCGATGTACTGAATGAGACCTTAATATGTGTTGATCATAGGCAAAATAGTTGTGAATCAGATGTTTTATTCGAACGGGTCTCTACCTATATCCAAGAATACTATGATCAAAGTCTGACTGTCGCATCGCTGGCAGAACAAAATAACGTTAATCGAAATCGACTTTCCTACGTATTTAGAAGACATGCAGGTATGGGTCCAGCAGAATATGTATTGAAATATCGTATAAACATGGCACAGCAAATGTTATTGGCAAGTGATGCGTCTGTACAACAGATTGCTGAGACCGTTGGCATTGCTGACCCCTTTTATTTTAGCAGAGTGTTCAAGAAACAATGTGGTATTTCTCCTACGGAGTATCGTCTGAAGTTCATCAATAATCCATCCTGATTTCAATAGGTATCCATGTTATACAAAAGCCTAGATCAGTATACTGAACATAAAGGATTAATACACAGGAGGAATGACAATGCACTATCAAGCTATTCAATTAAATGAGGAATTTTCGAAATTAAACGATCTTTGGTCTCCGAAACTCATTGGTGAAATGAATGACTATCAATTTAAGATCGTTAAGATTGCTGGAGATTTTGAGTGGCATGTTCATGAGGAGACCGATAAGTTATTTTTTGTGCTCGAAGGGGAAATGATAATTGATTTTCGTGATGGGCAAGTGAAGATTTCCAAGGGCGAGATGTATATTGTCCCTAAGGGAGTCGAGATCAAGCCTTCCTCCGAAAAAGAATGTCATATCATGTTGATGGAGCCTGGAGGTGAAGTAAACACTGGCGGTACTAAGGCCGAATAAGCGTCAGTTATTGGAACCAGGAAGTCAATTTGCAATATCAGAGCCAGAGAGCCGATAACCGCGTAATAGGGGTTATCGGCTCTGCGTCTGTACGGCTAGCTCTTTGACATGCATTAATCAGCAATTTCTCGGTTATGTCACATGTTGCTGGTCTTCTTGATCAATTCCACACCATCGTATGCCAGGCTTTCCACACTTGCTGCCTTCTGCAGTATGTAATGATCAAAAAAGTTCTTTGCATAGTCTGTAACAATATTTCGCATCTCCATAGCATCCCGTTCACCTCTGAGTTCCTCATTAACACTGGTAAACATGATGTCACAGTAATCCAAATGTGCAACACGATCAATTGAGAAATAATAGGTTTCCATGCTATTGTTAGCGCCAATAATCGCATTCATATTATAGTTAGGTTCACAAAACAGTAGCAAGAAGGGTTTCTTAAGATCGCTGTCAAGAAGTCCAAACGCACCGCTATCCAAGCCAATCCCGCAGGCGAACCGGTCGTCATCCCGGCAAACCATCGCCGTCGTAGGCCCTCCATAAGAATGTCCGACTATACCCATGCCGATGTCAAGCAGCAATCTGTCCTTAAAGATGGAATTCAGTTCTCCAGAGTCCAGTTTGTAAAGATAATCGGCTACATACCTTACATCTTCTGCCTGTGATTCACTATACTCTGTTATCTTGGAAAGTATCGGTTGTGCAAGCACGTTACGGCACATCTCAATGGCAGTTTCATCGTCAGGACGCAACTCCATCTTACCAGCCAACGCCAGCATCTCCGGATCTTCACCAAACGCTGTAATGACATCCGAAAAATCCTTGGATACATTAAACAGACGTCCATCTTTACGCTTATACATCGTGCTATTCTGATGGCCGATGCTTACCACAACATACCCCATGCTTGCCAAGTCTGTACAGAGCACTGTACCCCATTCTGGAGAACCGCCTCCACCGCAAACATAGAATAACACTGGATAGCGCTTTTCCTTCCCGGAGAGAGCAAGGTCGTCGTAACACTGGGTCTTGATATCTATAGAGAAAACATCCTTCAACGCAGTGACAAGTGGCTGCTCATTAAACATCCCGTAGACTTCAGGAAACATGTACCTTGATGTAGTCTTACCTTCGCTACTGTCAGACGGATAGTACACAAAAGCGGTCAGTTCTCTTTTGGAGTAATCTGATGCCGTGTACTCAAAATCCATCTGGGTTCGACCGACAGTATAGCCGCCAATTGGTTCTGGAAATACGTCATAGGTTTTCATTTTCTTTCCCCCTTGAGATCGCTAACCATTTCAGAATATTTATGATCTTCAAGCAGTCCATGGCCCATAAATTCAGCAAAGTATTTGCTGATCTTATGTTGCAGCTTAGAGTCCTTAATATCGAATTCCCTAAAAAACAAGATTAAATTAAGCTGCATTGACTCAAACATAAAAGAAATCAGGTCGTCGTCAACATCAGGTCGGAGATACCCATCAACTCTCATTCGGCGTAAAATGTCCTTGATCATGGGGAATGACTCGCCCTTTAACACATTCACATATACTTTAAGCAAAATGTCCTCAGGAATATATGAAAATGTTTTAGTCAGTTTGATTTCCAACTCATTCAGTGGCTCGGTCACCATGCCATTAACGTTACCAAATAAGCCAGTAAGGAAATAGCTGTAAAGGGAATCTTCATTACTGTTATTAAAATATGCAGCTCTTTTCTGAGTCACATTACGTATTAAGTGACAATAAAGGTCATCTTTGTCTTCAAAATACCGATAAAATGTTCCGGGGTGCATGGACAAACTATCCAAAACCATCTTCATAGTTATATCCTCGTAAAGGTTATTAACAAAAAGATGCATAGCGCTATTCGATATTTCCTCGCGCCTTGCTTCATCTAAGCGAAAGAACGAATTTTTTGGCATAGATTACTCCTTAATGTATACTGTGAACTGATTCACACTATACCGATAATACATTCACAAGTCAACTAGTCTTGAAAGATTAATATCTTTATAAAAATTTAAAACCACTGTATTTAGATTTACAAAAAGATATTTTAACTACTTTTGATTGTGAAAAGATTTGGGAAGAAATATGCAAGAGCAGCTGATCACTCTGATCAGCTGCTCTTTGAGATGTTTGTATTATTATTCAGTTGGTGAGGGGATGTAATTCATGAATATCGGATCAGATATCTATTCAACGAGAAAGGACTTCAAGCACTTTACCACTTCCATCTTCAATAATACGTATACTGTTGTCTTCGATGAGTTGAATGGTACTATCTGAATTCAAAATTTCATGCTGCCCCGTTACCCCGTGAGCAATGGATTTGCGAATCAGACCTTTATTTTTGAATACCAACGTGTAAAGATCGTAGTCTTCCGTTTTTCGATTAGTGTGTTCAATGTTGACAATAAGTAGATTTTGGGGACTCCTGTTAAAATTTATCTTAAGATCATGAGTGTTCACATTCATGTCCTTGATCCCTAAGGGAATCGAACTCTTTTGTCCAGTAGAAGCATTCGTAATCTCAAGATCTCCTTTTGCAGTGCGAATGACATAGGTGTAACCCATGTTGCTGCCATAAAAAGTATCAGTATAATTGCTCAATCCAGTCACGGTTACCTTGTTCGTTTTCATATCTTGATGAGTCACTTCCCCGTCCAAAGCAGATGCAAGAAATCCTATGGGTACATAAAGGTGACTAATATACCACACCGGTTCTCTGCCCATATCTACTTTTTGACCATCCACTTCGGCAATGCTGCTTCCCAAGTGCACAACAATATGCTTCTGACTGCTCTTCAGTACGGCCGTATTATCATCTTCCATCCCCCACACTAGGCCTGCCTTAATACCCAGTGAGAAAAAACTTCCGTAAGTGACTCCATCCTTGATTAACGTCTGAACATGGTTGATACGACCGTCTGCCCACTGAATTTCCAAATCAACATATTTGGATGCTGCTTCAGATTTTTGAGCCCCCAATGGTAATAACACCGACATCACTAATGCAACGACAACTACTTTTTTAATTTGCTTCATTCTCACAGCGACTCACCCACTTCATGTAATTTTTAATCTTACAATAATAACGTTAGTTTCCAATAAAAGTTTGATCAGCTTGAAACAAGAATTGGGTCCCTGATAACAAAAAAAAGCCGCTAAAATAGCGACTTTTAATGGTACTCATTTACAACCCGAGATCATCAGCGAGTCCTTCAACACCTGTGAAGATGGAATCCCCGTAACCCCAGAAGTTGTTGAAATCAATAATGTAGATTTTTTTGTTTTTAACTGCGTTAATGTTTTGTACCTGTTTGTTGGCAAGCAGCTTTTCAATCGTCTGCTCAGGATCAATACCACCTGCATACCTCGAAATAATCATTGCATCCGGATTAATCTCGATTAACTTCTCCAGACTGAGTGTGCCGGTTTCATTAATCAGCATATTATGCATATTGATTAATGACATTGCACTTTCAATAAACGTATCACCATTTCCGTTGTAGATTCCAATGGTTCCATCACCATTATCCGAAAATGATGCATAGTTGATCGTTTCAGCGCTAGCTCGAGCCGACAACGCAGTCTCGCGTGCTTTAAGCTTCTCAATATATGCCGCTGCGTTCGCTTGTACGTTGAATATCTCACCTAATTCAGTAATGTCCTGATACAGACTATCTAACGATGCGTCAGGAACACTGGTACTTTGCACGTAAGTTTTAATCCCCATATCATTCAAGCTGCTTACTGTACCAACACCCCAATCGGCATCCTCAAACAATCCACCACGCCCTACAACCAAGTCAGGCGTAGCCCCTATTGTCACTTCCTTACCGACATAGCCTTCAGCAAGCACAGGAACTTGTTTAAACTCGTCAGCAATATCTTCAGGTACACTACCAAACAACGCAGCTACACCTACAAGTTTGTCTGTCAAACCAAGGCGAATCATCAGCTCGGCTGCACCTTGTGTATTGGCAACTACTCGTTCAGGTGCCTTGTCAAACGTTTGATCCTTCTTCACCCATGTGCCGTTCTCTGTTGTATAATTTGAAACGGTTACCGGGTAAGTTGTTTCAGCAGGTGCTGAAGCGTCTGCGTCGGTTTTTTCCCCGTTTGTTGCTTCATTCGTGACACTGCTCTCCGCAGCTTGCTGTGAGCTGCCATTTGCCTCTTTGCTGCCACCATTGCTGCTTGAACACGCTGCGAGCACCAGAATCATTGCAGTAATTAAACAAAGAAACATCCCTTTTTTAACGGATACCAACATGTAAATAATCTCTCCCTTTTGAATTCTCTCTTGTCTTTTTGACCAATATGTAAAATAACTATTGTCAGTATACAGTAAATGTCGAAGCGTGTAAATGAGAACAATAATCAATATCATTTATCTGATAAATAAAAAGAACCCTCCATAAGGGTGCCTCATTTCGTCGCATTATCGTAAACTTAATCTGTGACAGGTTCAATGCCCTTCTCCTCTGGTGACTAACATGAGCTGAAATCCGTCACGTTGAATATGACAGTTGTTGCCGCATCCTGGTTCGAAGGTTACGTTCCATAACGATATATCCCGAAACGTTAGAAAAACCAAGTTCATGTCCTTTGTTTAGGATTGAACTTGGTTTCTCTTTTACTTAACTATTCTTTACGTTCCTGATTAACCTTGGCGATAAGTTCATTAATAATTTCATCAGGTGAACGCTCATTCATCCATTGTTGACCGAACATTTGGAATACTTTGATCATCGGGAAATCTGCCCAGAATCCCACAAACTCCTCGTTAAGGTATACCTTGTCCGTAACATGCTCGTTCATTTCATTCAGACGATGCTCCAATTCCTTTTTCGCTACAGGATCACTCATCCACTCACTGAGCAGACTGAATTTGTGGAACGTGATTTCTTCCTTACCAAAGTCACAATGCAGACGTTCCGTAATTCGGAGATCTTTGGACGAGCTGCCAAGTGAAATTTGGAAAAACCCGGTCTCAGCCACCCAACGGTTATACTTGGTGTTGTAATATGAGAAATCTCTCTCTTCCAGTTCAAAGGTAATCTTGCGTTTTTCACCCGGCTCCAATTCAACTTTGGCAAAAGCTTTCAATTCTTTCTCTGGACGGGTCCATGTGCACTCTTCATCGTGAACATACAATTGAACAACTTCTTTCCCCTTGCGCTTTCCGGTATTTTTCAATTGGAAAGACACAGTAGCACCGGTATGGGTCTGAGACACTTCCAGATCCGTATAGGAGAACGATGTGTAAGACAATCCGTGTCCAAACGGGAATTGAGGTGCCAGTTCTTTCCGGTCATAATATCGATAACCCACGAACAGGCCTTCACGATAATACAGCTTGCCGTTCTCTCCGCGAATTCGCATATGTGAAGGGTTATCCGACAGTTTGACAGGGAATGTCTCAGACAGTTTGCCCGAAGGATTCGTCTGTCCGAATAATACATCTGCAATCACTTTACCCATGCCTTGACCCGACAACCAAGCATGAATCACACCAGGTACATGCTGTACCCATGGACGCATCGCCAGTGCGGAACCGCTGCTCGTTACGACAATACACTTGGGCTGAACTGAGGCTACCGCGAGAATCAATTTCACTTGATGCTCGGGAAGATCAATGCCTTGCAAATCATGCATCTCCGATTCCGCATATTCCGGTTGGCCAACAAACAGTACAGCAACATCGGAATTCATGGCTAATGAGACGCTTTCGTTAATTAGCTCATCATTGATGGAGTCATCCTCCGGGTACCCTTCTGCATAATTCATGGTCATGGCATCGCCAGCCAGATTTTTTATCTCGTCCCATGGAATATCGACTTTTGTGGGTGTTACCTTCGCACTGCCCGCTCCCTGAATTCTCGGTTTTTTGGCAAAGCGTCCGATCACGGCAATCGACGAAATGGACTCCTGCCCTAGCGGGAGAATCGCGTTTTCATTTTTCAGAAGCACAATACTTTCGGCCGCCGCTTTACGTGCGAGTGCATGATAGTCCGAATCTGGAGAAGAATCCATGTCTTTCTTGCCCGTTACCCGCTCAACCAGTTTCAAAATCCGGCCCACGCTTCGATCCAACTGTTCTTCGGAGAGGCTTCGGTTCTGAACCGCTTCAATGATTGCTTTAGCATTGTAATTGGCGGGACCCGGCATCTCCAGATCAAGCCCAGCCTTCAGACCGCGTATGCGATCATTAACAGCTGTCCAGTCGGATAGAACAACACCTTCATAACCCCACTCTTCTCTCAAAATGTCATTCAGCAAATGTTCGTTCTCACTTGTATACGTTCCATTCAATAAATTATAAGAACACATAACCGTCCAAGGATCGGATTTCTTAATAATACGTTCAAAGGCGCTCAGGTAAATCTCGCGGAGCGTTCGCTCATCGATTTCCGAACTGGTTACCATCTTCTCGAACTCCTGGTTGTTACCCGCAAAGTGTTTGACAGAAGCGCCCACTCCTTCGCTTTGGATCCCGTTTATAAACGCCGCTCCAAGTTCCCCCGTCAAGTATGGGTCTTCAGAGTAGTATTCGAAGTTTCTTCCGCCAAGTGGCGTTCTTTTCATATTGACACCAGGTCCAAGCAGCAACTCAACGTCCATGGTTTTTGATTCACGTCCCAGTGCCACACCAACTTCATACAACAATTCCGTATTCCACGAAGAGCCGATGGCTGAACCCGTAGGGTAACAGGTTGCGGGTACATTTTCCGTTGTAATCCCCATTTCTTCATCGCTGTTCGTTTTACGGATACCGTTTGTCCCATCGTACATATGAACCGGCGGAATGTTTAACCGCTCAATTCCTTTTGTCATCCACATATTCAATCCTGCGCAGAGCGAAGCTTTCTCGGCCAGCGTCAATGCCGACAACAATTCATTGATTGATTTATCCATCGTACTCACCCTTCTGATATCAATTTTGTTCTTGTTCTTTCTTCAGTTCCTGTGCATCATACAGTTTGAAAAACGGAAACCAGACAATAAATACAATGACCAGGACGACCGCCAGCAAGATCAGCCCATTGAGTCCGGACATAATATAGGTGGAGAGGCCGATCGGCGTGTACCATAGCTGGAAGATCTTGCTCGGAATCCGTACCCAACCCCAGTCGAGAGCCAAGTACACAATCACCGGCGTGATAAGTGAGTTAATCCACATCGGCACCATGAGTAATGGATTAAAGGCAATAGGTGCTCCGTATACGACGGGTTCATTGATGTTGAACAAGGATGGGATAATAGTCGCCTTGCCGACAGATTTCAGTTTTTTCGAACGTGCCATCAGGAACCAAACAACTAACGGCAAGGTCGCTCCCATTCCTCCAATACCCAGCCATCCGGAGAAAAAGGTTTCAAACGTGTTGATATTGACGGGATCTTGTCCCGCTGCCACAAGAGCTGCATTTTCTTCGATTGCAGGTATCCAGATCGCGTACCAGATCGGTGTCATGACCCACGGGCTTACGCCGAAAGAATACAGTACAACACCAATGAAATTGAACAATAAAAATCCGGTTAAACTTTGCCCTACGGCATTGATCGGCTCAAATACGTTCACGATCAGTCCAAAAATATCAAAATGAAGCTGATATACAAGCAACCATCCTGTTGTTAATACCAGGGCGATCGGGACGAGAAAATCGAACCAGTCCATAATGAATTCGGGAAGTGAAGATCCCTTTTTGAAGAACGAAAATTTGTTGCACATGATCATTACAAGAGCGACAAATACACCTACCAAGAGTGCTGTAATCATCCCCGAGGGTCCAAATCGTTCAAGGATGAACTGAATGGTACCGTCTTCGTTTAGAGTTGGGTTAAGCAGCATAACGAACAGAGATATCCCCGTCATTCCCGCAAGCAACTTGATTTTATGTCGTTCTCTTTTTTCCATCACGACATAAGGTGTCAAAAAAGCAATAAACAACCCCAGCAAACCAAAACTGAATGTTGTGATGGGTGTCAGGTCCGGCATTCCCGGAATGAAATCCTGCAAAATCGAAATCAATGTGATAATTGAACCGATGAAAATCATCGGAATGGCGACCATGATGGCTTCTTGAATCGAAGAAACCCAAATATTGTTCGTAAACGCCTCCAATCTTGGCGCAAACGAATCTGTCATCCATTTCATGAAACGCTTCATCCAAAACTCCCCCTGTCTTCCTCTATGCTGCCACAACCATAGTATATCGATTTGTGTTAACGCTTTCTTGTTGGAACTTGCCGCATCATGGATCGTTTTTTGCCCAATCCATCGCTACAGTTCTAGCTTGCCAGCCTGAACAAGAAATAAACAACAAAAAACATCCCTTCAATACTGAAAGGGATGTCTTAAGGGCACTTTTTCTAATATTGCCTGTCCAAAATGAGTAACATCACGCCATGAGGGGGGAGCACCAATTCCTTGCGCCAACATTCATCCCTTACCATCTCTGTCTCCATCACCGGGCCGCTCCTTCCGTTTAAATAGAAGATTTCTTCTTCCGTCAAGGAATAGGGCGATCCCATGCGGGTCCACTCATCAAATACCGATCCATGCTCCCGATCTAGTTGATAACTGGTGCATTTGTAAGGTCCCTCGAG
Organism: Paenibacillus sp. UASWS1643; assembly: GCF_008693195.1. Taxonomy (NCBI): domain Bacteria; kingdom Bacillati; phylum Bacillota; class Bacilli; order Caryophanales; family Paenibacillaceae; genus Paenibacillus; species Paenibacillus sp. UASWS1643. Next base: position 868,983 of record NZ_VXKZ01000115.1, read on the forward strand.
ATTGCTCAGGCTAAGTTCATAAGCTTTGCTGCCTTTTTCCTCAAAGACGTCATAGCGGGTTGAGCTGGATAATTCCGACCAATCTCCACTTGCAAACAGCCGGTCTACGTGAACATAGTGATAGAACAAAAATTGCATGCTTCCATCCCTTTTTCGGGTTCCAACATAACCGTCTCCCTTGACCATCAGCTCATCCCCAAGCTTTTGCATAAGCTCAAATGCAAAATAGCTGGGTTTCTTCAGCCCATCGCGGTTAATCAGGCCAAAACCTCCGTAGAAAGGAGAAGCGGGAACGATACTTTCTTCGAATACATCGGTAAAGGACCAGAAAGCCATCGCTTTCACGTCACCAAGTGTGTTCATGGTGTGGTAAATGACAAACGGAGCCATGAACATGGTATCGTGCAGCAAATTCCGGTCATACAGCGAAAAGTTCCACTCAGTGACATGAAGTTCAACATGACCGTACGATGACGCATTCATTTTTTGCCGCATAAGTTCAATACTCTCTTTATAAAAAGCAGGCGGCATGATCTGGGTTAAACGATCCTCTTCAACTTTTAGCTTGGGATACTCCGAATAGATGTGAAACGAGAAAAAGTCGAGAGCCACTTCACGCTTGCGGCAATAGGACAAAAATTCCTCAGCCCAGGTATCGTTCCAGAGAGAACCGTAACCCATAGCTGGCCCCCCCACCTTCAGTTCCGGCAAAATCGATTTGATGGCATGAACGGTCGATTCGTAAAACGCAAAGTATTCTTCCTTGCTTCCTGCCCAACAAACACCCGCCAGGTCAGGCTCGTTCCATACTTCGAAATACCACCGTCTCACCTCTTCCACTCCATAACGATTTAAACAATGGCAAACGAATTCGCCAACAAGCGCCTGCCACTTGGCAGGGTCGGATGGCGGGCTAATATTCCCTCTCCACCAAAACAGCGTTTCTTTGGATCTCGCCAGCTGGCTCGGCATAAAGCTTAATTCCACAAATGGCCGAACACCCTGATCCAGCAGGAAATCATACAACTTGTCCACATAAGACCAGTTATAGAGGGGGATGCCCTGCTCGTTCTCGCTGTACACCATCATCTCGTCATTAAAGATGCCGTGAAATCGAATATATTGAAAAGATACTTTTCCTTTCAGCGCCGAGAGCTGCTTCCGCCAATCTTCACGCAAACCTTCAATGGCTCTCCCTGCCGTCATGGTCATATTCCAGTGCTTTTCATAGACAGACGACGTCTGATCTGCACGAATTTCAATAGAAGTCTGGTCTGACAGATGTACAGACGGTACAGGGAGCGTGTCCTGAACGGCGTCAACCTTAACATCCAGATATCGATACAGTAAGCCAATCGCATTCAGTGTTTCCATCTCGTAATAATCTCCGCTTGAAGACTCCTCATATGTTTTGGGTTTGCGGTTTACATTTAACTGATGGAGTTCCGGTGTACGAGAAGCTTCCCGATAGGAACCGGGCGTACAGCCGTACTTTTCCTTAAAGTATTTGTTAAACAGCTTCACATTGGCAAATCCGCAATCCAGCGCAATCTCCGAAATATTTTTATCGTTTGCTGCCAGCTGAACTTGAGCCTTCTCCAAGCGAATGAGCGTCAAATACTTCTGGAAAGGTATCCCGATTTTATCGGTAAAGAAGTGGGAGAAATAATGCAAACTTAAATGTTCGGAATCGGCCATATCCTGCAGCGTAATCTTCTCATTGTAGTGTAAATCAATATATGTGAGGACCCTGTTCAGTCTTTTATAGTCATAATCCCTGCTGCCGTTTTCCAATGCAAAATTTGTTCCACTGGAAAAATACCTCTGCAGGCATCCGCATAACATCTGTAATCTGCCCATTGTAAAATTTTGATAACCCCGCGTTTTTTTGTTGATCTCCCATACCATTTGCGCAAGATATTGTTTAATACTTTGCAGGCGAGGAGCGTTTTGTTCCACGTTCATAGCAGAGTTACAGGAGATAAACACATTATTGTTCATCAACTCGGGACCGAACTGCAATGTTAATAACACATTGTCCTGATTGGTTCGTTCGATCTTGTGGACGGACATACTGTTAACCACGATCACATCATCTTCATGCAGTGTATATTGCTGCTGGTCCAGATACATGATGATTGAACCGTGGAGAACATATACAACTTCCACTTCCTTGTGCCAATGGAAATCAATATGTTTTACCGAGTTCACGAAGAGTTTCATAGGCAGATCGTCCTGATGTTGAATAAACTCATATAGATAGCGAATTGTCTGCACCTTCCTTCATACCGATTATTATAGGCACAGCATTTTGAAGATATCAACAAGCTAAACAGTAATAACAAAAGAGCCGATCAATTAAGGTTCAATTGATCGGCTCTTCTATATAAATGTTCAAACTATCTATTCAACTAGATGCCCTGTTATCTTACCAACCGCGGTTGGACATGCGCTCTTCTGGAGCCAATTTAGAAATTTCGATCCCTTTCATCGGGGCACCCAAGTTTTTGGATACTTCGGCAATCAATTTGTAATCTGTGTAATGTGTTGTAGCTTCAACGATTGCACGAGCGAATTTCTCAGGGCTATCGGATTTGAAAATACCTGATCCTACAAACACACCGTCTGCTCCCAGGTGCATCATTAATGCAGCGTCCGCCGGAGTAGCTACACCGCCTGCTGCAAAGTTAACGACAGGAAGTTTTCCATTTTCATGAACTTCGCGCAGCAACTCATAAGCTACACCCAGATTTTTGGCTTCAGCGTACAGCTCGTCCTTGGACATGTTTTGCACTTTGCGGAGCTGGCTGTTAATTAGACGCATATGACGAACTGCCTCAACAATGTTGCCCGTTCCAGGCTCACCTTTTGTACGAATCATCGATGCACCCTCACCAATACGGCGAAGAGCTTCTCCCAAATCTTTGGCTCCACATACAAATGGTACAGTAAACTCATGTTTATCAATATGGAACACTTCGTCTGCAGGTGTAAGAACTTCACTTTCATCGAGATAGTCCACACCCAGGGATTCAAGCACTTTGGCTTCTATGTAATGACCGATACGTGCTTTGGCCATAACTGGAATAGATACAACCTTCATAACCTCTTCAACGATGGTTGGATCTGCCATACGAGCTACACCGCCGGCTGCGCGAATATCGGAAGGTACCCGTTCAAGAGCCATAACAGCTGTTGCCCCTGCCGCCTCAGCAATTTTAGCTTGCTCTGCATTCATAACGTCCATGATGACGCCACCTTTTTGCATCTCAGCCATTCCTCTTTTTACACGATCTGTACCTGTTTGCATGATTGTAGTCCTCCTAAGTAACTTTTGGGTGATTTTCAATAAAGGCATCGCTCTAATCTATGATTTAGTATAGAATGAGAATGGTCATATAAAAAGATCCAATATTTTCGGTTTTTATTGTACCACTTCAATGATAACTCTGGAGGTCCTATGCAATTTCATGTAGCTTACAGTTCATATTTGAACCGAAAATATACGAAGATGAAGGCTCTCTATCATGCCATTCGTGATGCAATTCATGAAGGTAATCTTATACATGGCGAGAAGTTACCCTCTACTCGAGAGTTAGCTACGACGTATCACATTTCCAGAGGAACGGTGAATCAGGTCTATGATACGTTGACTGCTCAAGGTTACATTCATTCAGAGCATGGAAGAGGAACTTTTGTTGCTTACCAGTTGGATTTGAACAATAATGCGTCCACCGTGAAAGCTTGCACGCATCACTTATCCGCCTGGGGAAATCGTATTCAGCAGTTTGAACAACAGACGACTCAAAGAAATGCACCTGCCAATGCCCATACACATGATTCCAGAATGAATAGCGACGAAGTGATCGACTTTAGCAAATATCAACCTGACTTCTCCAAGTTTCCTTACGATGAATGGAATAATCGATTGTATGCAGAGATAAGGCAGCGTGAGCATCACCTGAAAACAACCTCTGCCATGGTTAGTTCAACCGGGGATCCAAAATTGAGAGAAGCCATTGCTGCCTATCTTCGGAGGATGCGGGGCATTCAAGTCGATCCGGATCATATTGCAGTAACTGCAGGCTCCATGCAAGCTATAGCTCTACTCACTCAATTACTTGCTGATCCTGGGGATTATGTAGTGACAGAAAGTCCTTGTTATGTCGGGATTTCTAAAGCCATATTGGCTGCGGGTGCAAAGTTGATTGAAGCCAATCTCGATGGTCAGGGAGTTGTGCCCCAAGACTGGGAAGCACGAATGTTGTTTGTCACGCCGTCACGACAATTTCCTACTGGTGAAATGCTCAGTCTGGAACGCAGACAAACCTTGCTGGACTGGGCACAGCGAAATGATGCCATGATTGTTGAGGATGATTATGATAGTGAATTCCGATATCGCGGAATGCATGTTGAACCACTGAAAACACTTGATAAAGCAGGACGCGTAATCTATCTGGGCAGCTTTACAAAAACCTTGCCTTTAGAAGTACGACTTGGTTATGTGGTTCTTCCCCCTACCTTGGCTGACACCTTTAGAAAGGCACAGGCTTTATACGAGCCTAGACCCGTCAACCTGATCGAACAACGGGCATTAGCTGCATTCATGACAAGTGGTCAATATGAGCGTCACCTGCGCAGAATGAATCGATTATACAGTCGTAAATTCCATCTGTTACTCAAACTTTTGAACAAGCAACTCTCTACATGGTTTGATTGGGTCGAGAATGAAGCGGGTCTGCACGTGTTTGGCTGGTGGCGAGGTAATGTGTCCACTTATGAGGCCTTTCGGGAATCGGCTAGGTCACAAGGTGTGGTATACTCAGAAGTCAGCAGTTCAACGTCTGTTGGTACGAAGTATGGTATCTATTTATCTTTTGCACATTTGTCAGATGAACAATTACAGGAAGGCGTATCCAGATTAAAAAATGCCGTTACAACTGCATTGTGAGGTAAATCGTCTCCAAAGTGAGTACAAGAAGATCATCATTCGGAAGAGGGGCGATCGTTATGAATTGGTTAAATGAACTCTACAAAATGAATAAACAGGAACCGGACAAGGATATCGAACGTTCTTTGGTTAACGCCATCTTCCGAATTTATGACCGTTTCCCCCGAATTGGCCTTAGAGAGCGGATCGGACAGCAAGAAATGTCTCTCGATATCGCCGATGCTTATCTCCATGGGCATAACGCCATGATTGAAGCTGGTGTCGGAATTGGTAAGTCTTTTGCGTACCTGATCCCAAGTCTGCTCACGAATCAAATGTCTCAGAAACCAGTCATTATAGCGACATCCTCCATTCAGCTCTCGGAACAGATACATAAAGATTTAAGGATCATTGGTAGTCGGTTGGGATTCTCAACGGTTCGATCCGTGGTGGGGAAAGGCATGGGTCAGTACGCCTGTCGAAGTAGAGCAGCGGAATGGATCAGTCTTGATAATGCAAACTCCTCCGTATCTACCCTTGCACAGCGCATATTAGATTATGAAATTGATGAAAGAACCGATATTAAAGCTGGAATTAGTGATGCCGAATGGTCCCACGTTTCCGTGAATGATTGCAAATTTGAACGTTGTCATCATAAAAATGCATGTTTGTTTTACGGTATGAGAGCGAAATTAAATGCAAAATCTCACGAGATTGATTTTATTATCGTGAACCAGGACTTGCTCATCCGGGATTTGATGAAGAAAAAAGAAGGAACCAAGAGCATCATCTCAGAACAGCCTGCTCTGATCGTCATTGATGAAGCGCATAATCTGGAAGCAAAAGTTCGGGATGCCAGAACACATGAGTTCACTTATCGCGGAATTTGCCGCATTCTGGATACCACGGTGCAGCTTCTCACGAAGCAGTCTGCGGATAAAAGTCTCTTCTCACAATCCAAGTTCATCAAAAACTGCGCTGATCGCATCTTCAAACAGGTAAACGCGGATTTGCTCGACCATGCCAAGCAGGATAACGACCGAATCAAAGTGTCGGAAATCAAAGGAATACCGTTAAACCAAGTCTTAAACGATTTAAAAGATCTCAGTCTGCGCCTTTCCATTTTGACCTCCCGTCACGAGCGGGAAATAGATGACGCTTTTGAAGCCATCAACGGGCTTATTACTCTTATTAGTGTCTTATCTGAAATTGAGGACAATTATCTTTTATGGGCAAGCAGTCCTCTTAGAGTAACCACAATCAGCATCTGTCCCAAAGATATAAGCCAATTTCTGAAATACGCTTTATTTAATGGCAAGGTACCTGTAATCCTAACATCAGCAACGCTGTGCCAAGGCGGGGATACGCTGGAGGAACAATATTCTTATATGACGCACTCCCTTGGTTATAAGGGAGATTTCCTAGAGCGCCAACCCTCCCCTTTTGACTACACCAATCATGCCATGATGTATATTTCGAACAAAGTTCCCTATTACCACCACGATCAGCGCGAAAACTATCTTGAAGCAGCGTACAAGGAAGTGGTTCAACTCTGTAATCTAACTCAGGGAAGAACAATCGTCCTTTTTTCAGCAAAAGAGGACATGAAGTACATTCACAAAAAGTTGATCTCAAGGGCTAGTGAATACACATGGGCAGTCCATGTTCAAAAAGAGGGATCATCACAGGACAGTGTCATCGCCGATTTTAGGAAAAGCAACGGTGTACTCCTCGGTACCGGTGTATTCTGGGAAGGTGTGAATATCGAGGGGTCTGACCTGTCACAGGTCATTATTTTCCGGCTGCCCTTCCCTGTTCCATCGGATCCTGTTTATGAATATAAGGCATCTGTAACGGAGAATCCGTTCATGGAGGTGTTTGTACCGGACATGCTTCTCCGATTACGTCAAGGAACGGGACGCTTGATCCGCAGTGAAACGGACCTTGGCGTACTCAGTATACTTGACTCCCGTCTCAGCGCAGCGGCTAAAAAGAGTTACCGGGAACAAGTGCTGGACACATTGCCGTTCAAAAAAGTGACAGAGGATTTTGAGGTTTTGGAGAAATTTGTCCAAAGTAAAGGGATACGACGTTCGGATTAGAAGTGGTACAACCAAACGATACAAAACTGCTTGAAACACATGAAAAGGCCCTTCCGCCATAAAGCGGAGGGCTAATTTCATGCTGTAAGATATATGCTACAATATATTCCAGATCTACGAATCCCAAAGGAGGCATTACCATGGTTGAAAGACCAACTACAGAGGAATATGCAGCTTATTATGCAGGGTACATCCAGCTTGTTCCTGAAGGGAACATCATCGAACGCTTAGAGCTGCAAGCCAAGATCATACCAGCTTTGCTCTCTTCATTGACAGAGGAGCAAGCAAATTATCGGTACGCCGAAGGCAAATGGAGCGTGAAGGAGGTCATCGGTCACCTTTTGGATAACGAACGCATCATGAGCAGCCGATTGCTTCGCATCGCCAGAGGTGACCAAACAAATCATCCCGGCTACGATCAGGACGTGCTTATGCAGACCCACCCTTTCAATGCGTATACCATGGCCGATTTGAGCGAAGAATATGCCGTCACACGCCGCTCAACCATTCTTATGCTTCGTCGCCTCACCCCGGAAGCATGGCTCTGTAGAGGGATCGTCAGTGATAACACTGCTTCAGCTCGATCGATTGCATTTGTTATGGCTGGACATGAGCTCCACCATTTATCAGTACTTCGCGATCGCTATTCGTTAGATTTAAAATTATAAAATTCATCCAGCAAGACTTTGAACCTGCATTCTCTGTAGGATCAAAGTCTTTTCTGATCAGTCGGTTTATCGTTCAAATTATCGTTCAAAATGAATCAGATGTGCATCCTCTCGCAAAGATAACGTGGAATACTCATCTAGAATCGGAATGTCCCCATTGAATTCAATGGGCAGGACCACATAGCTGGACTGAAAATAATCCGATCCGTTCCAGCGATCTGAAAAGTATAGGTAGTCCTCTTCTGATCGCTTCAGCACAAATGCTGGTTGCGTGCGGTACGTCGTTTCATCGCCAAAATCACTGAGCATCCCCCATGGTCCATCCATCGTATCAGCCATCGCGTACTTTCCTTGATTGGGTTCCCAACCGGTGCAAAATGAGGTCACCATATAATACTTCCCTTTCTGTTTGAAGACAGCTGGCGCCTCCCGATATTCCCCCTGCCACAGCTTTCCGACAAGACTTTCCACATTAAGGTAATCTTCCTGCAGGCGATAGATGTGCAGGTCCGCATTGTCTCTGGCAGCCGAAATAAAATATGCCTTCCCGTCATCGTCCTGAAAGAGCGTGCAGTCACGCGACATATACCCGTACGGATTGAAGCTGCCATGATACAGGAAATGGCTATCCGGAGAATCAGATGTGGCAATGGCGCATGCGGCATCGTTGTAATGGTTACCATTCTCATAGTGAACCCAGAGCACAAACTTTTTTGTCAACGCGTTGAACAGCACTTTAGGCCGTTCGAGATTCACCTTTCCACCTTTATCGTTCACTAATGCCAGATTTGTTCGAACTCGAATGGGTGCAGCTGGCGTAGAGGTGGTCAAGATATGGTTACGAAACTCCCAGTTGAATAGATCTTTGGAACGGTAACAACTCACATATATATCGTCTCTCCGATCTTCGCCATACCAGTAATAATAGTCGTCATGGAATAACATATGTCCACCATGGGCATGGATCGGATTACCACTTGAATCATTCCAGATGCCACCATTAATTAGTTGATTATTCACACCGTTACCTCTCTTCTTTTAAGAACATCGTTAATTGGTGCCCGATCCAAATACCTTCACTTCCCAAAGTCTTGGCGTGTACCAATTGTTTGGATTGTTATGAAGTGCCGCATTTTGCATATTAATTCGTACATATCTGGCAGCAGTGTTCGATAGATTGTCTGAGGTAAAACCGTAAGATGTATTGTTGGTTCGATCCAATGCCACGGTCCAGTTTACATTATCCGTACTGGTCTCAATTTTATATTTGTAAAAACCTTCGGAGCCTTTTTGCATCCACCAGGAGATTTGCACATTATTCAACTGTTGAACAGAGCCGAGATCGACCTTCCACCAATGTGGCCAAGAACTGCCTGTGCCGACCCATTCAGTTTGATAGTTACCATCATTAGCATAACTTGCCGGGTTTGTTCCAGTAGCCGTTTGGGCTGTTGCAGGTTTACCTTGCGACAGCAGTTTTCCATTTTGAACGGGAACGACAACATCATCGCTTGTGTGGTACAGGACTTGATCAAAATAATCATAAAATGCGTAACCATCGGAGAACCAAACGGGAAGCAGTCGTTCTTCCGTTGTTCCATTTTGCGTGCCTGCCCAGCCGAACATCCAGCGATACGCAACCATAACCACGTTGTTGCCCGTATCTGGCTTCACCCGCATGACGGAACCTGACTGCGCCGAGAAGGTTGACGTGTTGCCAATCGTCCGTAATTCAGACCAATCTCCGTCGATGGTTGTTGCTGATGAATACAAGGGTATACTCGGGTACCAACCTGCCGCTTGGGAAGAGAACAAATAATAAATGTCATCTTTTTTGATCATCTTGGGCAGTTCCCTGTGTTGATTCTGATAAATAACAGAAACTTGATGATCCACATCCAGCCAATCGGAGGTTAACTTATATAAGATGGTGTCCGAATTATTATTGGCGGTAGAGATCAGATACGCCGAATCATCATCATCTTTGAAAATGGAGATATCCCGGGATTGGTTCCCTTCTGGCCGAAAGCTTTTGTGAAATGTAAAGTCTTCTCCAGGCGTGGCCGAAGCCACCGATACTCTGGCAAGTGTGTAGTCTGTACTGTTTTCATAGTGAGCCCAAAAAACAAACTTATTCGTGGGCGCATGGTATAGAATATTAATCCCTTCAAATTTGGAATTCGCCAGATCGGGGTGATCCGTGTAGGAAAGGACCACTTTGTCGTCACCATACGTGATATCATCTGTTGAAGTCTGTTGAATCATTTCGCCAAAACCACCAGTTGGTTTTTGTACAAAATTGAATCTGTAATAGGTATCCCCCACTTTAAGTTCATTCGGGAGCTTCAGAGTGGATTGCGTTGTGTTATCAAAAGTTGTGAGGTCCTCTGGAAGGCTGTAAGGGGTACATTCTGGCGAAACAGCGGAGGTTAACAAGGAAGTTCCGGCATATGCCTTCACTTGATACTTGTATGTGTTACCTATATTGAGTTCATAATCATCCGTCGTTGTACCGGTTAAGGTCTGTAATAACGTATAAGGCGCATTGTTCTCGGATCTGTACAACTCGTATGCAGTCGCTCCCTGGACAGGTGCCCAATGAATTTTGGCATTGGATACTTCGGATTCATTCTTCAGCACAAATAGTGTTGCAGCGATCTTGGTCTCTTCACCAGCAGCAGCATGAACGGTTTGAGCTGAGGACGTTAAATGAACTGTTAACAACATCAATGCAATGACGATAGCCATCCACGATTTACCTTTGATCATGCCTCATCATCTCCTTTTTTTAGGAAACCAACCCCCTGTTGCAGGAAGGCTGGTCCAAGTGAAACTTGACTTTATTTCAAATTCATCAGTGTCATTACATCCGTCTCGCTGGCTTGGTTGTACCATTCGTTCACTTCTTCGATCACGGTGTCTCCGCCTTTTTCGTGCCACTGTTTCACAAAGGTATCAAATGCTTCAAGCGGCTCATTGCCATATATGATTTTGGTAAACGTCTCTTGTTCCATGGTAGTCAACTGTTCCCACACATTTTGCATCGTTGGCGTTGGTGGACCATTAAACGCATTGGGCAGCAAAACATCCTTGTTTTCATATGAAATCCGATATCCGTCCTGCGTCGTTTGATCTTTTGAAGCGCTCTGAATGAGGACACCCGTGTCGGCTTTAACTCCATTCGCCAGATCGTAGTACGATTGGCCGGGACCATCAACACTCGGTGTATTTTTGGTGAATGCCATTTTCCCAACACCTTGCACGGCTTCTAATGGCTTATTGAATTTCGTTGGATCAAAAGTGACTTCGTCGTTAACGATATCGTAATCGTATCCCTGAGCGTAGCCGTATTTGAAGTCCCCCGTGCTGAACGCCGCGTCGTACATTTTATCGTAGTACAAGAAGAAGGCTTCCATGTTCTGAAAATCCTTGTTAAACATGAACACACCATCGTTCAACTGGGCGGATTGATAGGTCTTATCACCGTTCACGCCTTGAATGGTCGGATAAGCACTAATTTTTGCCCCCTCTACATTTTTCTCCACGTCCTTCACACTGTCGTACAGCCAAGGACGACCAATGATGATGCCAGCTTTCCCCTCCGTAAAATCAGACAGTGCATCCCATGCACCTTGGGTAGCCAATTCTTTGTTCAAGTACCCTTTTGCATACCAATCGCGTAACTTGGCAAGTGCCTCTTTGTTGCCATCAGCCACAGATCCATAGGTGAGTTTGCCATTGTCGTTATGCCATTGCCTTGGAAGATGTTTGCCCGTGAATGCGCTGAAAATCATGACCGGATCGCTGACCCAGCCCGTATTGTAGGAATCCTTACCTGAAAAAGTAAAGCCGTATGTGTCTTTCTTGCCGTTCCCATCCGGGTCCTCATTGGTGAACGCAGCGATGACTTGTTCAAACTCATCAATCGTTGTTGGAGCCTTCAAATTTAATTTATCCAACCAGTCCTGACGGATCAGCATGACTTCGCCTTCCGTCAGATTCGGCGCAATCGCCATCCCGTAGACCTTGCCCTCCCTAACCACTGGATTGAAGGTGGTCGGGTATTGTTTATATATTTCCTTTATCCGTTCAGGCATGTAGGTTGAGATGTCTTCCGTAATCTCCTTGACCTGCCCCGACTCGATCAGATCATTTACCAGCATGGTATCATAGACGGGCAGAACGTCTGGCAGCTTCTCGGAACCCGTCAGTGCCAGCCGCAGCTTGGTATTATATTGTGAAGCATCACCTCCCAGCAGGGTGGTTTGGATTTTGATACCCAGGTTTTGTTCGCCCCAGCGGGTCAATACATTGTCATTCAACGTCTCACCATTGATGTACTTTCCAGCATTTTCATCCTGTTGTTTGGCGATGGTGATCGTAATTGGCGGATCATATTTTCCGTCCTTAAGCACCGATGCCGGTGCGGTCTCGGAAGCACTCTCCCCTTTGCTACAGCCAGCCACAAGAATAGCCGACAGCATAACCATACTTACCATTTTCCATAAATCAGTTCTTTTCTTCATGGAAACATGCCCCCTTCACTCATACTCAATTTGTTTTCTATATAAGTTCAACTAATTGCATATTTACACTGGCACTCCGAAGACAGAACAACCTTCCGATCGCTGTTATTACCAGAATTTTTGATTCATTTTTTCAAAGGTGAAATTCTGGTAATAGCGTATGCTTCCGATGCAGCTTTCTTTCAGAAAGCTTTTAGGCGAACGCTCCGCTTCTTCAGGTCTCTTCTGTCCTCTCCGTTATCGTGTAAATGTTTAGATGAACTTATAGTAATCCAATTTGTCGTCATCCTAACTATTCTTTGACGGCTCCTAGTACAATCCCCTTTACGAAATATCGTTGTAAAAATGGATATACCAAAATGATCGGGAGCGTGCTGACAAAAATTTGTGCTGCCTTGATGCTCTGTTCAGACATGGCTGCCACCTCAGACTGGCTCATCGCCATATTCTGCATATTGCTCTGCACGACGACAGTTTGTAGGAACGAAGCCAGCGGATACTTGCTCGCATCCGACATATACAAAATCCCGTCAAACCAGGAGTTCCAGTGCCCTACCATAATGAACAGGGATACGGTCGCTATACCAGGCAGAGATAATGGTAAATATATTTTGCTGAGAATTACGAAAAAGGACGCTCCGTCAATGAAAGCTGCTTCTTCCAGGGCTTTGGGAATCGTTTTGAAAAAATTGACGAGAAGAATCAAATTATAAGCACCGAAAGCTCCCGGTAGCACAAGAGCCCAAATCGTGTCCTTTAAACCAAGGGCTGTGATCAATATGTAAGAAGGTATCAATCCCCCCGAGAAGAGCATGGTAAAGATAAAAAACCACATGAGCACGTTGCGTCCCCGGAATTCTTTGGACAGGGCATATCCTGCACAGGTAAGGATAAACATGCTGATGGTTGTACCCAACACGGTTCGAGTAATGGATGTCAGCATGGCACCGTTGAAATTGGAATTGTTGAACGTTTTTACATAGGCATCCACGTTGAATCCGACCGGCCAAAATGAAACCATATTACCACTAATGGCCGCTTTGCTGCTGAGCGATTGTGCCAACAGATGAAGCAGTGGAAGAAAACACGCCAGACCCGCCAGTATCATGAACGCGTAATTAAAATAGGAAAATACTCTATAGCCTGTCGTCTTATGGTACATGATCCCTCTCCCTCCTTGTTAGAATATTTTGTAATTGGCATATTTATAGGCCAGCCTGTAAGAGACAACGATCAAGATCAAGCTAATTCCCGATTTGAACAGTCCTACAGCGGTCCCGAAGCCGTATTGCCCGTTTAACAAGGATGAACGGTAGACATAGGTATCAATGATATCTCCTGTACTGTAGACAAGCGGATTGTACAGATTGAAGACCTGATCAAAGCCCGCGTCCAGAATATTGCCCAGACTCAGCGTAGAAATGACGATAATCATGGGCAACATGCTAGGCAAAGTGACGTATCGAATTTGCTGCCGGCGTGTAGCGCCATCGATCTCAGCTGCTTCGTAATAAGAAGGATTGATTCCAGCAATGGTCGCCAGATAAACAATCATGCCGAAGCCAAAGCTCTTCCACACGTCGCTCACCACAACAGTGAATCGAAACAGATCAGGATCACCCAAGAAGTAAATGGGATCGTTCCCGAAAATCCGGGTCAAGATGTGATTAATTCCCCCGTCTAATCCGAGAATGTCAATCATCAACCCTGCCACAGTAACCCAGGACAAGAAATGCGGCAGATACACCAGTGTCTGTACACTTTTCTTAATGCCCATATTTCGGATCTCACTTAGCAGGATAGCCATAACGATTGGAACGATAATACCAACGATAATTTTAGAAACGGCGATAATTAACGTATTAACGATCGCTTGTGTGGCTTCTTTGTACTGGAAAATTCGTTCGAAATTATCTAACCCGATCCACCGTGAACCTGTAATGCCCAGCCATGGTTTGTAGTCCTGAAATGCCATGAGCAAACCTACCATCGGGCCATATGAAAAGATGCAGACAAACACAAATGCGGGAATACACAGTACGTACAAAGGCCAGCTTTTCTTGATTTCCTTTTTGAATGAAGTCCGCTGGGAAAGCTTTGTTTTTGTTTTTTTTGCGGATCTGGCGGGCACAATCTCGTTAATGTTGCATACCTCCTCTATGATGGCTTTTCGAAAGCGATCCTTGAAGATAAGCTTAACAAAAGCGCTTTCACTCCAAAATGCCAAAATTTCAAGATCATCACCCCATCCTGAAGCATTTTAAACCGCTTTCATTTATTGTTGATGCTGCCCTTCCGCTTTGTGAAGGTTTGGCTTATATTAAAGTTAATCCGTTCTGGAGTTTAACTTCTACGTTTGGCGATATGAAAGGAAACACATATGATCCGAAAAATGTATATGAAGCGATTTATCTATTTCTTTGTTTTTTTTCTGCTGCTGACGTTAAGTTTGTTTTTCGTGATGAACCGATTGAGCTCCAAAACACTTGAAGAAAATCTGATTGGTGCTTCCAAGAACCAGCTTGATTATGTGAAAGGCATTCTTGACGGGATTATATACGAGGCTAACATGTACGGGGTTCAGTTTGCGGCAGACAGTGATGTCCGGTTTTACCAAAGGCATGTTATCGAGCTGAGCAATTACGATTCCCAAATGAAGAAAAACGATATCGTTGATCGCTTGCGGCAAACACTTTTATCCAGTCGATCGATTGAATCGATCGGCATTTACTGGAAGTCTGAAGAAACATTTCTGTCCACCAACAGTACGCCGGAGGCGAGACTTCCGTTCAAGGATGTTCATGAGCGGGGATGGCAGATCGTTGGCAATAGTTTGTATTACTTTGCGCTCTACCCTTACATCCAAAAATCCGGACAAAATGAACCGACTCAGTACGTCGTTGGTGTAAAGCTGAATACCGATTATTTGAAAAATCTGCTGAAAAAGGCTGTGAACAACGACAGCTCAAACGCTTTTTTTTGGTTTAATTCCCATCAGTTATGGAGTGAGAAAGAAGTCGACCACGATCTATTGAAAGCGGTTACTGAAATGCTTTCTCCACAGCCGGAGATCACTTTGAAATATGATTATCACACCAATTCAGACGACTATTATGTTCTTTCCCGATATATTGAATCAATCGACGCCTACCTGATTACATATACACAGACGAATGATTTTCTGCAACCGATTGACCGCAACCGTAAAGTTTTTTTTGCCAGCATTTTAGCCGTTTTCACGCTTGGTCTGGTTGTGATCTTTACGTTTTACCGGAACTATTACCGTAATATTCGTTTGTTGGAGCGGAAGTTTTCACAGGTCGAACAAGGCAATCACAATACACGTATTACCGAAAATACGGATAGAGAGTTTTACAGCCTGTTCAGAAGTTTTAATCATATGGTTACCGAAATCCAGGATCTGTTCGTATCCTTGAAGACGGAAACGGAACTCAGACGAAGTGCGGAACTTCAACAACTCCAGGCTCAGATCAATCCTCATTTTTTGTACAACAGTTTGTTTTTCATCATGTCGGTGGCTCAGTTCTCACCTGATTCTGTCATGCGCATGAGCAAACATCTAGCTGAATATTATCGTTATTTAACGAAGTTGGACCGGCATGAAGTCACGCTGGAAAGCGAGCTTCAGTTTGCGGAACATTTCCTGATTATTATGGCTCTTAGCAAAAAAATGGAGTACAGCATTGATCTGCCGCCAGAACTGTCCTGCCTTCCCCTCATGCCGCTGATCATCCAGCCCGTGGTTGAAAATGCGATTCAACATGGAATTGAAGGACAACAAGGTGCCCATCGGGTGACGATTGATGTAAAACAGACGGAAGCTGCAATAACAATCAAGGTCTCCGATGACGGCAAAGGTCTTTCACTCGATGATATCCGCAGCCTGGAGGCTCGGCTTGAGAGTGATACCCCGCCTGAAGGAATTAAAGGCGTAGGGCTCTGGAATGTAAATCAACGTCTGAAAAATACGTACGGCGAACTTAGCGGGTTACATTTTACTACTAATGATTGGGGCGGCTTGTCCGTCTTGCTGCTCATCAGCATTCCCGAGGTGAAAGGAGATAACTAATGCGATTATTAATTGTGGATGACGGACATTATGTCGTTGAATATATGAAGCATTTGCTCGATTGGAACACCTTCGGCATTAATCAGATTGAGACGATGACCAATTCAATTGAAGCCAGAGACATGTTGACTCAAAACCACATCGATATTCTGATTACTGACATCCGAATGCCTGAAGTCTCTGGTATTGATCTGCTTCAACATATCCACCAACATAACTTGTCAACCAAAGTGATTATCCTTTCCGGCTATTCCGAGTTTGAATATGCGCAACAAGGAATCCGTTTAGGTGCGCTCGACTACTTGCTCAAACCTGTCGACAAAGATGATGTGGAGAAAGCCATGTCCAAAGCCATCAATAATATCACAAAGACTCGGCCCGCTCAATCTGTCGCATGGGAGAACTTCAATGGATTGGGGTATTTGCTTTCGCTTCTTGGTCATAACGAGACATTAAGGAAGCAATATGATGCTTATACTGAATTTTTAGGGCGTCGTCGTATGTGCTGCTTCAAGCTCGAGGGTTTTACACAGGAACATGAGGATGTTATAAAACATGCTGTCGGAGACAAATTGGATCGTCTCGTTTGGAATGCGGGAACACGACTGTTTGCTTTTATTCCGGAAGAAGCTGCTGGGGAACTGACTATCAAACTGGAGCAATCGGTCGTCTCTCCTCCATTTTTGTTGGCTGATCGAAACGTGACCCGACAGATGTTCTACAGGTTCTTCCATAATGAGGAAGTATGCCCGGAAGACTTCATTGGCATATTCAACCATTCTCCATCATGCGGTGATTGGGAGTCGGCGGGAAATATCATTAAAAAATATGATCAAATCCGTCTCCAAAAGCAAAAAGTAATCTTTCTTCTGGAGACCATTCTATATGTATATCTGTCGGATAAGGATCGCGATCTCTCTGAAACCGTGGAGTGGATATTCAACCAGTTACGCTATCCTGATGAACTATCCTCAACTCTCATGGATCGGGTCAGTCGGATCAGAAACAACAAACAGATGTCCATTCAAACCATCGTTGACAAAGTACAAACGTATATCGAAGACCATCTGTCACATGGCCTTAGCCTGGATGAACTGGGCAAAGTTGCACACCTCCATCCCGTCTACTTTTCCAAACTGTTTAAACAGGAGACGGGCGAAAATGTGTCAAACTACATTTCCAGGAAGAGGTTGGAGAAGGCTTCTCAACTGCTTCAAGATTCGGAACTCCGTGTAGCCGATATAGCGCAGATGGTAGGTTACCGAAAAAATCAATATTTTATCCAGTTGTTCAAAGTGGAATACGGAGTTACGCCCTATCAGTACCGCAGAAATATGATCCATCAATGAGAGCGAATAAATAACTTCATCAAATTGATATAAAACGGGTTGATCATGTAGCCATTCGGACTTACAGAATACCTCTTACCCGTGTCCAACCGTCGTATTTGTTCCATTTCCTCCTCATTCAACTCAAAGTCAAATATTTCGCTGTTCTCTTTTATCCTTTGAGGATTCGATGATTTGGGGATGACAATAATTCCACGTTGCAGATGCCAGCGCAAAATGACTTGCGCAACCGACTTCTTATGACGAAGGGCAATTGCCGCCAGCTCCGGATGCTCCAGCAGCGCTTTGTTACCCTGCCCCAACGGTCCCCAAGCCTCATGCAGAATCCGATGCCGAACCATATAATCATGCAATTCATGTTGCGGAAATTCCGGATGGGTCTCGATCTGATTTACCATCGGCAAAATCCGGGAATGTTTCTTCAGATGCTCCAGATGCCGGATCTCGAAATTGGCTACACCTATAACTTTGATTTTACCTGCGTCGTATAACTCTTCCATCGCCTTCCAAGCATTTACGTATTGAGGACCAGCAAAATGAATCAAATACATATCGAGATATGTTACGTTCAGCTTCTGGCAAGCCTGCTCAAACGCCCTTTTCGTCGCACTGTACCCCAGGTCTGTCGTCCATACCTTGGAGGTAATGAAGAACTCCTCCCTGGGAATGCCGCTGTTTTGGATGACCCGACCTAACACCGCTTCATTACCATAAATTTTGGCCGTATCGAAATGGCGATAACCAATGCGAATAGCCTCCTCGACAGTCCTCTCGAAGGTTCCCCCGTCTTTGATCTTATATAGGCCGAACCCTAGTTGAGGAATGCCCACTCCGTTTGCCGCTGCGACTGTCTGATTCATTCGCAACTCCCCCTGTTTCCTAGTTGTTGTTCCGATGCTTGTTCTTCGCATTGCGCTAGCAACTTTTCTATTTGATTCACCAGGTTTTTCAACAATTTCAACTTGCTACCGGAGTCAAGGCTGTAATAGTTGAGAGTTCCTTCTTTACGAACACTTATTATCTGTGATTCTTTCAATATTTTCAGATGATGTGATACGGTCGGTCGGGAAAGGTGAGTCTTCATCCTGATCTCTCCTACGCGCATGCCGGGTTTATGTGGCCCTTGAATCAAGGCTATGAGGATGGCTTGCCGGGTCTCGTCTCCGATCGCATTCAACACCTTCTGATTGTTCTTAAATTCGATAGCAATCGTGGTGGCAAGTTCTTGATCCAGGTAAATCATCCCCTTCCATTTAAAACGTGTAATACTTTTGTAGATAAAGCCTAACACAATCTCGGATTCGGCTGTACATCGGGAAAGAAATTCAAGAACCTATTTTTCCCATGTCTTAAGACAATGGATATATGTCCAGATGCAAACTGATCCAATCTAATGTGTTAGTTGCCTCCCAGTTCTTCGAAAAATGTAGTAAACTCCTTCATTGCTTCCGCCGCGCTGGTTGATGCGATTGAAGACGTATCCAAAGCAAAAGTTATCCATAATTATCTAATCGATCATTGGAATAAGTCCTTTCCCCTCAACCCCTAAGATAGGAAATTACATGGATAAAACAAAAAAGCCGCTGCTTTAGCGACCTTGAATGATATTATAAACCAAAGATTCAAACTCATTGAATACCTAATCTCCAGCAGATTATTCTATGAAAAATATTTCCCTGAGTGCAAATCTTCTATTTCTTGAGAAAGTCTTTTAGTATGTAGTTTCATATAAAATTGAGCTTTTTGCAAAATATCTGTTTGCCCACCTAGATCATACAAGATTGTAGTAGATAACACTTGTACAATATAAAGGCTCGTTTGAGTTGCCATCCATTCAAAAAAATTGAAAAACTTCTCAATTTTTTCTTTGTCATCATTCTCACGAAGCAAGCCTTCAACATAATTAGCCACTTCATCACCAAAAAACACATGTCCTAGAAACTCTTGATATAAATCCAAATGTTCTATATAACAATCGTGGAATTCAGGAAAAAGTATTAAGAATTGATCGATTAAAATGTCATTTTCCATTCTCCAACCTCCATAATTACTGTTCTTTTCGTTTAAAAAACATCTTGCCAACCATAAGTCCCATAGCAGATGAACAGATCAGATATCCAAAGAACAAAAAAAGTAAATAAACACCATGAAGATCTGCGGGAATCTGTTTCAAACCTTCAAACCAAGCAAAACGAAAAGGATAAAAGATGACTACCCAAATGATCAGCAAGAAAAGAAGAAAATTAATTATTTTTAGCACAATAATGATCCTTTCAAGCTTGAGTGGAAACAGTTGAATGATATGCTTCATCTTTCATTTTGCATTACCTTACCACTGCCCGCACTATAATAGTTAGCTTATGTATTAGGGTTGATAATTCGTGTCTTGCTTTAAGTTTAGGAATATGATCGTTACGGCATAAAGAAGCCCTTTCTTTTGGTAGAACGAGCTTCTTTTTGCGTTTCACGATAGCACTTTATGCTTACTGAACACCAGGCGCGTTTTCATTCGTAGTTAAGTTCGATCTTTTCTTCTTTCTTGGCTGCCCTTTCCAGGACAGATATGTCCAAATCCGTAGGAAGTACTCGACTGGCCCATTGCTGAATTTCTTAAGATATAGCGGACTGAGCCACAATTGAATGCCGTAGACAGCAAGAGCAATAATTGCTCCGATAAACACACCAGCACTTCCAAACAGTCCCAGGCCATATCCATAGAAAATTGTCGTACAGATTACGCTCTGCATCAGGTAATTCGTCAACGAGAGACGGCCGACCGCCTCGAACCTGCTCATCAGGCTGGAACGGCGGTTTACAGTATACAACAGCGCAAATGCGTATATGTATCCCAGTGCGAGTAACGTTCCTCCAAGTGTCCCCCCGATTCCGATTCCGAGCCAACCTTCCGCACCCAATTGTGGCGCCAATACGCCGTATGCTTTGAGGATTAAACCAACTGGAATCAAAAACGAGGCACGGCGAAGAAAAATACGCCGCATCGCTTGCGGATCGCTAAACGTGCCGATTCTGGCAGCGTGCATGCCGAGCAGGAACATCGGCACCGTCATGAGTGGTGCTAACATCAGGGCTATCAGGGCATATGACAGCTCCAAATCCCCGCCAAATGGATCGCCGTTATTACTGAAATTCCTGATTTCCGCATATGTGCCGTTGCCGTATACATCCTGACTTTGAATGATGTAGTTCTCCATATGAATGGACTCAATCGCCAGCGGGTTCATCGGATTAGATGCCGGGAGACCAAGTATGCCCGCTCCCACGAGTAGCAGTACCGCCCAAATAAGCAGCGTTATAGGCTTCCGATTAAGGAACATGAGCAGGAAAAAACCGAGTACGCCATAAAATGCCAGGATATCCCCTTCCCACAGATAGATAATATGCAGTAATCCGATTCCAAACAGTAGTAGAAAACGGCGTGCCAGATGACACTTTGGTCGTAAATCTCGTGATTTTAGGCTTTCCGAGAGCTTAACCATTCCAAAGCCAAACATAAATGCAAAAATCGGCATAAAACTGCCCACCACAGTGATCAGCAGGAACGAGAGGAAAGCCTGATCTGCTCCGCCAATCCCGAACAGTTGGGGTTTGCTCTGGCCATACATTCCATATTGGAAAGCCAGCATATTCGCCAGCACAATGCCGGCCAGACTGAATCCACGCAGTCCATCAATCACTTGAACGCGCTTTTTTGATGTGTTCAATCAATCACCTCTGTCTATAACATAAAGATCAGATCTAAATATACGTTAAATCCTTCCATAATTTCAACATAAAATAATAAGTGAACGATTATGATTTACTTTGAAGTACCATTAAAACAAAAACAAAAAAAGTCGCTAAATTTAGCGACTTTCAGTTTAAACACCTTAAAGAGTGACAATAATTGGACCATTTTTAGTAAGAATAATCGTATGTTCTATTTGAGCTACATAGCTGTTTTTAGTAACAAAGGTCCAGCCATCTCCTGTTTGTTCTACTTCTTCTTCTGAAGTTGAGATAAATGGCTCGAATGCGATAACCATACCTTCTTTTAACAATTCATCATCCGATGGATCATTATAATTATAGATGTGGTCAGGTGCTTCGTGTATTCCACGTCCAACACCATGTCCTGTAAGGTTTTTGATAACCGTTAATTCATGCTGTCTGGCAGTTTGGAATACGGCTTTTCCGATTCCGCTTTTTTTGGAGCCCGGTTTTGCTTTTTTAAGACCTGCTTCAAATGCCAGTTTAACAACGTCGCATATTTTCGTTAATACTTCTGCACCTTCGCCTACGACAAACGAGATTCCCGTATCTGCAAAATAACTGTTCTTGGAACCAGACACATCAATATTGACGATGTCCCCTTCTTGAATAACCCGATCTCCAGGAATACCATGTGCCACTTCTTCATTAACACTAATACAAGTAAATCCCGGGAAATTATATTCACTTTTTGGAGCAGAAACTGCGCCAGCTTTCTCAAAAAGCTCTCCTGCCAAATCATCAAGTTCTTTAGTCGTTATGCCTGGGATGGTTCTTTGAACCAATTCATCTCTAATAAAAGCCACAATTTTGCCAATTTCCTTCAAGCCATTAAAATCTTCTTCTGTTCTTGCGATCATTTTTTCTACCTCACTATCTTTTATTACTAATTGATTACATAAGTGTTATCTTTGATTGCACATTAGATAATCATATCCAAAGCAGCAAAGCTTCGCAACTTTTTTATCAACATTATGAGTGTGGTTGTTCTCTTGTTCCTTCGTATTATTGAAGTTCAATTCTCCATCCCTTCATATATTCTGCGCCATAAGTGAGGGTATAGTTTTGAAGTAGTCCTTGTATGGTGGTTATCTGTTCTGGAATAGCGTTACTACTAGTCCTGACGATAAATACAGGCAAGATATCGTTTTCCCTGAATTGGTTGAGAAGCCATGTCAAAACTTGAAAATCGTCACGGTTTGCAGTATCCAAAGTTTCTTCAAATCGAAAAAGGTTGTTGGGACTTACGTTATTTTCCTGAAGGATCTTCTTAAGATACGCATGTGAATCGCCTTTTACTAATTCAGATAGCTTGATCAAATATGGAGAAGTTGAATTTTGTTCATCATGTCCAAATATATCGATGTGAATCCATTTATTTAGTTCGCTGTTTATCGTCTCAGGGATTTCAAATAATCTACGATGTCTTGCAAAAACTAATGCTGGGTCGATGATTTCCCTACAGTGATCTTTCATTTCCTGTTTCTTTTTATGTTGTTCACGAAATGCTTTCGGTCCTTCCGGGAAAATCTTATTAAATCGTTGGTAAAAATATCTTGGTGAAGAAAAACCACTCTCAATTGATATTTCTACCAGACTTCGATCTGTCGTCAATAATTGTTTGATTGCGTGCTCAATGCGCAAGTAATGAAGCAAGTTTTGCAGCGTATCTCCTATTAATAACTTGAATTGTGATGATAAATAATCCAAATTTAAATATTCCTCTGTGTGCTTGGCGATATCATTCAAAGATGCCTTGTTAATAAACCCCCTATTATTGAATAAGTAATCATATATTCTTCCTATTCGTTGCAGCTTGGTTGGGTTCCCTTCGAACATTCTTTTCGCATCAAAATTCATAATAAGCAGGTCCAATAACTGTTCGACTGTATTCTTTAACGTTAAAAATGGCATCTCACTCTTAGTTACAATTGGAGTTATTAACGTGCATATGGCCTCAATGATTCCTTCTGCTCGTTCTAAACCTAGATATGCTCTAGGGCTAAATTCATGCGCAAACCAGACATAGGATAAATCAGGGTAATATTCCTTTGCAAATTCAGCATCGATATTTATTTGGAGGACGACATTGTTTTCATCGGTCTGCCATAGACAGTGAACTTGATTGATATTGAAAATTTCTATTGTACCAGCACCTAATGTTCTTTGCTCATCTGCAATGGCAACATGAATGCTACCTTCCAATATAATCACCACTTCAATGGAATTATGCCATCGGAACGGTTCATCTTTGAACTTTAGAAACTGTACGTTCATGGGAGAACTGTCGGTGAAATAACCCCTACCACTCATCTTGTGATCTCCTCCTTCCAATCCAATCCAACGAGTCGCAAGCAACATACGAAGGAAATCTAAGAAATGAACCCACAACTCAAAGAAATGTGAATTGTCCACGCTTCTGCATTTTAGGAAAATAAATGATAGAACATCAACAAAATCTTAAATGAAGGATTGGGGAGATATAAATGAACCAAATTCAAATCACACAGCAGCTTAATGCACAACAACAAGAACAAGTTGCTCATTTATTTTACGAAGCTTTTCCATTGAAAGTAACACATCTTTGGTTTTATGCAAAAACGAAAAAACAAGCAGTAGAACTATTAGCTCAGTCTATTCAATTTGAACAAGGCATTTACGCATTAAGGAATGAAGAAGTGGTTGGTTTTCTTGGATACAATATAGGAAAAAAAGCGTTCACACCTGCCAATTATGCAGCTTTTCGGAACGTGTACTCCCCAGTGGTAGCAACTTGGCGATTTTTATTTTATGCGTTTTATTTGAAATTTCATTTGTATCACGAACATGTATTGCATATTGACCCTATTGCCGTATCTGAAGAAGCACGTGGTCATGGCATAGGTAAATTGCTATTAAGTAAGTTGGAGCAAGTCGCAAGAAATAAGCAAATTACTATAATCAATCTAGAGGTCGTCGATACGAATCCTTCAGCACAAAAATTATATGAGCGGTTCGGTTATATGCTTAAAAAAGAACTGAAATCGGGCCCGTTTACTGCCAAGGCAGGCTTCAAAAAAGTGATATTTATGCAAAAATGCTTATCGAGCACCCATTCATCAATCAAATCAGAATAAAGGAGGCCAAGCGGTTCTTGTATCGACGTTAATAGCAGCAACCATTTATTTTAAACGCTCTGATGACAACATACTGATTTCTTGCTCAACAGGAATATGATTCAAACCGGATATGGTATTCATCAGTATGGGAGGTATCCCCAATAAGATTAAAGCAATCAACGCTGGTTTAATACCAGTGCCCATCAACGGAATTAATAGAAGTAAAACAGCCAGGCTAGGTACAATCCGCAAAATCTTAATCAGCGATACATTCCACTTTTCCGAGTGGAAATAAGTTACCAATTGCATCCACAAGCTTTCTTGCAACATGTTCCCTCCTTCATTAGTGTGATGGAAACATGGGGAATAGATTATAAGAAGCTCAATGAGGATACTTCGACCGATACAGACGTATAGGATTACGGACAGTAGAAAACGAGCGCATCCATGTTCAGGGTGCGCTCGTTTTTTTGATGGTTCCTTTTGTGGAATTGTAAAAGTACATCCTTACTTCCTCTTTAATAGCGCAGCCACACGCTCATCTCACCAGCCAGGCGATTACCCCACAGATAATAGGGAATGGCCTTGAAACGTACAGCCTTTGTTTGCTTAATATAAGAACGGTACGGCTTCTCATCTGACCATAAATCGCTGTCGTCAGTCACGAGACCATCCCCTTCTACTACGATACAACCACCTAGCAAATCTGGATCAGCATACGCGGTTAATTGTGGCTCCGAAGCCAACGCGAGCGAAGTGAGCGGTGCCCCGTTGTCTGCTTCTTCTACGCAATAAACGAGCGGGCCGCGTTGAATGGCCACCTTGCCTGCATCTGCCCGAATTAAAGGATGTGCGGCAACTAACTTCGGCTCGATCGGAAGCAGCCACTCCACTGTATTTCCATCTGACCAGCTGCGATTTATTTTCGCATAACCATTCTCAACATGAATATCTTGCTGTTCACCATTTACTTTCAAGGTGGGCTGTCCGTTCTGGAACCAATCCGGTATACGCAGCGCAAGCTCAAACTCCGCACATTCGCTATCCTTGGGAAGCTGAACCGAGAATTCAACGTGGCCGTTCCAAGGCAGCTCGGAGCGTTGATGCAAGGTTATGGCATCGGCAAGTTCAAATGAGGCTTTACTTCCAATATACAAATGGGTATAGATCGTTCTGCCATCCTCAGACACGTCGTAAATATAATCGGCTAACGAACCTAGCAACCGTGCAACATTTGGAGGACAACAGGAGCAACCAAACCATTTCTGTCGGACGGGCTTTACGTGATGTTTATCAGGATTTTTGAGACTTGCTTCTGGCCATACCTCAAGTGGATTGACATAGAAGAAGTGTTTCCCATCCATAGACATGCTGCCCAGCACATTGTTGTACAGCGCTCTCTCCAACACATCCGCATATTCACTTTTAACTTCCAATTGAAGCATGCGACGTGCCCAGAAAATCAAACCAATCGAGGCGCAGGTCTCTGCGTAAACGGAATCATTTGGAAGATCGTAGTCAAACGTAAAGGCTTCCCCGAGATGTGTTGAACCAATGCCCCCGGTTATATACATTTGTTTGCCTGTTGTGTTCGACCAGAGTCGTTCACACGCCGCCTTCAGTCCCTCGTCACCTGTTAGTCGCGCAAGATCAGCCATCGCCGTGTACATGTAAACTGCCCGAACGGAGTGTCCAACAGCTACCTTTTGCTCACGAACAGGAAGATGAGATTGATAGACCTCAAGATTAGGTGCTCCCTGAGACCAGATGTTTGTTCGGCTTCCGCGTTCCCATTCCTCGATGAAATAGTTGGGCTGCTTACCGCGTTCATCTATGAAGTATTGGCTTAGATTCAAATAACGCTCTTCTCCCGTAACACCGTATAACTTAACCAGAGCCAATTCAATTTCCTGATGACCGCAGTAAGCCCTTATTTGTCCCGGCTTTGTTCCGAACATACGATCAATCAGATCAGCGAATCGGCATGAGATGTCTAGTAACTTACGCTTCCCCGTAGCCTGGTAATACGCAACTGCCGCTTCAATTAAATGACCCGCACAATACAGCTCATGAGCTTCATAAAGATTGGTCCATTGCTTCCCAGGTTCTTTGATCGTGAAGTAGGTATTCAGATAGCCATCGTCATGTTGGGCTTGGCCAATCAATTCGATGGATTCATCAGCGATCTTCTCTAACCTCTGATCTGGATGATGACGGAGCGAATAAGCAACGGCCTCTAACCACTTGTAGAGATCACTGTCCTGAAATACCCATCCACCAAACTCTCCTTGCTCCAAGCCTGCAGCAATACGGAAATTTCGAATGGCATGACTCGGCTCTGCATCTTCTACCCTATCGTTCAGAGCTTCCCATTGATAGGGAATAACCGTTTCTCGTACAAGATTGGAATATGTATTCCAAAATTGATCTTGAATTTGGATCTGGTTCTGTCCCATTAAACACACCTCAAAAGTATAAAATTTGACTCTTTCCAAAGTCGAGTATATGCTTTTTCTTAAAGTGAGAATAGGAATGGAATAAGCCTTTTTCTATACAAAATGACACTAAAAAATGAGGTTAATTCATTGAATGAAGAATTAGTTGTTGCCTTACAAACCCCACCTCTTCCATATTACTGGGAATCTGGTCGTTCAACGTTCCGTGTAGGCGATCGTCATCCTAATCGAAGAAATTTCGGCCTGTTTGATGTACTGCTCGTCGTTAATGGAGAACTACATATCGGTGAGAACGGGACGGAATGGACACTGGGTACAGGTGATGCACTGGTATTACTACCTGAAGGTGAGCATTACTCGTTTAGGCCCTGCGAACAGGAAACAACGTTTTACTGGGTTCATTTTGAGCATGTGAACTGGCATCAGAGTCCCTTAATAGAAGAATCGGAAGCGGTAATTCCGTTATCGCCATTCGATAAGCCAAAATCAATACGAATACCTAAGAAATCCACAATACTAAGTCCTCAACTCGCATTCGATCTAATGCAGAAGCTGTTGGAACTGCCGGTAGGTGATTCCTTCTGGGAGAAGCAGCAACTGTTATTTCGTTTTCTGGCTACACTTGAAAATGGCATCTCAGATATGGCCAAAACGCCCGCTGCACGGCTTGCCGAGAACGTAGCGGTTTTCATCCAACAACACTACCAAGAAGAAATCACCAATGAGACACTTTCATCAGCGCTACACTTCCACCCTAGCTACATCGTTCGCTGTATGAAAATGAAATACGGTGTCACACCGGTTCATTACTTATTACAATTCAGGATTGAACGGGCCAAGCAGCTTCTGGTTTCGACGGAATGGTCGATAGATCGTATAGCTGCTGAAGTGGGTTTTCAATATTCCCCTTACTTTTCTACCTGCTTCAAGAGAAGTGTTGGAATATCTCCCCTCCAGTTTCGCAAGAAATATCTGAACTAGCTGTTCATGGAGACGCTTTTGGCCCACTCAGCGACTCTCCGACTACTTTCTTCTTCCGATAAATCTTCAATCCGGGTAAGAAGACCACCGTACGCCAAAAGGGTCTAGTATACTTCCGAATCGATCACCAGACGCAAAGTTAATAATCACTTCTCTTACTTTCGCCCCTCTGGATACGGCAGTTGCAATGGTTTCATCCACATTAATGACGTAAACCCCTAAAGAATAACATGCATGATCATGATCTGGGGGCAAAGCCAATTGATATGCCGGGTTCGCTGCTCCCAGCTGCAAAAAACCATTTCCAAAATCTAATTCGGCATGAACAATAATCGTATTACCCTTTCCATCTGGATGCTCAGTGATATCCTTCACCCTTGCATTGAAAACAACTTTATAGAAATGGATTGCTTTAGAAGGGTCCTTCTCAGTAATCCGAGATTGTCATCATTATAAAATAACTTCACTGACATCTACTGTCAGTGAAGTTGTTAAAGTTGATAGTATTCCATTAACTCGGATACAACAGCAACAAGTCTGTCCTTCACACGCTGTGGTTCGATGACTTGAATGGATTTCCCATAGGAGAGGAGAAAATAGGGGACGTATGTATCCATTGATTTTTCATCAAATAAAAAGATGGCTTGATTAGAAGTCCGCTCTTTCAGATAATGTCCCATAAACCAATGCAGCCCCAAGTCATCCAATGCCTCTGATCGGCCTTCGATAACCAAGGAAATTACCCCCTCTTTCTCCCCTACATCAGGTAACAAATTTTGCATAAATAATTCACGGGCTGAAAAAGCTTCCGAACGCTTAAAGCGGAGCGGAGTAAGCTTGACTCGAAGAATACGATCTGCCCGAAAGCTGCGGAATTCATTCCTCAAGTGGCAAAACGCAATGGTATACCATTTATTATTCCAGTAAACCATTCCATACGGGTCTATTACTCTATTCTTGGGTTGTTCATCACGGCTTCTGCGATAATCAATTTCGACAGAGCAATCATTAGCCACGGCTTGCTCCAATTCCGCCAAGATCGGCTGAACCGATGGATCTCCCATGCGATTGATAACGTTAAATCCGGCTAAATGACGACGAAGTGTGTTTTCCTGATCCTGATTTGAATACATTTTCAATTTGGATGTTGCATTGTCCAATGCCTCACTCAAAGGATATCCAGCTTCTTTTGCAAACACAGCAGCTTGGAGAAGTGCCTTTTTTTCATCAATATCAAATAACAGAGGTGCTTTGATATGCTGATTCAGCAAGCTATACCCGCCGTTGTGACCTGTATCGGAAATGATCGGTACTCCACTGGCACATAATGCATCAATATATCGATATACGGTTCTTATATTGATTTCTAACTTTTCGGACATCTGTTTTGCAGTTACTTTGGTGCCTGAATTCAGCATCCATAGAATGGCTAACATATTATCGTTCTTTGGCATAACCTGCATCCTCATCTTCAATTCATTATTGGATATCCCTACATTATATCAGTACAGCATATTTTACATAAAACAACTGCGTTGGGCGATACTACCTAGAAATATATTCTCCGGTTTGGAGCGAAGGCCAATGAAGCAAGCCACATCTAATATTAATACCTCCGAGGTTATTATTGTAGTTATCAATTCCATACTCGGAGCTGGAATTTTAACACTCCCTCGCACAATTAGTAAAGCAGTAGGGACACCAGATGTATGGATTTCTGTCATTTTATCAGGATTAATTGTAACCACAATCAGCATCCTCCTTGTAACCTTGTGTCGTAGATTCCCCGGTAAAACGGTATTCGAATTTATACCCGAAATTACAGGTCAGTGGATTGCTTATCTATTGGGACTTTTAATTATCGTGTATTTTGTTGTTCTTTGTTCATTCGAAGTTAGAGTCATGGCCGAAATTACAAGTATGTACATCCTTGAGCGCACGCCTACTTGGGTCACCATTATGGTCAGTTTGTGGATTGGGATTTATATGTTAACGGGTGGTCTTAAGGTCATCATCCGGGTCTTTTCAATCGTGTTGCCCGTTACGCTTGTATTGCTAGCGCTGGTTTTCCTTTTAAGCACCAAGATGTTTGAACTTAATAACCTCAGACCACTCCTGGGC
Source organism: Paenibacillus sp. UASWS1643 (assembly GCF_008693195.1). Taxonomy (NCBI): domain Bacteria; kingdom Bacillati; phylum Bacillota; class Bacilli; order Caryophanales; family Paenibacillaceae; genus Paenibacillus; species Paenibacillus sp. UASWS1643. The sequence goes on from NZ_VXKZ01000115.1 coordinate 899,072, forward strand.
GATGGATTCATGCCTGTGTTGAAGGGTCTTAAACCTTCGTGTCTCTCCTATTCCGGATATGAAGTTTTACTCATCATCACAGCTTACATGGTGGACGTGAAAGCGAGCAATAAAGCTGCTATATACAGCATACTTAGTTGTACGATCATATATTTGGTCACGATTGTCACCGTGGTGGGGAATTTATCCTTGCCAGGAATTCAAACACGAATGTGGCCAACGTTCGACATGGTTCGGAGTTTTGAAATTGAGGGGTTTCTATTCGAACGTTATGAATCACTGTTCATTGTGTTTTGGCTGATGCAAATCTTTGCAACCTATGCGTTCAAACACTATTTTGCGGCAATCGGGATCCGAGATTTGTTTCGTCTCAAAAATATTACGAGCATACAATTCGCGATGTTGCCAGTCTTGTATGTAATTGCTTACTTGCCTAAAAACCTGGAGGAAACGTTAGCTTTGGGTGATTTTCTTGGCAATATATCCATTTTTTTATTTGGCTTGTTACCACTGCTACTGCTGATCATTAGTTTTGTTCGTAAAAAAGGCGGGAAGCAGGCAACTAGTGAAGCCCTTAAGGCAGGCTGAATGTTTGGTTCTTATTGTATGTAGTCAGTACCAAAAAGCAAAAAAAGCCGCCAAAATAGCGACTTTTAATGGGAGTATATTTTCTTCATTATTTATTAAAAGTAACTTTTTCTGTACCGCCTTCAAAAATGATGGATGTGTCCCGCGGCTTCGATTCCGCAACTTTACGGCCGCCTCTGTAGGAATAAAGTACGCCGGCTTGTTTGCGAACAGCCTCATACTCGTTCTCTGCTTCAAGTACGATGAAGTTAGCGGGTTTACCTTCTTCAATACCGTATACATCCTCAATGTGTAACGTTCTTGCGCTGTTTTTCGTAATGAGGTCAATTGAATTCACAATCTGGTCGTAACCAAGCAACTGCGAAGCATGAATCCCCATGTGCAGTACTTGCAGCATGTTGCCAGTACCGAGCGGATACCATGGATCGAAGATGTCATCGTGACCAAAGCACACATTCAGACCTGCTTCCTGCAACTCTTTGACACGCGTCAGCCCTCTTCTCTTCGGATACGTGTCGAAGCGTCCTTGCAGGTGAATGTTGACCAGCGGATTGGAGACAAAGTTCAGATCAGCCATCTTAAGCAAACGGAACAATTTGTACGTATAAGCGTCATTATATGACCCCATCGCGGTTGTATGACTTGCCGTTGTACGTGAACCCAGTCCACGTTCATAAGCTTCCTTGGCAACAACTTCAACAAAACGGGATTGCTCGTCATCGATTTCATCGCAATGGATATCAATAAGACGATCGTATTTTTCAGCCAGATCAAAGGCAACTTTCATTGAATCAACGCCGTATTCCCGTGTGAATTCGAAGTGCGGAATGCCGCCGACCACGTCAACGCCCATTTTCAGTGACTCTTCCAGCAATTCTGCCCCGTTTGGATAAGAGTGAATGCCTTCCTGTGGGAAAGCAACAAGCTGGATGTCCATATATGGAGCCATTTCTTCTTTTACTTCAAGCATCGCTTTAACGGCGATCAAGCTTGGATCGGTAACGTCCACATGGGTCCGTACATGCTGGATACCTTGTGCCAATTGCCATTTCAGTGCAGTTTTGGACCGTGTTTTGACATCTTCATGTGTCAAGAAAGCCTTGCGCTCCGACCAGCGTTGGATGCCTTCGAACAGCGTTCCGCTTAGATTCCATTCCGGCTCACCTGCTGTGAGCGTTGTATCGAGATGAATATGCGGCTCAATGAACGGCGGCAGCACAAGCGATCCGTTGACATCCAGGATCTCCTCATTTTCGGTCAATTCCAGCGATTGTGTAATTCGTTCAAACTTTCCGTCTTTCACAACGATATTCCATAGTCCTTCTTTACCCCGCAATTTTGCGTTCTGTATAATCATTTATTTTCCCCATTTCTTTGGTTTCTTTGGCAGGAATAATCAGCATCAAGACGATATAGGCCACTGCTGTACCAAGCAGCGCGTTCAATGGTGTTACGCCAGGAGCCAGTTGGGCGAATGCTACGCCGATGGCCCAAGCCACCATCGCTACCCAGTTTACATTTTTGAATGACATGTCGGCAAATGGCTTATAGTTTCTACGTTTCACAATGAAGTAATCTGCGATAATAATAGCCCCGATGGATGGTACCGCCGCACCCAGTACGTTCAGGAAACTGACGAAGTTGTTGTACATCCACATGGCGAATACGGTACCCACGATACCGTTTACGATGACGAAGAATTTTTTTGAGATTTTGGTGATGTTGGCAAAACCAAGACCTGAAGCGTACAGTGCATTATCGTTGGTCGTCCAGATATTCAAGCCCAGAACGATGATCGCCGGAATGATCAATCCTTGCAGGAACATGACCTCCGAGATATCGGCCAAGTTATAGGCCATCGCACCAACTGCACCGAACAGAAACATGAGTGAGTTACCCAGGAAGAAGGCAATCACTGTTGCGGTAACTGCCTGTTTCGATGTCCGGGAAAATCGGGCAAAATCGGGTGTCAGGGTTCCACCGCTTATGAAGGAACCGATACAGATCGTTAATGCTGCCGCCGCGGTAAGCGACTGAGTCGGCGTGTAATCAAGCAACCCTTGCAGACCACCCAGCGAACCTGCACCTTCGAACATGGAGTAACCACCGAGAATGGCAATCGCAGGAACGGCGATATAACCAAGAATGACGAGTGACTTCATACCGAAGATGGCTGATGCCGTCATGGCAAGTCCAAACACAATGATCAACAGATACACGTTCCAATCCATGGCTTTGGCGACCGGAATTGCGAACATGGCTACACCGACTCCGAACCATCCAACCTGTGTGAATCCTAGCAGGAACGAAGGCAGATACGACCCTTTTGCACCGAATGCATATTTGGCAAGCAAATGTGTGGACAGGCCCGTTTTGGCAGCGATATGTGCCAGTGCCCCTGTATAGATACCGAGCACCAGATTACCTGCAAGTACGATGCCAATGAACTCCATGAACGTCAGGCTGACGCCCAATGTTCCTCCTGCCAGCATGCTTGCTGAGAAAAATGTAAAACCGAGCATGACGGATAACGTCTTCCAAAATTGGTTTCTTTGCGATTTCGGCACCGCTTGCCATGAAAACTCTTGATCTTGTTTGCTCATCAGAATACCCCAACGTAAAGTGTATCTGATACCAAAAAAAGCAGAAAAAAGAGGCTACTCATCAGGTTTTACACTGACAAGTAGCCTCTTTTTGCATCATAACCCGCGCGAAGACACAGAGCTTCCCATGACGGGATATGCCCTGATTCTCGCGAGATTATGAAATCCGCTGCCCTTGCCAGCCTCTCTGGACTGAATTAAAGGTACCAGTATTCAATTACATACTATTATTTTGGAAAACTCTGCAGTTGTCAATGTAATTATTATCCAAGTGCACACATTGACATTTGTACAAATAAATTCACTGCGTTTTTTTCATTGTAAGCCGCTGAAAAGGCACCTATAATTACGTTGTAATTGATAATGGTTATCAATGAGAAAAAGAGAACTCAGGGGGAAACAAACGATGAACAGTGCAATTAAGAAACACCTATTCATATGGGGAGCATGCTTCCTTCTTCTATCCATCCTTGCAGCATGCAGCCGTTCGGAAAGCGCCCCTTCACAAGAAGCTGTGAAGACCAACGAGCAAACGACAAAAAGCTATACAACCCAAACAGGCGACGTGATTGAAATACCCACTCAACCACAACGGGTGATCTATCTTGGTTCAACACTTGGAGATCTCCTGGCCATGGATATTCCCGTCGTTGGAGCCAATCTGATTCATGCTTCCGAAAGCTATATCGCAGACCGATTAGAAGGTATTGAAGATGTCGGAAATCCTGGTGATTTGGAGGCAATAACAGCCTTGCAGCCTGACTTGATTTTGAATGGTTATAACCAAGAAGCTGATCGAAACACCGCTTTTTCGAAGATTGCGCCTACCATTCCGTTCAACTCGGCGTTACCATTTACGGAACGTGTCCGCGAACTTGGCAACATTTTTGGCAAAAAGGACGAGGCAGAGCAATGGATCAGCAGATTTGATACAAAAGCGGAAGCGATGTGGGACAAGCTGAACGTGGCAGAAGGCGAGACAGCGACCATCTTCTTGCAGTTGGGCAAACAACTCTATGTGATGGGAAATCGTTCCTTGGGCGTAGTCTTGTATCAAGAGCACGGATTTGCAATTCCACCAGCAATTCAGCAAAATATTATCGACAAGGACCTAACATTCGTTGAACTTTCGGAAGAACTGCTACCTGACTATGCAGGAGATCATCTCTTTGTCCTTACGTTGGATAATGACGAAAGCCGAGCTGAATCGGATCGCTTGTTACAGAGTACCTTGTGGAAAACGTTGCCTGCCGTTCAGCAAGGACGCGTCTATACGGCAGCTGCCGATTGGAACACGGACAGCTTGCTGGCACTTGAGCAATTGCTTGATGAACTGCCCAAATGGATGAATCAATACTAGCGCATAGATAACGTCAAAAATCCTCCAACCCCTTTGGGCTATGGAGGATTTTTGGATTTTGTGAACTTTTGCTGCGTGTAATAAGGTCTGTAACGAAACATTCTCTAACATTTAAAATGTGGTAAACTATTAATTGAGAATTATTATCACTAGATCGGAGTGCTCCAGAATGCAAATGGCTTCCCTATACATCCAACTGCAGCAGCATGATCTGCTTCAGCTCACACCACTGCAGGAAACCAATCATCATAATCCATCAATCAAGAGCAAGGCTGCCAATGAATATACATTGCTTATTGCTCTGGATCATGGAATTCGGCTGTTAACAAACAACATCTCCCAAGATCTGAGCCAAGGCAGTTGTATTGTGCTCCCTACTCAGCAATCCTACATTCTCAAAACGATAAAAAAGCAAGCTCATGTAGCCCGATTGACCTTTCTTTCTTTTCAAGCGCATCAGTTGACTCTGCTTCCGGCTTGCCCTCCTCTTATTCTGGGCTTTCCTTACAGGCTGTCTCTTTCCACTATAAAACTTGCGTTGGCAAGTGAAGACTGGATTTCTCCGCTGCCTTTGCAATCCAACAAGCAAAATCGGTTGCAGGAGAAGACATATACCCCTACTCATCATTCAAAATTAGCAGTTACTCAGACCCGACTGCAACTGATACTTAGCCTGATGGCTCAGCTAGAAAACGTTCATCCACTAGTGCAAAATGACCAAGCGGTACAGCGTACACTCAGCTATATGGAGCAGCACTATAACGAAGATCTGACCGTAGAGTTATTGGCCGAAATGGCCGGCATGGTTCGATGGCAATATAGCAAATTGTTTAAAGTGATGACTGGCAAGAAGCCGACAGATTACCTGACAGAGCTTAGGATCCAGCATGCTAAAAGGCTATTATCCAGTTCTACCGAGACCTTACGTGAGATATCTAGACAAGTCGGTTTTAAGGATGAGTATTATTTCAGTCGGCGCTTTCATCAGCTCACAGGGTACCCTCCGCGGGCATACGCCAATATACTAAGACGTGCCAAGCAAAGAACAATAACCGATTCCCTCGGCAGGCAGATTTCCCTCCCTGATGCGGCTAATCGTATTGTGGTCACAGGTACCAATACCCTTGGGGAGTTGCTTGCTTTAGGTATCCGTCCAGTGGGTGCGGGTATAACTACAATGAGATCACAAGTCATATACCGAAACAAACTGCATCAGATCCCGGATATTGGACTGCAAGGCGCTCCGGAACAAGTCTCCCTACTGAAGCCTGATCTTATACTGTTAGGCAACTATAGTGAGCAACAGTTACCTCGACTGGATGCCATTGCCCCTACCATCGTCTATCGCGAAACATCCAGCACCTTTGAGCGTCTTCGTTATATTGCGGATCTTTTCGGTCGAAGCAGAACCGCTGAACAGTGGATCGACCGCTATGAGGAAAGTGTCAGGAGGATACGGCGACAATTGGCGGATGATTATATTGCAGGAGAACGAGCAACTGTCTATCTGGTGCTGGGTAAGAACATATATGTTATGGGACAGACGGGATTTGCCGCTACCGTGTATGAATCACTTGGCTTTCGACCCACCGAATCCGTAAATCAACTGATCATTAATGGAAGACCTTGGATACAAATCGATCACAATAAAATCACACAATACGGTGGAGACCGAAACTTCCTCATGGTACCTCAGGAGGAGATGAATGTAAATATACCTTCTCCGCTCCAAATTTTGGTTGGCATGTTGGCACCCAGTAAAGTACATATAGTAGATGCTGGCTGGAACTACGATGATCCCCTTACCCGTGAGAGGTTATTGACGATTCTACCCTCTATTTTTGCTAAGGATGGACTCACACCTCTGCTAGCAAATGAAAAAAAATAAACCGTGAAGCACGGTTTATTTTTTTCATTTTTACTATTTTACGATATGTGTCCAACAACTTCTGGTAATACTCTTTCATATTCCTTATATAAAACATAACGATTAACACCTCTGGAAGAGTTAAGTGCTTCATGCGCGTGCTGTATAGCGGTATCGCGGTTTTCTGCTTGGAGTTCAATACCCGCGAGTAATGTTGATCTCATCCACTGTTTTTTAATGGATTGAAGTCTTTCACGCGCCTCTTCACTTTTCCCGTCTTCCAAGAGTAGAATGCTTTCGTAATATGTACGGTAGTCCGATAAGTTGATATGGGATACAGCTTGCCGAATGGCAAACATATCCTTGCGATATAATCCGTAAGCTGCCTTGAACTGTGCTTGTGTTGTTCTTCGCTTATATTTCTGCATAATTTGCTCCATAACTAGTTCTACCTCATCATCAAGTCTGTTCGCAAGAACATAAATAATGTATGTCCCAGGTGTATTTTGCTGCTTGAATAAAAAGGATTCTAAACGGTCTATACGCTTATCAAATACTAAAGGATAAAAAACATGCTTAATAAATGCGAGAAGAATGGTAACGCCTACGACCCCTATTGTCCAAAATAGTGAATAGTCATTCCAGGTCATAAACAAAACAAAGACAAACACCGCCAAATAAAAGACGAATTCCCCCCAAGATTTCCTCATATGTATCTCCTTCGAATAGAAAAATAACCAGCAAGTCTATATTATATCAAATTCAATCCCCCTTTTTGTATAATTTTAGGAAACGAAATCACGAAGAAAATTCTATCTGTCGCAAAATCAAGCCTGACTAGATTTACTGATACAACAAAAAAGCCGCTATATTAGCGACTTTCAGTTGAAATAACTGAATTATTATTGTGCACTTAATAGTTCTTCAAAAGCTTTTATATTCGTGTCAAAATCAGGAACGGTATGAGTTTCTTCAGCAGATTTGACCAGTTTTACAACTAAATCATTATAAGGTGTCGCAATTTCGGTACCTTCTGCTCTGCTTGAAACAACCCCGTTAATATAATCAATTTCCGTTTTGCGGTTCTTCTCCAGATCTTGAAGCATGCTTGCTTTGAGCAATCTGGAGGGCTCCATCACGTAACGTAATGTTTTCACCCGTTCAGGGATATCTTCTTTGCTGTTCAGTTCAAGTGAAGCGATGTCGAATCCATTCATTTTAACTAGGGTGACCCCATTGGCGCGAGCAACTTTAATCGTCTCGTCCGCAATATGAGCTGCACTCACAATGCCGGCTTCGTGATCAATAATGTCCCCATATTCCCCATTCAAAGCAGCGGACAAACCACTGAATGCATTGTTGATCAGCAATTTGGACCATTTGGTTCCAACCAGGTTATCGGAAATATGTGTCCCACCCACAAGGTCCAACACCGATTTCACGTGTTGAATTCGTTCGGTGATTTCACCATTTAATTCACCAATCTGAAAAGCATACTGCTTAAATTGAGTGTACTCGGTAGTCAGACTTGATACACCTGGTTCAATGAACGTAGCGCCAAATTCAACAGAGCCTGCAATGACACGTTTTTCACCCACAATGGACGCCACTTTTTCTTCCGGAATCCCGTTCTGCAAGGAACACACCATACTGTCTTCTTTCAAGAATGGAAGTAATTCCTGAAGAATGGAATCGTTATAAAGTTGTTTGGTTAAAAGTAAGACAAGATCATATTGTCCTGATTTCTGATCAGGAGTAATGGCTTTTACTTTGGACTGAAACTCTGTGGTACCCGTCACTTTAGCACCCGTCTGATTTAAAGCATCTACATGTTCTTGATATGCATCGATTAACTCAACGTCCATTCCGCCATCCGCAAGATATGCGCCTACAATGGTTCCCAAAGATCCTGCTCCTACAATTGCAATTCTCATTTTATTTTTCCTCCTTATTTCTCTTCCAGGTAGTTATATACAGGTTGTGCAGCGTTTAAGGTTAGGTTGGTAAGGATATGAGAAGCGGACACTACTTCCAACACAGGCAGATCTGCAAGAGGTGCCAACGCATGTTCGAACAATTGAAGCCGGGCAGGTCCTGTCCAAGCTTCCTTCACTTCGATGTCTGTAATTTGAGTACGGATCAGATCACATATTCTTAAATTCCCGGTATAGTCCGTAGCAATCTTAATCATAAAATTAGGTCGGCATATTTCACGTTTGGCGAGCTCCTTATCCATCTCCACGTGTTTATAACCCATCGTTGCCGTCGCTACACGCAGCGTTCCATAATCAAGCGTGCCAACAAGTGTATCTGAATCGGTATACAACTTAGGCGCTCCCAGCTTTTTCGGATATGCGGTGAGCTCTCGACCACTTGCAATCGCGGGGAAATTGTCTACGTACATCGAATGCACATAATCGCCTTCCTCCCCCTTAAATTGAACAGGGATAACTTGTCCAGCTTCTGTATAAGCCCCCAGTCCAGAAACATCCGGCATCCACATCACTTCGAATTTAACCAAAGGTTCCGTAATTTCCAGAGGCTCTGGTACGGCTGCCCGCAACGCTTTTTCATCGGTCCGGTAAATAATATTCAAATATTCACGATTCACAAATTTGTACGGTGGCATTGGGTATGCCGGAGCTGTTAGCGGTGTATTCAGATTTTTAGCTATGTTATTCACATCGATTTTCATCAAAGACACCTACCTTATGTTTTGGTTCTATATAAGTTGAACTAAAGATTATTTACACTGACACTTCGATGACAGAACAACCTTCCAATCGCTGTTATCCCCAGATTTTTCGATTCCCCTTCTAAGGGGGAAAATCCGGTGATAAAGGCGAAGCGTATGCTTCCGATGCAGCTTTCTTCCAGAAAGCTTTTAGCTTCGCTTTTTCAGATTTTTTCTGTCCTCTCCGTTATTGTGTAAATGATTAGTTCAACTTATATAGTCAGGTTTTTGGTATTCAAAATTTGAACTGTATTTCATAAAAAAATTCTACATCAATATTTAAATTTAATATAATACATAATAAGTACTATATATATTTATCAAAATAAATAAGGAGTGCACGTGAATGGAATTGCTTCAGCTCAAATACTTTCAGACTGTTGCCTATACTGAACACATCTCCAAAGCGGCTGCGCAATTGAATATTGCTCAACCTTCCCTAAGCTTGACGATTAAAAGACTTGAGGATGAACTGGGTACCCCCCTATTTCATAGGAGAGGACGAAACATTCAATTGAACTCCTCAGGTGAAATTTTATTGAAACATGTGAACAGGATTTTTATTGAAATTGAAAATGCAGAGATGGAGATTAAAGCGGAGGAACAGCAAATATCCAATACAATCAGGATCTCAATTACGAATACTCGGTTCCTCACAGGTCTCATTAGTGACTATATCAACGCTTCCCCCGAAACCAAGCTTCATCAGGGTATTGGAACCCGCAGTGAAATTATTACAGGTTTGAAGAAAGGCGACATGCATCTGGGGATTACGGGGCATCCGATTCAGGATGAGGAGATTGAGAGTTTTGTCCTGGTTGAGGAGGATATTGTTCTGGTTGTGCCCACGGATCATACATACGGCGGAGAAACAAACATTTCATTAAGTGTTGTTGCAAATGAGCCCTTTATTTCCCTTGCCGATAATAAGGAGTACAGCCGGTTTACCTCCATGCTCTGTGAAAAAGCAGGTTTCCTGCCCAAACATGCATTTGAGGTCGATTCTCATACGCTGCTTGAAATTATCAGGCTTAATCAGGGTGTTGCATTACTTCCGATCTCCGTATGTAGAACACTAGGGTTACGTTATGTAAAAATTGCTGATGATTCAGCGATATATCCTATTAGCCTATCCTGGGTCAAACAAAAATGGTTATCTCCTGCTGTAAGAGAATTTCGTGATTTTATTACTTCGTACTATGAAGACCATGCTGGCTTGTTTAAAGTGGAGTAGGATTTTTTTGAAAATAGTAAAGAGCAAAGACCACATTAGCCCTTTGAAGGAGCTGACGTGGTCTATTATCGTTCTCTATTCTCAGCTATACTGCAGTCTATCCTTATACCAAACGTCCGGAATCATCTTACGCTCCAGTTCCAACAATTCATGGATGATCTTGTCCGCGTCACTGATGGAACTTACGAGCGGGTCGGTGAGCATCGTCCTTCTCAGCTTCTCGTAGCTCTGTTCCAAAACAGCTTCAACCGTAAGCTCATGCGTATCCAGTACAAGTTCTTGCATACCTCTAATTCCACGTGGCATCTCGCCTATATGGAGTGGCTTCACTCCACCCATATCTACATCGCACAGTAGTTCCAGGAACGAATCGGTATTCATATTGGTTACAGCACCTTGATTGAGCGTATTGATGAAGAATTTTTTGCCCAAGTTCCCCACCATGTTCTCAATGATGTCGGTCGCATGATCCGGCCCAAAAGTACTCATGTAATCGGCGATGGGGATGTTCCCTGCAAGAAAGTCATCCACCTGACGCCACATTTCGTCATGACGCTCATACCTGTCCTCTGTCTCCCAGATCGATAATGGAGGAATGGTGTCCTCAGTTTTGCCAAGACCTTGCCAATATCGAACGTATTCCTTCGTATGAGCCGTGCAAGTGGGAATGATTCCGAAAATATCATAGAGTTCGTAGGTAATCGCATCGTTATACAGAGCTTTTGCGCCGCGATCGCCGCCGTTATTCTCCTCACCTGCCATCTTGCGCATGGCTTCTGCGATGGTGGGCATCACATTTTTTTCATCATACTCGGCTTTGAGCAGCCAAGTGAAATGATTAACACCAGCGATGCGAAAATCAAATTTCTGGTCTATTTCTGCGGTGAACTGGCTTGTATTTTCGATGATTCCGGCTCGTACGGCATAATAGGCTTTCTTATGCGGCATATGATGACTATCGCACAGCGCAAACGATTTAAGCTTCGGAGCATATCGATGTAATGCGATGCCATGAACGGTAGACGGGTTAATATAATTGATCACCCACGCATCGGGACACAACTCCTCAATGTCTTTAGCGCATTCCATAATAACCGGCAGTTCACGCATCGCACGAAAGATCCCGCCCGGGCCAATCGTATCGCCAGAACACATGCGAATCCCATACTTTAGAGAAATCTGGCAGTCGATGCCCCGATATTTCACCGATTCTTCCGCAAAGCTGAGTACAACAAAGTCGGCTCCCGGTAGTACCTGTCTTCGGTCCACTGAACCCTCAATCTTTAGGGATACGTTGTTCTCCTTGGCGACCATTTCCGCTAGTTTTACCATTTTCGAGAGCCGTTCCTCGTCCGTATCCACCAAAGCCAGCGTTCCCTGGTTCAAATATGGGGAGTGTACCATCTGCCAGATGGACTGCCGACCAAAAAACAGGCTGCCCGCCCCAATAACAACTACCTTTGGTTGCTGTGTACTTGTAGCATTCATCAATAACCCCTCCTCGTAACGATATAAATTCATTATAGGTGAGTGGGCTGGAATCGGAATGTGTGATAGTTTTCAATACATGTCATATCGTACGATAGTTAACAAGAGATAATTCCTTTGATATGATAGTGAAAAATAAAGGATGTCATAAAGTGGAGAGGAATGAGTTGGATTAGATGCATGCAGGAACTGTAAATATGAGTGTAATCGACGAACTTTCGGAGTATATCACACTTCGCATGAGCTCTTATTTGGAACAAACGCACGACAGCAATTGGACAGAGCACAAGTCTCATTCCGATTATGATCTGTGGTTCATTACAGCAGGCTCCGTCCAGATTACCATCAATGGAATCGAGCATATGGCAGAACCGGGTGACGTGGTGTTTTTTTGTCCGGATATGCCCTATATGGCTTCCACGACCGGAGATCTGTGCCGATTTATATACATGCACTTTGATTTCAGCATCGCTGAGCAAAAGCGAATTCTCGCCGAGTTTCAACTTCCGGGCATTGTAGCCGGCAATCTGATTCAAGAGGAATCAACGCTGTTCACCTCATCCTATCGAAGGTTCAAGCAGAGTAGAGGTGCTTCCGGAAGTCCGCTTTACTTGAAAGCCTCTTTACTTCTCGTCATCGCCAAAATTTTGGAATTACATAGGCAAGGGCTGTATCACGGTGAGTTTCTGAAAGACCGAAAACCGAGGAAGATCGAAGGAAGTCTGGAAGTTCTGCAGAATGTTTTCCCATACGTGGATGCAAACCTGCATCGTGCCATCCGAGTTAACGAACTTGCAGATATTGCCGGCGTCTCTGAGAAATATTTTATTTCTTTGTTCAAAAAAATTCTCGGTATAACACCTGGGCAGTATATCAATCAGATCAAAATGAACCGGGCCAGAGACTATCTGTATGAGAAAAAATATACGATCCAGCAAATTGCCGGATTTCTGGGTTATCCCGATCCCTTTACGTTCTCCAAAGCATTCAAAAAATTCTACAACGTGCCCCCTTCCAAATTTGAATAACATGCCACAGACAAACAAAGAGGCAACCGGTCAATCCGGCTGCCTCCACACTTGATGAATCCTTGGTTATTCCGGGTTTAGTTTACGTACAGGTCCCTTCAGCGTCCCTCGTACTCAAAAGGAGCTTCAGTGGAATACATCTCATGGAAAAATCCTTTGTACGGGATATCCTCTTCCAGACATTTAATGAGATACAACAGTTCTTCGTCAACTTCCGGTTCTTCGCCGGCACGCTGCATTTCCTCAAATTGACCAAGAATATTTTCCAGAAGGGTGACTTGAATAAATAAAGGCAGCTTCTCCAACATCGAATCTTCGATCTTGGTCTCTGAAGTATATCCAGCGAGGGCGGTTTGGAAATAGTCATCCATGAACTGTTTGCGTTTGTCCACATCCGGCTCAAATTGAACCCAGCCTACTCCGTGTGTCCAAAGATCTGCTAAATCATACATATACCAACCAAAGCATGAATTATCAAAATCATACACGGTGATCTGACCGGTATCAAAATCGATCGAGTAATTCCCATCGTTATAATCAAAATGGATCATGCCGAATGTTTCCTGGTTTGTATCCAAACCTTGTAAGGTATTCAGGAGCAAGACCATCTTCTCCTTAAGCAAAGAGAATGATTCAGGTACCAGATTATCGATATATTCACCGCTGTAATTGTCAATCAGATGATGCCGGCGATGGACGGGAGTGTACCCTTTCGATAGCTGATGCATTCTGCCCAGAACTTTTCCGCTATTATAATAATATTCGGTAAGTGGGACCCCTTCACGGTACTGATAATGGTTTTCTACCAGCAACTTCCCCTTGGCCTTCACAAACATACAGACAAAGAATGTATGCTCATCATAAGTGATCTCTTCTAACAAATAGCCCTTTTTTGAGCTGACTACATTCGAGACACTTGCACCGTGCTCAAACAGATACCGGACATACTCCAGTTCGGCAATGTAATCTTCCCGCTTTCTGTCAGGCAAAAAAGACACCCGTAGAATTAACGATTCACGCCCCTCTTGCTCGCAGGTGTAAACGACATTACGTCCACCCTCATGAGGCGAAATAAGCTGAATATTGTAACCCTCCAGATGAAACAGCTCGGGTACCAGCTTCAGTACATGTGTATTGCTGATGTCAACAGCTTTGTTAAAATTAATAATAATCTCCTCCAGTAAACATTGTTTGGACGGTTTCCCGCACTGCAATGTCCACAAAAGGAATCTCTGTAACGCAAATATCCTTTTGTGAACCTAAAGCACAATCACCTTGTTAGACATTGAATTCACTCCTCTTGTTTGAATATCGCAAGTTTATATAATTATCCCTGATTTTACAAGTGTAGAATAAAGAACCGCCCATACGGGCGGCGTGTAAAAATTTTGTATAATTACAGGATTTCTCCGTTCGTTTCAATAACTTGTTTGTACCAGTAGAAGGAATCCTTGCGGGTTCTTTCCAATGAACCGTGTCCTGCATTGTCTTGATTCACGTAAATAAATCCATAACGTTTTCCCATTTCAGAAGTCGAGCAACTAATGATGTCGATGGGTCCCCAACTGGTAAAGCCCATCAATTCCACGCCATCAGCGACAGCTTCTTTCATCTGCTCAATGTGACTGCGCAAGTAATTGATGCGATAAGGGTCATGCACTGCCCCGTCCTCTTCCGGTGTGTCGATAGCACCCAGCCCGTTCTCAACGATGAAGAGCGGCATCCGGTAACGATCATACAATCGGTTCAGCGCGACGCGAAGACCAATCGGATCGATAGGCCATCCCCATTCAGTAGCTTTCAGATGAGGGTTTTTGATCTGACTTACCAGCATACCAGAGTTGCTGTTGTCATTGGGATCATATTTTCCGATATACGTCATGTAATAACTGAAAGCAATAAAGTCCACGGTATTGTCCCGGATAATGACATCATCCTCAGGTGCTTTAACCAGTTCAATGCCATTTTCCTCAAAATATCTTTGCATATAGGATGGGTACTCGCCCCGTGCCTGTACCTCTGGGTAGAACAGGTTCATCTGATCTTCCTTCATCGTCTGCAGAACGTCCTCCGGTTTACTAGAAGCAGCATACGTTTCCAGGCGGCAGATCATACAGCCGATCTGAGCATTGGGCATCTTCTCTTTACCACTTTTGACAGCCAGTGAGCTTGCAACAAATTGATGATGAGTTGCCTGATATGCCACCTGTTCCTGTGTACCTTTAATTTTATCTTCCAGAATGCCGCCGCCAGTATACAGACTTGTCAGCATCATATTCATTTCATTAAAGGTGATCCAGTATTTCACTTTGTCTTTGTAACGGTCAAACAGTGTGTTGGCAAACTTCAGATACAGATCGATCATCTCGCGGCTTTCCCAGCCGTTGTATTTACGAGTTAATTCTACAGGCATTTCGTAGTGCGAGATCGTTACGAGCGGTTCAATCCCGTATTTCAACAGCTCGTCCAGCACGTTGTCATAGAATGCCAGACCAGCCTCATTGGGAACAGCCTCTTCGCCTGTCGGGAAGATCCGTGTCCATGCGATCGAAAGACGAAACACTTTGAAACCCATCTCCGCAAACAAGGCAATGTCTTCTTTGTAGCGGTGGTAGAAATCCACGCCGTTCCGTTTCGGGAAATATACGTCTGTGTTACCGCTCAGGTATTCTTCCAATTGAACAGAATCGACGTCGAAGGTAAAATCCTTGCCATTGCGCTCCTCATGAGGTACGAATGGAGCCATGTCTGAGGTAGAGAGTCCTTTGCCGTCTGCATCATATGCACCTTCGAGCTGATTGGCAGCGGTAGCTCCGCCCCATAAAAATCCTTCAGGAAATGAGTATTTAATTGTTTTTGTCATGTTGTTTCTCTCCTTTTTTTGTATGTGGTATTCATGAAGCTGTCAACGAACGGTGAGGAGAAGCAATTCATTCATTGGAATCACCCCCTTCACCTGAACAGGTACTACATCGAGGTAATCCGGCGTATTGGTTACGATGACTGGTGTCACAAGATCAATACCCGTACCCTGAATGCCATCCATATCAAATTCCAGAAGCAACTCACCCTTCTTCACTTCTTGTCCGGCAACAACCTTCACGTCAAAATATTTCCCTTTGAGCGACACACTGTTTAGTCCAACATGAATGAGAATGTCGATTCCACTGGAGGAGGTCAGCATAATCGCATGTTTACTTTTAGCAACCAACGTGACGGTTCCGTCAAAAGGAGCTGTAACACGTCCATCCTGCGGACGAATGGCAATACCTTTCCCGGTCAATTCCTCGGCAAACGTTTGATCCGGAAGCTCTGAGAGCGGCACCAATTCACCAATGAGCGGGCTGAACACCTCCCCTTTCTTTTCCTCAATGGAATGTACTGTGACAGGTGTTACCATTTCTTGAGAAGAGGAAATGGTTGTATCCTGTTCGGTTAATGTTTGTGTTGAGTCGGACAGGGCGGAATTGCGTGTATTTGGCTCATCCCATTTGAGCAGCAAAGTCACCACGAAGGAAACGCTAAAGCTGATGCCGATTCCGATTAATGCATACCAGAAATTGGACATCCCACCATTCGGGCCAATGTATAACGGAAGTGAAAGCAATCCTGGTACAGCAAAACCGAAGCATTTCAGACCTACTGCGGTTATAAATCCACCCCCTGCTGCTCCACCGATGA
Source organism: Paenibacillus sp. UASWS1643 (assembly GCF_008693195.1). NCBI lineage: Bacteria > Bacillati > Bacillota > Bacilli > Caryophanales > Paenibacillaceae > Paenibacillus > Paenibacillus sp. UASWS1643. Next base: position 915,655 of record NZ_VXKZ01000115.1, read on the forward strand.
GTGAAGCGTAAAATGGTTTTTTCAGCTTCAAGGTGACACCGTACAGTGCGGGTTCAGTAATGCCAAGCAAGGCGGATATACCACTGGATAAAGCAATGGATTTCATTCTTTTATCTTTGGTCTTGAGGAAAACAGCCGTGACTGCACCAGCCTGGCTCATATTAGTTATCAGGTTGATCGGAAGCAAAAGTACGTCATATCCGAGTTTGCTCAGATTCTGCAATGTGCCTGGGAAGAACGCATAATGCATTCCCGTCATAACAATCAGCGGCATGAAGCCGCCAAGAATAATGCCGGTTAACGGACCCGAATGGGCAAAGAGCCAAGAAGTGCCCATTTCCAGATAGATGCCCATGTAATTCCCTAGGGGGCCAATAGCAATTAATAGAATCGGCACCGTGATGACTAGCACAATCATCGAGGTAAAGATGACTTTGACCGGACCGGGAATAAAACGATCCACCCAGCGATGTACATAACTCAGAAGCCACACACCCAGAATAATGGGAATAACAGACTGGGTGTAATTCACAATGGACACGGGCAGAGAGAGAAAACGAATCGGTTCAAGCTGGTTTGCCAGATACGCGTTCAGAATCGTAGGATACAATAAAGTACCTGCAAGCGTCAGAGCGATATATTCATTCACTTTGAACTTTCGGGCTGATGATAGGGCCAGAAGAAAAGGCAAGAAATAAAAGGCCGCATTTGCTATTGAAGACAGAACTTGATACTCACCGCTGTTCTCCTGTATCGCTCCAAGGGTAACGAGCAGTGCCAGAATCCCCTTTAACATTCCTGTACCTACGATGGCAGGCAGAATCGGAGTGAAAATGCCGGAGATCGTATCCAAAACAGCATTAATCCCTTTAGAGCGTGGCGCGTCTGTTTCGGGCTTCGATATGCTACTCTGCTTCATTTGATCCTCGATCTGCTCATATACGGCTGCAACCTGGTTGCCAATGACCACCTGAAACTGATCGTTCTGAAACTGTGCGCCGAGCACACCATCAAGCGCTTTGATCTGTTCCAATTGAACTTTGTTTTGCTCTCGAACGTTGAAACGAAGCCGTGTGATGCAATGCCAGGCTTGGGTAATATTCTCTTGCCCTCCTGTTAACTGGATAATTTCTTTGGACAACTCCCGATGATTCATGTTGCTTCCTCCTTTTTTGGCGAAAAAAAAACCAAATGTAATACCGGCCCGCCGCAGATGCGGAGTCGGAAACATTTGGTGGTGCCTGATCGAATCAGTAACACTCCATATTCAATTCATTTTGATGATGGTATAACTTCAAACAGGTTGTATGAGATCAATCCGTATCGGTACGGGATGTCACTCTCTCGATGTGGATCATGAGATATACCATCTCATCGGGAGTAATCACAAATCCGCGTTGCTGCTCCATCGCCTCCTTTATTTTGAGTGCGCATTGGAAACTGACAGGATACCGCTCCGACAATACATCATATAGAAATTGTTGATCTTTGAACGAGAGCACTTCACGGTTCAACTGACGAACAATGAAGTATCTCAGATGGGTGATGAACCTGGAAAAATCAGCAGATTCCTGATTCAGTGCCATTCCAAAATGTTCAGTCATGATACCTAAAGTGTCATTAATCATCTGTGTAATTTTAATCGTTTGGTTCATACTGCCCGAGTCGAATTGTGAGTTCACGAAATGAAGGGCAATTGAACTTGATTCACCAGATGGCAGTGAGACTAGAAAAGCATCATTGATTTTTTGAACTGCCCATTCTCCGGCACGGTATTCGGCAGGATATAGATGGCGAATGTCCCAATGAAGCGGATTTTGCACATCCACGCCTTTTTTGAAACGATCCAGCGCAAAATGAATATGGTCCGCCAGTGTTAACAGGATCGAGTCATTCAGCTTTTTTCCAATCATCGTCTTGCCTTCTTCAATAATCTGATCCGTAATGTCGATGACTTGCAGAGGGATATCGTTGAGAAATTGCTCGACTCGCTGATATTTATCATTCGAGCCGATTCGGAACATTTTCTGGATTTGGCTCTGCTCAATCGGCTGTCCCTTTACTTTTTTGAAGCCAACACCCGTTCCGATGACAATGACTTCGCAGCCTTCGGCGTCTTCCGCCAGTGCGATGTTGTTATTTAACGATTTTTTAAACCTCATGATGCAATCACCCCCAGTATGCAAAAAGCACCACCAATGTCCAATACACAAGTAATAAACAAACTTGTGAAATCCAGACTTTGGTGGTGCCTGATCGAATCAGTGACACTCCTTATATAGCTGTATCTTATATCAGCTATGTAATCGTTGTCAATACCATTACTCTGGAATTGTTCTGCGTGTGGTTCATCGTGGAATTTCCCTCTATAAATTGTTATCAAAACGCATAACCTATTCATCTGGAGTCTTATTTTCCTGAGCATCATAATAGTATCGAATCAGAATATCCTGATCATAGTTGCCAAAACCTTTGCCAAACAGCGTGAGTCCCCCTCGGCCATCTACTCCTTCTTCCGGTCTTAATCCAAAGGTCCAATAGGTGGATGCACCCAGATTCAGGTCTTGAACGCGCACGTCCGAGATGCGCTGACCATCAATAAACGTGCCTTCCCCGTTAATACGCAGCATTTTCAATACACCATACTGGTTGACATCCAGCTTCCACCATAGTGGCGTATGTTTACCTTTCCGATCCCCGAAATCGCCAGGGCTTGTCCAAGTACCGAGATCATTGCCGTTAAGGGTAAAGCGAATATCAGACGGCCAGTTTTCGTTCACCTTTGGCGCTTCCGAGCTTAATTCAAGGGAAATTTCAATCTCTCGAAGATGCTGATCATTGTACAGATAATTGGGAATCTTATATTCAAGAAAACCTGCTGCCATCCAAAGGATTCCCGCGTTCACCCGATCCGGGTCCATAAAGCAGGCAGGTGTGTCATACTGTCCAATCATCTGCGTAGTTGTCGCAATCCCGCAGGTCGGCCATGCTTCATAATCTGTATATTGACCTACCGGTATGGATATTTCATGGTAAGGAGCGTCAACAGGCTCTGGTGACAGGTTAATAGTCATGAACTCTCGTACGATAAAACAGTACTTATAGGTTCCGCCGTTCTCCCGTTTCATTCGGCTACCGACAATCCCGGCTTTTTGCAGCTTGCTTACATGTGTACTTACAATAGCTTTGCTCAGAAAAAGCTCTTGGGCAAGCGCATTGATATGCATTTCCCTGTTTTGTAGCAGCAGGCGCACAATGTTTAAACGGGCTTCACTTGCCAGTGCCTCGTAAATTAGTAATGAAGCTGCATCTGTCCCAAGCATCATGATGTTCACTTCCTTTTTTGAGTAAAATCGATCTATCCCAATTTCAGGATTCGCTATTTTGCGAACTCATTAAAATGAACTTGCTCATTATATAAGCATTATGATACATATTAAATAACAAATCAATGATTTGATTTTGCTTTTAAGCGAATTCAATATCACTATTACTTCTTTCAAGAATATGAACTCATCCAATGGAGGTACTTACCATGCTTACATCCAAAATGCTTATCGATAAAGACTTTCAGATTGCTGAAGTAGATCCGCGAGTCTATGGTTCATTTATAGAACATCTGGGGCGGGCCGTATACGGCGGTATTTATGATCCAGGTCATCCTACTGCCGATGCTCAAGGTTTTCGTCAGGACGCCATTGAAGCGATCAAGGCTCTGAACGTACCCATCGTTCGGTATCCGGGCGGAAATTTCGTATCCGGTTACAATTGGGAGGACGGTGTTGGTCCGGTAGCGGAGCGTAAACGCAGACTTGAACTGGCATGGTGGACGATTGAAACGAATGCCGTAGGAACGAACGAATTTGCAGACTGGGCCAAACTGGTTGGAACCGAAGTGATGATGGCTGTAAATCTGGGTACTCGCGGCATCGATGCGGCCAGAAACCTGATCGAATACTGCAACCATCCATCCGGCACATACTGGAGTGATCTGCGGATCTCTCACGGTTACAAGGACCCGCATAAATTCAAAACCTGGTGTCTAGGCAACGAAATGGACGGGCCTTGGCAGATTGGTGCAATGACTGCATATGAATATGGCCGTATTGCCAATGAGACAGCCAAAGCGATGAAATGGGTTGATCCGGATATCGAACTCGTCGCGTGCGGCAGCTCCAGCCGTGACATGAGTACATTTGCAGATTGGGAAGCAACCGTGTTGGATCTCACCTATGAAAATGTGGACTACTTGTCCCTGCATCAGTATTACAACAACAATAAAGACAACACGTATGACTTCCTGGCGACATCGCTGGATCTGGATCAATTTATTGATAGTGTTGCTTCAATCTGTGATTTTGTACAAGCCAAGAAACGCAGCAAAAAGAAATTAATGCTGTCTCTGGATGAATGGAATGTCTGGAAATCCATCGGCACAAGCCGTATGGAAGAACGGTGGCAGATTGCGCCTCCAGAGTTTGAAGATGTGTATACACATGAAGATGCACTTGCTGTGGGCTGTTACCTGATTACCATACTCAAACACGCCGATCGTGTAAAAATGGCTTGCCTTGCTCAGTTGATTAACACCATTGCACCAATCATGACCGAGAATAACGGAGCGATCTGGTTCCAGACGACCTATTTCCCGTTCATGCATGCATCCAACTTCGGACGCGGTACGGTGTTACGCTCCATCACAACTTCACCTAAATATGATTCCAAAGACTTTACAGATGTACCTTATCTCGAAGCGATCAGTGTGCATGATGAAGAGAACGGTACAATCACAATCTTTGCGGTAAACAGACATCTGGATGAGCAGTTGGAACTCAACGTAGACCTGCGCTCCTTCGGAGAAACGACATTCGTGGAGCATATTGTACTGGAGAACAACGATCTGAAAGCAACCAATACGAAAGAAAACCCGCGCAACGTTGTTCCTCACAATGGCGGATATACAACGATTGACCAGGGTAAAGTGCAAGCAGTCTTGAACAAAGCATCATGGAACGTGATTCGCCTCAAAACCAAACAGGCATAAAGGCTTAATAACAGCGGAATAGAATCGGTTTCCACTCTGCAACATCAGCATTGTTTTTCGCACCGCGTGCAGCTCCCTGCGCGCGGTGCTTTTTGCTGCATGAGGGTAGTTGGCCCAACTACATAGTTCCAAAGTTAGACGTTTGGTGCGTATTGGAAATCTCAGTTTTTGTTCATCGCAACGAACGAATTTAACGAACACAGGAGAAGCTATGCTGCAGAATCAGCGCCGTTTTCTCACTCTAGCTTGCATTTTGCAGCGAATAGGGTTTGCTGTGTTCGTTAGCACTGAGCAAGCATGCGAAATCGAGCTGGTTCGAATCTCATATACAGCATAAGCAAATAAGCCACCCTCCGTTTGCCGTACGGAGAGCAGCTTTCAGTTAAGCATCTAGCGGAGAAGATAAGGAATAGAACAGATCAGAAAGAGATCAAATCAGAAAGAGATCAAATCAGCCAACACACTAGCAATACTTCCTTCCCAAATGAAAAGAAGGTTGTGTTCTATTTCACGATTTTCATTTTCAAGTATTATCCTCGTTGTGCTTCCTCTTCACCTTCGGCTTCTGCCGCAGCCTGGCTTGCTGGAGTCATCAGCCCTTGAACCGCCCCCATAAATGGCTGAATCTGCTTAATCATGCCATACCCCATTTTGACCACAGGTGTAAACCGCTGGATCATGCCAAACAACCGCATACCACCGCCTAGCATACCTCCAATCGAGCCTGCACCGCCAAGTCCGCCAAAGCCACCTAACAATGAGCCTAGCATAGGCATGAAAGATGATACCTGGGCTTGCCTAGATGTTGAACGAGACATCGACCGGGATCGTACCTGCGACTTACGAGTACTGTTCACCCGTTTATGGTTTCGAGAGGATGCTGTTTTTCTAGTAGCCCCTGCTTTAGGTTTGGTTTTGCGAGCACTGCCTTCAGATGAGAGTGCTGTGATTGCGGCCTGAGTAACCTTTCCGCCCCTGGTCAGAACTACGCCTTCGCTGTTAACGCCAGAGATGTACCCGACGTACGTTTCGCCATTATGAAGAGTCACGCAGACTGGGCGATCCTTTAGCCGTTTCACCCGGACGTGTATTTCACTGGTTTTAGCCATGGAATTCACCTCACTTGACTTGATCTACTTCAGTCTACGCAATGGGTGGACGACTTGCCTGTGCGAATAGTACATCCGTGTGCCGAAATTGAAAAATGACCAGCGCTTTATGGGATAGAAATACACAACAACGAGATGATGCTGGAAATTTTTAGATTGGAGTAATTATTGATGGAAAGATTGCTTTGTGGAACCTCTGCCATCTCCTACCTCAACCTCCGCATATGCTCCGTTCTCTCATTTTATTTCATTTAACTCAGTCGCACATAATTTAGCCGGTCCAGACTTCGCTTTGTTTTGAGTCCAAATCGTTTCTCCACAAGCCACAATGTGTGATTCAAATGTATTCTATCTTCATTCATCGTGATCCGGTGAGGTATGTATGATATGTTCAGGTGCGGCGTTATATCTTTCATATTCTTTAACCAGCATATAACGCTCGACGCCGTTTGAGGCATTCACTGCTTCCTGAGCGTACTGAATTGCTCTCTCGGGATGACCCAATCTGCGTTCAATTTCTGCAAGCAGCGCATATCGCATCCATTGCTTTTTAATCGAATGCAGGTGTTCCCTGACCTGTTCACTCTGCCCGTCTTCATTGTGAAATAGTTTGAGGGTCTAACTCTTTCGGTAAGCAACCTTGTGAAAAGCATTGATATAGCGAAACAGTGCCTCACCATCATCAGGCACATGCATGCTTCTGCCCAGTGGCAGCATCATTGCCTGATATGGTTCTGGCACCATTCTATATTGATGGACATAGGAGGTCAGGATGAACCCGTTGCGTTGCCAGAACTGAATACGTTCCTGATGAGCCCCCGTTGTCCCGGACTCCGCCTCGATAAGTATCCCTTTGATCTCATGTTCCCTTAATGCCCAGGCTCTGAGCTGCTCCAGCATCCAGGTTCCTATGCCCAACCCGCGCAGCTTCTGATCAACTGCGAGGTAGTCAATGATCAGAATGCGGTCCACAGCCTTCCCCTCCAGTCCAGTAACAGCCATCGCAACCACTTTTCCCTGATGCACGCCCGTGTGTAAATAACCAACCCCTCGGTCCAGCATACTTCGCAGAATCACTTTTGTCTTCGCACCGCTTTGAAAGGCCTCATGATAGATCCGCTCCATCCGTGCCCACATTGCTTCATCCCACTCCTCTATAGTAGTAAACTCTAATTCCAGCATCTCGTTCGCCTCCAGAATTTAATTATACCTGCTACTACGATTCAATATAAAATCGGTGCTCAACCTGTTCTCATTATAACGCCAATTTGGTCAGGAATTGTTCAATCTCGTCCATATACCCAGCGGTGGTAATACTTCTTGGAGCAAACAGGAATCTCAGCCCTATTCTCCATTCCGAGCCTGCAATGGATGTAGGAAGCATCGAATGCTCCGTGTTTTGAAAAATCTTTTTGTGAAGCAAATATGACGGCTTGACTTCCTGACGATATGCACGCTCAGTATCCTTGATATCGACGTTGACGTCATCTTCTCCAAGCAATAGCAGGACTGGTGTTTTGAAATTGTGCAAATCCTCCGTTGCATCCACTGTGAAGTTTTTACTCACAAAGTTCCAACGATCCTTGATCATCTGTTCCTCACCTTGACGCGCAAGCCTAATGTATTCCTCATAAGAACCATGACGTTTCAACACATCATTGATCTTGTTATCGTAATCCACCTGTGCTTGTATCTCAGTGGCCGAAAATCCATCCTTGGCCATTTGACTCCGTGTGTTGTATTCTCCCTGTCTCAGCCAATTGATCGCTGGAGAAACGAGAATACTAAATGCGAGATTTTCCTTGCCTGCAAGCTTGGGAATGACCCACCCTGCCTGACTTGCTCCCCATACACCAATTTTAGAACCATCAATCATCGGTTGCTCTTTCGCCCAAGCGATAGCTTGCTCAGCTTCAACTACGCGATCATCGATGCTTTGATTCAGCCAGTTGCCTTCGGAACCACCTATGCCGCGTTTGTCCAGCGACAACGAAGCGTATCCTATGGAAGCAAGAAGCTCCCACAATGGCTTATATCCATCACTATGTGTCGAATCAATCGGACCATCACCATGGATGAAAAGCACGAGTCCCAGCTTGCCAGATTCGTTCTCAGGCAGAGACAGTGTACCTGTCAGTTTGCCTTGTGGGGTTTGAATTTCGATGTGTTGTTCGACCATACTGTAGTCCTGTTGCACAACAATGTACGTTCCTGTACCAACAATTAATAAAATGAAGACGAGTAGTGAAATCCAGATTCTTTTACGTTGAAGCATGATATTCTCCTTTGCGAGTCATATAATTCCATTGTTGTTCACCGAGAAGCATGCCGGTCATCCAGCTTTTTGTACTGTTTTGTGTGTGAAACTGCAGACGTTCGTACATCCGAATGGCTTTCAGGTTGTGACTTGCCACATGCAGACTGAGATACGACATCTGCGGGGATTGCAGCATGTATTGCTGCGCCCAGGCGAGTAATTGTCTGCCAATTCCCTTGCTCTGATGTTGTGGATGCACAACGATATCCTCGATGTAACATTCCTGCGTCACAGGTTCGTGTTTCAGCAAATGAATTCCCGTTAACATCAGAAGGCGTCTCCAAGCGCCGATGTGATTGCAAGCGTCCCACACCTGGGAACCTCTCACCTTTCCAGCGATCTGTTCATGAGAGCACGGCTTCCACTTCAACGACATCGTGCCCACAATGACATCGTCTTCTCGTGCGACCACGCGCAGATTTCCAATATCTTGGGGAACATGATGCAGCATCTGCTCAAAGGCTGTAGCCAGATCTGACAAAGACATTGAAGTGGATCTCTGAAATTTATGTCCAAATCCATAAGCCATCAGTTCGCTGGCTATTTTGTAACGATCAGGCTGGATGCGTTCAATCTGAACGAGATGTGTCATAAGGCAACCTCCTGTTCTATTATGATCTGTGACAGTAATTCATAATGAAGCTTGTCGGGAGTGAACAACGATAAATACGATTTTTCCACCATGAGTAGTGGCCCCTGACAGACATATCCCACCTCTTCGGTGTTAGCATAAAAATGCTGAATGTGAGCAGCCAGTTGTTCTTCATTTTCCACAAAAAGATGACAGGACAGATATGTTCCCGCTGGCAGCACCAGATGATCCGTTCCCTCGATGGCGGGAGTGTACAGGCCTACAATACCGGACGAATCGTAGACATAATGGATATCTGCTTCAAACAGATTGGTGATCTTGTCTTTGTGCTGTACAAGTGTCTGCGCATTCAGCGTGGCAGTAGCCTCCATTTCAAACCATAGCGATAGCGGCGTGGCTTCGCGCTGAATGATTTTACATGCTGTCTCCACCGGATCTGCAAGATGTGCTTTTTCCTCCAATAACTTCTCCATAAAATGCTTGGTCTCCTGAAGTTTCTTAATCTCGGCTTCGGTATCGGTCAGTGCCTGATGAAAGAGCAGTGTGATCTCTTGGGGAGTCAGACGTGTAAGACATTCTTTGATCACTTGAACGGACAGCCCCATCTTACGCAGCAATAAAATATGGGCAAGCCTGTACACTTCATCCATGCCATACATTCGGTACTGATTATCACCTGTGTAAGCCGGATGCAACACTCCCTTTTCCTCAAAATAACGAATTTGATGTACCGATACGTGCATCAGCTTGGCCAATTCGCTAATTGTAATTTCAGCATTCACTGTCATCTCCACCTTCGCTGTTCTTCCTGTACATAGCATAAACCTTAGGTCCGACCTAAGGTCAAGCCTCGTTTTCAATTCAAATCAGTTTTTTTGCAGATGTACAAAAAAAGCAAGTCATATCGCTGACCTGCTTTGGATTTGATTTCTATTTTCGAGGCTGTATTACAATGAATGTAATCATCTTATTGGGGGGCATACCGATAGAAACCCCAATAAAAATCAGTCCAACAAACGCACCAAAAATGGTCTCGGTTCCTGCCCTTTTTCTATGTATCCCTTCAACGTTGCGCTGACATGCCAGAAATTTCATGATAAGCAAGTATATAGCGATAGAAAGAACACCACTTATTTATTACTCAAAGATACACAAAACGGGCAAGCCACATATGTGACCTGCCCGTTAGGTTCACTCCATTCAATATTGATAATACTCTTTCCGTAAAAAATGTGCTAATTCAATTTCTTGCATTTCCTGTCTCAGATATGCTCAACATACATCTCATTCAAAATATAACCCACACGATATGTGTGCTCTGCCAATTCAGATTTCACATATGATTCAACATCAGTCTTTTCGATATTGTACATGACCTCCATTTCTCTAGAGAAAAGAAGGTGTCCCTCATTGATTTTCTGCTCCAATGAGGTTATCTGTTTTGGTTTCAGATCGCCACCAAGCACCTGCTGAAGTGCTTGCACATATGTCTCAAGAGAGCGCGCTCCGACAATTTTCATACCATGGTTCTCTTCATTCACAATGATAATGGATGGGAAACCTCTAACTCCCAAACTAGCGACACTCTCAAAGTCTTCCTCTAATAACTCTTGTGCAGATTGCTGTGCAGCCGCCTCAACCACTTCTTTACCATTCAAGCCCAGTTGATTGACGATATCCCTCAGTACATCATCTTCTCCAATATTTCGATTAAATGCAAACACGGCTTCACGCGCACGTCTTAAGAAGTCATGCTCTTTCCCAGGGTGTGTACTCTGAATGACCTTAAATACGCGAGATGGCGGATAAGAAGAAAGTATTGGATTATCGTGCCATAAGGAACCGTCGATGGGCATGCGTGAATGCTCACCCACTTCCTTCCAATGCTCTGCAACGTCCGAAGGTTTCTGAATCCCGTTAGCACCATCCGAGAAACCATTCCAGTTAGCCAGTAGCCCTCCCATTTTAATTTGCAGCGTAAAATAATGGCCGTATTCCTCAATAAACCGATGAAGTACAGGCTCAAGCGCCCAGCAGTGAGAGCAGATCGGATCTGTTGCGTAATAAATAGTTATCCTTTTCTCAACGTGATTCAGATTGATTTCTTGCATCGCCTCTTCCTCATTCGCACCACATACGCCTGTTTCCAGATCACACATCATTGATTCGTTACTCACGTTTATCCCGCCTTTATATTGTCTTATGAATTGATTTCTTTGTGTTAGTTTGATTATAATGTTTACAATCTTCTGAACAAGTACGATTCTTTTTCTGACTTAGTATCAAAAAGTATACTATTGGAGGGTATCAAGTGAAATACGAGTTTAATTTCGATCAGTTATGTCCAGCGACTTATGCATTTCAGGTCATTGGAGGCAAGTGGAATCTTCCGATCCTGGCAATCCTCAGTGAAAATGACTGTATACGTTACAATGAATTAAAAAGAAGACTGCCTGGCATTACCGGAACGATGCTAACGAACTGTTTGAAGGATTTGATTCATTCCGGCATCGTGCATCGGGAGCAATATAACGAGGTGCCACCGAGAGTGGAGTATTCGCTCACAGAATCAGGCAAGGAATTGGTTCCTTTAATTGAATCCATGGTAATGTGGGGTCAGAAAAATATGACAACAGGCGTGAAGGAACAAGAAATATAACATCTGGCCTACTGTAAGACCTCAGCATAGATGTTCATTTTCTAATCGTTCTGTACACTTTGTTCAACGGCAAAAAGGCTATTACAATGGACCATCACGTCCTTTGAAATAGCCTTTCCTTTATAAATACAAGACAGCCGCTTGTTTACGACATGTACACATCTAACTATTCAGGTCGTCATCTTCCTCATTTCCTAAATACATAACCGTTTTTTCTCCCTCAACCAATCTAATGATCTGCTTTCGTAATTTTGAAGGAAATAAAGGTAGCTCGTTTATATTTTTAATTTCGAGCCATTCATATTCCACTTGATTTTCGTCACTTGGCAGAATAGAACTATCTTGGTCCACCAAACCTATGTACTCGCATAAAAAAACAAAATCTACACGATGAAGAGCTTCACCGTATACCCCTTCAATGACAAATTCCAGTGATAACGGTTCTACATCGATTCCGATTTCTTCCGCAACTTCACGCTTCACAGCATCCGTCAGGGTTTCACCTGCATTCTGGCTCCCACCAGGCAGGATGTAGATGACTTCATCATTATCATCCTGCTTCATTGCAATCATTCTTCCGTCTTTAATGATCAATGCTTTTGCAGAATTTCTAATCTTTCTCTCCATTGCTAATCCCCCATATATATCTGTCTCATGTTGTTGAAGGTTGATTCCATTTAACATCACGATTTCCATGAAGAATATTTTAACACATACCTCTAAACAAATTCTGAACAATCAAATGAACTCACTTTTGGCGACCTCCATGAAAGCAGCCATGGACGGAGAGATCCATTTTTCCCGATGCCAGAGCATTTGCGCAGAAAAGGATACATCTGATAAATCCCACGGCAGAACAACCACTTCCCCTTCGCTCAACTCTTTCTTCAACGCCATCTCAGGCAATAAAGCGATCCCCAGACCAGCCACAACACATTGTTTAATGGCTTCTACACTATGAAACTCCAGCTCTGTCAGAGCATCCGCACCTTTCTTTGTTATGGATTGGTCAAAATGAGTGCGATACGAACAGTTCTTTTCGGTCACTAAAAAATGCTGTTTGTGGAAGTCATCAACAACTAACGCGGAACGCGATGCTAACATATGATCGGGAGAAACCACCATTTGAAAGGTCTCATCCTTTAAAAACTCTGAATGAAGGTCTTTGGAATTCATAGGCTCATCCAATACAAAAACGACATCGGCATGCCCTTCTCTCAGACTCGATTTAAGCTCTTGCCCAGACAAGGGGCGGAACAATAACCGCACACCAGGATAGTCCGCTCGGAAGCGTTTGAACAAGGCTGGAAGAAGATATGCACACAGCACTTCGTCTGCTCCGATCACAACCGTCCCCGCCAATTCTCCATGCTGACTGGATATGCACTTCGCTTCCTCTACATCGTTTAATATCTTAGTGGCGTACGGCAGAAACTGTTGACCAGCATCCGTTAACACGACCTTTTTTCCTAGTCGATCCAGCAATTTCACACCGAGCTCTTCTTCCAGCGATTTGATTTGCATGGTTATGGTAGACGGTACATAGCTCAATAATTCAGCAGTTTGACTAAAACTGCAGGTCGATGCAAGTGTCCAAAAGGTTTTTAGCTGGCGTATTTCCATGAGTCAGGCACCTCCTAAGTTCAAAATAAATGAATGATATGTTCGATAACGTTTCGTTGAATTGATAATAGACGTATTGTAGAGTGAAATCAAGTTATTACTATTTTATAAGGAGAATCAATCTATGAACGATTATGAAACATATAACCTTGGAGATACATTACTTCAATCGGGACAACAGCTCCCTCAAGCCTTAATCGCTTACAAGACTTATGGAAACTTAAATGCGGCAAAGGACAATGTTATTGTTGTCCCTACATGGTTTGCTGGAATTCACACAGATAATGAATGGTTAATTGGAACAGACATGGCACTGGACCCCAGTCGTTATTTTATCGTGGTGCCCAATATGTTGGGGAACGGTTTATCTTCCTCTCCAAGTAATACCCCTGCCCCATACGATAAGGACAACTTTCCCCTCATCTCCATGTATGACAATGTGCGTGCCCAACATCAACTCATCACTCAAAAATTCGGTATCTCCAAAATTAAACTCGTTGTGGGCTGGTCTCTGGGAGCCATGCAGGTTTATCAATGGGGAACCAGTTATCCTGAGATGGTCGAGCGTATTGCCCCGTTTGGCGGAACGGCAAAGAGCAGACCCCATACACAGTTGGTATTCGAAGCAATGATCGCGGCGTTACAGGCAGATTCGAATTATAAAAATGGTAGATATGAACGCCCTCCGGTTGCCGGTCTCGCAGCGATGGGAAGAGCGTATGCTCCATGGGGGTTTTCGCAGGCGTACTATTTGGAGAAATTGTATCAATCTGAGGGTTACGACTCCTTGAAATCTTATGTAGAAGATTACTGGGATCAGGTATTTCTTCCCTTCGATGCTAACGACTTGATTACCATGCTGCGTACAGGAATATATGGAGACATTAGCGATAATCCCGTAGATATCGGCAACTTCGAACAGGCGTTAAGCAAGATCACCTCTCCTGCACTCGTTATGCCAGGATCAAGTGACTTGTTCTTCACACCAGAAGACAGTGCGTATGATGTTCAACATATGCCAAACGCTGTGTATCAACCTATACAGTCCAAGTGGGGACACTGCTTTGGAATTGGAGCAAACGAAGAGGATTCACTCGTTATCGATCGTCATCTAAAGCAATTTTTGGAGACATGAGTAAAAAAAGAAGGAGTACAAAGTAAAAAAAGTGCACAAAGCTCATTTATCTTTTCTCCGCTACAACTCAAAAGTAAAAAAAGACACCGGTTCTCGTCAATAACCTTTATATCACATTCCCCCTTTCTCGTTTAGAATATTTTCAAGAAAGCGCTATTGAAATACGACTGATAAGGGGGAAAAGAAATGAACAAGAAAACGAAAGCTTTAGTCTTGTCTGTGTGCATGTCAACCTTATTACTCGCAGCCTGTAGCAATGGTAGCGGTGCTGATAAAGGTTCAACGATGGACACGGATTCCAACGAGGCTGGAACGACAACCATTCATACCGTAACATCAGAATACTCTTCTGCAAAATATCCAAAGGGCGACGATATCACCAACAATGTATGGATTAAGCGATACAAAGAGAAGTTTAATATCAACGTCAAAACAGACTGGGTTAGCGATGAGTATGATACAAAACTCAATTTGGCTATCGCATCGAACGATCTTCCTGACGTATTCAGAGTTAATCCATCACAACTAAGACAGTTGGTCGAAGCAGATATGGTCATGGACCTTTCCGAGGTCTTTGATCAACACGCTTCAGATCGCCTCAAAGGTTACATGGAAGCAGATGCGGACAGCTACGAATCTGGAAAGAAGGACGGTAAGCTGTACGGGATACCACAGATGCACTGGGGATTAATTGAACAACCGGATTTCATCTGGATCCGGAACGACTGGAAAGAAGAATTGGGACTCCAAGATCCGAAATCGGTGGAAGACATCAAGAATATCGCACTAAAATTCATGGAAAAGCACGGTGGTTATGGTATAGCGGTAGACCAATCGTTGGATTACCTCAACCTGCTCGCCATTGCATGGAATGCGCATCCGGATATGTGGATGGAGGATAGCAATGGAAAACTCGTGTACGGTTCAGTGCAGCCAGAGATGAAAAATGCGCTGGCTGAGTGGTCAGAATGGTACAAGCGAGGCATCATTGATCCGGAATTTGCAATCAAAGACTTTAATGCGATGAACGCGGATATTGTAGCCGGTAAAGTGGGCATGCAGCCTTATTACCAGTGGTGGGGTTATAATCCGGGTGTCGATACGGTATCTAATCTGGGTAAGGACGCCATCTTCTACCCTTATATCATCCCTACCGTTGATGGGAAAGAAGCCAAACAATCCATTTTCTTCGCCAACAACAATTATATCGTTATGAAAAAGGGATTTAAGAACCCTGAAGAAGTGATCAAAATTTTGAACGACTATGCTTATATTGTGGATGAAGGCAATGGCAAGGAATCCACAGAAACGTTATCCGCCTTGCTGGACAACGATATTGCCCATGTTGTTGGAGCGTTCCGTGTACTTAATCCGAATTCCGATTACGAGCAATTTGAGGCGGTCTCGGCTGCCCTTCAATCCAAGGATACCAGTGGACTTACGACTTCGGGTATGTGGCAAAAATATAATAACAGTGTTGAATTCATGGAGAATGCAACCCCAGGAGCAGTTGGTGATTATTTGCAACAAGGGGCTCCAAAAAATGCTTATGGACTTGCCAAGAAAGTACTGGACAGCGAGAACTACACAAAGACGGCCTTATGGGGTGTTACGCCAGAAATACTTTCAAGCTACGGCACAACCTTGGATGATATCCTGACCGAAGGCTTCACCAAGATCATTATGGGTAGCGAAAGTATCGATTATTTCGATGTTATTGTCCAGAATTGGCGTGCAGCCGGGGGCGATAACGCAACCCAGGCAGTTAATGAAGCCTACGGAAAGAAATAATTTCGTTTGTCACAAAGAGGGGATGAGGGTCATCTCTCCCCTTTATTTGATAGCGATTACATTTGGCGTACGATGAACGGAGGAATATGTATGTTGAGAAAATGGAAGCAGCAGAGTCCTTACCATCTCATGTTGATTCCAAGCCTGGTCTTGGTCTTCATCTTTAGTTATATCCCTTTCTACGGACTTATTATTGCGTTTCAGAAGTACAATCCGGGCCTTGGATTCAACTCGCCATGGGTAGGATGGGATAATTTTAGCCACATCTTTAATCAGCCGAACTTTGTAAGAACGATCTGGAATACATTGTACATGTCTGTCTTTAAGATTATCGGTGGCATAATCGTACCGGTAATTTTCGCATTACTGCTTAACGAGGTACTGCACAGTGGAATCAAACGTACATTTCAAACACTGGTCTACATTCCGAACTTCCTCTCTTGGGTCATTATGGCCGGCATCATGCTGGATATCCTTAGTTCCGACGGCATTATTAATACATTTCTAAGTGTATTTGGTATTGCACCGATCTCCTTTCTTGGCACACCCTCTATTTTCCCTTGGACGATGATTGTGAGTGACATATGGAAAGGTTTCGGATTTGGCACGGTTGTTTATTTGGCAGCTCTGACCAGTATTGATCCGGGACTTTATGAGGCTGCAGTGATCGACGGAGCGAAACGGTGGAAGCAGACCATCTACATTACGTTGCCTCTCCTCATGCCAACCATTGTTTTAATGACCGTACTTTCACTTGGAAACGTACTCAATGCTGGCTTTGACCAGATCTATAATCTCTACTCCCCTGTTGTCTATCAGACCGGTGATATTATTGATACCTATGTATATCGGTTGGGAATCCAACAGGCACAGTATTCGATTGGTACCGCTGTTGGGTTATTCAAATCGATCATTTCCAGTGTTCTCGTTGCTGTATCGTACATCCTGGCTTACAGAGTGGCTGGCTATCGTATCTTCTAAGAAGGAGGAACTTACATTATGATCTATGATAAAAGTATGAGCAGACGTGTATTTCTTATCATAAACTACACCATACTGCTTCTAATCTCTCTCCTATGTATCCTGCCGTTTATCAACCTGCTGGCTGTTTCATTCAGCAGCAGCGCGGCTGTATCTGCGGGGAGTGTTACGTTCTGGCCTGTGGAATTTACGACAAAAGCCTATGAATTTGCATTAACTGGAGGATCATTTTTCTCCTCTCTCTGGGTAGCCATTCAACGAACCGTTATCGGAACCTTGGTGAATCTGGTTCTGATCGTACTCACGGCTTATCCCCTCTCCAAATCCAAACAAAAATTGATGGGGCGTAATATCTATATGGGATTTTTCATAATAACCATGTTATTCAGTGGAGGTCTAATTCCAACCTATCTCGTGGTTGTCAAAATGGGACTGATCGATTCCATATGGTCTCTGATCCTGCCTGGGGCCCTCCCCGTATTCAGTATGATTATCCTCATGAATTTCATTCGGGGGCTGCCCGAGGAGATTGAAGAATCAGCAATTATCGATGGTGCTGGGCCTGTACAGGTATTGCTTCGTATTCTACTCCCACTTCTCAAGCCCGCTCTCGCTACGGTTGGTTTGTTCAGTATCGTTGCCCACTGGAATTCGTGGTTCGATGGCATTATCTATATGAACAATCCAGCTAATTATCCATTACAAAGCTACCTCCAGACCCTCCTGCAAAGTTTTGAGCAAATCATGCTGAAATCTGGGTCAGATTATACGCAGCTGTTGTCCATGATGAACGCCAGAACGGGGCGCGCCGCTCAGATGTTCTTGGGTGCCATTCCGATTTTACTCGTGTATCCGTTTTTACAGAAATATTTCACCAAAGGTTTGGTGCTAGGTAGCGTCAAAGGGTGAACAAAAGGGCTTGCAGTTCATACTGCGAGCCCTTTGTTTATATCTAAACTTATTTTTATGATCGTTGTACCGCATTATGAGATGCATGAATGAAAGCATGAAAGACTATTTGGCTTCAATGATGGCAGGCAGCAGAATGGAGAAGATGGTGCCTTCACCCATTTTACTCTCCACCTGTATTCCATAGGGTTTCCCAAAATGAAGTTGAATCCGCCGCTGCACATTATGCAATCCAATCCCATTGGTTCCCGTACTTGCACCGGACTTTTCTTCCAAGAGATTCTGCATCGTATGATGATCTATACCAACGCCATTATCGCAGATTTCGATTACAACTGTATCCACCCGCAGTTGAATCCGAATGGTAATGATTCCGTCTTCCTCAAGCTCGGCCAGACCATGAAAAATAGCGTTCTCTACAATGGGTTGCAGGATCATTTTGGGCATGTGATAATCCAACACTTTATCCTCAATCTCATACCTCATCTGAATACAATCATAGTACCTGACATTCTGGATCGTTACGTAATTCGTTATATTATGAAGCTCCTCACGAATGGTTACGAGGGTTCCATCGGATTTTGTTGCATAGCGGAGCATCGAGATTAAAGCATCGGTCATTTCCACGATTTTATCAGCCTGCTGCATCGAGGCAATCCATTTCACCGACCCAAGGGTGTTATACAGAAAATGAGGCTTGATCTGGTCATGGAGCGCACGCATCTCGGCCTTGGCTTTCTCTATTTCTTCCTGCTGCATCCGTTCGACCATTCGCTTCAATTCGTGTGACATTCTGTTGAATCGAATGGACAAATGTCCAATCTCATCTCTGGAGCCAATAGGTTCAACTTGTTCAAACTGACCTTTCTCAACCAGAGCGATATTCCGTAGCAGTTTTTTAATGGGAGTTGTGATCACGTGAGATAAAAAGATAGATATGACGGCAGCAAAAAGAACAATGACTATGGCAAGCGTCACCAGATTACGGCCCAATATTTTGCCATCAGCAGTCAGCTCATCCAAAGGCATATATAAGTAAGTTGTCCATTTTTGCTGACTAAGGGGACTGGTCACCACGACATTTAGTGATTCAGGCGGACGAACGTTGTCCCGGAACAGTGTCCCGATTAATCGTTCGTTCACGTTATATACGATCTTGTCATCCTCATCAACGATCATGAATCTGGAGCGTAGTCCTTCCTGCAAGTTTCGGTTGACGATTTCAATGAATTTGATATCAATGCTGACAACGATAACGCCAAGCAGTTTCCCACTAGTCACATCATGAATTTTGCGAGCGTGTGATACTGCCAGAATTTTATTCTCCAATTGCTCATCGATTCGTGTTGTGAGGGTAATGGTTCGATCGTTATCATGCATGAACTTTTTAAACCACAATTCGTTTGCTACTTTGAAGTTTGGATCAATGGGTTGATGTGGACTTACAAAAAGGTCTTGACCCCCGTTCATATTGTAGAGGTAAATGGAGAATACGCGATCTTTCATCATGATGTAATTCATAAGAATATTGTATGCGGCAATCTCATGTTGTTCATCACCCTCTCGCAGAAAATCCTGGATCGGAAAACTCCCTTCATGAGTCGCAGACAGATTGTCACTAAGCCCATTACTGGCTAGCAGCGAAATTTTCTCAATCTCCTTGAGGAACTCGTCAATGCGAATATTCGTCTGTTTGGCCAGATCGTTTAGCAACGTTGTATAGTTCTGTGCCAACAACCGCTCTGAGGAGTAATACGAATTGATTGTCATCACCAATACCGGAAGGATAATGACCGTCATACAGATCACCATAATTTTGTACTTGATTCGGAAGGGCCGAACATGCTTCATATGCTGCACCTCTATTCACCGATTACATTCATCCTTGCTGTAATTCTCGATATTCCTCAGGAGTGACACCTACCGATTTTTTGAAAATCTTA
The DNA here is from genome assembly GCF_008693195.1 of Paenibacillus sp. UASWS1643. Taxonomy (NCBI): domain Bacteria; kingdom Bacillati; phylum Bacillota; class Bacilli; order Caryophanales; family Paenibacillaceae; genus Paenibacillus; species Paenibacillus sp. UASWS1643. The sequence goes on from NZ_VXKZ01000115.1 coordinate 935,758, forward strand.
CTGAAGTACGTGTAATTATGGTAGCCCACCTTTTCTGCGATTTCATACACTCTCATTCCTCTGCTCAATAGATACGCCTTCGCATGTTCAATTCGAACTCGGGTCAAGTACGTAATAAAGTTCTCTCCTCGTTCCTGTTTGAACACACGGCTGAGATACGACGGATTCACACTGATTTGGCTAGCGATACTTTGCAGTGAGATATCTTCCGCATAATACTTGTCGATCAATTCAGTGGCGAGATCGGTGTAAGTGCTTTCCTGTTTGATTTGGGAATCGGTTTGGAAGTAATACGCAATATGAGCAAGCATATCTTGGTGGATATCCTCCCAATACTCCCCCTTTAGAACGATTTCATAGGGTGATTTCTCTGTTAAAGAAGGTGCACCTCTTTCCGTAGCTCGGGATAGATGGGAATGTATCGTTTCCATTACCATGATATATTGCTTGCGAATGCTATTCTCATCTGCTCGCAGCTGCTCGAGATTGGATCGGATTCCTTCAAGGAACTCTTCCGCCTTTTTGTTGTCTTTGCTTACCCACAACTTCAACAAATCTCGTTCTTGTTGCGGGCTTAAAGCTCCCTTAACTTCATGTCGATCTGGGGATTGAACCAGATCATCGTAATACAACACCTGGTTGCTTCCTGTGAAGAAACCCTGTTGTAGAGCCGTTTCTGCCTCTTGGCAGGCCTTCCTGATGTGAGGGAAACCGGAAGTCATTCTACTTACCCCAGCCGTGAGCGATAGATTCATAAAATCCTTGATCGAAGACAGCAATTTATTACATAGTTTATTCAAGTCGGCGTGTACAGATTGGCTCTCGGGAAGTACATTAACGATCACCCAATATTCTGAGGAACTTTCAACAAAAATCTCTTTCTCCCATTTCGAAGGAATAATCTCTTCCATAATATTAAGAATCGAAAATCGTAGCAGCTTCTCCCCCTTCTCTACATATTTCCGCTTTGCATCCTCGTAATAATTCACGATGAACTTAATGACAACCAACTGGTCCGAACGTATACGAAAATGCAGTTCTTCCGCTTTGATGACGATATCTTCCTCACTAATGAATCCGCTTACAATATCTTGGAAGAAACTATCCTTTAGATATCTTAGGCTCTTGGAATAGTCCTGTGTTATAGAGGGTGTGTTGGTTGGGTGAACATGTTCACTTTGCAGTTTCTGTCCAACAGTGCTCAGGAGGTCAATAAGGGCAGTTTCTGTAATCTCACTTTTAATCAAGTAATCTGAAGCGCCAAGTTTTAGTGCCTCTTTTACATAATGAAATTCGTCAAAGTTACTCAGGATGACATACTTACAGGTTTTCAGTACGCAGGAGGCCTCTTGTATAAGCTGTAGCCCATCCATAATCGGCATCTTAATATCTGTAATGATTAGATCAGGCATCACTTCAAGTGCAAGGCTTAATGCCTCTTTTCCATTTCCCGCCTCACCAACAACATAGAAATTATACTCTTCCCAATTCAGCATGGAACGAATTCCAACCCGCATGAGCAATTCATCATCTACGATCATCAGTTTATACATGATATCCCCCAACATGAACCATTTTTAGATATTTTACCATTAAACGAACTCTTGCAAAGATGTCTAGCGAACCTTATTGCATTGCGGGTATCATAAATAACACTTTTACAGAACATACGTTCCTGTTATAATCAGATTATCGTATATGGTGTAACATAACATGCCCGCCTGGAAAGGATACATATCATGAATTTATACAAGTTTGAATTAACGGTGAACGGATATCTATTACGCGCTCATTTCAGTGCATCTGAAGAAAGTGGCCTGAAATGGTGCAAACGAATTGCTACTGAATTCCAGAGTAACGTTGCCAATCTAGAGATCAAGGTTGATATACATAAAAAGCAGAAACAAAAGCATGCACGGGAATATCACGGAAAGCCATATTTGTATGATAGGACACTTAGGAAAAAGCCGCTTGCGATGAAAAATAAAACGGCTGGATCCTCTGCTGTGATGTAAAGGTAAATTAACATTGCTGCTTAACGAGTCTTCTCAATAGATAGACAAAAAGACTAAAGAACGACGAATTGATGATAACATCAGTAACGTTCTTTAGTCTTTTATGAAAGTACTATCGACACCTTGACTAGACTGAAATTCCTTTCACGCCCCGGCGTCTCCAATCATTTGTCGTTCAATTTGTTTCATTTCATAAAAATACCCTTTTTGCTCTATAAGCTCGGAGAAGGAACCCGATTCCACGATCTTGCCTTGGTCAATGACCACAATCCGATCCATCTCTTCCAATCCCGTCAGCCGATGGCAGATCAGGAGAAGTGTATCTTCGGCCGCCTGTGCCAGAAGATGCTGCAACACCCGTTGCTCTGTGACGTAATCCAGAGAAGAAGTCGGTTCGTCCAAAAGCCATAACCGTCCTTTGCGCAGCATGGCTCGTGCCAAAGCCAGCCGCTGCTTCTCGCCATCTGAGAGGTTCTCTCCCTTTTCATATACCATGTCGGTCAATGATTTATTGGGCAGTTGCACTTTATCCAGCATAGCCGACAGTTGTTCATCTGAATGTTCTTCTCCATTCAGCAACAGGTTGTCCCGGATGGTTCCTCGAAAAAAATGACTTTGCTGCAACACAACATTTGCCCTTTGCCATATGCTCTCTTCATTCAGTTCCTGCACCGGAATATCGTTTAACCGTATATCACCAGACGTTGGTGTACGCAGCTTGAGTAACAAATCGATAATCGTTGACTTTCCTGACCCGCTCGGCCCGACAATCGCTGTTTTGGAGCCTGCTGCAAGCTGCAGGGAGAGTTCCTTCAGCGCCGGTCTCCATTCCCCTTCGTATTGAAAGCTAACACCGGATAGTTCAATCGACACCGCCTGATCGGCTGACACTTCACCGCTTGGCTGTACAGGTTGCACATCGGAGGTTGGCACCGTTTCCGCCAGTCGCTGAGCGGCGTGTTCACTGTCCTGCTTGTATAGAGGTAATATAGCCATTGCCGCAGCTTCTTCGAACACGGTCTGCGTGGCCAGGATCAGCATGGCGAGAAACACACCGGCAAACGCTCCATTCACAATTAAGAAGGCGCTGAGTGCTAGCACTCCCCATGTAACGAGATATGTCACAAAAACGTGCATGGATTGCCCGCGCAGCAGGTGCGAAGCGGCTTGCTTCTGTTCCGTTGCCAATGCAGCGGAAGCCTGCTGAAGCTGTTGCTCACGCTGTTCCAATTGGCCGTATACTTTCAAATCCCGGAAACCATACAACACTTCGGTTACTTCCGTGGACAGCAAGGCCCGTTGCTGGCGGACACGGCCGTGTATTTTTCGCTGACCTAACAAGACAACACCTGGTACGACAAAAGCCGTGATCAGCATACCTAGTACTAACAAACACGCAATCCAGATTGAAAAGGCCGAAGTGAACAGCATGGTAGCCAAAAACACCATAACGACCATGATGGGTGGATACGCGACCCGCAAAAAGTAATTTTGCAAGCTTTCCACATCACCCACGATCCGCGCAAGCAGATCCCCGCTTCGGTTTTTGTTTAATATACCTGGCGTTACCGGGATCAGTTTGGCAAAAAAGGACGTCCGCAAGCGGCTCAGCATGGAGAATGTTGCCCTGTGCGAATACAAGCGTTCTCCGTAGCGACTTGCCGCTCGAAGGAAACCGAGCAGTTTGACCATGGAAGTGAGTACAATTAAGGTATACAGCGGTGGCGCAAATACCGTTTGCGATATCATATAGCCACTCGCGGAAAAGAGTGCTACACCTGCTATGCCGGCGATAAATCCGCCCAATATCGAAAGTAAGATATCCTTGCGCTCCTGAATCATCGCTTTTGACAGAATCGTCAGCTCATTCATGCTAACCCTCCTTTCCGTTGTACATCCACCATCTCCGCATATTGAGGCAGGCGCGCCAGAAGCGCTTCATGATGTCCTGAATCCACCAATACCCCATTGTCCATAAACAAAATGTTGTCCGCATGTTGAATGGTATATAAACGGTGTGCCACCGTAATCATCGTTGCCGTTTGGGCTAATGCCGCAATGGATTGTTGCAATACCCGCTCGGTGTGCAGATCCAGACCAACGGTGGGTTCGTCGAATAAAATAACAGCTGGACTCTTCAGAAAAGCACGTGCCAAAGCAAGTCTTTGTTTTTCCCCACCAGACAGCCCCCGGCCACCTTCACCAACAAACGTATCCAAGCCCTGCTCCAATTGTGCGACAACGCCAGCAAGCCCTGCTTTCTCTGCCGCCTGCTCAATTTCGGCTCTGGAGACGTTCCGACCAGCACCAATCGCGATATTTTCGGCAAATGTACCTGCAAAAATATACGGATGCTGTGTAATGTAGCTAACACGTTCAAACCATGCAGCCTCATCATGTTGCGAAAGCTGGCTTCCGTTAACCAAAACCGCTCCCGAATCTGGTTTCAGTAAACCGGCAATGAGATGAAGCAGCGTGGTTTTACCTGAGCCACTTTTGCCTACAATAGCAAACTGTTTTCCCGGTCCAATCGAGATCTGTCCTGTCTCAAGTCCAAAGGAATCAGGTGTGTACTCGAAACGGATATCGTTTAGTTCAATGGTTGGTGGCATTGAAATCAACTCGGCGCGAGTTGTACGGAGTTCTTTCGTCCTTGCCATTGCATCGACATCGTTTATATCGCTTTGATCCGATCCTTCTTCAGGCTTCGTTTTTGTGCTCTTGATACTTGTTTCCTCAAGCATCTGTTCCACCTTGCGAATCGCCCCCATACTGGTTCGCCCGCTGTGAAAAGCCGTTCCCGTATTCTTCAACAGACTGTAAAACTCAGGGACGAGTAACAACACGAGAAAGGCCGTGTGGAAGCTCATCGATTTGAAAACCAGTAACTGAATAGCCAGTTCAAGCGCAACAATACCAATGCTTAACATCACGATCGATTCCAGCATAAACGTATTTGTAAATGCAATCTTCAAAATGCCCATGGTGGCATCGCGATACCCCAGACTGCTGCGTTTAATTTCCTGCTGCTGACGTTTAGCCCGACCAAATATTTTCAACGTAACCAGCCCTTGAAGCGAATCCAGAAACGTACCGGAAAACTCAGCCAGTTGCGCGTATTTTTCTTCTGATTTGTTCTTCGTCTGGAGACCAACCAAGATCATGAAGAGCGGGATAAACGGTGCCGTAAACAGCATAATCCAGCCTGTGTTGGCGTGCTGCGTAAATGTAACAACCAGAATCAGAATCGGGATCATCGCGGCTTCCATCATTCGAGGCATATATTGACTGAAATAACTGTCAGCCTCATCCACAGCATCCAAAGCAACGCTGACCTTTCCTCCCGTCTGCCCACTCAGGGTTGAAGGCATGGAAGCGCGGGTCAGGTTCTGCAACACAGATGCTCGCATATTCGTCTTGGCGCGTGCTGCCATATGCAAGCCCACTTTCCCATTACCATACGACAACAATGAGCGTGCAGCCATAACAACCAGTAATAGGACAAGCAACAGCATCACTGATGAAAAGGAAGCTTTCTCTACAAAGATTCGCTGGACTGCTTCAGCCACCAAGGTGGCCTGGCTTATAATAGCTACACCAAGGGCCAGCGAAATGATCGCAAGGAGAAGTCTGTTTTTTCGTTGTAAAGACATTTGCTGCGAGATCAGATTGGATTTGGCTCTCCTCTTCATTGAACGCTCCTCCTTTATTTTTTCCCTTTCACATAATCCGCATCAAACAGGAACAGTTTGAAGACCAGAATAAGAGAAGGAATTAACAGGCACAGCCCACCGATAAACACAACCACTAGCGCAAAACCCATTGCTGGCGGTGTGGCACTGCTCTGAATCGTGATGAATGGATCAAGAATATAAGGATACTGCCCAATGCCGTAAGCGAAAAAGGCTGTGAAAAATTGCAGCATGATACATATAAAAGCTAATCCGTAACGACGACCGTTATATAACAGCCACATGGCAATCATGAAAAATGCAACGGATAGCGCCAGCAGCCACCATAAATCCATCATGTTTTGAAAATGACGCTCATTGTGTTGACCCAAATATATAAATGCAGTCAGCGCGAGAATAATGGTCGGTGTACTCCAGAACAAAGCATAATTGCGCATTAGCTTCAATGCCGAATGATCCTCTGCCCGAGATGCATAAAATGTCAGAAATGACCCGCTAATGAACAATACCGACACGATGGCTAGACCAACGATGCTCCACGATAACGGATTGGTGAACAGCGCCCAATAATCCAGGGAAACCGTCTCCCCATGCTTCAGAATAAAGCCACCTTCAGACAGGGTCAGTGCCACTGACAATGACGCTGGAATAAGCAACCCGGTAGCTCCGTATAAAAACAGATATACGATGTTATTTTTGGAACCATAATTCTCAAAGGCGTAGAATGACCCACGAATGGCAAGCAAAATGACGGCTATACTTCCCGGAACAAGCAGCGCGGAGCCATAATAGTAAGCAGTATCCGGAAAGAATCCAACGATGCCAATATAGAAAAAGACAAAAAATACATTGGTGATCTCCCAGACCGGTGATAGATAACGGGAGATCAGACGATTAATCAGGTGATCCTGCTTTGTCAGGCGTGCATAAAAGGCGAAGAAACCTGCTCCAAAATCAATGGAAGCTACAATAAGATAGCCGTACAAGAACAGCCAGAGAACGGATATACCAATCAATTCATAACTCATCAGGCCTGATCCCCTTTCTTGGCTGATTGATCATGCTTCTCTTTCAACCATTTCTCCATCTCAAGCTCAGCGGGATTATTATTGAACAGACGTCTCAATACGAGAACACAGATGACGCCGAGCACGATGTATAGAAGCAAGAAGACGAAAAACAAAATTCTTACACTCGGTGAAGAAGTAGCGGCCTCTTCCACTCGCATATAACCTCGGATGATCCATGGCTGCCGACCGATCTCTGCATAGAACCAACCCATCTCAACGGCCAGAAAAGCGAGCGGTGCACTGAGCGCAACCATACGAAGCATCCACTTGTTAAACTGATTTCGTCTCTTCCAGAACACAAACAGGAAGTACAGACTGGATATAGCGAGTAGAGCGAAACCTATTCCAGCCATTAGATCGAACAAGTAATGCACAAGTAAGGGTGGATGCTCATTAGATGGAAATTCATTCAGCCCGGTTACCTCGGCGTTAAAGTCTCCAAAGGCAAGAAAGCTAAGCACTTTCGGCAAATGAAGTGCGCCTATGATTTCATGTTCAGCATTCAGCCATCCTAATAAAATAAGATCTGCGCCGCTTTCCGTCTCGAAATGCCACTCGGCAGCTGCGAGCTTCTCCGGCTGATGTTCAGCCAAAAACTTGGCAGATACATCCCCAGCTAAGGAATTTAATAAACTGAATACCAGAACAACGGCCATCATGAGGTTCAGGCCTTTTTTGTGGTAGGCAGACACCCCTTTTCTCAACATCGCAAAAGCTGCAATTCCCGCTAACAGAGCAGCTCCTGTCAGATAAGCCGAGCTTAATACATGAAATACTTTGGAGAACGTCGCCGTATTCAGCATCGCTTGTACAGGATTCACTGCCAAGAATTGACCTGCTTCCATGACAAAGCCTTCAGGCTGGTTCATGAATCCGTTCACTGTTGTAATAAAAACAGCAGACATGCCTGCCCCGGCGACAATCGGAATGGTCAGCAACCAGTGGATATACGGATTTTTGAACCGATCCCACGTGTACAGATAAATGCCAAGGAAGATGGCTTCAAAAAAGAACGCGAATACTTCCATAAATAGTGGCAGTGCAATAACATTCCCGGCCAATTTCATAAAATTCGGCCACACCAGGGCCAATTGCAGCGATATCGCTGTACCTGTGACAACACCAACCGCCACAGATATGACAAATCCTCTGGACCACCTCTTTGCCATAAGTATGTAATGGTGATCTTTCTTCCGAATGCCGATGAACTCTGCAATAGCAATCATCAAAGGCACACCAACACCAAGCGTTGCAAAAATCACATGGAATCCGAGTGTCAAACCTGTCACCAGCCTGCTCCATAACACCGTATCAATAGCCATTCTTTGTGTTGTCTCCTTTCAAACTCTGTTCAATTTAGAAACATTCAATATCAGCTTTGGCTAAACTCAATGCAAAGTTGCGAAAAATTTCACAAAGTTAGGTATGACGATATCTTGCCACACCTATAATGCGTTTACTCCTGTAGGCCCCCGATAATAGCAAGCATTGGATGCCAATTAAAATCTGATATTGATGCACTTAAAGTACTAACCAAGCCTATTAATCAAAATTATTATATATTTATTTTTACCTAATTCAATCAAAGTCACGTCTTCTACCCTAAACGTTCAAGAAAGGATCAACTCTTTCTAACAACTTGGTGAAAAATAAAAAACACACCCAATGGAGCTATTGATTCATTGGGTGTAAACGTGCTATTGCACGGAAGATTCTCTATTTTACTTGCTTACTTGCTCCGGACTCACCGCACCTGCCTCGCGACGTACGCTCATGATGATTAGTGATGCAGCTAATACCATAAGGATGATTCCAAGCATCTGAAATCCTGTCACATTAAATGTATCTCCCATGACAATCCCAATTAATAACGACGATAAGATGGTCCCCAGGTAGCGTGATGTATTAAAAATACCCGATGCGACTCCGATCATTTCTTTGGGTGTGCTTTTGAACAGGGCAGCTTGCATGCCGACCGCGTTTAGGCCGTTACTTATTCCAAATAAAGCCAAGGCAACAATGATTATGAAGATTGGAGAAGTTTCATTCATAACAACGATCAATATAGAGCCAAATGTCATTAAAGAAGCGGATACGATCAGAGCTGGCCGTGATCCTGATCTGTCAATCCAGCGCCCTGCGATCGGAGCAATAATGACTGAACATAACCCCAAAGCTAGCATACTCATTCCTGTATGAACTTCGTTGAGATGACGTACCTGCTTCAAATACGTAGGAACTCCAAAAAAAAGTGCGTAAAACAGGATGTTCACCAGCATGTATTGCACATTCACCCAAGTCATCTCGGGATATGAGGCAAACGTTCGCAGAGGAATAAAAGGCGTGGCTGCTTTTAATTCATGTCGGATAAACATGACGAGTGCGATTAACCCGATCCCCCCTGTCAGCAGATGCCATGTTGAAATATCTCCTGTGGAATTTACTGATAGTAAACCGATGAGCAGAGTCACCAAAGCTACCGTAAACATCAGGATACCTGGTGCGTCAATTAACGCAAGCCATTGCCGAATGGACATGTGACCAGAGATAGACGGAGATTGCTCGTCCTTCGGGATTGTTTTCCAGGCGAACCAAAAACTTGCCAAGACAAATGGAATATTAACGAAGAATATGCTGTGCCAGTCCCACCAATGAATCAATACTCCACCAATAAAAGGTCCAACTGCAGCCGCTCCTGAAAGGAATATAGCCAAGGTCGACAAGGCGGTGGCTTGTTTTTCAGTCACGTTAATTCTGACAATGGCCATTCCGACGGCCACCATCATGCTTGTGCCAATCGATTGAACGATTCGGAATACGATGAGCCATGAAAAGCTGGGAGACCATGGAGCTAACATGGACGATACAAAAACAATAACAAGACCCATGAGGAAGATCTTCCTGCGGCCAAACAAATCACTACACTTGCCCATGACGGGTTGAGCGACAGCACTGGCAATATAAAATGATAAAATAATCCACGAAATGGCTGTAAAATTAAGTTGATACACTTGTTGTAATCTTGAAATAGCCACAGAAATCATGGAGGAATTCAACGGGTTCAACATAATTCCGAGTCCAACAGCTAACATCAATCCGTTATTTCGAACGTTCATCGGTGCATCACTCCTTCTTCTGTTGTTATCTTACTTGAACTTATTCATTTATTCCAACGCATTATATGTTATGATTTGATGAACTAGAAGGAATGAAGGAATGGTGCAAATGGAGCTTCTTCAACTAAAATATTTCCTGACAGTGGCCCGATGCGAACATGTTACGGAAGCTGCGGGAAAGCTGCATGTCACGCAATCCTCCCTGAGCAAAACGATACAACGATTAGAGGACGACCTTGGAGTCCCTTTATTTGATCGAATCGGGAGAAAGCTGCGATTAAACGACTTTGGAAGAACATTTCTTCAGCGAACTGAAAAAGCCTTATTTGAATTGGAACAAGGAAAGCGGGAAATCGCTGACCTCTCCAATCCGGATCAGGGTACACTGCAATTGGCGGTGACTACGGCAAGCACATTGCCAGGTATACTGCGGGAATTCCGGAAAACCAAGCCGGATATTCAGTTCCATGTGCAAATGGTTTCGTTAGAAAACATGTCCAGACTTCTACATCGGGGCGAGGTGGACTTTTGTCTCTCCTCCCCTCCGATTGAAGGTGACGACATCGAATGTCAGATACTATATGAAGATCCGATCGTAGTCGCTGTTCCTACGGGGCATCGATATGCAGACCGAAGCAGCATTCAGTTAACTGAGCTTAAGGACGAGTGGTTTGTTGGGGTGAAACAAGGGTATGGGGTTCGTGATATGGTAGATTCCGTATGTCAATCCGCTGGTTTCCTACCGAAATATGTATATGAAGGTGATGAGCCTGCAAGATTAACAGCCCTTGTTGAAGCGGAGATCGGTCTCGCGTTTATACCTAGCACAGCCAGAAACCCGCATGAGCGCATTAGATATCTTCAGGTAGAGGAACACCAACTCGTTCGTGAGATCGCTCTGCTTTCGCACAAAAACAGGTATATTTCCAAAGCCGCTTTAGAGTTTCGCAGCGTGGTTATGGACTATTTCAGTGCTATGCCATGAGCATAAATTCAATCCAGAGGAGTTGTCATTTTGATATTAAAAGCAGAAAAATTTGATCATATTTCAGAGACAGAACGGCTAGTCATCCGACCATTACAGAAAGACGACTATGAAAATTGGTTATATGAATTTGAAAACCGTCATCCCTCCCAATACCGCCATGATAAAGGGAAAATGGATATGAGTGAATGTACGCTGGATTGGTTTCATGATCTGGTAGATCGACACCAGGAGTTAGCGCGTACAGATGCGGTTTATGTATTTGGTGTGTTTAGAAAGCATAATGGTACACATCTGGGTATGATTGATATTGCGACCTTGGCAAGAGATCATTTTGAATGGGGAAGCTTCGGATACACGATCCATAATCAGTATTGGCGAAAAGGTTTTGGGAAAGAAGCAGTGAATGAAGCACTTCATATTGCATTCGAACATCTGAAATTCCACCGCATAGAAGCTCATATTAATGTGGATAATACCCCTTCCATGAAACTAGCAGAGAGTGTTGGTATGGAATTTGAATGTGTACGTAAAGGTTTCATACATGAAAATGATGAGTGGACCGATCATTTGGTGTATTACAAGAATTCTAATTAATCTAATCTCACCGATAATCAAAAAAGCGAACAAAACACTTGCGTGCTCTGTTCGCTCTTCTTGGTGCATCCAGACTGTTGTCTTCGCCTTACTCGCCCAAGCTGTTCCAGAATGATTGGAACGCGCCTTTCTCCACTTCCAGGAATGCCGGAACATTACCGTAACGCACCAGACCTTCACCAAACAGAACCAGTGGGACCTGCGTTTTGTCTTCCAGCGTGAGATAGATGATCTTGCGATCTTCCTTGCCGTAGAGGTTCTCTTCCAACTCCGGGCTCGTTGCAATCGGTTTGGCCGCATTTAGCGATGCGATAAAGCTGTTCATTGCTTCATCCGTTGCTAACGGTTGAAGCTGTTGCAATCCGTTGTTCCAGCTGTCAAACGTCTCCCATTGCCCTGTAACAATATTTCCTTCGATATGAAGCTTGTCAATCAAGTCGGCGCCGCTACCGATGCTGATCCCGTTGTTCTTGTCGAATAGTTGAGCATACACCTGACCATCGATCTCGGTGTAAGACATGATGCGGAAGTCCTTATCGTAGCCATTGACCGCATAGATGTCTGCTTCGCCAATGTTGGAAGCAAGTTCCGTATATTTATCCTGGCCGCTCAGTTCATTGATGCCACCAGTTGTAGTGCCAAGCTTCTCACCTCGTAGATTGAGTGCATTTACGCCTTCAAGCAATGTTGGGGACTGTGTATATACGTTTCCTCCATACACAACCAGTTGCATCATATCAGCCATCGCGCCTTTGCCCTGTGAACTCGGCAACTCCATCTTCGGAATCACGATTGGGTCAACCGACGCGCCTGGATTCACTGCTGCCACCTGTGGTGTTGGTGCGGCTGGCCCATTGAATTGTTGCCATACACTTGGCGCAGCCAATCCAATACTGGCAGCGATAACAACACTTGCTGCAATATATAGTGGTTTACGTTGACGTTTTGGTCCCTGATGTTGCGTGTTTAAGGATTGCTCTACCCGTTTTTTCATTTGCTCATTTGTTTTCATATGATCCACCGCTTTCTTGTAGTTTTGTTTGAATTGTTCTTCGTTCATTACAGTTCCTCTCCTTCCAGCTCCAGTTTTAACAGCTGTCTTCCTCGTTGTAATCTCATTTTCACTGCTGATTCGCTAATCTCCAGGATCTCGCTGATTTCTCGGATCGGATAATCTTCGTAATAATACAGATGAACCACCGATCTATACTTGACGGGCAGTGACAGCACAAGTTCGATCAGCGCGTGATCTTCAGGGTTGTCTGTTGTAAGAGGATCGACTCCCTCCAGCTTGACCTCCCGTTTGCGCCAGCCTCTGCCTAATAAGGATTTGCAATGATTGGTGATGACCCGAATCAACCATGCTTTTTGATGCTCCGCATCGTTGAACGTAGGGGCTTTTTCTATTAGTTTGATGAAGGTATCCTGAGTGGCTTCCTCCGCGTCTTCTCGTCTGCCGAGGTGCACCATGGCAATCCGGAACAGCGTATCCGCGTATGTCTCATAGACTTTCATCACATGATCGCCCAGCTGGGGCACTGATCGCTGCATGGTTGTTATGCCCTCCTTTATACCTCTAACACTCTTACGGACGGCATTTGGTCACATTTTGTTTTAGGATTTTTTTACTGGTCCATTTCATTCAAAATGCAAAAAAAGAAAGTAGCCCCATGAAAAGGAGTTGCTTTCTTCATCTTCGTCTTTATTTCATATAAAATGCATATCGTTCAATCGATTAGAATTTCTTCTGCAAAATCTCGATATTATCTTCCAAACTGCTATCCAGCTCTACGCCTACCTTCTGCAGTTTGTTTTGGTAATATGTTTTCACATCTTCCCATTTATAGTACGGATAGGTCTTTGTTTCAATCGGGAACGCGATCTCTTCTTCATTTCTAAGCATTTTCACGAGAACATCCTTACCATTGGAATACAGAATCCATTGGATATTTGCTCCCATCGGTGAGATAACCGAGCCATTCCAGTTTTGGGTCACATCTTGCGGTCGGTCGATACTCACATTAGCTCCAGCGATATCCAGGAATGAAGATAGTGGAATGATGGTTTCTGCGTGAGCAAAACGAAATATACCAGCCGTGTCTTTCTGCTGAATGGACTGTTCGGTAGACACGATCAACTCTTTGACCAGAGGTGCAATGATATTCTGCGGCAGATCCGTTGACGTTAAAGATGGACCTTTTTCATAGAAATCATTGATATTGTCAATACTCTCGTACCATTTCAACTGATTAGCCGTGAAATACCGCCCGAATTCGAAGTCACCTTCTCCTTTAATATTCGAAGAAATGATGTACAGTTCGTATAAATTAGAAGCAGCCTCGGTTGGGTTGCTGAGCTTCACTTTTCCTTTCTCATCCTTCAATTCAAACTCTCCAGAATTCAATCTCTGATAAAAGTCTTTAGAGAAAAATTGCAAAAGGACCTCTTTTGCATAACGCGTTCCAGTGCTCTGAGTGACATAATCCTCGTATAACTTAACCCATTCTCCATCTTCAACGTACTCATTATACTTTGTCGCTAGGTCGTAGGGCCGTAGATAGGGATCTTTCCCTTCTTCAAAGGCTGAAGCCAGAATGTCCACCTTGTTATCTCCCAAGCTTTCCTCTAATCCGTCAATAAACTGATCTCTGCTCTGCGGCGTTCGATCTTTGAAGGTTGCTTGTGCAATCACTTTTTTATCCGATGTAAATAGTTCTTTGAAATTCTGCCCAACTCTGGCCCCTATTCCTTTCAGTTCTTCTCCACCCGTAGTGGATAACAATCCATAATGATCTTTTTCAACCTTCATCAGATTGCCAATTTCCTTCTTCAGCTCTTTGCCCAGATTAGTGATCTGCCCGTCCTTTTCAGCGATGTCGAGCAGTTCAAATAACGTCTTGTCGTACTTGGAACTGGATAGATGCCTGGAACCATGTCTCCCTATGTAGTTAATAAATATGGGTTCATATCCAATAGGAGCTTTTGTATAACTTGTTTCCTTAAAGGGATATGGTGTTTTGGTACCGCGGTATCCCTGCTCATCGTTCATTTTTTGTCCAAAAAACACCGATTGGGTGTTTTTATCCCAGTCTACCTCTTGCCCCAAGGCTTCACCAATCGCTCTTGCAGGTACATAAGTGACCCCATTGTAGAGAAATGATTCGCCTTCCACCCTTTGTCCGTTCACAACCACATTAGCTGATTGTTCGGACACTTCGATCATGCGTTTGGAGCCTGCGCCATATACGTCAAACACACTTACAGACGTTAAGATGGCGAGTGATGCTACTGAAATCCCGATTTTTTTGATCATCATAATGAATAGTTTTCTCCTTATTCCGCCTGATATTGGTTTATTTTCGCTCATCATACTATAGGGGAGAAGTGTCTGCGCCGTATCCATCCTATGTTAATTAATTGTAAAAGAATACATATAAATATTGACGTAAAATCTCATACGACAAAAAGAGCCGCTTATTTAGCGACTCTGAATCAGCATAACAGGCTATCTTGCTCCGAGACACATGAACAAAATAGTTATCACATGTCTCGCATTATCATGGCGCCCTGTATATTTTTATGTCTATCCCTGACTCCGTCGGATGACCTTCTCCAACAAGTGTCTCACGGTTCAAGAAGGATAAGGCTTTGCTGTCTGTAATCATTTTGGGGGAAGTACGAAATAAAGCAGTTTTCAGCGTTTTATCAATATTTCCGTTATTTTCGATATAAATTTTGCAGGAATGACCTGTGTTATCGGTCCCTTGGAGCATGTATCTTGCCGATAGCGTATGCGGGTCACCATTCTTCCCGATGATCTGCGTATCCACTCCTCCACCTAGCACAATTCCCTCAAAGTACTTTCCGGTTACGCTGCCTGTAAAAGTAATCATAACAACCGAATCATCTTCACTATTCTGCAAATCAAATGATTTCTCAATGTTCACATGCACCGTAAATAATTCTTCTACATTCACGTGTTCCCACCTCCAGTTATTTACGTGTATGACATCAGCGAATCGCTACTCACCGAAAATCCGGTGGGTCTGATGATATCTAAAACAAGTTCGTTCCATCGATTCTCAGGAATGTCGGTAAAGTAAAATACATGCTTCTCCCCAGGTGATAAATCCGGGATGTGTTCAGTAATACAATCACCGAGTTGATCAACCAGTTTAAGTATATACCCAGATATCCGATAACATGGAATGTCATTCCGGTTCTCCACGATAACTACGACTTGGGCCTTCTCCTTTTCCAACTCCACATTAAGGTTAATTGGTGAAGCTAGTTGGCGTAAAGCTTCGTAAGAAGGCTTTGGCGTGCCATCTAAACTAATGGAACCATGAACCCGTTGGCGAAGCCTTCCCTCGCCTTCTTCCCCCATTTGCGTTCGATAATCGTTTAGGCTGAAGTATATGAGCGCTGCAATGGCAGGATGCTTCCGGTATTCCCTTGTGTTTTCCACCAAGATTTGTGTACGACGTTCATCCCCGCCCTCAAAAGCAGGCTCACATAGTCCATATTCAGCTACCACGAGAGGTTTATTTGGTAAACCCCTAGTCATATTTTGAATAACCTGCGGCCTGTCCAACTCCCCGTGCCATGTCCCAATATAATCGTTCCACATGACCATGTCACCTACACCCGTGGCATCTTGGGCGGGATTCTCATGCACTGTGTTAGACACATAGTTAATGAATCTCGTGTCATCCAGTCCGTGTACCAGAGATTTGAGTTCCTCAAAATACCGAACCGTAACAGTGGATTGTCCGTTCACCTCGTTGCCAATACCCCATGCATAGATACAAGGATGATTGTAGTGACGGTGGATCATTTCTTGGGCATGCTGCATTGAAATGTTCAACCATTCATCATCAGGATCTTGTGGGGTCTGCCAATGTGGAATCTCCTCCTGTACCAGTAAACCGTTACGATCACACCACTCCAGCAGCTTGCTATCCTGCTGCCAATGAAAGCGGGTAATAACACAATTCGCGTGTTTCATATGATGAAGCATCTCTTTCAACTGTGCTACCGATTCTGCCATACCGCTCATAGGATTCGATCCGGGCATCCATTCAACCCCCATAAGACGTACCGGCTCACGGTTAAGTAACAATGTATTACCTTCTGTGCGAATCTCTCTAAATCCTACTGCTGTGCATACCTCATCTGTAAGGACACCATCCGAGTATAAAGCAATGGTTACATTATATAGATGGGGATGATCAAAATGCCACAACTTAAGGTGTTCCACCTTGATGTCTTGAAAGCTTAGAACACCTTCGTCGCCAGACATTTCCCATTCATTCGAAGTCAAAAAATCTTTTTCAGACGAAATCATCACTTTCAGTTTTATAGATTTACACTCAGACTCTCGTGCTTGCTCCCACAAACAAATCTCACCAGATAATATGCCGTATGGAGCTCGAGTTCCAACCATATCGTCTGTGAAATAAGGGACAGCTTGAAGTTTGGAATAGTCAATTGCCGTGCGACCGCTAACCAGCAGCGATACGCCGCGAATGATTCCGCCGTCGTCTGCCCAATCAAAGCAATTGCCCATGGGAAGAGCCGTCTGGCTATTTTCATTATTCACTGATACCACAATTCGGTTGATTGCATCAAAGGTGACTGTGTCGGAGATCTCTATAATAAATGGAGTGTAACCTGATTGAGTATGTTCTCCTACACGTTTTCCGTTTACCCAAACCACTGCATCTCGATAAACTGCATCAAACTGTAAACGCAGTAATTTCCCTTTCCATTCCAAAGGAGTATAAAAATCATGACTGTACCATCCCGTTCCACGGAAATCCTCCAACCCGTTTTGCACGTTCCACGTGTGGGGAATCTTAACCATTTCGCCCGAGGGAGGACCTTGTTCATACCATTGTAGTTCCATGCCCTGATTCTCGGTATCTGCCTGAAACAACCATGATTCTTCCAATGAAACTACTGTTCTAGCACTCATTCTGATTCCTCTCTTTCTCATGCTTTTTTTAAATATGATATAGAAGACTTCTCTGTACGGCCATTCAACATCCGCTGAATGTCATGGACAATCTGGTGACAAAAAAAGATTTACATATTTCCTTCAAATCATTTAAAATGGTTTACACAATGTAAAGGTTAACAAGTTGTAAACTAAGGAGTTAATGACGTACATGAGTACATTACCAAAAGCAGTTCGCTTTCCACTGTTCATTCTGATGTTAAATCTGTTTATCGCTTTATTGGGGCAAGGGATGCTCATCCCCATATTGCCGGAGTATTTGAAGCTTTTTCATGCGGGAGGCACAGTAGCAGGATTTTTAGTTGCGGCCTTCGGTGCTGCTCAATTCTTCTTTTCACCTCTTGGGGGACAACTGTCTGATCGATTTGGACGCAAAAAGTTGATCATTGCAGGTATGTTTCTGTCTGTTGTTTCAGATATCATATTTGCGCTGTCAACGTCATTGCCGTTCCTCTATGTCGCACGGTTTATCGGTGGAATCAGTCTTGGTTTAATGGTTCCTGCCAACCTCGCATATGTCGCTGATATTACAACACCAGAGACACGTGCAAAAGGCATGGGCTATTTCGGCGCAGCTATGAACTTGGGGATGGTTCTGGGACCTGGTCTGGGCGGTATCATCGCCGAGATGGGCATTCGCATGCCCTATTTCTTCGCAGCGGGTCTGGGAATGATTGCTGCCCTAATGACGCTGCTATTGCCTGAGACACTTCCCCCCGAGAAAAGAACGGTCTCCATCCGTCTTCAAAACGGAGATCACTTGGGCAAGAAAATCTGGAGTTCATTTAAAGTCCCCTATTTCAAATACTTGATTGTGCTGCTTGTCATGACCTTTGGTCTCATGAGTTATGAGACCGTATTCGCTCTTTTTGCAGAGCAAAAATACGGATTCGACGCTGCAACAATCTCCATCATTATTACCTTGGGCGCGATTATCGGTATTGTTGTGCAGATCTGGCTTTTGGATTGGTTCGTACAGAGAATCGGTGAAGTTAAGTTGATCCGTCTATCTTTAATAATCACACCCATAGCTTTATTGTTAATGTTAATTAAGGTCAACCTTGTGTTTCTGTTGTTCGCTTCTGCGTTATTCTTTGCATTCAATTCGTTTTTGCGACCTTCGGTCAGCACGTTAATATCCAAGAATGCAGGAGATCGGCAAGGTTATGCATCCGGTCTGAATACGACATTTTCCAGTCTCGGAACGGTGATTGGGCCGCTGATCGCAGGACTGTTGTTTGACAAAAACATAAACTTCCCGTATATTTTTGGTGCAATTATGCTGCTCGCTTCACTCGGACTGACCTTGAACGCATTTCGTTCGAAGAAAGGACAATTGTATACAAGTGAATGAAAACTGGCATCAACAATTGGGAAATAAACATCGTGATGATTTGATTACAGCAGGTAAGGAGCTTTTTTTGAAATATGGATTGCTCCAGGTGAAAATTAAGGATGTTTGTACAAAAGCTGAACTGAGTAGAGTGACCTTTTATAAACATTTTCAGTCTATGGATGAGCTTCTTCTAGCCATTCAGATGCAACTGATCGAACATTTAACGGATGAGGTTAGCCGTGCATCAACGAAGGACTTGAATGGACGAGAACAACTCAAGGTCATGTTGAATGCATGGGTTGTTTATGCCCAGGTTCATCCAGACTACATCAGGTTTATTCAATTGTTTGATATCAACTATGAGATGTATGACTTTATAGCTGAATTAAGAGAAGAGTATGATAAGTTCAACCAGAACGGAAAAGAAAAACATTTCCTGATGGGTGCTTTATCCCAAGGCGTTGTTGACGGTAGTATTAAGAATCCGTCCCCTCCGCTCGATCTGGCTCAGTTTATCTTCACAACGATGATGGGCATGCTCCAGCGCATGGTAACTATTCGTGCTGCTCATGATCATTCATTGGATATGCGAATGACGGAGCAATTTGTGAAGATGCTGCTTCATTTTGTTTGTAGCGAGGAAATATCCGAATGATGGCATGGTAGATGGATCGATAAAACAAAAGTTTGAAATAAAAAACGGTTTCCGTATATTGGAAACCGTTTTTTTCTTCATTAATAAAGCGTTAATCCGTTAGCACGGGCAACTGTCCTCCAGCTTTTAGTTGACCAAGCAATACTTTGATCCCGGCAGATGTATTTGGCTCCTGCTTTCCATACACAGCAACTCCTGAGCGCACGTTTTGCAAATAGATCGTTTCGTAAGGGTTACCGAGTGAAAACAGCGTGTATCGCTGATTACTCTTGTTCATCGCATTAATCAAGGTTTGATACTCACTCCAACCGAACTGGCTGGCCACATTACGGAATTGGTAAGAAGCAAGAATGACATAATTGGCTTTGCCAATCGCCTGGAGCGTTTCATTCATTTTGCCTTGACCAACAAGTGATATTTCAGTTTTTAACGACAGGTTATTAGCGGCTTGCAACAATTGTTTCTCAAGCTGTTTCGCCTGTTCCAGCTCGGCTGCGACAATAACAACCCGGTCGCCTTGCTTAATTGGATCAGGAAGCACACCTTCGCGACTGCTGAGTACAGTGACCGCTCGCTCTGCGATTGTCTGCTCCACTACTCGGTGCGCCTTCGATCCGATGATACCGTTAAGCTGAGTTAGCTTTTGCGCAAGAGTTTGACTGCGTTCAAATAAACCATATTTCGCTTTCATCTCCAAGATTCGTTTCACAGATGCATGTATGGTTTCATCCTTGATCGTTCCATTGTTCACCGCGTTCACCAGCGTTTGTTGGGCCGCTGCTGAATCTTTTGGCATAAGGATGATATCAACACCTGCGGAAACGGCACGTTCTACCGATTGATTCTCCCCAAAATGCTCCGCAATTGCATTCATGGTAAAGGCATCCGACACGATGAGACCTTCATATCCAAGCTCTCCGCGAAGAAGTCCTGTCAGTACCTTTTTCGATAAGGTGGCAGGAATCGGCACACGTTCACCGTCTTTGAGCGAAGTGACATGTTCGTTGTCTATAGCAGGAAAAGCAATATGCGCGGTCATAATCATCTCTACACCATTTTTAATTGCAGCCCGAAACGGTTTTAATTCTACCGCATCAAGCCGTTCTCGGTTATGGGCAAGCACAGGCATACCAAGATGGGAATCTACCGTTGTATCTCCATGTCCTGGAAAATGCTTAACTGCCGCCATCACCCCTGATTGCTGTAGCCCTTTTATCGTTGCCAGACCAAGCCGTGTCACCAAATCCGCATCCGAGCCAAACGACCTTATACCGATGATGGGGTTATCTGGATTGCTGTTGATGTCCAGCACTGGCGCAAAATTGATCTGCAATCCCAGTGCCTTCAGCTCCTCCCCTGTCAGCTGTCCGGCTGCTTCGGCTAGCGTTGCATCTCCAGTTGCGCCAAGCGCCATCTGACCGGGAAGGTTCGTGCCTCCTGGTATTCGCTTAATAACGCCTCCTTCTTGGTCGATGCTAAGAAATAGAGGAATGTCACCTGCTTCTCTTTGTATATCATGTGTGAACGTTGTAAGCTGCGCCACGTCTACAATATTTTTGTCAAAAAGAATAAGTCCGCCCAAGTCCAGATCATGGATAGTGCGTTTCAGCCCCTCATTAACGGTCGTTGTCGCTTTACCATTCCATTGCCTAATGTCGGGCATAAGCATCTGACCAACTTGCTCGCTTACCGTCATATAGGATATCAGCTTATCCCAATCTTGCGCCAGAATGGCTGCTTCGCGTTCGAAGCGAATCACTCTCGCCATAAATACGGCATATTCAGCGCGCGTGACAGCTTGATTCGGACGGAAGGTGGCATCTGAATAACCGCCGACCAAGCCGTTTGAACTCATAATAAGAATGGGTGCTGCCGCCCAATGACTGTCCGTATCTGTCCATTCTGCGGGGCTCTTACCTTCCGCGAGTGAATATGCCCGTGTAAGGAAGGCAGCAGTCTCTGCGCGGCTAAGCGGTGCGTCCGGACGGAAGGTTCCGTTAGGAAAACCACTCGCAAGTCCATTTTTAGCAGCTATCATGATTTCCCGATGGAAAGGGTGTGTAGTTGGAACATCGGAATAAGTTGTGCCTTCCACTGCTCTTTGAAGCTGATCTGGATACAGCTCCCGCACCATAAAAGTGACAGCTTGTGCCCTTGTCACAAGTGCCTCTGGCTTAAAGATCCCATTGCCATATCCGGCCACTGTTCCCCGTTTCGCCATATACGTGATGCCATCCTCTGCCCACTTTGAATACTTTAGATCAACAAACGTTTCTTCCGCAGCTGCCGTTCCCACCCCTATAAGCATAGAGCCGACAACAGCACCAATCATCGTCATCCATTTTACATGCATTTGTTTCACTCCTGTTGTTATTCTATGGATGAATAGACGCTAATACGGTATAGTTTGTTGCGTTTTCATAAATTAAATGAAGTTATATGCAGGTCATGACTACCCCTTCACTCCACCAATTGTCATGCCCTGTACAAAGTATTTCTGTAAGAACGGATACACCATCAGAATAGGAACACTTGCAATAATGGTCATGGTCGCTCGAATCGAGGTTGGTGTGACCGCCGTTGCATTGCTCTCAGCCGACTGATAAGCATCACTTGCTGATGAAGTCGCTGAGGTCGTCGAAGTTTGCAGAATCTTCATCAACTCATATTGCAATGTGCTTAATTCTTTATTGGAAGAGTTGTAAAGGAATACATCGAACCAGGAATTCCATTGTCCCACAGCTACAAAGAGTGATACGGTTGCCATTGCGGGAATCGTTAGCGGCAGGACAACGCGGATAAATGTCGTGAACTCCCCAGCCCCGTCAATACGGGCTGATTCCAGAATGCCTTCAGGAAGACCTTCAATAAATGAACGGATGACAATCATATTAAAGACACCGATTACACCCGGAATGATATATACCCAGAAGGAACCGATCAATCCAAGATCTCGAATCAGCAGATAACCGGGGATCAACCCCCCGCTAAAGTACATGGTGAATACAAAAAACATCGTAACAAACTTGCGAAGCACAAATTCCTGACGACTAACCGTATATGCGAGCATGGCTGTACAGAAGACGGACACCACGGTTCCAATGACCGTACGCAGCGCAGAGATCAGAGTTGCGTGATAAATATCGGATTCGCCAAAAATGTATTTGTAGTTGTCCAGTGTCCATACACGAGGCCATAGATATATTCCACCCCGAATGGCATCATTTGCATTATTGAAAGATACGGCAATCATATTAACAAAGGGATAGATCGTCACAATCATCAGACATACCATGAAGATGATGTTAATGGTGTCAAACGCTCGATCCCCGGTGCTGTTATTCCGCAAGCGGGATGTGTTTCCTTTTCGCATGGCATAGGCCTCCTTTTAGAATAGTCTGCTCTCTCCCATTTTTTTCGCTATATAGTTCGCTGAGAAAAGGAAGATGAAGCTGACCACCGTTTTGAATATGCCGGCTGCTGTACCTAAGGAAAAGTTCCCCATCCCTAATCCATATTTCAGTACAAAGATGTCCAGATTCTCTGAATAGTCCATATTCATCCCGTTACCCAGCAGATATTGTGGTTCGAATCCGGATTCTAAAATACTCCCCATGTTCATGATCAACAAAATCACAATAACCGGTTTCAAGCCAGGCAGGGTGATATATAACATCCGTTTGAAGCGACTGGCTCCATCAATCTCGGCAGCCTCATATTGCGCCGGATCAATTGCCGTAATCGCTGCCAGATAGATAATGGTGTTCCAACCGACATCTTTCCAGACCTCAGTTGCCCCCAGAATACCCCAGAAGTATTCTCCTTTCCCCATCCAGAGTACCGGACTGTCAATCAGGTGAAGCTTCATCAGCAGCAGATTGATAATTCCGTCTGGTGACAGGACTGTTAATACAATGCTGGAAGCAACAACCCACGAGATAAAGTGAGGCAGATAACTGACGGTTTGCACAAAACGTTTAAATATGACATTCTTCAGCTCATTCAACAAAAGGGCCAGTGTAATTGCTGTCACAAATCCCAACACCAGTTTAATGGAACTCATGACAAGCGTATTGCGCAGCACCCGGTAGAAGGTATTGTCTTCAAATAACGTACTAAAATGCTGCCAGCCTACCCACTGCTGATCCGAGAAGGACCTCGCCGGTTTGAAATTCTGAAAAGCCATGGTCCATCCCCATAACGGCAGGTACTTGAAGATAAAAGCCCAGATGACAAAAGGAATACACATCCAGGCAAGTGTTCGTTGCTGCACAAGTCGCTTAAAGAACGAGTGTGCTCTGGTTCCCTTCGGACTCGAGGCTGGAGGCATCGAGTTAAGGGAGACATTAGGTTTCTCCACAGTGAGCCTGCTCCTTTCCTGTGCTGTTATTCATGCAAGGAGAAACCGGAGTTTATGCTCTTTCGTCTTCTCCTGCGCATGTAACAGTTTGTTTTAAAGTGTTTGTATCACCATTTTCCTGCGACACGATCCTTCACAACTTTGGTAATCGTCGCTTCATAACCAGCTTTGTCCAATTTGTTCAATTCAGCAATGTAGGCATCCCATAACTTATCAAAATTCGATGGTGCTCCCAAAATCATTTCCGGTAAGTATTTACGTTGCAGATCATCCGATTTGGTGGTGAAGATCTGTTCAGGTGATCCTTGCTCAAGGGCGATGGACCATGCGGGAAACCATGGCCGCTCTTCCGGTTTATTAAATAATTCACTGAAAGTTTGGATACCGTAGGCTTCAAGGAACTTCTTGTCTCCCTCGGTGTAAGATGCAGCGGCTACTTCTGGCTGGTTGCCAGGGCTATAAGCGTTACCATCGGTAAGTGTAGATTCACCGCCATATCGCGGCCAGTCTGATCCGAAGTAGGTGAACCCGAATTTACGGCTCAGCTCCAGATCATCATGGGCTTTGCGTTGATCCTCATTTGCAAAATAAAATCTGCCCTTATCATCCACACTGTACGTCTCGTCCTTGATTCCCCATTGCACCAGAACCTGATTCTCTTCCTTCAGCAAATTATCGAAATATTTGATGATACGAACAGGGTCTTTGGCATTCACCGAGATACCTGTTGCATAGTTGTTGACAAAGCCGGGAGGATCAACATACTGATCCTTAATTCCTTCATCAAACACAATCGGAAGTGGTGCATAGCGCTTCTCATCAATGCCTGCCGAGAGCAGGTTTTTCGATGCGTCTCCAACCTGCCAGCCATAATTGAAGTATCCTAACACACGACCCGAAGTCAGCTTGGCCAAATACTGGTCTTTGTTCATCGTAAAGGATTCCGGATCAAGCATGCCTTGAGCATTGATTTCATTTAACTTTTGAATCCATTTTTTCTGAGCATCTGTTCCCGCGACGACTTTTGCCTCATGGGTAGTCATGTCTACCATGACACTGCCATCGTTCGGATAACCGGCAAGATGCATCGCTGGATTTTGCAGTGTGAAGAAGTTATTAGCCACACCCGCAAGTGACACAAATCCGATTGTCTCTGCACCATCAACCGTTGGATGTTTTTCCTTGTAATCCTGAATCAGATCAAAATATTCATCCAGTGTAGTGATCTTGGGATAATCAAACTCTTTGAGCACAGATCGTTGAATCCAGAAAGCTCCTCCGCCCACATTTGGACTACCTGAATACTCACCCTGATTAGCCGTATAAGGCAGAGCATAGATTTTTCCGTCTTCAGCATTTTTCATTTTATCGAAATATGGTCCATACACCCTTTTGATATTAGGTCCGTATTCCTCAATCAGATCATCCAGCGGAATATAGGCACCGGCATCCAGTAACTTGGACATCTCACCACTGGAGCTAATGACATCAGGATAGTCTCCACTCGCAATCATGACACCGGCTTTTGTAGCACTATCACCTACCAGATATTCCATCTTCCAGTCCACACCTGTCTGCTCTTGCAACGCTTTACCGATTGTTGTTTCGCTTGCCAAAGCATCCTTCTTGCCTGGAGAGAACATGTAATACGAGAAGGTGACTGGACTGTTCTCATCATCACCTGTGGCTGAAGGTGATGATGACGAGTTGTTCTGACTGCACCCAGCCAGCAAAACTGTCAGTAATACAGCTAAACCTGCTGTTCTAAATTTTGGTTTTAACATGTGAATATTCCCCCGTTCCGTGTGTTCTCTTATGGATTACACTCACCATTTGCCAGCTACACGATCCTTAACTGCCTGTGTTATCGTAGCTTCGTATGTTTTCTTGTCGAGTTGATTCAATTGACTCATATATTCATTCCATGTGTTCTCGAAAGTGGAAGGTGAATCCATAATCATTTTGGGTAAATATTTCTTCTGGAGATCTTCTGCCTTGGTGATGAAAATCTGTTCAGGAGAGCCCTGCTCCAATGCAATGGACCAAGCAGGAGACCAAGGACGCTCATCCGGTGTGCTGAATAGTTCTGTGAATGTCTCCACACCATATTTCTCTAACAACAGCTTGTCTCCATCCGTGTAGCTAAAGGTAGCCACTTCTGGTTGATTGCCTGGTCCATAGGCGTTGCCATCCTCCAGCACGGAGTTATTGCCGTAACGAGGCCAGCTGTAATTAAAATAGTCAAAGCCGAATTTACGACTTAATTCCGGATCTTCATGTGCCTTGCGTTGGTCATCATTTTCAAAGTAAAAGCGACCCTCATCATTCACACTATACGTCTCGTCCTCAATACCCCATTGAACCAGAATCTGGTTTTCTTCCTTGAGCAAATTATCAAAATATTTAATAATTCGCACAGGATCTTTGGCATTTACGGTAATTCCGACACCATAGTTGTTCACAAAACCTGGCGGGTCCACATACTGGTCTTTGACACTGTCATCAAATACGATCGGTAGTGATACGTAACGTTTATCGTCAATACCAGCCTTCTTGAGATTGTTCGTTGCGTCTCCAACCTGCCAGGAGTAACTGAAATATCCCAGCACCCGACCGGACGTCAACTTGGCGAGATACTGATCCTGGTTCATTGTGAAGGATTCGGGATCAAACATCCCCTGTGCGTTAACCTCGCTCAGCTTCTGAATCCATTGTTTCTGATAATCAGATCCGGCTACCAGTTTGGCTTCATGGCTCTGCATATCCACCATCACACTGCCATCGTTCGGATAACCTGCCAGATGCATCGCCGGATTTAGCAGGGTGAAGAAGCTGCCCGATTCACCCGCAAGTGTGGCGAAGCCGATGGTTTCTTTTCCATCGATCTGCGGATGCTTTTGCTTGTATTGCTCAATCAAGTCAAAATATTCGTCCAGTGTTTTGATCTTGGGGTAGTTAAACTCTTTAAGCACAGCACGCTGAATATAAAAGCCGGTCTGAAAATTAGGCTCTGACACATAACCGATGTTGGCAGTGTATGGCAAGAAATATATCTTTCCATCCTCCTGTTTGAATTTGTCCATATAAGGCCCGTATACCCGCTTGATGTTAGGCCCGTATTGATCGATCAGTTCATCCAGCGGGATAAAAGATCCTGCATCCATCAATTTGGCCATTTCACCACTGGAGTCGATGATGTCGGGGTAATCCCCACTCGCAATCATTACACCTGCCTTGGTTGCACCGTCGCCGACCAGATATTCCATCTTCCAGTCAACACCTGTTTGTTCCTGTAACTTCTTGCCAATGGTCGTGCTGCTTGCCAGAATATCCTTCTTGCCACCGCCAAACGTGAAATATTTAAAGGTGACCGGGGTGTTGACATTACTGTCAGGATAAGAGGCTTCCGGACTGGCTTTATTGCAACCTCCCAGCGTTACAGCCAGTAAAATTGCCAGACCTGTTATAATGTTTCTTTTTCTAAACATGTAGCAAATGCCCCCTTAAAGTATTGTTTGTGTCTTTAAGCCTTCTCAATATATCAAGATAGCGCTTTCAAAGTTACCCATGAAAGTGTACCTCCTACTTTGAAAAGTATATCCCTCATATTTAGTTCCCTGGCATGGCTGATGGATCAAGTGGAAGCTTAATTTGGATACGTGTTCCTTCTCCTTCCCCTGTCTGGATGTCGAATGTAAAGTGATTTTTATAACAAAGTTTTAAGCGACTATACGCATTTTTCATGCCAACATGCTCTCCCATATCCGTGTTCTGATTCAGATAGCTCAGCAATTCTTCCAATCTAGCTTGTGACATCCCTATTCCGTTATCCGTTAGTCGGATAAGGAGCTGGTCATTTTCTGTTGAAACGAAGAGTTGAATGATGCCTACGCCCGGAGATGATTCAATACCATGAATACTTGCATTTTCCACAAAGGGGAGAATTACCATCTTGGGGATTCGGTACATCAGTACCGCAGGATCAGCTTCAATGCTGTATTGGAGTTTGTCGCCAAAGCGATATTTCTGGATTTGCAAAAAACTCCCGATGAGTTCGAGTTCTTCCTTCACTGTCACATCATTCTGATTCCAACTAATCGACTTGCGAAACATCTTGGCCATGTTATGCACGATTTTGGCAGTCTCTCTCTCGCCTTTGATGAGGCTCCGCATACGTACCGACTCCAGCGTATTAAACAAAAAATGCGGGTTGATCTGACTATGGAGCGCATGTAGCTGTGCTTGCTGCTGCTTTAACTCCAGGTCTTTCTTTTGGATGTCAGCGAGATATACCTCATGAATCAGGTTATGGATCGTCTCGGTCATTCGATTAAATTCCATCGTAAGTTGACCTATTTCATCTCTTGCATCTTCAGGCGGAATCGTCTGGAAATTCTGTGTTTTTACTTTTTTCATATGTTTCAGAATGCGCACCAGCCTGACATGGATGGTTCTGGACATAGCCGCGATGATAATAGAAGGCAGGACAAAATTAATGCAAGCCAGCCAAACGACGAAGGAACGAGACTTCCGCACCTCCTTCAACACAATTTCTTCATCCATCACCCCTTGCAGGGACCACCCTTCCAGATAGTTAATGCCTGTATACGTAAGTTCAAAGGGAATCATTTTGTTCGGAAACTGGATCTCGCTGTAACGTTGCCCTATCTGAGCTTCTTCTGCTGTAGGATCATTTGAAAATTGAATGTGTCCCCCCGGATCAAGAAGATACACTTTTCCATCAAATCCGCTGTTGTGGAAATACTGCTTGATCATATCCATATTCAGGTCAATTTTAAGTAACTGCTCTCTCCCCCCAGTGTCCAGATTGTCGAGTCGTTGAACCAGACTTAACATCTGATCCGATGAGATCAGCGCCGGATAAGGGGCGGAGTATTCCTGAAATTGAACGTACCAGTCCGAGTTGCGGACATCGTCAGTTAAACGATCAATATAACCGGAAGATAAAATGGTAGAATTATCGGTATACACTTGATACCAGCGAATTCCCTGATTCATTTGACCGGAGAATTGCCCTTTTAGATAGGAATTATAAGCGTCAATGTACTCAAAATGACTTTGAAATGAACGGGAGATGGTGTCGTTGAATACAGGGTCCGTATATAACGAATAAGAGAGACCGACGCCCTGATCAATGGTTACCCGCAGGTCGTTCTTCAGATTGTTCAAGGCCATGCCGGCATCACGAGTTTTCTGACTACGAATATTGGCGGATGTGACATTGTAGAACACCACATTGGTGACAACGATGGGAATAAACACAGATAAGACATACATAAGCAGTAGCTTATCTCTAAGCTTCATGTAGTTCAGGTTCCATCTTGGCATTGTGCACCTCGCTGCTCATTTCCCATAAGGAGATTGCGATACTCTGTAGGCGATAACTTAACAAGTTTCTCAAACTGGGTTACAAAATAGTCCGCATTCTGAAATCCTACGCGTGCAGCAACCTCGTACATTCTCAGATCCGTCTGGCGCAATAATTTCTTCGCCTCATGAATCCGCAGGTTCAGCAGATAGTCATTGAAATATTGATTGTAACTTTTGCGGAATAACCGCCCGAGATAAACGGGATTCATGTAGAAGAGCGCAGCAATGCTTTTGAGATTGATGTTCTCGGTATAATTTGCATCAATATATCGTTTGATCTTGCTGATATCCCCTTTGGATCGCTCCATCCGCAGTTGAGAGACATAATCCTCGGCTTCCTCCAGCGCAGTGAGAAAAGCATTCTTCAATAGTCGTAAATTCCAACCTTCATGACTTTGTTGTGCCAGCTCCTTCAGCTGCTGCAACCCTTCATCATTACCACCCATTTCGTGGACCACAGCGAGAATACCCGTTATATAATGCAAAAGAGAACCAGCTACAGCCTGAGGAGAAAACCGATTCATATGAAACAATTTGAATTTCTCTTCTACAATCTTGTGGTAAGCAGGCCTATTTCCCTCTTCCAGGCTCAAAATTAAGTGATCCACCTCGTCCTGGTATACATTGAAAACAAACAGCGATTTGTCCTTGATCTCCGTATAACGTACGACACCACCAGTTTCAGCATATTTATGCTTGGCTGCTTCTTCAGCCGCCATAAGGGATTGTGGGACATCACCAATTTCTTTGACGAGTGTTCCTGCGTAAAGACCCATATCCAGGTTAAACCCTTTGCTCAGTGTTATATGAATATTATGCAGTTTATCCTGTAACGCCGAGCCCCCTTGATGATGATCAGGCCACAACAGTAATAAAGCAAACGTGCCGCGTTGTTGCTCACTGATGAACATTTTGCATAAATTACTCTCCAGAGAATGTACTGCTTCACGCAGCTGTTCAATGGTAATTTTAATTTCATCTAATCCGGTCTGAAGTTCAATCAAAGTCATGAGCAGACTGGAGTTACGATTGATCCCAAGCATCTCGGCATATCGATGTTCATCTTCCTTCTGTACATGGCCTTTGATCACATCCTCCAGCATGATGTTACTCGCCTGCCCCTCAGCCAAAAGAATATGTTTTCTTTTATTGCAAATCAGATTCGCCGACTTCTGCAACGTCGCTGTCAGTTCTTCATCATCAATAGGCTTCAGGATATAGTCATGAACGCCGTACCTGATTGCCTGCTGTGCATATTTGAAGTCATGATAACCACTGATGATAATGAACACAGGTTCCAGATGTGGCATTTTCTCCACAGCACGTATCAGTTCCAGTCCATCAAGGATTGGCATACGGATATCTGTTATAATCACTTCTGGTTGCAGGCATTCTATCAGATTTAATGCCTCTGCACCGTTCTCTGCCTCTCCGATAATTTCCATGTTAAGATCCATCCAATTTATGAGTTCATACAGCCCCTTTCGTACATACATCTCGTCATCTACCAGTAATACTTTTAACATCCGTGTGTCCCCTTTCCTCCAACGAAAATAAACCGCCGGTAGCATGTCTCCCTATCGGCGGTATCTAAAATGTTTTCTACTGCAGGCTCTTGTTAAGAAGTGTACCGCCGGAAACTAGTCATCTCCTATCTGGAAGCGATTTCATTATTTATACTCAAATATGTAATATGCTTACATTTTATAGGCTGTGATCTGTAATTTCATTGCATAGATCGTTATATTTATTGCGCGAAAGGACTATTAAAGATATCGATTTCACACCAAAAAGCCATTGATTCAGCTTGAATCAATGGCTTTATCTTAGCTCACAAAAGAAAAAGAACGAATTCATCCGGCAATTTTGTCGGATGATATTCGCTCATGCAAATCAGTAACTTATTAATGATTATTCTATTAATTCCAATGATATCCTTTTAATTCAATTATTGCATTGGGGCCAGGAAAGGTTAATTCTATCTTTTGGTCCAGATAGGACAAGGTTACTCTTGTTTCTTCAATAGAACGAATTCTGGTATTCAACAGACGACCATTTTCCCATTCCAGATCTAATTCAAATCCGCCACGAGCCCGAATACCACGAATATATCCTTTTGGCCACGCTGCCGGCAAGGCAGGTAACAATCTGATTACTTTGTTATGGCTCTGAAGAAGCATCTCTGCTATACCTGCAGTACCTCCAAAGTTCCCATCAATTTGAAATGGAGGATGGTCACAAAACAGATTGGGTAACGTGGAGGAACGTAGAAGTTCTACGATGTTATCGTGTGCAAGTTCCGACTCCTCTAATCGTGCCCACATATTGAGAATCCACGCCCTGCTCCATCCTGTGTGTCCACCACCGTGTTCCAATCTTCTGTCGAGTGTTACGCGAGCTGCCTTGGCGAGATCAGGCGTTGATTGCAACGTAATTTGCGTTCCAGGATGTAAAGCGAATAAATGGGAAATATGTCTGTGGCCAGGCTCCATTTCATCATATTCCTTACTCCACTCTTGGATCTGGCCATGTTTGCCAATGGAGGTCTCCGGTATTTTGGTTAAAGCACTACGGAGTACTTCTCCGAATTCCTGATCTTCTTGCAATATCCGGGTACTTTCAATGCAACGCGTAAAGAGTTCTCTAATAATCTGATTGTCCATTGAAGCACCAAAACATAAAGCCCCCGACTCTCCATTATCTAATATATAGCGATTTTCCGGTGAGGACGAAGGACATATCACCCAATTGCCGGAAGGATCCTCTATTAGATAATCCAGAATAAACATAGCCGCATCTTTCATCGTGGAGTAAACCTTTTTGAGAAATTGAACATCCTTATTGTATTCGTAGTGGTCCCATAGATGTAATGAAAGCCATGCTCCTCCCATGGTCCAAAACGTCGATGTCATGCATACATCCTGCGGTGCAGCATCTGCCCAGATATCCGAATTGTGATGAGCAACGAATCCCTTGCATCCGTACATGGTTCTAGCAGTTTCCTTTCCCCGGACTTGCAGTCGATCTATAAAATCAAACAATGGAATGTGACATTCAGACAGATTGCAGCTTTCTGCAGGCCAGTAGTTCATCTGTGTATTAATATTAATCGTATATTTGCTATCCCATACAGGAAGCATGTCTTTATTCCATATCCCTTGAAGGTTTGCCGGTAAAGAACCTGGACGACTGCTTGAGATAAGCAGATAGCGACCAAATTGAAAGTATAGACTCATGAGTTCCGGATCATTCTTACCAGCTCTAAGCCGCTCAAGGCGCTGATCGATTGAAAGATCGGAATAAACAACATCTTTATTTTCATCTTCTAGATGTATATCCATCTTTTCGAATAAGGATTGATAGTCCGAGACATGATCAACGAGCAGTTCGCTATATGGTTTTGCTGAAGCGGCCTCAATTCTTCGGAGGCACTCCACTTCGAGTTGTTCCTTGGGTACTCGGAAATCCGTGCACGCCGTGATTAGAATAGTCGCTGAATTACCATCCTTCAGAGAAAGCTGACCGCTTGAATAATGAACCTGCCCTCCTTCAGATATAAGGCGAATCGCACAACAAAATCGGATTCCTTCTTCTCCCCCACTTCTTCCCCGGATGATCAAGTTATTCGTTCCACGCCTTTCGATCCGGTCCAGATAGGATTGGAAACCAACAGGATGCTTAAGAATATCTGAATAGGATGTTGATTCCAGAACGGTTCCCCTGCCAAAAACAGTGGAGAAAGATAACTTTCCAGGCACGCTAGATTTGAGATGAACAACGAGCACTTGATCCGGGTAGCTAGCAAAATAATCTCGGCTGTAAATGGATTGATCTACGGTGTAATTCACGTTTACCTTGCCTTGTTCCAGATCGAGATGTCTTTGATATCCATTTGGTTCATGTTCACTGTGATCCATAGCGATATAGAAGTCCCCTAATGGCTCATAATGCCTTTGCCCGTCAGGAACACCTACCAGAGTATCTGCTGCGAGTTCTTCTGCTTCCCTAATCTTACCGTCAAAAATCAGGCTTCTGATCTGAGATAAAGATTCAAATGCTTGAGGATTATTCCGCTGCATCGGTCCACCATACCACAGACTATCTTCATTAAGCTGAATTCTCTCGATCTGTGTTTTCCCAAAAATCATGCCTCCAAGAGTTCCATTTCCGATAGGCAATGCCTCTTCCCATGTTCCAGCAGGTTGATTAAACCAGATATTTTTGGTCTTCACATTAAAACCTCCAACGAATTATAATTCCTCACATTTTTTATGTTTAGTGTGTTCCATTTGTATGTTCTTTCAGTGTACTGTAATCTCATAAGCATCTAAATGAACAAAATTAACTTGAATTATCACAATCTTATCCCAGCATTAGAGGTGTAATCGTAAATTCCGAAACTGACGATTTTTTATTCTGGACTAGGAAGTATAGCGATTGGCAATAAAAAAAGCCGCTGTATCAGCGGCTCTTCATTGGGCATATTTTGGTACTTTTCAAAGTTATAGAGCCAACATTAATTCTATAGTTTACTCTTTTACCCCTCCAAGCTGCAAGCCATGAACGAAATACTTCTGCAAAAATGGATATACGACTAAGATGGGTAAAGCGGCAACAATCGTAATCGCTGCCCGAATTGATACAGGTGTGACCATGTTGCGTGCAGCGCCAAGATCTGCGCCATTGGCAACGGCTGCACTGCTGTTGGAATTCATAGAAGATGATAATAGTTTCATCAACTCATATTGCAGCGTGCTCAAGTTTTGTTTGGAAGATGCATACAGAAACGTATCAAACCAAGAGTTCCATTGACCGACTGCAATGAACAGTGCAACAGTAGCGAGAACCGGTTGGCACAGCGGTAGAATAATGGAAATGAATGTTCTGAAATCTCCAGCACCATCAATTTTGGCGGATTCGATCAATCCCTCGGGTAGTGTCTGGATATAGGTTCGAATAACAATCATATTAAAGGCACTGATCAGCCCAGGAATAATGTACACCAGGAAGTTGTTTAACAAATGCAAATCTTTCATTAGGAAGTAAGTTGGTATAAGACCTGCACTAAAATACATCGTAAGAACAACTGTAATGGTAATAGGCTTTCGTAATATATAATCTTTTCGGCTTAGTGTGTAAGCCAGCATGGAGGTTAAGAATAGACTTAAAACTGTCCCCAAAACCGTTCTCGCCACAGATATACCAAAGGCGCTGAAGATGGTCCCTCCTGCAAATACTGCTCTGTAGTTTTGATCTGTCCATACCCGAGGCCACAGATAAATCCCACCCCGGATGGTGTCATTACCGGCATTGAATGATACGGCGAGTGTATTCACAAACGGATACAGGGTAACAATCGCGATTGCGATCATCAGTATACCATTTAACGTATGGAAGACAATCGGTTCAAGCCGAGATTTATTGATTCCCATCTCTAGTCCCCCTTATATTAATCGGTCTTCCCCGAGCCGTTTGGAAATTGAATTCGCCGCAAAGATCAGCGTGATACTAACTACTGTTTTGAAGATACCTGCCGCAGTAGCCAAAGAATAATTCCCGATCTGTAGTCCATATTTCAGGACAAATATATCTATCGTCTGTGACCAGTCGACAACCACACCATTACCTAACAGATACTGAACCTCGAATCCAGCTTCCAAAATCCAGCCCATATTCATGATCAGCAAAATGATAACAATGGATTTGATTCCGGGTAAGGTCACATACAGCATTTTCTTATATCGGTTCGCACCATCAATCTCTGCCGCTTCATAGAGGGAAGGATCGATAGACGTGATGGCCGCCAAATAAATAATGGCATTCCAGCCAACTTCTTTCCATACATGGGATGCGCCTACAATGCCCCAGAAGTATTCCGGAACGCTAAGCCACATGATAGGTTCTTGAATGATATGCAGCTTCATGAGCACCACATTCACAATCCCACCATCTACAGATAGTGAACTTGCTACGATTCCTGTCACAATAATCCATGAGAGAAAGTGAGGTAAATACGATATTGTTTGAATGGTTCGTTTATATAACTTATGTTTGATCTCATTAAGTAAAATGGCAAATATAATTGCTGTCGCAAATCCGAGCACCATATTGATTACGCTCATCGCAATGGTATTACGAAGCACGTTAAGAAATGCATCGTCTGTTAGCAAAAACTTAAAGTGTTTGAGCCCGACCCATTCCTGCTGAGTGAAACTCTTCGCAGGACTGTAATTCTGAAAGGCCATAACCCAGCCCCAAATGGGATAATACGAGAATACGAGAATGTACGCAACGATGGGCAATGACATGAACATGAGTTGTCTTTGTCCGCGCAATCGTTTTAACAGTGGTGCTTTGGGAACGACTGTACGGGTGGTTTGCTCTGGTATGGCTCCAGGCGTGTTCGCCATCTTTCACTCCTCCTATTGGCTTGCAGCGACTTTAAGCATGATATTCTCGGAAGGCACTCGCCTGAGTAATCCTTTGGTTGATACCTTCCGAGAGAATCATTGCCGCATTTTTTTATTTAACAGACCAGTTCTCGATTCTCCATTTCAGTTGGTCATTAATTCGATCTTCATAGGATTTAACATCGATCTTCTTGTAAGCGTCTACATATTCAGTCCAAATGTTATCGAACTCATTCGGTTTTGACATGATTGCTTTAGGCAAGAATTTCAATGAAGTGTCTGTCATTTGTTTGTTCGCTACCGCAGCATCAGAGCCTTCTTTCAGATCGACCTGCCATGCTGGATAGTACACTGGGTTTTCTGGTGCAGGAGAGAAGAAGTCACTCCACGTTTTGAAGCCATATGCATCCAAAAGTTCTTTATCTTCCGGTTTGAGGTTGTCATAGAATTCCTCAGGTTGGTTGATCGCTCCAATTGCATTGCCATCTTCAAATGTTCCTTCGAGCTTTGGTGCAGCAGCATAAAAACCTTCTGCTTTGTTAACCAATCTCCATGCCGGATCATCCTGCTCTGTCCGTTGCTCTGGTGTACGATAGAATCTTCCCTCTTCGTTCACTTGATAGTCTACACCCTCTTCACCCCATGACAAGAGTTTCTGATACTTCTCGTCCATAAGTTTATCGAGGAATTTGATGAGTGCGACAGGGTCTTCAGCATCTTTACTGATACCAAAACCATTGTTCAAGTTAATGACCGGACGATCCAGATAATGATCTGTGATACTTGTATCATAGACAAGCGGGAAGCCTACGTATGTCTGGCCAATTTTCCCCTGTGCTACGAGTGGGTCTTCGCCGGCTTGGAAATTCCAGTGCTGGTCAAACATACTAAGCACACGTCCCGAAGAAATTTTGGCCAAATATTGATCATAGTTCTGAACAAAGGCTTCTTTATCCAGCAATCCCTCATTATACAGATTGTTTAGTTCTTTATAATACCGTTTGGAGATATCTTTGTCGGCAAACACGGTTGCGACTCCACTATCATCTACGACTACGCCCCCGTCATTGGGGTGACCCGTAAGATGTTCAGGTGGGTTAAGCAAAGGGAACGTCCGCCAGTCTGAAGCCAATGTAGTGAAACCAATCGTCGGTTGACCATCAATAGTTGGATTCTTGGCTGCATAATCACGGATCAACTTTGTGAAATCATCCAACGTTTTAGGAGTCGGGTACCCGGCATCCTTCAGTATGGACTTTTGGATCCAGAATGCAGGACCAGAATAATAGTTACTAATGAACTCCCCTGTATACACTCCATAGTTAGGCAACCAGTAAATATGTCCATCACTAGAGTCTTTC
The DNA here is from genome assembly GCF_008693195.1 of Paenibacillus sp. UASWS1643. Lineage (NCBI taxonomy): Bacteria > Bacillati > Bacillota > Bacilli > Caryophanales > Paenibacillaceae > Paenibacillus > Paenibacillus sp. UASWS1643. The sequence continues at coordinate 972,765 of NZ_VXKZ01000115.1, forward strand.
ATCCGGTTCCAGTCTTTACCGAAATGTTTCTTCAGATTAGGTGCATGTTCTTCAATGAGATCTTCGAGCGGAATAACCGCACCGGCTGATACCAATTTGGTATCTGCTGTGATCAAGTCAGGGAAATCGCCACCGGCAATCATAACGCCGAGCTTCTGTTGAAGATCACCCACAAGAAACTCCATCTCAAGATTGACGCCGAGTTCATCCTGGATCTTCTTGTAGATTCGGTTATCTTTAGCTGGCGCCTGATTTGGCGTTCCGATAAAGGCCGTGATGTTCAGTACCTCTTTTCCATCCTTTGTAGTCGCTTTCTCATTGTCACCGCTGCATCCTGCCAGTGCCAAACTCAAAGCCAGAACGAGTGATACGGAACCCCAAAGCTTCTTTTTCTTAAGTCCCCCCATGTACTTGCCCTCCTTGGAAGTGGTATGTCTTACTGTTTTTAGTATGAAGAAATGTATGCGGTTACAAAATATATACATTTAAGGTCTACCCCCCTGTAATTGTAGGTCTTATTCAGGAGGGGTTCTTCTTTTTCATAGGATCAATTCGCATACTTTTGCCTGTATTCTACAGGTTTCATGGCGGTTCGTTTTTCGAAGTGTCTCAAAAAATGCTGGTAACTGCGGTACCCTACCTGCTCTGCAATCGCACTTGATGTTTGATTCGTCTGCTGGAGCAGACGCTTCGCTTCTTCCATTCTTAGATCATGTACTACCTCGATTACACCCTTACCATACTTTCGCAAAAAGGATTGCCCTAAATGGACAGGATTCACGTAGAAACGTTCTGCGAGCTCCTGGATCGTAAATGTCTCTCTGTAATGCATCTGAACATATTCAGCAACCGTCGCCTGGATGCCACCCATTTGCCTCTCCCGGAAAATTGCCAGTTCTGACTTGCATTGCAAACAGAAATGTTCCAGATTGTTAGCAACCTCTTCTATATTTCGATGACCCTTCTCCAGAATTCCGCTCGCCAATTCGTTCATTAGAGCATTAGGTTCTCCTCCTAATTCTCTACACAGGGACAATCCGCGGAATATAATATGGGTAGAGAAAATATGTACAATCTCTGGCGCAGCCTTCATCTGTACAAACAGTTCAAAAGCACTCCGAATCGCAGACGAGAGTTCCTCTACAGAACCGTTTTCAAGCAAATCGCAAATATGGTCCACCTCTGACAGCGTTTCCGGATCAAACTGCCAATTCTCCAGCTGAATATCTTCGGCAAACAAAAGACGCTCTTGGTTAAAAAACAAATAACGCCCAACTTCCTGAGCGGAGCGGAAGGATTCAGATAAATGCTCCAGTTTGTTGACCGTTAATCCAACCGCGATATGAATTTCTTCGCAGCCGTTATGTAGCATATTGTTCATCAAACGCTGGGTAAAAGCTTTAATTGCTTCAAATGTCTCATTTCTATCATTCGTTTCCTCCCCCCATACAAGTCCCAATGAGTCTCTTGTTCTGTCTATCACATAACAGCGAGTTGTTTCTTCAGCCGTTTGTTCGACTACTGAACAGACTTCCTGAATATCTCCCTGAAAGGCTATCCGCAGGTATGCCCAATGGGACTTGTTTAAACGAGGAAGGATCTCTGACAACTCCTCCTCCGATATATTTTGCTTATCCTTAATCAGTGCAGACAAAAACGCTTTGATCCTTTGCTCGTTTGCATGTTCCCTTATACGCTCCTGGTTTTCACGCTCCTGCAATTGCGTACGGAGACGGACCAACATATCCTCTGCTTCTGTACTGTCAACCGGTTTGGTTAGATAGTTGGAGACACCTAATCGAATAGCTTGTCTGGCATAATTAAAGTCACTGTATCCACTCGTGATGACAAACAGCACAGACTCATGTTCCAATCGTCGTGCTTCTTCTACAAGTTCCAGCCCATTCATCACAGGCATACGAATGTCTGTCACCACGAGATCAGGTCGATCTTGTTCCATCATCCGAATGGCTTCCTCACCGTTGGCGCACACACCTCTGATTTCGAAACCATACTTTTCCCAATTGATCAGAAGCTGTAACCCTTCAATGGCATACGGTTCATCATCGACTAACAGTACTTTATACATGAGAGTTTACCTCCTATTTCCTCTGTTCCAGCTTAGAGATCGGTATACGGTACCCTGCAATGGTTTCCTTTCCAGGTACACTGCTTAGATCAAATATCGAATTTCCTTCGTAAAAGAGTTCCAACCTGCGGTAGACATTGCGGAGTCCTACATGCTCGCCGTTCCTGGGTCTTTCAGAACGAATATCTCGCAGGAGCTCGGTTAGTCTACCTGCATCCATACCGATTCCATTATCGATGACCTGAATAACCAGTTCAGAAGCGTTTCGTCTCGCCGTTATCTTGATCTCTCTTCCATTTTTTCGCGCCTGCAAGCCGTGTTTGCAGGCATTTTCGACGAGCGGTTGAATGCTCATGCGAGGAATGAGCAACGAAGCTGCATCAGGATCGACCTCGAAGGTGTAATCAAACAGCTCTCCAAAGCGAAACTTCTCAATCTGGAGATAAAGATTCGTAAATTGCAGCTCTTCTTTCAAAGGAATCAGATTGTCAGAATGACTGAGCAACTGTCTCATCAGTTTGGACAGACTTTTAATAATCTCAATTACTTCCGTATATCCATTCTTTGTACTGACGACCAGCAAGGCATTCAATGTGTTAAATAAAAAATGGGGATTCATCTGACTCTGGAGCATGGACAATTCAGTCCTCACTTGATCCAGCTCCAGATCTTTTTGACGGATTTCCAGTTTATATACGTCATTAATCAGCGTATGAATTTTACCAATCATGATGTTAAATGTACGAATAAGCCCGCCGATTTCGTCGCGGCCTTCCTGAATTTCAATCAGATCGAATCGTTCATTGCGAACCTTCTCCATATGTCTGGATAGCTTGCGAATCCGATAGTGATAGGAACGCAAAATAATGTAGATCAACACAGAGGGGACTACAATACTTATTGCCAGTAACCCCAAAATTGATTTGAAGGCTTCTTGCAACAGGTGGTCAAGGTGACGCGTATCGGCAACTCCAATCAATTTCCAACCCTTAAGGTACGCTAGATTCCCCAATGATTTCTCGAGCGTATAAGCAGAATTTCCAGATTCCTTGGCTGTTGAATTGTTATCCGGGTTGGATAAGTCGGTTTCGCTGAATTCCCCACTTGAAACGACAGTTCGATTGTTGCTATCGACCAGACGCAGCTGAAGACTGTCTGATTCACGATTTAAAATGCTATACACCCGGCTAAGTTCGAGATCAATCTTGGAATACTTGTTGTAATTGGCAAAGGAAGTATAGGTATCCATTTTGCCAATCACACTGATCCTTCTTCCCGCGTTAAATCCAGACGGCTCAACATAATCAACGACAAGAATGCCTCCACTGGTGGATTTCAGCTGTTTCAATCCAGGAAGTACATTCTTGTCTTTCATCACGATATAGTGACTGCCCGTCTGAATGGTATCGTTATCCGTATAGATACGCACCTCCAGAATATTCGCTGACATATACCTTGTTAATTTATCTCGCAGAAATGCATGGTACACGTTGTAATAATCGACGGGGGAAGGATAGGTCCGGTCCAAAGCCTCGTAGAGCGAATCGTCTGCTGCAATAATTCGGCTCAGAGCAACGCTCTCATCAATCATGCCAAGCAGTTCCCCCGCTGCCCTGTCGATAGATTTGCGCAGATTTTCCTGTTCTCTAATCTTGATGTCCGCAGAGGTTCGTTGATAGAAGAAGATATTAATCGTTATTACAGGAAGGAGAATACTAAGTACATAAATAAGCAGAAATTTGGATCGGAGAGGAATATCATTAACCTTACGGAACATCCAGAATTTATGACGCATATGATCACCCTTGGTTTTTGTTTTTATAGACGGATGGAAGCTCCCCTGTATGTGCTCTGAATTTTTGGGTGAAATATTCAGCATCATGATATCCCAGACTGAATGCAATTTCAGTGATCTTCATATTGGTGCGTCGCAGGAGTTTACGGGCTTCCTCAACTCGAAGCTGGTGCACATAGTCAATGAAACTGACTCCCATCTCCCGCTTGAACTGTTGACCCAGGTAGGCAGAATTCACGTGAATACGATTAGCTACATCCTGTAATTTAATTTTGCTTCGATAGTGTTGCTTCAATTCATTCACTGCTTCTGCAACAAGCCCTCCTGTACGCGACTTTTGCTTCAATTCAGACTGGGAAAGTTGCTCGGACAATCGAACACACAGGTCTTGTAATGTGCCAGAAGTCCAACTCGCAGCCTCATGCCATTCTTTCTTACATAGTATTTCTCTGCAAACCTCTCTTTTTCCATATTTCCGTAGCAACTCCCCATGGATATATCGGATGACATGATGTATCCATTCCAATGAAACTTCTGCTGTCTCACTCTTCTCTAGCAATGCACTCACTGCATTATCGATGAAAAAAGTGTCTCCGGCTTCAATCGACGCCAAGATATCTTTGGAGATGTTCATCATTTGCTCTAAATCATATTCTTCGCTTGTTCGATATTCATTAAGATGATTTTCATGGGCTTCATCTGTAACCATGATTCCATGCTGCTGTTTTTGCTCATTTCTACGTTTGTCCAGAGGTTCAATCATTTCCATAAGGATTTGATGAATTTCCTCTGGAACAAGAGGTTTAAGCACATACTGATCGACCTGATACCGTATGGCTTGCTTGGCATAATTAAAATCGGAGTATCCTGTAACGATAACGATTTTGGAGGTATAAGCGAGATCTTCTCGCAAGGTGTGAATCAAACCGAGACCATCCATAACAGGCATTTGAATATCGGTGACGACAAGATCGGGTTCAACCGAGTTGAATAAAGCAAGTGCTTCCTCCCCATCCGTTGCCGTTCCACAGAGTTCATATCCACAAGCTCGCCAGTCGATCATCGTTCTCCATCCTTCTAGCATAAACGGCTCATCATCTGCGACAATGACCTTGTACATTAGCTCACCTCTCTTTTGTCCGTGATCAGCTGCATGTATTTTATCTATATCTATGGGTAGATTTCATTTGTTCCGAAAACGCTAAACAGCAGAACAACAGCAGGATTGTTGTCTGCTCGCACAACTTGGAGAATTTCAGAATCTGAAGATATATGCAATTGTATAAGAAATAACATTCTCACCAGTCTAATCGTCATTAATCGATAACTTAGAATTGTATCTATCAGACGTATTATAAGAACGCTCCGATTATAACGAAGCGCCGGGAATGACAATACAAGTGTAACGCTTACATTTTTGCGCAACAACCTGATAAACTATAGGTTTTCACCCGACAAATTATAGGTCGAGCTCAGAAGTAATCCACTAACAGGCAAGAGATTTTATTCTCCACGCACAATACGGAATCCTTGATCAGGCCCAAAACCATTTGCATCAAATTTGCCTCGGAATGCTATTTCATTGTTATTTACACCACCAATCCAGCCTCCGCCTTTCACCACTCGCCAGGATTGTTGTGGACTCTCCGGATCGCTGTACCAGTCCCAGCACCATTCTCTCACATTCCCAGACATATCATAGATTCCTAACTCATTCGCCTTCTGAGTTCCGACTTTTTTGGTTTGATTACGGTTGCTCTCAATAGCGGGCCAGCTCCAGTCACCCGTCAGAATGTTGTCGCCGGCATTTACCCAGTACCAAGCAACTTCATCAGGATTATTACTTCCGCTGTATGTGTAATTTAAGCTCTCTTGGCCCCCGCTTGCAGCGTATTCCCATTCTGCCTCTGTGGGTAAACGGTAACCGTTGGCATCCTCGTTGATCGTTACATTCCATTTGATATTGTCGTTCTCATTGTGATTATTCGTGTCCAGGTTATCCTTGTCTATATTGTAATAAGGTTTCAGGTTTTCTTTTATACTTTTTTGATTACAGTATTCTACTGCGTCATACCAGCTGACCATTTCAACGGGCAGGTCATCTCCCTTGAAGCCAGACGGGTTTTCCCCCATAATTTCCATCCATTCTTTTTGAGTCACTTCATATTTGCCAATATAGAAGGAGGCCAGCGTTTCATTTTTATTAATCTGACTCGGCTTACCGCTCTTGAAAGCCCCTCCTTCGACGAAAACCAAGTCATCGTTTAATTGTGAATTACCGGCTGAACAAGCACTCAGACTAACAACCATGACAATTAAGGTTAACCATACCAGCTTTCTCATTCAATTATTCTCCTTTGCTAAGCTTGAATCCGGCAACGTCGAGGTCCGTTAATCTGCTGAATAACGGTTCCTCAACGCTTCCGGAAAATTGAATTCAAATGCAAGTGCAGACGTTGAATTGCATTACATCACTATTACCAAACCGTCACGTTCGCGCTTCCGCTGCTTTGATAACCCTCCGTAGCCATCACCTGATAGGACCAACTATTTCCAAGGTACATCCCTTTGCTCGCCCACGCATTCACATGATTGCTGAACGTAATGGTAGAATTGACACCAGTCGGTCTCTTGGACTGTCTAACACTCCAATACTGAGGGAAAGTCTGCGTACCATCAATGGAAGGTGCATTGTATCTCATCGTTGTATAGATGTCATATGTGCCACCATCACTAGTCACCGTGCCCTTATACGTTCCGGTCGGACGATATGTTCCCCAGCTATCCACCACGTAATATTCAATTAAAGCGTTTCTTGTCCAACCATAGAAGGTGAGATAGCCGTTACCTGAAGGAGCGAACACACCGGCATTGTAATTGACTACTCGATTAGGTGTACCGTATGTCCACCCTTTCCCGACAACAAAGTTCCCGGTATTTTGCCAATTCACGCTGTAATTCCCGCCCGATCCATTCACGGCGTTGACCGTTCCTCCACCATCTGTCCAATTTTGCCAATAATCTGTTGCAGCACTGGATGTTGCTGCGAATACACCAAAACTCATGGAAGCTGCAAGAACAACAGTCATTAATTTTTTACCGAATTTGAACATAGAATGATACCTCCCGATATTTTAATAGATTTGGTTGATACTACAATCCGATATGAATGATCTTCAGCATATTCACTTGAAAAGTCGTTGCGAAAACAGATACAGATCGTTCTTCCATACGGGCCAATCATGTCCTCCACTTTCCTCATGCCAAATGTGAGGTACTCCGTGTTGCGCCAAATATTGGTGAACCCCAAGACTAATCTCTATAAGATTGTCCTGTTCACCGCAAGAGATCCATAACAGCGAGAGTAATGAAGGCGCTTTCGAAAGATCAGGGACAAGTAGCTCCGGACTTCTGGTGTTTGGGGCTGCGGAGAAAGCACCGATCCATGCAAAATGGTCTAGATTACTTAATCCGATATTTAAGGATTGACCTCCACCCATGGATAAACCAGCAATCGCCCTTTTATCCCGGCTTTTATGCAAAGGGTAGTTCAATTCCATGTAAGGTATGAAATCGTTGAGCAGATCGGATTCAAACCGTTTAAATGCTTTGATTTTCTCAGGTTCAAACAGGTCTCCTTCAGCTCGGTCATTCGACATTGCGCGACCGTTGGGGAAAACAATAACCATAGGCTCAAGCAAGTTATCGTTGTACAGATTATCGAGAATAATTTGCGGAGAACCATGAGTATGCCATTCGGTTTCATCTCCACCAATACCATGCAAAAGAAAAAGTACAGGATACATCGTTGTCGAACAAAATTCTGGTGGGGTGTACACCATCGCTTTACGGGAATTGCCAACCGTGGTGGAAGGATACTCTACCATCTCCATGACTCCACGTGGTATATTCTCCCGATACTGGTCATATCCCGTTACTGCTGGTGAAATCAATTCCATTCTCTTTTCCTCCGAACATATGAGTGACTATCAATCTTCAGTTAATCCACATAGCCAAAACCCAGAATGGTGAAGCATTTATGTTCATGACCTTCCGCCATTTCGATCTCTATGGAGTGCTCCCCCACATGCTCTTCGTTAAGCAGAAGTGTGGCATGGCAATGGGTCCAGTTCACTTGACGCGGATCGACTTTTTGGACGAATACCCCATCTACCTTGATATGTGCAGTTCCGAATTCATCTTTACCCGAATCCTTGAAGATCAGAATGAGGCGTTTGCACTGCAAACTTATACGAAAGCTGCTCTGATCCTCTTTTCCCTCTCCTGTACGCATCCAGTTGTTGGGGAACTGAGGTGTACCATAGTCATGAGCATCCATCTCAGCCATCTGCAGATCCGTGTCCGTTTTACAAAAAGAGCCTGCATCGATTCGGGCAATACTATTGCCGTTTTTCCGATCCAATAGCTTCACATGAACAAATTCATTTCCAATTAGCGGAGTTTTTTCAATATCATGATCTTTCTCATCCCACTCAGAACGATTCGTCACGTCGAACAAATATTCCAAACAATCGGCCATAATTCGATGCCCTATGTTAGTTGGATGATATATATCATGGAAAAATTGCTTTTTGGAAATAACGTTGCCTTCACCTTTTGTCTTGTTGAACTGATCTACGACAGCATCTTTCACACTTACCATTGGCAGATCATAATGCCAGCCTACCGGAGCGAGACGATCCTGCAGATTCCAGTCATTTTCGAATACACTGAATAACAAGATGACCGCTGGCTTGTTATCGGCAGCAAGTGCTTTGAGCACCAGACTCTCGTAACATTTACCTTGGGTTTCATCATCTGCGTCATTAACTGCGAATTCGATTATGACAATATCCGGCTGAACGGCACCTCCCCTTAACACATCACGATCATAACGTACAATCCCCAATTCCGAAGGAGTTCCACCTACACCTGCTTTAATCAGATGAATTGGACTCTCTTTTGAAAGCGCAAACATAAACTTGAACGACTCATACGACCGATAAGAGTAACTTTGGAGATGAATAGGTATTGCACCAGCACCTTGGGTAATAGAGCCTCCAATATAAGCTATAACGACAGGTTCACCGTTTTTTGCCTTCTCAATGGCTCGTTTTAATCTGACATTATTCCCTTTGTTCAGAAGAGACCGGCCAATCATGTCGCGATATCCATGTGATTCAAAATCAATTGCGGGCTTGACTGACGACGCTGTCACTCCAACTGGATCGCGCGGTGCAGTGAATTCCGTGTTTTCACCTGCATCTTCTGAATCCTGGAGCATAAATTACCATCACATCCTTTCGGCTAGATTCTGATCATCCTCAAACCACATTTAAAGGATCACAGCTTGTATTATGATTAGATCAGGTGTGACCCTTCCCCCAAAGTGTATTCCTTACATAATTTTACAACAACCTGACAAATTATAGGATTTCCACCACTATATCATTTTAATTCGACTACAATCACATGCAAATTAGAACACCTATAATTTTTCATGTAAACGCTTTAATTTGTATACTATTTCCATGTTATAATTTTGAAAAACCGCATTGATGAAGGAGGAGACACATGAATATCACGGGTCAAGGCGCGTGGGATACGGGTACATATACAAATCTGTTTTCGAAGCTAGGTTACGATGAGAATGAGATCACGAACAGATTGGAAGAAACATGGAACGAGCTGTTTTATGGCGATGAAAATACTCGAATATATTACCCCATGGGTGAGGACAAGGGTTATTTGCTGGACACCGGTAATCTCGATGTTCGCTCCGAAGGCATGTCTTATGGCATGATGATGGCTGTTCAGATGGACAAAAAGGAAGAATTTAATCGAATCTGGAATTTCTCCCACACGTTTATGCAGCATACCGAGGGTCGATACAAAGATTACTTCGCTTGGCATTGCAAGCCTGACGGAACCAGACTCTCACAAGGTCCTGCTCCTGATGGTGAGGAGTTTTTTGCCATGGCGCTTTTTTTCGCCTCCAACCGCTGGGGCGATAGCGCTGAACCTTATGATTACAAGGCACAAGCCCGCAAAATCCTTCGTGCATGTATACATCAGGGCGAAGACGGCGAAGGTGACCCCATGTGGGACCCGGAAACAAAACTGATCAAATTCATTCCAGAAACACCGTTTAGCGACCCGTCCTACCATCTGCCTCATTTTTATGAACTATTCGGGAAATATGCGGATGAAGAAGATCAGGCTTTTTGGAATGAAGCGGCGGCCGCTAGTCGGGCTTACCTGCATACAGCATGCCATCCCGTAACAGGACTTTCACCTGAATATGCGAACTATGACGGCTCTCCGGCTCCAATACAGCCACATGGGGATTTCAGGCATTTTTACAGTGATGCATATCGTACTGCTGCAAATATTGCGCTGGACTGGGAATGGTTCCGCAAGGATCACTGGCAGATCGAGCAATCCAACCGGATTCAATCCTTCTTCAGTGATATTGAAATGTCCGATTATCGTCGTTATACAATAGAAGGTGAACCTTTCGACGAACCTTCACTGCATCCTGTAGGTTTGCTGGCTACCAATGCCATGGCTTCACTTGCTGCGGACGGTCCACATGCTGACACATTCGTTCGTAAGTTCTGGAACACACCTCTGCGTCAGGGTGAGCGACGTTATTACGACAATTGCCTGTATTTTTTCAGCATGCTGGCTCTAAGCGGAAGATATCGCATGTACTAAGAGAATGTGTACGAGCCGTTGAACCTGTCCTGTGAACGTTTGGCTTGCAGGACAGGTTCAATCACAGAATTCTAAGAAGAATGCAATGATATAACGATTAATCTATATCAATTAAAAAACGTTCCCGGCTCGCATATGTTGACTGCGAACCGGGAACGTTTGGTTGTGCAAATACAGGCAGTACCTTTTCCCGCTCTGACTGGATATAATTCAGATACTTTAATTATTTGGAAACAGAAGAAGTATCATAGGAAGACTGCATAATCTCCAGATATCGATTAATGTTCAGTCCCTCCAGGCCTTTCACATATTCATCCCAATCCTTATCCAGACTTTTGGCGCCTGTAATAAATTGCAGGGCGTTCTGATCAATGTAATCCTTGAGATTGGTCTGCATCATGCTGGCTTCATCAGCAATGGACGGATCTACCCACAATGCCCAATGAGGGAAAACCTCTTTTGGTTCCTTGCCCTCCATTAACAATGTCGCCTCATAGAGTCGTCGCTCATAACCATCATTGGCATAGATATCTGTCCCCTGTACTTCGGCGTCCCGATATGCACGGTGATGATTATACTGACTCAATGCAGCCCAACTGTCATTACGAGGTTCTTCTCCAGAAGGAAGCGGAATGGCTTTATATAACGGCTCAATCTGATCATTGAGCGCCACTTCTCCTTCTTGTGGTTTGCGCCAGCTTACGCCCTCTTCTCCCAGATATGATGCCATAGTCCCTTCTTGGGTATAGAAATAATCCAGCAGCTTTATGGCCGCGATCTGCGTTTCCTCACTGGCTTTGTTTGTCAGTACAAAGGACGCTCCGGGATCAATCGGATAGTTATACGTAGCATAAGTGGCATTTGGCCCCTTCAGTGGAGGGATGGGATTATAATCATTCCCGTAAGGTGAACCTTCCGCAGTCGTTACGAATAACGATGGATGCATGGCTGCTCCGGCACCCAGAAGCTGTGCGTCGGCGTTATCGCCAATTTTTTTGAAGGCCCCGACGTTTTGGGTAAATGCCCCTGGATCAATCAGCCCTTCATCGTACAGGGATTTAATATAGGCAAGCCCTTCTTTCCATTCCGGTTTGTTCACTACGGTCTCCACTTTCCCCTGATTGACAATGAGATAATTCCGATCGTCGTCATAGATAAAACCGTTCATCAAGTACGGAATAATGTGCACACCGAAATTTTCAGTCGAACCGCTTAGCGGTACTTCGTCGGCTTTGCCGTTCCCGTTCGGGTCTTTCGTTTTAAATGCCCGAAGCATTTCCTTAAATTCTTCTGTCGTCGCGGGTTCGGTCAAACCCAGTTGTTCCATCCATTTGGTGTTGACCCACATCTTGTTCGGGTATGAACAGTGAAAACATTCATTCAGACCCGTCAGACCATAGATATTTCCGTCGGGAGCAGTGTTCATGGCCCGATAATAGTCATTGCTTTCAAGCACTTTTTTAATATTGGGAGCATGCTCCTCAATCAGATCATTCAGCGGCAAAATAACCCCCTGCTGACCAAACTTCAACAAGTCTGTCTGGGAGAAACGATCTACCCAAGGAATGAGCAGATACAAGTCCGGATAATCACCGGAAGCCAGTGAAATCTGTCTTTTCTCCGCTGCACCGTCGAATGGAACCGTGGTCCAGTTGAACTGAATATCAAACTTCTCTTCCATTTTCTTCGTGAATTTATTAGTGGACAGGTTGGTATCCGAACCCTGGTGGGCAAACACATTAATGGCTGTCTTGCCTGATGGATCGCTGCCTTCCCCGTTCCCCTTATCAGAGCTTGAACATCCGGCAAGTACCAACGAGGTAAACAACATACAGGCAAGAATGATGAATCCCGCTTTTTTCAATACAATCCTCTCCCTCATGAATAATAGAAATAAATGAACTTATCCTTTGACTGACCCAATCAACATGCCTTGTACGAAATACCGTTGAACAAAAGGGTAGATGATTAGCACAGGCAAACTGGCCATCACAATTAACGAGTACTTCATGAGTTCAGCCATCTGCTGCTGTTTGATCATTTCCGATGCATCCATGTTCCCCGTACTGCTGTTCAGAATAAGAATACTGCGCAATATCAGCTGTAGCGGATAGAGCGACTGTGATTTCAGATAGATGAGGGCGTCAAAGTATGCATTCCACTGACCGACTGCGTACATAAGTGACAATACGGCGATAATCGGTTTGGCGAGTGGCAGGATAATACTGAAGATAAACCGGATGTCACTGCAGCCATCGATGTCTGCTGCTTCGGACAATTCTTCCGGTATCGAATTCTGAAAAAAGGTACGGGCAATGATGACTTGCCATACCCAGACGGCATTGGGAATCAGCAACGCCCAGCGGGTATCAATCAGTCCCATGGTTTTGACCACCAGATAGGTAGGAATCAAACCGCCCGAGAACAGCATGGTGAAGGTAATAAACATCATTAACGAGCTGCGACCAACAAACGTTTTTTTGGATAATGGATAAGCAATCATGATGGTCAGTGCCACGCTGATGAAGGTGCCGCAGGCTGTATAGAAAAGGGAATTGGCATAGCCGGTAAGGACTTGATCATTCCGCAATACAGACTTGTAACCGTCAAACGTCAGGTCAATGGGCCACAACCAGACTTTTCCCGAGGAGACGGCAGCAGGGCTGCTGAGCGAAGAACTCACGATATATATCAAGGGATACAGCACGGCAATCAGCACCACTGTCAACATGAAGTAAACAACCGTTATAAATACGCGGTCTCCCCAGGATTCACGAATCGTACTGCTGCTCTTGATCCGCGAACGACCTGCATTTGTCTGTGTGTTAGGCATGGGTTGGTTCTCCTCCTTTCGCTCCCGTTACCATAAGCTTGTATTGGACAGTCGCTTGGCGACCGCGTTTACGATTAATAGCAGAATCAGGTTAATCACCGAGTTGAACAGGCCCACCGCAGTAGCGAAGCTGTAATTGGCATTCAGCAATCCTATTTTATAGACATACGTGGAGATGATCTCCGAAGCAGACAGGTTGAGCGGATTTTGCAGCAAATATATTTTTTCGAACCCAACAGCCATGATATTCCCTACACTCAGGATCAGAATGATGACGGCTGCCGGAAGTAGTCCAGGCAGATCAACATTAATGATTTTCTGTATTCGGTTGGCTCCGTCCACTTTGGCGGCTTCATACAGGGATGGATCAACACCTGCCAGAGCAGCCAGATATATCACAGCGGAGTACCCCATTCCCTGCCACACATCGGAGAATACATAGATGGATCGAAACAGTCCAGGCTCACCGAGAAAATTCACCGCTTCGAAACCAAGGGCACCTGCAATCGTGTTGACAATACCCAGCCTAGGAGACAGAAAGAGCATAATGATGGAGACCATAACAACGGTAGAGATGAAATATGGAGCATACGTCACCATTTGTACTGTTTTTTTGAATCGTATGTTTTTGATTTCGTTCAGCGCCAGCGCCAGTAATATAGGAATCGGGAAACCAACGAGCAGGCTGTAAAACGAAATGTAGAGCGTGTTCTTGATCAGCATGACAAACGCCGGATTCTGAAAAAGTAATTCGAAATACTTGGTTCCGGCCCACGGACTGCCCCAGATCCCCTTGATGACGTTGTAATCTTTAAATGCCAGGACCGCATTCACCATGGGTACATACTTGAAAATAATAAAGTAAGCAATCGGTGGCAGGATCAGCAGATACAGCTGCCAATGTCGCCTCCAGCTTCTGGATAATGCTTGCTTCAAGGCAAACGGTTTACTTGGTTTGTCCACGGACTTTGATTCACTGGTCATTGTGGTTCTCAGAATCATCCCCCCATTCTTGGCTCCAAATCGTGCTGAACTGCAACTCAACTTGGTAGCGCTTACTTTTTTGAGTAATCATAAGATTGCGCTGGGGATGCGTAAAGGTACAGTTACGCTGAGAAAGTACAAAAAGCGAATATAGTTCCCGAGAAACAGCCTACATTAACCGCTATGAACGTCCATTTTCCGAAATACACTCGGAGAAATGCCGCGTACCCGCTTGAAAGCTCGGCGGAATGAATGTGCACTATTATACCCGGTGGCCTCCGCTATCTCGTCAATCGTCTGACCGGTAGAGTGCAACAAGTTCGAGGCAGCATCAATGCGTACCCGTTCTACATAATCGGAAAGATTCTCTCCTGTATGTTCTTTGAACAGTTGGGATATAAACTTCTCGGACTTGCTCATGTGCTCGGCAATCCGATAGATCGTCAAGTTTGCATCCCCATAATTATGTTGGATAAAACAAATCATTTCGCTTACAGTATCCGCATGTGCTCCTGCTCTTCTTCTCTGGAAATCACCGCAGATGTCTTCTGTTAACTGTTTGAATTTTGCCCGCAGCGAAGTAATCGTTTCTGTCATCTGAATGGATGTCACCCGAGATTTATATTCCTCCAGCAGGGAGGCATCCAGCTTGAATTTTGGTTCGTCCAGCTTCAGAAAAGTCCCCTTCAGCTCCATGATGAACTGCTGCGTCATCTCGTAGGACAGTTCCCGCTCCTCTAGATTACGAAGAAACAATTGCTCCAGAATGCGTATCGCCTCTTCAGGCTCACCGACTTTGATCGTGTTCAGCAGGCGCTGTTCAGACTCAATCGGATAATAGTACATTTCATTTTCCTTCATCGTATCTTCAAATCTCACCAGATGATCCGTTCCCATATGAATGGCATAATCCAGAGCTTGTTTGGCTTCGTCAAAGGAGCGACCCGCATCATTCCAGACCTCGTAAGCTGCACCTGTGCCAATTGTTGTGGATATCCGATGCTCTCGGTAGATCACTTCCATCAAGGTGTTCAGCTCTTTTTCACACCTCCCTATAGCTTCATTCAGTGAGTTCTCATCCAATGGACAGGCAAAAGCGATCTGGTCTGTTCCCCAATCCGTGATCAGCAGCTGCGCATTCCATTCTGTAAGTACTTGTTTGATAAGCAGCCTTGCAACACCCAGTTCATGGATAGTTTCTTCACTGTCCGGATTGGCATATCCGTTTACCTTCACTAAGCCTGCCAAGCCCTTACTGCTATGAAGAGAAATGTGCGCCTGGGATGAGATAACCTCCAACTCAAGTGAGGTATAGACTTCTCCGGTTAACAAACGTTTGATAAAACCGTCTCTCAATAACGGAATCTGCTCATTCATGGCGTTTTTAAGTGAGTCATTATTAGCAATCAGATTGTTAATATGGCTTGCCAAAAAATCATATTCATTGCCCCGTCTGCCTGGAGAATCGGTGATTTGTTCCCGAAAAGAGGCCAACAATCTGTAAACGGGTGCACTATTCCGATAGGCCAGAAACAGCCCGAATAACAGTCCCAAGGCAATGGTTGCCAAAGTAAAGACCAGCGTGACTTGTTTGATTTGGTCCGCTTTTGTCATGAGTGCTTTCTCCGGAATCCCTGCCATGTAATTCCATCCATTTTGACTGGACTGTATCGATATCAGCAGCCGACCATCATTTCCAGGCTGTACATTCTGCACGTTCAGCTCCGTTTCCCCAGTGTTACCTTCTCTCCGATGAATCTGTGCCATTTGCTCAGCCTCGGCCTGTTCAATGCCCAGGGAGAAAATGATCTGCCCTTCCGCATCGGTGACGAGAGTCCAGCCGCCATATTGATCCACAATATTTTGAGTAAGGCTGGCCATCTGATCCTGATCAATCATGACACCAATCGTCGCTTGCGGTTTGTTGAAGCTGTTCAAAGGCAGAGATTGCAGAAACGTAATGGCGGGAACGTCTGCAAGCACAGTGCCGAGTATTTCACGTTTATACTTTCGAAGCGGTATGATTTCATTGAGGTGTGGTTGTTTGAGAATTTGGTCATGCCATTGTTCAAACGACATACCGTCCAGCTGATTGGCAGCATAATAATGCTCTGGACGATAATACACAGTTCTTGGTGTGATGATGGCATTGTAGTTCGGAATGTGAATGAAGAAATGAGACAAGTAATCATTGGTACTGCTGTACATGGAGAGGCTCCGCTGCATGCGGTTCATACCGTAGACATTGTAGAGATCATGCGGCTTTGGGCCAGCAATTAAATTTTGCAAATCGGGATTGACGGCAAGCTGTCTGGTAAAAGCTTCGACTTGAAGAAGATTTCGCTCAATGATCTCTTTGCCAAGACTCAGCGACTTCAAACTGTTCTCAATGGAGCTGGAACGGGCTGCTTCAATGGAAGCTCGGTAAGAGGCATATCCCGCAATTTGAGGAATCATTAGAATGACAAGATACGAAATGAGGAATCGGCGGAACACGGGTGAAAATTTGGACCATAGGAGCTGCATATGTACCCTCCCTTTTTTATCAAGCGCTTACATTTCTCTGTGATAAGGTAGCTGTTCAATGATACACCGGGCATTTCTTCCTGGTGAAGGTACAACTTCTTCCTTATGGTACATTTACATACTGCAGCGTACAATGCTTGCATGAAAATAATTGTCACTCTGCAGGTTGACGCACAAATATAGTTGTATTTTACCTTCGCATGGTCTCATTCCCAAAGTATTAAAAATAAACGCAAAAAACCTCTCCAAGACATGGAATGACTTGGGGAGGTTTTTGTTTAACATTGTCCTTATTAATTGCTAACGGCAACAAATTTCCATTGTTGGTTTGTAGCACCTGTGTAGGTGTTCTGCTGCAGCTTGGCTCCATCCGAAGTGGAAGCGTTTGCCACTTCAATCGCTTTATTGCTGTTCACATTAATGATACTCCAGTAACCGTTACCAAGATCGTTGACCTTAAAATGCTGAGCGGTTGTGTTCAGATTGCTCATGAGTTGAACCGCTTCCCCATTGGTGAGGGTACCGTTGCGAATGTCGATGACTTTGTCCGGCGAGTTCACACTTGTCAGTGTATAGTTGCCGTTACCGATCGAAGTCAGAACCCACTTCTGGGGGTTACCGCCCAGATCGCTCCACTGCTGGAGCTGAAGATTATTTTCATTTTGACCACCAGGAACATCAACAACTTTGTTGGAATGCCGGGCTACGATTTTATAAGTTGCACCGGATACAAGACCCGTTGTCGGTCCGCCACCTTGTCCACTGCCCGGATAAGTCTGGGCACGTTCATGGTACCAGTTGAACAGGAATCGTCCCATGGCACTCCGTGAAGCATCTCCATCCCATTTCAGGCCTGCCGTAGGGTCGGCAAAGGAGCTTCGTGGTCCTTCACTTAGAATAAAACCGTTCATATGGGCTGCAATACTGACATTGCCTGCTGCATTGAAAATCGTTTTGGTATTGGTACCGAAACCTTCATTGCTACCATTAAACAGGTTCCAATAGGCCGAATCGCCAGGTTTGTTTTTGAACCAGGTTACCTCGGTAATGTTAATCGGATATTTATCAGCAGCTGCCTTCACGTTGGTATTCCACTGATCTTGCAGGATAGAAAAGTTGTCATATGCGCCATAACCAGGGTACCAGTGAACCGCATATCCATAGTTATTGAGCGGATCAGTCAATGGGTGGCTTGCCGTCAAGCTGTAAAATTGGTTGTATCCCAGACCTGCCGCCCAGATGACATTGTCCGCACCTTTGCTACGAATTGTTGAAATCATGGAATTTTGGAAATTACGCAAGTCATTCCAGTGATCCACAAAGTCATTTTCCCCGTTGTATCCACCCCAATGTCCATTGGCATAGGATTTCACCGGTTCGTTGATCAGTTCGAAGTGAACGTTGTCTGCACTTTTGATCTCCGGGCGTGAAGCGAGATAACCCCAGATTTCGTTGAATTTTTGCAAGTTGGCAGGTGTTGTTGCCTGATCATCCTTCAATGTGAAGTCCAGTCCCAGGACAACATAGACACCTTTTGTTTTGGCATATTGAATGTACGGAATAATTACATTTTGCGTAACGGTCTGCACACCGGCAAAGTTATATGTACCAGCAGCCACATCTCCCATGTCCTGACGATCGATGAACAGACGTACCTGATTCATATTCCAGCCATGATTGCTTCCGTATTTCGCGCTGGTGTCCGCAAATGTATCAGTAATGTCTTTCAGATAAGCCAGTGTAGCTGCATGACGGTTATTACCGTGCAGGTTGAGATAATAATTGCTGTCCTGATATGTCCAGTAGGCACCTGAGGGTTGATGCCAACCGTTCAGAAGCACAGGCTGGTTGTTGCTGTTCACCAGGTTTTTGCCGTTTACGTGAAGCTTGCCCATCGGCATACCCACCCATGCTTCGGCGCGGCTGCCTCCCCATGGAGCAATTGTAATTAATAAAGCCAGAATGAGTACAAGTTTACAAGATGTCATGAACTTCTTCACTTTAATTCCTCCTGATCTGATATATTACCTTGCAATATTGCGGGTAAGCTGCGTCAGAGTATCTCTGATCAAACAGATTGCTCAGGTCGGCGCCCGCTCCCGCAGCCCGTTCCATACCAGCAGGGGGATCCTGCGCAGGGAAGGATCCCGGTTCTGCTGTGAGCAGACGTTCATGAGATCGTTACATGCCCCCTTTTCACAGATGGAATGTTCCATGGAGTTCCCCCTTCCTCTTCCAGTCTGATCCCACTCCAAACGTACAGGAGAACTTAACTTAACCGACGATTCCCGTACGCTCTACACTCTCTACGAAATATCGTTGCACAAACAAATAGATGACGATCAAAGGCAGAATGGCAAGAAGAATTCCTGTATCCTGGATCATACTCAGATAGAACGGATCGGCCTGGGAAGCTGCACCGTCAGTAACCTGCTGGGCCAGATTATACGGAAGGGACGATAACTGAGTCGACATGACTTTACTTGAAGTCAGATAAGTCGTCGTATAGAAGCTGTCGTTCCACTGCCATACGAAGGAAAACAGCATGACTGTTACCATGGACGGAATGGCATTGGGCAGCATGATTCTTGAAAATGTTCGTCCGATGCCCGCGCCGTCCACATAGGCCGCCTCCTCCACTTCCTTCGGAATACCTCTGAAGAATTGCCGGAAGATAAAGATGTACAAACCGGCCTTAAGTGAATTGGCCGTAATCGCCGTCAGAATAAACGGCCAATAGGTGTTAAGCAAATTAACAGGTTTACCGGCTATAAGCGTCATAAGCCCCATGAGGTCAAAGCTTTTCAGATTCAGGTATACCGGAATGAGAATAGTCGTTGGCGGTACAAGAATCGTCAGAATTACACCAGCAAACAGCCAGTTGCTTCCCCTGAATTTCAGTCTGGCGAATCCGTATCCTGCAAGTGCACAGGATGCTGTAGTCAGCAGTGTAGTCGTTGCAGACAGGGCAAACGTATTAAACAGCGTTGCCCAGTAATCCATTACGCGTATCGCCTCTTTGAAATTGTCGATGGAGAAGTTCTGTGGAATCCACACCACCACTGCCGAATACAGATCACCTTTAGCTTTGATGGATGTGGAAACCTTCTGAAATATGGGAAACAGGATAACGAAGGAAAGCCCGGTAATCAGAACGAATCGGATCATGGCCCACAGCCAGCCTTTCCAATGCTCCAGCGATAATAATCGTGATGTTGTCACGTGGGACACCCTCCTTTCTAATCTTGATAGAAGACTCGCTTCGAGAAAATGATGTTTACGATAACCAGAATGATGGCAATGGCCAGAAAGTAGACCCATGCCATGGCAGAACTTAATCCAAAGTCAAATTTGACGAAGCCGGTATCCCGGATCAGTTCCGTCATGGCGTTATTGGCAAACGAATCAATGATTGTATAGATCGCATTGACAAAAATAAGCGGGCTGACCATCGGGAACGTAATTTTCCAGAAGGCTTCATAACCCGTCGCCCCTTCCATCTTCGAAGCCTCATACAGTTGAGGGGAAATCGTCTGGATCCCTGCCAAAAAGATCAAAATTTGTACACCGGATTGACTGACGATCTGATAGATCCGATCTACGGCGCTGCTCAGATACGTGACGATCCAATCGCTCACTCCGGCGTTAACCATCAGATTTTCGAGTTCAAATGTCCCGAGTGAGCTTCCACCTGTGCTGCTCTGATTAACCGCTTCAATCAGGCTGGTGCTCTCCAGTGTCATAATCACTCCCGATGCCAGAATAACGGGTAGGAAAAAGATCGACCGCGCTACAGCCCGGCCCCTGAACTTCTGATTCAGGATGACGGCAAGGAACAGACTGAATATAACGATAAGCGGTACGTTGATGAGTACGTCTGTGATCGCCTCAATTAACGCACGGTTAAAGCTTGTATTGACGGTCAGCGCCTGAATGTAATTGGCAACACCGTTGAACTGAATCGCTATGCCTTCAGCGTTAGCTTGAATTGTACTCATGCTGTATCGCAGAGAGGCTAACAGCGGAATGAAGAAAAACAACACAAAACCAATGAGCCAAGGAAGCACGTAGATTACGCCCCACATGGCTTTCTGCTGAGCATACGTACGACTTCCCCATTTCCATTTCAGGAGCGTCTTCAGAGCTGCTCACCACCAGTCACATAGCTTTGGGCTTCCACTGTATCGTTGTCAACTTCTACAGGGAAGTCGTTATAATTGACGATTACGAACCCGCCACCTTCATATGTTGTCCGGAAGACGCCCTCCTCCAGGGATTCATGAGATATCATGGAACGTCCGGCAAACGGCTGGTTCACCTGGTTCACCTCGTTGTAGATCTCGGCAGCCAGATCGATCCATTGTTCATAATTCGCCGCGTAGAGATCATCATAATCCGTTTCTTTCACAACATGGTTTGGCGCATTGAACCATGCAAAGTAAGGACTGGCTCCATATTCAATCAGCTTCAGCACATATTGCCTTGCATTCGTATATGTGGAGAGATTGTATGGCGTCCCCGTATAGCCGATGCTGCCGTGCACAACGAGCTGATAGAACGGAATCTCTTCATCCTCCAGCTTGAAACGACTGCTGGTCATCGGCGCATCTGTCAGACCAGTTACATACGGCAGGGCATAAGCGTTCCCGCCTTCAGCAACAAGCGAGCCAGCCTGCTGCCCGATCTGTTCAAGTGTCTTCTTCACGGAGCCAAGCGCTTGTGTTCGGTCCACCAGCTTTTTCGGATTCATATCGCTGTTTAACTGAGCTGCCAGATCATTCAGGCTCAGCGACAGTCCATCCTTTTGAAGGGACCTGAGCTCATCTAACATGTCTGCCGTCACGTCCTCCAGCAAGTTGGGCGATAGCACATAGGATGGTGAACGATCCCGGTCCCGCCTCTGGATGGCCTGGTTCATCGGATACAAGACCACCGGTTCCTGAGTTAATGTGCGTGAAGCTTCTTTGGACGGTTTAAACCCTTTTTTGGATTGCACATTCAGCAGAGCGATATCGGGATAGAAACCGATGCCCGCTTCTTGGGTGTATGCGCTGAATTCACGCAATCCCTTTTTTCCGCCTACCGCGCCGTCTACTTGAATGGAATCCGGCAGTCGATGATGAAGCCCGCCGTTAAGCCATCCCGCATAGCGCACCTGAATATTGGATACCTTCTTCTCCGTCAAGGCGGAGAGAATGTTTTTGGCTTCATCAAACGTGGTCAAAGCCTCCGTTGAATCATACGGTATGCCCAGCATATGCTGCCTTGTTGTCATGCCGCCGAACAGTTGCAGATAAAAGGGAACGTTACTTTGCTCCTTGCTGGCGTTCAACTCGGGAAGTCCGCCGTTTTGCATCAGATAATCCCGATAGAGAGATGCAAGCCCCGAGTACGAGGCCTTATCCGCCCCGACAAAAGCATATCGAACGACGAAATCAGACGCGGTCGGTTTCTTCTGGAATTTCGGAAGTGTACGAACCATATCACTTGCCTGAAGCGTCACATCGCTCTTGTTCACTACATAGAAGCTGGGATATACGTTGTTGTAACTGTTCAGCTTACCGCTGATATCGGCATTCACAACTGCGACGGCATCTCCTTGTTCAATAATGCCCAGGAAAGCCCCCTCTTTCCGAATCAGTCCAAATACCGGCAACCTGGCTCTGGCTTCATTCGAACTTGCTTCCCGCAGTTTCATGGTCATATCCGGTCCGTATATATCTTGTTGATAGGCAGGATACTGCAGCTTGCCATTGTTAAAATGGATCAGCGCTCCCGAACCGTCCGGCACCAATATGGAGCCCTCTTCTTCTGAACCCCCGGCCCCGAAGTAATCCATTACAGATATGCTGTTGATCGGATATTCCTCCGGAAAATGAATGCCTGAGGACGGAACACGCACGAGCAGATCCTCTCCATCCAGCTCATATTCCATCGTAAGCATAAATAGTCGTGGTCCACTTCGTTCCTCTTCAATGCCGAAGTCGGCATGATCCTGAGCCAGATCCTCCGATGTGTAACCAGCTGTGTCAAAAGCCTTCAAGGCCCGGGACAATTGCAATCCTTGCATCGCCTTATCAATCCGGACGTAAGCGCCTTCATCCTTGTCTTCCGCATAGCCGACCTTCAAGGCCCGCTGCCCGGCCTTGTCTAGCTGTGCAAGCAGCTTTTGTTCAAATCGCTCCTTGCTGATCTTCATCGGCAAGTCTTCTATGGATCGCTCAGTGCTTCCAAACTGGTAGTGGACCCGCACGCCGCTTGGCAGCACCTCATAGCTTATCTGCTTGTGTGCAACACTATCCGTGAAGGAATTCACGGTGCTGCTCTGTCCGAGGCTGTTGAAGAAGCTGAGCTTCGTTTGTGATGACAAAAGGTCTTTGTTTATCCCGGCTGCAACCCCATCCTGCTCACGATCTGCAGGATTGCTGCGCCAGATCTGGCCGCTCTGCGTGTGAATCACTGCAATCTCGGCAGTCTCTTCGTTAATGAACAACTGCAGCGCAGCATTCTGCGCAATGCCTACCATGCCGGGAAGGCGGACATCGCTGAAAGATGATTTCAGTTTCTCTCCGGGAGGCAGGGAGGGAAAGTCCATCGGATCAGCGGCAGTCACTGTCTCGTGAGCGAGCGGTGTTGGCGAGAATTGACAACCGCCAAGAAGCAGACTGCCCGCGAGCAGCATTCCTGTTATTTTTTTGGCTATGGTATAATTCATAACAATTTCCTCCTCCCTTAGCCCCGAAGCACTAATTCCTGATAGATGGTTACGACAAACGATACAATCTGCTGTACAAGACTAAAGAATAACAGGCACAGAAATGCCATAAAGGCCATCGCTACAAGTGTCAGCATCATCGTGAGCACCGTTTTGGCTGGTGTGTACTGATGAACCGTCATATTCCCCACAAATAACAGATATACCGTCCACGCAACGGCGAGTGCATTGGAGAAATAATAAAAGGCAGTTTCCTGCGCAGAGATCACAAGACTCAGCCAGATCCATGGAAAATGAATGAGTAACAACGGTACCAGTGCAAAACACGTTGACATGAAAATTTCGGAGAACTTGCCTTCCCCGTCCATCAATGTGGTTAACGACCAGTTAGCCACACACCAAAACAGCACCGGAATAATGACATATACCATTTCGAGCAGACTGTTCAGGTACTTTGGATTACTGAGATTAATGAGAAAACCGCTGTACTGGGCATGCAAAATTTTGGTGATGACCAGAAGCACCAGGATCATGAAAGCAATCAGCAGTGAGTTTCTCTGGTTCCGTTCATATTTCAATTCCCAGTATCCGTCAAACGGATGAAAAATCAGATGCAGCGGGTACTGGTATAGTTGCTTACTTGATGCCTGCATTCGTAGTCCTCCTTTTCTGCCTGCGAACGATGATGACGGTGACAATCGCAGCGACAGCCAGGAATATACCGGACATCATCCATGAAAAATGCTCACGCATCAGCTCTTTGCGGTACAAAAGAAAAGCTTTGGAATATCCTTTGGGCTCCATGCTGCGCTTGAAATATTTCGCAGACTCGGCGTATTCCTTCTGACGAAGCAATGCTTTGCCAATTCCCGCATACGCATATTCCAAGTTAGCGTTCATCTCGGCAGCTTGGGCAAACAGCACCGAAGATTGATCTTCATCACCGTTATAATAGCTGCGCACCGCTTCGTGGAGCGTACGTCCGTATTCAGTTGTTTGAAAGACGGTGATTTCACCCAGCGCTTTATCCAGAACTAACATCCGGTCTCCCGCACGTTCCAGAGCAACAGGTGTATTAAACTGGCCCAATCGGTTACCAATGCCGCCATAAATATGGAGCAGGTATCCGTCTCCATTGTAGGTGAAGATTCGGCCCTTGCTGGAATCCAGTACGGAATACATGTCACTGTCACCCACATCCACATCAATCAGGCGGGATGGTCCTGCTTCCTGGGTATACAGCAAATCACCCTGCGGAGTCTGATAGCCTTCTCTTCGCAAAATGTCTGTACCCTGGGCATTCAGCTTCTTGACCGGATCTTTGCCGCGATCCCCGCTAGTGGCGTAGATAAAGCCCTCTTCATCCATATCCAGATTGGTAAATTCCGTTGGAGTGAACATCACCATCTGACTGCGCTGCTCCCGTGTTGCAAACCGTTTCCACAGATACTCCACCGGGTCCACCTGAACTCTGTTCGCTCCAATGAAGGAAGAGAATGTACCATCGGCGCTGAACTCCATGAATCCATCAAATACGCCTTCGGCCATGACGTAGATACGCTCCCCTTTGTCCATAACAATGCGCATCGGTTTGAACTGGAAGTCTGCTTTTAACAGATCCGATTTCGGTTCAGACACGATCTTGACCAGCTTCCCCTGTTCATCCAGATGCACCACCCGGTGATTATCCGAATCAGCGACCAGAAGATGACCTTTTTCCGTGACGTACAATCCTTGTGGATTTTTAAAATGATCTTCCTTGCCTTCCTGCTCAAATGAATCAATTGTCCGTACCAGCTTGAAGTTGCGATCCATCTCAATGATGCGGCCATTGCCCGAATCAAGCACAAAGACGTGCTGATTGGCGGTAACATGCATGTCGCTTGGCTCTTTCATAGGAGTTGTGTTCAGCTTCTTGCCGGTGATAATGGTTGTTGCCTCATATGCCGCCGGTGCCGGAACTGCGTCACCCCAGAATGAATAATGATACGCATCCGTTTTACCGTCTGCACTCACGTAGGGTGCCTCTTGAACGAACAACAGGAGGCAGATCATGCCCATGATGATCGATTTACGTTTTTTCCATGTGCTTCTCCGCACCTCGCTGCCTCCTTTCTATTCTTTCATGCCCGAAGTGGCCATCGTCTGCATAACACTGCTCTGAGAGATGATAAACAGAGTGATCGGTACGATCATCAGCAGCAAAGCAACAGCCGCACCTACACCGGCTCTTGCAATCCCTCCCTGCACAATCTGACTGAGCGCATAATGCAGTGTTTTGAGATTTTCACTGTAAATGAAACTCCCGCCATCCGTTCCCCATAACGCTGGAAACTGAAGGATCATGAGCGTGAGCCATGCCGGCTTCACATTGGGCATCACGATGCTCCAGAATATTCGATATTCATTGGCTCCGTCTATTTTGGCTGCCTCCAGCAAGGCATCGGGAATCTGCTCCATGAACTGTTTCATCAGGAAAAGTCCCAGCGAAAACGCAAGTGATGGCACAATAATGGACGCATGAGTGTTAATCCAGCCAAGCCAGGACATGACCATGTAGTTCGGAATCGCCGTAACATGCGGCGAGAACATCAGGGACAGAATGACAATGGTGAACAACACTTTGGAACCCGGAAAACGATATTTCGCCAGCGGATAAGCCGCTGCAGATGCAAGAAGGATATGCCCCGCTGTGCCAAGTATCGTAATGAGCAATGTGTTGGCAATATAGCGGGATAACGGCACCCATGAATTGCCCATGAGGTTGATCAGATCGGCAAAATTCTCCGTTGTCGGATTGTTCACCCAGAAGCGCGGCGGAAAAATAAACAGCTCATCCAGCGGCTTGAATGCATTGTTGACAGCATAGATGAGCGGAAGCACCATAAAGGAGCCGAACACGCCCAGTAATGCAAATAACATCAGGCTGACGGTAAATGACCGATTGAGCCTTTTTGGCATGCCAAACACGGCACGTACTTTGCTGGTCATCGTCATTCACCTATCTTTCTAAGCATTTTTTGCGTGAAAACGTTTGTACCCAGCATCAGGGCAAACAGAACCGTTGCGATGGCCGAGGCATACCCCATCTCGAAACGAATGGTTCCGAAGTCCATCAGATGCGTGACAACTGTGTGTGCCGCATAGTTTACGCTCGGGAAACCTGCCAGTGCGATGGAGATCTCAGCTACGGCGAAGGAAGCAGTAATCTGCATTACCGCACCAAACATCAGCTGCGGTCTCATCGAAGGCAAGGTGATGTACCAGAGCTCCTGCCAGCGGTTTTTGATCCCGTCTACGGTTCCTGCTTCAACCAGAGAACGATCAATGGTTTGCAGTCCTGCAATGAAGGCCAGGAAACTGGTTCCCAGGCTCAGCCACAGTTGTACTATAATGACGATTGCCAGCACATACTTCTCGTCTGCGAGCCATTGGATCGGTTCCAGTACGACGCCAAGGCGCATTAGGAAGCCGTTCATATACCCGTAGCTGT
Organism: Paenibacillus sp. UASWS1643; assembly: GCF_008693195.1. Classification (NCBI taxonomy): domain Bacteria; kingdom Bacillati; phylum Bacillota; class Bacilli; order Caryophanales; family Paenibacillaceae; genus Paenibacillus; species Paenibacillus sp. UASWS1643. The sequence continues at coordinate 999,917 of NZ_VXKZ01000115.1, forward strand.
CACCCGAGAAGATGATCAGCCAGATGAAAAAGACGTTGCCCGATATGGATGGGGCATAGAAAACCAGCGTCATGACCGCTCGAATTTTAGGAGACAGCTCATTGATGATCCACGCAAACAAAAAGCAGGCAATATAACTGATAGGGCCTGTAATCACGGCAAAAAGCAGCGTGTTTTTGAGCGCGATCAGAAATACGTCATCGTTCAGGAAAAGCCGGGAATAGTTCTGCCAGCCGACAAATCGCGGCAGCTCCAGCATATTGAAGTGAAAAAAGCTGAGCCCGAGTGAAATGCCGACCGGAATGACAGTAAACATGAAAAAAATCAGCATAAACGGTGCCATCAATACATAATAATGCCTGCTGAGATACAGATCCCGCTTCAATAGGGACCACCAGCCGACCTGGCGGGTATGGACGGCAGGAGCGGCGGCTGTCTTGGTAGTTTTGGCTTGCAACCGTTACCCTCCCTTTCCTCTATTTCAGATTAAATTCTTTGCGTTTCAACTCAATTTCATCATCAATGTACAACACATAGTCCGATAAGGCTTCACGCGGATTTTCATTAGCATTGACCACCTTGCGGAAGGCGTTGTCCAGATGTCGTCCCGTGAAATAACCTCCAGGAAGCTGTGGGATTCCCTGTACCCATTCCCATTGTTTCTCGAGATTTTGATAATCCTTCACAGGCCAAGGCAATTGTTTCAAGGCTTCGATATTGGCCGTCGGGTAACGGGCAGCCGCTCCCATAAGACCTTCCATTTCTCTCCCGTATTCAATCTGGGTCTGATCATCAGTCCACCACTTCATGAACTTCCACGCCGCTTCCTTGTTGTCGGCATTTTCGAGCATCATCACCGCGCTCGTAGCGCTGGCCACTTCATGCCGTATGGACCCATCCGGAAGCTGTGTACCCGGAACAATCGTAAAGTCCCAGAGATTGCGGATTTCGGGAGCCATAACCGTCAGCATGTTATACGTGGTGTAATCAGCAATCCCGATCGGCATTTCCCCGGTACGGAAGCGGTTCGGAAAGTCGGCTTTGAGCGGAAACTTGTAATTGGTATAAAATTGCGTCCAGCGTTTGAACGCGTCCATTGAAATCTCCGAATCCAGTGCACTTTTCTTCTGGTCTTCGGTGTAGAACGTTCCGTCATTCTGATATAACAACATCGCAAACGTTGAATTCGGAACCAGGTTGGCATTGTTCAGCGTATCCTCAATCGGCAGATAAAACTCCATGTTATGCTTCTGCAGCACGGCGATGGCGTTATATACGTCTTGCCACGTTTGCGGCGGTTCGAGGCCCAGTTCATTCAGAATATCTTTGCGGTAAAAGAGCATTGGAAAATGCTGTTGCTCCGGAAGGGCATATACCCCGTCGTTATAGCGGTAAGGCGTCAATCCGCTTTCACGGAACCTGCCCGAAATTTCCTCGAAATCGGGGAACTGGCTCAGATCTGCTGTAGCATTCCTCATCGCATAGTTCACCGGAATGTCTTCGCCCATCTGCATGGCAACATCCGGTCCTTCTCCCGAGAGTGTTGCGGGCAGCAAAATATTAGGCGGAACGAGACGTAACTGCACGGACACATCCGTATCCGGGGTAAACGAATCGTCGATCATGCCTTTCAGTACTTGGGCCTGATCTCGTCCGGTCGTGATCCATACGGTGATGGCATCCTTCTTTTGTTCGACGTTGCCAATGCTGTCGTAATCTTCGGTATACGAGGCAACATATGCGCCCAGTTCGTGCTTCACCTGCTGGACGGTGCTCGCTTCCGCTTTTGGCAGCGATTCACCCGGCGGAGATACGACAAGGTAATCCAACGTAATCGGCTGTTCACGTACCGATAGAATCCATGTGCCGAGACCACCTACATTAATTTTGAACGTATCCAGCCGTTTGGGAACCGTCTCTGGTCTGGCCGCCATATCTTCAAGCTGCAATACCATAGCGTGAAGTACGGCCACTTTGTCACTTTGCTCACCCGTGGCCTTTTCCAGGTAATCTGCAACGGAGCGCAAGGTGTCAGCTTGTCGTTCAAACACCTCCGTCATCTCCGGAATACGCCGTTCCAGCTGGTAATCCCGCAGTGGGTCCGGACTGTTGGAGGTGATCATTAATATTTTGCGATACATCTCATTCAGTTCCAGCACGCTGGATTCCACGGTCCGCAGCAGCGGAGCGATGTCGCCAAGTGTAACCGTCATTCGGATTCGGTGTTTCCCTTTTTCAAGATGAAACTGATATGGCTTATCCTCTCCCGAACCCAACACCTGAGTTTGCCAAGCCGGGCTGTAATTAAATCGAATGCGTTTCATTTCCTTAAACGGTACTTCGCCGTTAATCGTCAGACTGCGGGTGGCATAGATGCCACGCAATTGATCCTGCTTCACCTTAAGCGCCAGTTGATATAGTCCGTCTTCAGGCACGTCAATTTCCCATTCAATCCATTCGCCCGGCAGTTTCCAGTTAATGCCCCCGATAGCGTTCATCCGAATTTTCGATACATTATAAGGCTCGAGTGAAGGACTTGATCGGTCCGAGATTGGTGCCAGTGTAGGAGATGATTTGCTAACAGCTTCCTCCCCCTGAACTTTCAACATGACAGGAGCCGATTGTTTCAAGCCGAGTGAGGCATAGGTCTGCTCCAGCTCTGCATAGGAAGGAACTTCGCTTTCTTGGTACAGCTCAATATAATCGATCGCCATGCTTTCTCTTAATGAAGTGAGCGATAACTTCTGACTGCCTTTTTCAAAATAAAACTGAAACGGTTCCTCGAAGTACCCTGCACTGTCCTTGAAGGAAGTCAGTTGCCATTCGGGCTTCTCCACTTGTCTTGGTCTAAGCTCATTGCCACGATCGTCCTGCCGGACGTTATCCTCGCGATTCCCCCATACCCTGTCAAACAGAAGAATATCGGCCCCTCTGAAGGGAACCTTACCATTAAGCTCAAGCCTGCGTTCGATCCCGGAGCTTTTGCCTTCTACGGGATAATAGTGAATGCGAATGTTGTACAAACCGCTCACTTGAACGGGAACATCCCAGCGAATGGTCCCAGTTTCCGGCGTAATTACGGCATTTCCGTCTAATCCGGCGTACCCTTGCACAACCTCAAATTCCCCATCCTCTGCCTGAACATAAGATTCGCCTTCGATGCGTACAATTTCATCCGGTTTGGCCGTATTGTCATGAGCAGTTAAATAATGCTCATAACTGAATGAATCCTCGGTTCCCGATACCGCCTCAAAGTCCTCAAGCGCATGTACCGTTCCCGGATTACGATCCCGCGATGGATATAGTGTCCATATGGAGAGCACCAAGGCCAGGACAAGCACCAGGATTAGTCCCTTTTTCTTACGTGACCGCATGTTTGAATGTATCCCCTTTCCTGTAAGCGTTGAGAGAACTGAACGATTGACTAACCCGGACAGACCGCACCTTCACTGGTGCGTTCTGCCCGTGTAACGTGATACTTATTTGTAAACCTCATCAATCGCAGCCTGGAAAGGAGCCTTGTATTTCTCGATCAGCGTAGATACGGATACCCCTTCTTTGAGCTCCCCATCAAAGTCCCAGAACGGCAAGGACGGGAATGTGTTATGGTCGAGAACCAACATACCTTCCGCTACCTCTCTGGCGTTGTTGATATCTGCTTCATCGGTCAGATGTGTCTCCAGTGTGGATTGTCCCGGATACTCATAGATCGAATCGATCTCATTAATTTTCTCCCAGATGTACATCAGTTGTTCCGGATTCTCTACTGCTTTAGGAATCGTTATAGCCTGGTAACGTGACTCACCAGAGTGATACGCTGATGCACTTGGACCTTTAGGGAATGGTACAAAACCGATATCGTAATCCTTCATGTCTGTCATAATGCCTTCAACCTCGTACATGGCACCTGAATACATCAACGTATTGCCTTGACGGAAGAACGTGGACGGCTCAGTCCAGTCGCCGCCTTCAGAAGCTCTGCCAACCTTTTCCGTAGCCAGTTTGGACAGGAAATTCAGCGCTTCCTTCGTTTTGGGATCTTCCAGGTTCTGCTTATCCTCTAGGGTCAGGGAAGCTTCGTTGGAATACAGAATCGGTTCCAGCAAGCCCGTTTGCGCGAGTCCCCAAGTGTCCAGCTTGCCATCATTGTTTCGATCCTTGTTCGCTTGCTTGGCAACACTGATGAACGTATCCCAGTTCCATTCATCGGCATCCACATACTCTTGAAGTGGCTTCAAGCCGAGCTCTTGCATGAGTGTGCGATTATAGAAAATTCCGTTAATAAATGAGGACTGGTCCTCGGTAAAGCCGTAACCTTTGCCTTCATACTGCATGTATTCCTTGGTTGTTTTCTGATTGAATACCTTGTCGTTTTTAATATAATCATCCACTGGCCATAACAGATCCTGTTTGGTCAATGCCGGAATGGCATAGTTTTTGCCCAGTCTCACCAGATCGCCAAGCGGTTCACCAGCCATCAGGGAAGCAACTACTTTTTCCTGATATTCACCGAAATCGATGGAAACATATTCAATATTAAAGTTGTGTTTTTTCTTCAGCGCTTCGAGATTCTCAAGGCGTTGAATGTTGTCCGGGTTGTTCCCCTGTATTTCCATGTCCCACCAAGCAACAACCTTGATCGTTCTGCCGCCCATGTCAAAGTCCATTTCTGGCGTAGAGTTTTCATTCTTTGGCTCGGTTTCTGCGGGTGTTTGTTCCTCCTGTGGTGTTGTCTTTTCCGGCTCGGGTTGAGCGGTAGGTGCAGAACTGCATGCAGCAATCACCAACAAGACCGTGAATACCAGGCTCAGTAGCATGAACTTGTTTTTTCTCATCGTCTTCCCCCCTGATTGTCTTTTGCTATCACAGTGTATCGCTCAAATGAAAGCGCAAACAACCTGCCAAAATACAGGTGTTTACCCCGGCTGAATATAGATTTTCGTGATTTTATGCGCACAAATTGCATTCTGGGTTTCAATTGGTAAAGAAATGCACTCTCTGCAAAAATATGCACATTGTATGCGCTTTCTTTTATTACCATAATGAAATTAAGTCATCATCGAGTTAATCTGGCGGATTACAATTCAGCAGAAGGTGAGGTATTGCTTCATGTATGATATTTTACTTGTGGATTTCAGCCGTCGTTTGTGCGGAGAGTTGCAACAGTTGTTGCTACGGAGCAAAGCTCAATATACTATCGCAAATTGTGTGTTCTCATCTTCCGAAGCTTTGACCGCATTGTCAGAACGAGACTTTTCCCTGGTTATGGTACATACAGAGAGGTTTGATACCGCGGGGCTCTGGTTATGCAACGACATCCGATTAAAAAGTCAGATCCCCATCCTCCTGATGGGTGGAAGAGATCACTTCAGGTTTGTACGCAAAGCCCTTACGTATCAGGTGAATGATTATCTCCCGTATCCTGTTAGTCCCTCTTCTATACTTAACAGTCTGCATGGACTTCGATCCCACCTTGAAACCGATCCGGCATACAAAACGTCGTCGTTCTTCAAAACACCCGTTCAAATGAATGGTAAACCCATGCACTCCAGTCATGTGATTCGTATCGTAAAAGCCTATGTACGGGATCATCTGAGTGATGAAATCACGCTGAAAAAAATCTCTGATATGCTCCATTTTAACTGTGCCTACCTTGGACAGAAGTTCAAACTGGAAGAGAAGATGTCTTTCAATGATTATATGCTCCAACAACGTATGGAAAAGGCCCAGCAACTGCTTTCTTCCACGAATCTGCGAATATATGAGATTGCGATTGAGGTAGGCTATAAGGATATTGATTGGTTCTATAAAAAGTTCAAAGCGTATGCCGGATCAAGTCCCAATGCATATAGACGACAAAAAATCCACACAGCCTAAGGTGGATCGCTGATTCAGTGAGTTTATTCATTATATGTCAACCACAAAAACCGCAGGATGTGTTCTACTCCCTGCGGTTTTTGTGGTTGTTTGAGCTATTCAATTCCAGAGTATTCACCATTAACGTACCAAAAGGGATTCCCGGTATTCCTGGGGAGTCATTCCCGTTATTTTCTTAAAAAGTCGGGTAAATGAATGGGCAGCCTCGTACCCCACTTGAAGTGCGACCTCACGCACCATAAGATTTGTGTTCTGAAGCAATTCTTTGGCTTTCCGTATTCGGCAGTCGTCAATGAACTCTGACACGTTTATTCCCATTTCCTGCTTAAAGAATCGGGACAGATAGGATGGATTAAAATGATGAAGTTCTGCCAGTCTCACCAGAGAAAGATCTTTCTCAAGGTTCTCCTTGACGTAACTGCATAAGGAATGAATGACAACGTTAGCGCGTTCCTGTTCATTTGATCTTTTGTAGCGTACTAGTTCATCGGCAGCACGATATAGAAATTGTACTGCATCCTTCATGCATGTATACTCCCCTAAGTGCAGCAAGCTCCGTTGATCCGGGATTTTCTGTTGAAGACCCCAACGATTGATCGTTGAATGCAATAATAAGGCCAGATTGTAGTATGTCTCCATGGCACGTTCCATCGTAATTTCCTGTTGCAGCAGTTCTCCTGCAAGCTCCTCAAATATATCGTAAAATGGCTGAATTCTTCCCGTTTCCAAATATCCTGACATAATCTCGATCCGGTTTGAGATCCGCATGGATTCTTTGGGTACATCAGATGAGAGATCATTACGATGATCCGTGAGTACCATGGATACACCATCCCCAATTTTCATCCACTGGAGTAATCTCAGACGTTCATATTGTTTGGTTAACTCGGACCAATTACAGCTTCGACTACTTAATGAAAAAGCAATGGATACGCCGAGTGAGACCATGCATGCTTCCTGTACCAGTTCCAGTGTACCTTCTAGAAATCGCACAAGTTTATCATTAGTCATCTCTTCCTCCTGCTTCGGCTGAAGCAGCCAGATCGTATCCCCATAATGGTCCGTTACACTTGCACACACTGTACGCTCATTCATCAGAGAAGAGCCGATAATGCGTACAGATTCCTGGACTTGTGTGAGGTCCGAACCTTTTTCTGGCAGATTATTGAACCGACCCAGTATGAGATAAACAGGCGAGTTGATCTGTAATCTTATATCTCGTTTGGATAATTCGTCCTGCATATCCATAGTAGAATCTATAACCGCTGTACAGTCTTGAAGTAACTTCCGTAAATACTCTTTTTGATGAATCAGTGCAAGCTGCGAATTGACTTTATGAGAATGTTCCAACAACTCAACCATGCTGTAACTTTGACGGATCTCTTCCATCACATCTTCTACAACTGACATCACCTTGTCATAACCTTCCGTTTTGAGCAAGTAACGCACATTAGCCATCTGAAAAGCTTGATATGCATAATCAAAATCGCTATGTCCTGTAAGAAAAATGACGCGACAATTCGGCCAACTGGCTTGAATCCGCTCTGTCAGTTCCAACCCACTCATGCCCGGCATACGGATGTCCGTTAGAACAATGTCAATTCTCGACCGTTGCATCCAGGACAATGCCTCTGTTGCAGAGTAAGCTTTACATACGTCAAGCTGGTCGGGTATATGTCTGGCGAACGTTTCATAGAGACTATCCGTAATAATCTCCTCGTCATCTACAATCAAAAGTCGATACATTCGTTTTCTCCCTCTTTCCACTGGATTCGAATTGTGACTTTTAACCCTTGCAGTTCACTTCTGGATAAGAAAAGACCACTTCCTTTTCCATACGTCAGGACCAGACGTCGATGAATATTTATTAATGCGGTCATTTCGTCTGTACCTCCGTCCTTATGCAAGCGTTGTTGAAGAGTTTGAATGTGTTGCTCTTCCAACTCATTACCATTATCCTCTACGGTGATCTCTGCATATGAACCTTCCATATTAAACCCAATAATGAGAAGTCCAGAATCCGTATTCTTTTCAAGGCTGTGTTCGTAGGCATTCTCAATAATGGGTTGAATAATGAGTCTGGGAACTTTAATATGTTCCATCTCAACAGGTAGTGCTCCAAAATCAACTTTGATTCGTCTGGAGAATCGCAATTGTTGAATCTCTGTATAGATTCGTGAGTGCTCAACTTCCACTTTCAACTTCACATGATCTGTTTCATTCCGGGTAATGAACCTGAAATACTCTCCCAGCATGTTCGTAAATTGCTCAATACGTTCGGTTTCTCCTGTCCTTGCCAGTGAATTCAGAATAAAGAAGCTATTGTACAGAAAATGAGGATTAATCTGTGATTGAAGCTGTTTCAACTCGGCCCGCTGCATCATCAGTGTTTTCTTAAAATCTCGATCGATAAGGGATTGAAGATTTTCAATCATTAGATTAAAACGGGTGTAGAGGAAGCCAAATTCATCCTTTCGGTTATGCGCAATGGGGACATCGAGCATGCCTCCCTCCATTTTTTTGAATCTTTTCACCAACAACAGTAACGGGATATGAATCAACTTGTAACTTGAATAGAGATACGCCGTGATGGCAACAAATGATGTAATTGCAAACAGCCAAGCCCAATGATAGAACTTGCTAAGTGGCTTGGTAACAATTGCCTCAGGTAGATATGTAGCTACGGATAAGCCCAGGGAGTCCATATGCAACTGACTAACATGGTACATGGTGTCCTCGACTTTCATCCGAAAGCCATCAAGTGTACCCTTCACACTGTGCTCACGGTAATTCGCGAGAATAACACTAGCTTGATGTTTATCTGTGATGGCATGCCCCGTTTTGTCCTCAATCAGAAAAGTTGAACTCTCCGGGTACAAATTAAGCCGTGTGAGTTCATTCTGAAAATGGTATGTATCTAGCTCCACTTGAATGACAAAAAGCGGGGGTTCTCCTCTCGTGCCTGTCAGCCTGACGGCACTTAAGTTCAAGGCGTCCTCTTTCACAGTGAAACGTGTACCTTTTCCTTGCATGCCTGAACTGAAGTATAGATATGAACTTTTATCGAAATCGTCGATGCCTTGGATCGCGGATATACTCTTGCCAACAGAAGGGATATGTACATGAACGTTTTTGATATAAGCAGTGCTATTCTTGAATGAAGCGAGTCGTTCAGTCAGGTAATTTAATGTATCACGCCGCTCAACCTGATCCATCATGTCCCAGAGAATGGCTAGACGATTGAGTTTTCGATCCTCAACGATATCAAACTGCTGTAATTCCATCCATTCTATCTCTCTGTTCAATTCCACCACGTATTGGTTCAATCGTCTTTCCGTTGACAACGATATTTCCTGGCTTGCATTGTCATAACTCCAATGATACAGATACACGCCAAGAAGAATAAGGGGGAGTACAAATACCAGATAGGTAATTATTAATCGCGCAAATATACTGTTAAACCATGATTTAGCAGGGATCTTGATCAATACATTCACCTCCAATGCCAAGGGCTGAGTAGGTTCCTTGTAAGAATAAAGTGAACATTAGCGCTCCTTTGGCTTGCTGGTGCGAAACCACGTGTTAACCTCCGATGTGATCTGATCTCCCCCCAGCTTGCGCCAGTTCTCAACGAATTGATCAAACTCATCTATCGACCTGCCTAGAATAATGTTCATATAGGCTTCAAGCTGAAGATCCCGAAGAATAATTTGTCGATCAACCATCGTGTCCGTAATTCCGCCCGTGAATTGATCATAGAGAAGTTGGCCGTTCTTTTCGTAAGAATCTGCAATGCTAAAAGCACCCGAAGGCCCATAGGTTTGTTTCCAACCCCAGCCGCTCTCTACATCTTCCAATTCATAGGCCACAATGCGTTTGTGAATGGCGAGAGCTTCATTCTGCAGAGCCGAGAAGTCTCCTGTACTTCTGGCATCCCGAATTTGTTTGTATGCATCTATATTTTTATTACCGGGAAAAGGAGTTACTGGTGAAAGCATCCACACTGCTCGGGAGTCGTCATTGTAGTATGTTTCATACTCTGCCCGATCCCCCCAGTTAATGTCCAGATGCAGATTCATGAGCTTTACAACAACTTCCGGATTAGAGAAGCCCTTTTTTACAGCAAAGTATTGCCCAGTGTTGGAACGTAGCGGTACGAACAGACTCCGGTCCGACTTGGAAACAATGGGATATGCCTGCCATTCTACATCTGTATCTGTATCACGGGTGCTCTGAAGCATAAAGGATGTCCACTGTTCGCCGTAAAGCATCCCTATTTTCCCATCTTGAACTAGACGAAACGCCTTGTTTCCACTTTTATAACCGAAATCCGGATCAAGTTGGCCTTTACGATACAACGTTTGCAGTACTTTCAGAGCCTCCCGAACTTCAGGCTGTATACCTCCATAAGTGAGGTTTCCTTCTGCATCTTCAACCCATATATTAGGGTAGGCACCGTAGCCGGACATCAACCCTGCAGCTCCCATAACTGGATCCCATAGATGGTTTGTTAGCGCAAGTCCGTACGTATCATGCTCTCCGTTCCCGTCGGGGTCCTCCTCTGTAAACGCTTTCGAAACCTGAAGAAGCTCTTCTATCGTTTCAGGCGGCCGTAGCCCCAGTTGCTCCAACCAATCGGTTCTAATCCACAGGTACTGCGCTGTCTCAATGGAGGAAGATGATTCGGGAATAGCCATGAGTTTGCCATCAATGGTTGCCGCATCAAATGCGCCTCTTCCCTCCGCCTCCAATATACTCTTTGTAAGTGGGGAAGCATACTCTTGGTACACATGAGTTAAATCTTCGATCATTCCAGCGTTGCTCAGTTGTCTAAGTTGATATGGATTAACTTTCACCACATCTGGAAAACGTCCTGCAGCGAGGGATACACCCAACTTCTGATTGTATACATCTCCATTAGCAATCCAGTCATAGTGAATTTGAATACCTAACTCTTTCTCGTACAAACGAGTCCAGCGATTATCCAGCATCGTCTCACCAGGCAACTGGCTAATCATGCGCTCGAGGTCATCTCCGGTTTCCCTGACAAAAGAGACCACGATGGGAGGAGAATACCTCTCAAACGTAGCGGGAAGTTGAATCTGATGCCCATCTTGCTGCGGATAATGTTGTTTGGTATTACCTTCGCTATGACCTGCTGGTATGGATACAGCAAGGAACAGAATGAAGGTCCATTTTGTTATGTCCAGACATCTCTTATACATGACGACATGCCCCCAGTTCGGTTTGAACAACTCTCTTCTCTCTGTCAACTTTGAATCCATATCATTGTACAACAACTTGTAATCATTGAATACGAAAAGCCGCCGTTTGGCGGCTTTTACGTGTTTTTCATTGTTACTCAACAGGATTAATCACGCGATATTCAAAATTCGAAAATTCAGCTGTTCCTCCAGCTATTTCAGTTGAATATACAAACAACCCCGTTCGGCAACCCATAAAATGATCCAGTTTATATATCATTTTGTGGACAATCCCTATATCTCTCCATTCAACCCCATCGAAATAGGCAAAAGAGCACTCATCCAGATTGTTCTCAAAATTTCCGAATGCTTTCAGTTTAACTACTGGATCTGATACCGGGATACGTTCATGTTCAGTGGCTGGCTTCTGGTCGATCAGATTGCCAAATATGGTGGAATTCTCACTATCTCTGGCATGCATGACCAAATAAAACTTGCTATCCTGCTTCGTAAGAGCAATCATACCGTACGAACCGATCAGAAAGCACAACCCAGCATAATCCCCGTCATTCAGACGACTGCCGTCAAGCGTAACTATTGCTTCGCAAGCGGGCCCCATTGAACGCTGGGTTAGAGTATTTACCGCGAACGTCAGATTTGGGCTAATCTGTCCCGTTCGAACACGATACACCCCCGGTTTCTCTGTGACGGACCAGAGTTCATGATTAGGTGTATGATTCCATTGCCAAAAATCACGGAGTCGGATGCTTCCATCTTCCGCAGGTTCATAATTGAAACTGTCGCTACCCACTAACGGGTTATAACGGTGCTCTGGTCTCGTGCTTGGGATATCAATCTGTTTCGGCGCTTTGCTTGCAAAGACCGGTATACCTTGATCAAAGTGTAGAGGAACCAAAACAGGAACCCGGCCAACAGCCCCATGATCCTGAAACAGCATTGCATACCAGTCTCCATCCGGCGTATCCACGATCCCCCCCTGAGCAACACCTGAATTGAAATAATCCATATCGTCATTGAATACTTCTCCACCAGTGAAGACATCTTCCAGAGAGTCTGCCATATAAAACGCCTGTGTTCTCCGTCCGGAAGCTTTCGTTATATGAATCAGGAATACAACATATTTCCCATTGATCTTGTAGAAATGTGCTCCTTCATAACCAAGGTGATGAGGCTGTTCGTCTTTTACAATCAAGCGATGCACTCCGCCAGGTTTCGGCCCTGACAGATCAGAGCTTAATTCGGTCAGATAGATCTCGGTATTCCCGTACACAAGATATGCTCGTTCATCCTCGTCGAAAAATAAGGAGCAATCATGGTAAAACCCTTCGACTACTTGTTTTTTCCACACTCCCGAGATGGTGGGTGACGTGTACAAGTATGTTTTTCGGGTATCATTCGCCACAAAGATCACATAGAACATCCCTTGATGATAGCGGAGCGATGCAGCCCACATGCCTTTGCTATAAATGTGCTGACCATCCACCAGGCGCTGTGCAGGCGTATCGTCCAATGTGTCGTATACATATGTGGCTACTTCCCAATGGATCAGATCATATGAACGCAGGATGACACATCCCGGCATCATATGCATGGTTGTACTAACCATATAATATGTGTCCTCTACACGAATAACGTCAAGATCCGGGTAATCAGCCCAAATAATCGGATTTGGATACATGTTTCAATTACACCTCATTTTTTCTGTTAAACTTCCATTCTCTTAAAAGTATGGTTGAGCTGTCTGTTGAACTTTTAAGCTTAATATACAAGTCTTGCACACCTTTCGCACCCGTAATATTAGTTGTTAGTTCCATCCATTGAAGAGATTCGGTCGCAGGCGGAACAATAATTTCTCCAATTAACAGTCCGTCTGTACGATCAAGTCGAAGTTCCAACGTACCTTCGGTTCCTTGATTCGCAATCGTGGCTGTGAAGGTTGCGGGTCCTGCACTTTCAAAGTCCACCTTGGATATAGCTATCCAGCTGTCATTTTGCAGCTTAGCGGAAATCATATTTGAATCGGATGCAGACATCTCACCAGAGTCAAGAAATTGCTCTGTTGATACTCCGCTACTCCATCCAATCGTCGTACCGCTTACACGTTGATAGGGATCGAAGCACTTGATTTGATCTACGCCCTGATAATCTGCATGTACCTTCTTGATCTTACCCGTGGCCTCATCATGTTCGACTCGATTCAGATGTGTTGAACGGTAACCTTCGGGGATATTCATGGCTTGGCATAATGTCTGGGCATGATAGGCAATGTACCATTGATCCGATAGTTGAAATATAGCATGGTGATTGTTGCCGCCAATATCAAAAAAGTGTCCTGGATTCTGGAGTAGCGTACCCTGATATGTCCATGGCCCCATCGGCTGAACACTGGTCATATATGCAATTTCACCGGGTGGTGGACTGCCCTCTGGCCGATCACCCTCAACAAAATTGGAACAATACGTAAAGTAGTAACTATTATTATATTTATGTATCCCTGCATCTTCAAACATATAAGGCGCCTGAATCACCTTTGCTATACCAACAACGCTGGTCATATCGTCTCCCAATCGCATAACTCTTGCCGTATCAGGTCTTTCTGGTTTCCCCTGTGGAATACCACCACCGAAATATATGTAGGCCTGATGATCATCATCTACAATAACAGCCGGATCGAATAGCCAGGTTACTTCCTCCACTCCCGGAGTCTCTCTTGTAATAAGTGCTTTTCCTATAGGGTCTATCCATGGACCTACAGGTGTGGGTGCAGACAGCACACCTATTCCACTGGCATTGTTGGCGAAATAAAGAAAGAAACAGTCCTTTCCATCCAAGATTCGATGAGCAGCTGCCGGGGCCCAAGATTGCGAAGCCCATGTTGCTGCGCCTTGAGGTCCAGCAACTCTGATCTCTCCATGATCGGTCCAGTTGATTAAGTCATCCGAAGAAATGACCGTAATCCGGTTGATTGAACTGTAGCTATTTTTCTGAGGAAGGCCGTCTTTATCATATTCCAGCTTATCACTAGTCATATATAAGTAGACTCGATTGTTAAATACCAAAGCATAGGGATCGGCTCCAAATTTGTGGGCCACCAGAGGGTTACCGTTGGGACGAAGCTTTCCAATCTCCCCTGGAATACTCTCCAGATTGGCAGCTTGATCTTGCTTTTGCTCACCAGCTTGTGGTGTAGAATGATGATTCATCAAAAGAATCCCCCTATAATTGTTTTAGTTGTGCTTTTCACGAGAAAGCGTTTGCAATACAAAAGGTATCATGATAGGATGATTACATTTTAAGGTAAGCTGAGTACAATTTCATTGCGTTAACCGCTCTATTTATTGCGTGAAATGACGGGAGGTACTTCATGAGTGGATCCTCTGAGTGTTTTTATGATCCCATCCAGCCTGAGCTCTTATATCTACACAGCGTAACGACGTATAAGCTGGAAACGATCTATCATCGCCATAATGCATACGAGATCTACCTGTTTCTTCGTGGCAACGTTCACTTTTATGTAGAAAATCGATGTTACCATGTACAGCCTGGCGATTTGCTTGTGATGTCACCCGAGGAGATGCACCGAGCCTTTATTCTGGATGAATCTGAGTATGAGCGAATTACAATCAATCTCAAAAAAACATATCTATTTCAGCTTTCCACACCATCAACCAATCTATCATCATGTTTTGATCATCGTCCCAAAGGAACAGGCAACATCGTGCATTTAGACGAGTATAACTTGAAGCAGATGCTGCAATGTACGAACGAACTGGAAAGATTGCTTTCTTCCGATGCTTATGGTACCGATATCAAAATAAATGCAGCCGTAGCCCAATTGTTAGTCATGATTAACGTCTGGTTTCATAACAATTCCTTTGTTCCCAATGACATTATGCCTGAACTGGTTCGTGAAACCATGGATTATATTGAAACACATCTGAATCAAGATATCACACTTCGCAAACTTGCCGAAGTGTTCTACATGAACAGTACTTATATCAGCCGCCAGTTCAAAAAGCATACTGGATTAACAATCCGTTCCTACATTTTGGGTCGTCGTATTGAACGGGCCAAATTCCACCTGTCTGAAGGAATGAGTATTACGGATGCATGCTTTCAATCGGGCTTTAGTGACTATGCTAACTTCATACGGAGTTTCACCAAAATGGTCGGCACTTCCCCAGGCAAATTTAGCAAACAACGATGAGACACTATTGAAACATGATCATGACAAGATCGTTCGACGAAGACAAAAAAGCATCAAGCCATGCAGGATGGCTCGATGTTTTTTTGTTCTTTATTAGCTTGGGATGCGTATTTGATCTATTTAATCTGTTAACGAGATCGTGTTCACCAGTTATTTGATCTCTTTTCCAGACCACAGACTAACACGTTCTTTAATCCACTCTGTGTACTGCTCTTCCATGGCTACAGCGCCCGCAGCATCAAGTTCTGCAATCATATTGTCATATATGTCTTCAAAGGCACCTGGAGAGGACGTAATTGCTTCCGCGATCCGTTTCTGGATAATGTCCTGTGTCTTCTGATACACGACGTTATAGTCTCCACTATCCGTAGGAATCGGCATATTATAAGCTGCACCCCACTCTTTCACCGGGAATTCATCTCCATTAGGGAATAGCTCCTTCCAGGTTGTAATACCGTACCCTTTCAGCGTTTCTTTTTCTATATCGGAATAAGCTTCCTGGATCTGCTCAGGATAGTTGGTTGTATAATAGTTGTCCGTTGAATCTTTGACACCATCTCCATAATGAGCGCCAAAAATAGTGTATAAGTTGATACCGGTTTCTTTGCTGAATGTGCTATTGTCTTTGTTTTTACGCTCCTGAATATCTGCCGGTATTTTGCGAACTCCGTCTTCCACAACGTAATGTTCGCCTTCAATACCCCAATTTCTCAACACTTGACCTTCCTCAGAAGAAAGCCAATCCAGGAATTTGATGGCCCGGACAGGATCTTCAGCATCAACAGTTATGCCGATACCATACCCATCGAAGCCGATATCCTGAAAATCTTTGCGCTGGAAGTTGTCGTTCAGCGTTACCGGATAGAAGCCATAAGTCATATCGTCCTTGCCTGCACTTTTCAACGCATTTTCCGCATCGCTGAATCCCCAAAGCGGATCAAGCACGGATAGGACACGTCCGCTGGCGATCTTGGACTTATATTGATCATCTTTTTGTACAAAACTGTCTTTATCCACCAGACCTTCATTATACATTTTGTTTAACCAACGGAAATATTCCTTCTCTTCGGGACGCTTATAATGAAGAACAGCTTCATATGTGTCAGGGTTAATGAAATATTCACCGTCCCCGGGTCCTCCAGTAGCCATGACTGCAGGATCAGTTACAGTAATCATACGGCGCCATCCATCTGCACTGAGTGTCAGAGGGATTGTCGGTTGGCCATCATCTGTCGTTGGGTTATTCTTATAAAACTCTCGGAGGACATTTTCATAATCTTCCAAGGTTTTGATCTCAGGGTACCCAAGCTCTTTGACGACACGATGCTGAATAGCAGCACCATTCGTTGCATCAAAGCTTTCTTGATCGATCGCACCATTCGTCGGGATCCAATATATGGATGGGTCCTCATTGCTATATTTCAAACGATTAAAATGCTCACCGTATATCTTTTTCAAATTGGGTGCATGTTCTTCGATCAGATCCGTCAGATCAATCATTGCACCAGCATCAACAAGTCGGCTTAAGTTGCCTTTGGGAAAGATCAGATCCGGGTAATCACCGCTTGCGGCCATAAGGGATATGCGATCGTTTCCTCCTCCGCTTGAGATATCGAATTCTGCATTAATGGTTACACCCGTTTCTTCCGTAATTTTCTTCCCTACAGCATCCTGCATATTGTTCCAGTTGGGACTTGCATCCGCACCGAAGAAGGTAAACGTGATCGGACTGTTAGGGTCACTGGTATTCGATTCTGAATTCTCTGTAGTGTTTCCGCAACCGGCGGAAACCAGTACAACACTTGTTACGAGACATGCTCCTAGCACTTTTGAAACGGCTCTCATTATTTTTCAGCCCCCTAAATGGTGTTAGTCGTAATAACCTATCCAGACATAAAGATGGTTCGCTTTGGAGTAGTATACGCTTACATATTCAACCGTTAGTGTACGATTACACTCCTGCCTAACCTATTCCATGCTTAAAGTATAAGGAAGTCTACTAACCCCAACCTTGATTATTAAGCCATGAAAATAGCATGATCTAGACATGAGTCTCCGTAAAAATGTGAAGACCAAAAAAGCGATGGTTGCCCATCGCCTCATAACAACAAACATACTTTTCAGTAATATAATTCCAACGTAAATCCTTGGATCTCCGCTTCCACATCCCGCAACAATTCGATGACTTGGTCAGCGTAATCTCCAAGGATTTCTTTGCTTTTCTCGAATCCCAGCCATTGGACCGTAAGAGGCATGCTTACAGCCCCGGTTAAGACGTCCCACAGCGCGTCCAAATTGCGTCCGTAGTTCTCGTCTAGCTCAAGCTGGTTCTGAAGCACTTGATGTAGCTCTTCCTTGCTGTGAATGTGGTATCCGTCAATCTGAATATTGCTCATATCATGACCTCCGTTTATGTTAACTGTTCAAATGACTTGTAATGATCTGTCGTCTGGTAGATTAAACCGTCATTCGAGTATAGAATTCGGTCGCTCCCGCGCCGTCCTCCGGAGTAATTGATATCGGCTTCATACCATATCCGGCCTTTTTTGTTGGGTAGTAGCCCTTCCCGGTTTCTGAACACGTCACCGCCGATACTTTTGCCTGGAGCGACTTCATGTAAATTCCCTTCACTTGGTTCCCAGCCCAATTCCCTGGCTTCTTTTTTGGTAATGTAATTGGGCGGAAGTTCATGATGTTCCGAGATATAATTGGCAACCTCATCAAATCCCATATCCTCCGATACTTGAGGTGAGCCGAGATCAAGCAGTGACTGAGAAGTACAACCTGAGAACAATAATGCAGCGAGGATGATCACTAACGTGTAAGCAAATTTTCTGAAAAACATTATCTTTTCTCCTTTTGATGTTCTTGCTCTTGCTGTCTTCCGTTTTGGTGCTATTTCGATGACAATGCTTCTAATGTTAACGATTTGTGGTAATTAAAGCAATTCTATAAACCAATCATTGAGACAAATCCAATCGCTAAAAGCAGCTAAGCCTGCTCTGCTCCATTGAAGCATTATTCTTATTCTACAACAAAAAAAGCCGCTAAAATAGCGACTTTAATCGTACCATGATCATTACCATTCAACACATTCAATTAGTACATTATTTTAATTTACCCATCCAGTTCTCTAGGGCTATAACTACCTCTTCCAACTGCTTTTCTTCTGTAATTGCAGGTTGATTATCTCCTTTTTGCATGCCGTATGAGCCAAATTGACCGTGATTTCCTCCCTCAATACTCACATATGTCGTGTCTTCCGGAAGATTTGCTTTGGAGTTCTCCCAGTCTTCTCTATTAAGCACTCCGTCATCCGAGCCTGTAATTTGTAAGATAGACAAATCCGTATTCTTCAAGCTGCCTCCTTCATCTGCATAAGAAGCCATGAAAAAGACACCTTCCAACTTCTCATTGTGCTCCGCAGCATACCGTGATGCAAATGACCCTCCCAAAGAATGGCCACCAATAACAAACGCTTTGTCAGGATGTTCCTCGATAAAGGAATCGGCCTTGTTCTGACCGAAAATCGCCAAGTTTATTGGCATGTTCGCGATATATACGCGGTGACCCTGTTTTGCCATTTCTCTGGCAAGTGGAGAATAACTTTCAGGTTCAACCAGACCGCCTGGATAAAAAATAATATTCGGTTTGGTTATCTCTGTACCCACGGGTTCAAATCGGTAACCGTCCTTAATCTTGGCGACATTAACCTGAGCATCACTTGTCATCGCCGTTTCAGCTCGCTCAGAGGGACTATACGTAACCGAATTGAGATATACGTAAACGCCGGCCACGATGACAACGATGGACAAGATGGTCCACATGATTATTTTTTTCCATTTGTTAGTACGTTGTGTCGTTTTCAACCTTAAAACCACCTTAGTATTGAGGATAATGATATGTCTTTTTCAACTCTTCATAATTATACTTACCGGTAAGTATAATTACAAGATGATTTTGCTAACTATCGTTATTTGTCATAAAATATTCATGGAGGGAAGTTCAATGACAGAAAAATCACCCAAACGATTGCCTGGAAGACCCAAACATGGAAACGACGATATCTCAATTCAGCAAACCATTATTCAAACTGCTTCACAGTTATTCATGGAGTATGGCTACGAAACAGTCACGCTTCAGCAAATTGGCAAAACATGTAGCGTATCAAAACCAACCATTTATTATCATTTCACCAGCAAACCAGAGCTTTTTAAGGTTGCCTTTACAACGATGCTACAGAATGTGAGCCGGTTAACCTCGCATATCCTTGATCAAGCCGAGAATCTGGAGTCGGGGCTTGTTCGTCTGGCAGAGGCCAGACTGGGCAATCCTCATGCGGAGATTGAAACCATGCTCAGAGAAGCTGAACCTTTTCTTGAACCAGCTCAAATTCAGGATATACGCAACGCGGAGCATCAGATTCACGAAGTGTTAGCCTCTCATTTCCAACGGGCAATGGATGAAAACAGACTGCGGACGGACGATCCGTTTTTCCTGGCAGAGACCTTCTCGACATTGATGTTAATGGGTAATCGGGAAGATAACCTGCATAAATATGGTTCCAATTTTTCACTAGGCCAAAGACTAGTAGATATTTTCATTCGCGGAGCGCAGTAAAAATTCAGGGCAACAAGGAGTGCTGACATGAATATCCCTAGAGGAACCTATGGCTTTCGATTTGCGGAAGACAAGGAGCTCCAATTGTGTGTACTGTATGCGGCTGGATGTGATTCAATAACCGATCCTTCTTATCATTGGGATGGACTCGAACGTTCGGACGGGCCTCTCCTGTTATTCCAATATACAATTTCGGGTGAAGGTGTATTTGAGTCGAATAATCGCATTCATCGTATTACCGCAGGACAAGCTTTTTTGGCCGAAATTCCGGGAGCACATCGCTACTACTACCATTCAGCATCAAAAGAGCCTTGGGCGTTTCTGTTCCTGCTGTTCAGGCCAACTCTTATTCTGCCCCATTGGAGAAAATTTCTTCGTGAAGCGGGAGAAGTTCCCTATCTTCCCGCTGATTGTACACCCATCCGACTGTTGCGGATGATCGTGACTGATGCGGCGGCAGGCAGAATCACTGATCCTCTGATCGCATCATCGAGCGTATATCAGTTCATGACAGAATTGACTCGATTACAGAAAACAACATTGCGCAACAGGGAAAATTGGTCTAAAAGCATTCAAATAGCCGTGGAATACATAGAAAACAACTACTCCAAGATGATCAGTATGGATCAACTCGCGGAGCATGTTTCCCTTTCCAAATATCACTTTATACGTCGCTTTTCCTCCAGTACGGGCTTGACGCCAGGTGCTTATCTAACCCGTCTTCGCACAGAGAAAGCAATGGAATTGTTGCGCGGAACTACGCTTAGCATTGAAGTCATCGCCGAGCAAGTCGGGTATTCCAGCGGAAGTTATTTTATCAAAGCCTTTCGCAGCATAACAGGCGTTACGCCAGGTGAATTTCGCAGTGGCGGAGAAAGCCTTGTGTACCGTAAATTATTCTTCGACTAACCGCAATATTTTGCTATTCCACACACAACATTACTGTAGATATTAATAAAATCCTTTATTATGATGAATTGAGCGAGAGCAATAATTAATCAATAAAGGAGCATTCCCATGAATCATACGCTTGCAGCATCAACTCCACCGCTTGGCTGGAACAGCTGGGATTGTTACGGCGCGGCCGTTACGGAAGACGAAATTCGTGGCAACGCCGAGTACATGGCAGAACATCTTAAAGACTTCGGCTGGAGCTATATTACGGTCGACATTCAATGGTACGAGCCTTTGGCCAATTCTTCGCAATATCGTCCGTTCGTTCCACTAATCATGGATGAATATTCGCGGCTTATGCCTGCCGAGAATCGGTTTCCCTCCGCTGCAGGTGGACAGGGATTTAAGCCATTAGCCGACTACGTCCATAGTCTGGGGCTGCAATTTGGCATTCACATTATGCGCGGTATTCCACGTCAAGCCGCACATGCGGCTACTCCGATCCTGGGTACAACCGCCACTGCGCGCGATATTGCTCATCCGAACTCCATCTGTCCGTGGAATACAGATATGTATGGTGTTGATAGCTCGAAAGAAGGTGCACAAGCCTACTACGATTCCCTTTTTGAACTGTATGCACAATGGGGCGTTGACTTGGTGAAGGTAGACGATATTGCTGCTTCAAGGCTCTATGACACCCATCAGCCCGAGATCGAAATGATATCCAAAGCGATTGAGCGCTCAGGTCGGCCCATGGTACTAAGTCTCTCTCCTGGCCCTGCTCCGGTGGAATACTCAGAATTCTTAGCTGATCATGCCAACATGTGGCGTGTCACGGACGATTTCTGGGACCTTTGGCCGCTGTTATTGGATATGTTCGACCGCTGCCAGACGTGGCAGGGCGTTCCTCAAGCAGGCTGCTGGCCAGACTGTGATATGTTGCCTTTGGGTCATATCGGTATCCGTTCTGTAGACGGTGGTGGAGCGGATCGTTGGACTCGGTTCACGCCTGACGAGCAATTAACGATGATGTCACTGTGGAGTATCTTCCGTTCCCCGCTCATTTTTGGTGGTGAACTGCGAGATAATGATGACTGGACACTATCCCTGTTAACCAATCGTGAGGTTCTGCGAATGCATCGTGAGAGTTACGGAGCCAAAGAAGCCTTACGCAAAGACGATCTTATTGTGTGGACTGCCCAGCATGCGGATGGCTCGTCTTACGTGGCTGTGTTTAACATCGGTGAGATTGCTCTACCTGTGAATTTGTCCATTGATGAGGTCGGACTGTCCGGCATTACCGAAGGTACCGAATTGTGGAGCCGAGAAGCAGCTGAATTTACAGAGAATTCCTTAGTTACGACTGTACCTGCGCACGGGGTGCGTCTCTATCGCTTTTCCTAAGCTTGCAAAAGAAAAAGAGAGGTCTGTCGTTTTAAATAGACAGACCTCTCTCTCATATCTTGTTCATCGTTAAGATGAACTCGGATGATGAACAGTTTTGGACTTACGTCCAAATTGCAGCTTATATAGCATGGTCATCACAATAACAAACAAGGCGAGCACAATAAATATATTACTGTACACAAAAGCTGTCTTATCTTGAATAAAAGGGTTCAGTTGAAGTGTGGTTGTTCCCCCGTCAAGAACCTTTCCTAATGCAGCGGTAGACGCAGATACTGCGATGAAGTTAAACATGGATAGCAACCCCATGCCGATTCCAATTTGCTCTTTGGGAAGCGTCTGTGCAATGGTATTTGAGATCGCAATTTGCATATAAGATTGACCCAGAACACCAAAAACAAGAACAAAGGAAATCAAGACAGGTGAAGCACCTAAAACGAACGATAAGCTTATGAAACCAGCAAAATGTAGTGAAGATGATGTATAGAGTAGAAATGAATTTCCTTTTTCATCCGCAAGCCTTCCACCTCTGCGTCCGAGAAGTGCAGCTACGAGCGCAGATGGTAGCATAATGACACCTGTCAATGCTGGAGATAGACCATGTACTTCCGAGAGCAATTGTGGCGTAGTAAATGGAATAGCAGGACTGATAGCAACCAGAAGGAATGCAATTCCCATTCCAGCTGAATATGCCTTGTTTTGAAATACGGCCGGTTTTACAAACGGCACTTCCGCATAACGAATACGCATGATGAACAGTATTAATAAGACCATTCCTGTTAATAGAAACCATGCATTAGATTGGGTTAATGAGAGCAACAGTGTAGCAACTGTTCCTGCTAATAACGCTCCACCCAGATAATCCATTTTTTCACTGCCGCCTTTTTCTTCATCCAGGTATTTTCGATAAAAAGGAAGCGTAGCAAGAGAAAGTAATGGGATTACAAAAAGAAATTCCCAACTCAAAGCGCTCGATACAAATCCGGCCACGATCGGAGCAAGGGCATTTCCAAGAGCTATACCAATGGCAGAGGTACCCAAGGCTTGCCCGCGTTTCTCCGGTGCGAAGTATCGAACGGGAATAATCATGGCCAATGCAGGTATGACCGCTGCACCAGCAGCCTGTACGATCCGTGCGATAATAACCATCCAATACTCTGTTGCTACAATCCCCAGAAGAGAACCTGCTGCCAATATCCAAAGACCAAACGAAATTAGAACCTTCATGCTGTATTTATCGGTAAGTTTCCCGTAAGTCACTGTACCAATCGCATATACAACTAAATAACCTGTAACGATCCAGCTCGCTTGAGAAGCAGTAAGTTGGAACTCTTCACCAATCACAGGTAATACAACATTAAACATCATTCCATTCATGACTGATATAATCAGTGTGAAAACAAGAACACGGAGTAATAACGCTTCTTTATTGGTGTTCATCATACTCTCCTCAATTCTTTTGAATATATTTAGTCTGTCAGTACTTACTGTCATTAAAAAGCTTAAAAAAACTAGGGAGTTAATGCCCTAGTAAACGTCCATACACTCTCTGTAATGATGCCTTCCAATGAGAGCCCTGGAAAAAGCACTTCTTCTTCGAGATTATTTATGAATACGCCATAATTCAATGACATGAATGAAAAAGCTTGCAGTTCAGGATTGATTTTAGCCAACTTTCCTTTATCATACATGATATTGAAATAATTGGTTAAAATATCCAAAAGTTGTTGAGGATGCTTTACCGTTCTCTCTCTATAACCGGGTAGATTCTCTACTTCTTTCAGGCTAATCATAAACAATTTTCGATTACGGTTCATGATATTATGATATGTCTTGCTGATTAGCAACAAATCTGTATACAGGTCCCATACGAGTTTTTCATTGAAGATTCTGGTCATCTCTTCTGCATAATGATATTGGTCAAAGGCAGTCTCTAACAAGTTTTGTTTGGTTCCAAAGAGACGAAACAAGGTTTTCTCACTTAGTCCGGCTGTAGTGGCTATTTCCTGTGTCGTCACACTTTTATAGCCTTTTTTTGAAATTAAATCGATAGCCGTCAACATTAATTTTTCTTTACTGCTAAGATTGCTGCTAATGGACATGTCTATATACCTTCTCTCTGAATGTCAGTAATCACTGTCATGAATGAAATAATAACTAATGAGCTTGTTGTTGTCAAGGTATATTTCCAATAATACTTGAACGCACAAAAAAAGCCGCTAACTTAGCGACCTCGAAGGAAATATGATCTTATAATTTTGATATCGAATGACAAGCTACCTTCATGATGCCCTTCTATTCATAAATCCATTTTCTTGATGGAGATGACGGCTTTTCCTTTCACACGACCTTCTCCAATATCTTGAATGGCCTGAGCTGCTTCATTTAATGCGTACTCGCGGTGAACAATCGGCAAGACATGGCCTGATTCAACAAGTTCTCTCCATACCTCTTGATCCTCATGATTCGGTTTATGGATGAGAAGCATTATTTTCTTATGTTCAAATTTGGCAATGAACGGTGCACATATCAGATTGAGAAGAATGTGCGGCATTGGACCTCCGATCATCACGTACCTGCCTCCGCTAACTAGTGCACGTTTCAAAGCAAAAACCGAATGCTTTCCGATGACATCCAGAATCAGGTCGTATTGTACACCTACTGCAGTGAAATTCGCTTTCCTGTAATCCAACACATAGTCAGCTCCCACAGCATGCAACGTGTCGAGCTTTTCAGCACTGTCAACGCCAGTCACCTCAGCCCCAAGCAATTTGGCATATTGGATGGCAAATGTCCCGACTCCACCACCTGCGCCATTAATCAGAACACGCTGTCCCTTTTGCAGCTCTCCCCGATCACGTAAACCTTGCAAAGCCAAAACGGCTGCCTGAGGAATAGCTGCCGCTTGCACATAGTTGATACCGGCGGGTTTGGGTGTCAAGGCCTTCTCAGCTGCACATACATATTCCGCGAATCCACCCCACCCGCAACCGGAAAGATCTCCGAACACCTCGTCTCCTGGTTTGAACCGTGTAGCAGAAGCTCCAACGGCGATTACGCGCCCTGCCACATCTGCGCCAAGAATTCGATAACGAGGCTGCCTTGCCGCGCCGATACGGTTAACGAGTGGTTTCCCGCGCAATAGATCCCAATCCCATGAATTTACCGAAGTGGCATAGACCTCAATTAACACTTCTTGATCTTTAGGCACAGGAATGGGCACCTTCTCCAATCGAAGTACGTCTGGGGTTCCGTAAGTATCATACACCATAGCATTCATTGAGTTGATCTGCCCTCCGGGTAATTCTGCTTGATTCGTTTCTTCTTCCATGATCATTCTCCATTCGATAGACATATGTTTATCCATGGTCAATTACGCATACCCAGTCTTCCCGTCAAAACAATGATACGTAAACCATTTTCAGTGGTTTCAATCAAAATAAGCAGAATGTTGGAATACTTAAATTGCGAGATCATCCATGGCTTGAACGGCCAGATGAAATGCTTTAATCCTTCTTTCCAGAAGAGTCTTTTGAGGGCTACCTTCTTTGATCTTGGCATACATGCTCTCAAGGGATGGAAACAATCCAATCAAGACAAGTTGGGCTTCTGCTATATCTTCCTTGGTGTATGAATGAGCTTTTTGATTCCACTGTTTATCCAACATTGCTAGACCAATGTAAAAAGCTTGGAGACGTTTCTGTAGCAATGTTGTGTTATTCCTATTCTGAGTCATATTCACTAAGGCATTTTCCGACTTGCGGATGGTTGATTGAAAGGCTTTGATGGATTCCAGTTTGTCTTCCTGTGACACATTATCCATGGAGGACAGACCTCTCTTTCTTGCTGGATTTGGACGGTATTCAAATATATTAAATCACCTCATAAATATAACAAAAAAAGCCGCTTAAATAGCGACTTTCAATGTGTTCATTCTCGATTCAGTTCTAGAGTACCTTCTCCAAAAAGCTGATCGTCCGTTCATTCTTCGGATTTCCAAATATCTCTTCAGGAGTGCCCTGCTCGACAATATAACCACCGTCCATGAAGATCACACGATCAGCTACTTCACGGGCAAAACCCATCTCATGGGTAACGATCATCATCGTCATGCCTTCGCTCGCGAGGTCTTTCATAACACCAAGGACTTCTCCTACCATCTCAGGGTCGAGCGCCGAAGTTGGTTCATCAAATAACATAACGTCCGGATTCATAGCAAGTGCACGAGCAATCGCAACCCGTTGCTTTTGTCCACCTGACAGTTGTGTTGGAAAGCTATCTGCTTTATCAGACAAACCCACACGCTCAAGTAATTTGAGTGCTGTATCACGCGCCTGCTGGGCATTTAATATCCCGAGTTCTCTGGGCGCAAACATGATGTTCTTAAGTACACTAAAATGAGGGAACAAGTTAAAATGTTGAAATACCATTCCAATATTTTCGCGAGCTTTGTTCAGGTTCGTTTTAGGGTCATTCAGATCCTGATCATCCACGATAACCCGCCCTGCCGTAATGGCATCTAATTGGTTGATGCAGCGCAAAAAGGTACTTTTTCCTGAACCGGAAGGCCCGATGACACAGACGACTTCTCCTTCGCTGACCGCCACATCAATTCCCTTGAGAACCTGATTTGTGCCGAAACTTTTCTTCAAACCTTCAACTTTTATTTTAGCCACGACGAACCTTCACCTCCAGATAATCAGCAATTTTGGTCAATGTGATGATAACAATCAGGTACATAACCGCAACCGTTAACCAAATGTCAAAAGAGGAGAACGTTCTTGCAATTACAATTTTACCCGATTGTGTCAACTCTACGAGACCAATAACGGATAAGATTGACGTATCCTTCAACGTGATAACCATCTGGTTAATGAAGGACGGAATCATAACCCGCACTGCCTGCGGAATGACAATCTTTATCATCGCTTTGCGATAAGGAAGTCCCAATGAACGGGCAGCTTCCATCTGACCACGATCAATCGATTGAATCCCGCCTCGGATAATTTCGGTTACGTACGCCCCTGCATTCAGACTAAGTGTCAGAATAGCCGCCAGGAACAATGGCATCGTGAAGCCCATCGCCTGTGGAATCCCGAAATAGATAAAGAATGCCAGGACAATCAGCGGAATGCCGCGGAAGATATCCACAAATACAGTGGCAACACCACGAAGGAATTTATTCTGTCCCACCTTCATAAATCCGAAAATCAGACCGATGATAAACGCGAAGAACAGTGACACAATCGTGTAAACAAGTGTGTTTCCCAGACCTTTAAACAGGGCAGGAAGAGATTTCTGAATTAGCTCCCAGCGTCCTTGATTGGCGACAGTCGGCGCGTTCTCACCAAGATATTTCTCGGTAATGCGCTTATACTCACCGTTAGCTTTGATATTGGCGAGACCTGTATTAAACATCTCCAGAAGCTCCTGGTTTTTCCCCTTGCTTACTGCAAAACCGTAAGGCGCGCCGTCTTCTTTATCGGTAACAATTTTCAAACCGTTGTTCTGATTAACCCCATAGGCCAGTACAGGATAATCTTCAAAACAGGCTACGGAATTACCAGTTTTTACGTCTTCATACATTTGGTATGACTCATCGAACGGAACGATCGTAAATCCGTACTCTGAAGCGATGGACTCTGCAAAACTAAACCCTTCTGTTCCGGTTTTCACGGCTACCTTCTGTCCACGAAGGTCTTCATAACTCTTAATTGTGTCATTGTTGGCACTAACACCCATAACGACACCTGATTCAAAATAAGTATCAGAAAAATCAAATTTCGCTTTTCTTTCATCCGTAATACTCATCCCTGCGATCACACCATCGACTTGATTCGCCTCAAGTGCCTGTACAGCTGCGTTAAATCCCAGAGATTTAATTTGATACTTAAAATTTTGATCTTTAGCGATAGCATCCAGCAAATCCATATCGATACCAACAAAATTACCATTCTCATCTTCATATTCGAATGGAGCAAATGTGACATCAGTCCCGATAATATAAGTCTTACCGGAATCGGATGCTGCAGCAGCGTTTCCAACCCACCCTGATAGACCGCTCACCAGGAGCAGCATCAGTGAAAGTATAAAAAATGAGATCTTCGTTGTTTTCATGTGTCCTCCCCGTCTCGGTGTTGTCCGAATAATCATTATTTTCTTTGGAATCGGTATTGCTATTAAACTTTTTGTCGATCTTCTGCATATTTGATTGTTATTATTTACTGTATATTAACAATCAATGCTTTGCCTTTCCACTTGCAACATTTTCCTCCATCATTTTTTTCCAACCAGTAAAAGTCCTTTTAATACTTACCCTTTAGGTAAGCTTTACGAAACCCAATATTACATCGCAAATCTGAAAAAGGTACATTTACTTTAAAACGTATTATTTAAAATTTTAAACTCAAAAAAAGCCGCGATTTC
The DNA here is from genome assembly GCF_008693195.1 of Paenibacillus sp. UASWS1643. Taxonomy (NCBI): domain Bacteria; kingdom Bacillati; phylum Bacillota; class Bacilli; order Caryophanales; family Paenibacillaceae; genus Paenibacillus; species Paenibacillus sp. UASWS1643. The sequence goes on from NZ_VXKZ01000115.1 coordinate 1,028,570, forward strand.
CGCGACTTTTTGTTGTACAGTTTTTTATCATCTATTAATTTGCTCTGGTTGTCAATACAATCTCGAACTTCGAACCAGCTTCACCCGCGAACACAATGGTTCCGTTCTCAGGCAACACAATTTCGATTTGTCCACTGACCACTGTATGATTAATGCCTACACCCGCTTGGTTATATACAGCAAATCCGCTGTTTGAAGACATCTTGACCGTCATTTCTTTACCTGCAACGGATGCCGGAATTGAAAACCATGTGGCATGGCCATTCGCTTGAATGGTTGTCTTCGATTGTTTTCCCGTATAGATCGGTTTGATAATTTCTTGAACAGCATAAACGTTGCCACCAGCTGTAACGTATTCCACACCATTTTCCTCATAGAAATTGAACTCCATTGTGTCACGTCCCGCTAATCCAGGAATTTGCAATTGGTTTACGGCTTGGTTAGCTCCAATGATTTTATTGGTGTAGATATAACCAGGCAGCTCATTAAAAGTATGAATGGGAATCATCGGCATAGCTGCATTGTACAATGTTGATGTGTATTTTTCATTAACCAACACGTATGCTTTACCTTCCCGTTTCTGCCAAGCTGCTTTTACTTCTGCAGACAATTCATTAGTTTCAAGCTTTTCTGCCCTATATTCCGAGGAAGCAACTTGTCCAAGTCCGGGAACATACTGATATGAGCGAGACCACAAGTATGTGTTCCCATTGACTTCCTGAACGAACTTCAGCTTTTCCGTACCCGCATCATTAATGAATGAGCCATCAGCACTGTAAATATATGTCTGATCAGTGCTGTTAGGAGACGACAGATTAGATATCGTCAATTGTCCGCCATTCTTCACAGTCAAGTTCAATAACATGTTTGCACCACCGCCATACGTACCCGTATGCTGTGTAAGTTCCTTCGGCATGGTTGCTTTTACCGGTGCACCATGTGACTTCTCCGGCTTACGCTCTGAAATAATATTTTTTTCCTCGAGCGCGCCAAGCAACAGTTCAGTTGCCAGCAATTGATCGGTTGAGCTGTGACCACCCGAAGAGGTTACGGCAGCAGCCATGTTGTATTCCGGTAACACAATCAATGAAGAATGATAGTTTATCGTATTGCCACCTTTGCTTACTGCCTGGATGCCGTAATCATTAAAAGGAAACAGGTTCACGCTGTCCCATCCCAGGCCATAGCCAATGGACGAATCGCCTTCTTCCGGCCACATGCCTCTTTTGTATTCTTCTTGCTCCATGGCCTCTACAGACTCCTGTGAAAGAACCGTTTCAACCTCACCTGTAAAGATTTTCGAGAACTGAACCAGATCTTCAGCGGTGGAATAGATGCCTCCCGAGGCAATCATATTTGTAGTCTCTAATGGAAGTTGCTCCTCATGCGATGGGGAATATGTTGCTGCCATCTGGCTAAGGTCCACAATATCCTGCGGTGTTTTGGTATGCTCCATACCAAGGGGTTCAGTTATGTAACGGTGCATGAAAGTGGTAAAACTCATGCCGCTGACCCGCTCAACCAGAATCTCAGCTAATGTAAAACCATCATTACTATACACCGAGTATGCGCCAGGATCGGCCTTCAGATGTTGCGTCGCCAATTGTTCCAGTAACGTATCATGTGCATAGGTATCATTATCTCCAAACAGTATTGCACTGTTACTTGACGTTCCGAGAAGTCCGGATGAATGATTCAGTAACATGCGTGGTGTAATCTGTTGGTAACGCTTGTCTTTCATTTTAAAGTCTGGAATATACTTCACGACAGGCTCATCGAGATCGATCTTGCCTTGGTCAACGAGCTTCATAACGGCGGTTGTGAGCATCATTTTGCTGGTTGAACCAATGCCATACATGGTATCTGAAGAAAGAGGGATGTTGTTTTTTAGATCATTTTTGCCTGCCCGACCGGAGAACACAATCTCGCCATCATCCATCAGTGCGTACTGCACACTTGTCGTAGCGTATGATTTAGTGAGTACTCTAGCCTTTGCGATAGCTGCCTTTTTGGTCTGATCATACGTAGGGTTACTACCGTTACTGATAGCAGGTGTGGCCATGGCCGACATTGGGGACATCATTGCAAACACCAAAGTTATGGCGGCGATAGAAGTTCGTTTCTTTCGTGTCAATCTCATCTTCTCCTGTCTAGTCTATGGATTAGGAATCTCTTGTACTCCAGCAGTGTAACCGAAGAAGATGAACTGTCTGTGGCTTGAATATGAATCGAGTATGAACCAAGCAGAATCAACCCAAATAAGTTGGACACACGGTGAAAATCGCTTTAGTCCAGCTTTGTTTTGTTTGCAAATTAAACTTTTGCTATAATGGTATATCAATCAATGGAGTGCCAATAACATGGCTAAGTACATAAATAAATGCAATCCATAATTCAGTATGAGTAATGGAGTTGAAGCAATGCTAAAAGTTAATCGGAATGACCAACGCCCGATCTGGCAGCAACTTTTGGATCAAGCGATTCATAATATCACAACCGGGAAATGGCAACCAGGCGAATTGCTGCTTCCATCACGTGAACTTGCTCAATTAATTGGTGTTTCACGCTCAACCATACAGATTGTGTACGAGGAATTATTCAGCCGAGGGTATACGGTAACCTCCCGACGAGCCGGGACAAGGGTTAGTGATTGGGCATACGCACCGCGTTCATCAGAAGAAACCACGATGCAAGGGCCTATTCCTCCCGAACTGCCTGCACTAAACGAATCGATTGGTCATCTGCATAGTTGGTTTGGCAATAGAGACAATCGCAAAATAGAAATTGATTTTAATCCCCACGAGCCTTATCTGGATGAAAGTTTCACAAAAGCCTGGAGGCAATCTTTTTTACAAGCTTCCACAGAACCCAATCTGGATCTTTGGGCTTATGGTGATGCAAGAGGGTTACTGGCGTTAAGAGAACAGATTCAGCGTTATTTGTCACTTGAAAGAGGCATTCATATCGATGTTGATCAAATCTTGTTAACATCAGGTGCACAACATAGCATTGATTTAATTGCCCAGGCACTCTTAAGTGAGGGAGACAGAGTTTCCGTAGAAGATCCCGGCTTCCCTGCCGCTTGGATGGCGATGAAATACCGCCGGATGCAAGTCGATCCCATTCCAGTCGATGAGTATGGATTAAGTGTAGATCATATTCACCCACAGACGAAACTTGTATTTGTCACACCTTCTCATCAGTGCGCAGTTGGCGTTATTATGTCGGAGCCACGCAGGCAACAATTGATGCACTTGGCAGCTCATCATCGATATTGGATTGTTGAGGATGACTACGATAGCGAATTTAGGTACCGTGGAGATCCACTTCCAACTATATTTAGTCAGCAACCTCAGAATACGCTTTATATGATGAGTTTTTCCAAAATGGTTGCACCTGGCATTCGACTATCCGCTATCATTGGTCCCAAAATAGCCATCGATCGCCTTACCCAAGTTCATGAATTAACCTATCGTCATCTGCCGATTATGGAACAATTAACGCTAACTCATTTTATTGAGCGTGGTCATTTTATGCGCCATATGAGAAGAGTTCGGAACATATATCGACGCAGACACGAAGTCATGACCAAAGCCATTGTTGCTTCTGGGCTGGGCTCACGATTTACATTAAGTGGTGTGGAAACGGGATTACATATGCTTCTGGAATCTGAAACGTCATTTGATGAAGAAGCGCTGACGAATGCTGCCCTTGATCAAGGTGTACGCGTGTATCCACTTAGTAGATATTGCCTGGAGAGTCATCGAAAAGGATGGATATTAGGTTTTGCGAAAGTGGACGAGGATCAGATTGAGGAAGGCATAGATCGACTTGCAAAGATTGTACTATGAGGGAGAACCTGCTCTCCAATCGGATTTGAAAGGATGTTTTTTGATGAAAATTTTAGTATTAGGAGCGACCGGACGGGTTGGAAGTCATTTCGTCTCTCATGCCCTACGTTCCAATCATCATGTAACTGCACTGGTTAGAAGCCCGGAAAAGCTACAAATCCGCGATGACCATTTGGTTCTGCATCAAGGAAACGCTTTAGTCAAAGAGGATATTCATCACGCCATACAGGGTGTGGATCTCGTTGTTAGTTCCTTAAGTACCGATGGAACGACTACATTATCGCAATCCATGGGACATATTATTGAGGCTATGGCTCAGGAGCGTATCAAAAGAATCATTACCATTGGTACAGCAGGAATATTGGAAAGTCGAACTGATCCTGGCTTGCTTCGTTTTCAATCCTCCGAATCCAAACGTAAGTCCACTCGAGCAGCTGAGGAGCATCTGGAGATGTACAACATTCTCAAAGCTTCAAATTTAGAATGGACCATCGTGTGTCCTACCTACTTATTTGATGGAGAATCTCTTGGTAAGTACCGGGTTGAGCGCGACTATTTGCCTGACGGTGGAACTTCTATATCTGTAATCGATACGGCAGAGTTTGCTTATCATCAATTAATCTCTGATGAGTACGTACAGTCTCGTGTAGGTATCTCCTACTAGGGCGTCTCCTATATCTCAATTAAGGTATATCTCTTCGTTCAAAAAGTAATTTTTCAATATGAGCAAGCCAAATGAGCCTGCAATTGTTATCCCTTAGGAACAATTGCAGGCTAAGATATGTCTACTGCTAGACTATTTAAGCCCTTCATATAGAGGAAATTGCGAAGTGATTTCATGGACATTTCCTAATATCTGTTTTTTCACATCCGAGTTCTTTGGATTTTTGAAAGCAAGCCCTATCAGCTGAGCAATTTCTTTCATTTCCCTGGCTCCAAGTCCTCTTGAAGTCATAGCCGGAGTTCCAAAACGAATACCGCTTGTAACCAAAGGACTTGCTGTATCGTGAGGGATTGCATTTTTATTCGCCGTAATCCCTACTTCATCCAGTAAAGCTTCGGCTTCTTTGCCTGTAAGGCCCATAGTTCGTAAGTCAACCAACACGATATGATTATCTGTTCCTCCCGATACAAGGGTGAGTCCTTCATTCATTAAAGTTTCTGCCAAAACGTTGGCGTTATTCAGAACACCTTCAATATATGTTGTGAAATCGGATTGCAATGCCTCACCGAATGCCACCGCTTTCCCCGCTATGACGTGCATGAATGGACCACCCTGAATTGCTGGGAATACAGCTTTGTCGATCGCTTGTACCCATGGTTCCCGGCACAAAATGGCTCCCCCTCGTGGTCCTCGTAAGGTCTTATGTGTGGTAGTTGAAACAAAATGGGCATGCGGTACCGGGTTAGGATGCAAACCTGCCGCAACAATTCCTGCTATATGCGCCATGTCTACAAAGAAAAGAGCTCCCACTTCGGCGGCAATCTGGGCAAATAATTCAAACTCAATGGTCCGCGGGTATGCACTTCCACCTGCAACGATCATGCGTGGACGATACTTATGAGCAAGTTTACGTACCTCGTCAAAATCAATGCGGCCCGTTTGTGCATCGACACCATATGGAACAAAATTGTAAAACCTCCCTGAAAAATTAACAGTACTTCCATGTGTTAGATGACCACCTTGGGATAGATTCATGCCAAGTATCGTGTCACCGATCTCCACCGAGGCAAAATATACAGCCATGTTGGCCTGAGAACCGGAGTGAGGCTGAACATTCGCATGTTCAGCGCCAAAAATTGCTTTAAGGCGGCTATTTGCTATCTCTTCGACTGTATCGACATGCTCACACCCGCCATAATATCTTCTGCCCGGATACCCCTCCGCATATTTATTGGTCAATACCGAACCTGTTGCTTCCATCACAGCTTGACTTACAAAATTCTCTGATGCAATAAGTTCTATCGTATCCCGCTGCCTTCCAAGCTCTTGCTGGATAGCATCTCCTACGACTTTATCTTGCTTCTCCAAATGTTTCATGAACATCTTCCTCTCAATATTACGGTTATCTATTCGATCCAAATTGTTTTTCGGGAAATTTACTATTCATCAGTAGATGTGCCATCATTCCTGCAAACAATCCCCAAAATGCACCACCAACGCCAAGCAAAGTCACATTCGCTGCTGTCGCCAAAAACGTAATCAATGCAGTTTCACGTCCCTTAGGGTCCGTTAATGCATTGGCAAGACTGCCACCAATGGTTCCAAGTAAGGCCAATCCCGCTAATGTTGCAATAAAGGTAGCAGGAAGAATTAAAAACAGAGCAGCCAATGTTACGCCAAAAATGCCGACAAAAATGTAAAAAACACCACAAGCAATCCCTGCAATATACCGCTTTGTAGAATCCTCATGTGCATCTTTCCCTGTACAAATCGCTGCTGTAATAGCTGCCACATTAAAAGCATGTGCTCCGAATGGGGCTGCAAGAAGCGAACCCAAACCTGTTACGGCCAAAATGGGATTGGCACTTGTCTTAAATCCATCATTACGCAAAACAAGCATTCCGGGCATATACTGCCCCGTCAAGGTAATAATGAACAGCGGTAACGCAACGCCAAGTAAAGCATTTAACGAAAATGCTGGAACAACAAATACAGGCGATGCTACAGCCAATTGGATCGTACTGAAGTCTGTTTTCCCCATACAAATCAAATAAATCAAACCGATTGCCAATATGCCAACAATGGCGTAACGGGAAGTAAACCTTCTTAGCACGATATAGCCTGCAAACAGTACAATCACAAGCAAAGGATCTACCTTCGCCCCTCCAAAGGCCGAAATACCAAACTGTAGTAAAATACCGGCTAACAATCCGGAAGCGATGCCTGGGGGAATAAGTCGAACAAAACGTTCAAACATGCCTGACAAACCTAAAATAATAAAGCCAACTGCCGAAATCATGTAAGCGCCAATAGCTTCTGGATAAGGCGTTACCGCTAATGCTGAAACGAGAAACGCCACACCCGGTGTCGACCAGGCTGTAATAATTGGCTCCTTGTATCGATAACTAAGCCAAATTCCTGTTACTCCTACCCCAATCGAGATGGACCAAATCCAGGAAGCGGTCATTTCCGGGCTTAAACCAGCCACTTTTGCAGCTTGAAACACAAGAATAAACGTACCTCCGTAATTAACAATTACGGATATTAAAGCGGCGATCACCGGCGATATCATATCACGGCCACGTAACGAAGCGGATGCTGACTTCATTTTTAACACTACCTCTCACTTAATCATCGATGCGTGTGTTTTCATTCCAGTAATACTCGTCCGGTAAGTAGCGTTGACCAAATACACTTGTCCCTACACGTATCATTGTAGCTCCTTCTTCAATGGCGACTTGGAAGTCACCAGACATACCCATCGATAAAATATCCATTTCTACGCGTGGAATATTTTTCTCTTTAATCTGTGTACGGATCTGGTTTAACAATCGAAAACAATGTCGTGTTTCTTCGTTCGTCGCATTCAGTTTTCCGATGGTCATTAAACCTTTCACGTTCAATGTCTCGAATTGAGACAACTGTTCTACAAGCTCAACGGCTGTTTCTGGAGAGGCACCAAATTTACTTTCTTCGTAGGACGTATTAATTTGCACAAGAATGTCTAAGGTCTTATTCTCTTTGAGAAGCTGGTTATGTAATGCCTGACCCAGCTTCAAACGATCTACAGAATGAATGAGCGTAACATATTTAACAACGTCCTTTACTTTGTTTGTTTGCAGATGTCCGATAAAATGCCATTCTACCTGTTTGTTTTGTTCCATAAGTGGGAATTTGTCCCGAAGTTCTTGAGCTTTGTTTTCTCCAAACAGGACCTCACCTGCTTGAATAGCCATTTGTAATTTCTCTAGCGGTACCGTTTTGGTAGCGAGCAACAAGGTAATGTCCGTTATGTCACGCCCCGAAGCCTGACAGGCCAATGCGATTTGCCGTCTTACCGATTGGAGATTTTCTTCAACTAAATGCTTCAAATCATTCGCCTTCTTTCTATTCCGCACAGGAATGAATCATTAAGATAAGCTTCCTCCTTATGTATTGTGAAGATTGTGTAGAACGTCATGCTAGTATATCAATCGATGGATTGGTTATACATATCCAAAAACACTCTTTTCGAGCAATCCAAAACAATAAAAAAATACAATTCAGTTGGGCCATATTTTCAAGACTTTTAAAAGCCAATAGGTCTATTTGATGTGATGCCCACACTTATAAAATGAAAAAAAGCCGCTAAATTAGCGGCTTTGTTTAGTCCTATGTTCATGTCAAAAACGAAGATACATGTTTTATGATGATTTACTCATTCACATTTTCCTTGGTTACCAGCTTCAATTCAGCGGGAATGGATGACTCCACCTGCTTGCCACTGAGCACATCCAGAGCTGCTTGCAGCGCCAGTTGACCAATCAGTATAGGCTGCTGAGCGACTGTTGCTGTCAATTTCCCATCCTGAATGGATTTGATTGCATCATCATTGCCATCGAATCCGATGACCGGAATGTCTTTACCTGAGCTTTGAATCGCTTCAATAGCACCAAGTGCCATCTCGTCATTATGGGCAAATACAGCCTGCACGTCAGGATTACCCTGAAGCAGATTCTCCATGACATTTAACCCTTTGGACCGATCGAAATCAGCAGATTGTTTGGAAACCACATCGAGTTGCTTGTCAGCCACTTCATGGAAACCTTTACCCCGTTCTCGTGTTGCGGAAGCGCCAGGTACACCCTCAAGTTCAATGACTTTTGCTCCCTCACCCAGCTGTTCCACAAAATATTCAGCTGCCATGCGCCCACCTTTAACGTTATCCGATGCTACTAGTGCTGCCACTTCGCCTTTGTCTGCGGAGCGATCCAGCGTGATCACAGGAATGCCCACGCTATTGGCCGATTGAACCGCTGTGGAGATCGCCGCAGAGTCAGCAGGATTAATTAAAAGTGCACTAACGCCTTGCTGAATGAGATCATCCACATCATTGGTTTGTTTGGCCGAATCGTTCTGCGCATCCACGACGATGACCTGTAATCCCTGTTTTTTGGCTTCAGCCATTACCCCGTCCTTCAGTGATACAAAGAATGGATTGTTTAGTGTAGATATCGACAAACCTATTTTCTTCTGTCCGTTACTTTTGTTAGGGTCAGGTTTAGCCCATTCCGGTGGCTCCAGAGAGCACCCGGCCAGAACGATGATCATCAGCATACTTACGAGTGTTACAGTCCACTTTTTCATATTCGCTTCTCTCCTTATGCTGTTTTCTTGCGGTCCAGCAGGACGGCAATGGCAATGACGATACCTTTTACAACCATTTGATAAAATGAGTTTACTTCAAGCAAGTTCAATCCATTATTCAACACGCCGATAATCAGAACACCGATCAGTGTACCAACGATGCGTCCGCGTCCTCCAGCCAGACTTGTACCACCCAATACAACTGCTGCGATCGCATCCAGCTCGTAGGATGTACCTGCCGTTGGTTGCGCTGAATTCAAACGAGATGTCAGAATTGCACCTGCCAGAGCAGCGAGCATACCTGTCAGGGAGTAGATCATAATTTTCACGCGACTAACTTTGATACCCGAGATAATGGAAGCTTTCTCATTACCACCGATAGCGTACGTTTTGCGGCCAAAAGCCGTTTTATGCAAAACAATCCACAGAATCATGAAGGTAATCAGCATCGTAATTGCAGGTACCGGAATACCCAGCAGGTAACCGCGGCCGAACAATTGGAACAGCAGGTTATCCCCGAGGCCTGTAATTGGGTTACCATTTGTGTACACCAACGTCAGTCCTCTGAATATCGTCATGGTAGCGAGTGTGGCGATAAACGGAGCCATTTTACCTTTGGTAATCATCAGTCCGTTCACCATACCCATGACACCACCGAGTGCTACACCGATAATGATGGACAAGATTGGATCGAGACCAGACAACATCATATTTGCTACAAAAGCACTGGATAAAGCCAGGATTGAGCCGACCGACAGATCAATTCCACCCGTCAGAATAACAAATGTCATACCGAAGGCAATCAGCGCATTAATCGAGACTTGACGCAATAAATTCAAGATATTAAGCGGTTCTAGGAAACTTGGATTCAACACCGATACGATGAGAATAAGAATGATTAAGCCAAGCAGCGGTCCCAATTTTTGTATCACGTTTGAGAAACGGAATCCGCTTTTAGCCGTTTTGTTTTCCTGCATTGTTGTCATATCACTGTCCCCCTGTGGCCAATGTCATAATGTGTTCTTGTGTTGCTACTTCTCTTGCAACCTCGCCACTGATGTGTCCCTCATGCACAACCGCGATCCGGTCGCTCATGCCGAGCACTTCAGGTAGCTCCGACGATACCATGATGATTGCAACGCCGCGGTCTGTCAGTTCATTCATCAATTCATAGATTTCGCGCTTCGCCCCGACATCCACTCCGCGGGTAGGTTCATCCAGGATAAGCACGCTTGGTCCGATCCCAACCCATTTCGCGATAACCACCTTCTGCTGGTTACCCCCGGATAGATTCTTTGCCGCCGTCTCGGAGGATTGCGTTTTGATCTGTAGACGTTTGATCAGTGTATCTACGAAGTCTTGTTCTTTCGAAGCTGAGATGAAACCTTTGCTTGAGAAACTGAACAGATTTGGCAACGCCATATTCTCGCGAATAGAGAAGTCTAATACCAGCCCTTCATCCTTGCGGTCTTCTGTAATAAACCCGATTCCATGTTTCACGGCATCTGCCGGTTTACGAATGTTCGCTTTTTTGCCGCGGATGAAGATTTCACCGCTATCCAACGTATCCAAACCAAAGATGGTTCTCATGATCTCTGTTCGTCCAGAACCCATGAGTCCTGAGAAACCGAGTATTTCCCCTGCTCTCACGGTGAAGTTAATATTCTCGAATAGACCTTTGCTGCTTGCATTCCTTACTTCGAGGACAACTTCACCATAAGAAGGATTCCGGACAGGATAACGCTCAGTAAGTTCACGACCTACCATTTTCCGAACCACTTCATCAAAGCTTGTCTGCGGAATAGCCTGTGTGTCTACCGTTCTTCCGTCACGCATGATGGTAATCCGGTCACAGATCGTGAATATCTCCTCCATTCGGTGAGAAATATACACGATGGATACGCCTTCCTTCTTCAGGGAGCTGATTACACCAAACAGCTTCTGGATCTCGCGCTCCGTAAGTGCTGCTGTTGGCTCATCCATAATGATGACCTTGGCATCTGTCATTAGCGCTTTGGCAATCTCGATCATCTGTTGCTGGCCGACAGAGCACTCTCCCGCAGGACGTTCCAGTGGTATGTCTACGGAAAGCTTGGCGAACTGTTCTTTGGCAAGCGCTCTCATTTGTCTTGTATTAAGCAACCCGATGGATGATGTCAGTTCCTTACCAATAAATAGATTATCCAGCACCGTCATTTCAGGCCATACATTCAGCTCCTGATGGATAAAGGTGATACCCAGTTTCTCTGCTTCTTTCGGACTTGCAAAATAGTTTTCTTCTCCGTCTATGGTAATGGTTCCCTGATCACGCTGATGAAGACCAATCAGAATGTTCATCAGCGTGGATTTGCCGGCTCCATTCTCCCCCATCAGGGCATGAACCTCACCATCCTTTAGTTCAAAATCCACTCCGCTCAGCACCTGATTCGTTCCAAACGCTTTATGAATGTCTTGCATCTGAATGTGCATTACGCAACCTCCTTTTAACCGAAATGGACTCCCGATTGTAAAATGCAATTGGCATAGGGTGTGGCTTCACCTGTGCGGATGACCGCTTTCACCTGCCGAGTTAATGCTTTGAATTGTTCGTGGCTGACGGAAGCATCGATTGCTTCTACTCCGAATTTCTCTGTAATGAATTGCATGGCTACGGGATTGCCTTCGCGAATCTCTTCAGCCACAATGACTTTCTCAATGACCATATCTTCTGCGATCGCTTCCACCACTTCGCGAAAACTTGGTGTTCCCAGTTTGAGGGCCAGATCAATTTTGAGCACCCCATCCGGTACCGGCAGACCTGCATCCGCAATCGCAATCATGTCCGTATGGCCCAGATCAGACAAAATCTTGGAAATGTGACTATTCAACATGCCATTTCTTTTCATTACAAACTCTCCTCTACTTCATCACGCGTCGGCATGCCGCCCTGCGCTCCGAACTTGGTAACAGACAACGATGCAGCCCGATTGGCGAAGCGTATACTGTCTTGCAACGCTTTTCCTTCTGCCAAAGCAACTGCAAATGCGGCGTTGAACGTATCCCCTGCCCCAGTAGTATCGATAGCCTCAACTTTATAAGTTGGGACTAGAATTTCCTCATTGCCATCAAAGTAACGTACACCTTTACTGCCCTCCGTGATGAACAACTTGTTTGGATACTGACGTAATGCCTGTGCCGGACTCATGCCCTGAAACAAAATCTCAGCTTCATGCTCGTTCGGCGTGATATATGCGGCATTGTCGATCACTTCTTGCGGCAATGTTCTCGCTGGAGCGGGATTAAGCAGAAGCGGTGTTCCGAATTCTGCACACAATGTGCTTACATGAACAACCGTTTCCTCCGGAATTTCCTGCTGAATAAGCACGATATCTGCGTTTCGAATTACTTCTGCTGCCTCATCAACATATGCAGGAGTGACTTCCCGATTGGCCGCTTCAACCACTACGATACTATTATCACCTTCTGCCAGAATGATATGAGCCGTTCCACTTTCTAAATGTGTAACCGGTTTCACATTTTGCGTATTTACAGCATTTGCTCTAAAGTTCTCTAAAATATCTTTGCCAAAAGCATCGTCGCCTACCCGGCCGATCATCGCAACCTCAGCACCCAGTCGTGCAGCGGCAACAGCCTGATTGGCTCCTTTGCCACCTGGAACCGTTTTGAAGCTGTCGCCAAGAACGGTTTCACCCGCCCCCGGCCGTCTTGACGAAGTAACAACCAGATCCATTGAACTGCTTCCTATTACACATATTTTAGCCATCTGATCTCACCTTTCTCGTAGTGCCCCGTTCGATGAAACTTACGGGCAACTGTATGTTTTTGTTCTCTACTGCAGCTTGTTCCACAAGCTGGATAAGTAATCCCGCCGCTTCTCTTCCCATCTCGTATGCTGGCTGATGGATAGTCGACAACGCCGGCGACAACAGGCTGCTCATTGGAATATCATCGAAACCAATCACTTGTACATCATCGGGAACTTTTCTTCCAATTCGTGCTGCCTCATGCAGTACTGCCATGGCTGCGATGTCATTGCTGGCAATGACCCCGTCTGTGTCCGCATACTTTCTGAATAATTCTTCAGCCCATACACCTGCCTCGTTAATTGAAAATGAGGTCGTCTGGATTACCCGGTAGTCTAACCCAGCATCACGGATGACTTCAATCGCTCCTTCAAAGCGATCTTGAGCGGGTCTGATCTGTGACGGTCCCTGCATAACTGTGATCCGGCGACTGCCGCGTTTGATTATCTCCCTTGCAGCTAGTCTTCCACCTTCCCTGCCGTCCGCATACACGGATGGACGATCGAGTGATGTTCTGTCCAGAAACACAACGGGAATCTTCAGGTTTTCATATATTGAAGAATGAGGATAGTTCGTTGAAGAGATCACACCGACCACGTTGTTCTGGATAAACGTCTGGATGTAATCCTGCTCCTTCCGTTCATCCTCATCACTATTTCCAAATATCAGTCTATAATCCTGCTCTTGCATCCTGTCCTCTACACCGCGGGCTAACTGCGGGAAGTAAGGGTTGGCAATATCCGGCAACAACAGGCCAATCAGTTTGGACTTACGTTTATATAATGAGCGGGCCACTTCATTTGGCGAAAAATTAAGCGCCTTCACAGCATCTTCCACTTTCTTGCGTGTGTCGGCATGAACATAACCTCTATCATTAATGACTCTGGATACGGTGGCAACAGATACGCCAGCCAGTTGAGCTACGTCTTTAATTGTTTTCATAAGTTGCTCTCCTCTATGTGTAACCGGTTACAGACATTAAATTATCATATTATTTTTAATTTGACAAGCGTTTTCATTCTGGAAATTTCTCCAAGTATACATAAATGTGCACCGGAATCCATCTATATCATGGTTTTCACCTGTCAGAGAGATCGATACTTCATAGACGTAAAGAAGCCATCACTCGATTAAAAATCAAAGTGATGTCACCCAGATCAACATAAAAATCAGCAATCTCGCTGGATTTAATTAGCCTTTAATTTAACAAAATTAGGGAGTAGCATTTCCTAATAAATCAATTCACTTTGGGATCAGCAACCAAGGATTGGAAACTCTCTGGAAAGCAAGGTGATTACTATCGTTTCTATCACAGATCGAAGAGTACTTAAGTCTCAGGAAGCGATTAAATCCGCTTTTATTAGACTTATGAACGAAAAACCTTTTGATACCATTACGATGCAAGATATATCAGATCAGATCATGCTAATGTCGGCCGCAGAACCATATATCATCACTTTTCGGACAAATTCGACTTGCTGGATAAATTAATTGAAGAACATATTGAAGAACTAAGACGATTATGCAAGGAAGCATCCGATCTGGATTTTATAGAAAGCAATGTACTTTGGTTCGATTATTTTGATGTTCACTATTCATTCTTATCAGCTATGATCCGGAGTAGAGGAGCCCCTTTTTTCCGCAGTCGCCTCCTCGCTCTCGTCATCGAAGAACTGGAAAATGAGGTGAATATAAAACAGAGGGAAAAAATAAAGGACTAACGAAAGATGTTGTCCTTACGTTTTTTTGATACAGCTCTCGTTGGTATTGTGGAATCCTATTTCACGAATGGGTTACCCCGGCAACCTCACTTTGTCGCAGAACAAGTTGGCATTTTATTAGATAGAAACTTATAAAAAGTCGCTTCATGAACCGCTACTTCTTAAGAATCTTACCACCTAGAGAGCGGTTTATTAATTATCATTACAAATATTAGCGATATGTGATATGGTCAGTGAGGATAGTAGATTCGTACATACATATATACATGAAATGCGAGGAGAAGATTGAAAGTGATAGAGAGAAATACCCTTGAAAATCAAAAACCGAGTAAATTTAGTGATCCCATTTTTGTCATGCTCATAGCGAGCCTTTGTTGTTTGTTATGGGGAAGTGCGTACCCGTCCATCAAACTTGGATATATCGCATTTAACATTCTGCCGGAAGACATTGCTTCCAAGTATGTATTTGCCGGATATCGATTCACACTGGCGGGCTTGCTGCTATTGCTCCTGTCTCGTATCGTTAGAAAAGAGAAGCTTCAATTGTCCCGGCCTCAGTGGACAAGCCTTATCATGTTAGGTATATTGCAAACCGGTTTGCAATATATGTTTTTCTACGTTGGCGTAGCCAATACAACGGGTGTCAAAGGCTCCATTATGAATGCAACGACAACCTTTTTCAGTGTTGTTCTAGCCCATTTCATCTATAAAAACGACAAATTAAGCAGGAATAAAATTGTTGGCTGCTTGCTCGGATTTGTTGGCGTAATCATCGTAAACTTCCATACGGATCTGCTTGCTTTTTCCTTTTCATTCACAGGCGAAGGGTTTGTTATTATAGCTGCACTTATTTTTTCCGTTACGGCCCTTTACGCAAAACGTCTCACCGCTACGATCGATGTTCTGATCATAACAGGTGTCAGTTTATTCGTCGGGGGACTGGTACTTACAATGTTAGGTCTATCACTTGGCGGTCGGGTCACCCATTTCACCCTGGAATCCACCAGTAACTTAATCTACCTGGCTTTGTTGTCATCCGTCGCATTTTGTTTGTGGAATATGCTTCTCAAGTATAACAAGGTCGGAAGAGTGTCTGTCTATAACTTCCTTATCCCTGTGTTTGGCGCATTGTTATCGGCGTTATTCCTGGGGGAAACGATCTTGGAACTGAAAAATCTTGCTGCATTGCTGTTCGTGTCGGTTGGTATTTACTTGGTCAATCGTGTACGTTCTGTGTAAAGCTCCAATAACACTCTAATAAAATAGACTACCCGTCCATTTCGATGGATAACAAAAAAAGCCGCTAATTAGCGGCTTTTCATGTATGTGCGTATACGAATACATTCAATTCTCGCGATGTTATACCTTAATATATATTCGTAAAGTCAATTAAGTCTTCTTCTTCCAAATAATTAAAAACTATAGTGTGCTTACCCAGCTCATATTCCATCTCATAACCACCCACAACTTCATTATAATATTCCGAGGTGGGTTTTCCCATCCATCGTTTCACATTCCATGGTGAGAGATACTGCTTTTCATTGTACAGCTGAATAACCGCAATACGTGATTTCTTGCTAAGCTCGTGCATGTATGAATCAAACCCGATGCCGAATTTAGAATAATAATAGTACGCTCCCCATTCCCCGTTTGAACGAGAATTGGGTTTCCCCAACTTTTTTTGCATAGCTTGAAGCGTCATACCAATCTTGATGTCCGTCCGGCCTGGCAACACACCCTTTAAAGCAGCTTCCTTTAGGCTTTTCAGGTAAGCGCGATCGCCAACACCCGAGTTCGGCCAAGCGTCTGAACGGAGGTTACGCGTATCTTCCAACCGCAATTCCAATTTGTTCACATTCAGCTTAAACGTATCAACCCCATAGACAAATTGAAGGTTGTTGTAATTTTTGAACTGCACTCGGGCACCTGAAAGAGTACGGATTCCATCATCTCTGCTTGCAGAGTAGGAATCGTCGATTTTTTTCCCCTTATTATCGACATATGTTACACGGCGCAATTCCCCGGAACGAACAATATACGTTTTCACCTCATTAAAATTAGAAGTTCCCCAATCGGTGATCATCAGCATGTCTGGTGTACTAGCCTCTTTGCTCTTCACAACGAAGTTCCAGGTTTGAGGCAAAATAATCGTATTCAGATCCAGTTTTGCTGCCTGGACAGTTCCGTATGCTGCACCTTTTTTCAGCAAGGCCGCACGATACGTACCTGAATAGCTCTTATCGCCTTTTTTATTGTTCGTCCAACCATTTTCTTCGGTCAGCGTTCTCTTTTGTTCATCATAAGCGAAAATATAAACGGTGTAAGCCGTTTGTTTCGCATCACGAAGTGTAAATGAAAGCCGGCTCATACTTTCGAGCTGTTTGGCGGAGATTTGCTCTCCTTTGGCAGCAGCATTGGGTGGAAGCAGAAGCAATGCGCTCAGAACATAGGCGATTAAGGTAAATAAGGCTAGAGAAGCCCATTTTGCGTTGTGTTTAGGGTGTATCATCGATGACTCTCCTTTGAGTAAAAAAATAAAAATCTAACAGCTCTTTTCTAATTTTAAATCGTTCACAATCTCAACATTCAAACAGGTACTTGCTAGAGTGTAGCATTGATCAAACTATGTAAATAATATAGGTTCATGTTCAATAAGCATAGCCTCCTACTAGTACTATTTTCCTAAGAATGATAACATACCCTTTCTAATAAAGAAATATATAACAATCTGAATCAATGGTTTTCGATCCATATAACATAAAAAAAGCCGCTATATAGCGGCTCTTCAATTAACTTCGAATACCATATCATTTACAGACAGGAGTACACCACATTACGTAAGCGTCGTTGAACGTATGGCTCCTGACTGTTCAGAAGGTGCTGGGCATACATAACCGTAAGTTCTGAATCCGGATCAATAATAGCCATACAACCAGCAGCGCCGCTCCATCCAAATTCGCCAATTGGGCTCAGTGAGCCGCTTCCTGCTTTGGAGATATGTGTGCGAACACCCAGTCCATATCCGTATCCATACATATGATCCCACGAATAATCACCGCGAGTCAACTCGTTCAGGTGATCCGTTCGCATCAGTTCCACTGAAGCTTGTGACAGAATGCGCACACCTTCGGGACTCGTACCACGCCCAGTTAGTGCGTTCAAGAAAAGTGCATAGTCACTAACGGTTGACAACAAACCTGCACCGCCGCTCTCCAGCTCGGTACCCACACGGAATCCATTACCATCCATACGTACAGCCTTTTCAAGCTCATCATTGTAAGCATACTGCGGAATCAGGCGCTTCTGCTGCTCATCGTTAAGATTAAACGCTGTATCGTTCATGCCAAGTGGTCCAGTAATTTCGTCCCGCAGATACGTACCAAAGCGTTGGCCACTTACCACTTCCACCAAGGCTCCCAGCACATCATGGCACATGCTGTAATTCCAGTGTGTCCCTGGTTCAAACAGCAGTGGTTCCTTCGCAAGCGCTCTCGCAAAGTCGCGTGTTGGCAATGTTCCGTCGGTTCTTTTTACTGCTTCCTGAATGCTTGGACAACCAACATCATACGAGAACCCGGCAGTCATGGTGAACAAATCACGTACTGTAATGGCTCTTGTCGCCTTTTCCAGTCGGATCTCCCCGTTCGCCATCGTTTTTTTCACCGTCATCTCAGCATACTCTGGCAGATAATCAGACAAGGGATCGCTTAACAGCATTTCCCCTTTCTCCACCAGTTGCAGCCCTGCTACGCAAGTCATGATTTTGGTCATGGAGTATAGATTGAAGATCGCTCCATCACCGATAGGTGTTTTCTCTTCCAGATTGGCGTATCCATTACGATAATGGAAAACGGTATCATTTCGATGCATCACCAGCACCTCTGCCCACGGTATACGCCAGGATGTAATGCGGTCGATAAATGAAGCAAGCGGTTTAAAGTCCATTTTTTCCCGTCCTTCTATGTAAAATCGTTTATCATTTTGCGATGTGGTACCTATTCAATCCCACAATCGACATATTAATAATATACGACCTTTTACAACGATTGACCACCACCTATATACTCTACTATGTGCAATTACGACTATATCTTCCTCTTCACTAAAATGCTTCGCACGAATAAGCCGATCCAATAAAGGATCAGCTTATGTTGTAACGTTTTAGACTTCGCCGCGTCTGTTCTCAACCGATTTCATACGGTTTTGATCATCTGGTACCCGGTCAACACTGAACTCTTGACCAGCTTCAACCTCACCATGACCTGAAATATTCCGCGAAAAATTAGTGAACTGTCTTTTTTGCTCATCCAGTTCATGTTTTTGCTTCAAAAGCTCTTGCGGGTCCTGTTTTGTCACTATGCTAACCTCCCATACATGAAATCATGCATTGTATTCGCACTATAGAAGTTTTCCATAAGAGAGCTGTACTTATGCATGAAGTACCGATTCCTTTCATAATATGAGTCCATACATTCACCAAACATGGTATAGAACCTATGTGACATAAAGGAGAGAACAACAGATGAAGCGGATCCTCTTGTCCTATCCTCTTAGTGTAAATACTCCCGTTTATAAAGATAACCCTCCTGTTGAGATTCAGCAGCAGTCCAGTATACATCAAGGAGATCTGTATAACCAATTTATCATCACATCTCTCAACCATAATGGAACTCATATTGACGGGCCTTGGCATTTTAATCCGCAAGGTCTAAAATTCAACGAGATTCCAATAGACTACTTTATCTTTACTCATCCAACAATCCTCGATATTCCCAAAGGTGATGATGAACCTATTACAAAAGCTGACCTGGAGCCGTATGAACACCAGATCGCTGGCTCTGATCTACTGCTCATACGCACAGGTTTTGGAAAGTTTCGATCATCTGACCCTGTTCGTTATAGTGATCATAACCCAGGGTTTGCAGCAGATACTGCAAGTTACCTGATGGTTTTTGATTCATTGAGAGCAGTTGGAATGGATATGATCTCTTCTGGCTCTGTGATTCATGTGGATGAAGCTATCACTTTTCATCAGATTATGCTTGGGAAAGGTCGGGTTGATGGCAAGTTCATTCTACTTATAGAGGATATGAATTTAAACCATGATTTATCTGGAATTGAAAAGGTATATGCTGTTCCATTGTATATTGAAGGTGTTGACAGTAGCTTCAGTACAGTTTTTACTGAAGCTTGATTTTTTTTATATACATATGGTAAAAAAAAACGCGCTGGCCAAGAGTATTTCTCCTGTCAGCGCGTTTTTGTATGTTAGTGAATATCTTTCTTTTTGAAATTGCCGCCTCTGACTTCAGCTACATCATATACGACTACAAAAGCAGTTGGGTCAATTTCGTGAATGATATCTTTAATTTTACTCTCTTCCATCCGGTTAATGACACAAGTAATTTCCTTGAATTGCTCATTAGAGTAGCCACCGTAAGCCTCGGTATATGTTGCTCCACGGCCTAAGCGGTCCCGAATGGTTTCAACCATAATCTCAGGTTGATTCGTAATAATTTTAAACGTTTTGGAGCCGCTCAAGCCCTCTTCAACAATATGTATTACTTTAGAAGCAATGAAATACGCAAGTCCTGACAAGATCGCACCTTGCAGACCAAACACGGTAGAAACGACAATAAATACAAACATGTTGAGGAACAGAATGAGATCACTGGTTCCAAAAGGTACTTTTCGCGAAAGGAGTACAGCCAGCATATCTATGCCATCCAATGCGCCACCATTACGTAATGCAAGTCCCATACCAAAACCGATAATAATCCCGCCGACAACCGTAACAAGCAGGGTATCACCTTCAATGATGGTTGGTACATGGTGCATCAGACTAGTGCTGATTGCGAGTGAAGCAATACCGATGATCGAATATAACGCAAAACTTTTTCCGATTTGCTTGTACCCTAGCCACACAAATGGAATGTTAATAATCCCGATGAGTATCCCCAGTGGTAATCCGAACAGTTGTGATCCTACGATACTCAGACCTGTGACACCACCATCTGAGACATTATTCGGGATCAATATGGCTTCGAGACCATATGCCGTTATAAATCCCCCAATGATAATCAATAATACTTTGGAGAGGATCTTTAACTTGTTTGACTTTTGTTTTCTGTTTTGATGCATTGCATTTCCCCCTTGATGAACAACCGATAAAAAACAGTCTATAATAAAAATCACTGTTTTGGCAATAGATCGTCATTTGTGTGTGTTAGTTCATTGTCCGATGAGCGTTCGATACGACGAAATTTTATGCTCAAGCATCTCATCTGCTGTGTTAAGTATGTGCATCTGTTTTTGAATTGACTCTTTATGCTCCTCCAGCAACTTCAAGCGATCTGCCGCCGTATGCTCCCCTTCCTGGAATAAGGATGCATACTTCTTAATGGTAGCAATGGGCATCTGGGTCTCTTTTAGTTTGATCACAAATTGAAGCCATTTCAGGTGGGACTCGTTGTATCGCCTGTCTCCACTGGAATCTCTGAGAGGGGTTACAATCTGTTCTTTCTCATAATAACGCAACGTATGTGCACTGATATGGAGTAAATCTGCCACTTCACCAATGGTATGCATGGTTAACCTCCCCTCTATATTCGAGCTTGACTTAGAGTAAGCTCTAATCAGTATAATCAACTCGTGTTCACATCACAATAAAAAACGAAATCAGATCCAGGAGGAATTCCCATGAAATACACAGTGATTACCGGTGCCAGTTCAGGTATTGGATATGAAGCGGCATTAGCTTTTGCAGCTCGTGGCAAAAATATGATCCTGGCAGCACGCAGAACCGATGAATTGAACAAGTTAAAAGGAAAAGTTGCTGAAATCAATCCTGATCTGGATGTTGTCATTCGTACAGTGGATCTTTCCATTGGCACTAATGTGCATGAATTCTATGAAAGTCTTCAGGATTATTCTATTGAGACGTGGATTAACAACGCCGGATTCGGGAATTTTGCTTCCGTGGGCGAACAACACCTGCCCAAGATTGAACAGATGCTTCATCTTAATATAGAAGCTCTTACGATTCTTTCTTCCCTGTATGTACGTGATTATGCTGATATCGATGGCACACAGATCATTAATATTTCGTCTGGTGGAGGATATACGATTGTAGCCGATGCAGTAACCTACTGCGCAACTAAGTTCTATGTAAGTGCCTTTACGGAAGGGCTTGCGCAAGAGTTGAAGGGCAAGAACGCAGCAATGCAAGCCAAAGTTCTCGCTCCGGCTGCAACTGAGACGGAATTTGCGAAACATTCCTTTAATGTAGACGAGTTTGAGTATGAAGGCAGAGTTCCCAAGTTCCATACAGCGGAACAAATGGCTGGATTTTTACTTGAGTTGTATGACAGTGAGAGTGTAGTCGGCATTGTGGACGGGTTGACGTATGACTTTGAACTAAGAGAACCGATCTTTCCATACGCTGCGAGACGTTAAACATCAGTTAACGTTAAGAAGGGAACCTGTCTCCAGGTTCCCTTCTTTGTATTTATATTCAATGCTTACTATATAATGAAGTAATTATGCTAGCCTCATTTTGAAATCCTGATATCCGAATTCACGGACAACTTCACAATCGCCGTCTTTTCTTTTAACAGCAATCGCTGGAAGCGGCATGCCGTTGAACGTGTTGGTTTTCACCATGGAGTAAATCGCCATGTCTTCGAATACCAGACGGTCGCCTTCTTGCAAAGGCTGATCGAATGAATAATCCCCAATCACGTCACCAGACAGACAGGTTTGTCCACCTAGGCGATACAGATGAGCCTTCTCGCCCACTTCTCCCGAACCGATCAGCGGCGGGCGATATGGCATTTCCAGCACATCCGGCATATGGCATGTAGCTGAAGTATCCAGAATGGCGATGTCCATGCCATTTTTATGGAAGTCCAGCACAGAGGTCACCAGATAACCGGCGTTCAGCGCAACAGCTTCTCCCGGCTCCAAATATACTTCCAGGCCATAATCATTCTGCATACGCTTGATGCAAGCTTCCAACCTTGGAATATCATAATCTTCACGTGTGATATGGTGTCCACCACCGAAGTTGATCCATTCCATTTGCGGCAACCATTGTCCGAACTTCTCAACAACTGCGTTCAGCGTAGTCTCCAGATCATCTGAATTTTGCTGACACAGTGTGTGGAAGTGTAGTCCAGAGACACCTTCCAACAGATCTGCTTGGAAATCCTCTTGTTTCGCGCCAAAACGCGAACCCGGAGAACACGGATCGTAGATCTCGTGTCCTTCTTGGGTAGAGCATTCTGGATTGACGCGCAAGCCGACCTTACGGCCAGCCTGAAGCGCCTTATCCTTAAATTTTGCAAGCTGTGAAAAAGAATTGAAAATTATGTGATCGCAGATGGAAAGAATCTCGTCGATCTCTTCTGCGCGGTATGCCGGAGCAAAGACATGATTCTCTTTGCCCATTTCCTCGTGGCCCAGGCGTGCTTCATACAAACCACTCGCCGTAGCTCCGCTCAGGTATTCTCCAATCAGCGGGTACATCGCAGTCATGGAAAATGCTTTTTGAGCGAGCACGATTTTGGCACCTGTACGCTGCATAACACCGTTCAGGATTTTCAGGTTTTTCTCAATAAGCGCCTCGTCAACAACAAAACATGGTGTCGGTAATTGCTCGAACCGCATTTTAACGAACAAGCTCCGATTCTTTAACTTCTTCTGGCAGCTCATCAACGAGTACCGGGTTGAAGTCTTCTACCCATGGGAGGCCCCATTTGTTCAACTCTTCCATGAATGGATCCGGGTTGAACTCTTCTACATTGTATACGCCTGGTTTGTTCCATTTGCCTGTCATGACCATTGCTGCACCGATCATAGCTGGAACGCCTGTTGTGTAAGAGATCGCTTGGGAACCCACTTCTTTGTAGCACTCTTGGTGATCACAGATATTGTATACATAATATGTTTTGTCTTGACCATCTTTTTTACCTTTGAAAATACAACCGATGTTTGTTTTACCTACAGTACGTGGTCCAAGGGATGCTGGATCAGGCAGTACTGCTTTCAGAAATTGCAGTGGAATAATTTGTTTACCTTCATATTCAATAGGCTCGATTGAAGTCATGCCTACATTTTCAAGAGCTTTCAAGTGAGTCAGGTAGCTTTGTCCAAATGTCATGAAGAAACGGATACGTTTCAGACCTGGCATATTTTTTGCCAAAGATTCCAATTCCTCATGGTACAACAGGTACATGTCTTTCTCGCCAACTTCTTTGAAGTCGTAGACACGTTTGATTTCCATTGGCTTCGTTTCGATCCATTCACCATTTTCCCAGTATCTTCCGTTCGCAGATACTTCGCGAATGTTGATCTCAGGGTTGAAGTTAGTTGCGAACGGATAACCGTGGTCGCCGCCATTGCAGTCCAAAATGTCGATGTACTCAATTTCGTCGAAGTAGTGCTTCAGGGCATAAGCGGAGAATACGCCTGTCACGCCTGGGTCAAAGCCACTACCGAGCAATGCAGTGATGCCTGCTTGTTCAAAACGCTCTTTGTAATCCCATTGCCAGCTGTATTCGAACTTCGCTGTATCATGTGGCTCATAGTTCGCTGTGTCCATGTAATTTGTTTTCGTTGCAAGGCAAGCATCCATGATTGTCAGATCTTGATACGGCAAAGCAAGGTTCATAACGATATCCGGTTTAACTTCGTTGATCAGAGCGATCAGTTCGTCAACATTGTCAGCATCTACTTGTGCTGTTGTAATTTTTGTTTTTCCGCCGTCCAGCTTGGCTTTGAGTTCATCACATTTGGATTTTGTACGACTCGCGATGCAGATTTCCTCAAAAACTTCACTGTTTTGAACGCATTTGTGTACTGCCACGGAAGCAACGCCGCCGGCGCCGATGATTAGTGCTTTTCCCATTTTACATTCTCCTATCCCAATATGTATTTTTTTTAATTGGTTTAATTTGTTTGATACAGTAACGACAACAAGACAACAAAAAAAGCAAGGTGAAAAATGCCCGCAATCGCGCATCATCACACTTGCTTATCGATATACATCATAAAAAAGACGTGAAGTCTCCATGACCAAAAAAGTTCACAAGAACTCCTTTGGCGGAAAGCTCCTTCATGTATATCAATATTGGATCAGAGTCTATATAGCAAATAATTCGCCTTTACCACTCTTATTGACCGTTTCACAAGTTGATGTGCAATTGCACTGGTTGTAAAGTAACCAACTTATAAAATTTGAGCTTTGAACTCAATCAATAAAGCAACGTAAGTTGCCAATCGGCGTTTGACCCGGCTGTCCGTATGGCCTTAACTTCCTGGTGAAGTGGTCAAAATTATCTGCTGGAAAGCTCTAATTCATATTGATAAATTAACTTCCCAAAATCACAGGTCTTACACTATCAGACGTTGAAAAAAAAATCAAGCAATAATTAAAAATTATTTTTTTGTCCGAACGAGGACTAAGAAAGAAATTGATATCCTTCGAATACTTTTAACCCTTCTGTATTAAGTAATTCCCTTGTTGCTTCATGCTTTTGAGGACTTTTGTCGAATACTTCTTCACACGCGATCATGGTGTGATGCCAGCAATTTCCACTAACCTATCATGGGCCGAATGGTTCGTTTCCTTCTTTGCGAGCTTGCAGAGCAAGTTCAATGACTTTATGCATAAAAAATTCATCTTTATTCATATCGTTTACCTCCAGAACAAAAATGATGACTCAAATATATCTTAGCTCTTAATCATTGAACAATGACACGACTGATCTCTATTCATCCCATTCTATCATCATTACAAATAAAGAGTATGACGAAAATTCGTCATACTCCAGTGAGTCAACCTAAGTTAATCTATTAAAATTTTACGGGCAACGATGACAATCCTTGTGATGACAAAGCGGAGTGCCAATGAATCTCTTCCTGGGGAACACTGAGCTGAAGATCCGGCAGTCGACGTAAAAGCGTAGTAAACGCCACGTCTCCCTCCACACGAGCAAGTGGAGCCCCAAGACACATATGGATGCCGTGTCCAAAGGCCAAATGCCGTTTTATTTTGCGTTCAATATCCAACTCTTCGGAGTCATTGAACTGCTGCTCATCCCGATTCGCTGATTTCAACAGAGGAATCACAACATCTCCCTTTTGAATCAATTGTCCATCCAGTTCCGTGTCCTGCGTTGCATATCGAGGACCTGACGAAGTGGCGGGGCCGTTATATCTTAACAACTCCTCTACCGCAGAAGGAACCAGATTCAGATCTTGTTTCAGTTGTTCTAGTTGTTCGGGATGTGTCAGAAGTAGATAAGAGCCGGTCGCAATCAGATTCGACGTTGTCTCATGTCCAGCAAATATTAATAAAGTGATCATGGATATTAATTCATCTTCATTCAGTCGATCCCCCTCCTCCTCGATCACAATTAATTGACTGATGAGGTCATCGGAAGGTTCCACTCGTTTGTTCGCCACAAGCTGAGCCGTGTATTCTGCGAATGATCGCAAATGCTGCGCTACTTCAGGGTCCTGTTTACCGAAACCAAGACCTTTGGCAATGGCTTCAGACCATACATGGATCTGAGGTCGATCTTCCTGAGGTATACCCAGCATCTCGGAAATAACGTTGATTGGAAATGGATAGGCATAGTCTTTTACAAGATCCATCTCTCCTTTTCCTTCAAATTGATCAATTAATTCATTGGCAATTTCCTGGACACGCGGACGCAGGCTTTCCATATATCTTGGCGTGAATGCTTTGGACACCAGGCTACGCAGTCTTCGGTGATCCGGTTCATCAACAAAGAGCATCGACTTTCCCGTAAAAAAAGTTTGGGGTTCCGATGAATCAAGCTCGCCTGAGAGATTTTTTCGAATATCATTGCCACGATCAATAGAGTTCATATCTACGGTAAATCGAGAGTGGTCTTTCAATACTTCCATGGCGACATCCATTCGAGTTACAATCCAGGTTTGCCCTTCACCACCCATCGGATTAGGAATAGGGACAACGGAGCCTTTGGCACGCATCTGTGCAAACATAGCAAATGGATCTTTGCTATTTTCTTCGCTAAACAAATTAAATTCCGCTTTTTCTGATGTCTGGTTATTCGAATTAGTCATATAAATCTTCCTTTCGAAGTGAAGTTATTCAAATCTATGGAAATATATGTTCATTTCGATTATATACTACTCGTATATTTAATTTCAAATATCACCATTTGACATCCACAAACAACTGTTATAAAAGAATTTAACAGATATACTATTAGTATAATAATTATAATTGTAAAAATAAAAAAAGGATCGGCTATTAGCCAACCCTATATTAATTACGTTGTTTCACAAGTTCCAAATACCACCAACAGGCTTCGGTTAGTCTATTGGCTTCGGATTGAAAAGCACCGGACTTGTACTCTTTGTGAAATGCTTGAAGGACAACTTCGATTACAGGAATATTTAAATCTTCTTTATCCTGTAATAACGCCAAAAGTCCCTTGGAAAGTTGCTTTAATGATGTAGATTCCTTGGATTTTTGAACAATCTTGTTGAACTCATCCAATTCCTCCAACAGCTTGTCGATATCGAGACCATGATCACGGTTACGCTCATCAGCATTCAGAAAACAAAGAGACTGAACGTCAAAAATATGTTCATTTCTTTGGTGCATTGTTCTTAATATCACTTCGATGTACGTTAATACTTTTGGAACAACTTCGCTCCAAACCGGTTTTTGAGTATTTAGACTTCTTGAGGTGTTGGCAATCTGATGTAGTATGCCATAGCACAATATTGCACCTTCGTTGGCATATAAGCTAATGTCATTCCCGTACACCTGAATCAAGCGTGTAGACAGCCATTTTAGGTGAACTGTAGCCAGTTTGGCTGAGTTGATCTCCCCGGAATAAAAACCCGTCCAATATAATTCCCACACTCGCTCTTTATTAGGTACGGACATAGGAATCGCAATCTGATCTACGAGCAAGTCATAATCCGATGTATAGTGATTCTGTTCAAGTTCCTTGCGAATGAAAACATCCTCCTGCATACGCTGATCAATAATCGAATATAAACAGTCTTCTTTCGAACTGAAGAATTTGTAGAATGTACCTTTGGATACACCTGATTGATCCAGAATCATCTGGATTGTTGTATTTGCATAGCTATGCTCTAAAAATAGTGCAAGTGCTGTTTCCAATAAACTTTGTTTACGACTACTCATTTTCCATCATCGCCCCAGGTTTTTATCTGATTTTAACATTCATTCCTCAGGAGTTGAAGCATTGGTTCATAGTATAGCCGTCATATAAAATATTTGCACAATGAGTAAATTTGCACAATGAGCAACTTGTTGTTATGATAAACCTCACAAAGTGCATATTCAGTAAGTGTGCTCTTCTTAAAAAAACAAACCATAGTCATTGGTATTGGAGGTGAACGCATAAGCGGAGAATAATGATCAAACGAAACTTGCGACATTTGAAGAAAGAAGCAACTGAAAAAGCACTTGCTAGTGCTGCATTTGAACTTACCCTTGAACATGGGCTTGATGGCTTTACGGTCGAAGATATTGTGCATCAGGTGGGTTGTTCACGTAGAACATTTGCAAACTACTTCACATGTAAAGAAGAAGCTGTAGCAAGAGGCGCAATATCCGTTCAGAATACAACGGAACTCGAAGAGTTACTTACCAAAATGCCCGACAACGTCTCCTTGCTTGACGTACTGTATAACCTGATCAAGATGCAGCTTACAACAGAACTAATTGGAAGACTTCATCAGTTGCTCTCACTATCCCAGACTTATCCCGTACTTGAACCGCATTACCTTGGAGCCATGCACCGGATGCAGACGCAGGCACAAGATACCTTATTAGACTTATCTAACGGGAAGTATGACGAGATCTATACTTATCTTTTGATCAACGCACTATATGGAACAATACTGCCATTAATTGATGGAAGACTTAATGTGTTACTACCCGGACAAGTCATTACTGAGGATACCAAGCCCGGTGCTTTAACATTCGATCAATTTTTGGAAACGACGTTTAGTCATTTGCGGGCAGGATTCGAACATGCCAACCATCCACATTCATCATAGAGGGAGTGTAAAATAGATAAATGTCTACATTATTATACAGAGTGGGGAAAACCGCTTTTAGCAAACCTGCCTACTTCATCATTGGCTGGGTATTAATTCTGGGAATTGTTATCTCCATGATCAGTATCAATGGTATTCACATCAGTTCTGAGATGAAGATTGAAGGCACAGAGTCACAGAAGGTTCTGGATCAATTGGCAAAAGAATTGCCAGCCGCCTCCGGCGGTCAAGGAAGTGTTGTGTTCAAAGCACCAGACAACGAGCGTTTGGATACGCCTGAACGTTTGGCTGCCATGATGAAAGGTGTTAATGAAGTTTACGCATTAGACAAAGTCCTTAACCCTGCGGATTATGCAGCTGAAGCGGGAAATTCGGGTGCTTCTGCTGAGATGGCTCAGAATGCTCAGTCTGCGGGTGCGGCTCAATCCGCAACAACCACACCTCCTCCCTATGGGCCTTTGATGGTAGATGGTGTTCCTGTACCTGGTATGCTGATCTCCTCAGACGGCAGTATCGCACTGTTCCAGTTCCAATTTACAATCGAGCAGTCTGCCATAACGCAGGATATATTTGATTCCGTTATTCAATCGGTTATGACGGTAGAGCAAGGAACCAACATTACGGTCTTGCCAGGCGAAACGCTCAAAGCGGTATCGATCGGGGTCGGCTCCGCAGAGATTGTTGGATTGGTCATTGCGGTAATCGTATTGTTGATCACGCTTGGCTCCGTCGTTGCAGCAGGTCTGCCTCTGATCACTGCACTACTGGGTGTTGCGATCGGAGTAGGTGGAGCATTCTCAATCTCCAAATTCATCGAAATGCCAAGTGTCACTTCCGTCCTGGCTCTCATGGTTGGATTGGCTGTTGGAATCGATTACGCTCTCTTCATTGTTAATCGCCAACGTCGAATGATCATTGATCAAGGCTTGAGCGCTAAAGAAGCAACAGCAAGAGCCATTGGCACATCGGGCAGCGCGGTATTTTTCGCCGGATTAACGGTCATTATTGCACTGTGCGGTATGCTTGTCATCGGTCTCACATTCTTGTCTACGATGGCTTTGGTCGCAGCTGCCACCGTGCTCATCAACGTATTCGTTGCTTTAACCCTGTTGCCAGCTTTACTCGGATTGGTAGGAGAACGCATCTGCTCCGCCAAATCTCGTGAGAAAAGCGCAAAACATCCTAAAGCCACTAGCCATGGAGTCGCGGATAGATGGGTGAAATTCGTTATCAAGAATCGTTGGGCTACCATTATCGCCATCATCGTCATTCTTGGTTTTGCCGCGACGCCGATCACCAAAATGGAAATGGGTATCCCTGGCGCTTCCTCAGCGAATCTGGATACAACGGCAAGGCAAAGTTATGATGCCATCTCCGAAGGCTTCGGAGAAGGATTCAACGGACCCCTTATTCTGGTCGCAGAGCCCAATCAGTCTTCCGCAAAAGTTACACCGGAACTCTTGGGTGGTCTGGTGATGGAACTTCAAGGTCAGAATAACGTTGCACAAGTCACACCACTTGGTATGACAGACGATTTAGCTATTTTCAGTCTCATTCCAAAAACGGGTCCTAACGATAATCTCACTAAAACACTGGTCACTGATCTACGTGCGGCTGATTCCAGCATCGCACAGACCTATGATGTGAAACTCGGAGTTACTGGAATCACAGCTGTTAACATCGATATGTCAGCCAAACTGGCGCAGGTGTTCCCTATTTATGTAGGCATCATAATCCTGCTCTCGCTGATCATCCTGTTACTCGTATTCCGTTCGATCATCGTTCCCATCAAAGCAACGATTGGCTTCCTGCTTAGTATCCTGGCTACATTCGGGATCACAACTGCTGTATTCCAATGGGGCTGGCTGCATTCGCTCTTTGGTTTCGATACCGGCGGCCCGCTGCTGAGCTTTATGCCGATCATCGTGACAGGTATCCTGTATGGCCTCGCGATGGACTATCAAGTCTTCCTTGTTAGCTCCATGCGGGAATCCTATGTGCATGGTCATCGCGGGACTGAATCCGTCGTTCATGGATACAATCAGGTAAGTCGCGTGGTTGTTGCCGCAGCAGTGATTATGGTCTCTGTATTTGCAGGATTTATATTCACCGATGATGTCATGATCAAGCAGATTGGTTTCACTTTGGCTGTAGGCATTCTGATTGATGCTTTTATCATCCGTATGGGCTTGGTCCCTGCCATCATGGCTATTTTCGGAGACAAAGCTTGGGCACTTCCAAAATGGCTGGATCGCATTCTGCCAAACCTGGATGTTGAAGGCGAGAAGCTGATTGCTTCCCTGAATGCTGAAGAGCATGCCAACACGAAGTCTGGATTAAAATAATCCTGCCAATCGAATGGTGATACCATGATTACTATCAAGATTCCATTTACCAATACTAGGACCTCCTCTGTTTTTATAAACAGGAGGTCTTTTTTCTTTTTCACATTTTATGCGGTTATGTCTTCAATATGGATATTATATCGTGCGAATTTAGAAGCATTAACAAACGCCGCAAATAACTTTTGACTATAAGCATCTGCTTTGTAGCTGTACTCCGGATGCCATTGTACCGCCAAAACAAATGTCTGATTCGGCATAACAACCGACTCGACAAGTTCATCTTCTGCAATTGCAACGGCAGTTAATTTTTCCGACAACTTCTTGATCCCTTGATGGTGATAACTGTTCACTTTTATCGTATCGGTTTGCAAAATATCGTACAGGATATTATTTTTTTCAATATGTACATCATGTACAAGATCTGTATACGGCGGACTTTGCTTATGATTAACGATCTTGTTCCCATGAAGTTGAAGGCTGGTCGGAATGTCTTGATACAATGTTCCACCCAAAACAACGTTAAATAATTGTAGTCCCCGGCATATGCCAAAGGCAGGCTTATCAAGCTCGATTACTTTCTGTAATAATATGGACTCCATGATATCGCGTTCAATACATAACTCTCCACAGGTAACCTCTATATACTCATCATATAACTCAGGATTGAGGTCATGTCCTCCAGTGAACAGGAACCCGTCGAAATCATGAGCCAACGTTGCTATGATCTCGATATCCGTTGTCAAAGGAAGCATAATTGGAATCCCGCCGGCTTCCTCTATGGCGTTCATGTAATTCGGGAGCATCCAGTAACTTTTTCTGTCGGTATCGTACAGTGGCAGAACACCGATCATCGGCTTTTTCATAGGTCCCCCTCCTATCTTTTCATTCATTTTATCAGATCTCTTCATATATAAATTCACTGAATTATTGCATTATCCTACCTCTATCATCTACGAACCCGTTTCATCCGGAATGCTGGAAAACTAAAAAAACAAACAAAGCCGCATAACAGCGACTTTGTTTGTAGCTCCAATCCCGTATATATGCATTCATCCGTTTAGTTTAAACATCATCTCATCTAGGCTGCTTTTACAGTGGTTGCTTCGTCTGAATTCACTTGGATGGAACGCTGGCATATCAGGGTAACGACAAAAGCCAGCAAGGCAAGCATCACTGCAACTGGAGGCACCCACTGGACACCCCCCAGATTAACGGCAATTCCCCCGACACCGGAGCCTAACGCTATACCCACGTTGGCTGCCACAGGCAGGAGTGTAGATGCGAATGCTTTGGATCCCGGTGCGATCGCTCCAGACACATCAAACAAATACAACTGGGATGCCGCGCTCATGGAGGATGACAGACATCCAATCAGAAACAGGAATGCCAAGCCGATCCACAGATTGGAAACGGCAAAACTCATGCCCAGGAAGAGGATTGCCTGGATTACGAAAAGCCCCTTGAGCTTAGGTAGGAAGTCACCCTTGGCTATTTTGGCACCAATCCAGTTACTCAGGATGCTGCAGGCTCCATAGATCAGGAGTATGGCACTAATCCATTGTACTGGCACACCCATCGTCTCACTCAGGAGTGGCGTAATGTACGTAAAAACGACGAAAATACAGCTGTTTCCCAGTACAGGGATCAGACAGGCCAGCAATATCCGTGGCTTCACAAAGAGAGACATCTGATCACTGAACGAACCTGCAATCGTTGTTGTTTGGCGTGGCAGAATACGAAACATGAATACCAGCGGCACAACACCTATGCATGCTGTAACAACAAACGTCATGGACCAGCTCAGATGTTGTCCGATAAATGTACCGAGCGGAACACCTAGCACATTTGCGATTGAAAATCCGCCCAAAATCCAGGCGATAGCTTCCCCTCTTCGCTCCCGGTTCACTGCGTCGCTTACAATCGAGATCGAAAGTGATATTGTAAGTCCACAAGCAACGGCCGACACGATGCGAATGACCATCAGAGAAGAGAACGTTGTTGAGAACACGGTCAATAGATTTAATGCCAACACGATTGCAAATCCAATCAATATGGAACTCCTTCTGGATATTTTGGCCAAGAAGGCCACAGCAAATGGTGTACCCACTGCGTATGCGATCGCAAAACCGGAGACAAGCATACCCGCGGCAGCAAGTGATACTTTCATGTAACTTTCAATTTCCTTCAACACACCCACGATGACATACTCGGTTGTTCCCAGTACAAAGCTAACAAGCGTAAGCGTTAAAATAAGTAGGTTCTCTCTATTTCTAGTCATAAATCAATACTCACTAATCCTTTCTATTGTTGCAAGCGCTTCATTTCTGTCTACGATCATTAATTCATGTATTTTCTGCTTTCCCATCCCTTCACTTTCGATATATAGTACATTTTGGATAGTGAAATTGTACTGTCAGATACGCTATGCCGACAATCAAGGTT
Source organism: Paenibacillus sp. UASWS1643 (assembly GCF_008693195.1). NCBI lineage: Bacteria > Bacillati > Bacillota > Bacilli > Caryophanales > Paenibacillaceae > Paenibacillus > Paenibacillus sp. UASWS1643. The sequence goes on from NZ_VXKZ01000115.1 coordinate 1,062,116, forward strand.
GTTGTGGTTTTATTGCAAAACATTATATATGTTGTCATTTCAACACAGACTCTCATTACTAATTCTGAAGGGAAGACATAGATGAATACACACCACGAAGTCGGCCAACTGCATCCAAATCGAGATTGCACCATTATTTATGTAGGAAAACTGGCCGACAATCCCCATTGGAGTTTTCCGACGCATAAACATGACGATCTGCATGAGATTATCTACGTAACTGAAGGCAAAGGATTGTTCACCATTGACGGCACCAAACACTGGGCTCAAAAAGGGGACATGCTCATATATAACAAGGGTACTCTTCACGAGGAGAAGTCCAATCCTGAATACCCGTTATCAACCTTTTATTGCGGCTTTCGTTTTACAGATGGCACCCAGACCCTTGAGGATTGGGTCATTCCTCCCTCTAACAATCCGATCATTCGAGCCAACCGATATTCCGATGAGCTCCATTCGTTAATGCAGACTCTCTTTAATGAATTTTCAATCCGGGAACATGGATACGAGTCGATCTCTCGGCATGTCCTGAAAGCAATACTTCTAATCATCGATCGGCAGTCCCGTCAACAGCTTCCTAGTGGGGAGATCGTTGAGAGCAATACCCTTGCTGAGAGCATTAAAGACTATTTGGATACCAACTATCGGCAAAACATTAAACTCAAAGAATTGGCAGATCAATTTCATATCGATTTTTATTACTTAATTCATATGTATAAAAATCACTATGGCACTTCTCCTTATCATTACCTGATTCAACGAAGAATGGGTGAAGCTACCCGATTATTAATTTCAACCAACAAAAAAATATGGGAAATTGCCAAACTGGTCGGTTACGATAACCCAAATTACTTTACGATTTTATTTACCAAAACGGTTGGTGAATCACCACGAAGTTTCCGAAAAAAGAATCAAAAGGATATGTTCGGGGATGAGGCGTCACATTCTTACTAATCTCTTTAAATGCAAAAAGGCGCTCCATTGGGAGAGCGCCTTTTGCTTAACACGTTTGCTTAACACATTTACTTACTTCTACTCTAGAGCTTAAACCGGCGAACCAATTCTTGCATGTTCTCAGCTGTTTTGGATAGCTGTGCAGATGATGCCGATATCTCCTGCATTGCCGCCATTTGCTCTTGGGCTGCTGCTGAAGTTGTCTGAGCACTGTCAGCCGACACTTTAGAGATGTGACTCATCGCGGCAACCGTAGCCGAGACTTCTTCCGTACTGGCTGACAACTGTTCTGAGACAGCGGAAATATCCTGAATTTGATCCACGATATGCGTTGTATATTGTTCAATGTTCGATATGGTTGCAGAAGCTTCTTGGCTGATCCGCATTCCTTCACCGACTTGATTACGAACTTTATCATTCATAAGAGATGTGGATTTGGCAATCAGATCAAGCATTTTGCCAATGGTAGCACCAATCTCGTCCGCACTTTGCTTGGATTGTATGGATAACGTGCGCACCTCACCAGCAACGACAGCAAAACCTTTTCCGTGTTCTCCTGCTCTTGATGCTTCAATAGAGGCATTCAGTGATAGAAGGTTGGTTTGCCGAGAGATATCCGTAATCGCTTCATTCATTCGATTGGCTTCGGCAGATAGACTGGACAGCTCATTAATCAATGCCGAGGTTTCTTCAACAGCTCCGAGAATATGTTCCATTTGTTCTCCAACCTGGTTTATGGTTTTCCCGCCATTAGCAACTGCGCGCTCCGTCTCTTCAGCCGAATCCACAATCGCACTCGCAGATTCTGCAATTGTACTGATGCCTCTCGCCATCTCTTCTACGGCATTCGCGGTTTGTTCCGAATTTTCCGCCCCAACGATAGCTGATTCCGCAGTCTGGTGCATGGTTTCCGCCACATGTTGAACCGATTGGGTGGTTTGTTTTGTACTTTCCTGAATCATTTGGGAAGAGTGGCTTAACAACGTTGACGTCTGATGAAGTTCAGCAACCACCGATTGAAGGGAGATGGTCATTTGGTCAAAATCATTTGCCAATATACCAAATTCGTTTTCTGTTTTCAGATTAACCCGTTCCGACAGATTCCCTTCGCTTACGCTGCGAGTGGCCTTTCGCAGTTTTTGCATGGGTACAATAAAAGATCTCAGAATGAAGAAAATAATTACACCGGCAATCAATACAGATATAGCAATGACAGTTAGACTCGATACCATAATGGGTTTCGCTGCGGCGATAAAATCTTCATGGCCCATCAAAGCAATGACATTCCAACCCGTCAAAGCATTAACACCGTTATATACCTCCAGATCATACGCCAGATCTGTTCTGACAAATTGGGAAAATGCCATCGGTTCATCGGAACTTGAAGCCGTATTCGGATGGACTGGAATCCCCTCGATGAGTGCTCCGCCAAGCTCTCCTCCCCCACCGTTTACAATGGCACCAGACCAAGCCACGATGGTTCGATTGGAGTCCACCACAATCAGACTCCCATTACCTCCGACATCCACAATTGATATTTCATTTGCTAATCGCTCCAGATCAAGTTTAATACTTGCTACACCTTGTTCATTTGACAGAGCTTTCGAAATCTCTACATAAATCTTCCCGGATACCGAATCTTTCATAATACTCGAAAAATACAGTGATCCATTGTTACTTATACCATTGGTGTACCATTCTGTGCTGCGTGGATCGTATGTTGCATCCTCTATTGCTGGAGATGATATAACACCACCTTGATCGCTGCCCACAGTTATGGCAAGAATATCAGGATATGTATCAGCTAACTGGTCGATTCCTACTTGTATTGCTTCGTTGTTCGCCTGACTGGGAGCGGAGCCATACATGCTGTCTATGTAACTCAACATTTCTGCTTTTTCCCCTACCAGATTGTTAATATGCTGTCCTGTCATTGTTAAAATTGTATTGATGGGATCGGTCATTTTTTGTTGCACCTGATCTTTGGCACTATGATACGAGAAATAACCGATAAGTGCAGTCGGGATAATAAGTACCGCAAGGAAAGCTGCAATGAGTCTAGTGCTCATTAATCGTAAGCTGGCTCCTCCATTCCTATAAAATGACCTTTTTTTCTTCTCTTCTTCCAAAGTGAATCTTCCTCTCTGTATTCATTTTTAGTAGAATCAACCGGCAAGTAAACGCAAAAAAACCCATATATGCACACACCCAAAGAAACTTTGAGCATGTATATACATAGGTATTGCCTGAATGAATTCAGTAACAAGCCGTATTTGTCTAGTATTATAACATAAGTAAAAAAAGTTTGTTAACTATGATTGGGTCTTTATACCAGACATCTGTTGTTTATAATCCGTAGGACTTAGCCCCGTATACTCTTTGAACACCTTCGAGAAATAGTGCTGGTCGCTAAATGACAACAAATCGGAAACTTCCTTAAACTTCATGTCTGGTTGACTTTCCATCAGTCTGCAGGCCTCCTGAATGCGAAGCCCGGTGTAATACTGAACAAATGTAATTTGTGTTGCATTTTTGATCACTCTGCTAACGTACGACGGGCTAATATGAAACTTCATGGCAATGTCATTGATAGATAATTGAGAGTATTTATTTAGTTTTACGTAATCGTCAATCTGTTCGAACAGGATCGCCTTGCTTTTTCGAACGTGGGATTGCAGCATATCGAAGCACTGTCCCGTCCATTCCGTCAGTTCCCGGCAAAAATCGGCATAGGACTGTGCCTGGGCGAATTGTCTTGACCTAAGCTCCAGGCCCAATCTCATGCCCGACCCCTGTTCCTCGTACAGATGAGCAAACGTGTCTACGACCAAACCAATAAACCGATCCACCTCGGTCATATGTACATTTTCCTCTGCCCATCGATTCAGCAATTCGGATAACTTGAAAGCAAACCGTTCTTTCTGCCGAGCCTGTATCATCTGTACAAAAGCAGATTCCTGCACCGGATCCAGACAGCCTGTCTCAGATCTGGCCATCGACACCGGATTACCGGTATCCAGCACTATTCCTTGTTTCAACCGTTGCTGCTCAGACAAAATGGACGACATGCGGTGATAGAGCTCCGGCAGATTACCAGACTCAGCGAATAGAAGTTGTCCTCCAATGATCGCATCGATGTCATGCGCAACCAAATGCCGCCGCAACGATTCAAGACATTCATGTACGGAAGAGTACACCTCCAGTGCACTCTTGTTGACAAAAGCGATAAATTGATATGGGGTTTGACAGGTGTACACACGACATGGATGGAATGTAAAAAAGTCCTGCACTACAGTCTCAAATTCCACCTGCATCCATCGTTCATGCCCTGCGGTAAAAGGCTGTTTGCTCATAATGATCATCATCTGGCTGAATAAAGGTGGAAACTCTTCCCCTTGTTTGGGCGTAGTCTCACATTGGGGATGAATGATTTCCTGCAAATCCAGCAGCTCCTTGGACATCTGTTGATCAAGTTGATCAATTACCCGACCCATGACTTCTTCAAGCGCCTCTCGATCGACAGGTTTTAACAAATAGTCAAACACTTGCAGGTTCAATGCTTTTCTTGTGTATTCAAAATCGCTATAACCGCTAATCAAGATGACCTTCAGATCCGGGTTGGCAAGCTTGGCTTGCTCAATCAGGGACAGCCCATCCATTTTCGGCATTCGAATATCTGTCAACAGCAGATCAATCGGTTCCTGCTTTAACGCTGCCAAGGCTTCTTCTCCATTCGTTGCCGTAGCAGCTACACGAATCGGGAAGCTCAGCGTTTCCAAGAGCATTTTAATATTACGTAATATCGGTTTGCTATCCTCAACGATCATCGCGTTATACATCACCTATGCCTCCTAGTTAGTAAAAATCCTTTGTCAGTGAGCCGATGATTTGAATCGTTGCTCCATGTTGCTCTTCCCCATGATTGTTAAATATATTAATAAAGAGCCGGTTGTTATACATTAGTTTGAGTCGATTGACACTATTGATAATCCCCATGTTACCAAGGGCTGTTCCACGATCGGCAGTCTGGTTCATTCCAGAACCCGATGCCTGAATATTGGCTAAAATCTCCTGGATCTTATCCGGTGGAAAGCCCTCTCCGTTATCTTTGATCTCCAAAGCCCATAATCCGTTATATTGCTTCACGGTAATCTGGATACGCCAAGGCGGCGCGCTGTTGGCAAAGGCATGTTCAATGCAGTTTTCCACAAACGGCTGAATAACCAACCGTGGCAACCGGATTTCGTTCGCCAGCTCGTCTGCATGGATGTCCCACTCCAGATCCTCTTCGTACTTTTGTTGTACAAGGGAGAGATAATGTCTCGTATGTTGAAGCTCCTCAGCCAAAGTCACATGCGCGTATGGTGAAGATACAATATAACGTAGACTGTCCGAAAGATGTTTGCACATATCCGATACAACTTTGGTCTTCCCCTCTTGGGCGGCAATACTGATCAGGTATAGAACATTATGAATAAAATGAGGTGCAATCTGGGCTTGCAGCGCAGAATTACGCGCCTTTACTTCTTCATGAAGCGCCGACTTTTCCCGGTCAATCGATTGCTGCAGTCTCTCCATCAGATCCTGAAAGGCTTCATTCAGCAATAAGAGATCGTTATTCTTCGGCGTTTCATCTACTTTCAGATACATATTGCTGTAGTTCATGCGCCAGATCTGACCACGTAGCTTGCGGATAGGCAGCAGCAGGTTACGTGTCGACAGGAAGATATACACAAACGAAACCAGCATCAGTGCTGTAATCAGCAGAATGGACATCGTCTGAACCGAATGGATCGAGCCCAGAACAGATTTTTTGGGCGTTATGATATACGTGATCCAACCTGTACTGGGTGAAATGGAATGCGTGATATAATTGTCGTTTTTGTCCACATCCAGTCCCTCGTCTGATGAAGGCTTTGTCCAATTGGTAAATGTCATACCCTCTTCCGAGCCCGTCATCTGCTCCCCTTGTTCATTCAGAATATAAACATCGCCGGCGTTAATGCCCTCCGTCAGATTCTGTATATAGGCCTGTTCCATCTGGATGCTAAGATAACCGTACACCTTGCCGTTCTGATCATTGATCGTGCGCACAAAGGAGATCGTATCGTCTTGACGCAGCAGAACAAAACCACTTTCCGTCCAATCTCGTCCGACCTGACTACTCTCCATCATGGTGTTCAATATTGCGGGAGGATTGCCCGAACCCAGATATGTTGTCAGGAGAACACCATGATTGTCGTAGATGGACATGTCTTTGATATTCATACTCGGCCCGATGGCCTGAAACATGATGTCTTTGATGATCCGAATCTGTTTCAGCCTTTCATAATTACTATGCGCAGAGGAGCTCTTGTCCATGGCTGCAAATATATTTTTGCTGGATAATATTCGCTGCGACATCTGGTTCTGTTGTTCTACGTAGAGATCAACTTGCTCCCTTACCTTCGTAGCTGTAACGAGCGTATCCTGCTCTGTTTTCAGTTTGAGCGGGCGGACAACGATCACATTCACATAAACGATAAAACAGCCCAGCACGAACAAAAGCAGCGCCAGAAATGTCAAAAACACCTTTGTCTGCAAACTGAATTGAGTTGCTTTATGTATGAGCTTTGCCATTCTCAGAGATGCCCTCCTGTTCTGACATGATGTGAAATCCCTTATATTCATGTCTACTCTATCACGGTATTTCATGAAATGATAGCGATTTCAAGTTCAGGATTTTACACATCAACGTTCAAGTACAGACATGTACCCGGGCGAGAAAAGAATCTATAATCGGACTTGTAAACGGATTCACTAAACGTTTTAGAGGGGGATTTGCATTGAAAACAATAAAAAGAAAAAAGGCGTTTTCTATTATTCTGGCCAGTTTATTATCGGTCTCGTTAACGGCTTGTGGATCAGGAGGTACGGATTCCGGCACAGCTGCTGGCGGGGACAGCAAGAGTGGCAAAGTCACATTGGAGCTGGCAATCTCTAAAAGTTCTCAGGACTCTGCTTTCATCCAACAGGACATTCTCGATGCATTCGAAAAACAAACGAACATTCGTGTCAATTTGCAGCTGATTCCAGCGGAACAAACAACTACTGTACTGCAAACCAAACTGGCTGTAGATGAAACGCCTGACATTATTCAGTACAATCTGGCAAGCGCAGTCACAGACCTGAACCTTGAACGTAACTTCGAGATTCTGGATAACGAGCCTTGGGCGAGCAGAATTGTGAACAAAGACGTCCTCTCTTCTGGTGGCCATCTCTACAGCTTCCATGTCAGCCAAGATACAGGGATGCAAGGGGTTGTTTATAACAAACAAATCTTTGAAGAACTCGGGTTGTCGATTCCAACTAACTACGAAGAATTCCTTGCAATCTGTGAAAAAATCAAAGCAAGTGGCATTACACCTGTATTCATGCCTTACAAAGATGCCTGGGCTGCCAACATCTGGCCTGCTGCCGCTTTTGCCGATTTTGTAGCCAAAAATGAACCGACTTTTTTTGATGAGTTGAACAGCAATAAGAAAAAATGGTCTGATATCCCGGAATTCAAAACATTCCTGGAACAACAATATGAAATTTACACCAAAGGGTACACCAACACGGATGTGCTTAGCGACAGCTATGACATGGCCGTAGGTAAATTCCTGAACAAGGAAGTTGCCATGATGTTTATGGGCGATTGGTTAATTGAAGGCGTGGCCGAGCAAGATCCAAATATGGAACTGGGCGTATTCCCGATTCCATCGTCGGATAATGCCAGTCTGGGTGCAAGTCCACTGGGCGGACAACTGTTCATTCCGAAGAAATCCAAACATCTGGATGAAGCCAAACAGTTCCTGGACTATATCGCTTCCAAGGATGTCGCACAACAGATCGTGGATTCCAAAGGATACGTATCCAATTTCAGTGACGTTACGACACCGGAACTGCCAGCTTACAAACAGGATATTGTAGACAATTATATTACGCCGAAGAAAACCGTGCTGACAACGGATGCATACATGCTGGTTGATCGCAGCGAACTGTACCGATTATTGCAGGATCAATTTGCAGGCGGATTGTCACCGGAAGAAGTACTGAAATCCTGGGATGAGAAGTTCAGTCAGCTGATGCAGGATAAAGGTGTAGAAGGTTTCTAAAGTGTGAAATATAAGGCAGCATAACAGGATCGACCGTTATGCTGCCTAGCTATAACGGAGTGTGAGACATGAAAAGGACTAAAAATCTGTACTCGTATTACATGATATTTCCCGCACTGATTATCTACTCCCTCTTTTTCGTTGTGCCTGCTCTCGCCGCTTTCTATTACTCGTTCACGGATTGGCGGCTGGATCGGCTGGAGCTGAAGTTCATCGGGTGGGATAATTTCCAGAAAATTTTCTCGGACAAAACGCTTATTCTGGCACTGAAAAATACGGCGATATTTGCAATCGTCACCGTCGTTGGCAAAAATGTCATCGGCCTATTGCTGGCCGTAGGACTTAACATGCGATTAAGAACAAAGAACCTGCTGCGTGCGATCTTTTACTCCCCTTCCATTCTCAGCATCCTTGTGATCAGCATTCTGTTCACTCCCATGTTGCGTACCGAAGGTACAATCAACAATTTTTTGGAATCTGTAGGATTACATTCGTTAAGCCAAGCTTGGCTGACCAACCCATCGATTGTGATCTGGACGATTGCCATCGTCTCGATCTGGCAGAGTGCCGGGTTCCAGATGGCCATCTATCTGGCGGGCCTTCAGTCCATTTCTCAAGAGTATTACGAAGCGGCCAAGATTGATGGCGCAAGTTCGTGGAGAAGTTTTTTCAAAATCACACTACCACTCTTGCTGCCCGCGATTAACATTAACCTGATGTTGACCTTGATCGGTGGACTCAAAGTATTCTCCGAAGTATATGTCATGACCGGTGGTGGCCCGGGTAACGCTTCACAGGTCGTAGGTACGATCATTCTGCGATCTTTCGGCGAAGGCAACTGGGGACTTGGTACCGCGGTCAACACTCTACTGTTCGTGGTCGTTACCATTATCGCTATACCGCTATTGATCTTCATGCGGCGTAAGGAGGTTACGGAATAACATGGGCTATACACGCAAACTCGCCATCCGCAACTATATCGTGGAAGGGTTCCTGATTCTGGCCTCTCTTATCGTTCTGTTGCCGCTTGTCATTCTGATCTTTGGTTCATTCAAAACCAGCGCCGAAGTGCTTAGCTTCTCCCTGAGTTTTCCGGAAACATGGCAGTTCTCGAACTATGTTCGTGTCTTCCAGGAAGGCGGTCTGTCGCGAGCATTCTTCAACAGCATTTTGATTACGGGCGTATCTTCCATCATTAATATCGTTGCTTCCTCGGCAGCGGCATTCATTCTGGCACGTCGGGAAACCAAACTATCCGGCACCATCTATATGTATTTCTTCATGGGACTGATTGCGCCAATGTCCATTATCACGACCATACGGGTTGTACAGGGATTGGGATTCTACGGCAGCATCACAAGTGTTATCCTGATCTACGCCGCGTTAAATACAGCCTTCAGTGTCTTCTTGTATAGTGGATTCATCAAAACCATTCCACGAGCGCTGGACGAAGTCGCATTTCTGGAAGGAGCAAGTGTGTTCGGGGTGTTCTTCCGCATCGTCACACCGCTCATCCTGCCCGTTAACGCAACGGTAGCCATCATGGTGTTCATGTCCGTCTGGAATGACATCACGATTCCGGTATACTTCCTGACAGACAGTTCCACATGGACGATGCCACTATCGATCTACAATTTCTACGGCAAATATAGCCGGGACTGGAACCTGATCTTCGCTAATCTCGTGCTTACTTCCCTGCCTGTATTCATCCTGTATCTATTCGGGCAAAAATATATCGTCAGCGGCCTTACTGCCGGTGCAGTTAAAGGTTAAACCTTATATTCTTACGGTTCTCAAGCCATAGAATTGGAGTATTCATGACGTACTCAACCCCCACCATATCTGGTGGGGGTTGTTTTATTTATAGCGTGAAAATGCATCTACATCTCTCTATTTTTGAAACAATTGTGGGTAAAGGGCAGCAACCCCGCCAGCAAGACCCTGTTGCACGTTCCGACTGGTATCATCAGCAATAATCTCGTAGAGATCCGCTTCGATGGAATCTATTGCAATTTTGGCAATATCCGTTGGGCTCGTTTTTGGTGCGTCGATACCTACCGTCATATCCGTATCCATGAACGCCACGTGCAATCCGGCAACGCTAACGTTCTTAGGGGCTAATTCCAGACGTAATGCATTCGTAATTCCCCACTGAGCGGATTTTGCAGCTGAATATGCACCTGAGTTACCAAGGCTGAGCCAAGATAGAGCAGACAGGATATTCAGTATCGAACCGCCCCCATTCTTCTCTATCACCGGTGCAAACGCACGAATCATTGAAAGCGTACCGAATACATGTGTATTGAACTCCAAGTGAATATCGTTCAGCTCACCTGTGAGCAGAGAAGCACCCGTAGCGGAACCAGCATTATTGATTAGAAGGGTTACATCACTAGCTACCTCAGCTGCAGCCATGACAGATTGTGGATCCGTAATATCGAGTTGCAGTGGAATAGCCCCCGGCAGGTCAATGGATTCAGGGTTTCTTGCGCCAGCGTAAACTTTTGTTCCCCGCGCCAGCAATTCAAGAGCAAGTTCCTTGCCTAACCCTCGATTAGCCCCACTTACAATAGCAACTTGTTTGGAAATATTCATTTATTATTACTCCCTCTCATTGAGAATTTATTTATTTTCGAGCTGTTATGGGAATGATCATTCTCATAACTCCCAATAACAATCTATCACATCGGGAACGATCAGTAAAGAATAACTTTTATGATTCATATCTTCATAAAAAAAGATGCCCGATAACCTTTGAAAAAAGGCTCCGAGCATCTTTCTTTGGTGCTTCATTGAGAATGGATTTACATATGGATTATGATTTTATGTCATACAGATTCGCAGGTAACGCCTGAACAAATGGTGACCAGTCACTCACTGTATATAGATGAAGTCGGTGCATGGCCCGTGTGCATGCCGTATACAGAAGCTTTCGATCATATTCCTGGCTGTAAGCAACGGGTGAAGCATCATAGACCAGGACAGCATCGAACTCAACGCCTTTCGCGAGGTACACAGGAATAACCATGATTCCTTTTTCGAAAATCTGTGTGTCCTTTGTTATGAGCTGTAACCCTTCGCCGCCTTGACTTTGCAACCTTTCATAGGCGTCACGGCTTTCAGCCGCATTCTTCGTAATCACAGCGATGGAGTCAAACCCCTCCGCCTTAAGCGTGGCGATGTCTGCGAGAATCTGCGCACCACGCTGCTTTTCGTCCTTCAATCCTCTTAAACGAGGCTTCTGATCTCCCCTTTCAAACGGTCTGATCTCTTCTCCCCCTGGTAACATCTGTCTCGTGAATTCAACAATCTCTTTGGTTGAACGATAACTGCGTACGAGCCGTATCAATGTAGTTTCGCCTTCTCCATATAGGTCAACCAATGGCGAGTTGGACGCTGCTAACTCCGTAGCCTGCATAAAAATCGCTTGCCCGAAATCCCCCAGCACCGTCATGCGAGCACGAGGAAACAGTTTCTTCAGATATTCGTATTGAAACGCCGAATAATCCTGGCCTTCATCGACAAAGACATAACGAATCTCTGTGTTCGTCCGGACGCCCTCTATCATCTCTTTTACATATAAATACGGAGTAGCATCCTCATGGAACAGCTTGTTCTGAAGGATCATGGCCTTGGTCTGTTTACAAATCTCAGGCCAGTGCTGTGGGGGGATTGCCCCATTCGTTTGTTCCCGATAAGCGGCTTCATCTACAAATAGTTGTTCGTATATTCCTTTCACATCCACGAACTGGAATTTCCGCACACTCTTTCTTAAAGGTTTAAACATGTCTTTCACCAGTTTCTGACGAAGCAACTCCTCTTCCCGCACTCCAAAGTTAAAGGCACCCTCATCTTGCTCTGCGCTGTTGTTACCGTTATCTCGTGCTGCGTATTTTTCCGCCACATCAAACACAGGCTTTTCTTTGTGCAACATGCGGAAAGCTTCCACATACTCATCCGTGTCCAGATAATTCAATTCCTCCTGAACCCAGTCTGCATCCCGTTCCAGACGTTCCAGCGAAACAAGTTCTCTCAGCAACCATTCCTGCAAAAGAAGAATACGGTTGGACAAGGTAAGATTTTGATCCAAACTGTAAAATTGAGTCTTAATTCGGTCCGCAGTGATGAATTCACGTCCCCGAAATTGAATCCCGTTAAACCGCATCCCCTCTCTTCCTAACCACTTACCGTAGTTTTGGAGCACTTGCAGGAATGTCTCGGAAGCTTTGTACTTAATCGCCTCCAGACGAGCTTCATATCCCGGATCATTCTGAGCTGTCAGCACATATTCAATCTGATCAAAGGCATCCTCTGGTCGTAAGGAGGAGTCCAACCAATAATTCAGATATTCCTGGAAAGTTGTCTGCTGCATGTTCTCTTCGCCAAGTTCCGGAAGCACGGTTGAAATATAACTGGTAAACATCGGATTCGGCGAGAAAAGCACGATCTGATCTGCTTTGACGGTCTGGCGGTGTTTGTATAGTAAGTAGGCCACTCGCTGTAACGCAGCTGACGTCTTGCCACTGCCAGCTGCCCCTTGAACGATAAGCATTCGGCTTCGGTCATCACGGATAATGGCGTTTTGTTCCTTCTGGATTGTTGCTACAATGCTCTTCATTTGTGAGTCTGCACCCTTGGCGAGCACTTGCTGCAACAATTCGTCACCAATCGTCTCTGTTGAATCAAACATGCTATGAAGCTGCCCATGTTGAATCTGGAATTGACGCTTGAGTTCCATCTTTCCATCGATTCGTCCTGAAGGTGTGTCATAACTTGCTGGTCCGGGAGAGTGATCATAATACAGACTCGCAATTGGCGTACGCCAGTCATAGATTAGAAAGTTCAATCCATCTTCATCCATGAAGGATGATACGCCGATGTAGATCTGTTCCGTCAATGTCATGCCTTTTTCCTTATAATCGAAACGGCCAAAGTACGGCGTTGGAAGCAGTCTCTTTGTATTTTTCCATTGTTGTGTTAACAGCTTGTGCCCGCGCTCCCTCTCAGCCAACACTCTGGACTGCTGATTAATGGTATAAAATGCATCTTCAAAATCTGTGTACGAACCCGTATTAATCGTCACTTCTTCCCAGAACCGTTTACGAATTTCGGCAGCCTGTTCATGCAGTCCTGCAACCTTCGGTTCCAGCTCGTCGAGTCGTGCCTGAAGTTTGTTCCTCACCTGCACTAGTCTTTCCTCTTCCAACTTCCATTCGTTTCTTTTATCCATGAATAAGTCCACTCCCTTTTCCATTTATTAGGACCAAAAAAAGAGCATTGACAAATCGGAATGTCGGATGTAAAATTAAATTAGGAGAAATAATGATTCACCCTTTACATTCAATGGAAATGTCAATTGCGCTATAGATTATATCATGGCTTTTTTTCACGTTCAATGCTTTTTTTCTGTTCTGACTGAGTTGAACAATAATTTATATTAAATAAGATGTCCCTTGAGCTACACTGGGGTCATCTTTTTTTATGTCCTGAGCATGGTTCATACCCTGAAACCATTACGCATCGCACGTTAACCAGACAATTACGAGAACTTGAAGAAGCTGGTTTGATAAACCGTGTTACCCACCCTGTAGTTCCACCTAAAGTCGAATATTCCCTTACAGAAAAAGGACAAAGCCTGACTTCGATCTTGTTTCAACTAGGTGATTGGGGATCGAAACATATGTAAAAAACGCCTTCCCATAGTATCTCAAGGGATACTTTATATCATTAATGTGCGTACTTACGCTCCTATTCTAAATCCGTTATGCTGAGTTCAATGCTGAGTGTCAACTCATCCATTCCAATGACATATTGAAAGGAAGTTATTGACCACTATGACACAGAATGATCGATTTTTAGTATATGGAGCATCGGGCTCCCAAGGCGACGCTGTCGCTCAATTACTCGTTCAACACGGTTTTGAGGTTCGCACGATTACTCGAAATGAGGAAACAGCCAAAACATTAAAGGAACAAAACATTGAAGCTTTCATCGGGGATCTGTCAGATGTAGAACAGCTCCATACGGCGCATGGAGGTGCAAGTGAAGTATTCCTACCGGGGTACTTGACAATGGCGTTTTGGCTTACCCGGTACCAGCAGACAAGCCGATCTCCTGGATTAGCTTAAACGATGCAGCTCAATTCCACTATTATGCCTTGACTCATTCGGAATTGGCAGGAAGCATTATCCCGGCACCCGGATTAGAAGCTCTGACAGGTGCACAATTAGCGGAACAATTCAGTGCTGTATTAGGTGAAAAGATCAGCTTCATGTCTCTACCTTTTGATCATTTTGAAACAGCGATTCAGCCTTTGTTGGGAAGTGAGACAGCAGCTGGTCTTAAAGAATTGTACCAATGGATTGATGGGCATACAGATCTTCTTCCACGGTATCAAGAGTTGGATGATAAAATCAAAGCCAATCTTAAATTAACCAAAATAAGCGATTGGATTCACCAAACAATGATTAAATAATATTTTATGAACAAGCCATTTGAATCTCCAACGGAGAAACGTTTGGCTTGTTTTTTTATACGAGAATCTCAATGGGCTCAACTGATTCAGATTCAGAGATTCTGATAGGATTAGGCAAAACTTTGATAGAAATGTGGTACAGATTGGTTCATTCGATATGACATAATAATGTGTATATAGATCACCGTACAGGTGGCAATAATAAACACTAGAAAGGATTTGAACATGATATGCAATATACAAAACTTGGTAACACAGGCTTGGACGTATCTCGATTTTGCCTGGGATGTATGGGATTTGGGGATGCCAGTAAATGGGTTCATGAATGGGTACTGAATGAAGAAAATTCTCGCCCTGTGATCAAAAAAGCATTGGATCTAGGCATTAATTTCTTCGATACAGCGAATATATATTCTCTGGGTACGAGCGAGGAGTATCTTGGTCGGGCGTTGAAAGATTACGCAAATCGGGATGAGGTTGTCATTGCAACCAAAGTGCACGGACAAATGCATCAAGGACCCAACGGTTCCGGGCTATCCAGAAAAGCCATCCTGAGTGAGATTGATAAAAGCCTGAAACGATTGGAAACCGATTATGTGGATCTCTATATCATTCATCGTTGGGACTACAATACGCCTATTGAGGAAACCATGGAAGCCTTACATGATGTGGTGAAGTCCGGTAAAGTTAGATATATTGGGGCTTCAGCCATGTTCGCTTGGCAGTTCCAAAAAGCATTACATGTAGCAGAGAAAAATGGTTGGACCAAGTTTGTCTCCATGCAAAACCACTTGAATCTCATCTACCGTGAAGAGGAACGAGAAATGTTGCCTTTATGCAAGGAAGAGAAGATTGGTGTAACTCCCTACAGTCCTCTAGCTTCAGGCAGGTTAACCCGTGACTGGTCCGTATCAACACATCGATCCGAGACAGACAAAGTTCAGAAATCCAAGTACAATGCGACTAGCGATGCGGATCGGCTTGTTGTTGAACGAGTTGCATCCATTGCAGAAAAATACGGTGTCCCTCGCACTCACATTGCACTTGCGTGGTTGCTGCAAAAAGACACTGTAGCGGCACCAATTATCGGTGCCACCAAAATATCGCATCTGGAAGATGCGGTAGGCGCTCTTTCTGTTAAGTTGACCTCAGAAGACATCTCATTCCTTGAAGAGCCCTATGTACCTCACCCTGTTGTAGGTGCTCAATAATCGTTTTTTCTTAAAATATAAAAGACCTCATCTTTCCGTATCCGGAAGTTGAGGTCTTCTTTTTATATCGCAATTTATTTGCGCCAGAATGTTGAACATTCTGCCTTATCCTTTATATTGAACTCAATCATTCTTTCAAGTAACGAAAAATCAATCTCCTGTTTCCACTTCATTCGCACCAACTCTTTGGTGTGATCATACCCCGCCTGAGTGATCTCTTCCGAAAATCGATTAATTCCTGCCTTCTCGGGAGCAACAGCCAGGTGTTGCTTGGATACACTAAAGCCAATGATAAAGGTATCATGGTCAGTAAACATCGGTTGATTCCAGGCTATTTTTTGCTTTAAATTCGGGAATTTTTCAATAATCCAGTTCAAGACTTCTTCCGTTCGTGCCTGGTGTTCCGGGTTATCGATGCGTGCTATAAATTCTGCAAAGGTCTCCATTGGTTTCCCCCATATCATAAAATATACTAATTAATTTGCCCTATTCAAACTCATTCTATCATGAATATCAAATTCAAACTTTTATCTGCCCGATAACTCAACAAAAAATGAGCAGTCTGCTAGATTTTAAATGTTTTCCTTGATCCAAGAACGCAACTGATCAGCATAGAAAGCGCGCTCATCTGGATCGGATTGAGAACCATTTGTCAGATACAATTGATCATTCACGTATCTAGGGTAAACATGCAGATGATAATGCCACACGTCTTGATTGCCAGCAGGTTCATTATGTTGCCGTGTCGAAATCCCATCACATCCATATGTACTTTTCATTGCAAATGCTGTAAGCTGAGCCGCGCGGTGAATTTCAACAGCATAATCCGCAGGGAGTTCAAAGATGTTCTCGAAATGTTGATTCGGAATAATAAGAACATGCCCTTTATTGTTTGGCCACCATTTGCCTGCTATAAATGCTGTTACCTTTTCATTTTGATAGATGATATCCCTTTGTTTTGTTCCCTGATCAGGTCGCTCAATACCCCAAATACGACAAAATGGACATTCGTACCCTTCAGGCTGATGTGAAAATGATACTGTCATCTTTCTCATCCCACTCCTTTCATATTTTTCCAACTAGTTATTAGACGCAGGTATCTTCTGTTCGTTGCGATAAGAGTGCAGGTTGTAGAACGATCAGCAATTAACAAACTGAAAAGCAAAGAGCAGCTGACCTTATCGGCAGCTGCTTTCTTCTATCTTTACCTATCACGATTGCAAAGTTAACACTTACATGGTGCTGATATCAATAACAAAGCGATATTTCACGTCGGAAGCCAATACACGTTTGTATGCTTCGTCAATCTGGTCTGCGGAGATGACCTCAATGTTAGGTGCAATATCATGTTCTGCACAGAAATCAAGCATTTCCTGCGTCTCACGAATACCACCGATCATGGAACCTGCGAATGAACGGCGATGACCGATCAGAGAAAATACGTTTACGGCTAATGGTTCTGCAGGAGCACCAACGTTCACGAGTGTACCATCCAGTGTGAGCAGTGAGAAATAAGCGTTGATGTCAATATTCGCACTTACCGTGTTAATCATCAGATCAAAGGTACCTGCAAGTTTCTCGAATGTTTCCGGTTCACTTGTGGCAAAGTAGTGTTCTGCGCCAAATTGCAGTCCATCTTCTTTTTTGCTCAAGGATTGGGAAAGAACGGTTACTTCGGCACCCATCGCATGTGCAATTTTGACAGCCATATGACCAAGACCACCCATACCTACAACGGCAACTTTCTTACCCGGGCCAGCTCCCCAATGATGAAGTGGTGAATATGTCGTAATACCGGCACACAGCAAAGGTGCAGCTGCATCAAGTGCAATGTTATCAGGGATGCGAACGACGAAAACCTCTACGACAACAATATGAGTTGAATATCCACCTTGCGTAGGCTCACCATATTTGTCTACTCCAGCGTAAGTTTGAATATTTCCTTTGAGACAGTATTGCTCTTCACCTTTGCGGCAGTTAACACATTCACCACAAGAGTCGACCATACATCCGACTCCTACTCGGTCACCAACCTTATATTTGGAAACTCCGCTTCCTACATCCGTTACAATCCCGGCAATTTCGTGTCCAGGAACGAGTGGATAATTCACAGGCCCCCATTCACCGTGGGCAGTATGAATGTCTGAATGGCAGATACCTGCATATTTAATCTCGATTAATACATCACTGGTATCCAGATCACGTCGTTTAATTTCAGCACTTCTGAATTGTTGGTCTGGTCCGTCAACGGCTCTGGCTTTAGCTATAATCAATGGGATAACCTCCTAGTAATTTAAAGTTCAAAATAATCTTACCCCCTCTAGTTAACTCTAGGTCAAATGTTTATCTTATTTTTTATCTCCAACGTACTTTGACATCCAGTAATCCAACATGTTAGAATTCACTCGGATCAATCCTAGAGTTAACTCGAAGTCTACCCCCTGTGGAAAGGAATTTTATGAAAATGACCTATTCAATCGGTGAAGTTGCCAAAAAATTAGACCTTACGGTATATACATTGCGTTACTACGACAAGGAAGGACTCATGCCTTTTGTGGAACGTACCACGAGTGGAACACGTTTGTTCAAAGACTCCGACATTGACTTTCTAAAGATCATTCAATGTCTGAAGCTGACCGGCATGCCTATTAAAGACATTAAGGACTTCATTGAATGGTGCTCTGAAGGTGACTCCTCACTGAAGCAAAGATATGACATGTTTACGGAGCGAAAAGCTATTGTGGAAGCACAAATGGAGGAACTAAGAAGAACCATGGAAGTCATCGAGCACAAACGCTCCTACTACGAAACAGCTTTGGAGGCTGGGACCGAAGAGATTCATAAAATTAAACCGATGGAAAATGCCATCACCAATTGATGGTTCATACTTTCTATTTTCTAAAATTAGCGCACAAAAAAAGGAGCTTGAAGTCCTCTAATGGATTTCAAGCTCCTTTTTTGGGTACGTCTCTACTCATCATTTCTCCAAAAGTTTCATCGATACATGGATAATGCGATTTAATTTTTCTTTATCCATCGAGGTTCTTGCCATGGCTCGAATGCCGACAGAAATATTGTGCAGATACTCTGCCATTTCCTTCGCATCATGGTCTGAAGAAAATTCTCCATCCCGCTTTCCCCATTCGATGATCTGCTCGAACATTCGCTCTGTATCGTTAAATGATTCAAGGGACCGGTTGTCCACTTCCTGATCACGCGTACCTAGCTCCACAGCCGAGTTCACGATCAAACAACCCGATGGTGTCTCCTCTGCTTCACTGATCATAACATCGAAAATTTTATGCAGTGCTTCCACTGCCGTCTTGGATGCCTTGATTTCTGCAAGTAATGTGGTGCTGACCTTACCTCTGTAACGATCGATTGCCTGCAAGAACAGGGAATGTTTGTCGTCAAATGTATCATATATACTCCTGCGATGAATTCCCATATGCTCAACCAGGTCACTCATCGACGTTTTCTCGTAACCTTGTTCCCAGAAGATCTTCATTGCTTTATCCAATACTTCGTTTACTTCAAACTCTTTACTTCTAGCCATTCAACTTCCCTCCCAAAATCAATCTAACACATCGGGAACGATCAGTAAATAAAAGATGCAGATACCCTTTTCATTCTCATCTGATCATGTATTAGCTGAACCATAAGTGTATATCTTCTGTACTTGTTGTATATCATGACCTGTGTAATTGTGAATATGCAACCAGCAATCAGCATGTCTTATCCATTCACATCAAATGTTTGCCTATTCCTATCCGTTTTCTACCGCCTTTGGTCAATATACGATAGAATGTGATTATTATGTTGTGAGGAAAAAAGGAGAACTTTGCATGTCTGATCAAATACACGAACAACAAAACGAATTAGCCACACTCATTGACCGTTTTTCTGACAAGGACGGGGTGCATCCTACGGCTATCCCCTCATTATTTTTAATCCGCGAATCCGTTGTCACTGAACCTATATTTAGAGTGAATGAACCATCCTTCTGCATTATCGTTCAGGGTGAGAAAGAAGTCCTGCTGGGACAGGATCGTTTCCGGTATGGTCCAGGAAGTTATATCGTGGCAACCGTTGACTTGCCGGTTAGTGGACAAGTGATTCAAGCCTCGTCTGAGGCTCCCTATCTGGCCCTGAAACTTGAATTCACATCCAGTGAGATTCTGGAGGTATTGAACCATTCCGATTTCCCAGCAAGACCGCGGAAAACAACGAGACGTGCGATGTTTGTCAGCCAAGCTGAGCCGTCTCTGCTGGATGCAGTCGTCAGGTTAACCCGTTTGTTGGAAGATCATTCGGAAGATATCCCGCTGCTCGCTCCTTTGTTCAAAAAGGAAATTCTCTATAAAGTTCTGAAGGGCCCACATGGGATTGCCCTGGAACAAGCTACCATGGAGGGCAGCCACACCTATCGAATCAGAGACGTTATTGAATATATTATGAATCATTCTGAGCAAAATTTTCGGGTTGAGGAATTGGCGGATTTGGCAAATATGAGTACTGCCTCGCTGCACAGACAGTTTAAAGAAGTGACTGCCATGAGTCCGATTCAGTTTCAAAAACAACTTAGGCTGCAAGAAGCCCGCCGCTTGTTATTATCCAGGTCCACCGATGCAGCAGATGTAGCATTTCAGGTAGGTTACGAGAGCCCTTCCCAATTCAGTCGTGAATATTCTCGCATGTTTGGATTTCCACCCAGAGAAGACATTAAACGCCTGCGAGGTAAAACCGATGAGACGACTACCATCTCTTGACTGGTTACTGGCTAGTATCGTTCCTTTACCTCACCAAGTTTAACCTCAAAAAGGACTCCTTCTGTTTTGTCAGTCGGAGTCCTTCTCTATGCAAGGATTAATGAATATCATTAAATCGTTAAATCATTAATACATTAAAAACCAGTCTTATATTGTTTTGGAACGTCCGTTGTCTTGCGCAAAGCAGACGCAGCTTCCAAGGCCCAGTAAGGATTTCTTAACAGACCTCTTCCAACCGCAACGAGATCAGCTTCTTCATTGCCGATGACTGCATTCGCCAACGTAGGATCATCGAGTCTTCCAACAGCAATCACGGGTACATCAAGAGCTTTTTTGATTGCTTTAGCCAAAGGTACTTGATACGCCGCGTGAGTTCCTGGTCTGCCCCATGCAGCAATAGGTCCCTCCCCACCAGATGAGATATCAAATACGTCAACACCTGCCTCTTTATAAGCCTTGGCAAACTCGGAACTTTCGTTAATGCCATAGCCACCTTCTACATATTCTTTAGCTGAAATACGCATCATCAAAGGCATATCTTTCGGCATCTCTGCCTTTACAGCCTGAATGATCTCCCGGCCGAATAAAGTTAAATCTTGACCATATTCGTCTTCTCGCTTGTTTGTAAGTGGAGAATGGAACTGATGAATCAGATATCCATGTGCACCATGAAGCTCAATCGCATCAAAACCAGCTTTCACAGCACGCGCTACTGCACTACGGAATTTCTCAACCATTCCTTTTACTTCGTCCGTTGTGAGCGCTCTTGGTTGCTTGGAATTCTCATCAAAGGCGATCGCGGAAGGAGCTACTGGAACTTCAGCATCTTCTGCTTTGCGGCCCGCATGCGCAATCTGAATGCCAACCTTGGCACCATAACTGTGACACGCATCTACGATTCGCTTCAGAGCTGGAATCTGTTCATCTGACCATAACCCAAGATCATAATCTGAGATCCGTCCATCCGGCTCCACATCTGTCATTTCAATGATAATGAGACCTGTTCCTCCCACGGCACGACTAACGTAGTGCATGTAATGCCAATCGGTTGCTATACCATCTTTTTGCTCAACTGAATATTGGCACATTGGAGCCATTACAACACGGTTTTTAAGCTCTAGACTTTTAAAAGAATATGGACTAAACAAATCTGTCATCAAAATAAAACTCCCCTTTTCATGAATCACGTATAATAAAAATGCATGCGCAAGCATTGAAATAATACCTACAATTAATAACTCCGTATAATTTAGAACTCACATATATCTTTTACTTCATCACATAAAGACATTCAAATCCATGCTTTCGCAAAATACGGACAGCCTTTTTGGATTGAAGCATACCAGGTGACATTATAATTACGTTATCTTCTCGAAGAAGGTATTTTTCCCATGTGAAAGCAAGGCGTCCCAGTGAGATGTTAATCGTATCTGGAGTAGGATTAGCCATATAATCCGTCGCATCTCGAATATCAATCACTTTATACTGCCGGAAATCACGCTCATGTCTGAGAAATACTTCATAATCTATATATTCAAGATTGCGCAGTGGCCAAAATTGACGTACAACGATGAAGATACCCAATATGAAGGTCAAAAGCATCAACATAATCATTGTATAGCCCTCTCTTAATTCATCAGATATCGTCGAAAATTTTGTTTTGGATAAAGTCTACTCAGTGCCTCCTTTATACATGAATCACTGCATCTACATTAAATTCATGCGCATGCATTTAATTTAGCGGATATATTAATGAGTGTCAAGTCTTCTTATAGGGTAATGACTACATTACCCTATATTCACCCTAGTCCTAGAACAATTCTTTAGTGAGGTTCTCTAATCGAGTCTCAAATCCATTCTGTTCCAATTCAGTTTGCAAGACCTGATTAAACGTTTGGAGTGCTTTCTTGTATTTATTCTCTCCAAGCTCCGTAATACGAGTATAAATGCCACGACGGTCATCTTCACATGCATGTCTTTCCAGAGCCCCACAGTCTTTGGCTTCCATCCTAACAACGAGCCTGGAAGTAGCACTTTGGCTCAACCCCACCAGATCTTGAAGTTGCTGTAGGCGTAATTCCTTACCCTCCGCATTATATATGAAGTTTAACACATAAAATTCCTTCAAAGATAAGTCATATTGTTGAAGCAGAGCCTGTTCCAGCTTCTCGTTCAGATGGGTATGAATGTTAGAGAAAGCCAACCAAACATTCAAACGTTCACTCTTTTGCTGCAATCTGGATCACCCCACTTGATATTTAATGTTCATCAGCTGTTATCCTATTGTATCAAGCTTAATTACATTGGTCAAAATTCATCCAAGATCGACGTATATAACATTCTAATCTCATAAGAAGAGCATTCCCCCGTCCTGTAACGACGTTTGGAAATGCTCCAGTATTACCATTTATGCAGTAATCTTACTTCGCGGTAAGCAGGCTATCGGAAATAAATTGCAGCTGACCTTCCAACGTTAACGGATCGTTGTACGAGTCTGAAGTCGGATCAAGCTGGAACACCTGATTTGCCTTTACCGCAGGCAAGTTCTTCCATAATGTATTGTCATATACGATCTTGGGATCGGTTTTATCTCCCGACCACGGGCTGGTAAAGATGATATCACCTGCATACTCCGGTAATAGTTCCATGGAGATTGAAGCCCATCCGGTTCCGCTGTCAATCGCTTCAGCTTGGGCCTTGGCTGGTGCCTTAAGATCAAACTCCCCGTATATAATTTCACCGCCTCGACCATAGTTATGACCGAATACAAATAGTCCTTTGGCGTATGGATTCAGTATGGAAACGGTGCGATCGCCTACAGCTTCCTGAACCTTGGGCTTCAGTTCATTGATAATCGCTTCCCATTTAGCATTCCAAGCTTTAGCAGCGTCTTCTCTATTGGTGAGCTTACCCATTTCAAGCATTAGATCCTTGAAATTGCGCTTACCATATGCAATCTGTACAACAGGCGCAATCTGCTCCAGCTTGTCGATGCCCTCTGTTCCAGTGTACACGATAAATAAGTCAGGTTTTAAACTGATCAGCTTCTCGGGGGTAGGTGTATCACCCAGATCAATGGTACCCGCTGCTGCAAGTTGATCCTTGATATATTTGTTGTTCATCGCTCCTGATAAAGCGCCGACTACCGGTGCATCCAGAGCAACAAAGTAGCCTGTCGAAAATGATGTCAAATCAATAATGCGCTTAGGATTCTTCGGTACCTGTACTTCGCCTGCATCCGATTGATATGTAACTAGTTCCTCTTCGGCAGTTGCCGTTGAGTCAGTGGAAGAAGCTGAATCCGAGTTCGTCTTGTTTTCTCTCTCCGCAGCTGCATTCGTGCTGTCCCCGGTTGTACTATTGGTCGAGGCAGACTGACCACATGCACTAAGTACAATCAGCAAGATAAGTGCCATTATGATCCATATTGATTTTATCTGTTTAAGCAAAATAAACCCACCTTTTCGTTGATATTGATAATCGTTATCAACGATATCATGCTAGGCAGGATTTGACAAGCTATGTTTATTTCCCTCTCTCTATGAACTCTAACTTGCAAGTCACCAACTTAAACAGCTATCATCAATAGAGTAGACAAGTCACATTTATTAAACAGAGAGATCATTGAAAAACCAATGAAACGTATTCAAGGAGGACAACATGGAAGAGATTATATTGTGGTTAAAGTATTTGTTTTTAGGTATTGTTCAAGGTGCAACGGAGCCGATTCCCGTCTCCTCAAGCGGTCATCTGATCATCGCCCAGAGGCTCATGGGCATCAAGCAGAATGGATTGTCATTTGAGATTTTAACTAACACGGCATCACTTATCGCTATTATTTTTATTTTCCGGGAAGATATCAAAAAGTTGATTATTGGTGCACTCGGTTACCTGCGTACTCGTAAAGAAGAATATCGAGCTGACTTCATGTTTTGCTTATACATAATTATTGGTACGATCCCTGCTGCTGTCGTTGCAGTCCTGTTCAAGGACCGAATTGAAGAAATTTTCTCATCCGTATATACCGTTTCCATCGCGCTATTGATGACTGGAGTTGCCTTATGGCTTATTCGTAATCTTCGTGGTCGCAAGCAAGACGGTGATCTGTCTACAAAAGATGCATTGTTGGTAGGTCTGGCTCAGGCGGTCGCTCTTATTCCGGGGATTAGCCGCTCAGGGGCAACTGTAATTGCGTCCATTGCTGTCGGCATGAAACAGGAAACAGCTTTGAAGTTCTCCTTTATGCTGTACATTCCCATAAGTATTGGTGGACTCATCATGGGGGTATCCGACATTGCCAATGATCCGAATCGATCACAGCTGGCTATCCCTTATCTGATCGCATTCATCACGACGCTCTTCGTCACCTATTTCTCCATGAGATGGTTTATGGGCATTATGGCCAAAGGCAATCTGAAATACTTTTCGTATTACTGTTTTGCCGCAGGTACATTGTTGCTGATTTTCTTATAAAAAAAGTCCACACACCAAAAGGAACAACCAGCGATGGTTGTTCCTTTGTTGTATAGTGGCAGATCCTTAATGACCATAGCAAGAGCTAGACGGTCAGGCGCGTGGCCTTGTTGCTTCTGTTAACCAGCTCTGTAGCCGCGAACATGACACTGAATAGAATCAGCAGGATCAGGGGTACCATTGACATTCCCCATTGGCTGGCTATGAGTCCCATACCTAACGGGATGAGTGTTGAACCTGTATAGGCACTGGCCATTTCAAGTCCAATTACACTTGGGGATGACTTCTCACCGAAGCGTTCCGGTGTCGCATGGACAATGCTCGGATAGATCGGTGCTCCGCCCAATCCCACGATAAATAAAGCCCCTGCAGCAATCCAGTACGGAATCGGCATAACCAGGATAACCAATCCGAAGCATCCAACGATTCCACCATATCTGATGAGATTTTTGCTGGATACATGAGTCGAAAGAAAACCTGAGATTACGCGTCCCAAGATAATGCCAATGAAAAATAGGGAGGATAGTGCTGCGGCAGTACCTGGAGAAACTCCTTTGCTAACAATGAAGAAAGAAGCCATCCACAGACCGGCAGCAGTTTCGGAACCGTTGTAACAAAGCATCGCAAGCATCGACATCTTCACGCCGGGGATACGTATGGCCTCACGGTTGCTTACGCGTTTCTTCTCATCACCTGAACCCTCTACTCTGCCCTTCTCAAAAATCTTCCATAGAGACAAAGTTGATAATAAAATCACCGCGATCCCAAGCAAAATCAACCCCACAGTAACATATCCTGCACGCCAGTTGTTTGCTTGATTCAGCCAATATGCCATAACGAGTGGGCCTGTCACTGCGCCAATTCCCCAGAAACAATGCAACCAGTTCATATGCTTGGCCTTGAAATGTAATGCTACATAATTACTTAGTGCCGCATCCACCGAACCTGCACCTAAGCCGAGAGGGATCGCCAGAATCAGTAAAAACACAAAATTCTCAGAGAATGAGAATCCCAACAGCGCGATCGTTGTTAAGAGGATACTGAATAATGTGACTTTACCCGTTCCGAACCGATGTAACAATCGGCTGGCGGACAGACTTGAAACTACTGTACTAAATGAAATAATTAGCGATATGTAGCCAGCCATTTCTGTTGTCGCATGTATATCGTTTTTTATAACGGACCAGGCACTGCCAAGTAAAGCATCAGGTAATCCCAGCCCTATAAATGCGAGATAAATAATGATTAACAATAACGTGACCATCTGGGTGTCTCTCCTCAGTTTGTTTAATTTCTGATTCGCTTTGAACCACCCATATAATAATATTGATATTTCTATTGATGATCTTCCTATATTTTGACTCGTTATATCAGTATTCTGATATATTCTTGTTATCCTGTATCACTGGTTCAAAATAGGAATTTCTCCAAGCAAATTCTTCAAGTTAATGGCATCCCACGGCAGATGCTCAGTTATTCCTAATCCAACAACATCTGTTTCTTCAGACAGTTCTTTGATCAGATGAAGCAAATGAGGTAATTGCATGGTTCCCGCTGGTGAAAACAAATAAGGTTCCCCTGGTTTGGCGAATAACAATGAACGGAACATGTTGGGATCAAGCACATCCAGATCAAGGTGAATTGCCAGATGTTTGAACCCATTTTCTCTAATCCACTTCTTAATCGAATCTATGCCATGGGTTAATTCTTCAGTTCCAGCCGTTTGGATACCCAATCTTTGAATCACTTCGGTTTCCTGTTCTGTGGGGGTTGTCAACCCGGCCATGAAGATATGTTCAGGCTTTAAAGGGACTCTCACATGTTTGGCAAACTCCGGATCGCCTTCCCCAAGAAGGTTCCCAAGCGGTAAAGTATGACCATTATCATAGCCCGCGTACCTAACCAAATCACCATGGGCATCAATCCATATCAAACCAAGTTCTCCGCCATATCGTTCATTTAAATAAGCAAACGGGGCTTGTTCAACCAAACAGTCACCGCCAAACATGACAATGCGATCGGGCTGGTGAGCTTGAATAATATGCTGGGCAGCCTGCAATTGCTGAAGTAGCTGTGCTCTGCCTTTTATCCCGTTCTCGCTTACCAGAGATGTTCCATCATAAGCCTCAACAGGAACATGAATGAGAGGTTGATCATTGTCAGGTGCAAGCCATGCAAGCAGCTCCGCTCCAAAAGAGTAGTTAGGATTATCTCCACCTTGCCATTGTGGCATAAGCAGACGTATTGTTTTTTGAGTCATCGTAAATCTCCTTTACTTCAAAGTAAGGTTAGTATAAACTGAGCCCAAACAAATAAATAGTACGGTCTTTAGTGATAGGTACTACCCGAAAGGATAGTGTTAATGATGAGTATGGCTGAATACCACGGTAGAGTTAAAAATATTCAAGATACCCCTTTTGGATATACGTTGTCCGTTATTGGTGGCAAGTGGAAAATGGTGATTATGTATCTTCTGGCAGAAAACCCTCCTGTCCGCTTCAATGAGCTGAAAAGACAGATCGGAGCCATTACGTATAAAACGTTGAGTTCACAGCTCAAAGAACTTGAAGCAGATGGCATGGTAGAACGGAAAGAGTACCCTCAAGTCCCTCCTAAAGTCGAGTACCGACTGACAGTCAAAGCTGAGAGGTTACTGCCCGTTTTGGAAGGACTCTGCGAATGGGGGGCCCAACATCAAGACCCATCGATCAATAATAGAGCAGCGGATTGAACGCTTTTGCCTATATTTTCAGATGAAATAATTGGAGCAAATGAAGTATTAAAATGCAAAAAGTCGCCAATCAGCGACTTTTTGCATTTTATCTTATGTTCCTATGTCCGTTCAGCAAATAAAAGTTGTGCTTCGTAGAATTATACTTTTTCGTGTACCAGATCCTTCTGGTAGGCCAACACTCTGTCCCAATTTCCACTGAAAACAGGAATTCGATAATACCCTACACGCTCATACAGCGCTGCAGCTTCTGGTTGCAAAGGACCTGTTTGCAGTTTCAGATTGGTATAACCAAGTTCGTTCGCAAGACGCTCTGCCTCGGCCAATATAGCCTGGGCAATCCCTTTACGGCGGTAACCACTGCGTGTATACATGCGTTTAACTTCTACAGATGTTTCATCAAGGGGTCTAAGTGCTCCGCAACCAACCGGATACCCGTCGATCCTGGCAACGATAAAGGCCGCACGTGGCACCTCAACGTCTGACAGTTGAAATCCCGCAGTTCCATCTCCGCCATATAACAAACCGAGTTCTTCACTCAGTTCCTTGATCAATAACAGCGAATCTTCGCTCCGAATATCTTCAGCTGCTGCATGCACGATATGTGTCATCCCACATACCCCCTTTATCTTATTGGACTTATTGGTTTTAATGATATATCTAAATTATCATTCCCAACAGCAAGCGTCAATTCCCCCATTCATTGAATATTTCTATAAGTACACCCTATAAATACCCGAACGTATCTTATTGCCGTCTTTATTCGTTTACATAAGAAATGTAATGAGCAACGATAAATATGAAGTCCAACTCTTGGAGGTCTGATATTATGGAAATTTCAAAGGGAATAACGATGCTTCAGCTTGATTTTAAGGGGAATTTGATTCACCCTGTTCTGATATGGGATGAAGAAATGGTTATGTTAATAGATACCGGTTTCCCTGGACAATATGACGATTTGCGTATCGCACTCGAAAAGATTGGTGTGCCGATCAGCCAACTTAAAGCGGTGATTCTGACGCATCAGGATGTGGACCATATAGGCTGTCTTCCCGAGATTTTGCAGGAGTGTGACTCACAACAAGTCAAGATATATGCGCATGAGCTGGATAAGCCATATATTGAGGGACAACTCCCTCTTCTCAAAGACGGTCACCTTGAGCATCCTCCAAAGGGAAAAGTAGATGAAACGGTGACTGATAGTCAGGAACTGCCGTTTTGCGGTGGAATTCGCGTTATTCATACACCTGGTCATACGCCAGGTCATATCAGTCTATATTTGATGGGCAGCAAGACGCTCATCGCCGGAGATTCAATGTACAGTGTAGACGGCAGGCTTGGAGGCATTCATGAACCTACTACACTGGATATCGAAACAGCTCGTTGCTCCTTAAAGAAGTATATGGAACTCGACATTTCATCTGTGGTTTGTTATCACGGTGGACTAAGTCATGGGAATGTAAATGAACAGATCTCAGGGCTAGTTAAGAGTTTATAATTTGAATTTGCTGTTGCGCGAATAATTCATGTATATGCCACTACAATTCTCTATCATTATGCATAGTCTTCCTATGGTTTGGCATACTGCAAAATGGCTGTAGCCGCACGAATTCGCAGCTCTTCTTCTTCACTGTGCAACGCTTCCTTCAGCACATGAATAGCTGCTTGAATCGTGGCTTCATCTACTCCTGTTGAGAGAGAGTTGGTTGCTTCAGCTGCTATGCCGACTGCAAGTCCGCGATCCAGCTGTGCTTGTGAAACAGGATGCTCAAACTTTGCAAGGGTGGATGAATCTTTTAGCAGTGCCTGAACTTTGTCATTTAGCTCAGCGAGAGGAATACGACCCAACCATGTAACTCCGCGACGGTGACAGATCAAGTCGTTTTCTGTGCCAGTGGAATCGTCGTAATAATAATCCCCGATATCCCCAACATACGTCCATTCATTATCGCTAATTAATACATAATCTCCATCCTGCATGAGGTTAGCAAACATATGTAGTGTCGCGAGTGTGCTCGCCAATTCTGACTCGTCCAATCTATAGTGTTGAACCAGCTGTTCTTTCCATAGTTCCGGGGGCGCTTGTTCCAGATCCCCTGTACCTGACCAAGCAATACCAATATAGTTGTCTTCCAGAAATGATGCTACTCTGTTGACTCCGTGCACGGTGGACTGGATGTGATACAGATTCATGCGTACCGCCTTCCTTTCTTTCAATCATTCGTATGAACATAGTTAACCATTGTAACATTAGTGGTATCTATTTCAAACGTAATGACTTCTTCAAGTTCTATACTTCATGCTGAACACACCTTTGGATATAGCCCCAGGCTATAACTAGATATAATTTAATGGAATTACATTATAACTCCGGATCTGTGATAAATTTTGTGTAACATAAAAGCAGAGGGGTTTTAAACGATGACAAAAAGTAGTGTATTGGGATATCCGCGTATTGGTGCTGATCGGGAATGGAAGAAAGCGTTGGAAGCGTTCTGGGCAGGCAAGCTGGAGGAATCAGAATTTCACGCACGTTTGCAGGAGATCCGTATTGATCATTTGCGCAAGCAACAAGCAAAAGGCATAGACATCATTCCAGTTAATGACTTTAGCTATTATGATCATATCCTGGATACGGCCGTGATGTTTGGCATTATTCCCAAACGTTTTGCATATGATGGTGGCTCCGTTCCGTTGTCCGTATATTATGGCATTGCCCGGGGAACGAAAGATGCTGCAGCAAGCGAAATGACAAAATGGTTTAACACCAACTATCACTACATCGTACCTGAACTGGACGGGGCTTCTCCAACTCTCACGGAGAACAAACCGCTTCTCGCTTATCGTGAAGCAAAAGAAAAACTCGGCATTGAAGGAAAACCGGTTATCGTTGGTCCCCTAACCTTCCTGAAGCTCTCCAAAGGCTATGATAAATCCGAGACGGACACTTGGTTGGACCGCTTGCTGCCACTTTACACTCAATTGCTTCAAGAACTTGCAAGCGAAGGCGTTCAGTGGGTGCAGATCGACGAGCCTATTCTGGTAACCAAATTAAGCGATGAAGACGTACAGCGTCTGAATAAAATATATAAAACATTTGCCACAGCCGTTCCAGGCCTGAATATTATGTTGCAAACGTACTTTGAATCTGTCGAAAACTACAACGATATTGTTGCACTGCCCGTTCAAGGTGTAGGACTTGATTTTGTACACGGACTCTCTGGTAACACACAGTCTATTCGGACATCCGGTTTCCCGGCAGACAAAGTACTCGGTGCAGGTATTATTGATGGACGTGGGATCTGGAAAGCTTCCCTTCAAGGAAAACTGAAGTTGCTGAATGAACTGTCTGAGTTCGTGACGCCTGAACGTATCATCGTGCAATCATCTTGCAGCCTGCTGCATGTGCCAGTAACCACAGACCGTGAGGCAAAACTTACATCTGAACTGAAGAATGCACTCGCATTTGCAGATGAAAAGCTGGATGAGATTGTTCTTTTGACTACAGCCTTATCTTCACCAAGTGCAGAGATTACCGCTAAAATTAACGAAGCAGAGCTTCCTCTTCTGGCGCTTCAGCAATCCGAAGATCGGAACCGTACCGCTGTACAGAAAGCCGTTGCTTCCATCAGTGTTCAACAGCCGGAGCGCTCCCGTCCTTTTGCCGAGCGTCATGAAGCCCAACAGGCCAAATGGCAATTGCCACTCTTCCCGACAACAACGATTGGTAGTTTCCCGCAATCTGCTGAAGTCAGAAAAGCACGTCAGTTGTGGCGCAAGGGTGAGTTGAACAACGAACAGTATGCTGCCTTCATCCGGGAGCAGATTGATATCTGGATTAAGATTCAGGAAGAGATCGGAATTGACGTACTGGTGCATGGTGAGTTTGAGCGTACCGACATGGTTGAATTCTTTGGCGAGAAACTTGCCGGTTTTGCCTTTACACAGTTCGGCTGGGTACAATCATATGGTTCACGTTGTGTGAAGCCACCTATTATCTTCGGTGATGTTGCATTTACCGGTGAAATGACGGTGGAAGAAACGAAATATGCCCAATCGCAGACTGAGCGTCCTGTCAAAGGCATGTTGACTGGCCCGATTACTATCATGAACTGGTCATTCGTACGTGAAGACATTGCTCGTGAGCAGATTGCCTATCAATTGGCGTATGCTCTAAGACAGGAAGTCGAAGCACTTGAACAGGCAGGTATTGGCATGATCCAGGTTGACGAGCCTGCTGTTCGTGAAGGGCTTCCGCTGAAAGAAAATGAACAAGCCGATTACCTGGCTTGGGCCGTCAAAGCGTTCCGCATCTCCACGTGCACGGTGCATGAAACGACTCAAATCCATACGCATATGTGCTATTGCGAATTCCATGACATGATTGATTCCATTGAAGCTATGGATGCGGATGTTATCTCCATTGAGACATCCCGTAGTCACGGTGAACTGATTCATAGCTTTGAAGAAAATACGTATGAGCTGGGTATCGGTCTTGGCGTATATGATATCCATAGTCCACGTGTCCCAAGTGTGGATGAAATGAGCAGCATGATTGAACGCGCCCTGCGTGTTCTTGATCCGAAGCTGTTCTGGATTAACCCGGACTGCGGATTGAAAACCCGTGGACAGGAAGAAACGGTAGCTTCTCTGCGTAACATGGTTGACGCAACTAGAATCGCTCGTAACAATCACGCTTCAGCTGCTGTATTGTAATCGGCTGCGAAGCAGTATAACTTCAAAATAAAAGCCGGACATCCCTTCGTTAAATGGGTGTTCGGCTTTTTATCTGGTTACTTTTTGTAGTTACTTTTAACGTCCATTCATTTCACTTGTAACATGGCGATCTCTGGCGTACAACTAGATACTCTCTTCCAGCCATTGCTGCAATGGTATATCTTCGGTCAGTTCACCGAGCAGTATGTGACGGAACTCCCCATCCCTATCAATGACCATTGTTGCGGGTAAACCTGTAATACGATACATACCTGATATGTTGCCCGTCACATCAATGATCACCGGAAAATCAAACGCCTGCTTATCCATAAACTCACGGATCGTGCCCTTCGATTCCCCCACGTTAACAAACAGGGTTTCCACGTCATTCTGATAGTTCTGAGCAATCTGGTGAACGAGCGGCATCTCCCTTACACAGGGCGTGCACCATGAAGCCCAAAAGTTAATCATGACGGCTTTGCCCCGATAATCGGACAGGCTGACCTGTTCGCCTGCTGAATTAACTGCTGTGAACTCAGGAGCCACGGCACCAGCTTGAATAGCGTTGCCACGCTCAGACTCGGGTGTCGATACATTTTCGAAAATGGCCCATGCACCTGCGAGCAATGCGATCACACCAATCAAAATTGTAAGTGTACGTCTGCTTTTAAAACTGTTCTTCTGCAATAAACTCACCTTCACTTTAAACCAAGACTTTGATGAAATGCTGCATGGAGCGAACCAAATTGATCACGAAAGTCGTGAGTGGCGCCCTCTCCAACATTATGTCCATGGTTCATGAATATCACCTGATCCGCAATGTCGTCTGCGATCTCCAACTGATGGGTTGAGAACACGACCATGTGACCATCCTGTTTGATTCCCTTGAGCAGCTGAGTTAATTCCTGCATCCAAAATGGGTCCAATCCATTTGTTGGCTCATCCATGATGAGCAGTGGAGGTTTCGACAGCACAGCCTGGGCGAATAACACACGTTGGCGCATGCCTTTGGAGAAGGTCGTAACCCGGTTTTTCTTTTGATCTTCCAAACCTACCATGGTCAGTACTTCCTGTACTCTCTCCTTGGGAACTTTCCTCAGAGAAGCCCAGAACAGAAGCATTTCCTCCGCACTCAGTCCTTGATTAAATTGATAATCGTCCGGCATATATCCAATCTGCTCTGAATAACGCTTGCGCTCCTTCAACCATCGCACATTGTTCACCGTAACCTCACCGGAGGTAGGCCGAAGAATTCCAGCGATCATACGCAGTACCGTGCTCTTTCCTGCGCCATTCCCTCCACAGAGGGCAAGGACTTGTCCAGAAGTCAAATGAAAGGAAATATCCTCAACAATCGGTTGCTTTTTAATGGATTTGCACAATCCTAACACTTCGAGCCCTACTTTATCCATGAAAACGCCCCCTCTCCCAGATCGCATATACCGCCAAGATAGAGAAGGTTATCCAGAACAGGCATATCCCGATGAAGATCCAACTGCCACTTGGTTGCTGCACCCACTCCACCCATCGATAATATTCTGGTCCAAGAATGGAGCCGCCCCCTAGTTTGATCACGACATACAAGCGCACCAGCTCGGCCGGATTGATGAGTGTTAGCATAACCAGCAGCGGTTTTACCCACAGATAAGGCATCAGTCCCAGCACAGAGAGCAATAAGGTCGGCCACCCAATGACAGCGAAAAACCATACGGTCACGGAGATCGTCAAAGCCTGCCACCGATTACGCGACAACGAACCGATAAATAGAGCCAGCGTCAGGAATAACAACACCAGTCCACACGAGAATGCCAGAAAAAGAAGATATGTCATGACATCCAGTGGATTCCCGATTACTCCGCTAATGACTCCCATCAGGCCGTATCCAAACGCAACAATGGTGATCAATACAATCGACAGCCCAAGATATTTCCCAACAATAAAGGACATCGTGCCAATGGGATACGTAGACAGCAGTTGCCAGCTGCCGTCTTCCTTTTCAGATGTTAGTGAGAAGGAACCGAGGAATAGCGTCATTAATGGCAAAAGGTAGAGAATGAGATTCAACATGGAACCTGTGGTGCCCGAATATCCTTCAACCAGATTCTGCGAATTCAGAAGTAACAAGCTTAAGCTAAAGGTGCAAAAAAGGATCAGAAACGAATACGCCCAAGGATTGCGAAATCCCATTTTCACTTCTCGTCTTGCAATCTGTATCATATCTGACATCATTGATCACCATTTTCTATTGTCATACTTAGTGGCCTGACTCTTCTTTCATCTCACCTTCCTGATGCATCTCATTACCGTCTCCTTCTTCACCATGTCCGTGCTCATCATGCCCATGTTCACCCATCATGTCCATATTCTCTGTGTTCTGTTTCCAGTCATGGGAGGCAAGATCCTCAGCGGTCATAATGGTTCCAACACCTTGCTCTGCAATGAAAGCTTCAGCCGAAGGCTTGTCCTTAAAGTTAAGAATTCCATATGCCATGGGCGTGCGCAATGAAGCGTCGTATACATACGTGGCTTTGCTGTATTCAATCCATTCCTTGTCATTGTAATCACGTACATAGTCCATGCCGATGTTATCTGTGCCATTTTCTGTTTTCCACTGGTTCATGCAGCCGATATCATCGAACTTGTAATTTTGGCCGTCTTTCGTAGTGAGCTGTGTTGCATATGCATCGTCCTTCACTTGCATTTTACAGATCGCACAGATATCCACGTCTTCATTAATCGGCAATGCCGCGTATTTAGTTCCGCAAGCGGTTAACAATACCATGCCAAACATAAGTACCATAACCATAAACCATCTTCTGTTCGAACTTTTATTCATTTTCGTAATACCCCCATATAGATGATTATAAAAGTTGCCATACCCAACAGAACTAACCCGAACATCCACACCAGATTGGAACCTGCTGCCCTTTCCACTGACAAGTGCAGATCAGATTCCGTATCCATGCTCATTCGTGGCGATTTGTCGGTAGTCCATTGTTCTCTGCCTTCTGTAAACAAGTCACTCAGAAAGACCATACCCGGTGATTGGAAAAAGAGCTGATACGCAGAATTTCGACTGACCAGTTGCTCATAAAAAGGATTGATCGCATAGGAAATTTCACTGATTCCATCCTGATTCAGGTCGAGCCCCTGAAAGGAGTCCCAGTAATTCTCCATCAGAACATTATTCGAACTATCCAGCGCCGAAGCTTCAATGACATTAGACACCATTCGGTTACGTGTAAACTCATTAGCCTCTGCCAGAACAAGCTGGATGCCAACAAAGTTCCGAAGCACCGCATTGCCACGGAACTCATTGCCCGATGACTCTGCAATATTCATGCCGACACGATTACCTTCCACAACATTGTTGTGAACAGAGGATTGATGTACGTCATACAATAGAATCCCTTGGGAATGAACATTGGTACTCTGTTTGCGAAAAGAATTGCCCGATATAACCGTATTCTTGACGCCCATAATCATGGCACCTGTCATGTTCTCCTCTCCGGTATTATCCATGACAGAAGAGCCGTCAATGTACATACAGTGGATGCCATACCTTGTATGTAACAGCCTATTATTTTGTACCGTTGACTTGCGACTGTTCTCCAGATAGATTCCATCCCTCATGCCCGTGATCTCATTGGCTTTAATGAAGCTATCATGGGAGTTGTAAAGATCAATGCCATTGCCCTTCTGGCCACTGGAGGCAGAATCAACTCCGACCCACGTAATGTTGTTCCGCTGAATCGCTGCATGACTCGAATTCCGGATGATCATCCCATAACCCTGGGTCTGAATATGCAGATCCATGATTTCACTGTTGTTCCCTTCAACCTGAATGGCTGCAGTCTGTTCATTCGTATCATGTTCAATTGTAAAACCGCTCAACTTTACCCCATCCGAACGAATCATTATCGTAGAGGTGGCTTCCGCATTAACAACTACGACCGTAGGATCGCCCTTAATGGTGATGTTCTTATCAATCGTCACGGGGCCTGAATATAGCCCTGATTCAAGTACAATGACATCTCCGGATGCAGAACGGTCAATAATTGGCTGGAGGGGAATGAGATCACGTTGTCCGGAGGAGGCCATGATTGCACCGTGCGGAAGGGATAGTAAGAGCATCATCATTCCAATTAGAAAAATGAAACCCGTAACCCGACTCTTCTTACAACTGTTGAATGCACCCAATCCTGCCCAAGGATTACTCATGATTCAAACCGCGCAATTCCGGCTTCTTGTTGCAGTTGCTTATTGCTGTGGCAATGTATTCAACGGGTCTTACGTTGATCCAAAATATACGTTGGTTGTACACACCATCCCTCCATTCACTCAAAATCAACTCTCCATGTTACTCATTCATTGAAGCAACGTAATAAATGAAGCGTTATCACAATCCTGATCACAGTGTACTTAAAATGATATTTATTCCATATAGCTCAATTAGGCTATAGACGCTACATTTTTGTGTCGATATTGTGATGTAAACAAAAAAAGCCGCCAAATTGGCGACTTCTGCGTAATGGTGTTAGGCAAATGGATAGGTCCAGAATGTTTCTCTGCCAAAACGGGCTTGGATCTCTTCTGAATTCAACTCTCGATCTCCGACAAGCTCGGCTGCCTGAAACTGTGAACGGTGGGCGCGGATTGATGCCATTTTTTGTTTCAAAAATCCGGATACATCAACGATTACATCCGCTTTACCAATGAATTGTTCCTGGTTGTGGGCAAATGCAACGCAATGAACCAATGGACGCTCTCCTACAGGAAGACGACTAATCGTCCGAATGACGGCCTCTCCCGTCGCATCATGATCGGGATGTACACTGAACCCTGGATAGAAGGTAATCACAAGGGATGGATTCAGTTCCTTGATCAGTGCCATGATGCTATCGTCGAGCAGTTGCGGGTCTTCGAATTCGATCATTTTATCGTGGAAACCAAGCATTCTTAAATCCTGAATTCCAATGGCTGCTGAAGCTTCAATCAGTTCTTGTTTGCGGATCTGAGGCAATGTGACGCGGTTAGCAAATGGAGGAATCCCCATGTTACGTCCCATCTCGCCCAGTGTTAGACAAGCATAGGTAACGTGAGAGCCACCTTCTATGTACTTGGCTAATGTTCCGGACACTGAGAAAGCTTCATCATCAGGGTGAGGATACACCACCAAGATGCGCTCATGCTCATTATCTATAGTTTTCATCGTTATTTGATCCTCCGCTTTCTTCAGAACATTTCCCGACTCAGTTGTAATGCCACAACCAGCTTGCCCTGGGTGTCGTGACCAGCCAGAATCAGTCTTTCTTGGTCCTGTTCGTCAATATGTGTAAGGCCTTCGGCGTATATCCATCCCTGAGTGGTTTTTAGACCAACCCGGTATGGACCCGTACCGGAAATGGACCCCTGAGTATATCGTATGGCCGCATTGGAAATGAATGCCGATGCCGGATGCTTCGAACTGTCATAGTGATGTGCATACGCTCCTGACGTGAGTTCGAGGTGTACGTATATGTCCTTATCAGCAAGGTGATTGATCCGGAGCTGAATATCTTGAGATTGTATCGGCTGCATGGCGGCCTCCTTGTCTAATGTAATTGTACGAATTTCATTTTAACATAACTACGTAAGAATATACATGGAATAACGCTTCTCCCTCTCATGTAGCTTTTGGTTAGAACCAGCCTAGCTCCAAGAATGCTGTCCGCTTATAACGCTTGTTCGGAACAGCTACCGGTCTTCACAGTCTGTACCTGATACATATTTACGGTCGTACTGATCAGATAATCCGGTTTTTCCTGTGCTCTCTTCTCACGGTGCCCTTGGATATGTACGTCACTTTTCTCCCAATTCTTCCACGCTTCTTCCGACTCCCAGCGAATGATGACCATCACTTCTTCGTTCTCTGCACGTTTCTTATTGACCATGACACTGAAATCAATCAGACCGGGCATGTCCACAACGGGAGTTGGACCACTGAAACGTTCCACAATTTTATCGCTATATCCCTTTTGGACAATGATACTTCGAGTTTGAATCAACATATTCATTCCTCCTGGTAGAGTCACATTCCTCGCGTTATGCGAGACGTGTGAACTTTTATTCTCTTATTTTAATCTAATTGAAAATCATTATCAATGAAAGGAAGTCGATTTCATTTGAAAACAAGAACAGATTTATGTGTTTTTTTCTCTTTTTATTCATTGATGAACTCTATATTATGAAGTGTAGGCAAAAAACACCCATGATGAACACCCTTAAATCATATCATTGAATTATGCTCAAACGTGTTTGGAAAGGAGTTAAACTTGAATTGAAACCTCTAATACAACTACTTCATTTTGGCTATCATCAGGCCATGAGCTGCATATTTCCCGTAGCGATCTTTGGAACACTGGCCCTGTCCAGCATAATTCCTATTCCTTTCCTTCATCGATATGATGCCATTCTGCTCGTATTGCTTGCTGTGCAGTACCTGATGTATCGAAGCGGCTTGGAAACCAAGGATGAAATCAAGGTCATCTGTGTATTTCACATTATAGGCCTGGTGCTGGAGATTTATAAAGTATGGATGGGATCATGGTCATACCCTGAGCAAGCATACACCAAAATACTTGGTGTCCCTCTTTATAGCGGATTCATGTATGCAAGTGTAGCCAGTTTTATGTGTCAGGTGTGGCGAAGACTGCGAATGGACATGACCGGATGGCCTGGTTTTGCACCTTCCATGTTGCTGGGAGCAGCCATTTATATTAACTTTTTCACTCATCATTTTATGCCCGATTTTCGCTGGTGGCTGACGGCGCTTGTATTTATTGTCTTCTGGAAAACATGGATTATTTACCGGGTACGAGCAACGACCTATCGAATGCCCTTATCGCTTGCTTTTATCATTGTTGGTTTCTTCATTTGGACTGCTGAGAACATCGCTACCTTCTTCAATGCCTGGAAATATCCTGATCAGCATGATGCCTGGCAACTGGTTAGCTTTAGCAAAATTAGTTCTTGGTTTCTGCTGGTCATCATCAGTGTCATCATCGTTGCGCAGCTCAAATATGTGAAAGCCAATCGAACCGCAGATGAATCATAACCTGACGAGCCAATACATCCCCTTATCACAAAAACAGCAGCACTTCTAGACTGGAAAATAAGTCTTTGAGTGCCGCTGTTTTGCTCTTCAGACTGTTCAGTACTTTGAAAGTATTCACAGCAACTGATAATTGCTACGTGAAAAGGCGCCTAATGTGGACTTTTTATTGCATATGTCCAGATGCTATCTGCTCGAGCACTAGTTCCCCACCAACTTCAATTTCAAGCTCATAGATGCCATTATCATCAAGTTCACATAAGCAGGCACTTTTGCTGAGCATCACGCATCCGTTCACCCATTCAGGAATATGAAGCTTCGTATTGATCCGCCGGTCCGCGACAAGTTCTGCCCGGAAGAAGTCCGAATTCCGGTTCCATGTACAGGACATTCTACCTCCTGGTATGCACCAGTCACGAATGGAACCTTGTGTCCACCGTTCTGGCAATGCTGGCAGTAACTTGATCCATTGTTCTGACACATAGAGCAGCATTTCCTGTACTGCATTAACCCAGCCCATATTGGCATCCAGCTGAATCGGAGCAGCGGGCATGGACATACATACCCCCATATTGCGCCAGTCATTATGCAAGGTATACCCATTACTCAGAACACAGGAGCGTGCAAGAATATCGAGACTTTCCAGCGCCCGCTCACCATTGCCAAGTCGAGCATATATGGACGACATATGTGCAAGGGACCAACCACTCTGAGCACCAAGCCTTCGCTGATTAACTGCTGTCTCGAACGCTTGGTACAGCTCTGGCTGTTCTTCACGGGTGAGCTCCTGTCCTGGAAAAACAGGATACAGGTGTGAAAGATGACGATGATCACGTCGATCTTCAAACGCAGGATGCAGCCATTCTTTCACAGCTCCCTCCGCTTCAATTAGATAGTCAGGCATATGCTCCAGCATGGCTTCCCAGCACGGAATCTTAGTCGTATGCACTCCAGTTAGTCGACTGGCTGCAATGACATGCTGTAGCAGTTCTTTAATAATAGCAATGTCCATGGTGGCATTAATGGCTGTAGGCATAGGATGCGCCAGTGGCTGTCCATGCTTAGGCATAAAATTCTCAGGTGTATTCTCTGGCGAAACAGACGGGTATATCTTGTATTTTCCGTCTTCACCCAGCACCAGAAAATCTTCATAGAACTGAAGAGCCTCCTTCATGAAGGGCAGGGCTTCCTCGAGCAGAAACTGCTTATCTCCAGTGAACTGATAATGTGCATAATAATGTCTGGCGATCCATCCTGCTGCTCCGGTCCAGTTCATAATTACCGGAACAATCTGGTTAGGCACACCGATACCCGGTGTTGTTCCAGCGGGAATGTAAATCCCTCGGCAGCCATATAACTTGCGAGCATTGTCGCGAAAGTCATCCATTAATCCGTTGTAATAGCGGAACAACGAACGATTCAGATGGGATAAACCACCTACGTCAGTGTGCCAATACATCATTTGCACATTCTCATTCGCCATATTGTGACCCCAGATCAAGCGATAATCACCACCCCACAAGCCGTATAATCCAAATGGCAATCCGCTATGTTCAGAGGTTCCGCTGATAAATAGATATCGACCATAGGCCCACATCTTGCGCACAAACCCTGTAGGTGCTTCACCTTCATAGGCTTCCAGAAGTAAGTCTTCATTACAGCGCCCGTCATCCGTTTTATCACCCAGATCAAGCTCAGCGGACCGAAACAACGGTTGATGCAGTGAGATATGCCGATCCAGCAACGTATAGTAGTCGCTCTCAAGCGATGCGAGTTCCTGCTTCAACCGTGTCCATTCCTGCGCTCGTCTGCCCGTAGCAAACATTTTAACAAGCACAAGCACTTTTCCAGAGGTCTGGAAATGAAGTTGCCTGCTAAGCATGTCTTCGTTAGGTTCGCTTTCCTTTTGTTGATCATGACTCAAACCAGGTATTTCGTTCAATTGGATCAGTCGCAGCACCGCTCCGTAGTCCTGTCCATCGTCATTTTGCCCGCCATAGCACAGATAGTCTCCACTATCATCCCGATCAATTCTTATCGTTATAGACGACTTTAGTGCGTTGAACTCCTCATCTTCTCTCACCCTGTCGCCCTGCGGAAAATGCAGGCCTATCGTCCCCGACAGCAATGAATGCTCAGCCGAATCTGTTCCCTGCGCACTTGTTCCATCTTTCACTCTATGAGTCTCGATCTCATAGACAACACAATCGTCTGCACGCGAGACGAACAGACTTCTTGTATAGTTGTCACTTCCGTCCTGCCAGCGCACCTGAACTTCCCCTGTGTCCATATCCAGTTCCCGCCGATATTTGCGAAAAGCGTTATTACACTTCATTTCCACCGTCATTGTAGCCAGTGGATATCGGGAAGACAACTTGGACGCGTAACCTTCTGCTTGCAGTGTACGGGTCAGATGCCAGCTTGCCTCCAAATATCGTTCCTCATCCATTAACTTACGGGTTTCTGATAAGGTATGACTGACATCGGGCAGTTCATCTTTGCGCCCCCAATGCCATAATTCACTGTGCTGCAAGAGCACAGTTTCCGTCTGAATTCCGCCTTGCACTGAAGCACCAAGCTTACCGTTTCCGGAAGGAAGCGCTTCTCGCCACAACCCTTGCCACCAGGAAGAAGGATATTTTAGCAACAACTTGTTCCTGTCCGGCCGTATGCCTGTAGTGTCTGTGTGATCAGTGTGTTGGTTCACGCTTTTTCCGCCCCAAGTCTCTCCATCTCAATACTGGCTAGCAAGAATGGGGCTACGCCCATCTGCACATCGCTAACGACCTGTTCACTGATGTAATATTCATAAGAACCGTCCCGATACTTCTTCCCACCGAGTCCGGCACCATGACAGATCTGGTGCAGATGCACCCCTTTTTCATCTTCAGTGACTAACTGCTTCAATATTCCAGCATAGGCATGATCAACGACTTCACGGTCCAGTTCAGCCAGATAATGTAACCGAAGGCCTTTCGCGAGTGCATAGGTCAGCATACAGGAAGCAGAGGCTTCCAGATAATTGCCGGCTCTTCCGTTCTGATCCATCACTTGGTACCAGAGTCCACTATCATGATCCTGAACATGAGCAATCGCGTATGCCATTCGTTCAAATATGCCCATAATCTGTCCGCGCTGTGGGTGATCCACGGGAAAGTGCTCCAGTGCATCTACCACGGCCATTGCATACCATCCCATGGCCCGGCCCCAAACATGAACGGATCGACCAGTATCTTGAGCGCACCAGCGTTGTTCCCTGCTCTCATCCCAGGCATGGTGGAGTAGGCCATTACGCGGATTACGGGTCTTTCGCTCGATCAACAAAATCTGTCGTGCCACTTCATCGAAGCTCTCGGGATGATCGAAGGTGCTCGCATATTCCGCCAGAAACGGTGAAGACATATAAATGCCATCCAGCCACATCTGAAACGGATATATTTTCTTATGCCAGAATCCACCTTCACTTGTCCGTGGCTGTCCTTTAAGCTGGTCAACCAGGTGCAAAATTGCCTTAGCATATTTGTCATTGCCGGAATTCTTCCACTGGTTGAACAGATTTTTGCCTTCATTGATCATATCCAGGTTGTAATCATTCAACAGGTAGGTCCGAATGGTGCCGTCATTCTCGATGAGGTCATCCATGTGACGCTGGACAAGTTCCGCGTAGCGGGATTGTTGATTCCATTCGGCAGCGCGTTCCAGTGCCATCAGCGTCATCCCGCCCACATAGCCCCATTTGCCTGCAATCTTGGGATGATTGCCATTCTGGCATTCGGAAAGCAAGGTATCTGCTATTTTGACAGACATTCTCCGTTCTTGTGTCACTGACTTTGTCGAAGTTCCAACCATATCGAAATCCTCCTTCTGATGGATTATGCCATCTGTACCGTTCATTCGGGGTTTAACGTTCTGATGATTACATCAAAGGATGAAGACCTTCCCACTTCACAGTCCAGCTTCCATCCCGTGGAAATCCCGGATTCGCTTGTTCTCCTGCCCCTGTCCAGCCGGCGGCCATCATGGCGACAGCGGTTAGGAGACCACCGTTCCCGGGAAGATATGCCCACAACCCTGCTCTCTGATAGTTGTGTCCATTAGGCAAATACGTGTTCTTCGTGGCATCCATCATCAGGAAATCCACTGCAAGCTCTGGTTCATTCAATCTGGCCGCTGTCATCGCGCACATCGGAAAATCCCAACCCCAGGCGGATTCCCAGTCCCAGCATTCTTTGACCTTGAGCAACGTATTTCTCATGATCTCCGGATCGATTAATGAACCTGGCAATAGTCCAAGTGCTCCAACCATCGAGGGATGATCATGGTTTTTAACGGTGTAAGTGTCCGGACAATTCTCGTGTGCGAGATAAACTCCGTTCTCATGTCGAGGTTTAGCCATATAAGAAGCCACTCTTCGCCAGTCTGGATTGGCTGGATGATTCAAACGCTCTGCCCAAAGGATGGCTATCTCCAAACCGAATTTCCAGTACTCCAGTTCATAGGGCGGATTCAAACTATCGGTCATGGCGTGATTCTCCTGCGCAGGAATAAGCGGCGGACCTAACACATACGCTTGCCTTTTCCCATCCCAATGGGCATAGGACACCATAAAGTCAGCTGCTTCAAATACGATATCCCTATACCTTGTTAATATAGCAGGGTCAGGCCGAGACAGATAACACATCTCAGCTAGTGCCATGGGATGTGGTTGCTGCCAGATCAATCCCGGAGCTACTGGCGACGGAGTCTGATGCCCGTTATAACCCACCATTTTGGGCCATCGCGCACCGACATAACCTTGAGAGCGTGCCAGTTCGTGTGCTTCTGGCAGGATGGTCAGGTACCAGTCCAGACTCTTGCACAACAGATCGGTCCGATTCCAGAGCGGAAAATGCGCTGCATGCCACCAATGCATCTCCAGATGCATTTTTCCGAACCAGCTGTTATACATATATCCGGTCTCTTGTGGTGGCATGGACCCACCACTGTGCACCGCACTCAGGAACTGGGATAGGACTACTCTACGCTCCAGTTCAGCGGCACGCGGATCTGAACTGCCTTCAAAATCAATCACTCCGCCATCATTCCAGAACTGATTCCAGTGGACCGAGCTTGATCGCAACACTGTATCTGCTGGCAAGGTTTCCGGCTTATGTGCAGCAAAAGATACACTGCACGACCAAATGTCCGAGTCTGGTACGGCCTTGGGAGATAGGGTGAATTCATGAGTTCCCGTCTGTTCCA
The DNA here is from genome assembly GCF_008693195.1 of Paenibacillus sp. UASWS1643. Classification (NCBI taxonomy): domain Bacteria; kingdom Bacillati; phylum Bacillota; class Bacilli; order Caryophanales; family Paenibacillaceae; genus Paenibacillus; species Paenibacillus sp. UASWS1643. The sequence goes on from NZ_VXKZ01000115.1 coordinate 1,106,918, forward strand.
GTTGGCCTGCGTCCCAGATCCATTCCAATGCATACTCATCTTCATCCAGCACACGTTTCAACGATGCGGAAGTCGAAGTGACCGATGTCAGCACAGTAGAATGTCTGTCATTTTGCTTCCAGTCGGGGAATACTGATTTTGACCAGCTCCGGTGTGTCATATCGGGCGCTGGAAATAGAACAAAAAGTTGCAGACGCTGCTTACGGATTAATTCGGATTGTACACAAATGGCGATACAATCGAGCCGTGGGTCACAGGCTGTCTCTACACGCACTTCTTCCCCCTGAACGGTAAATTCACTGTGCAGAATTCCGGTCCATAGATTCAATTCCTGACGTACCGGAACGACATGGGTGACGTCCGTCTCCTGACCATCTTCTCCTAGCAAACGAAATGAAATGCGTCCAAGCTGAACTCGATGCGGGTTCTGCCTAAGCCAATGATAGGCTTCTTCCTTGTCTTCGGGCTTCATGGGGTATGGCACTTTGCGGCCATATGTCTCAAATGCCTGATAGACAATATCCTCATCTCCGAATACATGATGACCGCCCGTATAATGCCACCCCCAGTTGGATTGTGTACCAAGAGGTAGTTCATACAGTTCTGGATACGTCTGAAGTCCCGTAAAATCAGCACTGAATGCAAATTCTCCATTACCTACAGATAAAGGCGATCTGGGCTCAAGCTGCGTTAATACGGGATGATTCCTGGTGACGACCGATTGTCGATCCATCAATGGCTCTGCCTCCTTGTCATTCTATGGGTTCAAGTATGGGTCATGATTCCCGTAGTACACCCCTGCGGCTTCGCATTACCTCCCTGTACTTGCCCGGTGTAATGTCTTTGTATTTTCGATACACACGAATAAAGCTGTTCTCATGCTGATAACCCACCATCGTTGCGATCTCGGAAATTCTATAATCCGTATCCAGCAATAGTTCACAGGCACGTTCCATGCGAAGCTTGGTGAAATATCCGTGGATGGTATCACCCATTTCCTGCTTGAACAACTGACTTGCCAAACTGCTTCCGATCCCGGCATGCTCGGCAATCTCCTGAATGCTTACCGGGTCTTCCAGGTGGTTGTTCATAAATGCAATCATCTGTTGACACAGTATGAAATCCTTGCTGAGCATAAGACTACCGAACCATTCTGCCAAACCTTCGATCTGGCTTCGCAGCACTTCACAGACAGCCTCCAGATGCATGGTCTGCATATCCACCATTTCGAGTCCGCAACCTTCTGTCTCACGCTTCAGGCGAATTCGTTCAAGTGTAGCTGCAACAGCTTCAAGAAAGGCCAGCGCTGATGAAGGATGCCATTGTTCGTGAGTCATTCGACCAACTATCTTGTCAAAAGTCCTCAGGGCTTCTTCACCCCTTCCTGCTTCGACGGTCTCCGTCAGTTGAGTCATGAATTCAAGTTCTTCCAATGTGTTCTCGGTTGGTTGCAGACCCGAGATCTCTTCAAACGAAATAACTCGTTCATACCCCAGGTAGAATCTGTAATCCAGCGCACTTTCCGCCTCATGCATGGCTCGCTGAAGTCGCATGAATCCGTCGTGCCCCCCGCTTACACCGCTCGATACCTGAAACTTGAGCAAGCGAGGAATCATGCCAATCGTCTCTCGTATCGCTGTCGCTACGCTCTTGCTACCGCCAGAATGAATCGGTTGCAGCATCACGAGCATCCGGTCTCTGCCCAGATCGGCTGATAACACCCGCCATTGTCCAGACAACAGTTCAGCTATGATATTACCAATGGCAAATTTCAGCAGGGAGTGATCTGACTTCGTAAAGCGCTCACACCAGGCCTTATAATTATCAATCGACAACATGGCAATAGAGAGTGGCTCATCGCTCCAATCCTTGAAATAACGGCACCATTTCTCGCTAATTTCCCGACTTCCTGTCATATGTCCGTTATAGATATCCGTCAGAAATTTGGATGAAGCTTCCGGAAGGGTCTGCCTGAGATTGATGGCCTGCTGAGCATGATCCGTTAGCAATTGCCCCGTTATTTTCTCCAGATCAATCTGCTCCGGATGGATTCTCTCCTGGTCGTAACCGCTGAGCAGTTGTCTCATGCGTCTTACCGGTCTAAAAGCAGCTGCATTGTAAACTGTGATCGTAACCGCTCCTGCTACAAGCGCCAACAAAGATACGATAAAAACAATATTGCGAATCTTCTGTGCATTAGCCAGAAGACTGTCTTGTGATATCACGGACAGATAACGCCATCCGGTGTACGGTGAAATGGTCTGTGAAGCCAGTAAAAGCTTACCTTCATGTTTAAACTCACCAAGCTTTTCACCATCCAGTTGAGTGAGTACATGACTGACCGCTTCCTCTCCGACAGCATAATTGCCGAGATCATATAAAGGCTGGTTGTTGGTATCGAGGATGAACCGATGGCTGTCAAGGTCGGAGACGGATGAGAGCAGCATGTGCTCGAACATCTTCTCTGTCTTGAAATTAACTGCGATAATCCCTTTCAACTCGCCAGCGATCATTATTTTTCGGTAAAGTGTAATTTGCGGCATGGATGCACCAGAAGAAGTGGAAATCTCACGTTGCTTGACCAGCATGGGACGATCTTCAAGTTCATCGGCAACGCTAACCCAATCCGAATCCGGGAAATTAACCTTGCTGGAGCTGTAGCCTTGTGGGAAGGCAACAATGCTCTCCCGATTCATATCAAAAATGTAAGCGCTCTTAATAAAAGACGTACTACTGATTAAGGTTTCCAGAAATTGTACCAGTTCCGTAATATTGCGGTATGATCCCTGTACTTCATTGGTGAGAAATCGGTATACATTACTGTTCAGTGCAATTTTCACCGCAATCTGATCACTTTCCCGGATCACTTCATCAATATCATTCATGCTGATACGCAGCATCTGGTGTTGCGGCTCACTTAATTCCTGCTGTAACACCGATTTGGAAGAATAATACGTCGTCATCCCCACCGCAATAATAATCATGAAGACAACAACAGTCAGAATCAGCAGCAGCCGGGTCTGGGTATTGGTGAAATTGAATTTTAGCCACTTTAAGAAGGAAAGGGTCACAATTATCCCACCTCATATGCAATATACCGATATTATACCGTTCCCATATGCCCAATACGACCCGGTCCAACAGCCTATTTTCTCCCTCTAAAAAGATGACTTCTCCAATTTCTCCGGTGTTCCGACCCTTTCCGCAGCGAAAACCGGCGTGTATGTCTGCCATTCTTGCATGGCAATAGTTTCAAGCCCAGCAAGAAGTACAATGCCGATCCCATGGGTATCATTCAGATTCCAACCCAGTTCATGCTTGTAATAGTGATTCATGAAGGAGTAGCTGGAGCCACGACATACGCCGTATACATTGCCTCTTTTATCAATTGTGCGCTCAGATAGCCCCTTCCACCCTTGATACGCCGCTTGTGCATAGGGTTTTGGATCTAAAAGCCAACCCTTTCGCACCCCTCGGGCATACGCATAGATGAACATGGAGGTACAGGAGGTTTCCTCATACGACTCCGGGTCCGTTAATACCTGATGCCACAGTCCGTTTCTGCCCTGCAATGCCAAGTACCCTTCACACAATTCCCTGTAGAACTGAATGAGAACTGTATAGGATGGATGGTCATGAGGAAGGGCCGTCAGCAGCTCCGACAAAGAGAACAGTACCCAGCCGTTGCCTCGACCCCAAGGGGTCCGTGTTGGCTCGCCTCGCTCCACATCGAATACATGGGACATGATTTGAAGCTCTGGAATATACAGATACTTTTTATACAAAAGAACCTGTCTTGCCGCTTCATCCAGCAGCTTATCGTCACCAGACCATTCGGCGTATCTACACAGGAACGGGATGCTCATATACAGATCATCACACCACATCGTGTTATCCATTGATCTGGAGACACCAATCTTGCGGTATAAAGTGCCATCTTCCAGACGGGACTGTTGATGCAAAATATAGTCAGCGATATGAGCTGCCGCCTCTGAAATGCCGTCCAACTTGCGTTCCCGATCGGCAAGCAGCATGGTGGCGCCGAAAGATCCACAGTCGTCCAGGCTGTCGATATGGGAGAGCTGATTATTCAGCCCAGCTGCACCATAACGTTCTCTGTCCCATAAGGAGTAGCTGAAACGTGAAGAGGCAAATTCAATGTGATTCAGCACGTAATCTCGAATATCCGATCGTTGACCCGCTTTGCCAAGCTGAAGCAATCCGTATAACGTGACGCCCAGGGGATAGTTCCATCGGCCGAACCATTCATTTTCCAGAAATGGACGTACCTCTCCGTCTGGCAGCTCTGTTCGCCAGTATACGTCTTCACCTGTTCCGCTACGAGCAGTCCGCTTCATCTTCTGGCAGGAAGCCAGATCAATCTCCTGTTCCGCTTGAAAAGGACCCAGGTACAGCCACTTGCCTCTGTGCCCCTTCACATCCAGTGCGGGTGTCAACATCTCATCTGTAGTTGCATCCATACGGAATCCCCAATCCCGGTCTCCACCTACACAGTTCGCTGTCAGATCTTGCACGCCAGCTGACAATGGCAGTTCGAAGCGAAAGCGTCCGGCATGCTCTTGATGGAATACCACCTTGCCCTCCACCGAGAATTCAATCGGGCTGTAGGCCTCACCAGAGATTAGCACAGTCTCCTTGCCACATTTCGTACCACCTATCTTCGTCCATGCATACGCAGACATGCCGCTGGTCAGTCCATACATCCGTGCCAACTGTCCATAAGGCGATGCCTTCTCGGGGTCTTCCTCCCGAGGCAACCAGTTAACGCCAGTGGCCTTCTCTCGCATGGGGCCAGAAGGAATTTCCGACAACGGAAAATCCAAAGGCTCGCTGTAGAGCCAGCCTTCTTCCCCATCTCGTTCGAGCGAAGGCACAATGAAGTGAAGTGGTTTGTTCTTCCGGGAGCCAGTGCCAAACTGGCCACCTCCCCCCTTTTCCCCTGATTTGAATTCAAGAACGAAATGATTCCAACCTCTGACCAGTCCACATTTCAGTTTCAGAACAGGAATCGCTGGATATTCCTCTTCAGGTGCAGAACCATAGATCAGCACGCCATTATGATATAGCCTAACAGGTCCGAAGCAGGTAATATGAAAAATAAATTCCTGATCACTGTCACTCCACAGTTTGGCCCATGCATAGACCTGTTGTCCTCTCTGCATGTCGGGGAATAGATCCCCCAATGGAAAATCATAGCGGTGATCATCGGACTTGCGCACAAGTCCTGATCTACTTACCCTGTAGACCGGGGGATGCGGAGGATTGGCTCCAATATACCTTCCTGCAATGCTCATCAGGGCGTGCATAACGTCTTCACCACTGTGATAAGCCATGCTCTCCTCCAGTTCAAAATACACAGGTCTGCTCATGTCACTCCTCCCTCCCTTTGTGCGTGGGCACTCTGCTGTTCCAACCACTCAGCACTTCGTCTACGGTAATCGGCCGATGCTCTTCCACAGATCGCCATACTGCTTCTCCAGCGGCAACGGAGTAAGCGCCGTCTTCAGCGCCAGACAGAATTCGGTAAGGGCGTCTCTTATCTTCGCCGAGGAAAATATCCTCCAGCAGCAGTGGATCTCCTCCTCCATGTCCGCCTTCACGATGAACAACATGGATCGTTTCTTTTGAACCAAAGAGCGGAAAGTAATCGATCGTCTGGACGGGTGTGGGAAAAGGCGTCCGGGCCGGCATATGATACTCCAATGTTTCTAGCCTGCCCTTCGTGCCATTTATCGCCAAACGGTACCCTTCGTAAGGAAGTGAGAAATTGACCGAATAACTCATCAGCGCGCCGCCACTATATTTCACGGTTGCGGCATACGTGTCTTCAATCTCAATGGTGGAATCGAAGATACACTGGTCGGGGCGGTATGAAGTGTATGGAAACTCCTGCTGGCTTGCTGTACCGAGCTGGTTCAGATGGTCATCCGGTACCCGGATCTGACGACTGCGGGACGTCCAGCGGGAATAATAGGCGCAATCTTCTGAGACATGGCATGTACGGCAATGTCTTCCGTCCTCCTGTGCCGGATTCCATTCACCTTCAGCCCCGTAATAGTTCAGTGCTCCATAGGCAAAAACTTCAACTGGCTTTTGATTGATCCACCACTGGACCAGATCAAAGTGGTGGGTACTTTTATGGACAGACAGACCGCCCGAGAATGCCCGTTCACGGTTCCACCGTTTAAAATAACTGGAGCCGTGATGGGTATCGATATACCAGTTAAGGTCGATGGAAGTGACGCGACCGAGTTTCCCCTCCTGAATCAATTCCTTGATGCGCATGTGGATCGGCATATACCGATAATTGAACGTTACGATGACGTTGCCCTTACTCCTTGCTTCTGCTTCCAGAATGCGTCTGGCATCAGCTCCAGTAGTCGTCATCGGCTTTTCGGTGATAACATCGAGATCCCGCTCCAACGCGGCAACAATATAGTGGGCATGAGTATCGTCCCTGCCAGCCACGATGATACAGTCAGGCCGCGTCTCATCGACCATAACCCCGAAATCCGAAGCTCCATATACTGCTACTTCTGTGTGCTCAGAAAAACGGGCGCGATAGACTTCAAATCGTGCAGGATCGGTATCCAGCAAAGCGACAACCTCTGAATTATGAGAGAACAGCTCATGAATTGGTTTTGCAAATTGTCCCAATGCTCTGCCGCTGACCCCGCATAGGGCATATCTCTTTTTCATTTTCTCACCTTCTCATACCATTCCTGTACACGCTGGGTGACCACTTCGCCCCCGGAAGCATTCCATTTCTTCACATATTCATCATAAGCCTCGATCGGCAGCTCGCCGATGACAATCTTGGTCAATACCTCTTGAAACAACTTGTGAGACTGGATATCAGGAAAACCTTCATACACAGAGGCTGGCAGACCGTCACCGGCAATTTGCCGCGCATCGGCAGTGCTGACTTTGAACATGTCTTTGACCATTTGCTGCTGATCTTCCGGATATGTCTCTTCAATCCGCTTGTTCATGTCTTCTGCTGTAGTCAGATTCTTCATACCCAAGGCAAGCGGTTTGTTGTCAGCAGGTGGAAGAATGACTTTGCGTCCATCCTTGACTTCATGCTGCTCACCCTCAAGACCGAAGCGACCAAACTCATCATTTTCAGGATTATAGAAGAAGTCCAGCAGCTTCAGCGCATTTGGCGCATTATCCTGTTTGGTGGCTGGGATCATCCATTCCGGTTCACCCATGCTTTTCTGGGTGACAAAAGCTTCAAACCCTTCGGCTTTGGGCAAGGGCATTGCTGCAATGTAGGCATCTGGAGCCTGGGTCAGCATCGCATTGTACCGATCTCGCACATTTGCAGGCAAATGATACCAGCTGCCTACGAGGTTATTATTGATTTTGGCCTGCCACACTTCCCCTTTGTTCAGGAAGGTTTCATTGTCCAGCAGTTTTTCCACATATAACATGCGAATGAACTTGATTGCTTCCCGCATATTGTCGGTAGTCCCTGCGTACTGGATTTTTCCATCGTATTCATCCCATTCGGGATAACCTTCCCACATCGCTACCCCGTACATCGCAAACAAATGGTCCATCCATCTGCCGAATTCCCTGCCGCTTGTTGGCAGTTCATCCGGTTTGCCGTTGCCATTCGGGTCCTTGTCACGGAAAGCTGTGAGCAGCTCGACATAATCATCAGTGGTCTTTGGCATCTCCATGCCCACCTTATCCACCCAATCCTGACGAATTAACGGTGCACGTTCAGGCACAAGGAATACCTTAGGTACATAATAGATTTTGCCATCAGGGGAAGCAGAGCGAACGATATCCCAAGCTTCCTGAGGAATACTCTCCCACACATGGGGTGCATATTCAGGCAGCAGTTCATCCAAAGGTAACGCGCCTCCCTGCTGAATCAGTGTCTGCTCAATGCCTCCAATCGGACGCAGGATATCTGGCAGTTCATCGGAGGCAATCATCAGGTTCAAGTATTCGGATGGCTCCGAACCGGGAGGCGTTGTAATGAGTTCATACTGGACTCCCGTCTGTTCAGCAATGTATTTCACATGTGGATTATCCGCAGTTGGCAAGCTGCCAACGCCCATATGGCTTTTGAATACTTTGACTTTTGCAGCTCCACCACTGTCTTCGCCGTTACCAACGTCATTTCCGGAACTTGTAGTCGCTGATCCACAACCAGCGACCAACAGTATGGCTAGACTGAGCATTAGCGGCTTCATCTTGCGGGTTAGTTGTTTTCTCATGAAATCATCCCCCTGAACATGGTTTATTCTTTCAGTGATCCGAGCAATGAACCTTTCACAAAATACTTCTGTAGATAAGGATACACCAAAATAATGGGAACGCTTGCAAAAAGTATCGTCGCTGCCTTTAACGTGGTTGTATTGAAGTTGTAATCCCCAAGAAACATATTTACCTGGGCCAGTTCCTCCGGGCTGGTTAAATACGCTCGCAGCTTCATCTGCAAAGGCCAGAGCCCTGGATCACGTAGAAACAGTACCGCCCGCTGGAACGTGTTCCAGTATCCCACCGCATAGAACAGACTGACCGTAGCCAGAACCGGCTTGGATAGCGGCAAATAAATCTGAAACAGAATCCGGAAGTCATGGCAACCGTCGATTCGGGCCGTGTCATCAAGTTCTTTGGGCAAGCTCATGAAAAAGGTACGCAGAATGACCATATTAAATGTGCCAATTACACCAGGAATAATCAGGGACCAGATGGAATTCATCATGCCCAGCTCCCTTACTGTCAGAAAGAATGGAATCATCGGGGCATTAAAAATCATCGTAATTACGATGCCCAGCATCACTTGTTTGCGAATCATGAATTCTCTGCGCGATAACGGAAAAGCGGTCAACACCGAAAATAACATACTAAGCGCAGTACCCACTACCGTAATGAATACGGTTACACCGAACGATTGCCATAAGCCCGAGCTTTGTAGAATGTGTTTCCATGACGCGAAAGTAAAGCCAACGGGCCACAGAAATACTTCTTTGGAGTCTGCCGCAACCGGCGAACTCAGGGAAACCGCAAGCAGATGTAGCAACGGAAGGAGCATCGTAAAGGCCGCAAGCGTCAGGAAAATGTAGTTGGCGGTTTGGAACAGCTTTTCTCCAATCGTCTGCTTGATCATTACCACAACCCCTCTCCTGATTTTCTCGCTAGCCGATTGAAGACCCAGAGCAGAATGAAGCCAATCACCGACTGAAATAGACCAATCGCTGTTGTTACGCTATATTGCCCTTGCAGGACACCAGAGCGGTATACGTACGTTTCAATGATATCCCCTACCGAGTAGGTCATCGGTGTCAGCAGGTTATAGATCTGATCAAAGCCAAGTTCCAGGAAATTGCCGATATTCAGCAGGAACAGGGTTAAGATCGTCGGGAACAATGCAGGCAATGTAATGTAGATCGTTTGCTTCCAGCGGTTCGCTCCGTCCATCACTGCCGCTTCATATTGCGTGGGATCAATGCCACTTACCGCAGCGAGATATATAATCGTTCCCCACCCTACCTCTTTCCAGATAGAGGACAGCACAACAATAGGTCGGAAATATTGCTCCTGCTGCATATACAGGATCGGCTCGAACCCGAACCATCCACGGACAGCGTTTACAAAACCACCCGAGGCTAGCACCTCAAACACGATCCCCCCGACAACAACCCAGGAGAGAAAATGAGGCAGATAAAACAGACTCTGCAAAAAGCGTTTGGCAAGCATTTTTCTCACTTCGTTGAACAATAGCGCTAGCAGGATCGGAGCAGGAAATCCGATCACCAGTTTGTATAAGGCAATCAGAGCTGTGTTCCGAAGCACATGATAGAAGTCCTGATACGTAAAAATAAACTTGAAGTTATCCAGGCCAACCCATGGACTGCTCCATATGCCTTTCATAATCTGAAAATTCTGAAATGCAATCACGCTTCCGCCAAGTGGAATGTACTTGAAAATAATATAGAACAAAATGCCGGGCAGGATCATGACATACAACATCCAGTGTTTTCGAATGTTACGCAGATAACTTGGTTTGACGGGTTTGTTGACTGTAACCCCGGGTTGCAACGTTGATGTTTCCGACAGCTCAGCCATACGATCGCAGGCCCCCTTTGACAGAATGATGGTGAATGACGAGCAGGCTCCTCTGTTCACATGTTAAGCGAGAGCGGGATCAGCAACAATCGTTCAATCAGCCATAGCATGAGCCAATCGCTTGCGTGACGCGGGTTTGCAGGATCGGTTCATTCACTGGCGGAATGGTTTGTACTACAATGGCAACAAAAAAAGCCGCCATAAGGCGACCTCTTAAGAATCAATGTATGTTGTCCTTTACCATATGTATCTAGATAGTCCACGAGATCATTTTCGGAGAGTTAACGACCCGCTGTCATTGGCATCTTTAATTTGTTCATGGGTAATGAGTTTCCCTTCTTCGTTAAATCCCTTCATTACATATGGGATAGCGGCTGACGGAGGAAGGAAAACATACCAGATTAGATGTCCATGACTCACCTCAACCAGTTTCGCTTCGGTCTCAATCACTTTTCCATCTTCCTTGGTCTCTACATATAAACGTTTAATGGATGAATCTTTAATATTACCAAATAACATGGGAAACGGGGCCGAAACTTTATCCAACTTCGGTATACTCATATAATCCAAAGCAAACTTGGTGTGTTGACCCTCACTTATGGAATATCCTCCACCCCATACCCATTTCCATCCGAAAATGTTCTTGCGAGTATACTCCATTTGAAGATTACTGTTGTTTTCCCGCCCCTTTTTTTGTGTGAACAAAATCATGCCTCCGTCTACAGCCTCCTGATGAATAAATTGGGAGGTATCAAACTCACCTCTAAATTCCTGAACTGCCCTCTCAGGACTGTTCGCTATAGGAATCTGTATAGGTTCACTTAATCCCCAAACTTTAGATATCCGTTGATCGGCTAGGCCGCCTGCACGTTCATTCACATACATATATGTCAGGACTGACAAGGGCGACAGTAAAATTACCATAGCTGCGATTAGCAGGATTCTCCTGTTACGTTTGAACATCTCCAAGTGCACTCCTTATAATCACGATGAAATATTAAATACAATCACTCTGATATTACCATAATTAGCATGTGGATTCTTGTCCGAGTCCAATTCATCCAATCAAAAAAGGTCGCCAATGGCGACCTTTTAAGTATTCATCGAAGCTATTCTCCCAGAAAAATGACTTCGGTTTCCAATTCAACTTGGAACGTATCATATACTTTTTTCTGAATAAATTGGATCAGATCCATATAATCCTGGGCAGTAGCGTGATCCACATTTACGATAAAACCTGCATGCTTCATGGAGATTTCTGCACCTCCGATGCGAGTGCCCTGCAAGTTACAATCCTGAATCAGTTTACCGGCAAAATGTCCTTCGGGTCGTTTAAATACACTTCCACAAGAGGGGAATTCCAGCGGCTGCTTGGATTCTCTCAGGAACGTTAATTCCTTCATTTTGCTTGCAATATCTTCCTTGTTTCCTTTTTTGAGCCTGAATTCGGCCTCCAGTATGATATAGTGATCCATCTTGAAGAGACTATTTCGATATCCAAACTTCATCTCTTCTCGCGGGATCTCCAACACTGCACCGTCTTTGGTGATCACAGTCGCACGTTCAACAACATCGGCGATCTGACCGCCATAAGCACCCGCATTCATGTAAAGTGCGCCCCCCGTGCTGCCGGGAATACCGCAAGCAAACTCCAAACCAGTCAAGCTATGCTCCAAAGCAAGTCTGGATACATCAATGATATCAACACCGCTTTGGGCAATCATGCTGTCCTCACTCACTTTAATTTGATCGAAATGACTAAGGGAAATGGTTACACCACGGATGCCTCCATCTTTGATGATGACGTTGGAGCCTTTGCCAATAACCGTCAGCGGCAATTGATGTATGTTGGCAATCTCTACGATTTTAGTGATTTCGTCTATCGTTGTTGGATGGATGAGGATATCTGCTTTACCACCAATTTTAATAAACGTGTGATTTTTTAGCGGTTCATTAAATTTCACTTTTTCCAAAGGTATGTGTTGCTCAAAAATATTCATGATTTTCTCTCCCTGCGTTCTCAAAAAGAACATGATTCCTCTATTTTAAATGGAAAAGCACTCACATTACAATCCATCACAGTTATTTCACTTCACTGAGCCGTATAATGTATCCTTTCTTCCCTCTATTCTGATATATGATATTCACCTAACCATGAGGGATGTTACTTTCTCAATTCGTTTGAGCAAAAATATAAAAAAACGCTACGGACAACTTCAGCAGCGTTTAGTGTGTATCTCAATTTAATTGTTGTGTAAATCAAGGGTTTACGTGGTTGGGATATCCGTATCCGTCAGCTCTACGGACAGTTTCCATAGACGAAGAGCTTGCTCAGAATCAATCGCATATTCCTTCACCCCGTAGAAACCTCCATCCTCTGGAGCCATTTCACTGATGTCACAATCCTCGCAGTAGACACCGCCTTTGCCCTCAAGCTGAGGTGAAGTTGCTGCCCAGACTTGCGTTGCTGCCCCCTGCTCAGGTGTTTTGAACGAAGGGTTGGCCACTTGTCCAGATTCATCAATCCAGCCCAGCGCAATCATCTCATCTTTAGGCATATGACGCTGCAACGGCGTCATAATTCCACCTGGATGAACTGAGAACGCACGCACTCCCTGTTCAGCACCACGTCTGTCCAGCTCAACGCTGAATAAAATGGTTGCTGTCTTGGACTGTCCATAAGCAGGGAACTTCTCATAACCATGCTCAAACTGGATGTCATCCCAACGAATCGGTGAGAAATGATGTCCCGCTGATGCCAAGGAAACAACACGTGCTCCCCCTTGACTAGTGAGTGCTGGCCATAACAGATTAGTCAGGGCAAAGTGACCCAGATGATTTGTTGCAAATTGAGCTTCCCAGCCAGGACCAACCCGTGTCTCCGGGCAAGCCATGATGCCCGCATTAAGAATCAGCATGTCAATGTTCCGATCACTCGCCAGAAACCGCTCGGCAAAAGCACGAACGCTGGATATATCAGCGAGGTCCAATGCATCTATTTCAACACCTTCCAGACCAGAAAGTGCTTCCTTCGCAACCGCTGGACGACGTGCAGTCACCACTACATGGGCTCCTGCATTAACAAGCGCACGTGTCGTCTCCAACCCGAGGCCGGAATATCCACCCGTTACAATAGCAAGCTGTCCTGACAAGTCCAGATCTTTCAATACATCCTCCGCTGTACTGTTATGGTTGAAGCCAGAGCCTATTTTATGTTGTAAAGTTCTAAAATTATTTTCCTGTGTCATTCTGTCCATCTCCTTGGCAATATTTCTTCTTCTTCTTCTCTTCAAAGTCTACACCCTAGAGCGTACTCTAAGTCAAATGGAAGTGAATACATCACTCGCAACTTCTCCGTGCAATCTGCAAAAGTAAAAAAGCCGCCAGTTGGCGACTTTCGTTGAAAAGATTAGTCATCTAAGTTACGAATCACCCTGAACGGTGGATAACGAAACAAGGACCGGGCTGGCGAAATCAGAGGCCTCTTCTCCTTTTGGATTATGAAGACGGAATAAAAATGCGTCCCCTTCTTCTGATTTCCAGACCATATAATCGCTAATTCCTTCTTCACCAGCGGCCTGAAGATAGAGCTCGGCATAACCAAGCGGGTGTTCTACCAGTTCCCCACTATAATCGGATACCTTGCCGGCTTTTTCTAATTCTTCTTTACCCGCTGTCTTCAGTTCTGCCAGATTATAATCCGAAGGCAGTGGTTCAATATCCACATAATAGTCAGCATTACTAGTCAGTGACAGACGGCCTTGAGCAGCATCAAATGTGAATTTCTCGAATACGTACAAGGAAAATCCTTCTCCTTGTTGCAAGGTCGCTTCTAGTGATTGATTGCCATCTGCCGTCAACATTTCAAAACTTTCGGTCTGTTGACGCTTCGTTTCATCTGCTTCTTCTGTTCCATCTGTTTCAGATGGTTGTTCATTTCCTGTTGAAGGTGCTGGAGCAGATTCACCTACTGGCATTGAAGGTTCAGGGATAACCGAAGGTTCATTACTACCAGAGCAAGCTGTAAGTGTTAGAACTATAACGATTAACGAGATACTCATCATAATAGAACGTGGTTGAAACATCAGGTTCATTCCTCCCTGTCTATATTCTGCGCTTACATGTTATTACCCATGGCAGAGACTCGGAACCCATAGGTCCAACCTATGAGTTTATCCATAATCAGTATTTCCCTTGATCCCTTCCAGTTTGTAAAATATGGAGAAAACCTCAAGGAGTGATGAGCACATGGAATTCTCAGTAAAGCAGCTGTTTGATAAGGTAGCCCAAGATTATGATGTGCAGCGAAAGCAGCTTATCCCTTGTTTTGATGATTTTTATGGAATGGCTCTGGATCTAATGGAAAGCCCGATCGATTCTCCACGTATTCTTGATCTGGGTGCAGGAACGGGACTGCTCTCCGGATTGGTCCTGCAAAAGTATCCCAACGCGCGATTAACCCTGATCGATATTAGTGATCATATGCTCGAAGGAGCACGTCGAAGATTTGCTGATGCGAACCAAGTGCAGTATGTGGTCGGGGATTACTCCAAGTACGATTTCACCAGTTCCTACGACATGATTATTTCCTCCCTGTCTATTCACCATCTGACCCACGCTGACAAGAAAAAGGTGTTTGACTCTGTACATAAGCTGTTAGAACCAGGCGGATGCTTCATCAACGCAGATCAGGTTCAGGGAAGAACCCTCGATACGGATACCTATTACCGCCAACGCTGGTTAGAAGCGATTCAACAAAGTGGTTTGTCTGAGGAAGCCATCTCGGCTTCGATCGAAAGACGCAAGGTGGATATCAATGCCACGCTGGAGGATCAATTGAAGTGGTTGGAGGAAGCGGGGTTTCGTGTGGCAGATTGCATGTACAAGTACTTGGACTTTGCAGTGTTTTATGCGCAAAAATAAAAGAAGACCGGATTATGAGCAAGCTATGCCGTAATCCAGTCTTCTCACATATTTTTCATTCTAGATCACTTATTTCAGCGATGCTGGCAGCTTAACGCCGAGAAGTTTGCCTTCGGCTTGGATGATGATCATTCCGTTTGTCTTCAATGTCGTGTTGTGCAGATCTCCCCCGGTAGCGACTCGAAAAGCTGGCTGACCCGTCATCATGTTGAGGGCAAGCAGGGTGCCGTTACGTTGCGCTCGATACATTCCTTTACCGTAAACATCAATCTGAGAAACCGGGGCATCACCATGCCACTGAACCTCCTGACCATTAGCCAGCTTAATGCCTTTAAGTTCACCTGTCTCGAGGTCTTTGTACACCAGCCGTTCCTGTACAATGCCAAGTAACTCCATTTTGTCCCCGTAAGGTTGGTGAAACGTTCGAATTGGCGTAGTTTCCGACTTGGTTGTATTCAACGAATACTCCGCTATGTTGTCCCCCTGCGCAATGTACAGTTTGTCTTTATTGACAAGTATACCTCCTCTACCATTCATATACGGTGGGTCACCCGGCATGGTCCACCTGTACTCCTGACTTCCTTTCAACACACCGGTCTTCAGGTTGTACGCATTAACTTTCCATTTGCGTTCAGGTGAAGACTCATCCTCTTCCAACATTGGAGAATAAAAATCCACCGAATACACAAGACCGTCTTTGATCTGAATACCTTTCCCCTGACCAAAATGACCCCATAACTTCTTGCCCGTTTTCTTGTCATACGCATTAAGTTGAACGGATGTAAGTGCCCCTTGGACAAAAAAGGTTCTAAGTACAATACCATTAGACTCTTCAAGATATTCAGTACCGTGACCTTCGCCTAATGGCTCATCTGCCTTCCAGCGCAGTTTGCCTGACTGGATATCCAGTGCAAACGTTGTACTCCCCTTAATCACGTAGAGGGTATCCACCGTTGGAATCAGCGCTTCCGTACGTTGAACCGTATCAATCCAGGTGGATGTTCCTGACTGCCATTTGGCTTTGCCTGTCTTCGCATTCAAGGCAAATGGCTTGTGATCACTGGTCAGTCCGTAGAGGACGCCCCCTTGATAGGTAATATAAGGTGTCAGTTCTTTGCCGTAAGTCCACAACCGTTTACCTGTTGTCGCATCAAGTGCAATCAACTTCGATCCAGCAAACGTGAATACTTTGCCTTCTTCTGCAATGGCATTAGCTCCGATGTACGTCTCGTTCATGTTCAAATAGTTATCTACTTTCGCTGTCCAAGTAGGTTTCAGTTCAGGCACTGTGATGCGCTGATACGAGTACCAGTTACGGATGGATACATCCGATGCTTCAGCATGTACCTGAGATGGTAACACGCCGATGACTCCATGAACCATCAGCATTCCCGCAGTAAGACCAGCAATGATGGGTCTGCCTGCTCTTCTTTTGTAATGCTTCATTGTGTGACGTTTATGTCGATTGATCATAGAAAGTGATTCCTCCTGTGAAAAATGAGCCTAATATATAACTACATAAAATATAACGAGCAGTGAGGCCGAAAAGTTACCCGATTGTTAAATTATTCTAAAAAATCAAAAAGCCGCCAGTTGGCGACTTCCTGAATACGACATTAGTTAGGTGACACGTTGGGAACGTGACTTTGTAATGAGGTCCCTGCTTTACTTTAATTCAATCTGGAATACATCACCGGCATCCCCACCAAAAACGATAAAACCACTTTTCGGGAGTTTCGTCGATTCCGGATTGGTTGCTACAGAGAAGTCAACCATTTCCCCTTTATCATTATACACTGCATAACCTCCGGTCTTCGGAGAATCCACCGTGATGGATTTGTTACCCGATCGGGCGTCGATCGCATACCAACGGGCTTGACCGTTTGCCGGAATAGTTGTAATTCCTTTTTTCCCACCAAAGATTGGAGTAATCGCATCCTCTGCAATGTATTCCTGTCCATCCTGAATCAAAATCTCAGCGCCATGCTTCGCGTAAAATTGCAGATCAAATGCGTCTCTTCCGTTCATCACAGGAATCTGGGCGATATTCTCTGCGTTGTTCGCATCCATGATTTGCGTGCCATTAGCATAGCCATTTTTGGCATCAACGGAAAGGTTCTTGATCAGCATCGATGGAAGCAGATAAAAGATCGATGTTATTTTTTCATCCAACGCGTAATATTTCGAGCCGTCACGAGCTGTCCACTTCTCTTTGGTTGCTGCGTCAAGCGCATTATGATCCAGTTTTTGATAATCATACGTGTTCATTACCGTTTGGCCTATGCCGGGTAACGTTATCATGCCTTGAACTTTAACATACACCTTGTCATTACGTTCCTTCACAAAACTAGCTTTCACACTGCCATCCGCACTTGTAAAATGTTCGTCGCCTGTGTACACATAGTTCTGCTCAGGAATAATTCCTCCCAGCAAAGCAGGCAGTTGCATCTCACCATCCTTAATCGCTATATCCAATGTCTCTCCTACCGTACCATAGAGACCGGAGTACGAATTTAATTCTGTTGGCATCTTCACTTTGACAGGTGGTGAGAATTTCTGATCAGGCTGAACATCGTCGATGATGCCCTGATCCTCGAGAACGTCCAGCAGCACTTTGCTGGCAAACATCTGATTGTAGACGGAAGATCCACCAGATGATAGAACCGCCATTGAAATATCATGTTCGGGTATAGTGATTAACACGGCATGGTACAACATGGTATCCCCACCTTTGGCAAGCGCGGTAATCCCATAATCGCTGAAAGGTGCAAGGTCAACCGCGTCCCACCCCAAGCCATAATTGATCGTATTTTGCTCATCAGATACCCATATGCCCTTACGATACTCATGAGATTGCATGGCCTTCACTGCAGATTCGGACAGAATATCCGGTCTGTTCCCCATTAAAACCTCTCCGAATTGACTCAATTCTTCTGCGGTGGAGTACACTCCGCCTGTGCCGATAATGTTTGCATTTTCGGTAGGCATCTTCATCTCAAGTGTAGGCCAATAGGTTTCGGATAACTGCGCTCTGTCAAAGGAATCCAAGGGTGTCTTCGTTGATTCCAACTTCAACGGCTCGCTGATGTACTTGGCGATATATTCGCTGTAGCTTAACCCACTCACCCGTTCCACCATAAGCTCCAGCAACTGGAAGCCATCATTGCAGTAGACGGAATAGGTACCCGGCTTTGATTTCAGTTTTTCGGACTGAAGTTTGAGCAATAGTTCATCATGATTGCGGGTGTCATTATCGTCAAACAACATGCTGTTTCCATAATGTGTACCGTAAAGACCGGATGAATGATTCATCAACATACGCGGTGTGATTTGAGTATATCGCGCATCTGCCATCTTAAAGTCTTTGATATACGAAGTAAGCGGCTCATCCAGATCTACTTTACCGGAATCGACCAGCTTCATGGCGGCTGCCGTAACAACCATTTTGCTAACCGAGCCTATGCCATACATGCTATCCTTGTCCACTGGCTTCTGTGATGCCTTATCGTGCAGCCCGACACTATCTGATAAAATGTATTCCCCTTCATCCATGATCGCATATTGCACACTCGTGACACCGTAATTTTTCACCATTTCCTTGGCAATCTGCTCCGCCCGTACCTCGATCGTACCGCTGTTATTCGCCTCTGCGCTGACATCTGCCAGCGGTGTAATTACAAGCACCGCTGTACATAAAAGACTAATTAATTTTTTCATCCCATGTCCTCCCTCAAATGTTCTTATGAATGAATTCATCATATCCGGTAAGAGGCTGATCGAACGCAAACGGACCCTGAATGGAAAAAAACAATCCCCGAACGGTATGTTCAGGGATTGTCCGTGTGAAACGGAAGCACAACCATGTTGTTAAACTTTCGATGCTGATGCTCAATACTCATATGGCCACCATATTTCTCACACATTCTCGATATATTGGTTAGACCGATCCCATGGTACTCCGGATTGGGCTTGTCACTTTTCAAGTCAACGATCGGTTGCTCCACATGATTCATAATCTGGATAACGAGAGCAGATGCCGTGGAATGAATGGCAATGAGGATATATCGATCCTCCGCCTGTCTGACCTTCTTGGAGGCTTCAATTGCGTTATCAAGCATGTTACCAAGCACCACACACAGATCATATCGATCGATCTGGATATGTTGCGAGTGAAGCTGGATTTTTGTGTCGATTTTGATTCCGTTTGCCTGCCCCATAGCCAGGGTATTCGTAACGAGAGCATCAATGACCAGATTGCCGGAGTTCACCCGCTGGTATGCACCTTCAATCGTATTTAACGTAGACTTGATATGGTCACCTGCTGCCGCCAGTTCGTTACGTTGGATACATTCATCAATATACAGAAATTGCTGATTGATATCATGGATGATGGATTTAATGTTTTTGAAACTGTGAACGGTCTTCTCATAGTTGGCATCCTGGTAATCCATCTGACGTTGCAAGTCGGCATTTTCATGCGCGAGCTGTACCTTTTCCACCATATTATCGAATACATAAACAATGAACACATTGAGAAAAAGAGAGCCTAGTACAGAAAAGACGTAGAATATGTTTTTTTCACTATATATGGAGGCCACATTGATCTGATAGATTGTAATAATGGGTACGATAAGAAACAGCAAATAATAACGATAATGCACCGCAAAACTTCTACGTTTGGCGACTAGACGGACAACTTGAATGACAATGAACATGATACTGCAACCAAGCAGCATTACCTTGGAGAGAATCCAGTGCTCTTCTCCGTTAAACTGATCCATTGAACTGTAATCCGCGGATTCCAAAACTCCGAGAATATATACAGCTATCGTATTCGCCATAGTAATCAGGACTGCATACAGGATGGTAAAAACAAGCTTGATTTTGAACTCCACTTTATAGGATTGCGCCAGACTGAAGATTAATAGCAGAGCAACAGCAGTCGAAACAAAATCGGAGAAGGAAGATGCCAAATAAAAATAACCCAGCATAACAAATACTACGAAATATAGCGCTCTCTGTGGCTTCCGCTTGGACTTGCCCAGCACAGAATCAAAATAAAAATTCGCCTGAAATGCCATAAGTAAGGTTACAAAGATGATGGAAAAGATCATATAGGTATCCATATCATTGAATCCTCATGATCATATATTTGGTGTAGGCATCTTTGACTTCTTTGACTTTGGATCGGCCTATGGGCAGTTCCATTCCATTTAACATGACGACTTGGGTACCGGAAAACTTCTGAACATGCATCAGGTTGATAATAATCGAGCGATGAATCTGCAAGAAACCATGGTCTTTCAAACCAGTAGCGTAGCTGGATAAAATGCCTTTGGTCTCATGTACATTTTCCTGTGTCACAAAATTCAGCTTGTTCTTGATTGTTAAACTTTTGACGACCTCAATCCAGAGAATATCATCATATTTCAGCAACAGTTCATCATAGTCTGATTTGATTAATACATACTTTTTGTCCAATGCCTGAAAATATTGACACAGCTTAATCATCTTTTCCTCGAAAACTTGCGCCTGGATTGGCTTGATCAGATATTGAAAGGTGATGACATCAAAGCTCTCCACCATATATTCCGGGTAACTGGTCAGAAACATAATCTGTACATCCAGAAACTTCATGTTCCTGATCTCTTTAGCGGTCTGAATCCCGTTCATTCCGCCCATCTCCACATCCAAGATGAGAATATGAAATGTATCCCCAACCTCTCTGTAGTGCGAGAGCAGTTGTTCACCAGATGTGAATAGGCTAATTTGAAAATCAAAATTGGTTTTTAGAGATAAGGAGACCAGCATCGTTTTCACACGTTCTCGTTGCTGCTCCTCATCATCACAGATTGCAATATTGAACATGGGGGAACATCCGCCTTTCATCGACATCGACTCTGAATTTCACTCTCGAATATACTATTTTAGCATAGGTTTCGGAGTCGAACTGGGATGAAATGCATTATTCCGACCCTAAAACGCAGATCAACAAAAAAAGTCGCCACATTGACGACTCTTGAGCTTGAACCTTTTCCAGCCATTTTCATGAAAAGTCCGGTCTGTTATTCTGTTTTTTTGGGCACAGCATGGCGGTAATATCGTATGACCTTGCGATACATCGTCTTGTCCTTTAATTGATTGAATATATATGGGTCAGGTTTGACATTCACCTCAATAATCCAGGGTTTCAGACTGTGGTCAAGGCCGATATCCACACCGATTTGCTTTAAATACGGGTACTTTTTTTTCATATGACGAGCTATGCGCAGGCTAAGCTCATTCATCTCCTGAACCAGTTCATTCCTGCGTTTTGTGGATGCATGTGATTGTAGCAGCTTGTGAATATCCATCGGTGTACCACCACTATGATAATTGGTTACGATTTTCTTTGGATGACCCAGTCGTCCGATAATTCCGGTAGCTTCCCAATGTTTGGTCGGGCTTAGCTGTATCATGACTCGGATGTCAAAACGTCTGTTATTGTGCTTAAGAAGATGGATTCCTCTCTGAATCAGATAACTTCTTTTATTCACCAAGCGAGTCAGACTGCTATAAAACGATTCAAAGCTGTCAAACGTCAGACGTTTTTGCTCTATCTGATAGACAAAATGTTGATGACTTTCCATCTCGGCCTTAATAACACCCATCCCGAAAGTACCTCTCTCGGGTTTGACATAGACCATTCCATATTTGCTGATCATGGATTTCAGATTCGTTTTGTTATATTTCTGTGTGTCGGGGATAAACGGTTTAATTAATTCATTATTAATGATC
Source organism: Paenibacillus sp. UASWS1643 (assembly GCF_008693195.1). NCBI lineage: Bacteria > Bacillati > Bacillota > Bacilli > Caryophanales > Paenibacillaceae > Paenibacillus > Paenibacillus sp. UASWS1643. The sequence continues at coordinate 1,128,728 of NZ_VXKZ01000115.1, forward strand.
AATTTTGTTTTTAACCACTTGCTTCTTAACGGCTGCAATTTATCAACTCCCATGTCGTACACTCTCCCTTCAGCAACCGCATCATAGCCCGCTGTTTGATCATCAAGATCCTGCATGCATTATATGTAATATCGATAAAGGAGCCCTCAACAAAAGCCCCTATTCATAAAAATGTATATTTGCACATGCCCTGACCAAAACACTTTTGCACACATACCATATAATGATTCATCACGATTTGTGCAAGGAGTTGAGAAGATGTCCGTACAGCCTGGAATCCGGTTGAATAATGCACCTAAGATTGATGTTCTTATACCAGCGATCGAGAAAGATTTGGCTACCCTTCCCCTCGTCATCGATAACATTCGCCGTTATGTAAAACATCCCATTGGAAGCATATATATTGTTTCTCCGGTCAGCACCAAAATCAGAAAACTTTGTTCCCTTAAAAACTGTATTTTTGTTAATGAGCGATCCGTCCTGCCTATAACCAAAAACGACATACACTACCAGTCCTCCCGATGGAATCGGTCAGGCTGGTTATATCAGCAGCTGCTCAAAATGAACGGAGATTCCATTGTGAAGGCAAAGTACTTTCTAGTCATGGATGCAGATACCGTACTGATTAAACCTCATTCATTTCTTGTAGAAGGAAAAACAGTCTTTTACTGCCGTGACTGGAGCCAACCGGAATATTTCAATACCTACCGCAAGTTGTTAGGCATGAAAGCTCCGCGTCCCCGCTCTTTTGTCACCCATTATATGCTGTTCGACAAATCGAAAATCGCTGCCTTAAAACAGAAAATTGAAGCGGTTCATAAGCTGCCATGGTACAAAGCGATCATCTCCAATATCAATAAGAAGAAACAGTTTGGTTTCTCCGAGTATGAAACGTATGCCAATTTTATGTATACGAAAAACCCAGGCAGCATGATCCTTAGAAGTTCCAAGAATAAAAGTCTGAATGTGAACGCTTCTTCGTTAAAAGAGCAACAAATCCGCAATCTGGCTCTTAAATATCGTTCTCTTTCCTTTCATAAACGGAAAATCTATAGTAAAGCTCCCTGAGCTTAAGGAGGAAGCCCATGCATATCGTACTGCTGTGCGGCGGCTCTGGCAAAAGGCTCTGGCCTTTATCCAATGAGCTTCGCTCCAAGCTGTTCATCGATATACTTCCATCACCCGCTGGAGGTAGGGAATCCATGATCAGCAGAGTATGCCGCCAGCTTGACAGTTCATCCCTAACGGATTCAACACTCATTATTTCACATCAGGATCAGGCTAATATTACGGCACGACATACTCAAGGCAAAATACCAGTCATTGGGGAACCTTATAAACGAGGCACTTTTACTGCGGCAGCCTTAGCGACGTTATATCTGCAATCCTTCCGGATGGCCAAGGATGACGATGTGATCTGTATCGCGCCAGCTGATGTGTTTGCAGGTGAAGATTTTTTCAGCAACTTCCAATTACTGCCGGACATATTGAAACATTCTCAAGCCGATATCGCTTTAATTGGGACAAGGCCTACACATGCTTCAGAACAGTATGGATACATCCTGTCCGGTGGAGAAGAACGTAAAGCTTATGCGCCCATAACACAATTTATAGAAAAACCCGAAGCCACCATTGCTGAAACTCTGCTACAACGTGGGGCACTATGGAACTGCGGTGTGTATGCATTCACCGTCGCGTTTATGATATCCCATATTAAAAAAATGGGGCTTCCGGTTCATTATGATCAATTGTCGTCCCTGTATGAAGCCTTGCCTGAACGCAGTTTTGACAAGCATGTTGCAGAAAAGGCGCAGCGGGCCGTAGTCCTGCCTTATAAGGGAGTATGGCAGGATATCGGAAGCTGGGATACGCTGTGCGCACAGTTAGATACCCATGTAATCGGACACGGTGGAATCTCGGGTTCTTCCTCCGATTCCTATATTATTAACGAGCTTCCCTACCCCATCCAAGTCATTGGCGTGCCAGGTATTATCGCTGCCGCAAGTCCGGATGGCATTCTCATTGCCAACAAAAATAATTCAAATGAAATTAAAGCGCAATTGGGTAACTTGCCATTAAAACCGATGTATGGAGAAGCAACCTGGGGAAGTTATCGTGTCATTGAGAGTTCGTTAGAAGATGAGAATACAACTGTAACCACATTAAACATAACGGTTCTACCGGGCAAACATATCGGGTTGAACTGGCATAGAACTGGGTGTAGAGCATGGACCGTGCTTGCAGGCAGTGGGCAAGTGCTTGTCAACGGAAAGGTCATGCAATTGAGTATGGGCACTCAGTTCGCGATTACCAAGGAGAGTCTCTTTTCTATTCTGGCTGAAACCAGGATGGTGATCCTTGAGGTCCGGATCGGAGTAACAGAAGATAAAGACAACATACTTTTTGAAGAAGAAGATTGGAATGTAATCCTAAAAAGTGCAGGTTCATCTAGCGCTTAATGGGAGAATGAACCGATTCAATCTGCATGTCTTATAGCCCCTTCCATTCGCGGAAGGGGCTCATTGGCATAATTATGGGAAACCTGACACTTCTTCTCCCTATCTTAGATAAACAACTTGCGAAGTTCCTCTACTTCCAGACGTGCAACTGGCTGGTAAGCGGAACTTTGTACATAACGCTGGAAGCTGTATAACAACTGTCTGCCCTCCAATGTAGTCATCAGACGCTCCAGATTCAGCGCTCCCATCAGCACTCTCCCCTTCCGGACCCGACACTCCATCAACAGGCCGAGCTTGTGGTTTCGCTCAAAATTGTCAATGGTCTGCACGATCGGATTCAAGTCTTTATCCAACTCATCCAAGATGATCGATGACGACTCGGACACGATGCTCCACCACGGATAAGTTGAGTGCTCCTCTGTGACAAAATGTTCGAAGGCCGGATGATCCTGTTGAATTAACAAGCCCATTGTGCCCACAGGAACTTCTCTTTTCATATTCTCCGAGATGGATCGGAACATAGGGTAAGACCAGAAATCGGTGCTATAGAAACCTTGAATCGCGTGTTGAAGCTGATTGGGATTCGGGAAAAGTAAAATATCCTCGCCCTGCTCAAGCAGCGCCAACGCCTGTTCCGAGAGTTCGGTAAATAGATTCAAACCGCTCAGGTCCACTTCCTCCTGACTCGGGTAGATCCACAGGTCGTAAGACTTACGGATATCCGTGCCCGGAATGGACAGTCTAAGCTCCACTTTGGTCATATTGGAGACTTCAGGAATACGAATGCTGAGATCCGCGACATTCACATAATGTTCTCCATGGGTCGCTGGCAGGTCTGTTTTCCCTTCCAATAGGACGCTTCCTTCGATCTGCTCGCTTTGAATTTCCCACTTCAATTGAAGTCCATCCAATGCTTGTCTCCGGAAGTAACTTAGTTCAATGCGTGCTTCGAACAATTCACCCGCTTGATAATTATATTTGGGGAATCTCGCGAGCAGCACAGCGTCGGAACAAAACGTTCTCCACTCCTCCGGTGTAATCATGCCCTTGGAATCCATAAATGCGTCCAGTACACCCACCAGCGCTGTTCCCTGACCACTGAAATCCTGAAGATCCAGCAGCTGGAACCCGGCTAGTTGCTGCGAACGAAAAGCAGCTTCCAGTTCTTCCTTGTAACATGCGACCGCGAGTTTACCAGAGGCTCTGAAGTAGGCTTCCGCCAGATGTCCCAGCCCTTTGGCATTCAGACGCTCTCGAAACACTTCGAAATTCTTGGCTTTGAGAGAACCCGTATACTTGTTGATCTCCTCGAAATTAGGAAACGTGGCGTACTGTCCAATTTCATGCGAGATGATTGGTACGTGTGAGACAAGTTGGTCACTTCCAGCTTCGGCATGCACTGTTTTGGAACCTGTCCCATACTGAATCTGAATCTCTTTGTCCCCAGTCTGACCAGAAGGGTCAGCATCGCTGCCTTGCTCAGGTACAATGTTTGAATCGTAATCTTTCAATGTATTTGGCAGGTCGGTCTGCACGTGACCGAGCGGAGCATCACACATCGCATATGAACCTCTGAACAGGCGCTCTTTGGAGAAACGAACCCCGCAGAAGAATTCACTTTCCTCCAGAATGTCCGGCACAAACTGAAAGTTATTCGAACCTTCGGTGTATAGATGACGATGATCATATGCTTTGTATGCCTTCAGGATCGAATTCAATCTGTCCTTGCTTCCCCATAGTTCATTCCCCATGGACATCATGACAAACGAAGGATGATTACCAAAAGCACGCAGCATCGCAAATCCTTCGCTAATCAAGTAATCCTGCTCGGCTTGATTATGCCCATCCGAAGATTCATCCGTAATGGTTCCCCAGAACGGAAGCTCTGGCTCCATGTAGATGCCGAGCAGATCCGCTGCAATAAAAGCAGCCTCCGGAGGACAACAGGTATGGAAACGGTAGTGATTAATACCGTAGGACTTGGAGATAGCGAGAATACGAACCCATTCATCCACATCTGTTGGCGCGTATCCCGTGAGCGGAAAGATCAGCCCGTCATGTTTGCCTCGAAGAAACGTTTTGCGACCATTAATGGTGAATTTGTCTCCAGCAGCCCGGAATTCCCGTAATCCCGTCCATACTTCGGTGGAATCCAGCACTTCGCCGTCCTGATCTTGCAGATGAATATGAAGTTGGTACAGGTTAGGTTCATCATCACTCCATAACATCGCATCTTCGCCAATCTTGTACGTCAGCTGGATTTCCTGCGAATCCGGGGCGAAAATCTGTTCCTCAGTCGTATACACCGGATCAGCACTGACTGCAACAGCCGAAACCACGATTCGTACTTCTTGCGGGGCACCAACAAGTGCTGCCTTGATCTCGAAAGATCGAGTCGCAAGATCGGGGTAGACCTGAACATTATCCAGGAAAACACGCTCGAAAAATTGAAGTTCCAATTTCCCGGTGATGCCGTTCCAATTCGTCTGCGTGTCTTCGGATGTAAGGTGACCACCTTTGGTTGGATAATTGGTATTGTCCACTCGAATGGTAATTGTATGAGTCCCAGCGGTTAGCCCTGCCTCAATCTCGTAACGGTGAGGTGTGCTCAGACTGTTTTGTGTTCCGCATTCCACCCCATCGATCCAAACTGTGGTTACTCGTGTTCGTTCCAGATGCAAGAAGCAACATTTGCCAGCCAAGTGTTCGGGAATTTCAATCTCTCGTGAAAACCAGGCATAACCCTCAAATAAGTACTCATCCGTCAGCGCACCGATTAACACATTCTCGTTTTTCTTGCCCTTGGCCGCATGAGATGTAGTATTGGGTAAAGTAATAACGTCTGAGAAATTCAGACCACGTTCCACCTTATGCTCATCGAGTTGGAGTTTCCATATGCCTTCCAGATTTATTGCAGCTATCATGATAGTGTCCCCTTTTAGATTCATATAATCAATAAAAGTAATCGCTTCCAAATAACAGAAACCGTTTTCGGTAAATCATACCTGTATTATAAACTTGATAGCCCCCCTCGCATAGATCATTTACAAATAAAAAAGTCGCCAATACTGGCGACACCTTATGGATACATATCCTGTATCCTGAACAATTTTAAAATATGGTGGGAACCATGCCCCCGTCCATCCGGATGGGAGAGCCTCTGAAGGCTGAAGCATATGGGCTGCATACAAATGCAGCAAGTCTGCCTATTTCACTTGGCTTGATGAATCGCTGTAATTCGGACTGTGGCAGATTACTCTTCATAAAGTCTTTCTCTTTTTCCTCAAAAGTCAGTGCCTCATTAGGATATATGCCCTCAATGATTTTTTGTACGTTTTCGGACAGTGTCGGGCCTGGCAGGATCGTATTGATCGTAACTTCAGTCCCTGCTGTCAGTTTGGACAAACTTTTGGATAATGACAGCAACATCGACTTGGTCATGCAATACTGGGGCATCTGGCCAGATGGCATAAGGGCTTCTTCACTTGCGATGAAAATAATACGACCGTCATTGTTCTTCATCATTTTAGGTAAATAAAATTGAGACAAGCCATTTGCAGCCAACACATTAATACGGAAATATTTTTCCCACACTTCATCGTTCACGTCTTCATAACTCATGATTTCATATATGCCCATGCTATTGATTAATATATCAACTTCGGGAAATTTCTCGAATAAAGCTTGTCTTTGCTCCAGATCCACAAGATCAGCTGTGGCCTTTTGCGGAGAGGTGTCTGGAAAATTGGTCTTGATTTCACGAACTGTTCGTTCCACCTCTTCATCATTGCGTCCATTAATCAGCACATGAACACCTTCTCGGGCAAGTTCCATGGCAATCGCTTTACCGATTCCTTTTGTTGATCCTGTAATTAAGGCTGTTTTCTCTTTTAGTCCCATATCCATCCTGCATTCTCCTTCTTGATTACAACTATCCGGCAGCGGCTTCTTGAATATTGCCAACAGCTTCATGAACCGGATAGGTATAATATTACGAGGTCTGAAGGGACTGGTAACTAGCACCTTGCGCCAGAGTTATTGCCTGACACGCCAATTCGAAGGTGTATCTCCTTCCCAGGTCCGGAACGCACGATAGAACGAATTCTGGTCTTCATATCCAACCAGGAATGCGACCTCTTTGATATCGAGCGAAGGATCTGCCAGGTACTCCCGGGCCTGCTCACGTCTGGCTTCGTTTAATAATTGCTTGAAGTTTGTGTTCTCTTCCGTCAGTCGCCGTTGCAAGGTACGATCACTAATACAAAGCTCTTTGGCGACCATCTGGATGTCAGGGCGCTTTCCTGTGAGGTTACGTTTCAAGATCCATTTGACCACTTCAGTAACGGAACGACTGTTCTTCTGTTCGTCCAGCGACCGATCCAGAGCCGGGGTCAGGATCTCCAGTAACTCCTCGTTATACGAGAGAAATGGAAGATTCAGATCTTTTCGCTCCAGCGTCAGCCGATTATGGTTAGAATTCGTATCGACTCGACAGCCGAAGTAAGCTTCAAGGGTATATACGTTGCCCATCGGTTGGGTGAACTCGACCCTTTTGGCCATCAAAGGCTGGCCTGTACCCCTCCGTCCAAGTTCAAGCAAAAATGCCAGTGTAATACCGACCAGTAATGGCGGACCTGGTAGCTCCTTATGTAACCATTCGAGTTCAATAATACACTCCTCCCCTGCTTCGGTAATCTGCAAACTCTCGGGAGGACACATCTGCTTGTAACGGACCATTCGATTCAACGCATCACGATAATCACGAGCATGGTACATCGCCAGCACAGGCGGAGGATACTTCGATATTTCATATCCGGTTGCAAGTTTGATGATGCCCTCAGCGGTGTCCCTATTGAGATCAGAGTAAGCCTGCCAGATTGCATAGTACTGAGATTGAGTCACTACAGGTTTATTTATTGTCTCAAGAGATAGTTGTGCTGTGCGAGCGATGTCTTCTGCACCAATCCCTATTTGATGTAATCCGGCCCAAAAGCCTGGGTGAACTTTAATTCGATCATTCGGTTGAGATTGCATGCATCCAGACTCCTTTAGCTTGTTCCATTTTTCATTCTGATTTCTAATTATAGAATGAATGTACCTATTTTTGAATCTTACCTCAGCGAGCCATTTCCGGGTAATACGAAAACACGACTGCCCATAAATGGCCAGTCGTGTTCAAGTCAATCATTCAGTATATTATGAAAAAATGCACATTTGTTTGCCATTTTTACAATGTTAGCTACTCATTCAACGCAGTTTTGATCAGGGCATTCACCCGTGAGTTAAACAGCAGACCGATATGGGATACGAGGGAAACCGAAACGTTGTTCGCCCCGTTCAACCGGGAAAGTACCGGGGACACAATCGTGTCACTGGTGGAATAGATCGAAGTCACCTTTATTCCACTCGGAGCTGTCGTTGTGGTCAATCGATTAGCCCCGCCAAGAGTAATCAACTTATCCACTTTGGAAGCGCCTCCACGGTTAAGTATGTAATAAAGACTATTCGCTCCACCCATGCTATGAGCTATAATATTGACTTTTGTATGACCCGTTTCGCGCAGAACATCATCTACGAATCGACTAATTGCTGCGGAGTTCAACAGCTGGTTTCCTTGTTTGCTAGGAAGGTCAATCGCGAATAATTCGTCTCTTGTCCACCCTTGGCTACGCAAATAACTCTCAATTGCTGTAAAATTGCTATCTGAACCAGTCAATCCATGTACCAATACAATGGGTGTACGTGCCGTAGCGGCAGAAGCCTTTGAACTCGATCCTATTCCAGTTATTGATAAGGCAAGGATCATACTCATGAATGCAACAAGTATTAATTTGGTCTTTTTCACTTCATTCACTCTCCTGCAAAATGTTTTATATTCCATATATTACAATTTAACATATGGAATATAAATGAATCTTTAGTCTCATTTTTACAGGAATGTCTAAAGTATACTACAACTAACATGATTACATTTTTATCAAACCCTAGTTCTCTACTTCTTATCCTTCAACGATGTCTGCACGTAGATCCGTTGCAATCTCAATCATTTTGGGTACAATAGCTTCGTTAGAAATAGCTACATACAGATCCCCCATGTACAAACGAAAAGCAATCTGTGCACCCTCAAGGTCCCACATAAAAAAGTCCCCCTCGATGGTCATGGTGCTCTCAGTTCCTACAATGTTAAGAACCGGTGAATAGGTGAATTCGGGCTTGGACTCGAAGTAGAGTTTGCATTCTTCCAGGGAGATGGATTGTTCCGCATTGCTATCTTGTACGGACCGGGTAATTCGAAAACGCTGATTCATTGAAATGCCTCCACCACTTAATATATTTTTCATGTTCTACAGCATTATATTTTCTCATTTCCATCTTCCACTGTCAAAACCATACATGCTCTATTCTTCGAATTCATATATACTTAATACAGTGCACAACGAATTTCTACAATCAGGAGGAGTCAAATCAATATGTTGAAAACAGAATTCATTGATGTACTATCTATAGTCTCACATAAATTATATGATTCGGCTGCTAATGTTATGGACACGGCAAGCAGGTTAATTCCTGCAAATACGTTTTGTATCGCCCAGTTGGATCACTTATCCACCAAAGTTCTGAACGTATATAATCGTGACAAACTAATTTTGGGTGAGGGACTTGTCGTTGAAAACGCCGAGTCATATTGTGCACTTGTGACTGAACATACCCAAGGTCCATTGGTAATCAATAATAATCTAACCCATCCATTAACCAGACATATGGACGCAACCGAATTCGTAGGCGGATGCTCATTTGTCGGTGTGCCTATACATAATGAGAACGGAGAAATCTACGGCTCCCTTTGCTCATTTGATCAGGATTTCTATTCCTATCAACAAAAGGACGTGGATCTGCTTCTCTCCTTGTCTTCATTTTTCACGAGTCTTCTTGAGATGGAAACAACTCTGCAACAGTTAAAACAGGCGGAAGAAACCGCTGCAAAAGTGCTGGAAGAGAAGAAAAATCTCTTAGCCGTCCTTAGCCACGAAATCCGTACCCCGATGAATGGTGTTCTTGCAATGGCAAATCTATTGCAATCTACCAAGCTGAATGAAGATCAACAGTTATATGTTAATGTCATAGAGTCTAGTGGAACCAGTCTGCTATCCATGATGGATCAAATTCTCGACTATTCCAAAGCAGAAGCGGGAGCGATCTCTCTGGAGATTAACCCCTACAGTGTCATTAAAACCGTCGACCATGTACTCCAGTTATTCTCATCTGAAGCACAGAAAAAAGGTGTCCGATTATATGCAGAATACGATATAAATGATCATTTGATGCTTATAGGCGATCAGCAAAAAGTCCGTCAGATCCTAATCAATCTTGTTGGCAATGCGTTGAAATTCACGGAGCAAGGTGAAATATGCATCTCTACGCAGATATCTGCTGATCCAGAAGGTACACTCCATGCATCTTATGAGATAATAGATACGGGCATCGGCATCCCCCAGGATCGCCAAGATCTATTGTTCAAATCCTATTCGCAAATTCACGGCAACTCCGGAAAGTATGGTGGAGCGGGGCTAGGCCTATCCATCTGTAAACAACTCGCTGAATTGATGGGTGGGATTGTATGGCTTAAAGAAACAAGTCACTTGGGCAGTCGGTTTGCCTTTAATATTTCCAGCGCGTCACCAACGTCCATGCAAATCTCTGAATGAGGAATATATTATTCTATCTGAAACAGATAGGAGGTATATACGTTGACACAATTTCTGGATGCAAGATCTTCGCAAAATGCTGCGTTGTTTAATTCCATTTCTATACCGATTCCAGTGATTAATACGCCTCAACTATTTGCACAGATTGGTCTGCAAACGGCTGGAGCCGGAGCCAATCCACGAGTTTCATTAAAAGGAACCATTACGGTGCGACTACCTCTTGCACTCTTTCAAGTTAGAATTACCATTGTTAGAGGCACCGTTGCTACGGATCCGATTGTGTACTCTGCTAACTTCACGTATGGTCTAAGCGGTCTCCTTAACCCCGAAGTTATTGTTTTCTCTGCCAACGACTATAATCCACCGATCCAGCCACAAATAACGTACACTGCTTTTATCAGTACTAACCTGCTCGGAACGGTGAGGGTGGGCCCAGAAAGTTTCGACGGATTTATCGTTTCGGATTAGAATGACTAAGTCCACCTGTTCCCCCATACTCTTAGCCTGTATCAACATGGGCTAATTGGTATGGGGGCGTTTTATTTAAAAATAAATTAGTTTCCAAAATAAATATCTAGTTTGCCGGTAGGCGGTGTTGTAGCCATCCAGACGGCTGCTAAATTATCTGGAGCATACGTCGCAGCAGTGATGTAGTCCCCAATCAGTACCGTTGGCATCGGTGAGTTACCGTTAGGGTTGAACGATGTGGTTGTAATTCGACGGTTGGTGAAGCTCGCCCCGCCATCGAACGATTCTGCCACAAAAACGTCCAGAAGGAACCCGTCAATTCGGTTGCTGTAATAAATAACCCGGATCGTTCCGGCAAAGGGTGATACGGTTATCGACGGAAAAAAATTCTGTGTACCCGGTGGTGCACTGGTTATACTGATCGGATCTGACCACAGGAGGCCATCCGGAGATTCACTTAGTAATACATCGGTATATCCAGCTCGTGCATCATTCCATACGGCATACACAGTTCCACTGTTAGGTCCAACGGAAATATCTGCTCCCAGACTTAAGTTAGTCTGCACTCGAAAGGCGTAATTTGGTACTGGTAAAGGTGAAGGTGCTGGTACAACCGATGAGATGAACGTTGCTTGCCTTTCAATCGGTGGCTGATATGCGATTCCCCCATCGTAGGATATGCGCAATAGTGCAGAAGGACTGGCAGGCCCCGTAATGATGTAACCTGCGTAGACTTCACCAGAGAAACCGACTGCCAGCGCTGCCCGATCATGTATGCCTCGAGGATTCGATTGTCGATCTGGAGGTTCCCATGTGATTCCCTGGTTGGTTGACCTTTGAGTAAATATAGCGGAGGACGTTGTAGCAAGCGGGGTATATCCGACGTATGCATTCCCTCTATACGGACTGCCTGGGGAACGATCTACGGCAATAAAAGGCTCATCATTATGAACAATGGTCCCAAAACCCGCTTGTACGATTACCGGTGGCTGCCAAGTTGCTCCATCATCGAATGAGGTATAACTTGCTATCGTCCCGTCATTGATCCCGTTAAACAAGTGAACGGTAACGATGAAGGTATTCGGAAACGTATAGTCTATCGTTGGTGCCTCTGCTCCTGCATACCCTGCCGGTTGAGGAAGTAGAGTAGTAGACCAGGTACTCCCTCCATCAATGGAACGATAGAATCCAGTCAATGTTGGTCCGGTACTGGTATCCACAGCTACTACGCACATAATATTCGGGTTCAACGTATTAACTGCAATTGAAGGTTCAAATTGGCTGCCTGCTAATGCTCCAGTAATATTCACAACTGCCATCTGCTCACCTCTCTTCCTTTAAGGGATATTTGTGAATCGGTCAATCAATGTCATCTCCGATTGAAGCACACGCTGGATAATCTGCCCTGTAGAATCAACACCATATACATGGATGATAGTGCTTGTAGCGCTAAAATAATCACTTTGCACCTCGAAAAAAGCGGCGTTGATTAGTGGATAGATCAAGGTTCTTGTCGCTTGGGGCAGTAATTCAAACAGATCATGACCAATCGCAATACGTGCAGTTTGAGTAGTATCCCACCTGAAAACCTCAAGCTCAATATTAACAGGAGCATTAAGAGAATCGTTAATGCAAGTCACGATGAGCTGCGTGGACTGAGTTGCACCGGTGGTCGGATTGTATATAAAACCCGTAGAGTTTGGCAAAAAGCACACTCCTTCCGCAATATATAGTAAAGTATATTACGATTCTTGCCGCCAATATGACTAAACTTCGACTCTTATATTGGAACGATATGAAAATTTTGTTATGCTTACATATGCTAGATTACTAGATTACTTTTAAAGCATGAATCTACTATTATGTACCAAGTTGGAGGAAACAGACGATGTTCATTAAGCGTGTAGGAAAAATTGCTGCGGTTACAGTGATTACTCTCTCTGTCCTTGGAAACACCCCAAATATCGGTGGAGCCTATGCTGCTCCGGCCATTACCGTTCAACTGGACGATGTCCCCTTAACGTTTGATGCAGCTCCACGCATGGATAAGGGTGTCACTTATGTTCCGTTTCGGACGGTTGGAGAGGCTCTGGGTATCGATATAACGTGGAACAGCAAAACGCAGACTGTAAAAGCAACGAATGCTGTAAAAGGTCAAACCACCGAGGTAGTATTAACGGTAGGCAGCACTACAGCAACCGTAAACGGAAAGAACGTAAAACTTCCTGCGCCACCAGTTCAGCGGGAAGGACGAGTCTTTATTCCATTAAGTTCATTCAGTAACCAATTCGGTGTACAAGTAAGCTGGAATCAGGCAACCAAGACGGTCTCCCTCGTCTCCCCACAACGCGAGATGCACCTGAGAGCCTTCTATGCATTGCAATCCTTTCAAGAAAAGGACCTTATTTCTTCCATGAATTCTGTAGCATTTGGCTGGAGCCGCATTGATCGTGAAGGTCAGTTTACGCTCCAAGGGGATGAGTACCGTCTCCCTGCTGCTGCGGGTGATATTACGCCGCAGTCCATCGTTGCTGACGCAGCAGATCAGCAGATCCAACCACAGCTCATGGTGTATGCATTGGACGGAAACGGCGAACTGACCAAAGTTCTGAGCGACAGCAGCCTGCGGCAGAAATCAATTGAAGGCATAACTGCTGCTGTCACAGAGCATGGTTTTGGTGGTGTTGTTCTGGATTTTGAAGGACTGGGCTTTAAACTGGATGCAGTAGAACAACAGAAGCTGCTCAATGCTTACGTGAAACAACTAAAGAGTTCCTTGCCCCAGGACACAGCTTTATCACTAGCGGTACCCCCGCTAAATAGCGCTTATAAAGGTTATGATTACAAAACACTTGCCTCTATTGCAGATGATCTTATTATTATGGCCTATCAGTATAATCCGGTTGGCACCAAATCTCAGGTACCTGAGCCAAATAGTCTTGTAGATCAGGCGATTCAATTAGCCATACAAGCCGGTGTCCCGAAGAGCAAGCTTCTGCTCGGTATCAGTCTAAGCAGTGAAACGCCCTCCTCTGTAGATGATAAGCTCGGTCTTGCCAAACGTTATGACCTCAAAGGAGCCGCGTTCTGGCGTCTGGGTCTGTTCCGTTCCTATAATACAAAGATGGAAGATGCCGTGAACGCTTCTGTGATCAAGGAATAGACCTCTTTAAGTGGATGCAGCTCACTTACAGTAAAAGAAGGACCACACTCTGGTACTCAGAGACGTGGTCCTTCTTTTTCCCATCATCTTACTTTATAAATTGATCCACACTTCCAAATATAAGCTTCACAAACTGGGTAGGACCAGGAAAACGGGGCTGAAAGAGAAGAATGATCCCAATTACTGCCGCCACAGCAGTAAATCCCGCGCTCAATATTCTGGCTCGCTTTTCTTTGCTGCTCTTCCACTCTCCATACACTATCGCCGTCGCCAGCATCAATATTCCAAGGATTGAGCCTAGTTTCATGCAAACACCTCTCTTCTCAGGCTTGTAACCGGAGCCGTTCTGTTCAACTTTCGTCCTCATTAGGTATCCCCTGTGGTCCTGTTGATTTTCCGGTACGTACTACATGTGCATCTACTTTGACTTCCACGACCATATCAGGATAGATGGTTTCCCAGTTCTTCTCCTGCGCTTTCCAATGATTCGGATAATATCTGCGGAATTCAACTGCGAATTTGAAGAAATCGGAGCGCAGCTCTTTCTGGGACATGTCTAAAGCATCATGAGCCAAAGATGTGAGCTTAGCCGACCATTCCTTTTCCAGTTTAGTTAATACAGCGGGATCAGTCAGATTGGCATCCGTCGTATTTAACACCACTTCTCCCCTGGTTTGGATGTCGACCTTCATACTCCACTGTTTGTTTACAATTCGCGGTTTCAAGGAAGTTTTATTTTCAATGAGTCTTATCGAGAAAGAACCCTCTAACGGCTCAAACTCAACAGGCATGATAATGCTGTTCAGTTCTTTTGCAAGTAGTAATGCACCTACGCTTAGCGGTTCTTTGACCGTCTTGACATAGCGATCCTTCTTATACAAGCTCAGACCTTTCACATATGGCGTAGTCGTCAGTTTATCCTGATCGGGCTCCGGGGGTAAGATTAACATGCGAGACAAAATGGCGGAACTGCTCGGACCTTCAATAGATTTAGCCAGTTCAAGCGCAGTAACACGTGTACCTAACTTCAGATTGGCCATCTCACGCAACGATTCAGCAGAACTTCGCTCCAGTGGATCAAGTAACGCAAGGATATCTTTCGCAGCCTTATCGCTGGAAAAGACATATGCATGCTCCCTGAACTGAGGGTAACGCAGGAAAAAATCGATGTACTCGCGGATACCGCGTTTACCGGCTTGCTCACTAATGATTATGACTTCGCAGTGGCCCCAGAACATATTCCGGGGAACTTTACGTTGTAACCGATTCAATGCCTCGGCAATTGTACGTCCTTCCGCTGTTCGAATCATTGTAACCCCGCTTGGACTACCTCCACTCCCACTGCTATCTCCTGCACTCGCCTTTCGCGGAATGAAAATCTGTGAAGTCAATTGTACTTTGCCATCTTCATAATCTATCCCTGTAGCCAGCACGATAGCCAAATCGTTAATCTCGATGCGATCCCAGCATCCACTTAAAAGCACACAACACAATATTGGCATTAGTAGTACTCTATATAATCGCAAGTGCTCCTCCCCCATCAATCAGGTGTTCGCTCGATTCTTCCGAAAATGTGTCCACCCTTTCTTCAGCCAGGCGACACCGTAGATCATAGCCGGAAGGATTAATAAGATGCTGATTGTATACAAGTTAGCTGAAGCGCTAACCAAACTGGAAATACCGGATCCACCGGACACAACCCAGTAAGCAAATACTATGCAAAGGAACGAAAGTGGACCAACCACAGGTTTGTAGTCTCGCAAACCAAACCATTCCGCGGTTGATGTAGCAAAGATATATAGAAAAACGGAAATCTTAACGAAAATACCGAAAATCCAGATAGCAATAATAAGGGATTCGATATGTTGCAGAAAGTCCGCAATGGTTATGTATCTTGCTGCGATCATGACCGGAAATACAAATGTATCCGTCAAATCACCAATTAAAAACAGGCAAAACAGATTGGTAACTGTCATTGCAGTTGTTGTAAACACAAGGGAACCCAGCATGACCCGGGTTATTCGTTTTTTTTCATTCACATAAGGTAGCAGAAAAGCCAACACGATATATTCACTAAACCATGCAGCAGGTGCAGCAGCCCCCGTAATAATGGGAATTGGACCCTTCTCCATAAAAGGAAACAGCTCGGCAGGATTCAGTTCACCAATCAATAATATAAAGATCAAAGCCAGTAGCACGATCAGCAGGGTAACAAACACCTGAGAGGTTCGTCCGACAACTTCGATCCCGAGTCTGACATTAATCGCACATACAACAACCATCGTACCCATCACAACAAACAAAGGTGTACGCGGAAGTGCATTATTGACAATGAATTCACCGTATTCCCGAATAATCAAGCCGGTCAGGTGGGGCAGAAAAGCGATATATATCAGGCCGAATAACTTGCCCGGAATCCGACCAATAATCAATACACTGGATTGAATGAGCGTTTTTCCAGGGTACAGACGATCAAGTCCAACGGAAATACCAATAGCAGCCAATCCAACGATAGAACCTATAATTGGAGTCATCCACATGTCATGTCCTGCATAGTGCATTGTAATTCCAGGCACAGATAAGATAGCCGTCGCGAGAATGGCGGGAAAGACCATAAATGCCAATTGAGTCACCGATATTTTCCCTTTGTCAGTCAACATATGTAAGCCCGCTCCCTTGTTTGCTCGAAATGTAGATTGTTCTAGTGTGGTTTGTTCCTTGGGGATGGACGCCACCATACATCCTTAAGTTCCTTAGCCATCGTAGGTGCTACCGGTGAGAGATAAGGTGTTCCAAATGAACGAAGACTGCTTAGATGAATGACAACCAAGATGACTCCCAACATGACACCCGTGAGTCCCAGCGTTCCAGCAAGAAACATCATGGGAAAACGTAGTAGACGAGTCGCGATGCTAGCAGCATAGCGGGGTATCATGAAAGAAGCGATACCGGTAATCGCGACAATGATAATCATGGGGGCTGAGACAATTCCGGCACTCGTCGCCGCTTGCCCAATAATTAAGGCTCCCACGATACTGACCGCTGATCCGACCTGCTTCGGCAATCGGACGCCAGCCTCACGCAATGCTTCAAAGGCGATTTCCATAATGAGCGCTTCCACCAATGCAGGAAAAGGGATCTCTTCTCTCGCCCGAGCAATACTGAGAAGTAATACGGTAGGAATCATCTCCTGATGAAACGTAGTAATCGCTACATAAGCCGATGGAAGCAGCATGGATAAAACAAAAAAAATGTATCGCAGCCAGCGTACAAAAACACTCATGAACACATTTTGATAATAATCTTCGGGAGATTGTAACATCGAAAAAATGGTCACTGGCGCGATAAGGGTAAACGGAGTTCCGTCAACGAGAATAGCAAACCGACCTTCCAGCAAGTTGGAAACAACGACATCCGGACGCTCCGTCGCAATCATCTGTGGAAATGGTGAATATCGCTCATCGATAATGCCTTCTTCAATGTATTGACTCTCCAGTACGTCTTGGAGCTTTAAATCGGCAAGTCGTGTCTCCACTTCCTTAACAAGTTTGGGGTCAATAATCCCCTCCATGTATACAAGTGAAATGCTGGTGTTTGTACGATCTCCCATGTTACGTGTATGAATCTTCAATGCAGGTGTCTTGAGACGTTTGCGCAGCAATGACATATTCATGGTCAACGATTCTGTGAACCCATCCCGTGCACCACGCACGGTCGATTCAGCTAACGGTTCCTCCGTTGAACGATTTGCAGCTTGGTATAGAGGGTATGTAGTTCCGCCTATTGAACCGTCCAGCAGTAACAGAGCTTCCCCCTCTAATATGGCCTGTACTGCTTGAGTGGCCGTTTCAACATGCTTAACAGAAGCTAGGGGAACTTGCGCAGCTTCGATCCCCATTTCCTGAATGGGCGTTAGTACCTGTCGTTCCAGCCGCTCCGTATCGCATACACCAACACAATATACGCATAGCGCTGAAGTAAGACACGCGGTTTGGAATGTATGAAACACAACATCCGAGCAACCTGCAAAAACGGAGCTTAACATTTCTTGATCAACAGCAAGATATCCGGTTAATGGCAGGTCCTGTTGTGTTATCGCTGATGTGTCCATGTCGCCTCCCCTTTCCGTAAACGCTCCGTCCAGATATTCTCAGTTAAAGGTATCCTTTACTTATCAGATGGGATATATACGCAAAATATAGAATGCCAAAAAAGCCGCCCTCATGAGCGACTCTGATGATATAGAACGCTATTCATTCCTATGAATCCGTTGATCTTGCTCTTTGCAATTCCCTATTTTCTATTGATCGCTATCCTTTCACAGCACCCAAAGCAACACTCCCAATAATCTGTTTGGAAAATACAGAGAATACAATAATAATAGGCAGGATTGAGATCGCTACACCCAAATACAAGAGCCCATAATCCATTCCATAGTACCCTTGCACTAGTGCAACCAATACAGGAAGCGGATATTTATCCAGAGAGAAAAATAGTACCAGCGGTGTCAGGAAATTATTCCATGATCCGATAAACGTGAATATGCCAAGGGCGGCGATCGCCGGCCCCAGAATAGGCAGTACAATCTGATTGAACGTCCGGAACTCACCGGCACTGTCCACCCGCGCAGATTCAATAATCTCATCCGGGATGCTGCTCTCCATGAACTGTTTAATAAAAAATACATTAAACGCGTTAGCCGCAGCAGGCAAAATAATTGCGGCATAACTGTCCAGAAGCCCCAACATACTGAATAGGCGATATACCCCAATCAAGGCCAGTTGACCCGGCACCATCATGGTCGCTAACAGAAACAGAAACAACCAGTTCCGCCCTTTGAATTTAAATTTGGCAAAACCGTAGGCGGTCAAAGCTCCAATGTACAGAGACAACACGGTTGATGATCCAGCAATGAAAATACTGTTTGCAAATCCACGCCAAATGTTAATTTTCGATACCATGTTCATATAATTATCCACTAAGAACGAT
Organism: Paenibacillus sp. UASWS1643; assembly: GCF_008693195.1. NCBI lineage: Bacteria > Bacillati > Bacillota > Bacilli > Caryophanales > Paenibacillaceae > Paenibacillus > Paenibacillus sp. UASWS1643. The sequence goes on from NZ_VXKZ01000115.1 coordinate 1,147,513, forward strand.
CCGGGAAGAAAGGTGAATGTTGAAGCAATCGTTGCATTGTTATGTGTTGAATAGATGAGCATCAGATAAAATGGAATAATGCACAGCACGGCAAGACCAATCAACAAAAGATAGATGATGATCTTGCCTGCCGTCAGTCGCCTTGTGGTGGCATATTGCTGAATCGCTGCATTTGGTTGTTCAACTGATTTTGCAGTTTGCATGAGAACTCCCCTCCCTATGAACGGCTCTTCCGCTTGGTCATGATGAAGGATGCAACGGACAACAGTATGATGATAACAAACAGACAAAATGCGATTGCAGCGCCGTAACCAAAACGAGTACTCTGAAATGCGACATTATAGAGATACATAATGCTTGTCATGGCTGCCCTGTCAGGACCACCATTGCCATTGGTTAATGTAAATGGCTGATCAAAAATCTGAATGCCACCAATTATGGATGTGATCATCTGAAACAGAATAATTGGACGGAGCATTGGCACGATGATATGAATGAAAATATGTTTCTTTTTCGCTCCATCCATCTGGGCAGCTTCCAGTAGCGATGGGTCTATCCCCTGAAGACCTGCGAGGTAGATGACCATGGAATAGCCAAAGTATTGGAAAAAGAGAATCGAGGACACAATCAGACGCATAAACCACGGATCATTTTTCCAGTTAATTGGATCTTGTATTATGCCGGTTTGCACCAAAAAATGATTCAGTCCGCCAGACTGCCAGTCAAAAATCAGGCTGACAAGCAACCCAAGGGATGCAGCCGTTACGATATTCGGAAAAAAGTATACGGCCCTGAAAAAGTCCCGTCCTTTGAGCAGCTTATCATTCAAAATAAAGGCCAACACCAGGGAGATCGTCAGCTGCGGAACGACAGATACGCCCCAGATGAATAACGTATTAAACAAGGTTTTGTAGAACAACGGGTCTTGTAGTACGGCCACGTAGTTACCGATCCCTACAAAGTCAGGCGTCGTGATGCCATCAAAGTTGGTGAAACTGATATAGAGCGAATATAAAATGGGATAAAGCCCAAAAATGGTGAAAATAATAAAAAACGGAGCAATGAAGTAGTAGCCGTAATGGTCCTTGCGAATCGTTTTGGCAAACATGTTCTATCCCCCCAGTTATCATCGGATGTGTATATTCATTCGCTTACTTCTAAGCTAATCCACTTCCAGCTCCGGAAATCTCAAGGTGACATCACGTTTGATTCGCTTTACGACTTCTTCCTTGGTCTGAATGTCCTTATTGAGATATAACTGGAGTACAATCTTGTAGATATCATTGTTAATTGTGGCATCATATTTGGTGCGTTCGTAAACAGGTACCCGTTTTGCAGCCTCCGAGAAAAACTCGAAATGCTTCTGTCCTCCCAAATAGGACGATGAGAGAAACGGGGCAAGTTCATCATTCACAACCATGTTGCTCGTGAAATAATCCTGTTCTTTCGCGAGCTCCGACAGAAAGTCGTGGTTAAAGTTATAGAACTCGATAAACTTCCAGGCAAGATCTTTTTTGTCACTTTTACTATACATCGCTATATAAGTTCCGCCTGCACTAAACGCTGAAGGTCCCTGTGCCAAACCCCATAAGCCTTCGGTATCCGGGGCATTTGCCTTGAACGTAAATTGCAGGGCCCAGGTTGCCCCGGGATAGAACATAACTTCTCCTTTTTGCATGGATGCAGCGTAACCGGCACTTCCATCATCATACTCGGCAAGTACTTTCCGCTCACGTGCTTCACGTACAAGATCGAGTACTTCCAAGTAGGTTGGATCGATGACGAGTTTGCCATCCTTCACCCAAGGTATACCATCATATGAATTCGATATAGCATTCCAATTCGCCAATGCATGTACTTTATTCCCGCTAAGTTGCTGCACCTTCTCTCCAATCTCGAAGATTTTCTCCCATGTATCGATCTGTGAACCCACCTGCTCAGGATCATCGGTGCCCAGATATTTCTTTGCCAAATCCCGACGATAATAGATGCCCCCTGGTGTTCCCTGGTAACCTATCGCTCTGACATTTCCTTCACTGTCCTTTTCATTGGCCTGCACAAAAGCATATTGTTCCTGGATAAGTTCATTGGCGTTATACGGCGAAGCTGATAGATTCTCCAGATAAGGAACGTCAATCAGTTCTCGAATATTCGCATTTTCAATCATAAATACATCTGGAGCCTTCGAGGTTGTCTGTAGCGCAGATTTCAGCTTGGTGATATAGAAATTACCGGGGATGTTGACAAAGTTCACTTTGATGTCAGGATATTGCTGTTCGAATTTCTCGATGGCATACCCTGCTTCATCCGTAAAACTCCACACAGTAATCTCCTGTTGCTTGGTTTGACTCGATGGACTGAACTGACAACCAGCTAACAACATCGCTGCACATACAAATACAATAGTTGGCTTAAACCACTTCTTCATAGGCCCCCTCCTTCAAAAAGGAAACGCTTACAATTTATTAGAGTATATTGATTTTGGAGAGGCCTTTCTCCACAAATATTGTGCATTACCCTCCATATTTTGTGATATTCGTACGATGTTTTTTACGAAATTCGGAGGGTGTGCAGTCATTATATTTTTTGAAAAGACGGTTATAGGAGTTTACATTGTTGAACCCATGTCCGATCGCAATCTCCAGAATCGTATCCTGACGGAACAATAAGGCCCACTCGGACTTGATAATTCGAAAATGATTCAAGTATTCCATCAGTGTTACGCCCTTGATCTCTTTGAACAGCTTGCAGACATGGAACTTGCTGAATTTAATATGTTCCGCCACCTGTTCCAGCTTGATCGGTTCAGCATAGTGCTCCTCAAGGTATTCACAGACCGATTCAAGGAATTCAAATTTTTTGGAGGAAGTACAGGGCCATCCTGAAGATGTTGATTCATCGGTGGGAACCGGTACGATTGTACGTAGTAAAAGTATGATGAGATCATATAATCTGGATACCATTAACCACCGATATCCCGGCTTCTGATTTTTCTTCTCGGTAATGATGACATCTATATAATGAGCCAGATTGCTCTGACTTCCCGTATTCGAGGGAATAACTGTTGTTTTGTTGAAAAGTTGTCCGAGATCCTGAATTTCGGCTTCGGTCGTGAAACTTCCCGTTAACAATTCGAGTCGGAACAAGATAATGGTTAGCTGTTCAGTCCCCGGAAAAAAACAGTGCACATCCCCTGGTTTGATCAGCAGCACATCCCCTTTTTCCAACTCACACACGTGGTCGTTCACGCCAATTCTGGCGCTCTTACCATTGACAAGAATCAGTTCAACCTCATCATGCCAGTGCGCTGCATAATTGAACTGATTTCCTGTGTGAATTACCCGAATGGGAAAACCTTCTTGCATATGGCCTGTCTCCAAAAAAGTGGGTACGCCCATCGTATCAACCTCCATTTATTCCCAACGAAAAATACTCCTCGTCTTTATATTATGCATTAATGGCTACTCTCCTTTCTTTTTAAGTATTTAAAATTCTATAGAATGGAAAAAACTCCTCAACTCAGGTTGAGGAGCCGAACAGAATCACGTTCCACGCATTGGATGTCCAGTGTATATAACGTCTCTACGATCTCTCCATTCAGCATTTGGAAGAGAACATGACCTGCAAGCTGGCCTGCATCCCTCTTCGGCTGACGAAATGTGGTTAGTGGTGGATTCATATACTGAGATGCAGGTATATTGTCAAAACCAATTACGGATAACTGCTCAGGAATTGAAATATCATGCTCCCTGAAGGCTTCCAAGCCGCCGATTGCCATTTCATCATTAGCAAAGAAAACAGCGGAGGGCAACTCTCCTTCAAGCAGTTTCTTGGCTGCAATGTAGCCATCTTGCTTCATGTATTGTCCGCCAATTTTCCATTCGGGGTTCTCTTCGATGCCTGCCTCCTTCAAGGCTTTCAAATAACCCTGATAACGATGGAGATTACATTCCGATTGTGACGGACCACTGATATAAGCTATTGTCCGGTGACCTTTATCGATCAGATAACGGGTAGCCAAGTAACCGCCTTGCGTATCACTCATCAAAACCTTTACAATATGTTGAGCATCCAGATCCCGATCCATGACGACAATCGGAAATCCTGCTTCAGATGCTTCAATAAGCAATTGATCTTGAATGTTCTGAGCGATAACAATAGCTCCATCAATTCTTCTTTCTCGGATGTATCGATGGGCTGTTGATTTCTCTCCACCCAACGAACTACATACAATCATATCGTATCCATGACTCATGACGACCGTTTCTATTCCGTTCACCAAATCCGAGAAATATGGACTGGACATGTCATGGACAATAACACCAATGGTTTGTGTACTATTTCGTTTTAATTCCGATGCAGGACCATGCCTAACGTAATTGAGTTGAGTCGCTGCCTCAAGTACTCGGAGTCTTGTCGGCTCACTTACATTCCCTTTATCGTTGAGTACGCAAGATACGGTCGAACTGGCTACACCAGCCATCTTGGCTACATCTTTAATCGTTGTCATCTTATATACTCCTCAAACACAGTTTCATCTGTTTAGTCCAATATGGCAGTAACACAGCAATACACACGGGATAGTTCACTAGCATTTTAACACGTCAGTCCAGTCATGTCTCTTAGCAAAACATCAACTACGAAAAAACATATTAAAGAAACCGAGGTGCCTTCATGAGATTTAGTGAATATGTAATAGGTCAGCGTTACGAAACCACATCCTTGGCATTATCCAAGAGTGATATTATTGAGTTTGCCACAATCTATGATCCACAGTACATGCATTTGGATGAGGAAAAGGCCAAGCAAGGCCGCTTTGGCAGTTTAATTGCTTCCGGCATGCAAACGATGAATATCTCCTTTAAATTATGGATTGAGGTCGGGGTCTATGGAGAGCATGTCGTGGCGGGCACCGGAATGAATAACATTCAATTCCTGAAGCCTGTCTATCCGGATGATGAACTTCATGTCATTGCAGAAGTCATTGGATTGACACCCAGACGAAAAGGAAATGGGATTGTTACCGTGCTGCTGAGTACATTCAATCAGAAGAATCAAAAGGTTTTTCAGGCAGAATTAAGTGCATTAATCGATAATTAAGGGCTGCGAAAGGCCAAAAGAAGCCGCCAATGGGCGACTTCTCATGGATATATTGCGTTTTGTCATATTAAGCGTTGTAGCCCTTCAATACCTGCCCCAAAATCTCTACACCCTTGATAATCTGTTCGTCTGACGGGGTTGAGAAATTAAGTCTGATGGCATTACAAGGGTCTTGCTCGTTCACCAGGAATGCATTTCCCGGTACAACCGCAACCCCTTGAGCTGCCGCTGTCTTGGCATAATCAAGCATGGGCACATGTGCTGGCAGGTCACACCAGAGGAACAGTCCACCATCCGGTTGAGTATAGGTAATGGACTCACCCATATACTCTTGCAGCTTGTCCATCATCAATGTTGCTTTTCTCCGATATACCTCACGAATGCTATTAATGTGCCCCGCGTAGTCATACTCTGTCATGAACTTGTATGCCAGAATCTGTGGAAGCATGGCGGTATGTACGTCCTCTCCCTGTTTGGCAACAACCATCTTCTCCACAACTTCATGTGGCGCTTGTACAAAACCAACACGCAGTCCCGCCGACAAAATTTTGGAGAATGATCCAACATAGATGACCAGACCCTCATCATCCATAGACTTGATGGTTGGCACATCGTCTCCATTGAATCGAAGTTCTCCGTATGGATTATCTTCCAAAATCATAACGCCATACTTCTTAGCCAACTCGTATATGGCCTGACGTTTCGCAAGACTTGTCGTTACACCGGTAGGATTCTGAAAACTTGGGATCACATAGATCAGTTTCACATTGGTCTCCGTCTGCAGCGCCTGCTCCAGCTTCTCGATATCCATGCCGTCCATCTCCATCGGAACACCGGCAAGCTTTGCACCGGATGCCCGGAAGGAGTTCAGGGAACCAATAAAGCTTGGACTCTCACAGATGATTGTATCTCCTTCATTACAGAATACTTTACAGGCCAGTTCAATCCCCTGCTGTGCTCCAGATACGATAAACAATTGATCGGATGGTTTACCCGTATCAAAACCTGTCTTCAAATGTTGAGTCAATGCTTCCCTGAGGGGAACATATCCTTCCGTAATCCCATATTGCAGAGCTGTGACCGGGTCATGCTCCAGAATGGATTGAGTGAATGTGCGAATCGCCTCAATAGGAAAGGTTTCCGGAGCAGGATTTCCCGCGGAGAATGGAATCACATTTTGTCCCGAAGAAGCCTTCAGAATCTCACGAATAATGGATGGTTGCAGCGCTGCGATACGATTGGAAAATGAATAGTTCATCTTAAATAGTGCCTCCCGACATTTCATCTGAATTAACTCTCTATCATTACATTAGATTCTATTATACGAGCATTTCCCGAATTTCCAAACTGTCTCCACAAAATTAATGTTTATACACCAAAAAAGAGGCCGCCGTCAGCAACCTCTTTCGCATAAGTATTGAGCAAAATTTCAGCCTATTAGCGCGCTGAGTTCATCTCGGATAACCGTGTGGCCTTCACGACATAAGCAGCTAAACCGGGGATCATCCGAGCCAGACCAGGATAGAATTTATTGGTCTTGGCAAAAGCCAGCTTCTGAATTCTTCTTGCACGTCTGAGCAATTGGGTGAACTCCCGGCTTGCTTCCAGCGTGTAATTACTCTGCCAATCGGCATGTTCAATGTCGCCTTGCAGATACTTGTCAGTCCATCTTGCACACAGGAGTGAGGAGCGAAGGGCAATGGACATTCCGTCTCCACATAAGGGCGGTATCATCAACATGGCATCCCCAATATGCGGATATTGGGACCACGGTTCAGGAACATTGGACAGATGCAGCGGTGCAATCGACACTTGCGTTCCATCTACAGGCTTTCCTTGGGCTAAACGGGCTGCCAAACTCACGTTTGTCAGGGATGCCGCCTGCAAAATATCGTTTACAGACTTGCCACTTCCCTGAACGGTATCCAGTGTCAACAATGCGGCGACATTCACAATGCCATCCTCAATCGGGGAAATGCCCACGTAACCACCCTCGCAAAAATATAACTCTACCCGTGCGGGAATCTCTATCCCGCTGAAGTGGGACTTAACGCCAACGTATACGGTTTGGTCCCGCAGATCAGGTGCGGAAGCCACCCCGCGCGGCTTTTTGGTCCCATGTGCCCCGATAACGGCTTTGGCTCTGTAACTGATCTGCTCATCTCCCTGTTTCACCTGAACCTCATAACTGGCATCCTCAAGCTGCTCGATGCTCGTTATGGTCGCTTTGGTCACAATCTGGGCTCCGGCCTCCAGAGCCTTCTGATGCAAAATCTGGTCCAGCTCATATCGACTTATGCCATATGCGAATCCCGGCAGCGGTGCTTCAATCACTCCGCCTTGTGACATAACGATTTTGGCATGATCCATGGTGCTGGGTTTTTTCGACTGGTCCAGAAGGTGAATGTCCAGAACTTCTAACATCTCCTTGGTTTCGGGTGACATGAACTCACCGCAGGTTTTGTGCCGCGGGAACTCCTGGCGATCCAGCAAAAGGGTCCGATGGCCTTTCCCTGCCAGTTGCATTGCACATGTACTGCCGGCAATTCCGGCTCCGATGACAATCACATCTATCGATTTCGACACGTAAGCACACCTGCCTTTCGTGGGAATAACAACAGAGTAACGGAATAATGGCTTCCATTCATAGGTCATCGTATCATGATTGAGACGTTGTTTAAGTTCCTTCCAATCCCTCCCTGTAAAACCTTTGGCTACGGAAAGAGGCCCATCATGACGAATGTACCGATTGCGCGAGATCATCCGTGTAGTAATCCAGACCGCCTTATAGGATACGGGGTGGCGGTGAATATCATTAATGACGACACCGTATCTGGATGCTCGCAGCATATGAGAAACCATATCGACCAGCTGATCCCCGTCAAAATGATGTACAAACTGGGAACCTGTCACGATATCCGCTGAAGCATCCGGCAGTTGTGTAAGATCGGCACGTTGTACCCGGACTCGGGGTTCGTTATGGAATAGTTGTCTCGCTTCCTCACACGCTTCTTCCGTCAGATCAACCAGCGTAATTTCCAGCTGAACACCCTGACGATCTGCCCATTGCAGCAGTTTCTGGTTCACATCCCCTGAACCTGCCCCCACATCCAGCAGGGTCAGCTTATTCGGCTTACCGACTGAGTTCCACAACTTCTCTACACCAGACAGAGTTGGGCCAGGTGCTGCAAATATTTTGTTAAGACGTCTCAGATGTCTAAGCGCTTCACGCAGCTCCTCCCCTCCCAGAGAGAAGTCATCCATCAGTTCATCTTCCTTGGCCCGAATGGACAATGTTCTAAAAAAGGACATGATCGTGCTCCTCCATCACTGAAGTTAATGAGGGTACATAAGTGAATTTCATCAACTCTGCGGTGAGTCCCGGTCCAAATGCCATGGCTACACCATCTGTAGAGGATTGACCCTGTACCTTCATGTCCTCACGCATTGCATTCAGCACAAACAGAATGGTATTGGAAGATAAGTTACCATACGTTCTGAGGACATCCCTGCTATACTTTGTTTGCTCGTCTCGCAGTTTCATTACATTCTGCACAGAGTCCACAATCCCACGTCCTCCCGGATGAATGGCCCATAGTTCAGGAAGCTGTTCACTTTGCAATAAGAGACGCAGTTCCTCTTCCAGGTGAACACCTAACAGCTTTGGAATACGAGGGGATAGATACAGGTCATACCCCAGATTCCCCACCTCCCAGGTCATATCTTCAGTCGAATCCGGAAGAAGCACAGAATAACCCGTGCCCAGACTCAGAACATTCTTGTGCTGAGGTTCTGGTGTACCCACTACACAGGAAGAAGCAGCGTCTCCGAAGAATGAAGCTGCAAACAGCGCTTCCCGATCTTGTACGGGCTGAAAATGAATGGTGCACAACTCTACACAGACCACAAGGACCTGTGATCCGGGAGCTCCCTGCACGACATCTCGTGCCATCTGAATGGCTTTCAACCCTGCGGCACACCCCTGAAAGATCAGCGGCAGTCGATTAACTCGGGCAGACATACCCAAATGACGGATGAGCATAACATCAAGACCCGGCAGATATTGACCGGTGCAGCTGACCGTGATGATATGCGTGATGCTCTTTGGAGATACGCCTGAATCCTCCAGGGCTTTTTCTGCCGCCTCAATCCCGAGCGGAAGCGCCTCCCGCTTGTATGTATTCATTCGTTCTTCCGTTGTCGGGATGTCTGATCGCTCACCAGAGGGCAGATATCGGCATTCTTCCAGTGAACCGAGATAGCTCGGTTCCACGGTATATCGTGTTTCAACACCACAGGACTTGAATATTCGCCTGGCAAAACGGGCCAAATCTGGCCGATCCTGAAGAGAAGAAGCGATTAGTTCTGCAATATCTGACTGTGCTACGGGGTGAGCAGGGAGAGCCGTTCCCATGCCAAGAATCGCGATATCGTATGGACTGTTATATTGGTTCATAATAAACCTCCTGATATTGGTCATTATTTCCTCTAATTTAACAACTCTTACCCTTAACGATATCGTTATAATCTCAAGAAGGCTCCTAATCTAGTTTATTAACACATCCGCAAGCTCAGAAGCTTGGTTTCACCAAGCCATTGAAGCAATCACACCAATGAACGAAAAAAGCCGCCATTAGGCGACTTCAAGGTAACCAGATTCCTTCTAAGTGTCATTCTGATACCCGTTATTTGGAAAATGCTTCTCTGATCTTGTCACTCATCCGGTACCAGGCATCCTCAGCCATCTGGAGATCCCCAGAATGCGTAAATCCATGAGCGGCTCCCTCGTACTCCTTAAGAGTCACCTTCACACCGCTTGCTTCCAGCCTTGCTGCATATGTTCTTGCTTCTTGGGCCAGTGAATCTTTCTCCGCGGTAATAATCAATGCTTCTGGAAGTCCCTCTAATGAAGTTGCAAGCACAGGTGAAGCCAACGGGGCTTGCGCATCTTCTGGCGTTTCAAGGTACATGGCATTGAACGTTCTCGCGATATCGGCTGGAATGGCTTCTTCAAAACTCGGTTTCTCGGCCGGATCTGTAGCCACATCCAATACCGCATAATCGATAACCTGAAGTACAATAGGCAGCTCGCTTCCACGTTGCTGGTTTAACAAACATACTGCTGCAGCAAGATTACCACCAGCACTATGCCCCCCAATAGCGAATAGAGACGGGTTAACCGATAAGGATTTCGGATTGGCGTGGACCCACTGTACAACGTCGTAACATACATGGACCGCTGTTGGGAACTTGTGCTCTGGTGCAAGACGGTAATCGATATTAACGACCACACAATCAGATCGATCAGCGATCAGGCGACACCATGGATCATCCATCTCTGCTTGTCCCAAGATGAAACCACCCCCGTGCATATTGAAGAAGACCGGCAGAGGAGCGGAATGGTCCCTATCCGGTGTATACACAAGTACACGTGTATCACCTTTAGTCGTAGGAATCATGACTTCTTTTACTGTGACAGCATACGTGGAACCGGGTTGAAGAGCTGCACCTGTACCGACGACATTTTGACGCATACGTTGTACCATTGCCAGTTGTTGTTGATCCATAGATATCACTCCTTATTTGCATTAAGAATGAATCCGACAATCGGAAATTTGAATCATTCATTCTCCAATTGAATTCAAGACAGTGATGTAATTTTCCTCCCCCACTGTCGTTGCCAGTCCACCTTCCGTTGTGACAGCATGTTCATGCGAAATATCAAGCTCCCCCAGTTGTCTCACTGTTCGTTGGATGCGCTCCCCTGCTCCATACTTGAGTCTTTTTTCTTGTGGGACATCATTATGACCCCCATCAGACAAAAGAAAACGCTGCACCCCATGCCGAACAAACTACTGGTTTTTAAAGCGAGAGGTGAGGCTTGCATGGTAAGTAATGTCGCTTGTGTCACGACGATGGATACCATGGCATCGGTGAAGTTAATCATTTTCAATGTAGATATAATTGGGTTATGTAGATGACGATTAGCCCAGGTACCGTACACGGCAAAAGCAAGTTTGGTAAAAGCGACTATAGCTACGATATATACAATAAGTCCGCTATATATGAAGGCATCACCGATCAGATACATTCGCAGACAGACGATCGAATAGGACACGCCCAGAAAACATAGAAAAATACCTCCGCGTTTATACACCGCAAGCTCCAAAGAATATCTTTCTTGGGGAGACGCCATCCCTTTGGCAACTTTATATTGATGAAGCACCTGGCCTTTGGCTATACACAGAATCAAATAATACACTGCATTTGTGATGAACCATCCGGAAAGGAGATATATCCCCAAAACTAGCTTGCCTATCCCAATCCAGGCATTGATAACAAGGGATGCAACGTTGAACAAGGCCGTTCGATCTTGCTTATTTCCAAGATAACGGTCCCATATGGGCTTCAAGTATGTCTTCATTTTCATAAGATATTCATTCTACTTGGCGAGCAGACCATTGGCCTTGATAAGAGCGAAATACCTCACGATTCGACCAGAGATTCCCGAACCCTTTTCGGAAGGGATTGGATAACCATATCATACGAGTGATCGATCATGACGTAGACATCCTCATCTGACAAGGAACCATCCAGCGTAATGGTATTCCAGTGTTTTTTATTCATATGATATCCCGGTTGAACTGCTTCATGCTGCTCTCTCAGGTTCTCTGCAATTATAGGATCACATTTTAAGTTTAAGCGACAGTGCTTTTCTTTGTTTTCAAAAATAAGGGCGAACATCTTACCCGCAACCTTGATCGCGACTGGATCAGGCCCAAATGGATAATCCTTAATCGCACCTTTCTTGTTCAAACTGTATTCAATCATCGTATCCTTCAAGTCAGTACCTCCCTTTCACCAGTGGACAATATAATGATACCGAATGTAAGTTCGTATGTAAATAAGCTCTCTACACATACAATAAAACCTCCTCCATATGAATGGAGAAGGTTTTATCTGGTTTATTTCGGTTTATTTCGGTTTATTTAGGTCTTAATTGGCTCTATCATTCCTTGTTTTGCTACTGCGGCTGAATGAACCATTATTTGATTTACTGCTACTACTGTTCGATCTACTGCTACTGCTGTTTGATCGATTGCTATTGGATCTACCTTCGCTTGAACGACTGCTATTGGCTTTGCCACTCTTGGCAAACCACTCGGATTTCGGCTTGCGTGCCGGGTTCGCCTTGGACTTCGCCGGTTTGCCTGCAGCCGATTTGTTGAACGAAGGTTTACTGCCTGATGCTTTGCTGGTTTTATCAAACACAGGTACACCTGTCATTGGATACGGATGACCTTTCACTTCAGGAATCGTCTTTTTGATTACTTTCTCGATATCCTTCAGGAATGGAAGTTCATCCTTCTCACAGAACGAGATGGCCATCCCGCTTTTGCCTGCTCGACCTGTACGGCCAATACGGTGAACATACGTTTCCGGAATGTTAGGCAGGTTAAAGTTAATGACATGTGACAGTTCCTCCACATCAATTCCTCTTGCCGCGATATCCGTCGCAACTAATACACGTGTTGCACCACTCTTGAAGTTGTTCAGTGCCCGTTGTCTCTCGTTTTGAGACTTGTTGCCATGAATAGCCTGTGCTGTAACATTCACTTTGGCCAAATCACGTGTAACCCGGTCAGCGCCGCGCTTCGTGCGTGTGAACACCAATGCCGAGACGATGGATTTATCCTCCAAAATTTGATTCAACATATGTTGCTTCTTGCCGTTCTCCAGCAAATATATAGATTGCTCAATGCGGTCTACCGTTGAAGATACCGGTGTGATTTCTACTTTGACTGGATCAACCAGCAAGGTTTTAACCATTTTGGTGATTTCAGGAGGCATCGTAGCTGAGAAGAACAGCGTCTGCTTTTTGTTCGGCATTTTGGCAATGATTCTTTTCACATCATGAATGAAACCCATGTCCAACATCCGGTCTGCTTCATCCAGAACGAGAATCTCAACCATCTTCAGATCAATACGCTTCTGGTTAATCAGATCGTTCAAACGGCCAGGTGTTGCGATAATAATATCTGCACCTTGATTCAACGCACGCTCTTGTACTTTTTGTGAAACACCGCCAACGATAGCCGTACAACGAATATCCGTATACCGGCTATATACCTTGATGTTATCCGCGATCTGAATAGCCAGTTCTCGTGTTGGTGTCAAAATTAATGAGCGAATATGTCGAGCGGACTTTGACCCTTGTCCTTTGGATCTTTCGCTTAATAATTGAATGATCGGCACCGAGAATGCTGCTGTCTTGCCTGTTCCTGTCTGTGCACATCCCAGCAGATCTTTGCCAGCTAATACAGCTGGTATGGCCTGTTCCTGTATAGGGGTAGGATTAGTATAGTTTGCTTTGCTTAACCCTTCCATAATAGAGGGAATAATATTTAAGTCCTTAAATGTCATGTTGTCTCCTTCATTTACGCACATCTATCAATAAGACGCATCTTTTATTTCACACGTAACGTATAAGGATACCATTAAAAACGTAATCTGTACATTATCTTTTTAATATCACTTTGTTTAACTGACCAATTTAAGACCGACTGCCGATCCGAGCACCATAGCGATAAACAGAATTCTTAGGGCATTTCGAGGTTCTCCATAAAACACCATGCCCAGAATAGCACCACCGGAGGCCCCGATTCCCGTCCATACGGCATATGCTGTCCCCATCGGAAGAGTTTCCATTGCAATGGACAGGAACAGGAAGCTTAAACCAAACCCGGCTACCAATAGAACCAGTGAAATGAGATTACGGTCTTTGTGCAACTTGTTTATCATCAGCACTCCGACCATCTCAAATACCCCTGCCAAGATAAGAAATACCCAGTTCATTATAGTTGCACCTCCTTATTCTTCTCTTTGCTCAGCATTTTAAGCCCGATTACGCCGAGTAAAAGTACACCAATGAGTACCATTTTTCCGGTTTGGACAGGTGCATTAAACAGAACAATCTCTGCAAGCACTGTACCTGCGGTACCCAGGCCAACAAATACTGCATACACGGTTCCCACAGGCAGTGTCCGTGAAGCTGCAATCATCAAGGAGAAGCTAATGATAATTGCAACCAACGTAAACCCCCATTCCAGCAGACTACTGGCATGTTTCAATCCAATGACCCAACCCACTTCAAACAATGCAGCAATCACAACCGACATCCACGTTTTATTCATTCCTGTAACTCCCTTTCTCTAATTCATTTTTTTACACCCAGTATGGGTACATTAGCGTAAAAACAAAAAAAGCCCGGGAAACAAACTGCATGTAGCAGTTCATCTCCCAGGCTTTTATCCCTCCGTGGCACAACCAACAGGTTGCGGGTTTTCTCTCGGACCAGACCGACACATCCATCGCGGAACCCTAGAAAACCTGTTTTTATTCTAATGTGACTCCAATTATACACACTTCCACTATCTTGGCAACCCCGTAAATGTGATCATGCCCTTTATTTGATAATGACGCCCATTAATCCTACAAATGTTGCAGCTTGATGTGGTGAGATCACACAACCGTTGAGATCTTCCATGGTCAATACCAAGGAGTCAAATTCGCAATCGCTAAGATCCAAATCCTTCATTTTGGTCCCCGTTAAGGAAGCTTGGTCGATGTTACATTGACTAAACTCCATTTTTTGCAGTGCCAGATAGGCAAAGTCCGCACCAATCAAGGTGCATTCCGAGAAGGAGACCTGTTTCAAATGAGCAAAACGGAAATTGCTGTAGTCACCTAGACCATGAAGGAAACTGACATTTTGCAATCGACTATTGGAAAGATCAGTTCCGACAAACTTGCAGTTATGCCATTCGATCCGGTGCATGAAGGCACCAGAGAGATTGACATTGGAGAAGTCACAGTGTTCGAACCGGACATCGGTGAATTCAAATTGTTCCAAGGTAGACTCCGAGATTGTCACATGTCTAAATACAACATTTTCAAAGGAAACCTTACTCGCTTCCTGTTGACCCAGCATGATATTCTCGATCAGTTTGTGTTTGTACTCAACTTTGGATTCCAGGAATGCAATCGTTTCCGGTTCGAGCAACTGCCCCTGAATCTTGGGTTTGTCCATTTTCATATCGTATTCCCCGATTCCTTAATAGCTACGACTCGCAGTCGGCTTCTGTCCAGATACCATTGTCCATCCCGCATCAGTTGTGGCTGTACTTTTTTCTCGACAGCTTCCATAATAACATCCTGTTCCGCAGGTGTGATCCCACTGAATAAATACTCCGCGAAGCTGTCCAACCACTTTCTGGCACCTGGCTTGAACGGGGTAAATTGGTCAACATGCTGGACCAGACTAACTCGAAATCCGTTTTGCTCCAGTAGATTAGCATATTCGCCAATGGTAGGGTGATACCATGGATTCCGACCTTCCCATTTGTATCCACGGGCAAGCAGTTCTTCCCTTACCGCTGTTATTAATATAGCCGTGTTGCCATTTGCAGCAAACTCAGCCACGAATCGCCCGCCCATCTTGAGCGCTGACTGTATTGATTGTACTACTGCCGGGGCATCCTTTATCCAATGCAGAACGGCATGAGAGAAGACAGCATCAAAAGGTTCTTCTGTCCGATAATGACAAGCATTTGCTACATGAATATTCATATCAGGATAATTCTGTTTAGCTTGCCTAATCGTCTCTTCTGAAAAATCTATACCTGTTGGCAGCGCTCCTGCGACTGCAATTTTGGCTGTCAGATCCCCATTGCCACAACCCACATCAAGGATTCGTTCTCCATGGGACGGCTGGAGCAAGGATAAGATAGGTGTTTCCTGTAACGCTGTAAAAGGAGCAGAATGACCACTCCACGATTCGTTCGTTTGACCGGATGAATGTCCGTTATTCATAGAATATAATCTCCTTCTCAATTAAGGATCTAATGTATCTATAATAACTTTAATATAAGAGAAGTGTCAATTCACTCAATAGATAACTATAAAAAAAGCCGCCGAGTGGCGACTTTAACATTAAGAATTCGGATCAACTGAGATTTCCAGTTACCGGATGCGACGCTCAGCTGTATATTGGGCTTTCATGAACTGCCAGGCGTACATCGAAGAGCTCCAATGTATCTGACCTTTCCGGCCTTAAGGACATCATGAAGAGCTTCCATGGAACGGTCGACTCTGCTCTTCATTCAGGGACCATGGAGCCATTCCGCGTTCCGGTACACCGTAACTCATAAAACCTAGACATAATCTGGAGACATCCAGACCGGTACGTCCTAATTTCACATATTCCATATTTCACACTCTCCTTGAATTTGTTCTGCGAATGGATGTTGCCTCGACCTCTTCTGTAACTAGCTCTAACCAGCATGTGAAGTATATCTCTCGATGTACGGAATTTTCTTCGAACTTGATCTGTGATTCGAGCCTGTCAATCAATATTTGCCTCACATGGTTTGATAACCACTTCATCACCTTGTTCACCCAACTTTTCGAATAAACTTTAATCGCTTAGCTCTGTTAACATACTCTTAGTATGCCGAGTCATGGGCTGCAAGCGGTATATCAATCGTCTTAATTGATTGCCTGATCCTCTCAGGCCCCCTTTTGGTTCTGTACGGTAAGCTTTATAATGTAAGCAAGTTAAATCCGCGAGGAGGATACGTATGACCGAAGAATTATTTCAATCAAAACAGGGATTGAGTGACCTGATCGAACGCCATTCCAATCATAACGGTGCATTGGAAACAGCGATTCCTTCCTTATTTGTCTATCACCATTCAAAGATTAGCGAACCCGCATACAGAGTATATAAACCTTCATGTTGTGTGATTGTTCAAGGGTTGAAAGAAGTATTGCTCGCACAGGAGCGTTATGAATACGGACCTTCCAATTACCTGATTGCTTCCATGAATCTTCCGGTCATCGGGCAGATTATCAAGGCATCCGCTGAAGCACCCTACTTAAGTCTCAAACTCGAATTCACACCGAACCAAATTCTCGAAGTACTTAACGAATGCAATATCAAGGTAACATTCAACGAAAACGCCAGACGAGCCATGTTTGTAGGTCAGATGGAATCGTCCATTCAGGACGCTGTACTCCGACTTGTTCGTTTGCTGGATACGCCGGGAGAGATTCCATTTCTGGCTCCGTTGTACGTTAAAGAAATCCTGTTCCGCCTCCTTCAAGGGCCTTACGGAGGAGAACTCGCGCAGATTGCGGTTGAAGGTAGCAGCACTTATCGGATCAGAGAAGCGATTGAGTACATCGTTCATCATTGGGAACAGCCATTTCGCATTGAAGATCTGGCTGAGACCGCCAGCATGAGCGTCTCTTCATTCCATCGTCACTTCAAAGAGATTACAGCTATGAGCCCATTACAATTCCAGAAACAATTAAGATTACAGGAAGCCCGGCGACTTCTGATGGCCGAATCTGCTGATGCGGCGGATGTAGCATTTCGGGTTGGTTACGAGAGTGCTTCCCAATTTAGCCGCGAATATGCACGCATGTTCGGTGCGCCGCCTAGAGCCGATATCCGACGGCTGAAAGAGAAATATGACATGGCCTTGAGTGAGTAACCGAGTATGCACTCTCTATCTCACAACTATCTCACAAAAGGTAAACCAAAAAAGGACAACCACAATGAGTTGTCCTTTTTTCAGTATCAGAATTCTGTGTAATTGCTTTTGGATTTATTCAAGCTACTCGTATTTATGAGAAGGAAATCGGAACTGTTCTCCTAATTTTTGAACAAGATTAGACCAATACTTCGACCCGTTCTGGCACGTGGATCTCTTCGTGCAATAATTGAGTAATTTCACAAGTCAATGCATCCACATTCTCTTGACGAGTTGCCCAGCTGGTGCAGAACCGTACCGCACTGTGTGTATCGTCAACCTTTTCCCAGAAGGTGAACGTATAACCGCTGCGTAATCTCTCAAGCAAACGATCAGGCAGAATCGGAAACTGCTGGTTGGTTGGTGAATCGTACAGGAAGCGCACCCCCTGCTGTTCAAGTGAGTCATGAATTCTCAAGGCCATATCTACGGCATGGCGAGAAATATCGAGGTACAGACCATCTTCGAACAACGTTTCAAATTGGATTCCCAGCAATCTGCCTTTGGCAAGCAGGCCACCTTTTTGTTTGATCATATAACGAAAATCCGGTTTCAGTGCATCATTCAGGATGACAACCGCCTCTCCCATCAATGCGCCAATCTTGGTTCCCCCGATGTAAAATACATCACACAAGCGTGCAAGGTCAGCAAGTGTCATATCGCAATTGCGTGAAGCGAGTGCATATCCAAGACGTGCTCCATCCACGAAAAACGGAAGACCACATGCTCTGCTCACTGTATGCAATGCTTGCAGTTCTGCCTTGCTATACATCGTTCCATTCTCCGTTGGTTGGGAAATGTAGACCATTCCTGGCTGAACACAGTGTTCCGGTGACGACTCATTCATGTGCGCATCGTAGACTGCTCTAACCTGCTCAGGCGTGATCTTTCCGTCCTCGCTTGGAACCGTGAGTACCTTATGACCTGTTGCTTCAATAGCCCCCGTCTCATGAACCGCAATATGTCCTGAGCTCGCTGCAATTACACCTTGATAAGGACGCAAAATAGATGCAATCACCGTTGTATTTGTCTGTGTACCGCCAACCAAAAAATGAACATCAGCTTGCTCATTGTCACATGCCTGACGAATAAGCATTCTCGCCCGTTCGCAATGCTCATCCGTGCCATACCCGCTCGTCTGTTCCATATTGGTTTCCATCAGTCTTTGTAAAATTCGTTCATGCGCACCTTCGTTATAATCACATTCAAATCGTATCATCGTGTTGTCTCTCCTGCCTTCTTGTTCAACTTCTCTTGTATGTTCATCATGGAGGTGTATACCTCTTGAATCTCTTCTTCATTCAATTCTTGCATCAGCTTCAGGATCTGTTGATCGGATCGATCATTCAATTGGGCATACAGTTCCTCACCTTTGGCTGTCAGACGAATCAGACTGACCCGGCTATCGGCAGCAGAATTCACTTTCACCAGCAGTCCTTCCTTGGACAGCTTGTTCACAATTCGGCTCATGTAACTGCGATCAATGGTCAGTGTATCTACCAGATTGTTCGCAATGCTCTCTCCCCGAATTCCAATCTCAATAATGACCCGTACTTCTGCAAAGGAATACCCCGTTCCGAGAATATGCTTGTCGAGTACACCGAGTATGTTGGTATAAAAACGGTTAAAACGTCGCATGTCAGCCAGTATATCTGGATTTATGTACTGAGAGTCGATGTCAAACCCTCCTTTTTAGTGGACTTTGTCAACATTATAATAATCAGGTTAGTGGACGTTGTCAACATTATCTTTCCCTTAGTATTTTACAACCGCATTTTTAATCCAAATAAAAAAAGCCGCGCATATGCGCGGCAAGGTTTAATTGATTTAGTTACTCTAGCCAGATACTTAGTCACCTACTTAAGTTTCTATATAAATTGAACTGAACATTTACACAAAACGGAGAGGACAGAAATAACCTGAAGAAGCGAAGCGTTCGCCTACAAGCTTTCTGCAAGAAAGCTACATCGGAAGCATACGCTATCCCCGGATTTCCCCTTTAGAGAAGGAATAAAAAAATCTGGGGATAACAGCGATCGGAAGGTTGTTCTGTCATCGGAGTATCAAGTGTAAACATTCTATAGTTCAATTTATAAAGATTAAGAGTGACTATATTGCACCTGATGAAGACGGCTGTATATCCCTCCAGCGGCGACCAATTCCTCGTGGTTACCCTGCTCAGCAATACCATCTGTGTTTACTACGATGATTCGATCTGCATTCTTGATCGTTGTCAGTCTGTGTGCAATCACAAGTGTTGTTCTGCCCACCGACAATTCAGCGAGTGATTGCTGAATAAGTGCTTCCGTTTCCGTATCCAGTGCAGAGGTTGCCTCATCCAGAATAAGAATGGGTGGATTTTTCAAGAACATCCGTGCGATGGACAAACGTTGTTTTTGCCCTCCCGACAGTTTAACTCCACGTTCACCAATAATGGTATCCATGCCATCAGGTAACGTGAGAATCAATTCCTCCAATGAGGCACGGCGAGCGGCATCCCAGATCTGTTCGTCCGTTGCACTCAGGTCACCATAAGCAATATTCTCCTTAATAGTACCCGAGAACAAAAATACATCCTGTTGAACGATCCCGATATGCTTACGCAAGGATTGAAGCTTAACGTTACGAATGTCGACGCCATCTACAGTGATACGTCCCTCTTCTACCTCATAGAATCTTGGCAGCAAGCTGCAGATGGTCGTTTTGCCTGCGCCTGACGGGCCAACAAATGCAACGGTTTCCCCCGGTCGAACAGTCAGACTGATATCATTTAAAATACGCCGACTGGATTCATATCCAAACGAGACGTTCTCAAAACGAATATCACCCTTCACACTTTCGAATTCCACGGCGTTTTTGCTATCCGCAATCTCAGGTTCTGTATCAATGATCTCCAGATAACGTTTGAAACCAGCAATGCCCTTTGGATAACTTTCTATGACGGCATTGATTTTCTCAATCGGACGGAAGAAGATATTGGATAGAAGCAGGAAGGCCATAAAATCACCCATATTAATTCTGCCGTCAATATAAAACCAAGCCCCGCTGATCATGACAAATACCGTAACCAGTCGCATCATCATATAACTGACCGAGATACTTTTCGCCATCGTTTTGTAGGCAAGCAGTTTGGTTTTACGGAAATTCTGGTTATCCACCGCAAAAAGTTCTTTCTCATGCTCTTCGTTGGCGAACGATTGCACAACACGCATGCCACCAACGTTATCTTCAATGCGCGCATTGAAATTGCCGACGTCTCCGAAAAGTCGCCGATAGGTCTTTGTCATGCGGCCACCAAATACAATAATGACCCAAGCCATAATTGGGATAATGATAAAGGTAAGCAGCGCAAGCTCAAGATTAATGTTAGCCATCAGCCAGAACGAACCGATTAATGTCATCACTGCGATGAATACATCCTCAGGTCCATGGTGAGCAACCTCGCCGATGTCATTCAGATCATTCGTAAGATGACCAATTAAGTGACCTGTTTTACGATTATCGAAGAACCGGAATGACAGCTTCTGCAAGTGAGCGAACATCTTCTCACGCATGTTGGTCTCAATATTAATGCCAAGCATATGTCCCCAGTATGTAACGACATAGTTCAATACCGTATTAAGTGCATAGATGGATAACAGCACAATACAGGCAAGCAAAATAAGAGGCCAATCCTGACCTGGCAACAACTCATTAATGAATTTGCTGACGGCAAGGGGGAAAGCCAACTCCAGAAGACCTGCGAGTACAGCGCATCCAAAATCAATCAAAAACAGTTTTTTATAGGGACGATAATACGAAAAAAAACGACGAATCATACTTGCTCACTCTCACTCTCCAGATCCTTATTGGGACTTACATCTTCATTTTGCAGCTCGAAAAGATGGATATACTCGTCGATGACCTGATCAATAGCTTTCAACTCTCCACTGATCATCGGGCGAATATGTTCGTACTCCTCCTGTCCAAGTTGTCGGACAAGCGTTGTTCTTCGATTCTGCATTTGTTCCAAAAATACAAGAATCCGGCCGCGACGGAATGTTTGCGCACCATGGCCCCGTTTTCCCTGCTGTTCACCATGTCCTCTGCCACGTCTGGAACGCTCTCCACGTTGCTCGCTGTCACTCACATCACGTCTCGGACGTTCGCCTTGACGTACACTTCCATCCGATTCTTCGATCTGTCGATCTCTCATCCTGCCACCTCCATTGCGTGTATACATATGTATACAGCGCATTCATGTATACGATTGTATACGCGGTAACAAGGAGTGTCAACCTTAATTTTCCAATAGAGCAAAGAAGCATGTATGCTCAAACCTTCTTAACAGAAAAAGCCGCGATTTCGCGGCTTCTTTTATTTTTCACTATTTTTGCTCTCCAAAAATTGCTGATCTTTCTCTGCACCAAATCTATTGTTACTTTTCCAATGAAATTTCAAATGTGGAATCCACGTCACCTGCAAATACAATGCGGCCGTTTTCTGGTAATACAACCTCATTCTGACCGCTGACTACGGTGTGATTAATACAAATACCCTTCTGATCATATACGGCAAAGGCGCCAGTTGCAGGCATTTTAACCGTCATCACTTTTCCTTTCACCGTTGCTGGTATCGAAAACCATCTGGCATATCCATCTGCTTGAATCGTTGCTAGAGATTGTTTACCCGAATAGAGTGGTTGTACCATTTCCTCACTGGCGTATATGCTACCAACGGCTGTAATGTACTCTACCCCGTTCTTTTTAGCAAAATAAATCTCTTTTGTATCACGTCCAGCCAGGCCAGGGATTTGCAGCTCCGTGACTGCTTCGTTTGCTCCAATAATCTTAGTATTGGATATATATCCCGGGGTCTCTTTGTCCAAATGAATAGGGAGAATTGGTGCCGAATTGAGATAAACCGTTGATGTATATTTCTCATTCAACAAGTAATACTTTTTACCTTCACGCTGCTCCCATGAGGCCGTAATATCCTGGGATAACTCATTGGCTTCCAGCTTCTCCATTTTATATTCGGAGAAAGCCAATTGTCCAAGTCCTGGCAAGGATATATAAGATCGATACCACAGATAAGTCCTTCCATTCTTTTCCTTAACAAATTTCAGCTTTTCTGTGCCTTTATCGTTAACAAACGTACCATCCGCTGTATATGTGTATTCTTTGGCCGAATTATTTGGAGCTGTTAGCGCGGATACAGTCATTTTTCCAGCATGATTCATTTCAATCTTCTTAACCGAATTATTAGAACCGTATATACCCTCATACGTGGATATTTCTTTAGGCATATCTGCCTTCACTGGCACACCAAACGATTTTTCCGGTTTCCGTTCTGTAATAATGCCCTTTTCCTCAAGGGCGCTGAGTAATAATTCACTCGCTATGAACTGATCTTTGGCACTTGTCCCACCTGATGAGGTAACGGCTGCAGCCAGATTATATTCCGGCAGTACGACTAATGATGAGTGATACGATATGGTATCTCCACCTTTTGTTACTGCCTTGATACCGTATTCACTGAATGGGTACAGATTTACACTATCCCACCCTAAACCGTAAGATATAGACGTATCGCCATCCTCTGGCCACATGCCTTTTTTGTATTCTTCTTGCGCCATGACTTCTACAGACTTATGGGTAAGAATGCCTTGGACCTCTCCCGTGAAGATTTGTGAAAACTTCGCAAGATCTTCAGCGGTGGAATACATGCCTCCAGTAGCGATAACATTATAATTTTCTTGTGGAAGCTGACCCTCATACATAGGAGAATAGATTCCCGCCATTGCTGCCGTGTCAACCACATCCTGTGGTGTTTTGGTATGTTTCATGTCCAAGGGTTCCGTAAAATATCGGTGTATAAAAGCTGTAAAACTCATGCCGCTCACTCTTTCAACTAGAATCTCGGCTAACGTAAAACTGTCGTTACTATACACCGAGTACGCGCCGGGATCTGCCTTCAGGTTTTGACTCGCCAATTGCTCGAGAAACGTATCATGTGAGTACGTGTCATTATCTCCGTACAATGTGGCATTGCTGCCAGTGCTGCCCAGCAGACCGGAAGAATGATTCAACAGCATGCGTGGTGTGATTTGTTTGTAGCGGTGATCTTTCATCTGAAAATCAGGTATATAGTTGACAACAGGCAGATCCAAATCCACCTTGCCTTCGTCAACTAACTTCATAACAGAAGCTGTGAGGAACATTTTACTCGTTGACCCTATGCCATAGATCGTATCCGACGTAAGAGGCACCTTGTTGTTTTTATCGTTTTTACCCGTCTGACCGGACACCACAATCTCGCCACCATCAATAAGGGCATATTGCAGGCTTGTGATTCCATGTTTCTCAGTGAGTAACTTCGCTTTCTCCGCTACTATTTTCTCGGTTGGTTCATACGTCAGGTCGCTGCTGTTACCGGCAGTTGGTGCGGCCATGACTGACATTGGAACTAACATCGTTAACACCAGAGTTAACACGGCGATTGAAGTTCGTTTTCCCTTTTGTCGTCCCATTCACATCATCTCCTGAATTTATATGTTTTGGTTATAAGAGTTCTTCTGGGTCTACAAATTTCACCTCCGGATACAAGTTGTTCGGTCCCTGAATCAGAGTTCCGCCCGTTCCTTTCAGTTGCTTGTTAAAGAAATCGAGTACATATTGATTTACGATGTTTGCCCCTCTTTTACCATTGATGTCTCCTGTGATCCCGGACAGTTTAACCAGCTCCGAATAGAATTGAAGGTCCGTGAAATTGAAGTGTTGGGTTCCTTCTACATAGATCACATTTCCCCCATGATTAATAACATTTTTCATAATGTGCAGCTCATCTGAAAGAAATTTAGTTACTTCATCATCCGAATTTCTATCCATTTCAAAATTGGCTAACCATTCTTCAAAATTTCCCGATCGGATGAACATAAACGGCTTGTTTATGTCATCTCTATTCTCCACTTCATATAGTGACCCATCCATATTAACCCCGGCCTTGATTCTCTGATCTAAATACGTTGCATTAAACCCGGTTGCACCCCCAAAAGAATGCCCCATCGCGCCTATGTTATTTAAATCGATCTTCCCTTTAAATTGACTTTCGATTGCACCTGAATTCAGCTTTTCGATTTGATCGATTACAAACTCCACGTCACTCGTCCATATATTTCCTGTTTTTGTACGTTCATCTAGTGTAGTCGTACTTTTTTTATAATCCGTTACACGGCCATCTGGAAAAAGGGTAGCAAAGGTGCTATACGTATGATCGATGGTAACCACGATAAACCCATGACTGGCCAGATTCTCGGCCTGTGATGCATGTAGAACTCTACTGGTTCCCATACCATGAGATAGCAGTACCAAGGGATAAGGACTTGTAGAAGGTAATATTTCTACATTTTCATAAGAGTTGGTTTGGCTATACTTCCAGTAGTCGAGAACAAATTCGGGCAGTTTTAAAGAAGCAGAGAAGCTCTGAATATACTTTTTGAACATTTCTTTATCTTTTGGAAACAGCGTATCACGCTTGATATTATTCCTATTTTCAGTAGGGTACCAAACTTGAGCCATTAGTTCCCTCTTATCACTTTGATCTTCAGTGAAGACTTCATCTCTGTTCTGATCTATAAAATGAAAGGTTTGAGTACCCACTTTCTCTGGACCATCCGGCTTCGGCAAATTAAAGACAGGTAAGTATGCAGACAAGACAGTAGAACCAACCAGCAGAATGACAATCAGGGAAAATAAACTATATTTCAAGAACTTCCCTATTTTTAGATTCATCATCTTTTTGGAATGTCTGAGTAAAACAATAATTATGAATAGAGCCGTCATGATATATACCAAAAGCAACTGCCATCTGTATCCCTCAACCAACAATTGAACTACGAGTATAACGCTACTTCCTATCCCCAAACCCAAGCCTGTTTTCTTTGCACTTCTTTTAATAAATAGTAGGTCTACGAGTAAAGCGAAACAGAATAGAACTAACAGTATCTCAAATAATCTCATTTGTATTTCCTCTCTCTCTCTTTCATCACAGGCATCATCCGAATTGATCTACTATGTAAAAACCGCCCCGCAGGACGGTTTTTCATGTTCATTCATGCACTTCTGTTAAATCACGAGTAGGCTTCTACAGGATATTTATCTCGCTTCGGCCATAAAAGCTCTAACGTCTTCAGCAATTTGTTTGAATTGAGTATGATGTAAATAATGTGAACCATCCATTGTAATTACTTTCCCATGGACCGAGTCTTTGATCTGTCCTTCATGCAATGGGATCCATCCTTCTACCCCTTCATTATTCGCTTGTACAAAGAGAAGAAGTGGAAGATCTTTAGGGAAGCTTAAACCTTGAGCGCCTTTAAAATTGGTATAAATATGGTCCATCTCGTTTAATGAGGTGGGATTGTACATGTTTTTATTCGAGATCATCTTCATCTGCTCAACCGTTTCTTCATCGAATGCAAGTCCCTCATAGGGGTCTGCACCCACTTTCATCATTAATCTTAAGAGACCTGTATTTCTGAGAAAAGCGAATGTTTTTAATGGGAACTTTGCATCTGTAATACTTGGTTGGGTGGAAACACTGCTATCAATTCCGACAAATGCCGTGACCTCATCCGGATATTTGTTCACATAATCAATGCCATAAATGCCTGCAATGGAGTGGCCCATAAGCATGTACTGATGAATATCGAGTTGCTGCAGAGCTTCATGAACTTCGCTTACAATATTCTCTGTGGTTCGTTCTTTTTCAGTAGCATCACTTAATCCATAACCGAAAGGTTCAACTGCAACAACTTTGTAATATGGTGATAGTTCATCGATGAGCAGTTTAAAATCAATCGCCGGTGCAGCTGTTCCATATCCCGGAAGAAGTACAATCGTTTCCTTGCCTTCACCTTGAATGAGAACATTCATATTTTTTCCGTCTACAGATACATGCTGACCGTAAGACTCAATCTTTTTCGCCTCAGAATTACTGCTGATTACATTTGTGATATAAACAATACCTAGAAACAGAACAATAGCGATTAGAATTGCTCCTAATACTTTAAGTATAATATTTCGTGCTTTTTTGGCCCTCGTTCTATTCTTGGCTTTCTTTCCTTCGGGTTGTGTCATTCTGATCTTCTCCTGTCTTGAACTGTTTGTTCGGTTGTCTTGTTTGGTGCTAATGAAATCTTATCCAATGAAACTGTACTCCCCGTGACGTCAATATGAACTGAAAATGAACAAAGTAAAGAAATGTTATGACGTTACGGAACAGGCGCTTATTCTAATGGATAGTGGAGTTATTGAATTCCTCCCATAAACCCCCTGAATTTTTCAGCGATTTCTTTGGCATGGGAACGGTATAAATAATGATTTGCTTCCAGCAGCACCAGTTCACCATGTGTAGAGTCCTCTATTAACTTCTCGTGTTCGGGAACCCAATTGTCCACTGCCGGATGATTCTTTTGAACAAAGAAAAGAACCGGGAGATCAACAGGGAATGTTAACTGTTCAGCTGCTTTAAAATTGGAGTACATGCTTACAATCTCGTTCAATTGGGTGGGATTAAACATGTTCTTTTGTATCAAAATGTTCAATTGTTCTTTGGTTTGTTCATCATACGGTAGCCCAGCATATGGATCATCACTCATTTTCAATTGCAAACGTGGGAAACCCAAGTTACGGTACCATTGAATCGGTACGATTTCTGATGCTTCAACCTTCTGCTCACTAATCGCTGGAACACTGGTATCCAACCCAACATATGCACTTATTTCATCTGCATATTTGTTCACATAATCCAGACTATAGATCCCTGAGATGGAATGACCCATCAAGATATAACGATCAATATGTAGACTCTTTAACGCTTCATGAATTTCACTGACGATATTTGCTGTACTGCGTTCCTTTTTGGTCTGATCACTCAATCCATAACCAAAAGGTTCAACCACGACGACTTTATAATCGGGAGATAATTCAGAAATGAGCGGCTTAAAATCAAGTGCAGGTGACGCTGTTCCAAAACCCGGCAGAAGTACAATCGTTTCCTCGCCTTCGCCTTGAATGAACACATTCATATTTTTCCCGTCCACGGATACATGTTGTCCGTACGGCTCCATTCTTTTTTGCTCTGAATAACTGCTGATTTTGTTGACGGTATATACGGTAGCTACAAAAAGTAGGATTGCTATAAGGAATGCGGCAAGCACTTTAAGCAAAATGCCTAACACTTTCTTTGTTTTGCTTTTACTTTGACTCTGACTCTGACTCTGACTCTGTACTCCTATGTCTCTTTGATATTTCACGTTCATCTGCTCCTATCCTCATCTGTATATTGGGCTAACAGGTTGCTAATGCAAGCCTAACCAACAAAGATGTACTCCCCGTGACCGGAGTATGAACGGAATATGAACAAGCAAAAAAAATACCATGTGTAACCATGCAAGGAAATTTGCATATTACACATGGTATGAAAATTCAGTGTTGATACTTGGAATAATATTCTGTACCTCGGGCTTATCCGAATTAACTATTTATCCATTGGTGGATGATTGGGCAATGTGATAATAAAGGTCGTGCCTTGACCAGGTTCGCTTTCCACTCGGATGTCACCCTGATGAAGGGACACGATCTGTTTAACGATTGCTAGTCCCATACCACTCCCGTCGTATTTACGACTGTGGGAACGATCTGCCTTGAAAAAACGGTCGAATATACGCTTCTGGTCTTCCAGGGGAATTCCAATGCCCGTGTCGGATATTCGGACACTTACATGGTTGAAATCCTCTTCGATACGGACTTTAATCATACCGCCATCCTTGGAAAACTTGATGCTATTTCCGATGATATTGGTCCATACCTGATTTAACTGATCGTGATCAGCCGTTACCTTCACGTTCTCCAAATCAAGCTCGAAATGAATGTTGCGCCCAGACCATTGCGGCTGAAGTGCCACAATGACCCGCCGGATCTGTTCATCAAGGCTGAGGGTGTTAAGCCGTAGTTGCTGCGACTGTGATTCCAGCAGACTCAGCTTAAGCAGGCTATCACTCATTTTGGACATTCGTTTCGCTTCAGAGATGATTATATCCAGGTAACGGTTTCGCTCTTGTTCGGAGAGATTTACTTGCTTCAGCGCCGAAGCGTAACCGGATATCGAGGTGAGCGGAGACTGAACCTCGTGTGAAACATTGGTAACGAATTCCCTGCGCATCTGCTCCAACTGCTGCAGATCATGCATCATCTCTTCAAAGCTGCGAGCCAAC
Source organism: Paenibacillus sp. UASWS1643 (assembly GCF_008693195.1). Lineage (NCBI taxonomy): Bacteria > Bacillati > Bacillota > Bacilli > Caryophanales > Paenibacillaceae > Paenibacillus > Paenibacillus sp. UASWS1643. Next base: position 1,176,466 of record NZ_VXKZ01000115.1, read on the forward strand.
GTACCTATTTCAGTCGTTTGCTTGATGTTCAGCTTGACATTGAAATCTCCAGCTGCAATCCGTTTGGTCGCTTTGGTCAATTTCTTGATCGGTCTCACCAGGTATACAGAAGCAATCAGAATCAACAGACTTCCTGCAATCAACGAACAGCTTGCAAAGATTAAGCCAAACTGGACTACAAAAGAGGCGGAGGGCGGTGCGAGAGTTTCCAAAAACATCGCTTTTGTGCCCATTTCCGTCTTAATCGGTAGCCCCAAAAGAACGGTAGCGATTCCCTTGGGTGTGTCTTGAACAACCCCTCCATTTAAAACTTTTTTGAGTTGCTCCAACGATACAGCAGCTGATTTATGTCCATTAAGCTTCCCATATGTCTGGAGTTTGCCCGTTGCATCATAAATTCGAATATGATATGAATCAAGCTGTTTCATATTGCTAACGAATAATTCTGCTTCATCCAGAGGCATCGTCTTATATATCTGCACTACGTCTTGGCCAAAGTTGCGTATGTTAATTCGGGCATTTTCGTTCAATTTATCTTCGAATATCCAGGTTGACATAAAAAAAGAAATAACTGTACCAGCGATGACAGAAATCAGAAAGGTTAGCACCACACGAATGTATAATGATCTGATCATTCATGGACCTCAAGTCTGTATCCTAGCCCACGCACCGTTTCAATCCGAAAATCAGGTGTCGTCGCGAATCGTTCGCGCAGGCGCTTGATATGTACGTCTATCGTTCGATCATCTCCGGCGTAATCAATACCCCATATCTGATCAATTAACTGCTCACGTGTGTAGACTTGCCCAGGTGTTCCAGCAAGCTTATACAGCAATTCGAACTCCTTAAGCGGTAACGTAAGCGACTCTGTGCCTCTCATCACCTTATAAGTCTGACGGTCCAGAATAACGTTGCCAAACTGGATTGTATGTGTGGAGCCAATTTTGTAACGCTTCAGTAATGCTCGGACACGGGCGGTCAGTTCCAATGGATCAAACGGTTTCGTCAAATAATCATCCGTACCCAGTTCGAATCCCTTCACCTTCTCCCACGTCTCACCTCTCGCCGTCAGCATGAGTAACGGGAGATCGGGATTGGCTCTGCGGAGTTCCTTGCATAATGCCCAGCCGTCCATAACAGGCATCATAATATCAAGCACGACCAGATCCACTGGCGTCTCGCCGTACACGGTGAGAGCTTCCTTACCGTCCGCAGCTTCCACCGTCGTGAATCCATCGTTTTTGAGAAAGAGACAGACGAGTTCGCGAATGTTCGGATCGTCGTCAGCAACGAGTATAGTAGCCATAGGTTTTTCTGTCCTCTCCAATACGTATGAATATATGGTTCAAATTATAGTTAATCCTGATACATCCTGCTCATTGTATATCCATAGCAAACATCGTATGTTCCTTTAACGTTCCCTGGATCGGGACAGACTGTGACCCGCACGCTGAGAATCCTGCCTTTTGAAGTACACGGATGGACCCTGTATTATCAGGTACCGCGCCAGCCTCGATGCGTGTAATTTCAGTTTCATGTTTGGCGAATTCAAGCACGCATTGCAGGGCTTCGCTCATATACCCTTTTCCTTGATGCAAAATATCCGTCACATAACCAACAATCCATTTTGGAGTGGAATCCAATATGATCTCAAACAAAGAAATCTCACCCACAAGTTCATCCGTTGTATGTAGAAAAATACCGAAGGAATAGCGAATTCCTTCTTCTCTCTTCTTGTCCCAGCTCTCAATGAGTGCCCTTTGCTTTTCCAAGCTGTAGTAAGAGTCATCCCGATTACTTGCAGAGGTTCTCTCAATTGCCTCACGATTTCGAACCTGTAGATCCAGAAGCAATGAGGCATCTTCCACCTTCCAAAATCGTACATAGATACGTTCTGCACTATATTTCATTACATTAGTCCTCCTCTGTTATGTATGGGTGCACAGAGCTGGTCTTTGCGATTCATTGGACCCAGTTTACCGTGTGAGTATTATAGTCTAATTATATCAGGTCATTATAGGAGTACGAGCGAATTAACGAGAATTGTTTCGCCAGAAAATGCGGGGAGTATGGCATATCATTACGCAACCAAGCCACAATGGTACCAATTAGAGCAGACGAACCATACCAGATGGCAATCTCCTTGTGAATGCCGGAATCCTCCAGGACATCTTCCATTTCGGCTCGATCTATCTTAGCTTTGACCAAGGTACTCAACAATTTGAGCAATCTTTCGGTAAAAATCGGTGTGCGCTTTGTGGCAAGTACCACCTGATAGAACGAGGCGTTCTCTGCAAAATGCTCCAGTAACTTGACCAGAACAGGCCAAGCTTCTTCCGTCCTTTGCTTCTCAAAATGAGGAGCATATTCATCCACGATCCGTTCAATATGCTCGATCATCTCATCGGCCATCTTCTCCATCATATCCGTAATATCACGATAGTGCAGGTAGAAGGTTACCCGATTGATCGTCGCTCGTTCGGCAATTTTGTTGACTGACAACTTCTCAATATCCATTTCCTGCAGCAATTCAACAAATGCACCTCGAATTAACTGACGCGTTCGCAATATTCTTGGGTCCACAGCTGATTTCTTCTCGTCTTTCACGTGTATCCCTCCTATCAAATTTTAAACATTACAATTTTAAACAATCAGTCGTTTATTTTTGATTTACACAACAAATTCATTTTATTTGTAAAATAAACGACGAAAACACGCCATAACGTAAATTGTAATCTGTCCGAATATGTATATAATTCAATAAATACAATGTAAACTATACAACACGTTGTAAATTTAGTCACGCGTGGATTGAAAGGATGAAAAGGATTGAGTCAGGCTAGAGTACAAGAAGAATTATCCGTAAAGAAAGGCCCCATCCTGTTTATCATGATTTTGGGAGCCTTCCTTGCAACGTTGAACCAAACGATCATGAGTGTCGCTACACCGGAACTGATGGGTGACTTTAACATCTCCGCCGCAACAGCACAATGGTTAACGACAGGTTACATGCTGGTGAACGGGGTGCTTATCCCCATTACGGCCTACTTCATGCAACGTTTTTCAACCAAGCAATTATTCCAAGCTTCCATGTTTATTTTCCTGATTGGTACCATCGTATCCGCTCTTGCAACCAACTTTGGTACATTGCTGACAGGACGTATGATTCAGGCAGCGGGCGCCGGCATTATCATGCCGCTCTTGATGCACGTTATTTTGACCTTGTTTGCCCCTGAAAAACGAGGATCTGCGATGGGTATGGTTGGCTTTGCCATCATTTTTGCCCCTGCAATCGGGCCTACCCTTGCCGGTTATATCCTAGAGAACTACTCTTGGCAAACGATGTTCTACGGCATGATTCCATTAACTCTTATTGTCATTGCATTTGCGTTTGTATACCTGAAGAATGTATCCGAACGGGTCAACACAAAGTTCGACACAATCAGTGTGGTGCTCTCCACGATCGGATTTGGCGCATTGCTCTATGGTTTCAGCAGAGCAGGAAGTCTGGGATGGTCAAGTGCAGAAGTTCTTATCTGCATTGCGGCTGGAATTGTTTCTCTTGCCCTGTTTACATGGCGTCAGCTCGTTTCCGAAACTCCGCTGCTTGATCTGCGGGCTTTCAAGTACAATATGTTCTCCCTGACCACGGTTATCAGTATCGCGATTACAATGATCATGTATGCTGACATGATGTTGCTTCCCTTGTATCTCCAGAACGCACGTGGTTACACTGCACTGGAGTCCGGATTATTGCTTCTGCCAGGTGCGCTTGTCATGGGCTTCCTGATGCCAGTAGCCGGAAAATTGTTTGACCGATTTGGAGCGAAATGGCTCGCTGTTATCGGGATGGTGATCACCATTGTGACGACAATTGGTTTCATCGACTTAACGGATTCAACCAGTTATGGTTACCTGGTATTAATGTCAACCGGCCGCCGAATTGGTATGGCTTTGCTCATGATGCCGATTCAGACTGCGGGGCTTAACCAACTGCCACCAAGACTTGGTGCACACGGTACAGCTATCTCCAACACCGTCAGACAAGTGGCTGGCGCTGTAGGTACTTCATTGCTCGTAAGTGTCATGACCTCCCGTACAACGGCACACGTACAAGATATGATGGCGACTGGAGCAGCCAATGGTCTCAGTCAAAAACAGCTTGCTACAGAATCCATGATCCAGGGTATCAATGATGCGTATGTTGTTATCATCGGCATCGCTGTTGTGGGATTGGTTCTTTCCTTCTTTATCAAACGTACCAAACAAGCCAAAGAGGAAGAAATCAAACAGGTTGTAAGACAAAAAGTTTCTATCAATTCAAATTAAGGTCTCCAGCCTCATACTTGCTTGCATAACAAAGCGGCAGATCAAGACGTTACGTCTGATCTGCCGCTTTTTGGGTTGTATCCCGTATGATTCCTTCTCACTCGGCAACGATCTTCACTGGCAGATGGGTCAACGACTGCCCCGGAGCTGAAGTGGCCAGATTATTCTCCAGATCAAAGGACTTCACCGGTTCAATCCGAGCGATCTTCTCCACAAATGCTGTCAAGGCAATGCTTAGTTCCATTCTTGCCAGCGGGGCACCTAGACAAAAGTGTGGGCCATTACCAAAGGTAAGATGTTTTTTGTTATTACGACGATGAATATTCAGCTCAAACGGGTCTTCAAACATCTGCTCATCCATATTGGCTGCACTCATCCAAGAGATGACGACGTCTCCTTTTTTTAAATCCACTCCGAGCAGTTGGTTATCCTGCTTCACTGTCCGATGCCGTTTGGCATTATGGAACCGATAACGAAGCATTTCTTCTACTGCGAGCGGAACCCATTCGGGATTCTGTCTTAGTTGATCATACAGACTCGGGTCATCGTACAGGAATGAATAGAACGTATTTGAAACCATATGACTCGTTGTCTCTATACCGGCTCCAAGCAGAAGCATGGTCGTGCGAACAACCTCATCCTCCGTGAACTTCTCCCCCTCAACATCAACGTTCAACAGATCTGTAATGATATCCTCACCAGGATGAGTCCGTTTATGAACCACAATAGGATACAGGAATTGATAGTACTCTTGCGCTGCAATTTGTTTTTTCAGTTCACTCTCTTCAGCAGTCTTCGGATTGGTAGGTTGAAACAGAATATCTACCCAGTTTTTGAAGCGATGACTGTCTGTGAGAGGGATGCCGAGCAGATCAGCCATAACCATCGAAGGCAGCGGAGCAGCCAACGCTTGAACAATATCAATGGTCGTATTCGGCTCAATATCTGCTACCAGCTGCTCTGCAATGTTGCGAATGCGTGGCTCCCAGTTTTTCAGACTACGCGGTGTAAAAGCAGCAGATAACAACGAACGACTTTTTTGATGACGGGGAGGATCGATACTTGATATGTTTAATTTGTCTGGAGGTGTGCCTTCATTGTTCTTCGCTCCAACGGCAATTGTCGTCCGGGTTCCTTCGGCCGAAAAATATTCATGATTACTCAGAACCTGCTTCACATCATCGTATCTGAACACATTCCAGGTGTCTGTATCTTCGTGATAGTACACAGGATGCTCGGACAGCATTTTTCGAAACCAGTGAAGTGGGAAAAACTCTTCAGACCTGGACTGAAACCCCGTGATGTCCTCAACACGTATCACTTCTTTATACATTTGGAATCCACCTCTCAGCATAGTTTCGTGATTGGTTACATGGGTACCTGAATTGACAGTTCAGCACCTGATTCCATTTTATACCATACGTTCATTTATTGATATAAACCATTTGAACTAAATCAGAAAACCCCCTTTATATAAGGGGGTTTTGTTTTATACGTATCGTATATTATTTCTGTCGGTGTTTCAGAGAAATAAGCCATACTAACCGATCAATCGCCTAGTTTCGCCAATGTTTCCTGTAGTTGCTCCAGTTGTTCAGACAGGGTTTCAATCAAGTTCTTCGTTTGGCTTGCCTTCTCCATTAAGATTTGCTCTTCAGAACTGTCTTCCGATGCATTCCTGATTGGTGATGACTTCAATTCCGACAATTCGCGTTTGTATGTTTCTTGTTTCTCCAAAGCTATGCGCAGTTTTTCTTTCGTCGTACCGATCTGATGCTCCAGATATATGATGTCGGACAGGTTCGCTCCATCGGATAAACGTTGTGAATATGTCATGACTCACCTCTTTTAATATCATCCATTGCTTTGCCAACAGTATAGGGCTCAATATCGATATCCAGCTCCATGCCGAGAGCTAGTTTCGCCAGTTGACTCCCGATAAAAGGACCCATGGTCAATCCAGAGGCACCAAGTCCATTCGCGGTAATCAGACCTTGCCAGCCTGGGACAGCCCCCATTACTGGTAGAAAGCCAGGTGTAAACGGACGGAACCCAACTCTTACTTCCTGGAATGTGCTATTGGCTAGCCCCGGCGCCAGTTCCAGACCTTTATTCAAAACTTCCTGCATGCCCCCAGCAGTTACTCTTGTATCATAACCCTCCACATCATTTTCATGAGTGGCACCAATCACGATCTTCTGTTGATCAAAGGCCAGCAGATATTGATCAGAAGGTGGCATGATCACAGGCCAGCGGCCCGTATCCTCCCCATCCGCGACATGTAGATGCATAATTTGTGCCTTTTGATAATGCACTTTAAAGTGTATGCCGAGCGGCTTCAGCAGTTCGTTGGCCCATGCACCTGCACAGACAACGACTTCATCTGCCAGGAAACTCTGATCATTAACATTCACACCAATGACCCGATCCGCTTCGAATTGAAGCGTGGCGTCTCCATGGATCACTTCCGCTCCATTTCGCTGTGCAGACCGGATCAAGGCATCGCGCAGCGCTCTTCCATCTATACGTGCAGCACCGCTGATATGTACCGATTGATAACGTTCATCCAGCAATGGAAAACGTTCACGGGTTTCTTTGTCATCAAGAGGTGTAATATCGCCAATCTCCGGTGCATCTGTTTTGCGAAGATGGGCCCGCTCTTCCATCTTGTTGATTTTGTCCACATCCGTATGAATACTAAGCGCGCCCACTTGAGCATAACCGGTTTCCGTTTCTCCTTCGCCTTCAAGCTCCGCTATGATGCCAGGATAGAACCGCGCACCAGCCTTGGCGAGCTGATACCAGTCCTGATTACGTCGCTGTGACAGCCATGGACAGATGATCCCAGCAGCTGCATCCGTTGCCTGTCCTATATCTTTTCGGTCTACGATGATGACCTCTGCGCCATGTTTGGCTAATTGATAGGCTGTTGATGCCCCCAGAATACCTGATCCAACTACGATGACTTTCTTCATGTTTGCATTCCTTTCTTTAATCACTCATTCGTTATAGCGTATACCGTTTCGCATTCTGTTGGCAAGGCGGCGTACTTTTAGATCCATAAATAGAGGCTGATCAGACCACTGTTCATACTCATTCATCCAATAAAGAATTGTTGAAGCATTTATATGAAAACGTTTTATATATTGCCCGTCATTCAATTAAAATTATTCCATTTATGTAATATAATTCTTTCTAGGTTTCTTTTAACTCTGTAACCACGCCACTTACGCACATGATCCTTTAACGAAAAGAGGAATAACACAACGATGCCGAAACCTAGCATGGGGAATCCGCTGGATACCGATATGCCGCTCATGATTACAGGGCAAAACCAGTTGACCGTTGATGAATTGATGAATTGGAGCGACCATTCACGGGATTACAGCATTGTACAGTGCATCGGAGGAACAGGGCGAATCGCAGCAAAGAATCATGAATTTTCGATCAAAAAAGGGACCGCTCTCATTTTGTTCCCGGAGGTAACCTACCGTTACCACAATCTGAGTGATTCATTACGATTTGATTGTCTGTCTTTCAATGGCTATTTGTTGCCACGGTTCTTGCATTCCTTGCAGATCGGGGAGCTGCGCGCCTTCAAGCCGGATGGAATGCTTCATATCCTGTTGCGTGAAATTACATTGGCGCTGCAGTCCCGGCACAAGGATCAGATCTGGCACGTCTCCGCATTACTGTACATGCTTTTGGTCAGATTAACCATTGAAGGTGAACGCTATAGTGCTTACGAACGTTCTGATGCCCGATTAAGATTGGATGAACTCATTACTTTTATCAAACAAAATTATCATCAGGATATTTCTCTCCCCATGTTGGCTGAGCAGATGGATGTTACCGAGCAGCACCTCAATCGGATATTCAAAAAAGAATTTCAAATGACTCCACTGGAGTATCTGATGCGATATCGGTTGTTGAAAGCCAAGGAAATGCTCATCGAAAATAACGCTACTACCGCTCATGAAATAGCCAAAGCCGTTGGTTTCAATAGTGCCAGTTACTTTGGATCAGTGTTTAAAAAATACGAAGGGATATCCCCTATCGAGCTACGCAAGCAGTATCTGGATTAAAGCGCCTCCATATCAATCTCGGCCAGCGAGGATAACCGCAGTTCATGCATGGCGAATTCCAGACCACGCGTTACCTCGTTAGGCACGATGATGCAACGAATACCTGCAGCATTGGCTGCCTTCAAGCCATTAGGTGAGTCTTCGAACACAATTGCTTCGGAAGCCTCAATCCCAAGACTCTGGAGAGCAAGAAGGTACAGTTCAGGGTCCGGTTTCACTCGCTTCACATCCTCGGATGTATGAACGACTGTGAAATAATCGAAAATGCCTAATTTCTGCAAGTAACCATGCACCCAGTCCCGTGTGGAGCTGGAAGCAACCGCAAGTTGAATCCCCTTCTCCCTCGCAGACTGAAGCAATTCATACACCCCTGGAAGAATGGCGGCCTGTCCCAAATAGACTTCGTATTTCTGTTCAGAGAGAAGTTTGATATGATCATGATCTATCTTTTTTTGGAGCGCCTGCTCCAGATACAGAAATGGATGAAACTCCTCAAAGGATGTCCCCACATTTTTCGACCACAGCTCCAGACCAAGTTCTACTCCGTACTCTTCATAAATATCGCGAAATGCATAATACCAGGGCGTCTCTGTATCCACAATGAGTCCATCAAAATCAAATATAAATGCTTTTACCATGAACCTGTTCTCCCTCCAATGATCGGCCAGGGGAGCGGATTAGAAGCGTGCGGTCAAGTCCGGATGAGTAACGTTCACGGATAAAAAGTGACACGTACAGCCCGTTCCAGTCGGCGATTGTACAACTAATCCAGCTCGAAGTTCCCCTTGAATCGGCATGCCGAAATATCGAATTAGTTTCCACTCTTCCCCATCGGGTGAATAAAAGAATGATATGCAGTCCTCTACTTTGCGTATACGCAGATAAGGATTAGGTACGGAGACTTCCACCGAATTGCAATCATCGGATGAACCATCACGTGTCACCACCGACACGATGGTAGGCACTTTTCCATCATATTCAAAACAAATTTTGCACCAGTTAAGATCATCCGCCATCACCATCAGGCATCCGGAATCATATTGATTTTTCATATCAACGGTTAATTGGGTTGTAATTTCGAAATCGCCAGGCACAGGCATGGACAGGAAAGGAGCAGTTGCACGAATGTGTTTCCCCGCTGGATCTTGGAAAAAGTCTGTGTCCGCCTTCGCTTCCACCAGCACACCTCCCTGATCCGTATAGGACCAGGTTTCGGGCTCATTCATCCAGCTCCATTGCTTCCGTGCTTCTGTTGTCATTACGTTAGTCATTTGTTAGTAGCCTCCCAAGTTAAAATATGTTCTAGAGGTAGTTCAAAAAGTCCGCTTTTGATTACGAAGGATGCCTAGTGGCATCATCAGCATCGAATATGGCATTCAGCCGAAATAAGTGTGGGCTTACGAAGTATGTTTCCTTCGGAAACATTGCAGTTGCTCACGTAGTTTTCCTACGCTCCGCTACTCCATTTCTAGCTTCATCCCATCTTCTCGGTACTGAAAACCGCTCTTTTTGAACATGCATTTACTAGTTTTTTTCTGTACTACATATTCGCCTCAAATACAGTAAACCCCTTTTTCTACATATTTTTGTAAGGTTCCAGCACTTGGGAGTGCTTTTGTGGATCTGGCAGGAAGAACATAATAACCATGAGTACGATATATAGACCAAGAATGACACTGAACAACAGGGTTGGATTGTGATGGTAGAGCAGGCCTGTCAGGTAACCGGATGGAATGGCTGTAAGCGTCATGACGGTCTGCACGGCCGAGAACATATCGGCTTTCTCATGCGTACCCAATCGGTTCATCAGCAGGGAATCCCGGTACGTCTGCAAAATGAAGTTACCCGCAGCGAGCACGATTAGCGTGAGAAACAACATTCCTATATTCCCCACAGGGATCAATAGAAACAGGATGGCTCCGGCCGTGCTAAGCACAATGGAAAAACCAACATACTTTTCCTCCGAACGCCGTTTCAGTCGCGGAATGATGACCAGATAAAGCAGCATGACGGTTACCGCAGTCACTACTGGGATAAACGAAATGACACGGTCATCAAATTTCAACTGTTCCTTGAAGAAAATGACCTGGAAGAAATTCAGCTGCAAGATTAGATTGGACAACACCGTGATCAGAATAATCGGAAAAAGTCTCCGTTTGTAGAACGATTTGCCGAACAGGCGCAGACTGGAACCCAAACTCTGAAGTACACGGGTTTTACTATGCAATCCCATAAGTTCCTTGCCAACTTCAGTCTCATCCGTATATCGGTTACGAATGAAAAACATGGCGGTCATCAGGATGCCCCCGACAAAGTAAATGCTGGCCAATGTAGGCACGATACCAAAATCAGCAATGACAACTCCGGCAATCGGCGTGAGTACCCCAGCCCCTGTAATAATCATGTTGAGAATGGCAAACACCTTGGATCGTTTGTGTTCCTCCACATCCTCTATGATCAGACAGTTAAAGGCGACCGTTACAAACTTGGATGTTGCGTTTAGTAAATAAGCGATCAGGAACAGCCAGAAGTTCTGGGAGAAGGCCCAGATGAACATGGGAACACTCCAGGCAAGCAGATCAAAGATCAGCGTTGTTCGTTTCCGGCCCAGCTTATTCGTAATGGAACCCGCAAACAATTGAAAGATAAAGGCAAAATAAAGATTCACCGAATTGATTAAACCGATTTCTATGTCCGAAAGTCCGGCTTCCTTCATATATAATGGAGCGTAGAAGAGAACGATCGTGCCCGGAATGGCCCATACCGGTTCGAGTAAAATGGAGTAGCGTGGATTCTTCGGCAAATCTTGAAGCAATTTCAATCGATATCCCTTCCTTCTGCGGTTTTCACCGCTGCGAATTCCAACTTCCCGCAGCGGCAAACCCGCTAATGTCTACATGCTTATAGGATAAGAGCTGTTTTGACCGAATTCATCGGCAATTTCTCTCCAGTATGCATGTCATAACCAATCGTTCCGTTAAAGGCCTGTTCATAATCACTCAGCAGTTCCTTGGCTGTCACCATCTGTTCCAGTTCCGGGATGCTTTGGGCAAATTTCAGTGCCGTACTGATCATCGAGTGATTGGCAACCGCACCGATGATACTAATGCCATCATTAATCACGGCTGTTGATTTGAATGTCACCTCATAGCTGTCGTCATATCCCATAGGAATAATTTTGCCGCCTTTGGCAATCAGCTCAAACCCTACATGAAGCTGGTTACCAACCGCGTCCACTACAATATCAAACTTTTTGTTATTATTGATCTCGTATACTTTATCGAGAGTCAGATCCTGAGGATAGAACACATGATCCGCGATCCCTGAAGCGAACTCTTTGCGGTATGGATCAACTTCTGTGCCTACAGTAAGCCTTGCCAATCGTTTGCTAACAAGCTGACACAGGGAACCGATTGCTCCAGAACCGAGGACCAGTACAGAGTCACTTGGCTTAGTCCCTGCTTTCATGAACGTCTGAAGTACACATCCCAGTGGTTCGATCATCATGGCCGTTTCCCAACTCATGGAATCCGGGATAGCATAGATATACTTTTCGTCCCCAACAAAATATTCAGCAAAGGTTCCGTGTGTCGTCATCCCTACTTGATAGTCATCAAAATTCTCGCAGTAGATGAACAGACCCTCACGGCAGTATGAGCAGGTACCGCAAGATTGCGTGGGATCAACCAATACCCGATCACCGATCTTGAAACCACGAACTTCGTCGCCCACCTCAACCACTGTGCCTACGCCTTCATGACCAATGATCGTGCCTTTATTTGCTGGCACTTTGCCTTTGACAATATTCAGATCTGTACCGCAGATGCCTGAACCATAGATTTTAATTTTTACCTGGTTTGGCTTTTGAATGGTTGGCTCCTCGATCTCCTGGTAAGTCACCTGTTTGAGATCCTGATATACGAGTGCTTTCATTGAATAATTCCTCCTAGTCGATTGTCGATTATGATCTATGGATTAAGCTTCAAACGTTTTCGAAAGTTGCATCGCATGAAGATGTTCCTGCTTCTGAATCTCTTTCCAGTCTGACAGGATCTGCAACAGCGCTTCCTCGACCCACAGTAATTCTTCCCGTGTATGGGCATCAGAGAAAATAAAGTATCCTTTGGTGAAAATGCCGAAGTGAGCCATTCTCTTCACCATGAACTCGCGGAAAGGATCTGTTTGAAAGTTATCCTCAGCCAAGGATTGAATGCAGAAGCTTGCATACGTCCCTCTCACTTCCAATTGATCCGTCAATCCGAGTAACACAAGTTCAGATTCCAGACGATCCATGATCCGGGTTGCCGGATCACGCCAAGTCGGCCACACTTTCGCATTTTTCATTAATCGTTCACAGGCAATGGCTGCCGCGAGCGCTGTCGTTTCGCTGGAATGGGCATTACTGAATCTGACCTGTCCTGACAAAGACATCAAGTGCTCAGGCCCCATAACCGCTGCGAGTGGTAAACCGTTGGCCATACCTTTAGAGATACAGAGCAGATCAGGCCAGATGTCATATTCTCCTGCAGTAGCCTGCTTGCCCATTCGAATACCGGAAGTGACCTCATCGAATATGATAATAATATCCAGAGACCGGCATAGATTCACGGCTTCCTCCAGCGCGTCCCTTTTCCACTCGTTGGGGCATAGAACAATACATGCGATATCCTCGGGAGATGAGGTAATCTGAGCCTCAATTCGCTCCGCAGTAGGTTTGTTGATCCAGATTGTTGAACGCTCGATATCCACCGGGATGCCACGTTCTTTCGTCTGGCCACCATAATAACCGTAGGCAGACCAATCGTGCCACCCATGATAAGCTGTTGCAATAACCTTGCTTTTGCCGCTAGCGGCACGGGCCAGACGCACGGCTCCACTCACTGCATCGGCACCACTCTTGGTGAAGCGCAGCGATGGATAACGACCTTCGAACCGCTCCAGAATCAACTCGGCACATTCAAGCTCAATGTCGGCAGGCAAAGAAAAGCTTGTCCCTTTTTTCAACTGGTGAATGACAGTTAATTGAACTTCATGTCTGGCATGGCCCCATGGCGCCGTACCCATGGCCATCTCGCAATCCAGCCATTCATTCCCGTCGATATCTGTAAATCGGGAATTATAAGCCTCTGCACAACATACGGGGGTATGCCCCGGAAATAAACGTTCAGGTGCTTTGGCTAAAGTGCTGCATCCGCTCGGAATTACCTTTTCGACTTGTTCCAACCACTCCAGATTCCGAGTAAATCTTACGGCACGATCGAGCGTGCTCTCTTTTTCTTTCACCTTAAGTACCTCCCTGTTTATTTTCGTTGTGAGTGAATTACCGAACTTTGGTTCCAGGCCAGCATCCATCGTAGATGCGATCCATCGTGATCACATTGCCATACAGGTCAATGATCAGATCCTTGGCTCGATGAGCATGTCTCATCTCAATCCAGTAGCGGTTCTCCAGCAAACGGGCGAAATTGTCCACCAAAAACAGTAATCGGTTCTCACTATGAATCAGTTCCTTGCCCAGTACCTGTGGCAGCCAGATGGCCCCATTGGAATTAAAGCGGTTTGAATAGTCACGTACTTCGGCTACATTTGCAAATTCGGCTTCCTCCAGCTTGGTCCAGAATGTATCGGCATCACTTCGAACCTCGGCAAGGTCAATTCCAACAATCGGCAGATGCTGGTATTCCCCTTGGCTTTCCAGCTGTGCTTTCAGATGACTGAAAACGAATGGCCACACATCAGCCTCGATTTGACCGCCCCACTTTTTCCAGAAGCGTGCCAGATTGTTCTTCCGGTTGAAGTTGCGGTGAATACCGCTGCTGCGTTCCCAGTGATACGCCTGAATATTCGGGTTAATGACCGTATCGTATCCGGCAGCTCGTGCCCGCATCTGATAATCAAAGTCCTCGTATCCGTTAAAGAACTTCTCATCGAGGTTGCCGATGGTCTCATACACCTCCCGCTTCATGCCAAACATGGCGAACACCACCAGTTGAACAGAGAAGGTTTCTTTTGGGATATCATCAGGAGATGCATTCAGGAACAGGTGTCGGCCGATAGTGTCCGCAAAAGCAATGCCGCAATGCTGCACGCCCCCTGTTTGCGGATACAACAGAACCCCTCCAATCATGCCGATCGTAATATCGCTATCCAGTGTCTCTTTCATCATCGGTTGCCAGTTCGGTTGAAGAATGGTGTCAGAATCCAGGAAGAAAATGTACTCTCCCTTGGCTAGACTCAGTGCGCTATTAATCGACACGGCGCAACCGAGTGGAAAATCATGCTGAAGAATCTCGATGGTCACACCTTCTCTTACTTCTTGCTTCAGTTTATCCAGATGTTGAAAGACTGCTGAGCCGGAACCATCGTTGATGAAAATAATCTGGGTGGATGGACTTACCGTCCGGAGCAGCGAATCTGTGAACAAGTTCAAAATGTTATAGTCCTGGTTGACTGGCACAATAATGGTGTAAAGCATGGAATCCCTCCTGATTTGGGTTGATGGAATGAGTACATAAGCTGATTCGAACTGCACAATTGCTGGTATTTCTGTCCGGCCCCCCTTGTTTGAATATTTTGTCTTTATTTGGTAATGATTTGAATCTACTAGAAATTTATATCATTTTTTGTAAACTGGAAATCTTAAATTCTGAACTCTGTTAATATTTGAATATATGAGAAAATCAAGTCTTTGCAGCTTGCGTATTGAGAAACGCTGTTGTGAACGCAAAAAAACACCCTCAAAGAGTCTCCGTACCTCATATAACGGATTTCTCTCTGAAGGTGTTAAATTGTTCATCAAGCTCAAATAATGAATTACTTATCTACAGTTGAATCTCTACATTTCTGTCCGGATCGCTGTATTTATAGATGCCCGGATTCAGTTCAATATGTCCATCAAATGGAATACCTTTGTAGATATCAATATAAATTCCTGAAGATACCATGCCCTTAGGTGTAACTTCAGGCACCACTTCTTTGCCGTTAATACGTAACGTAGTTTGGTTAACACCTCTGAAACTAGGCGTTTTGGAATATGACTCTACAATTAATTCCTCCCCATCCCTATAATAAGAGAATTGTATTTCAAGTCCATCGACAGTGAGTTTGGTGTACTGCTTTTGTTTCTTGGGTTCATTTAAATGAATCCAGTTTTTAGTGGTATCTCGTTTCTCAACAACGGCATCTTTTAAGATGAGTTTCGTTGGAACATCAGACCAGTTCTGATACCACTCAGGGGATTCAAATTGGAATAAATGCTGATAACCGCCGCGATCGTTTCCTATCAAAGTTTTTCCCCCAGTTATTGTATTATCATCTATAACTAACTGGGCTGTATTGTAATGAATAATACCTTTTTTAAGCGAACCCTCTTCATCGATTAGAACCTGGAGATCCAAGGGGGTTATTTTGAGTTGATCTAAAGTGACGCCTGTTTTTTCTTGGAATTTAGGATTGGTATACAATTTTTTAGTGTAAATAGACTCACTTGCTTTTTTTCCATCTGCTACAAAATCAAACTTCCAAGTCGCCAATATACGCTCTGCTTCTTCAATATAACCGAGATGAAGATTCGCATTTGTCCATTCTTTTTCGGTTATATCGAAAACCTGTTCAATCAACAAACCTGTATCTTTACTGGGCAACAAGGTTGGAATTGCCTCTAACACTTGAGAGCCTTCATGTACTACCAAGTGAGGATTACCTCGTCCCATATCAGATGGGGATGAAGCAATTTTATAACGAATAACGGTTTGATTTGCCGAATGGTTAACGGATTCAATATGGATCGTTGGATATTGCGTAACTCCAGTGACTATCGTATCTCCAACAGTAAGAGATGACTTTAAGGAAACATCCCTATCCCGGTAAAAAACAAGATTTTGCGCTTCGAATGTATATTCTTTCGTACCATCCTTTAATGTATCAGGTGTTTCATAGACCCCAATGAGTTTTTGGCTCTCAGGATCGTATCCTAAGGAACCATATACTTTCGCCTTCGAATCGGACTCATCTTTTAAGATATTTTTCTCCGTAGCAAACCCCGTATACTTTGAAAGATCGATTGATGTGTCCAGAGATATGAGCATCTTCATTTTTTCTCCATCTGTTACAACACCGCTTAGATTCATTGTCACACCTGAACTAGCGGACTGAAGATCATATTGCTGACCTATACCATTATTTATTGCGCTTGCGACCCCCCGGCCTCCGATTCGATCCCAATCAATCGTCATACTGGCGAATACAGGAATAGCAACAAGTAAGAAAAAAGTAAAAAGGATGCTTATAGGAATTGCTTTAGCTCGATATCCAATAGGCTTTTGTGAAGATTTCAGATTGACTCGTCGTTTATGTGCTTCTTTTTCAATGGTTGTCCACATCAAATCATAATCCGGATGAGATATATTTTTTTCCTTATTATACTGATTCATTATTACTCAGCTCCTTTAGTTGAGGTTTAACCATTTTATTGAGAAGTTTTAATCCTTTGTTTAATCTGGATTTTGCAGTCCCTTCAGGTATGTTCATAACTTTAGATATCTCAGGTACAGTCAAATCATTGATAAATCGAAGGACAACAACCGTCCTAATCTTGTCAGGAAGCCCACTATATAATCCTCGTAGCTCTTCTTTTGTTTCCCTATGGTACACACCCTCTTCCACAGGGTTATAACTCTGGGATTTGGACAACAAATAATGCCGCATTTCTTTCAACCATCCAGATTTCCGTCTTCTCATAACGCTATGACACTCATTTGAAGCAATTCGCAATATCCATGATTTCATGTTCCTTACCTTAGTTCTGTCTGCCAAAATAACTTTGACAAATACTTCTTGGCAAATGTCCTCGGCATCTGCTTGATTCTTCATCAGATAATAACAGAAATAATAAACTTGCTCTTTGTACAATTCAAAAATTTCTCTGTCAGTCATTCTATCCCCCCCTTTGCCGTGTTTTCATTAATAAGACAAATAATGTTATGTAATCGTTCATTTTGTTTATAGTTGGTTTTGCTAAATTCTCGGATACCTAGAATAGATTAGTTCAATGTCTCTGCTTGAACAGGTATTTTATACATGTAAACAAGCAAAAAAAGCCGCTAAATTAGCGACTTTATGAAATCATTTGGTCATCGATTATCGAGCTAATGCTGTTGGGTTTATTCTCACTCCTAATTTTCACTTCTGCTTAAACCCATGATAAAACGTGTCTACTACAAGCGCTGGGGCTGCTTTTCTCGCGATATGACCACTCACAACCTGCTGCCACGTCAGGAACATGATGGAATACAGCACATCGACAATCCAGGTTTTATCAAGATCGGAGCGGAAATAACCTTTCTGTTGTAACAGACTGACTGCATGCAGTACCGGTTCTCTCAGTTTCAGATCTGCTCCCTCAATCTCTGGATTATAGTTAATGGTGGTGTCATGAGCCAGAAAATATATTTTGTCGCCTAATGGAATCAGCGCCTCAATCAGCTCAGGTATGTACTTTTCACAGTGCTCTTCATCCAGTTGAACTTGTTGCATAGTCTCACTGACCACTTCGATTGCGCGTAATCCCAGATGAACCATGAGCTGTTCACGGCTTTCCACGTATCGATGTAACGTAGCGATACCGATTTTTGCAGATTCTGCAATTTCATTCATGGAAGCATTCGGTTTTTCAATCAATAATTTGGTGGCCTCGTCCAAAATGGAATTGAGCCTGGTTTGTTTGATTGTAGTCATTTCCTTTTTCATTGGTATTACACCTCTTAGCGAGTATAGTTCAACAATTGATCTGTTCATCCATCATATGATTGGATTAGACTATAAAATTATAGCATACTTCCTGACCATACCAATGTGTGCGTGTAACAAACAACTTTTATATGGTTGATCGAGATATGAGAATATGTAAAGTTTAAGAGCCGCCATATGGCGGCTCCTAACAAGGAATTGTTCTTCGTTAATACTCATAGTTCAATGATTCTTGTTGCAATATTGGTACAAAATTCACGATCATGTTCTACAAAAAGCAGGGTTGGCGAGTATTCCAGCAATAAGTCTTCGATCTGCATACGTGAAATGACATCTACAAAGTTGAGTGGTTCATCCCAAATATGCAGATGAGCTTTCTCACTAAGACTTTTGGCAATGAGCACTTTCTTTTTTTGACCTGCGCTAAACGTTGAGATATCTTTCTCCAATTGCAGTCTGGAAAAATCCAACTTTCGAAGTATTGATTTAAACAGGCTTTCATCAATTCCCTGTGTGGCCGCATACTCAGATAGATGCCCTCCGAGATCGGACGTGTCCTGCGATACATACGAGATTTTAAGCTGATGATCCTTTCGGAAAAGACCTGTATAAGCAATATCTTCACCACAGATCAGTTTAAGAATGCTGGATTTGCCAGATCCATTTTTACCGTAAAGGGCAATACGATCTCCTTTTTCAACCGTGATACTGACATCCTTGCACACCGTATTGGACCCGTACAATATCGACACATGTTCCAATTCGACAAGTTCATGCTTGTGAAAATCCAGCTGATGGATCTGCAGTCGTTCTGCACTCTCGATATTTTTGAGAAGTTTAGACTTATCTTGAATCGCAGATTGCTGCCTTTGTTCAATATTTTTGGAACGTTTCATCATTTTGGCAGCCTTATGCCCAATATATCCTTTATCCACCTTGGAACCGGAGTTTCTCGTACCATTTTTGGTCTTTTCGACTTCATGCGACCATCCGCCGGTCCGTTTGGCAGAATCGGATAAACGCTTGATATCTTTTATTAATTTCTCATTACTCGCAAGTTCAAACTGATCTTGCCTTCTTTTATTTTCCCACCAAGCGGAAAAATTGCCTTTCTGAATCTCGATGTTACTCTTATTGATGGAAAGGATATGGTCTACACTTTGATCCAGGAAGGATCGATCATGAGACACCAAAATAAATCCACTCTTGCTGCGGAGATAATCACCTACGATTTCTCTCGCATGAAGATCAAGATGATTGGTTGGTTCATCAATGAGCAGAAACCGATTGTCCTTCAGGAACAAGGCAGCCAGCATCACCTTTGTTTGTTCTCCATTGGATAACGTGTCGAAAGGCCGATACAATACATCTTCCGACACTTTCAACAGGTTAAGCTCGCGCACAACTTGCCAGTGCAGATATTCAGGATGAATCTCGCCGATGACATCGACCGTCATGGCTCCCTTATTCTCTATCTGGAAAGGAAAGTATTCAAAGCTAACATTCGCAGAGATATGTCCGCTGTATTCATATTTGCCGAGCAACAGATTGAGGAATGTCGTTTTGCCTCTGCCGTTCCTTCCGGTAAAACCCAATTTCCAATCGGAGTCCAACTGAAAACTAACATTTTCAAATATATTATCGTAACTGCCTTCATAAGCAAAGGTCAGATTAGTAACGTTGATTAAAGACATGCAGATCATCCTTTTTATGTGAAATATAAAAGTAAACTGACGGGATTTCACCATCGAACATGGCATGGATTCCCTCACTTTAATATTTGAACATAATCAGAATTTAGATTCGCTTATGCGATCATGAAACTGGCGATAAAACCTTCAGCGCCAAGTAGATCTATGCATAGGAGGATAAAGTGTCGGATTCTGATTAGTAATATTGTGAACCATGCCAATGTTCGAGTTCGTTGACAGGTCCACATAAACATCTACAACCTCTAATTCTGTCATCACTTTATCACCCCTTCGAAGCTTAAAATTTAATACAGAAAACTTAACATGGAACAACAACACGGGTCAAGGCGAGAAATCAGATAAAACCTCTCCATATAACCCTCCCTGATTAATATAAATATCCTAAGAAATCGAGTTCTCCTTCTTCCCATTGCTGGCTTCCAACTGCTTTGATCATTAATCCCTCCACCTTCTGATGCCCAACTCCAACTGTGGTTAAGGTTTCATGATCAATTTTCAACCACTTACATGTGTTGCTTACCGTTTTGAATCCATTTTTGCTATATAATTCCTCATGATCCGCAAATAAAAGGACAAAATCAACACGCGCTTTGGCCAACCTTTCTACTTCGGAAATTAACAATGAAGCGATTCCCTGAGAACGTATAGCAGGAGAAACACACAAATCGATTATCCCCAACACTCTTATGGGTTTTCCATTTAAATTCATCATTCTGTAATCTAGTCCTACATGCCCAACTAATTGGTTATCAGGGGTAAAAGCCAATACTCTGCCCTGTGGTATTTGCTTAAAAAACAATCGATCTTTCGGATACACCTCTGGAAAACTGGCAAACAGCAATTCTTGAAGAAGAGTTGACCATTCTTCACTTAGATCCACATCATTTGTTTTAATTATTTTCAATAAAATCCTCCTAAACCAAGTGATTCTGTCCTTTACTATCGTTATCAACCTTACTTACCTTTACGCAGATCTTCATGATGTACTCTCGTCATGATTGACTCACGGAAGGTAGGCATCCTCTACCTCAACTTTTCGTTCATTCCCCATCGCAATGTATCTTACGTTAATGACATTTCCTTTCTGAAAGTGGGGAATATGTGTGATTGGAATATAAGTCTCTACAATTGTTGGGAAGGTGCGGCCGTCCACTTGGGTTACAGTCAAATCCAATCGTACCCCCGGCCTTCCATCCATACTGGATGATGTCTGTACAATATCATGAATAATCGCTTCTGCTGGAATTCCGTCCATCAGAATGCTCTTTCGAAGATGCTGATTCTCTTTATTGTTACGTAGCAGTTTAAATGCCATAATTGTAGTGATTGTGCCTGTTATAAGCCCAAAGACAATAATAGCAACAATAGTAATTAATGTGACGGTCATGATAACCTCCTTTTAGTTGAAACTTATGTTAACTACTTCTTGTTTAGATCTCTTATTCCTGCCAATTTGCTTGAATGGGAAAGCTTTAACGTCAAAAAAGCCGCCTTAAGGGCGGCTTGCTGCTGTGTATGTTCAACTCAATCTACTTTCGCACCATACGAGCGTACAAACAGAACGGCTTGTTCGCGATCCAAACGTACGCCTTTGATATCCAGTGATTTCAGATCGATTCCTTCCAGGTTAGCCCCTCTAAGATCGGCCCCTTGCAGCTTAGCTCTGCTTAATACAACTCGGGTAAGATCACAGTCTCTCAAATCCGCTTTGGTGAAATCCGTGTCCGTAAAGTCAGCCTCAAAGAAACGAATTCCTCGCAGATCCTGTTTCCCCAAACGTGTATGTCTCAGATTTGTATAGGACCAATCGCCGTGACTTAGTGTGATGCCATCCATTTGCGCACCTGAAAAGTCTGAGCCTGTCATCTTGCAGGAGCTGAATTTGGAAGCAAAGAGATTTGCACCACCGAAGGTGCAGTTTTCAAAAGCCGATTCCGTATGAATCGAACCATTCATGGAAGCCCCTTTGAAGTCACACTCGATAAAACGACAGTTACTCGTTTCGATTTCTTCCATAGAAGCGTTCATAAATGTACACTGCTTAAAAACACAACTTATAAGTTCTCCATAGCGCAGATCACGTCCCTCAAAATGTACTGCTTCATATTCCTGATCCTTATATTGATACACTGGTTACACCCCACATTGTATATTTCTCATCTTACTTCATTAAAGAACTTTTTATACTATACCACACCCCTGTCAAGTACCTGCTTAATCACCCACAAAAGTCAAGTTACTTTTTTTATGAGAAAAATCTGAAAACTAAAAAAGGGACGCATAAAGCGCCCCTCCAGCTCACACTTTTAACTGTTCCAATGTAGGCTTATATATGTGAAACTCTCCAGTTTGCTGCTTTTTTCTATTCGTATCAGAAAACATTACACCAGATTTTTGGACATCCTGTACAGGGATAACGACGGTTTATTGATTTCCCCTACTCTCTGGTATCCCAAACGCTCGTAGAGTTTAATAGCTAGTAGATTTTCCTTTTTAACTGTAAGTGAAGATTTGGATAGACCTTGTGTTATAGCTTGCTCCTCAGCAAAATGAATGAGGTGTGTCCCTACACCAAGTCCTCTGCTTTCAGGCAACGTAGCCAATGTTCCGATGTGGTACTCATCGTCCTCCGCTTCTTTTAATGTCACCATGGAGTAAAACTCTTTCCAGTGTTGGAGGTTATACTTAATCAGGCTCCATTTACGAAGTTCAAACAGTTTGGAGAACGTTGGCAAAGCGAGTTTGTTCATTATAGTGGTCGGATAACACATGATCATGCCCAGCGTTTGGTTACCCATTTTAGCTTCATAAGCATATTGGTGACTGAATCGGTTCTGATTCGAACGCCATAACTTGTTGAATGTTTTTTCTATAATGCCTTTATCCTTGGTACCTGCAAGCGAATAGGCCATATATTCAAGTGCCATCTGATTTAGTTGCCCGCCGACTAATGATTGTGGACTGGCTTTTATTATGGAAATTTTATTCATCGCTGTTACTCCCCTAGGTAGCTGAAATTGGACCAAAACCTCGCAGCAGGTTGGTTGAATGATAATCCCTCAACGATCACATTCACCGTACCAATCGTTAATCCGGTCAGCTGTTCCACATGCAATCTCACATTGTGTTGCAATTCCCTGCAGACTTCATGCACTTTCGTTCCATAACGAACCACAACCTTTAAGTTAATCTCCAGTCTGGATTCTACGTTGCGGATCGCTATGCCATTTTGCAGACTTTTCCCGCTCCACTTTTTGGTGATCCCTTCTACAAATCCTGTCGACATGGAGTAAATCTCACTGGTAGTATTCGCGATCTTGCCAACAATTTTGGAGATCACATCATTCGATATTTGAATTTTCCCCAGAACATTTTGAATGGACATCCCATGTCCTCCTCTTTGTACCTGTATTTTTGATAGATAATAATATCATTTAATATAAATATAAATCATACAGAGTCCGATTTCAACTTTTTTTAATTCAGTCGTCCACATTTCTAACTGTACATACCAAAAAAGCCACGATCACCGCGGCTTCTGTTGGTCATACTATGGGAATTTCAATTGAATACGAACAGGAATGTGGGAGGATGACTCGCCCTCTGTTCTGCCTTCTTCTGCTGCCTCTGTTTCTTCTACTTGCACGTTCCACTGTCTGCCAATTAACGATTGCAGCACTTCAATCTCTTGTACGGTCAGATGAATATGCTTCAGTGACAGTTCATCTTGAACATAATCCCGATCCACCTTACGGTCAAACCGGAAATCAAGCAGTCTCTTCAAGCCGTTAATATGCAAAAACTTGAACTCATAACCTTGACGTATCGCCTTTTCCCAATCGTCTCCGATATCAGCTGCTGTCTGTAATCTTTCATCAAAATCCATCGCGGATTCCTTAACCAAAGGTAACAACTGGGAATAGTCCCGACGTTGTAACCTTTCAATTATCACTTCTCCCGGTAACCCACTTGTCAGAACATTCTCTACAAGAAGCCCGACAGGAATGGACAGCTGAGTTCGACTCATTGCTCGCCCTCCTCCATCCCGAGATACTGATTGAACCAGGCATTTACCTGTTCGAAGCTATCGATCCGAAGTGAAGGTTTACCGCTTTTGAGCAAACTGTGGTTGGAACCTGGATAACGAATCAGTTTGGTCTTTTTGCCGTATCGTTTTAGCGTAGTATATAATTCCTCCGCTTGCGCAATCGGTGTCCGATAGTCCTGTTCCCCGTGCATGATCAGTAGCGGCGTCTCAATGTGATGTGCATGAGCAAGAGGTGAGCGGGACCACAGGAATTCAGCGTTTTCCGCCGGATTACCACCGATGACTCCCTCGACATAGGAGATACCGATATCACTCGTTCCATACATGGACAACCAGTTGGAGATGCAACGCTGGGTTACAGCCGCCTTGAAGCGGTGTGTATGTGCTACAATCCAGTTGGTCATCACTCCGCCATAACTGCCACCCGCTACACCCAGACGTGATGCATCAAGGAAATCGTATGTAGCCAGGGCATAATCAACAGCTTCCATCAGATCCCGGTAATCACCTCCGGCAAAGTCACCACGGCAAGCTCTGGCAAACTCCTGACCGTATCCCATACTCCCGCGAGGATTGATCCACAGCACAGCATAACCTTGCGCAACGAGTGTCTGCATCTCATGACTATATGTTCCCGTATACATTGCGTGGGGTCCACCATGAATCTGCAAAATCAGTGGCAGTTTCCCATTGGTGTCACGTATTGCCGGTGTGGCTAACCAACCTTGAAGCGGCCATCCATCGGAGGACGTAAACTCTACACGGACTGGCACATTTACAGCCAATTCAGCCATGAATTCATCATTTCGCCGGGTGAGCCTGAACATCTCACCACTGTTGATATCCACGCGATATAACTCTCCAGGTTGTTCAGCAGTTAACGCAGCGATAACCAGCGACGTACCATCTGGCGTTAAGGTATACTGATACACATCCTTTTCACTAGCACCCGTCACCATTTGACAAGCTCCATCTTCTTGAATGCGGTACACGTCCACATTCCCATTATGCGTTCCAAGTACATACACACCACGTTCTGGATAATGGACATCCGAGATAGGAGAAGGTGATGCACCTGCAGACTTCATATCTCCCAATGCTGCGTTACCAATCTGCATATCTAACTGTGGTGCAATTATCCTGGGTTCCCCCCGATGAACAGGGACAGCGTATAAGCTGTTATGGCTCCCGCTCCCATACTCACGATCACTGGCGATTAGGATCAGTTGCTGCCCATCCGGTGAATAGGAAAACTGGCTCACCGCCAGACTGGAATCCGTTACTTTGAAGAGATCACTCTCTCCCAATCGAATGCTGTATACATCTGTAAAGTACAGCAGATCCGCATCGAGTTCCTCATCCTCCACTTGCTTGGATATGAAGGAAAGGTACTGGCTATCTGGCGACCATGCCGGAGCACTGATATTCCACAGCCCGGAAGTCACCTGTGTGATTTCCCCACTTCCGATCTCGTATACAAACAAATGGCTGTATTGACCATCCCACCAGCCAGCCCCTTCCGCCTTCGGCGTTGTACGCTCAAAAACCTTGCCTCGCAGTACAGGTGCAGACTCCTGTTGGGCGTCAGCTTTCTTCTGTTGATCATCCGGTTGCACTTTGCTGGTAAACGCAATGTACTGCCCGTTCGGTGACCAGATATAATTCAATATTTTACGTGCGGGAGAGATCAACATGACAGGATCTTTTTTACCCGGATCAAGAACCCATAGTCCCTTGCCCCCATCCACGGAGCGAATAAACGTGAGCTGTGTGCCATCCGGCGACCAAGCAGGTGAGGAATCTTTTGTTCCATCCGAAAGTGCAATATCTTTATCACCATCGAGCGAAATCCCTCGAATTTGCGTATTATATTCGTTTTTATCCTGATCTATGGTCTGTTCCACATAAGCCACTTGTCCGTTCGGGCTGACAACAGGCTGACTTATCCATCGATAGTGAACCAGATCCTCCGGCATAACTGGTCTTTGATTCATCTTCATGGCTCCCTTCCCTGTTTATTTTTGGGTTGTCTCCGTACGTGGATCAAGCACATCACGCAGCCAATCTCCAAGGAAAATAACACCGAGTACGGTAAATGTAATGGCTAGTCCCGGGAATGTAGCAACCCACCAGCTTGTAGCAACGTATTGTCTGCCATCACTGAGCATCCCTCCCCAAGATACATCGGGTGGTTTGATACCCAGACCCAGGAAACTGAGTGAAGCTTCCATAATAATTGTCGTGCCGACATTCATACCACAGATCACGATAAAAGATGAAAGGATATTCGGCAGAATGTGTTTCAGAATCAATCTTCCATTCTTCGCACCAATTGATCTGGCCGCATGAACAAAATCCCGCTCTTTGATACTTAGTACTTCACTTCTCACCACACGGGTGAATGGAACCCAGTTCGTCACCCCGATGACAAAGATCAACGTTGTAATACCCGGGCCAACAATCGCCATCACAACAAGCATGAACAGAATGGTTGGAATCGCCATAAATGCATCACCTACACGCATGATGACAGCATCCAGCCATCTCCCGTAGAATCCGGATACCAGCCCCAGAATCGCGCCAATGATTCCTGACACAATCACGGCACCCATCCCCACGATTAATGAAACTCGGGCACCATATACAATTCGACTCCACATGTCTCTACCCAGATTATCGGTACCCAGCCAGTATTCGGCCGTTCCGCCCTCAAGCCACGCTGGTGGTTTAAGTCGGTTGAGCGGATTAACCGCCGCCGGATCATGACTCGTCAATAGAGGTGCACCTATGGCAATTAACACAACCAACAATACAAGCACAGCACCAAACATTCCGGTCTTGCTGATGATCAGTTGTTGCCAGATATAACGAAATCCCGTTGGTGCACGCCCATTGTCTTGTTCCTGTTCTGTACCCGGAATTGGCATTTCATTGCTGCCTGTCATATGATTGCACCTCCTTCTAGTCGTATTTGATGCGCGGATCGAGTAGCCTGTAAGCTACATCCGTCAAGATGTTGATTACCACAACGATAACCGCAATGACAAACACCGCGGCCTGTACAATCGCCATATCATGTGTGTTGACTGCAACGACCAGCAACTGACCCAGTCCAGGCCAGGAGAACACCGTCTCCGTAATCAAGGTTCCCCCGATCAGACTTGTAAACTGCAAACTCATAATCGTCACGACCGGAATCAATCCGTTCCGAAATGCATGTTTCACAATGACAACCATTCGGCCAAGCCCCTTGCTGCGGGCTGTTCGAATATAGTCCTGATTCAGAATCTCCAGCATGCTGGAGCGAATCAGCCGGGTCATCTGCGCGGCCAGTCCAACGCCAAGCGTGAATGCCGGCAAGATCAGATGTGACAACCCTCCGCGACCAGATACCGGCAATACGCCCAGCATGACGGAGAACAAGAGGATAAGCATAATCCCCATCCAGAAGTTTGGCATCGCCTTACCAATGACGGATATTCCTGAAATGATGAGATCGGTAAACGTATTGCGTTTCACAGCTGAAATGACTCCAAGTGGCACAGCCATAAGTACGGCAAAAAACATGGCGGCTACAGCCAATTCAAAGCTGGCAGGTAATCTCTCCAGCACCAGCTCTAACGCAGGCTGATTGTAGCGAAAAGACTGACCAAAGTCTCCCTGTATCGCACTGCCCAGAAACTTCACGTATTGCGTATATAAAGGCTGGTCCAAACCAAGTGCCTGCGTCAAGACAGCACGATCTTCAGCGGTAGCCGTTTCAGGCAACATTAGCGCAACCGGATCACCGGTAACTCGAACCAAAATGAACACAATTAATGAAACAATGAACAGCACCGGAATGATCTGTAGTAATGACTTAAGTACGTATTTGCCCATTCCTTGTTCACCTCCCTTTTAAAAAAGAACGGCAGGAACATGGTTATCCAGTCCCTGCCGTTCACGGCCTATCTTTTCAATGACCGGTGTTATACCCGATGTTACTGTGCCACAGGTGTAATCTCGTCAGCATAGAACATCTCGTCACTGCGCGGCGCGAAGTTCACTTTAGCATTTGTTCCGTAGACACCTTCCATTTGGTACAGATATACGGCTGGGCGTTCTTCAGAGAAGATCTGTTGTACTTGCTGATACTCTTTCTCACGAGACGCAGGGTCCATGTTCACCAGTGCCGATTGAAGCAGTTTTTCTACTTCAGGATTGTTGTAGTCCGACTCGCCTTTTGCTTCTTCCAACATATAACGATTGTAGTTATTCGAAGCATCGAACAAGGAGTTACCGATACCAATCATGAAGATTTCTTTGAATGATTTGGAGCTGTAACGTTCACTGAATGCACTTGCTTCCAGGACATCCAGGTTGATTTTGAATCCGGCTTGTTCCAGCATGGCTGCAACAACTTCAGCTTGTTCTTTGTACTGTGCAGAAACGGAGAAAGTCATCTCGGCTTCACCTTCTGCATAGCCAGCTTCTTGCAGGAGCTGTTTGGCTTTTTCCTGGTCATAGAGTGACGTTTTGTACAATGAAGGATCAGCACCGAAGTTGCCTGGAGTTACAGACGTGCGGGTTACGATACCTGCTCCGCCGGCAATGCTGTCCACGATTCCTTGTTTGTCGATAGCCAAGTCAATCGCTTCACGTACTTTCGGATCAGCCGTGATGCTGCCTTCTGTCTGACGGAAGATCAACTGAAGCACACGTTGGATTGGCGCTTTGACAATCTTTTTATCTGCTTCGCCTTCGATTCGGGCAATGTCGGTGGACGGAATGGAAGACGCCACATCTACACCACCAGCAAGCAATTCGGATACGCGTGTGGAGGCTTCAGGAATAACGCGGAATACCACTTCATTCCATTTTGGTTCACCATCGAAGTAGTTCTCGTTTTTCACCAATTCCACACGATCATCTTTGGTCCATTTACTGAACTTGTAAGGACCTGTGCCTACCGGTTGTTTCAGGAAAGCATCGAATCCTTTATCCGCAATATATTTTGCCGGCAGAATACCAGCTCCCATTTTGGACAAACGATTCAGGAGCAACGGATCTGGACCATCCGTGATGATGTCTACGGTATAGTCATCCACCGCTTTAACTTCTACGATATTTTTGAAATAACTGTTTTGTTTCAGTGTCTCATCCTTGGCTACGCGCTCCAGCGTGTATTTTACATCTGCTGAAGTGAAAGGATCGCCGTTGTGGAAGGTTACACCTTCCCGCAACTTAAATCTCCATGTTGTATCATCAACCTGATCCCATGATGTCGCAAGTCCCGCCACTTTTTTCTGTTCACTGTCATTTTTGATCAGATAATCAAAAACGTTGACCAGAACTGCCTCACTGGAGGTGTTGTTGTTGTTGTGCGGATCGAAACTCTCAATATCTGTTGCCGCAGCAACGGTCAGTGTTGTACTTGCGCTTCCACTGCCCGTTCCTTCTGTTGCGGAACTATCATTCGTGCTTGTCGTTTTTCCTCCGCAAGCGCTGAGTACCATGACGACTGCCAGTAACGTGATCCACAAGCCTGTCCATTGTCTTTTTTTCATTGTGATTGCTCCCCCTCAGAAGTTGTATTCCTTGCCAAAAATTCAAGAGCTACTGCTGACAACATGCCCACACCATAAGGCATCGCTGTCTCATCGAGATCAAACATGGGATGGTGAAGTGGATAGCGAGTACGTTCCTCATCATTACCAGATCCTAGTCTGAAAAACACACCCGGAATCTGCTCACAATAAAACGCAAAGTCCTCGCCCCCTGTGGAGGGTTTGATATAGCTCCATCCCTTCTCCGCATTAACCTGATCACAAGTCTCTGTTAGCAGGTCAACCATGCCGAGATCATTCACGACAACAGGGTATCCATCGCCGTAGACAACTTCGCATCCT
This sequence comes from Paenibacillus sp. UASWS1643, assembly GCF_008693195.1. Classification (NCBI taxonomy): domain Bacteria; kingdom Bacillati; phylum Bacillota; class Bacilli; order Caryophanales; family Paenibacillaceae; genus Paenibacillus; species Paenibacillus sp. UASWS1643. Next base: position 1,206,275 of record NZ_VXKZ01000115.1, read on the forward strand.
GCTCCAAAAGAATCACAGACCCCTTTAACAACCTGCTCGATCAAAGCTGGCATCCGCTCACGAATGGCAGGTGAGAGTGTACGAACCGTACCGATCATCTCCACTTCCGGGGCGATGGCTGTTCCCATATAACCTCCGGTGATTTTACCAATCGTGACTACTGCCGGTTCAAGTGGATCAACCATCCGACTGACGATATTTTGCAATGCGGTGATGACCTGAGCGGATACCGCGATCGCGTCAATGCCCTCATGCGGACGAGCTGCGTGGCCACCCTTGCCAAACACCTTGATAATCAAGGGATCAGCTGACGCAAACGCAACGCCTTGACTTACACCCAAGGTTCCCGTGTCCTGTCCAGGTGTCATATGTAATCCTGCGATGGCATCAACCTTCGGATTCTCCAGAACACCGTCCTGGATCATGGCTCTTGCCCCTGCAAGACCTTCTTCCGCTGGCTGGAAAATGAATTTGATGTTGCCTGATTTCGGTCTTCCAAGGCCAGTAAGCAGTTGGGCGGCTCCCATCAGGATTGAGGTGTGAGCGTCATGTCCACACAGATGGGCTTTGCCTTCTACTTGCGAACGGTATTCCACCGCTTTCTGATCCTGGATGGGCAAGGCATCCATGTCTGCGCGCAAGGCAAAGGTTGGTCCATCGGTCTCTCCGCGAAGCAGGCCTGTAACCCCGGTCTTTCCGACATTGCGTGTAACTTCGAGTCCCAGGCTTTCCAGATGCTCAGCTACGATAGCGGATGTGCGATGCTCCTCATAGCCGATTTCCGGATGCTGATGTAAATCTCTGCGCCAAGCACTTAACTGGGCTTGTAGTGGCTGAGCCAGCTGTATTAGTTCTGAACGATTCATTCGCTGTCATTCCCTTCATTTTTGTCCGATTCAGAAACCAAACGGGCATAGATTGCATCCGCCGAGAATTCGATATGCCTTTTCATTGTCTCCTTAGACTTGATGCTATCATGGGCTTTCAATGCTTCAAGAATCTCCATATGTACACCGTGATTGAGGGTACGTATCCGGTCATCATAAGGCATCAAGTCGAGCGCCGGATTAATTTTCGTCCGGATCTGTCTGACGGCTCTCTCGCAGTATGGATTCCCAGACGCTTTGGCGATGGCCAGATGAAATTTCACATCCAGCGCCCTGAACCATTCCCTTGTGCAGTCTGGCTCTATACTTTGTTCCATGTAACCCTCAAGCAGCTCCAGTTCGCCTGCGGTGATCCGCTCAGCAGCGAGAAAAGCTCCCTCCGGCTCGATGATGGTTCGATATTCAAACACCTTCAGCATCTGTGACCAATCCCGTTTAATTTCTTCTCTGGTCCGTTTATGCGAATTGGCTGTCAGAGGCAATACAAATGTTCCGCCTTTGGCACCCACCCTTTTCTCAATCAAGCCTTTCTCTTCCAGTGAAGAGAGTGCCTCACGAACGGTAATGCGGCTTACGTTAAAAATTTCTGCCAGATCTCGCTCGGCTGGAAGCTGTTCTTCACTCATCAATTCTTTCAAAATAATGGCTTCTTCCAGTTGTTCCCTAATGAATTCACTAACCTTTTTGGTGGATACTTTCTCAAAACGAAATGAAAACGTACTGGACATCTAAACACTCCGATCTGTATATGGTCTAGACCTTATACCATTAATATAATTCCGACTAAACTTATATGCAATACTTTTTTTCAAGTAAATTCATATTTTTTTCTCACCACCTCCAAATTGAAGCATTTTGGCACAAAAAAGACGCATCTACACACAGCAGATGCATCTTCGCTTTCGTTATTTGACGACACACGGGCACTACAATTACAGAACAGCCTTCCGATCCTGCTGAGTAACTTGTTTAGTTGAATATATCTAGCTCTCTCCGCTATAACTTTTTATTAGCATAGGGTCTGAAATCCTCTGTAACCGCAAGTTTTTTGCTTCCCTCTAGGTAAAAGCTGTCATCCGCTCTCCAAGTATGACTCTTTTTGTTCTGTCTGCGGTGATAGACATAATTATAAGGAGAGGTCGCGTACGCTTTGAATCCTCTTTTCCTGAATTGTCTCAGGAAGGTCACATCTTCCCCTATGGAACGGTCCGTGAAGCGTACTTTTTTCAAGATCTCTCTTTTGAATAAAATAGTGCCCCCTTGTACAAATTCAACCGGTTTGTTCTTTTCAGCCGGAGATCTGACCAGCAGTGTCTTGGAAGCGCCCAAGTAGACCAGGCACGAATGTTTACCCACAATATCACTTTTGGTCCGTCTAAGTTCTCTCACCTGTTCTGTTAAATAATACGGCGAATAGTAGTCATCATCATCGAATTTGGCAATCAACGAAAAGCGAGTCCTAGTGATCCCGGCGTTCAGACTTTGTCCTAATGAAATGCTCTCCGGAACCTGATATACATGAACATTGGCAAGATTCCGAACCCGGTTTTGGTATAATGCCAGATTCATACTGTCGTGATTCAGAACAATGATCAGCTCTTTGCTTTTATAAAGCTGCCGATTGTAATTTTGCAGGATGTTATCAAAAAATTGCGGCCGATTGGTACATACAACAATGGAAACACCATGACCCGTTTTGTGTTTAGTCAAGACATACCCTCTTTTCAGCTCATTTTTCTCTCATCATATGTGCCGAAATAGAGTCTGGTATGGACCAATAGCTAGTAACCAAAATACCCAAAAACCCTCTGTCTCCATTAACGAGACAAAGGGTTTTGTAATCTGTTGGTTTATGTCAATTCTATGCTTCGTTATTATTATTCAAATATACAGCCTTGCCTGTACGGGCAGATTCATAGAGTGCTTCCAGGATCTGAGATACAACGAGCGCTTGTTTTGGGGTAACGACTGGCTCCTGATCGTTCTCAATCGCTTCGATCCACTTTCTCATCTCCACATCCGGTGCGCTCTCGCTCTTGCCATCATAGAATGCTACCCCGCCTGCACTCAGTTCAATCTCGTTAGTATATAGACGGCTGAATTTCTCGCCATTGATGCGCAGTCCGTTCTTCATATCCGCACCCGCTTCGCTTCCGCTCAAGCTGCATTTGGCTTCATCCACATCCAGTGAGTTCAGTGCCCAACTGGATTCCAGCATGATCGTTGCTCCATTCTCCATCACAATCATGCCAAAGGCCGAGTCCTCTACGGAGAATTGTTTCGGGTCCCAAGGGCCCCAGGCATTGGCCGCATTTTCACGTTGCGAAAGCTCATGATAGGTCGTACCCAGCACAACTTTTGGTTGATAGTTATCCATCATCCAGAGCGTCAGATCAAGTGCGTGCGTACCAATATCAATCAGTGGACCGCCACCTTGCTTCTCTTCATCCAGGAAAACACCCCAAGTTGGTACTGCTCTACGTCTAATGGCATGTGCTTTGGCAAAATAGATATTCCCCAGATCACCCGCTTCGCACACCTTCTTCAAATATTGACTGTCTTCTCTGAAACGGTTGTTGTAACCGATGGTCAGTTTCTTGCCGGTACGCTCTGCCGCTTCCAGCATGAGCTGGGCTTCAGCAGAGGTCTTCGCCATTGGCTTCTCACACATGACATGTTTGCCGGCCTCCAGAGCAGCAATGGAAATCTCGGCATGAGAAATATTTGGCGTAAGCACATGCACAATGTCCAAAGACTCATCCTTGAGCAATTCCTGATAATCGGTGTAGACTTCAGCATCAGTAGAGCCATACTTCTGCTTGGCTTCATCTGCACGTTCCTGAACAATATCGCAGAAAGCCACCAGTTCAACATTATCCAGTTTACTCAGACTCGGAAGATGTTTACCATTCGCGATTCCACCACAGCCAATAATTCCGATACGATATACTTTACTCATATATATTCACCCTCACTTAAGTATTGGTTGTTTCATTTTACGAAAAGCTGATGGGGTCATCCCCAGACGTTTACGAAATACAGCATGCAAATAGTTGGCATTATTGAAGCCTGAAGCGAGAGCGATCTGTTCGATGGATACGTTACTTTCCTCCAGATTACGGCACACGGCACGCAGACGAATATCCTCCAGTACGCGGCTGAACGGCATCTCAGGCTGTACCTGATAGAAGATTCGCTGCAATTGTCTGCTGCTAATATGAAGTTTCTCAGCTACATGCTCCAGCGTGACCACTGTAGGGTGATTCGCCTCCATATACTGCACGGCATACTCATAACGATACGCCGACATGTCCCGAACAGGGGCCTCCGGTCGATTCCCACCGGTGTCGTATGCTCGCACGGTTTTGAGTAATATGCTAATGACCAGTTGCTTGATTGACGTATAATAACCTAACAATTTCTGATCACATGCCTCATAGGCTTCCAAAAAACAATGCATCGCGCGATGATAATCATTCACCGGAGTATGCGGAAGCGTTCTCAGCTTTTCAATCGTCTCCTCGGATTCAGCGGCTTCCCAAGGATCGACATGCTCTCTTGGCCTGTGAACAATATCCACATGAAGACAGAGTTCATCCATATCCTCTTTGGCGTCCGCCTCCTGATAATGAACGACACCCGGACCAGTCAAATACAGCATACCTTCCGAGAGTGCATGTGTCTGATCATCCAGAATAACTTTACCTTTACCTCTCGGGATAAAATGAAACTCAAACTCCGCATGATTATGGAAATCCACAACTCGGCCCGCTGGAAAAGAAGTCAGATGAAATCGCATCACACGAATCTCATAATGTCCCCAAACCATTAGAATATCCAGTCTCTCCAGGAGATCCTGCCGTTCAAGCATTTTCTCATAAGGATACAGGCTCAAGATTGCACACCTCCTTAATAAAACCTAACCCTTCAATTCATTCAGAGTGATTCTGCGCCCTTCTTTGGCAGAGAGATTCGCTGCTTCCATCAAACGGGTCAGCTCCATAGCGATTTGCACGTTTTCAGTTGCATCTGTATCATTTTGTATATGTGCGACCCACTGATTGAATGCGCTTTCCCTTTTGTCTGCCAAAGGAAGTTCAGTCCACTCTTCATACTGTCCCTGTGCTGCTTTTGTACGAATCAACAGCTTATCATCAGGTGTCCCGTACAGAAGGGTACCTTCCGTACCATGAACCTCAATCGTAAATGGAGAATGGCTGTTCACAAAACCAGCTTCAACAACGCCAACTGCTCCGGAATCCGTAAACAAGGTTGCAACAGCATTATCTTCAACTTCTTTGCCTGTAATGTATCCGAAGTTTGCATTAACCGCTGTTACTTCCTGACCCAGAAACAGTTTGGCCAGATACATTGGATGGCAGCCCAGATCAATCAGTGCACCGCCCTGACAATCCTTCAGATCATAGAAGTGTTCAGGTAACCAGTTCGAAATCGCTCCATCATGCGATAAACGCGCTCTAACATAAGTCACTTTGCCAAGCAATCCCTGGTTAAGTACATCCTGAATCGTGAGTGTATACCCTGCATTCAGACGTGGTAAAGAGACTGTCATCTTGACTTTGTTTGCCTTTACCTCATGAAGGATTCTGTTGGATTCCGCTTGTGTCGCTGCAATAACTTTCTCCGTGAAGATGTGTTTCCCTGCTTTTGCAGCAGCGGTGATCACTTCTTCATGGATGCGGGTTGGCGCATCTACAATAACGGCATCGATGTCATCCTTGGCCAGCATATCTTCGAGTGAAGCATAGAAGGGTACGTTTAAACGTTCAGCCGCTTCCTGTCCCCGCTTGGCATCTTCATCCCACACAGCGGCGATGACTGTATCTTCATGTTCCTGTGCCTGCTTGATGTAATCCCATGCGTGAACATGCCATAAGCTAATTTTCCCAATTCGAATGGTCAATGTATCTTACCTCCATACTATATAATATTCTGACATTTATCTATAAGTTATCATAGACTTAATGTATTTTTAATAGAAACTCACGACAATAAATGTATAAAATCACGACATATTATAGTGTTAGAAGTTAATGCTCAATAACAGGATTTGACTTGAATTTCAGGATTGACAATGCAGATAGTCATTGAAACTCAATTCTCATCTCTTCAAGTGCTCTTCGCCATAAACCTTGGCATAGTGTTGAAACAGCCGCTGTAATGTTGTCATCTGCTCCGAAATAACTTCGCTGTTCGTTCTAACTGTAAATACAGTGTGCAAGTATCATTGTCCCTCATGTTGTTTATAATCGACGCCCTCTTTACACTCATTTTGTTTATTATTTTAGGTGTGAAAATGAGCGTCTTCTTATAGGCTCTACTATCGGGATGCAATGAGTTACTACGATTAGATATAAAATATGGCTAATCCCTGATGAACCACCAGGGAATGAAGAAGAGCCGACCACTTTTTCATGGCTGGCTCTTCTCATAAAAATCTTATAGATATCGCGATATTATGTCTCTACAACAGTATGTGCGTTATTCGGGGCTTTTTGGTTCATGATCGGCACCATGACTAGTGCGCCGAGAAGAAATAATAATCCTGCACCGCCATAGATCGTACTCAGCGAAAAAGCATCCTTTAAAGCGCCTGCGAAGGACATGGAAATGACCATCATGCCAACGAACATCGGATTCAGAACCCCATTGACCCGACCAACGATGGAAGCATGTGACCATTTCAGAATCATTGTGCTAATCCCAATATGGATGCATGGGAACACAAGCCCATTCAGCAATTGAACAGTCAGGGTGAGCGGAACGCTCGTCGAATACCCTACAATAGCTGTGCAGAAAGCGCCTGCGATCATACCTATCGCAAGAAGAACCTGCGGTGGAACCCGTTTCGCGAAGACAGCTACGATTCCGCCACCAATCAGCATGGCTGCGCCATTCACCATCAGCAGATATTGCAGGAACTCCTTACTCCTGCCCAGCCGCTCCGTTACAATAAACAAGTTGAGAGCTTGGGCGATGCCAACAGCGAGTCCCGCGAGAATAAACGCGAGTCCGAGCATGCGCAGCACTTGGCTTTGCCAGACATAGCGGAAGCCTTCAATGAATTCTTTACGGAACTGCCCTTTTACAGCGGCCGTTTGTGCTTCCATATTATCCTCTGGCAGACGGATAAGGACGAGTGCGGAGAGCAAAAAAACCACACCCATGACAGCGATCGATGTTTCAAGACCAAACGTGCTGTATATGAACGTGCCCAGCATCGGCCCAAGCACCATAAAGATGGCCATCAGCGATTGGAACAGAGCCATCCCTTGCTGAAGCTGTTCTTCAGCCACATGATACTTAAACAATCGCATGCTTGAAGGCTGGGAGAACTGCGAAAGAATTGCCGAGATGAATGCGACAAGGTAGACGGATTGCCAAGAACCGTAATGTATGGTCAGAAGTACTACGAATACCGATACCGCGGATAATAAATCGCACCAGATCATCGTTCGCTTCGGCCGCCAGCGGTCGGCAAATGTACCTCCTATGAATGAAAAAACAAAAATAGGTGCGAACTCTGCTACGCTGATTAGTGAAATGGCGTATGGATCATTGTTTGTTCTTTCCGCAACATACAGGAGAATAGCGAAATTACGTACCCAGATGCCGATCTGCAGGAGCACGCTTGATAATAAAATCGTCTGCAGAAACCGATTGCGAAACAGGCTTGATGCATTGGTGCCCTTTTCATGCCTATTCAATCTTTTCAACCTCCAATTTGTCATAAAGATGCCCATCCTAAGTAATGATATGACGTCTCCTTTCAATTCTTAATTATATGGACATTATCGTCGTTCACCTCCTACTAAAGACTGAATTTACAGAGTACATATCCCAAAACTCCTATAGATTCTTGGGGGGGGGACTCCCCTCTTGAGCCAGTCGACGATTTCGCTGACATAACCGTGACTTCGAATAAGATTGCTAAAAAGATAGAGCCATCCAAACCAGGTAGATTTTATACATACTATCAATCAAAAGAAGCGGACTCTAGCTATTTTGCACTGATCCTCAAAGCGAAAAACTTGAGTACGGAAGGTATTACCGCAGACAAAATCGCGGAGGTCGGTCTGAAATACGACAATAAGTATGATTATGATACGTTTAGTACGATCGAAAAACGGGGCGGCGAAGACTTTACCTAGACGAACATTACTGATATAGACCCGCTCAAAACCGGAACGATTTACTATCTTGTAGAGATCCCGAATGAAGTGGCCAAAAGCGATAAACCGTTGAAAGCAGAAATTAAAATTCAGGATCAAACGTTTGAATATACAGTAAGATAAATACTTCATTCCAGATTAATCAAGAAGCCTTCGTTTGGTACTCAACTGAACGAAGGCTTCTTGATTATTTAAACGCTCGTTTTCATACAATGCCAATGGCAGGAAGGTGTTTGAATGGGACTGCTTTTGGTTTTCAATACAAACATATACCCAAGGCCCTGCTGTTCAACCTGGCTTGAACGTATAGTCCGGTAACAAACTCATGTTGCCGGGTGACATGCTGGAGCTCTGTAAACGTATCGCCCCATGTTCAACGGGGCTTCACATATCCAAACATGATTTTTTGTAGGTCATGGGAACTGTTTTTGTTACAAGGTCCACGTCCCTAAAGCCGCCACGTTCTCCCGACACCCCCCCATCGTAAACCAACCAAAAAAAAGGCCAACCAGTAATTACTGGCTAACCTGATAATACGAAAAAGCTGCTTGAATAGTGACTTCTAATGAAGAAAAATCTGTTCATCGACATTACGCCATCATGAAAGAGTGCTCTGCTGTTTGTAATTACATACTCAACAAAGCTTGTAACCTTGTGTAACAATTTTGTACCCGGATACCATCTGCCTATGTTCCTTCAAGGCACCCTTAACACGTTCCAGCACATCACTCTCGTAAACAGAGGCACATTCAAATCCAGGCTGTACGTTCAATTCAAGCGGTTCGGAATTCAGATTATACCAGCGAGCAATCAAATCTCCGGTTTCCTCTGCGATCTTCAATGTGGAGAAGGCCAGTGTCGAACCTTGCGAATTCCACGCTAACCATTGCTTCGTTAGAGGTAATTCAACCTTCTGCCCATTAGCTCCGGCATGACCTTCTTGCTCAAATGTATACGCGAGTGCCCCTAGCTGCACAGTCGTCCACGGAATCGGATACACGTATGCGGATGCACATGCACCTGACTGTGCCGCATCACCTGCAAATGGAATAATCGCATATTCCACACTCTGAGGTCCCAGACATTGGGCTTCCGGTGTTTCAAACACACCCCAATCTCCTAGTTCCGAAGAGGCGCGCAGCAGCGTAACCGCAATCGTACTACCTTCTTCATGCTGTAAAATCTCGTATTCATTCAGCCCTTTGTTTGCAATCATTAATCCATAATCACCATTGGTCACATGTACAAATGCTTGCTGATGCTGCGCATTACTCGGATTCACCCACTCTTTGGCCGGTGTATTGGAACGTTTGGCAATTTCAAAGATGGAATCTGCATAATGATCCTCTGTCACCAATCCCGATGGAAAGAGTGCCCGCAGTCGATGATCCTTGGCCTGATTGTTAAAGTCAGATTTTACCTTGACCATATTACTGCCTGCTTCCAATGTATACGTTGTCGTAATAACCAACGGAACAGTGTTCGGGGCTCGCTGTGCCTTCCGTTCTGTAAAAGGAACCATATGGCGTTTCTCCAGCTCGAACAGTTCATCTGCTCCAGCAGGAATATCCCAGCGTAATACACTTTCCATGACCACCCGATACGGAGACTGCTCCACAATCCGAAGGTCTGCCTTCAGATGCTCCGTGGTCAGCGTTGTCTCTCCCTCAGGTTGACGGTAGACATATTCATTGCCGATATCACCGGTATTTTCATATGAATTCAATCCCCTGTACACAGCACCGGAGACCTTATCTTCAATCGTTGCCGTACCATTCTCTTCAACAGTCACCCTCAATTGACCGTTCTCCATCATCATTCCCTGCACCTGGATGACTTCGCTCGTATCGGGTACTTCAACAATCTCAGCACTCTCTGTTTGCTTCTGAACCGGAATGAGAGCATATGTCTTATAACCCAGCGAAGGTACATCCACCGCCTGGAAAGTCACTCTTACTTTACGAGCCATATAGGGCTGTCGGAAACGATCCTTCGGAAGTTCATAGCCAAAATGTGCACCCAAATCCTTGATTTCTGCCGAGTACGTGTGTCCATCCGAATCGACCAGTTGATACGCTGGAAGTGCATCTTTCTCCACCTTCTGTGCAAGCGCCTGAGGATTAGGCCCTTCCAGGAAAAAGGCTTTGTCCACAATGAGATCCATCTCCATGATGCCATTTCGATTCCATCCACTCGTGTTGAATACAGTGAACAGTACCGCTTCTTCTCCCCAAACCTCAGCAGGTTGCACATGAATGGACTCAGCAATCGCCTGCGCGCTCTGGGAAACCAATTTCTCTGCAAGCTGTCTGCTCTTGGCGAAGCGGGTCACCATCTCACGGTGGACCTCATCCACACTGCATCCGCAGATGCTATCATGCGGGTGGTTCTGCATCAGCATCTTCCATGCATGCGTCAATAGATGGTGCGGATAATGTTTCACCCCGGCTATGTGGGCCATGGCGGCCAGTGGTTCGGCTACCTTTTCAAGCAATGTCTGCCCCTGCTGATTCAACTGTTTCAGATACACCCGTGCGGATGCCGTATTCACCAGTGTTCCCCAACCATCCGTGTGCTGACTGCGAAGCTCACCTTCAATGGTCGCCAGATGTTCAGGCACATCTTTCGTAACTGCCTCAATGTAATCGTCAAAATTGGAGTGAATAAATTCCACATCCGGATACAAGGAAGCTGCCGTACGTAAAGCCTCGGGCAGATCCGTCTGGATCGGCTGGTGATCACAACCGTTCATGAACAACAGATGTGGGGTTGAGGCGAATTTCTCGGCATCTTCCAGATTTTTATCCCAATATACTTGGGCTTTCTCTGGATCAACCGGAACTTCCATCCCGTTACAGTACCAATTCGCGAACAAAATGCCGAGCACTTCCGAACCATCCGGCGAACGCCAGATCATCTCGGAGTAGGGAGATTCGTAACTATCCGCATCAACCACGGCATTATTGAATCCGGTAGGCTTAACCCCTCGCCCGAAGATCGCGTTATGAATATCCGCCTGTTGCAGAATCTGCGGTGCCTGTCCCATATTTCCGAACGAGTCTGGAAAATATCCCGTCTTGGATATCACACCCAAAGGTCGAGCATCACGATGACCGATGAGCAGATTACGCAAGTTGGCCTCGCTGCTGGTCAGAAACTCATCCTGTAAAACATACCATGGACCAAAATGTATGCGTCCTTCGCGGATATAACGGTCGAGCCTCTCCTGTTGTTCGGGCCGAACCTGCAAATAATCTTCACGAATAATCGTCTGCCCATCCAGATGGAAATAACGATATTCCGGGTCCTGATCGAGCGTGTCCAGCAGTTTATCCATCAGCTCAATGAGCAGTACATGATGGTGTTCATAAGGCATATACCATTCCCGGTCCCAATGGGTATGCGATATGAGATGTGCCGTCTTTTTGATTGTCATGTTGTGTACCTCCTGTCATTAACCTTTGGTTGCCCCGCCCATGCTGAAGCCTTTGGACATGTAACGCTGGGAGAAGATATATAGCACAACCGATGGCGTCGTATAAAGTAGTGAAAATGCAGCCAATCTGCCGTATTCAACCATGCCGTGGCTGCCGAAGAATTGATAAATCGTGACCGATGCCGGAAGTTTCTCCGGTGTCTGGAGCAGGATGTAGGGCACGAAGAAGTTGCCCCAACTTCCCGAAAAGGTAAATATCGCTATTGTTGCAATTCCCGGCAGCATCAATGGTGCTACGATTCGTCTCAAGCCATTCCATACGGACGCGCCGTCAATCCAAGCCGATTCTTCCAAATCAATGGGCACCGAATCCATGAAGTTTTTCATCATCCAGATACCATAAGGGAGTGAAGATGCGGTCAGGAACAGCATCGTGGCAATGATGCTATTTTGCATTTTGAAGAACAGAAACATCTGAAATACCGGAACCATCACGGCAGTAATCGGAAGTGCTGTCATGAACAGAATAGATAACAGGAAGCTTTTTTTGAATCTCATTTCATAACGGGATAATGGATACGCAGCAAGAACAGATACCAGAACAACCAATATCGCTTGCCCTCCCGACAGAATCAGGCCCACACCAAATGAACGAAGATTGCTCGAATCCCCGAGTACATCCTTGAAATTTTGAATGGTCCAGGTACTGGGCATTTTGATACCCTGTTGCGCGTTCGGGTCAAATGAAGCCAGAATGATCCAGAGCAGCGGCAATAAAAAACAGAGCCCTAGAAAAACTAGAATCCCGTACTGGATTTTGCGTTGAAGCCCATGTTTGACCATAGGGATCGAACCTCCTTCATGGTTACACTTTCACTTTCATGGATCGCATGTAGAACAGGCTGGCGACAATACCGATGAACAGGAGAACCAGAGATATGGCTGTGCCGTATCCAAATTGGTAATTCACAAAGGCCTGATTGTACATGAAGATCGGCAAGGTTTGTGTCGAAGTACCCGGGCCACCACCGGTCATCGTATAGATCAGCGTGAACACACCGAGTGTCTGTAGGGTAACCAACATCATGTTGGTCACGATGGACCCTTTTACCATTGGAATCGTAATGTGTCTGACAATCTGGAACCCGGTGGCACTGTCGATAATCGCAGCTTCTTCAACTTCCTTCGGGATATCATCCAGTGCCGACTGATAGACCATCATCGAAAAGGCTGTGCCGTGCCAGATATTCGCGATAATGACACTCACCATAGGGAAACTGAACAACCAGGAGACCGGATTCGCTCCAAACCAGCCGAGGATCTGATTCAATGAACCATTGTCACTGAAAAAGGCGACCATACAGAATGCCACAACAATCTCGGGTGTCACCCAACCAGCAATGACGATGATGCCAATGACCCGGCGGAACGTCACATTTTTCTCCTTCATTAGAAGAGCCAGAATGAAACCAAGCAATACCTGACCAATCACTGCGGAGAAGATGAGAAAGACCAGCGTACGCCAGACACTAATCCGAAAGTCCGGATCATGGAACATATTAATGAAATTCTGGAATCCGACAAACTCCAAACTCTTGGCTGCCGCACCGGTCAGAGCCATATTCGTAAAGGCAAAACAGATCGTCAGAATGATGGGAACAATGAAAAACACAAGTAATAACAGTACGGAAGGCATGAGAAACAGAAATGAGCCTGGTGCTTTCCTTTTCATAAGTCACTCTCCATTCGAACCGGAAAAAGGGGAGATTGTGCCTCCCCCTCCGAATATATCGATATCCTTATTTCTCTTCGATGCTGTCCGCGCCAAGGGAACGGGATACGTTGTCCTTCAATTGTGTAATTCCCTCTTCCGGCGTCAGCTTGCCAGATGCAATACTCTCAACAATGCTTTGCAATTGCGCGGATACCGCTGCATATTGATCGTTCGCTGGACGGAAGTGGGCCACATTCAAGAGTTCCTGTGCTTCTTTGGTATATGGACGATCCGTATAACCTTCAACTTCCGTGGAATCATTACGTGGGCTGAGGCTGCCTTCCGCCACTACACGAGCAGTCGCATTTTCCTTATTCATCAGGAACTCGATAAATTTCCAAGCTGCTTCCTTATTTTTCGCTTGTGCAGGAACAGACCAAGCCCACCCTCCAGACATCGTAGTTGCCCCAGGTTCTTCGCCATTATGTGTTGGGAATGGTGCAAAGCCTATTTTCTCTTCAACGTTGGCAATTGGAGCAGCACCGTTCTCGGCCCATGTCGAACCTGCCCAACTGCCATCTACAGCCATCGCCAATTTGTCTTGCGGGAACTGTTGCTGGAATGCAATACTGCCAGCTTGTCCATTCAAAGCGACCTGCATGGTCGGACCTGTTTTATCCGTGTTAAACACTTGATCTATGAATTTGAAAGAATCCAGCAGGCCCGGGCTGTTAACGACCCATTTCTTGCTCGTGTCGTTATACAGCGTATCCGCAGTACCATAGAGCAGCATTTCCAGTGTTTGCATGGTGACACCTTCACCGTTTGCTTTGCCCACGATCATATTAAGTGGCGTCACACCCGGAAACTTTTGCTTGATGGTACGTGCTGCTTCGAGTACCTCTGCCCAGCTTGCAGGTTTGAATGGAACTTCCAGGCCCGCCTGTTGAAACAGTTCCTTGTTGTACCAGATTCCGCGTGTATCCGAGGTAGCAGGAACGCCATACACTTTGCCGTCTTCTCCGGTAACCCCTGCCTTCAGGTTGTCGATGATATGTTCTTCCCAATCGGGCCATCCCTGAACCTGTGTGTCCAGCGGCTCCAGATATCCCGCAGCAGCATCAGATTTGATGATGGACGTATCTTCGGCAATAACATCAGGCGCCGTATCCGGCGATTTCATTTGCAGAACCATTTTGGAGGTATAATCGCCTTCACTTGCCAGTACGGGCGCAATGTTGATTTTGATATCCGGGTTTTCTTTCTCGAATTGATCCACCAAACCGGATTGGAAAAACTTCGTAAGTGTATCTTCAGATCCTGAAGAACGGAACGATACAGTTACTTCCTTCTTACCGTCACTGGTTGTGCCTGTGCTCGAGCTTCCGCCCGAACAGGCTGTAGTAAGAATGAGCAAGGATGTCATAACTGCTGCTACCGGCATTTTCAATGATATTTTTCTCATGATTTGCTCTCCTCTTGTCGGAATTCAACGAACTCCGAACGTTATGATGTACTTGCAGGTTCTCTCTTGCTTTCCTATCTATTTCTGTGCGCAATCCTATTTCTCTACGCGGAATCCGCAATAATCCATCATCAGTTCACTAAAGAGCATGTTGGACCATGAAAACCATGGGCGGGTATACTCATGTGGATCGTTAGCCGAAAAGCCTTCATGGGTAAGTCCGGTGCCCGCATCCGTCTGTTGGATAAGCTGGAGCAATCGCAGTTTTTCGTTGCGATCCGCTGTAGTCAGCCCCTGCATCGATAAAGCGATATGCCAGATGTACCCTTCTGGTGTATGCGGACTACCGATTCCTGCTGCTGCTGTTCCCTCATAAAAATACGGGTTGTTCGTGGATAAAATGAAACGGCGTGTATTCTGATACACCTCGTCGTTCTCTTCCACATATCCGAGATAAGGTAAAGACAGCAGACTCGGCACATTGGCATCATCCATCAGATTGTGATTGTTTTTCCCATCCGTTTCGTAGGCATATATGGTTCCATATTCCGGATGTTCAACGGTGCCATAATCCTGAATTCCTTTGTTGATTTGTTCCTCCAACTGCTGTGCAGTCGCTGCCAGCGCTTTATCCTCGAACACAGCTTCAGCAATTTCCTGCAGATATCGAAGCGCCACAACGGCGAACATATTGGATGGAATCAGATAACCATATTCACAGCGATCGTCGCTAGGACGGAATCCCGACCAGGTCATGCCGGTATAGACTGTTTCAGTACCTCGCCCTTCACGACTGAGCGTATCGGTTTCGGGAGCATCCAGACGTTGGAACGTGTAGGGTGATTTCGTCTCATGATGCTGTTCCACTTGCCATAACTGCATGATGATCTGGGCTGCTTTACGGAACGTATTATTGAATTGAGTTGTTCTTCCCGTGTTCTTCCACAAGAGATAACTGAGCTGAATCGGATAAGCCAGTGAGTCGATTTCATACTTCCGTTCCCAGATCCAATCATTCATCTGCGTCAGGTCTTCCTGATGTCCTTTTCCACTCTCCGTCTCATTAAAAGCGTTTGCATAAGGGTCCAGGAGAATATAATTCAGTTGACGTTCAACCAGCCCAGCGATCATGTCGGCGATATCTTCATCCTCTGAAGCGAGAATCAGATAAGGTCTGACCTGAGCGGCAGAATCTCGTAACCACATGGCAGGGATATCTCCCGTAATCACAAAAGTGGTTCCATCTTCTTTGCGCTGAATTGTGGTCGCCATCGTATTGGTAAAACAATTTTTGAACATTTGATTAAGTTCCGGATGGTCCGGCATACGTTTGTTAACCTGATCAATCATGTCGTATATCGAGGGGGAAATTTCTTGATCATCTCTGGGTGTCAGCATGTTGTCCTCCTTATGTAATCCAATTTGTTAACCGCTTTCATCATCCTAAAACGAATATAATGTTATGTCAATATATTTATTTGTATATTAGCATGTTATTTTAATTTAAGGACACTAAATAGTATACCATTTAAAGCGGTTCTCCCCATTTTATCCGCACAAAAAAGAGACCTCGTTTACACGAAGTCCCTGATTGAACACAATGAATATTAAGTTGCTAAAATTAACCCTTTTGTTTCACCATACTCGTTGACTTACCCTTCACCAAACGGGCAGGCAAAATAACCCTGTTCACTGCCATTTCGTTGTTCTGCATACTCTGAAGCACCATCTCGAACGCCTGCTTTCCCATATCAAACTGGCTTTGTCTCATATGTGTTACACGGCTTCCTTCGGCAGCGTTTGGACTGTCAAAGCAAATGATGGACATATCTTCCGGTATCCTCAGACCAAGCCGATCCGCAGCCTGTTCTGCAAGTAAAGCAATATGATACTCCGCAGCAAAGAGTGCAGTAATCTGGGGGTATTTCTGTAAATGTTCCACCAGTGTCTCCACATCACGGACCTCGACTTGAGGATCGAACACACTTGGCAGTGTCGAAAGAAACGATTCTAACCACAGTTCCCTGTTCACCAGCACCCCTTGATCGTGATGAGCCTCAATGATTCCTTCAATTCGTTCTTCAATCGGTGTAGTGTTCGCCGGAGGCTGCGTCAGAAAAGCGATATGTCGGTGACCGAGATCGAATAGATAATTCATCCCTTCTCGCGCCGCGCCTACATTATCCGTACTGACAGATGAAGCCGGAATGCCTTTCAGGTATCGGTCGATCAGGACAAATGGGAATTTGTTAACGACCAGTTTAAGAATCTCATCACTGAAATATTCACCCTGTGCCGGGAAAATAATCAATCCGTCCACACCCAGTTCCAGCAGTTCCTGAATACTCTGTTCCTCCTGCTCGGGAATCCCGAAAGAGCGTCTAAGTACGAGAAAACAATCATGCTCTCGCGAAGCTTCTTCCATCCCATATAACAGTTCTGTACCATACATGTCGCTGAAGTTAGTAATGACCAGACCAATGAGCAGCTTCTTCTCTGAATCTTTAATCGCAGCACGCGGAGCAGTCCTGTTAGATTCTTGTAACACATCTGCTGTGTCGGCTACAAAAGAACCCCGTCCCGGCTGACGAACAATTAATTGTTCACTCGCCAGCATTTCAAGTGCTTTTTTAGTTGTAATCCGACTAACTCCGAATTCATCACATAATTCCTTTTCCGAAGGAACACGCTCACCCACTTGATATTGATGAAGCTGTATCCGTTCGCGCAAGGATTCAAAGATCTGTTCATACATCGGCTTGGATGCCGAGTCTTTCCCCAATACAAACACCTCCATAAATACCCATACTTCTCATGTTCTACATCCTAATATATCATGTTATATCATTAATGTGAAGAAAGAGACGACTCACCTGCTGCCATGTGAGAGTAAAAGAAAAAGCATCCCGATGGATGCTTCATTAATCTTAGGCGTCAGATGTGAATCGAGATACAACAAAAAGCCGACAAGCCCTGATACCTCGGCTTATCGGCTTCTTGCTTAAATGGTCAAAACGTAGTTTTCATCCATGTCACACTTTGCATAATTAAGGTTGCAGACCCTCAGCGGACGGTGGACCCACTTCCGTTTCAGTTTCTTCAGGGCTGGAATCTGGTTCTGGAACTGATTGTTCTTGTGCTGCGCTGACGAACAATCGTCCAGCTGCTTCAGCCTCTACTTTGTTGCCTGCTGCATCCTGAGCGCGAATCACAATGATTCCACCATCCAGAACAAGGGATGAAGGTGTTGTGTACGTACACGTGTAACGACCAGGTTCAGTCTCTACCAATGGAATCTCTCCTGCCCCTTGGGCATTCAGATTCAAAGGTAATTGAATACGGAAAGAGGCTTGCAGACCAGGTTTACTGTCAAATGAAACGGTAACACTCTCCCCTGATGTGATTCGAACATCCTCAGCCGGAGTGATATTCGTAAGTTCTGGCAACGCCGTTTCCACATAGACAGTGCGGGTTACGGTCGTTTTGTTACCAGCGATATCGGTTGCTGTGATGGTAATTGTGTTCTCGCCTTCATTGACCAATACACGGTGACTGAAGCTTCTGTCTTTACCCACTTGTACGGTTTGTCCGTTAACGGTTACCTTATCGAGGAATTGTTCCACGACATTACCCGTTACGTGAACAACTTCTGCATTGATGCGATCCCCTTGAGCTGGCGTGAGAATCGTCAATTGTGGTTTGGTCTGATCCAGAATAATGACAACGGGGAGTGAACGGTCCGTTGTTTTTCCATCTACCACTGCCTCAGCAGTAATCGCATTAATGCCAGAACGGAGCTTCACATCGTATGAGAACTTCCCATTTGCCACCGTTGTGGTGCCAGCTAGATCCTTGCCGTTGTAGATCTTGATCTGAGCTCCAGATGCTGGAGACGTTCCCGACACAGTGAAAGTCGATTGATTCGTATACGTGTTTGCAGGTACTGTGAGCACAGGTGCATTTACCGGATATCTCACGACTGCACGAATCATGTAGTTGCCTTCTTCTATCGGTGAAGTACTCCATGCTCCGCTTACACGCTGCCAGCTTCGGCCAGCATTCGTACCATTCTCATCGGTAGCGAGTCCCGGAGCGCTTGTTCCGGCTACGCTCTGTACATACACGATATAGAAATCACCCGTTACAATGACCGGTTCCGGGAATTCGACAGTTGTCCACTGATCATTGCGAAGTGCAGTGCCATCAAATGGTCCAGCCAGCTGTCGTCCCGGAGCTCCACCCGCACCCGATGCATCATATACGGCATATTGGAACGTTGTACCTCCAGGCACAGGCCATTCGGTGTTCCAAAATCGGAACGATGCACCTGTCAGTTGAGCGGTCTCCAGCTCTGGTGTCATTCGAACTGCCCATGCGTTATCCGCAGCGTTAAAAGCTCGTGCGTTCTCTGCTGTTCCATCATCATAAGCAATTTCCCCTGGAAAACCGATGAACGGTTTCAAGGCAACATTCGCCTCTGCCGTACCATTACCAGGTACAGTTACAGTAACGGTTTTACTGTAGTAATCAGCAGCACGGATGGACAGAGTATAACTTCCTTCCAGTACCTGAATATTGAAGCTGCCATCTGAACCTGTGTGGACTTCGCCTACATTGGCATCTTCCACCACGAGAACGGAAGCATCAGCCAGAGGTTGTCCAGTCCGCTCATCCGTTACTACACCTTCAATCTGCCCATGCGGGATTGCCTCCAGATTAAAGTTGGCTTTGGCTCCACTGCCATCGGTGATCGTTACCTGCTGAGTTCGAGGATAATATCCATATGCTTCAGCTTTTAACGTGTAATCACCTGCTACGTGTGTGAAGTTATACTTGCCTGTAGCTGAATCCGTCTTCACCGAACGTCCGGTTTCCAGTACGGTAACCGTTGCACTTGCAGGCAGGCTTTGTGGA
The DNA here is from genome assembly GCF_008693195.1 of Paenibacillus sp. UASWS1643. NCBI lineage: Bacteria > Bacillati > Bacillota > Bacilli > Caryophanales > Paenibacillaceae > Paenibacillus > Paenibacillus sp. UASWS1643. Next base: position 1,225,884 of record NZ_VXKZ01000115.1, read on the forward strand.
TTAACCGAACCTGTTTCCGGTTTTTCAACTTCCGGTTGTTGCTGTTTCGTTTTGTTAAATTCTGCTTTGTCAGTCCGCGAAATTTTGTACCATGGATTATCATAGGACGGTTTAGGTTTGTCATTGTTAAGCACAACCGCACTGTCCTCCGTTACCGTCTCCGCAGCAACTCCCAGTACTCGGAAATCATCAATGAACCAGCCTGTCTTCACAACACTGTTATCTGAGGACAGGCGGAACCGGAATTGAACTTCATTACCGGTAAGTGCATCCAGATCATAAAATACGGGTGTCCATTGTTTACCGTTTGTACTATGTGAGAATTTGCCCAGTTCTGACCATGTGGTTCCACCATCCTTGGTGACTTCCACATACCCGAAGTCGTATCCACTCTCAATCTCGTACCAATGATTAAACGTGAGTGTTCCTTCGGACACGTCCGTCAAATCAATGACCGGAGATACGAGTGAATAGTTGGAGCCACTCTCGTACGTATTGTCGAGATCAGTCGCCCAGACATTCGGTGGAGAAAACGCGCTGGCTGGTCCCGTTACCGGAATGCCGCGTTCCCACTCATCCTTGGTTCCTGAATGAGTCCAGCCATTATCATCACTGCCATCGAAATGATCGATGTAGATATCCTGAGGCACCTCTACTGTAATGGAGACCTCATTCGATTTATCGCTTTCATTGCCACTATAATCAAGTGCGGCAACGGTATAGTAATACGTCGTATCTGTCACCGTAGCCGTATCTGTATACGTTGTTCCTGTTGCAGTTCCAATGGATTCATAACCTGCACCTGCGGTTGTGGAGCGATATACGATATAGGATTCGAGATCCTCATCGTTCGGACCAGTCCAGCTCAAGGCTACATTACCAAGAATATCGGCCGTCGCAGACAATCCGGCAGGTGCGCCCGGAGCAATCTCATCCAGCTCTTCTACAGCGAAATCATCAATGTACCAGCCAGCCTTTTGCAATGAATTATCACTCGTCAGATTGAACTTGATGAATACCTGCTGTCCCGCGTATTCGCGAAGATCCACATATTGTGTCTTCCAATTGCCACCTGTACCCGTGAAGGTTAACAGTTCTTGGAACACAAAATCGCTATCCTCGGAAGCGATGTATACCTTGCCGAAGTCGATGTTATTCTCCAAGTCATACCAGTGCTTGAAGGATAACAATGCCCCTTCGGGACTCTCGGTGAGATCAATTGGCGGCGCAAGCAGATATGCATTGCTATTCGCCACATAAGTTCCTTGCAGATTGGTTGCCATCACCTTGTCACCGGAGTATGCACTTCCAGGACCACTGCTTGGTGCTCCCCATACCCAGGTACTTCCGATTCCGCCAGTCGTAAAGCCCAGCTGATCTTCTTCAAAATCCTGAAGGTATCCTGGCTGAACACCATTGGACACAGCCACTTTATATACCTGACTTTCGAATCCGTTGTTGCCGTAATCATTTACGCGGATATAATACTCCACACCTTGCGGTTCAATAAGAAAAGCAGGGATTGTCGCGGTATACGTCCCATCTTTGTTATCTCCAGCAATTCGATTCATCGGCAGATAGACGTACTGGTTGGTACCTGTCGTTTTGGCAAAAGCCTCGACGGACACTACCGCGACGTTATCTGTCACATGAGCGGTTAATGGTATATCAATGCCTGTAAAGGCTGAATTGACAGGGGTATGTGCCAGTACTGGCTCTTCCAGATCATCTCCGGCTGTAACCACTCTGCCGGATACTGTGCCGATTCCTTCGAGTACAGAACCCACAGCATCAAGGGCATTAATAATGCCGTGACCGTAGCCGTTATTAGGAGAGGTCGGATACTGACTATCTGTTCTCGGCGTGGCTGTATCTGTAATGATCTGCTCCAGCTGATCCACTGTAAGGGAATGATTGGCCTGAAGCAGCAGTGCAGCAAGGGCAGTTGTATGCGGACCTGCCATGGATGTTCCGTTCCAGCCTCCCTCATATACACCGCCCGGAACTGATGAACGGATATTCACACCAGGGGCAGATACTTCCGGTTTGATCTCATCATAAGGGGATGGGCCCAGTAGGGAGAACGAAGCCAGATTTCCGTTGATATCAGTTGCTCCTGTAGCAAAACTTTCAGGATAGTTAGCCGGGTTAGCAACAGAACCAGGTCCGCCCGGGTTACCCAGTCTCACATTTCCTGCTGAGAATTCCGGAAAAATCTGCGCATCACGCCAGGCTTGCACCATAGGACGGAACCATTCATCCAGTCCGGCACCTCCGCCCCACGAGTTGTTTACCACGTCCGGTGCAAGTTCAGGATGCAGATTGCCTTCCGCATCGACTGGAGCGATCAACCACTGTCCGCCATCCAGAATAATGGCATCCGTTGTTTCCGGATTGAATATCCGTACACCAATCCATTTCGCACCGGGAGCAACCCCGATCTGGTTGGTGCCATCCGCTTCAGAGCCAACCATCGTACCCATCGTGTGAGTACCATGTCCGTCTTCGTCCGCAGGGAGGGAAGCATTACTGTGCGGATCATACCAGCTTAGTTCGGGATCAACGATATTGCCCGAAGCATCCAGTCCCCGCCATTTGCTGCGAAGCGCCGGGTGGGTATAATCCACACCACTGTCCAGATTGGCAACAACAATCCCTGTTCCATCGATGCCCCGATCCCACACGGCTGGCGCATTGATGTAATCCAGGTTCCATTCCACGTTTTCAGTCGCAAGCTTGTCCTTGGCAGCAGGCTCCTTGTCTTTAACTCCGACTGAAGAGTCTTTAGCTGGCGTTTGTACAGCATCTTTGCCTGGTGCCACATTCGCCGGTTCTTTACTCACTTCGGCTTTCTGTAAGTATCGTGTCTCATTCGGTAGAATCTTCTCCACCTCAGGCAGCAGCGCAATCTGTTCCATGACTTCTTTGGTACTCGTCACTGCCAATGAATTGACAATAAAATAGCTTTTATATTCTTTGACCTTGCCCAGGTCAATTTCCTTTTCCAGATAAGTTTCCAATGGATATTGTGTACGTGAGGCTGTTTCTCGCAGAGAGCTGACGACCGAATTCCGAACAGACAGCTTTGTGGCTGAAGCCGTTTGTTTGGCGATGGTCGCCTTTTCGAGGGCCTGCTTGGAGACTGCTGCTGTATCCACCTGTTCCTTCATTTTCACCAGATAGGTAACATATTCACTACCCTCAAATTCTTTGGTCAACTTGGCGTTTACTTTGGACTCCGAAACTTTGGCAAGTCCAGATTTCATATCCAATTTGGATGATGTGGAGTTTTCAGCTGAAACCGGATGAATGATCGAAAATGCAAGGAGAAGCGAGAGCCCCATGGAGATAGGCTTGCGTAACCGATTAATCTTTATCAAACTTTTCCACTCCTTTTACCCGGTTTTGTAATTTAGTCTGGTACATATGCCCTTCTCTGGAGAATAAAACGGTAGACTAGCCTTTATTGCGGACGAAATAAACGCCCTGGATATCACATGAAGCCTCACCTCCTTTACAGGTTTGGTTAGGGAGCAATATGAGTCAAGAAGAGATATACAGATCAATCTATGTTTTTTTACTTGGAAGTTTAGGAGATTGAATAAGTCGGGTAAGCCAAGAAAGTAAAGGTTTGAGTGTTTGAGTTGTGCAAACGAGTGTGAATGTCTATAAGCATTCATGTGGAAGGGTAATCAGGAGCGTTAGCAGAACGCTTTCTAAGGAGTGGTGAATATGACTTTCGATCGTGATTCGAGTGAGTGTGCAAACATTTAAATTACATATAATAGTCAATTAGGAATTTAATTGGATTTTATTGGTATAGTATAGAATCATTATTCGATATATACAAGCACTTTTATTGAAAAATATAGAAATTAAGCCTATTAAATGCTTTTATGTGTCTCATGTCGCTTACGCGTTCATACTCTTTTTTCGCAATTATGCATTCTATTTTGCTTAATGATCAAATTTAGTAGTTCTATGAAACTACGTCTTGATGGTCAAGGCTACTACTCAAACCAAGGGGCCAAGTAGACATCTATCCTGCTGTTACCTTTTTCGTTCATGGTGCGTTTGGGTTGCGGGGCCCTTCTCCGTAATCACCTGATCTTATAAATGTTAATTTGTGAACTATATATGAATAAAGTATATATTTAACAAAAATAGTATAAAGAATCCAGCAAATCGTATTGTATATATTTGGAATTAAATGTACGATTATCTTGTAACATACATTTGGCGCCAGATCAACCTTACTCTCATCCTAGGAAATGACCGTGAGGAAAGCTACTGCTCTATTGATCTTTTGTCTTTTTGTGAAAAGTACGAACTCTACTCTAATTTAAATTTTATATACCCTAAGGAGATGTTGGATTGTGAAAAAATATCAAAAAACAGCAATTGCAGCTCTTTCTTCCATGGCGATGCTCTTAGCATCTGTTCCAGCGGTATTCGCTGATGAAGCTCTTACGCTAATGAACCCTTCTTCCCAGGAAGTTCAGACACAACAACAGTCACAAGCACAAGATATTAATATTTTTGCTCAAAATCCCATAAGAGAATATTTCAATGGAGGATATAGTACCGATATCTACTTGAGTGGAAGTGTCACCTTTAGATTTAATCCTCTTACAACAGGGGAATATGTGTTTAATGTTGAAGATATGAGTGGAACCCTGAAGGGAAGTGGAAGAGTAATGGTGTCTGATTTTGGAACGAAAAGCATCACTCTTGAGAACTTGAAAGGGTATCATAAAATTGTGGCTTACTCACCCAATGGTTATGGTGGAAGCTATGACATTTACTATTAATGCTTGGTAGTAATAGATATCACAGCTATGTATAAAAAGTTCAAACCCCATGGCTCTCATGAGTCATGGGGTTACTTTATGATTTTGAAAGAAACGATTGAGTCGGCCCCAGATCAAAATTTATATCGCATCATGTAATGTTTACGCCACCACTTGCATAGCCAACAACAGTATTCAGAAGAGTAAGCCCCGTCGCCGTTGCGGAGAACACTAGCAGCAGACGTGTCTCTGCTGTCACAGGTATCGCCAATCCGGTTGTTATGCCGTTAGAAATACTCCCCAAAGCAATTAAACCTGTAAGTGGCGGAGCCAATGTCACTAAAGCCCCCGGGACTGCTGTAAATGCATTGTTTGGTGCAGGAGAACTGAATAATTGCGCAGTGATCGTCACCGTTGAACCTACTAAGGTCAAGGCAGCTGTGGTACTAAAATAGGCCGCAATGGATGTTATCACACCATCTCTAGGAGCAGAGAAAGCGAAGTTGATGAGAGGTCCGACAAGCGTTCCGGTTAAATCAAGCGTGCCTCCGATAATGCTAATTCCTGTTGCGGAACTGCCGAAACCGATGAGACTTGTCGTTCCTACAAGTCCACCAGCAACAGTTGTAAGTATGGCTGGTCCGCCAGAAGCAAACGGTATTATAGCTCCTGAACCTGTAGCCCCAGTAATACCAGTGCTGCCAGTAACTCCGGCAATCCCCGTTGCTCCGGTAGCCCCGGTTACTCCTGCAATTCCGGCTGCACCCGTATCGCCTGTGACTCCCGCGGCACCTGTCGGTCCTGTTGCACCACCCGCCGGGCCTGCCGCACCCGTTGCGCCGGTAGCTCCAGTGTTACCTGCTGCTCCCGTTGTACCAGCAGCACCTACACTACCTTGAGAACCAGTAGCTCCAGCCGGGCCTTGTGGACCAGGTACGCCTTGAGGACCCGCAGGTCCTGCAGGTCCAGCCGGACCTTGACTCCCTACGTTTCTAAGCCCTGTTGTGATAGCCAATTCGGTCGCCCGGATCAAGATGACCAGTTGATCTTTCTCAGCTGGATCGATATTTCCCTGTAAAATGACAGAGAGTAGCTCATCCAGCAATTGCTGCAAATTGGTTCCTACACTGATCGGAGAAAATGGAACGGCCTCTGCTGATACGATTGTGAGCTCCAAGACTGCTTCGAGATCTGCCCGGGTTCCCTTTTTCAGGTCCGAATGATGAATTAGGGCCAGTAGTTTACGCAATACCTCGATCAGAAGTGAAACATTATGCGGTGTCGGATTGGCAAAAACCTGTACAAGGGCTCCTTTCAATTCACCAATCAGCTTGAAGAGTTCTTTAGCTTCAATTTCAAAGCACTTGTGATGTTCTTCTCCTCCTCTATTTTTCTTAAATATATTTCCACCAAATCTTATACGTTTCTTTGGCTTCATCTGTCGGGATCTCCTCCTTAGTGAGTCAATTTACTACTTAATACGAAGTCGGTCGAGCCAAACTGACAGCACTTACAGGAATTATATTCGCAATATGAACTGAATATTTCTAACTGCGAGTGAACAACCATTTCTTGCTCTTGCCCAGAATTCGGAAGAAAGCAAACGGAAGAGTTGTCGATTGTTTTTAAAAAGTAAGCAGCCCAAAGAGCGCTATCCAATGAGTACGAAACTCCTGGATGCGCCCTTTTTTTTATATAACCGTATTGAAAATGATCTTTGTTGATTTAGTCCAATTTAATTTTGAAAACAATAGGCGCATTACTCTTCACAGTTGTCGTTGTGATCGTCAGTGCGTCCGCAGTTCTCTCCCATTGCGGTTTTTCTTCGTATCCAAGTACCTGAATGTCTTGAATAACGCCTTGAAAATGATGAGAACCTTCCTTCAGCGATTTAATGTGAATCACTCCGTTATCGGGGTAGGCAAGAACCGCGGCATACAGATTGCTTTCTTTTAACGTAAATCGAATATCTTCACTTGTAAATATCTTTGTATCTCCATCCGTGAACTGCCCTTCTTTCACCTCTGTTGGTCCCTCGCCAAACGTGCGCCAGAATGTCGTATCATAGATCGCTTCCCCATTCACTTCCAGCCACTTGCCGATGCTAAGCAGAATGTCGCGATCTTCATCCGGTATACTGCCGTCTGCTTTAGGTCCAATGTTCAGCAGCAAATTTCCGTTTTTGCTTACAATATCGACGAGATCCCGAATGATCTCTTCGGCCGTTTTATAGTTATTATTTTCCGTATAACACCATGAGTTTTTAGCGACAGCCGTATCGGTTTGCCAAAAATAGGGCTTGAGCTCAGCGAATTGCCCCCGCTCCACATCAGGAACGGCACTTCCAAACATGTAGGCCTCATGTTTATAATTGATAGCTACAGGAACGCCCCATTCGTCGCCTTTGTTATAATAATAGGCTGCGAATTTCTTAAGATAGGGTTTGAACGCAACCGTTTGAATCCACCAATCGAAATAGAAGACCTTCGGTTGATATTGATCCACCAGTTCGCAGCAGCGAATCAACCAGTCTTCCAGATACTCCTCGGTTGGAGGCGAACCATACAGATCATGATGATCCGGCTCAGGCATGGCTGGCCAATAGAAATCCCCACGCTCTAGGGGTTCCTTGATATCGGAATCAAACTCCTTCCCGTGAGACATGAAGAACCAGTGCTCGGCGCGGTGAGACGACACACATAAGGTCAGCCCCTGCTTCTCGTACGCAGTCTTCATCTCACCCAGAAGATCCCGTTTGGGGCCCATTTCATATGTGTTATAGTGAGAGATAGAGCTCTTGTACATCTGAAATCCATCATGATGCTCAGCCACTGGCATAACATATTTGGCTCCGGCCTTTTTGAATAACGTTGCCCATTCGTCTGCATCGAACTTCTCTGCACGAAACATTGGAATGAAATCTTTATATCCAAATTCCTTATGAGGTCCATACACCGCAAGGTGATGCTCATAAGCTTTGGTGCCTTGTATGTACATATTTCGCGAATACCATTCGCTATCATAGGCCGGGACAGAATACAGTCCCCAATGGATGAATATGCCGAATTTCGCTTTGGGGTACCATTCGGGAACTTGAAAAGCGCTTAGCGAACTCCAGTTGTCCTTGAATTTACCGTTCGCAATTGTTGCTTCAATCTGTTGCATATATTCGTGTTTGTCCATGAAATATTCTCATCCCTTCTGATATCGTCTGTAGTTGTATTGTAGTGCTGCGGCCGAAGGATAAACATGCAGAACACTAACTTTTAGATGGACAATAATAACCTTGTATGGAGATGAAAAGTATGAATCACCAAACTTTGCTTACGAACTACCTGTCTAATCTCCAAGTCGAATTATTTATGGTCAATTACAATCGGTGCGATACGGATTGGCGGGATCTGGATTACACGCCCGATTACAGCAAGTTTTATTTCATATGTGAAGGTGAAGGTTGGCTCAAGATTGGGGATGAGGAGTATTACCCTGCGCCTAATCAGCTTATATTAATGCCTGAGGGGATTAAACAATCCTACGCTGCCATTAATGACCGTCCTTTTCTCAAATATTGGTGTCACTTTAGCGCGAAGGTTGGGGGAATCAATTTGTTCCAAATTCTGAAATTCCCACATATCTGCACGATAGATCAACCTAAGTTGATCCAAGAAATTTTCAGCAGCATCCTTACATATGCAAAATCCGATGAAGTCTATGCTCATATGATGGCCAAGAGCAAACTGACCGAGTTACTGTCCCACTATCTTATGAACTTGGATCTGGAACAGATTTCTTTTATTAACGTGCCTGTTATGGAGAAATTATCTGCCATCCTGGCTTACATTGATTCCAATATCGAAGAGAATATTTCGGTACAGGATCTGGCCCAGATTGCTTACATGCATCCCAATTATTTCATTCGATTCTTCAAACAGCAGATCGGCCTTCCTCCGATCCTCTACATTGCTGGCAAAAAAATCGATAAAGCCAAGGAACTGCTAACCTGCACCCCTAACACAATAACTGCCATCGCGGAGCATCTCGGTTTTAGTGATTTGTACTATTTCTCCAGACAGTTCAAAAAGCATACAGGACTCACGCCAACGGAATACCGCAGACAAAAAACGATAGTCACAATGAAACACGGTTTATAAATAAGCTCAGTTCAGAGAGAGTTCCCTCATTTGGAGTTCCCTCATTTGGAACTCCCTCCTATAGACCTGTTTCTGTTTACTAGTTCGTGCTGAGTTGCTTTTTTGAGCTCTCTCAAATAAGCGTAACCATAGTTTTGATCCGGCTCAAGATATGCCCCTTCGGCCCATTCATTCCAGGCGTTAACAAAAAGATATTCACTTTGGTACAGTGTCCTTGCTCTCTCCATCTGTCTTGATAGATACATCCCAAATTTCTCCGGGGTAGCACCGAGCGTACTCTGTCCGTCAACACCTCTCCGCGGTGTATTGTCCCAATTGACAAAAGCCCCTGGATAGACAATTTCTCCGTTACGGTGTGGTGTTCGTTCGAGAATGGAGGACCATACCTTGTCGTAATTCACAGCAATATGCTGTCGGCCCCTGATGCTCATTTCGATCCAGATCCCATTCATATGTCCATGTGCAAACGTGTAATGCGGTTCAAATTCCATGCTTGCATCAAAGATCTGATGATTAAATGTAGGGAACCCGCCAATGGTCTGCACAACATGGATGCCTTCCAGACCATGTCCCAGAGCCAATTCTCGCCAAAACCGTATCATTTCTTCACATCGAGGAATGCTGGCTGGCCGATAGATCAGAAATAACGGCTTACCTTCCACTCGAATATATCGTTTGTCCTTAAATACTTTTACCAAATAATTAAAATGTTCTTCCCAATCATCTCGATCCCCATAGTTCTGGGCCATGAGAATATCGGATTCTTGCCCATCCCATTTTCTTGTCCATGTCTCATTGGCCCAAGACAAACAAAACGGAAAATCAGGCTCCCCACGATCCAAAATTTCATTCACTGGTTTTTCCAACAAACGCTTGCCTTTGAACCAATAATGATAATAACAAAATCCATAAATACCATGCTGTTTAGCCGTTTCCGCTTGCCACTTTCGTACATCTGGATCGGAAAGATCATAATATTTCCCCTGAAACGGCTGCTTAGGCTGATAATGACCCGAATATAAAGACGTGGCTTTTTTTACATTGGTCCATTCCGTAAAACCGTCCCCCCACCATCGGTCGTTCTCCTCAATCCGGTGAAATTGGGGCAGATGCAGAGCAATTACCTTCAAACAGAACTCCTCCAATGCAGCAACATTATTCAGCCTACATCCTGTGCTTCTTGATGGTTTATGTGAATATGATATCCAGCAGTCGCAATGTTTTTTGCAGATGGGATTGATTATATTTCATGTATGCCAGAGCTTGGCTAGCGGCCAGTCTCCTTGCATCAACACTCTGCCAGTAATGTTCAAACTTCTGAGTGAGTTCTTCACAAGAGTTGTATTGTTGAAAGTTACTAAGGTCTATCCCGTTGCTCTGATTCACAGATGGTCCTATGAGCTGAAACGTCCCACATGCGGCAATTTCCATCACGTTTTTGATTGATTCGCCACTATGAATAACCAGTTTGCTTCCGTTAAATAAAATCTGGCGAGCTTCATGTCTGCGAACGGGATAAAAATCTCCAAGCTTTGCCCAACCCTTCCCATCCACCCGAACTATTTTGTTATTCAGAAGACCAGATTTGGCAAAAGTCGTTTGGATATTATCCAGTTCCGCATCCCCGATGATATAAACATCCGATTCGTACTCCGGGGGAACAGCTTGAGGACAGAATATATGTGGATCAGGCGGCATTAAAAGTTCATGACTACCAGTGCTTCCCATATGATGCTGATGGTCGCTTATTGACCATGAATGCTGTACAAACAAGTGATCCAACCATGGCAACATTTCATCGCTTTGATTTACATTTTGATTCGGAGATAACCAGATTGCTTTTTTTGCGGTGGATGCTTTTAACGCTGTGATATTCTCATTCGGCAAACTTTCATCACTTCCAACAATGAGAATCAGGTCAACCTCCATCGCAGACAGACTGGCTGAAACGGATTCTATATATTTAATCTCATTTACATGCCTCACGAGATGTTTAAGGCTTTGTTCAATCAGTACACAATGTGATGACATTTCCCGGTCATTACACGGTGTAATCAGAAGCACATTTAACTCCTTATAGATCACTTTGGACTTTACGCGGTTAGATGCATGTTCCTCCTGCATCATTTTCAACCATTGTTGCTTGAGATCCAACTGCTGTACTGCCATATGTTTGCGCATGGATTTGAGTTTTCTGTTCAGTACTGCATGCATCTGTCTCAGAAATAACTGGTTTGCATCGTGAACTGAACGATTCTTTTTGATGGACTTAACTTGCATTTTGGACTTCTTTCGGATAACAAACCCTCCCGTTCCATACGTAAACATTCTCTGCCTACAATATGCACGAAATCGTGGCATGGTTTCTTTTATTGAGCGCTTCACTCGCTCTTCATAGCAAAACGGGCCTTAACTCGTACATATAATGTGTGGTCACCCGGGTCGGTTCAAATCTTGTCCTCATAGAATATATGAATACGATATAGGAGATGATATCTTTGCCAACATTTGATAGCATCCTTGTCACCGGCAATCAGACGATTAATCAGAATTTGCACGTTAATGGTAATCAAACCGTTGGTGTCAATCTAAACGTCAATGGTAGCCAGACCATAACAGGCAGCCTTCAAATCAATGCCAGCTCCTCGATTGTTAATCATTTGGGTGTAGGTGGAGTGATTCAAGCTGGAGATAGCGTTAAGGCTGCTACACAATTAATGGCACTCAATCAGCCTTCTCTTCCCGTGTCTCTACCAACTCTACAACAGTTCAGATATTACAATCCTGGTGTTGCGGGTCAACCCGGTCTGGTCTTAACCGGAACCGCTGGCAATCAATATATTCTGTTCGTTGATGAGAGTAGTGGGACACCCCATCTCGCCATTCAACCGTTATAATGCGATCCATCCACAGACCAATGTCAGCAAAAGAAGCGATATCCGTGTACACTCTGGATATCGCTTCTTTTGGTTTCTTTTCTGATGAAGCCTACTTATAACTCATCCATTTATACATCTGTAATTAATATGGACAAGACACTCTTGCTTTCCAGCTGGAACTTCATCAATACATCGTCGCGCAGCTGAACCTGTACGTTGCCCATCGCCTCCCCATCATTGAAGAGGACTAATGCTACGGAACCATCGACATTTTTAAAAGCCACAGAATAAATTCCATCATTATTGGACGTTGATTCAATCCGAACAGCCTTTGGACGAATCAATGCACTAAAGTGTGCCAGGGCATAATAATCAAGTGTGTACATAAGTTCCTTGGTTTGCTGATTCACCTGAACGATCCCGCGACACGTACTGCGACCAAATCCCGGAACGGTTGGCCCGTTGTTCTCATCAAGTGCCATATTCCATAGTACGAATGACTTGCTGTAATTACGAAGAATCTGAATTCCCGTTCGTATCACATTCGAGAAGGCCTGTTCAAATGGCGGGATCCACTCTCCGCCTGAGCCTTCGGTGAAGTGCATTTCTTTGCCTGCAAAGGCTTCGTATACCTTCGTTTGAGCAGATGCATCGCCCCCGTACCAGTGCCAGGCCACGCCGTCAACTTCCTCTCCCGCTTGTTCCAGCACGGTCAGTGGATAGTCCGGTTGATCCCAGTTGTGATCGTAACAGAGAATTTTAGTTTGAATATCGTTACGAACAAAGGCTGGTTTGAGATGGTTTTTGATAAAGTCCGCTTGCGCTTCGGCTGGCATCAACATACCGGGATAATGCCCCGGTTCATAAAGCGCCTCATTCTGTGGTGTGATGGCATGGATCGGTAATCCATGCTCTCTATACGCTTGAATGTATTTCACAAAATATTCGGCATATACGGGATACCATTGCGTCTTCAATTGTCCGGTAATCATGGATCCACTCGTTTTCATCCAACCGGGTGCACTCCATGGTGAAGCAAACAGTTTCAATTCAGGATTCAATCCTAATGCTTGTTGGGTTAAAGGAATAACGTCCTCTTCATCATGTGCAATGCTGAACTGGGTTAGTTCCGCGTCTGTTTGCTGTTCTGGCATATCGTTATAACTGTATACCGTTCTGGCGTAGTCCGAAGCGCCCATCGGATTACGAATGACCGAGAGCCCAATCCCTTTCTCCGGATGGAACAACCGGGACATGAGCTCATCCCGCTGCTCCTCGTTCAAGATTTGATTGATCAGATAGGCAGAAGAATCGGTGAAAGAAGCACCAAATCCGTCCATTTCCTGATACGATAGCTTATCATCCAGAAGAATGGTCGTTGTCTCCAGCTCAGGGGCATGAGGTTGCAATTGATCCGAGGACACGGGTACAAATAATTCATTTTCTCCTGTTGATTTGTACATTTTGAATGTAGTCATAGGATTCTCCTTTGTATTTCTATTATTGAATGCCCAGTTTCTCTTTGTTCAGTTTCATCTTTTCACTGCGTACCTTCACAATTTCTTCCCAACGGTTCTCACCTAAAAATGACTTGTAAGAAGCCAGTGCATTGTCATACGAGGCATCATCCTTGGACCGCACCATACTGACCAGCGTTGTATTCCACTTCGTATTGATTGCTGACAACGCACGAGCTTCAGGTGTACCTTGATCCGGGCTAATATTCTCCAGAATGAAATGTGGTTTCAGCTTGCCTTTGCCCCACTCCTGCATCTGTTTGATCGCTTCCGGAAAAGCATCTGCACTGAGTGCTTTGTGGCGATCATGACCGAAGAACATAAATTCACCCATCCGATAATCCTTTTTGAATTGATCCGCGTTATTGAGTTGCAGGTCTTTCACTGCTGGCAGCAATTCTACACTACCGTCGGCTTTGGTTTGGTAGGTTTCCCCCTCGATTCCGTAATTCATGAGTGTCTGTCCTTCTTCACTCAGCAAGTACGTGAATATCTGAATGGCCTTGGCCGGATCTTTACAATCCTTGGAGATGAAATTAATCATCCACCCGGTTATCCCGGATTGATTCAATGTTGGTGCATTGCCTTTGGTACTCTGCGGTCCATCGATAGCAACATATTCTTTGCCTGGATTCGCACTCATGTAGATTTGCAAGTTTCCTCCTTGTTGAGGTGTACCATCAAGCAGCATGGTCGCATATTTACCGGACTTCACTTTTTCCTCAAAAGCAGTTCCATCATCGGCAAAACTGTCATCACTGATATTGCCGTCTCTATACACAGTGTTCAATGTTTTCAACCACGTGAGGTAATCTTCATCCAGATTGCGATCATAGAATTCTCCTGATTCGGTCTCCAACGGAACGCCGATGAAATCTTGCAACGTATCCCCGAGTGAACCTGTTCCTTCACCTATGGAGTTGAATCCAAACGGAATCAGCGCAGGGAACTCTTGCTTAATACGTTTCATTACACTTTGGAATTCTTCTGGCGTTCCAATGACCGGACTACCCAAAGCTTCGTACACATCCTTACGAATGATAAATGCCGTTTTTGCAGGAATGTTACCGCTATCATAATCCTCTTGTGTATTGGAATAGTTCGGGTAACCATAGGTTTTGCCATCCGCTAATTGGAACCAGTTCAATGTATCGGCAGCCGCAACTTTATTGAAATAAGGATCATATTTTTCCGCCAGATCGTTCAGCGGCAGAGCCCAGGTAGCAGCTTTTTGTACCACTGGAGAATTCGAGTCAAATACGGTTAGCAGGTCAGGCATATCTCCGCCGGCGAAAAAGGTGTTTAACTTGGTATCATCACCCGTGATAAATTTAATATTGATGTTCAGATCCTCTTTAATTTTCTTCGTGACAATGTCCTTGCCAAAATCGGTGTTCCACCAGTCAGCATTGACGTACCACGTCAGGTCTGTAGCTTCTTCCTTTTTATCCAACTGCCAAGCTGGCTTTTCCGGGTCAACCGTATAACGATCTTCAATGGAAACCCAGTTCCCTTCACTGGATCCCCCCGATCCACCACTGCAACCTGTAATCATAAGTACGGCTGTGAGTAGTGTTGCGAGCAATTTAACCCCTTTTTTCCCTGATGCCTTGTTCAACTTCAACATGTTTTTGTTCCTCCTCAAAATGGGATATTTGTTGCTCCTATTCCTTGACTGCTCCGAGCATCATTCCCGAGATAAAGTATCTCTGAACGATGGGATAGATCAGTACAATAGGTAGTGTTGTAATGACAATCGTGGCTAGTTGCACGCCTTTGGTCGTTGTTTCAATGACAGCCGAACCACCGACATTTTGCATGGACTGTGTCTGGGACTGAACGATAATCTCGTACAACATCATCTGGAGTGGATACAGTGACTGATCGGTAATGTATAACTTGGTTGTCATGAAGTCGTTCCATTGCCCAACCCCATTAAATAGCGCAATCGTAGCCATAGCCGGCATGGAGAGTGGAATGAAGATTTTCAGGAAAATATGCCAATCCCCTGCGCCGTCAATCTTGGCCGATTCTTCCAGCGAATCCGGGACATTCCGGAAGAAATTCATCAGAATCACGACATCATAGAAGCTGAATAACGCCGGAATAATGTATACCCAGAAGCTGTTTAATAATCCAAGTGATTTGATTAATAGGTATGTCGGGATCATGCCGCCCGAGAAGAACATTGTAATAACACCCATGGCAACGTATAATTTACGGCCTCTTATGTACTTTTTGCTCAGACCGTAACCAACCATGGCACAAAAGAACACATGTGTAACAACGCCGATCGTTGTTTTGGACACCGATATGAAGAATGCCTGCCAGATGCCCTGATCATTGAATACAGCTCTGTAATTCTCCAACGAGAATTCCGGTGACCAGAAGATGAACCCACCTTCCGCTAACGCTTTGCCTGAACTAAAGGAAGAGATGATGACATTCCAGAGCGGAACCAGAATAACGACCGTACAGATGATTAGCAATATCATGTTTAAGGTATCAAAGATCCGACTATCGAGATCTTCTTTTGCCACCTTTCCATTCACGCGGGATGCCTCCTTCTACAACACAGATTGATTATCGTTTAATTTGCTTGTGATTTTGTTTGCCGTGACGAGTAGAATGACAGAGATGATTGAGACACCCAAGCCAACGGCCGTTGCATATGAAAAGTCACCCTGAGACATCCCCATACGATAGACGTACGAATTGATGACTTCTGCTTTGTCGCGGTTCTGGGAGTTCATGAGAACCAGGGTCTGATCCAGATTCGACCCTAATAAACCGCTTACAGTTAAAATCAGATTTAGGCTGATAATGGATCTCATATTAGGCAATGTGATATTCCAGATCTGTCTGAGACGGCTTGCACCATCAATTTTGGCCGCTTCATAATACGTAGGATCAATCTTCGCCATAATTGCCAGATACAGAATCGTTCCCCAACCTGCTTCTTTCCAAATATCCGATAACGTAGCAATCCACCAGTACTTGCCTGCATCCAGCAAGATGTTCTGCGGTTGCGAGATCACCCCCAGGCTAAGTAACAACTGATTAAATAACCCCGTTGTCGAAAACCAGGTGATCAGCATTCCCCCAAGTACAATCCAGGACAAAAAGTGAGGTAAATATGAAACCGTTTGCACAAACTTCTTGAATCGTCCGCTGTTTAACTCGTAGATCATGATCGCGAGAATGATGGGAATGACGAACCCAATACCTAATTTCAAAAAACTGATCCCCAGCGTATTCACGACTGCATCCCAGAAGTATTTATCTGATAAAATGATTCTGAAATTATCAAGCCCTACCCAAGGAGCGGTTGCCAGCGTATCAATGACCGTGTAATTTTTGAAGGCAATTGTTAAACCGTAAATCGGGATGTAACAAAAAATAATCATAAAGATAATGCCCGGGATAATCATCGATTGAATCTCCCATTGTCTCCGATAATCGACTATGAATTCTTTAATCCGTTGTCCGATGGGTTTCTTCCCATTGGGACTGATCGCATTTTTACCGATTGATGTCTCTACGGCTAATTTATCCACGTTTTTTTACTCCCCTCCATCATGCATGCATGTTTATAAAAACGTTTTTATTTTTCGACATAAAAAACCCCTTTGTTTATATTTATATAAAAAAAGACCGGAGAAGACGCTGAATCAACTTATGTACGGTAGTCTTTCCGGTCGATCTTCACATGGCTTGAACCTCTCACCACCAGCTCACCCGCCAATTTCTGTGCAGCCCCTTGTTCTTTATCCTTGATCATACCCACCAGTTGATTGATGGCCAGGATACCCTGTCTTGCAATTTGGTTTCTTACCGTTGTAAGCGGTGGAGAAAAATACTGTGCGATATCAATATCGTCAAAACCCACGACACTCACATCTTGAGGAACTTCAAAACCCTCAGACTTCAACGCATGCATACAGCCAATTGCACTCAAGTCATTCCCTGCAAGAAATGCATCAGGCCGCTTGCCAGGGTGTAAGTGAAGAAAAGATTTTATCGCACTATACGTGCTCTCCTCCTCAAAATACCCTTGTATAATGTAATCTTCATCGATTGGAAGCTGGTACTCACGCAGGGCAGCCAGATAGCCGTCTCTACGCTGCACACTGTCAAACATCGTGTCCACACCCGAAATATAAGCAATTTTCTTGTGCCCCAGCCCAATTAAATACTTGGTTGCTTCATAAGCCGCCACATAGGAGTCAAAAATGACACTTCCCATCGTATCGCTCTGATAGACCCGATCCAGAAAAACTGCCTTGATCTTGTCTTTCTCCATGGCGATAATATCTTGCTCATCGATCCGAAGCTCTTCGTAGATAATGACACCATCCACCCGCCGACCCAGAATATTACTCATAATAACGTGTTTATCCTTGGTCACAAATACATTCAAACCATACCCAAGACGATCACATTCACGAGACATTGACTCCACCAGCTTATAGAAATACGGACCCGATACACTTGTAGTGAAAAAACCGAGCATTTTGGTTTGACCCGACTTCAACAGCTTGCCATTCAGATTGGGCACATAATTTAAACGCTCTGCCACCTTAAGAACATGTGATTTTGTCTCCGGGTTCAAGACATCCACACCATTCAAGGCGTTGGAGACCGTAGATATGGATACGCCCGCTTCCCTTGCTACATCTTTAATCGTTATCTTTGCCATAAGTTTTGTTCCTTTACTATAAAAACGTTTTTATAATGTTTAAACTATCATAAAACCGTTTTCATGGCAACACTTTAATTTGTGAGTTCAGGCGTCATGTACTTTATTCATAGCTATATGCCCACTGCGGGCGCAAAAAAAAACGGCTCATATGAGCCGCTGTTCATGAGGCTTTAGCTTTCTATTCCTCATCCTGGATATACATGGAGTGAATCTGTTGCAGCTGCTCTTCCAGACGTTCCAAGCGAACAAAACGATCCGCTCGAATATATTCCTTCTGCTCTACAATCATGATCATTGTTGGAACGGTAAAAATAAGAAACTTGGATGCAACCTCTTCCACTTCATTAGCATTAATGTGACCCAGGTATACTGATGGATAAGGTTCAAGCAACGCCCTGATCTTTGGGAGTAAAGCGTGACATACACTGCACTCTGGACGAGATACATACAAAAAAACCACTTCATATTGTTGAATAGCTTCTTCAATCATTTCTATGGATGTTAACTCATGAATATCTTTCATGAAAGCTCAATCCTTTCAGTCATTCAATAGCTTGCCCATTTAAACTTTTTCTTTTCAAGTATAACCTATGTGCGTTAGAATCAAATGGAATATATCCCCATATGAAAGAGGTTATGGTATGAAAAAATCATTTTTATTTCTGTTCACTGCCCTGGTTGTTGTTACTTCCTTCTCGGCGTATACGCCTGTGTCGAATGCCTCTGGTGATATTGGAGTAAGCCTGCTGTCCGATCGTCAGCAAGGTACTGTAAAGTAGTTCTTGTACAGAAAGTAACAGGCGACAATTCGGATAACATCTGAATTAGTCGCCTGCTTTCATTTAGTCATATTGATTTTTATTTCCAATCTCTCTTCCGAAGATAAGATTCAAATACAAAAGTTCCAAACGGCAATAGACCGGCGAGTCCACCCATTAACCAACGTGTTATCTTCCACTTTTTGACCAGAGCCAAATGCACTAGGGCAATAAGGTACAAAGGAAACAAAATACCATGAATCATGCCCATTACGGCTACAGCGGAAGAGATATCTGCAAAATATTTCAGAGGCATTGCAATAAAAATCAACAGAAGTAAGGATACGCCCTCCCAAATGCCCGCAATTCTGAATCGGCCTGTCACTGTCTTCATAAAGTCCATTCTCACCTTTCCTGCTAATCGTTTGTGAAATATGTAACTTGTAACATGAAACATGAAACAAAAAACTTCACGCCACATCTCTGTACAGATATGTCGTTCTGAAGCTCATATTCAGTATAACGTATGTGTCCGATTCGAAGATGCTTCAAATTTGAATAATTATTGAATCCATAAAACCAGATTCCCACATCAGGTCTTACGGATTCAAGTCGTCTCACGCTCAATCAGCTGGTATGTTAGCTGTTCTGTCTTCAACTCAGTTTTACCCAATACAGCCCACAAGTGATGAAAAGCCTGGGTGGCTTGCTCCGCTATCGGATTGTGTATGGTCGTGATTCCAAGAACACGGGAAAGCTCGATATCATCAAACCCCACAATGGCGAGTTGTTCCGGTACCTGAATATTCCGTCTGCGTGCTTCACTCAGAATGCCGATAGCTGCATAATCATTTGAACATAATACGGCCTGTGGAAGTTCTGACCCCTCAGCCATTCTTCGCATCGCTTCTTCGCCATCGGAGGAGCTAAATACGGAATATTGATATGCTTCATTCCACACATGCAACCCTCTGCTCTTCATGAAAGATTCATAGGCTTCACGGCGGCTCTGGGTATTCAGACTTTCAGCCCTTCCGAATGCATTCGCAATTCGAGTGTATCCTCTTGTTACCAGATGCTCCAGAGCTAACTTATACCCCTCTGCCTGATCCATCGCAACAGACGGAATCTCGTCATTCCCCATTCGCTGCCAAGAGACAATGGGCCCATACTCCATATAAGCCTTTAATTTCCGAGGGTCATTGACACAAGCAATAATAACTAGCCCATCTACTCGTTTACTGCGCAGATCTTCGAATGCCTGCAATTCAATCTCTGGATCTCCACGGGATGTATAGATAATCGTCTGAAACCCAAAATCCATGGCTGTATCAATGAATTGATTCATGAATGTAAGAATGATTTCACCTGTGGTAGAGGTCACAATTCCAATCTGCTTTGTTTGCCCTGTAGATAACGATACCGCATTCCGGTTGGGAATATAATTCAACTTTTTCATAATATCCGTTATGATCTGTCTTGCTTCATCACTGACATGCGGTGAATGATTAATCACTCGTGACACTGTCGCTTTTGAGTAACCGGACCGCTTCATAATTTCATCAAACTTGGACATCGGAGACTCCCTTCTTGCTAACGAACTAGATAATTTTCAACCAATATTATTTTGAATAATAGTATGCCTCAAATCTGGGTCAAAAGTAAAACTTGACGTGTAACCCGTTACAACGTTTAAGCTTTTTTATGTCATACATGAATCATCTTAAATATAAATTTGATGAATGGAGCGGATACACATGAGTAACTCTCAAAATCATATCTATCAATTCCCGGAAAATTTCCTGTGGGGTGGCGCAATTGCAGCCAACCAGGCTGAAGGTGCATACAATCAAGGCGGCAAAGGATTATCTACTCAGGATGTAGCTCCCAAAGGCATCATGGGTCCAATCACGGAAGAACCAACCGAAGATAACATGAAACTGATCGGTATCGATCTGTATCATCGCTACAAGGAAGATGTGAAACTGTTTGCCGAGATGGGCTTCAAGGTATTCCGTACTTCCATCGCCTGGTCCCGGATTTTTCCAAAAGGGGACGAGCTGGAACCAAATGAAGAAGGTCTGCAATTCTACGACGATCTGTTTGACGAGTGTCACAAATACGGGATAGAACCACTGGTTACGCTATCCCACTATGAGACACCTCTTCACTTGTCCAAAGAATACGACGGCTGGGTTAACCGAAAAATGGTTGGATTCTATGAGCGTTATGTAACTGCAGTTTTTAAACGTTATAAAAACAAAGTAAAATATTGGCTTACTTTTAACGAAATCAATTCGATTCTTGAAGCACCCTTCATGAGTGGAGGCATCTACACGCCGAAGGAAAAGCTTAGCAAACAAGATCTGTATCAAGCGATCCATCATGAGTTTGTAGCAAGTGCTTCCGCTGTGAAACTCTGTCATGAGATCATTCCTACGGCACAGATTGGTTGTATGATGCTCAGTATGCCTACCTACCCGCTGACACCGAATCCAGACGATATGATCAAAGTCATGGAATTCGAGCACAGCAACTATTTCTTCGGTGATGTACACGTAAGAGGCCGCTACCCTGGTTATATGAAACGTTACTTCCGTGAAAATGGAATTGAGATTCAGATGGAAGCTGGCGACGAGGAAATGTTGTTGAATACAGTAGACTTCATTTCTTTCAGTTATTACATGAGTATCTGTCAGACAGCAGACCCGGAGAAACAAATCGCAGGTGAAGGTAATCTGCTTGGGGGTGTACCTAACCCTTATCTGCCAGCAAGTGAATGGGGATGGCAGATTGACCCGCAAGGATTGCGTTATGTGCTTAACATGTTCTATGACCGCTATCAAAAACCACTGTTCATTGTAGAAAATGGTCTTGGTGCTGTTGATGAGTTGATCACGGGTGCTGACGGCGAGAAAACAGTTGAAGATGACTACCGAATCCAGTATCTAAATGATCATCTGGTTCAAGTTGGTGAAGCTATTGAAGATGGCGTTGAAATTATGGGTTATACATCATGGGGTTGCATTGATGTGGTCAGTGCGTCTTCTGC
Source organism: Paenibacillus sp. UASWS1643 (assembly GCF_008693195.1). NCBI lineage: Bacteria > Bacillati > Bacillota > Bacilli > Caryophanales > Paenibacillaceae > Paenibacillus > Paenibacillus sp. UASWS1643. The sequence goes on from NZ_VXKZ01000115.1 coordinate 1,247,733, forward strand.
CCAATTGAAAAAACGTTATGGCTATATCTATGTGGATCGTCATGACGATGGATCAGGAACACTCGAACGTTATCGTAAGAAATCCTTCCATTGGTACAAAGAAGTGATCAGCAGTAACGGGAAAAGTTTGCAGCGTTAAAGTTCTTTAAGCAAATGTAACAGATACATTCACATCCTTCTATCCCCCAGACATATCACATGAAAGAGTGTCGGTTATACGATACCTTGGCATGTTTTCTGTCTGGGGGATTTTATTTTTTCAAAAAGAAACACCCGCTGATACACATCGAGCATTCTCATTAGCTACTATCACGTTGTTTACAATTTATTCTTCACTATATGTTCTTCACTACATCCCTGCTGTACTTTGTTTTGTCATCTTCCGTTATCTTGCGAAGGACCCTGCAAGGATTACCCGCAGCAATCACACCAGACGGTATACTCTTGGTCACTACGCTCCCTGCGCCGATGATCGTATTATCTCCAATCGTCACACCGGCAAGAACTGTCACACCGCCACCGATCCATACATTATTGCCCACCGTGATGGAGCCAACGATCTCCAGACCTTCATTGCGCTGCTCAACATCATAAGGGTGGCCTGCAGTATAAAATCCGCAATTGGGAGCAACAAAAACGTTATCTCCAAAACTGATTTTTCCTCCATCCAGCATGACAATATTATGATTGCTATAGAAGTTCTCACCAATTTCAATATTATAGCCGTAATCACATACAAAGGGCTGTTCAATCAGGAAACGATCCGTCGTTTTCCCGAGCAGTTTCTTGATTAACGCTTCTCTTTCATCGATCTTCCCTGGATGGAGCTGGTTATAATCGTAACAAAGCCCTTTGGCATGTAAACGCTCTTCAATTAACTCTTGATCATAATTGGCGTTATACAAGAGCCCTAATTGGGATTTTTCTTTTTCAGTCATCATTTCGTAAGCACTTCCCATCTTCTATCTAAAATAAATTAAAGCTCAATCTCTCTAATGATTCTGGCAGGATTGCCGCCAACGATCATATTATCGGGAACATCCTTTATAACCACAGACCCGGAAGCAATGACCACGTTGTCTCCAATGGTAACCCCCGGATTAATAACGGCTCTACCACCAATCCATACATTATTGCCAATCGTGACCGGCTTGCCGTATTCTGCACCCGTATTGCGTTCATGCGGATGGAGTGGATGAGTAGCTGTATAGATATGTACATCTGGTCCCATTAAGCAATGGTCTCCAATACGAACTTCACACACATCTAATATCGTACAGTTAAAATTGGCATAAAAATGGTTGCCTACATGAATGTTATATCCATAATCCACATGAATATTAGGTTCCATGCCCAGGTGTTCACCTGTAGATCCAAACAGTTCCTTCAATAACTTGGTGCGAAGCTCACCGTCCGTTTCCGTCGTTTGATTAAACGTCCGAGTCATTTTCCTTGCATACTCTCTGTCCTCAGACAATTGAAGATCCGAAGCCATGTACAGCTCGCCATCCAGCATTTTTTGTTTTTCCGTCTTCGTAGTCATGATCACCGCTCCCTCAATACACATCATGTAATCCACATTAAATAACACTTTTTAAAACTCTTTTAATTATATAGATTAGTATGAATAAAGCAAGTTTTGCTTGATATGAAAATGGTTTAATCTACTGACGTGTACTCTAGCGAAACAGAAAAAAACCTCTACACCCATTAGATTATGGGAATGCAGAGGTTCAAGCTTTTGTCTAATTTCTTTATTCTAAGCAACCGCCTGAACGGTTTTTTCCTTAACGCTAATGGCATAGATGGCAGACAGCAAACCAAGCAGAATCAGAACAGAACCAACCCATCCGGTGTTCAGAATCGATGAGTGTTCAATTACCATGCCACCGATATAAGTACCCAGTGCAATACCTGCATGTGCAATACCTGAGTTGGTGCTGATTAGCGTTTCGGCTGTTTCCGGTGACGTTTTGATAATCAGACTATTTTGTACAGGCGTAACGGTCCAGCTCAGTGCACTCCAGATGCTTAACAATAACAAGAAGGCGATCAAAGGTAATCCCACACTGAACGGAATGACAGCCATACTTATGATAAAAGGAATCAGCACAATGACAATGGCTTTAGCAGGATGCAGACGATCGGATAACATGCCGCCTATGCCTCCACCTGCAACAGCAGCGATCCCAAACATCATATAGATAAAGGTAACCATCGTTGCGCTGGCTCCCAGCGTTTCTTGCAGAAACGGTGTGAAATACGCATATAAAGTCAAATGACCCGCGAGAACAAGCAAAGTCGTAGCATGGATCGCCAACATTTTTGGATTCCACAGAGCCGTAAGCTGTTTCTTCAGGGATACAGCAGGAATAGACTGCACACGATCCATCGCAATCCAGATGGCCACCATAACCACTACGGTCAGAACAGCGATCAACATAAACACCTCACGCCAGCCTGCCAAGTTACCTACAAAGATTCCAAGAGGTACACCCAGGATAAGTGATGCACTACCTCCCATGGTAATGATCCCCACGGCGCGTCCTTTATATTGTGGTTCCACAATGCGCGCTGCAAGGGTCAGGGAGAGCACAAAAATAAGAGAGCCCGTGGCGGCTCCGAGTGCTCTGCCCGCCATCAGCATATAAAAGCTGGTACTGAATGCAGAGATCAGGTTACTGATCAGAAAAACAAATAGCGTACACATATATACTTTTTTACGCTCGAATCTGGCCGTCATATTTAATAAAATCGGCGCAGATAACGCATAGACCAGTGAGAAAATAGAGATTAAATACCCGGCTTTCGCCAGGGAAAGATGAAGATCCGTAGCAATCAGGTCCAGAATTCCGCCCAAGATCAGTTCAACGGTTCCGACCACAAATGCTGCGATAGCAAGCACATATACTTTCTTATTCATTTTTGAATCCTCCTCGAAAGTTACAACTACGATAGTAACCCATAAGATTGAAAGTTTCAATAGTTATTTTCATGATTATTTTTAACAAAGATATAACAAAAAAACTATTCTCCAAGAGAATAGTTTTAATAGATCAATCTGGTGAGCAGTTTCTCGATTTCAGCATCCTGTAACAGTTGGTCACCGTATTTTTTGGTAATTTGAGTAAGCGCAACATCATGGTAGAAATAATCAGTCATCGCTTTGACAATCGGTTTGGACATCGTCTTGATCGCTCGCCATGAATCGTGCTCCACACCGGCAAACAGCAGATATGCATGATCCACAATAAGCAGTTGTGAAGGTTCCGGCGCATCAAGCAATGGAATCAACGAGTATATCCGATTTAAGGATGTCTCCATTCCCCCAACGGCAAGCACTTCAACGTACACGCCCTGCTTTTCCTTCTGCTCCAGCAGTTCACGGTATTTCTCCATTCGCTCATTCCAGGCCAGAAAAAGAATTGATGAATCTGCTTCCTCGATAAGTTGTTCGATATTCGATGCGATGGACGACTCATCTTTTAACGTCCAAATATGCTCATCCGTAAATGTACGTTTGATTTTGTAACTTTTCAATTCCTCAATATCTTTCTCAAATTCAGCCTTGATCTTATGAATAATGGACTGAAGATCCACAGCCATATATAATTTTTTCTTCCCATCCATCGTTGTCAGCACCGTTCCCTTGTCGATCAGGCGATTAAGTACTTCATAAATTTTAGCTTTGGGAACGTTGGAGTAATTAACAATGGATGTGGCATCAAGCGGTTCATCTTGTGCAAATATAGCCTCGTATACCTGGCTCTCATATTGTGTAAAACCGAATTTCTGCAACATATTTGGATCGGCGCATCCCTTCTTATTATGTCTGGTCTATCTAGTTTAGACGGCTACACTTCCCATGTCCAGTATGTCCCAACTGACCTTGGATTGTTGAATCAAAATTAAAAGCGATGTCCCCAAAATAAAATCACTTTCCAGTGGTTATATTAAGAATCGGAATACACATTTTGCTTGTGGAAGGAGCTGTAATTTTCAATGGAAAGCACTCAAGATTTTGTGAAGAAAGTTAACGAAAATGCCGAAAAAGCACGTCAAAATAAAAACAACGGCAAGGGAACACCAGGGGACAAGTTGCCATCGAAGCAGCATTCTACGAATAAGTAGAGTCTATTTATTGAACAGCATGACTTCCGTCTAACACCCTTTCTTCTACTTTTCATCTACTATTAAGAACCCTTAATAGAAAAGAGATGATTAGTATGGCTCGTGTCAATGCTGTTCCACAACCCGATCTGGTATTAATCTATTGGTCTAGAAATCCGCTCATTCCCGGTTCTGCGCGCAGAATCCAAAGTGTACGTGTGATTGGTAATACGTCTCCATGTACATTCACACTGGTTCCTGGTGCACGGTTGATCAATGCACTGAACTGCTTGCTGGACAATGATATTGGATTCAAAGTGGTATACCGCCAGAAAACGTCAACAATCAGTGGAGTTCTGTTATTGAAACGCAAATAATTAGACCCGAAAAAATGGTGCTCCCTTTAGGAGAGCACCATTTTCTCATTTTTCATTCTTGGATTATATCAATTAATCCTTTATTGGTTAGCTGCGATGGTATCGTTTACTTCTTGTGTGATTTGATCCCCGCCAAGTTTCTTCCAATTGGCTACGAAATTATCAAACTCGTCAATCGACAAGTTACCATAGATGATTTTCAGAAACGTCTCGGCTCTCAGTTTATCCAGTGTAGCTTGCTTCGTATTCATTGTTCTCGTCGGTGCATAGATGAATTCATTCATGACAATGAGGTCATTATCCCGATAATATTTAATCACACCTTGTGAACTCTCTGGGCCAAAGATACGCTCCATATGCCACTTGTCGAGATTCCCATTCCGATAATCCATAATATCGTCATAGAATAGCTTCGCTTCGAGTTCCAATCCGGACGTATCTCCAGTTTTGAGCGCCTGCTCTACTTCGTCCTGTGCTTTCACATTTTTGTTGGCTGGCAGGTTGGACACTGTTGCATTATGAAAACCAAGACCTGTCAGTCCATTCAAATAAGCAGCCCGTTCTTCCTTGGCAGACTCACCGAACATTTTTTCAGCCTGGAAATTAAGAAGTTTAATCAACGCTTCTGGATGCTCGTAGCCTTTACGAACGGCAAATATACCGCCCAGACTAAGATGATTCTGTGTTTTGGCTGGTTGATCATCAATCGATTGAACCGGGTAAGCCATCCAGTCGATGTTCTTGTCTTTCTTAATCATGCTGCTAACCTGAAATGGTGCCCATTGTGGCAGGAAGAACATGCCTGACTTGCCTGCATTCACATCCTCCATCATTTTAGCAAAATCCTTCACGCCAAATTCGGGATCAAGCACACCCTTCTGATACAGAGTCTGAAGCTCACGCAATCCTTCTTTCACTTCCGGTTGGATCGTTCCATTCACGACTTGACCTGAAGCATCCTTAATCCAGGTTTCGAGATAACCATGATAGCCGAGCAAGAACGCGTTTATAGGTAAATCTTTGTTCAAGGCAATACCATACGTATCATCTTTGCCATTTCCATCTGGATCTTCGAAGGTAAAGGCTTCTGCAATCTGGATGACATCCTGCATGGACTTGGGCGCTTCAAGACCAACCTTTTTCAGCCAGTCCTGACGAATCCAGATCATATCCGAGGAATCCAGCGAGCCTGGGAAACTCACCATGGCGTATATTTTGCCTTCCTTCGTTACCGGCTTCAGACCTGCTCCATCTTCAGCAGACATGAACTCCTTCACCAGTTCGGATGCATACTTGTCATATACTTCGGTCAGATCCTCCAGCATTCCCGCTTCATGCAGTTGTTCGAATTGAACAGCACTCACTTTCAGGACATCCGGCAGATCACCACTCGCCAGTGTGACATTCATCTTATCGTTATAATTGGCATCTGGAACAATCCATTCATACGTTACATCAATACCAAGTTCATCCTTGTACCCTCTGGTCCAGATGTTATTGGCGTGTGTATCTCCTTGCGCAAGCGATTCTTTCCCTGTTTCATTCATGGTGGAAGTCAATTTAATGGGTGGGTCATATTTCGTAAGTGGTCCTCCCGCATCCTGCTGTGTGTTCGGTTCAGCTTCATTCTCGGCACTTCCCGCACCAGATGAACAGGCAGCAAGCGTGGTGGCCAGTACCATGGTTAATGTTAATAATGAGAACTTCTTGAATGATATATTCATGTGAATCCCCCTTTTTTCTCCTCCCGTGAGGTATAATTTTATATTACAAAGAAAGCGCTATCACTTCGAGTGTATCCCGTTGACATCTGGTATCTTTGATTTACCATTTGAGAAATCATTTAACTTTTCTGATCCCGATACTCTTGAGGGGTGCAGCCTGTTGCTTTTTTGAAGAAACGATAAAAATAGTGCTGATCGCTAAATCCAACTTTCGCGGATATTTCATGCATCTTGCAGGAAGAACCCAGAAGCAACTCTTTGCTTCGCTCCACTCTGCGGTCATGGATGTAGTCTGATATGCCTTTGCCGGTAATTCGTTTATACCAACGCGACAGATAAGAAGGGTTAAGCGAGACTTCTTGTGCGATCCGTGTGAGTGAGAGGTCATCCTCCAGATGGTGTTTGATATAATGATGGATCGTGATCAGAATCTGTGATTGGTCGTTTAGGCGGGCATCACTTCGTTTGGAGATCATCCATTCGTATGCCGATTGATAAAAGATGACCAGATCAGACCATGCGGTATGGATGTCAAAATGCAGCATTCGGGAAAGCGATATTTCTTCCATTGCCGATTCATACAACCCCAGTTCGTGCAGGACTTCAATGAGTACATTGGCTGCACCCGTATACGTTTTCATGCGAAAGAACGGATCTTGAAGCCCTTCCTTCGCAGCCTCGGTCCATTTATGGAAAGGCTCCATCCATTCCCGATCCCCGGCGGTTATTCGCTGTTTGATCTGATCCAGATGCAGTGTTACAACACCCTGTTGATTCATAATGCTAGGGGTGTAAGGCAACTCATCCTGGATATTTACACGAAGCAGCTTCTCCATCCCAAGCCCGGGACTCTCATGAATCGACAGGCGTAACTGCCCGATTGCCTGATTAACCCTGCTCCACTCTACCGCCTGCTCGCTGACCATAATGGATACAGACAGGTTCAAGCAGTCTGCACAGGATTGCTGTACAGACTCCAAAGTGCCATAGACAAAACGAAGGGTCTGCACCCAGCTCTCCAGCTGACTACCTCGTTCCCCTTGTGTATCAGATACGTGTGACGGATATGTCTCTTGCGATTGAATAAAACACGCGATCACCTGAGTGTCCAGATCAATCGCCTTCACCTTAGCCTTGTCTTGCAGCAGCTCCTCCGCAACATTGGCAACGGCATAGCGGATGAGACTGCGATCCGCCTGAGATTGATAGTTGTTCCACTCCTCTACCCGGATGATCACAGGAATAACGAGTTGATCGGATTCGAAAGGTAACTGCACAGCATCCAGTTCTTCCTGAAGTGAAACAATATCATGTCTATCCGTTTGCTTAAGCACATCCAGCAGCAATTGACGCTGTAACTGGGGCAGCGCTCTTGGCAATTTACTGCGAAACCAGGCAGCTTGGTAGCGAAAATCATTCTCTTCCGAGATCTGTGTTAATGCCCGTTCTACCGCGGCCCGTATATGATTCATGCCCTCTGTCTTTAACAGGTAATCAACAACGCACGGATTGCGAATGGCTTGGTGTGCATAATCGAATTCGTTATGACCGGTCAGCAAGAGAACTTTGCATCGTGGCCACCGATCCATAATCTGCTCGATCAATTGCATGCCATCCATACCAGGCATACAGATATCGCTGAGTACAATATCAATCTTGACCGAGTTCAGCCAATCGATAGCTTCATAGGCAGAGTATGCCTTGATTATCTCCATATCCTGAAAGTTCGCCTTTTGAAAGAAAGCATACAGTCCATCTAAAATAACGGGTTCATCATCTACAATAAGCATTCGTTGCATAACGCTACTCCCCTTTCCATGGAATCTTCACTATAATGCACAACCCACCGAGCTCACTTCGCTGCGCTGTAAGACCATAGGCAGCCCCGAATTTGATTCTTAATCGCTGATTCACATTCAAGAGCCCGGTTATCTCTTCGTTTCCATGTTTCCGCTCTATTTTCTCAAAGGCAGATTTCAGGTAATTCAATGTTTCGTCGGTTAACTGATCCCCATCATCCTCAATGCGAATGGATAGGTTGTCCTGATCCTGTTGGTATGAAAGCTGTAAAATCCCTCCCTGACTACGCTTGGCTAGTGCATGCTCGAACACATTTTCCACGATCGGCTGGATAATAACTCTGGGAATCGAAATCATTCTGTACCTTGCATCCAGATCCTCCAATTGCAATTGAATCCTCGAGCCAAACCGGATTTTCTGAATGGATGCATAGACCAGCGCATGATCAATTTCAGCACCCAACGATACCTCTGTATGAGAATCCCGAGACATGTACCTGAAATATTGACCCAGATAGTCGGTGAATTCCTGAATGAGCTCCACATTCTCTACCTCAGCCATCTGCTTGATGCTGAACAGACTGTTGTATAAAAAGTGAGGTTGAATCTGGGATTGCAGATGTTTGAGTTCCGCCTCACTTGTTCGAATGCGTGCAACATAATTCTCATCGATCAAAATATGTAAGCGCTCTATCATATGGTTGAATCGAGAGTATAAATAGCCGAATTCATCCCTTCTGGCTGAAGGAATATGTACGCTTGTCTGGCCCTGCTCTGCCATCCTGAATCCTCGAATGAGTACCGCTAGCGGTTGGTGAATTGATCTGTAGATCGAAAACGAGAAGACAATAATGATCACAACCGACATGAAGGTGACCATCCATAACCATACGTTGTATTGTTCCAGCGGCGCACTCAGCACATCCTGCGGTATAGTAGCTGTCAGGGTGAACGAGTGATTCTTATCATGCAACGAATAATAGAGATATGGATCAGATTGAAACTTTGTAACTTGCATGGATTCGGACGGTTCAGGTGAAACTGTTCGAAGCGGTTTAACAGGTGCTGACTGCTCGGAAGAAGAAATCACTACATGTTGCTGTTCACCAAAACTCAGTGTAATCTCACTTTCGCCCGTTTCCGATAGCTGCTGCAAACGATGTTTCAGTTCTTCAGCAGACAAGCGTATCCCTAATATGAAATTGGGTGGTTCCTCATGGTTCATGTTATATGGATTACTTTTCAGAAAATAGAGATCGTTATTGGAATGTGATAATTCGCCATTTAGATTCCCCATCGTGGCGAGCAGATTCTGCCATTCGTTATCCTCCACGTCGCGAATCCCGTCCGCGGCACTGACCCGTTTGTGCAGAGCAGGAACATAGTACACCACATCACTAATATAGGGACTTGTCACCATGATCTGACCCAGCTTATTGTGGATATTGTTCAGACTGGATGTGACTTCATACCTGTTCATAATTGCGGCTCGTGTACTTAGTGTGGACATGGTTTCATCAAATGAAAATTCGGTAACCAGCGCACTCATTCGCTCCAATTCGAATTGCAGATGATTATGGTAGAAGTACAATTTGGACTCATGTGCCTTCTCGACTTCAGTCTGCATCTGCTTGGAGCTGACTTGCGTAATCATAATGCTTATCCCATACAAGGGCAGAATGACCAGTACAAAAGCAATCATCAGTTTGACAACAATGGATGACTCTCTCCATCTTCCCCGGATGAATCGCAATGTTTCCCTCCTCCTCTCCTCACGCTCTCTCATCAATAGCAAAAAAGGAGCCAGAAATCGGCTCCTTCCATCAATCGGTCTTCCTCCTATCGATCTTATCCCTTTACACTTCCGACGACAAGCCCATGAACGAAATACCGCTGCAGGAACGGATACACAAGCAGGATCGGAATAACGGACAAAAAGATCTGGGAAGCTTGGGTTGTTCTATCCGATACCTGACTTAAGAGCGTTGCATCCTCCAGCGTCATCATCTCGCTCTGAATCATCGTCACCTGCTGCAACATGGACTGAAGATAGGTAGCAAGCGGATAACCTTCCGGGCTTTTCATGTAGATCATGCCATCGAACCAGGCGTTCCAGTGTCCCACCATGGCGAACAGCGTAATGGTCGCGATACTTGGCAAAGAGATTGGAAGATAAATGCTGCATAGGGTGCGGAAATGTCCTGCCCCATCCATCCAGGAAGCTTCTTCAAGCTCCTTCGGTAATCCCCGGAAGAAATTAAGCATTAAAAGTACATTGAAGATCGGAACGGCACCCGGCAGAATCAGAGCCCAGATGGAATCCAACAATCCCGCTTCCTTAACCACCAGGTAACCCGGGATCAATCCTCCACTGAATAACATGGTGAATACGAATATCCAGGCATAGAACGTTCTTGAACGGAATTTGGCAGCCTCTTTGGAGAGCGGATAAGCTACCAGAATCGTGAAGATCAGATTGGTCGTAACCCCCAGAATGACACGTAGAAGGCTCGTTCCAAATGAGTTCAGGAATTGCTGATTTTCCAGAATGTATTGATATGAGGACAATGTAAAATCCACAGGCCAGAATGTGACGCTTCCCGCTTTGACCGCATCACTTGAACTAAATGAAATCGCTAATATATTCACAATCGGGAACAGGCATAACAAGGCAAGAATCGTCAGGATGACGTAGTTAAACCCTAGGAACCACCGATAGGCTCTTGAAGCGTGGTGCATGACTCTGCCTCCTTTCTAGAATATCCGATAATTCGCGAACCGATAGGCCAAGAAATAACCAAGTCCGATAAAAATGAAGGAAACAACAGATTTGATCAGACCCAACGCTGTGGATACGGAATACTGTGCATCCTGCAATCCAATCCGGTAGATCATCGTATCCAGAATATCTCCTGATTCATATACCAATGGATTATAGAGGTTGAACACTTGGTCAAAGCCACCGTTAAGTACGTTACCCAGACTAAGCGTTACCATCAAAATCACGATCGGGCGAATGCCGGGCAGTGTGATATGCCATGTCTGCTTCCATCTTCCCGCTCCATCCATAACAGAAGCTTCGTAGAGAGATTTATCAATATTCGTGAGGGCAGCAAGATAGATAATCGTACCAAATCCGAATTCTTTCCATTGGTCTGTAATGACAAGTATGTATGGAAACCACTCGTTACTGGCCAGGAATTGAATTGGGTCAATTCCGAGGGCTTTGAGCAACATATTAACGATCCCCGTGCTGGGAGATAACACATCCACGATGATTCCCGCCAGAATAACCCAAGAGAAAAAGTGAGGCATATAAATTACAGTCTGAATCGTTCTTTTGAAACCTGTCTTGCGAACCTCGTTGAGCAATAAGGCTACAAGTACCGGAATGACCAAGCCGGACACAATTTTCATCGTTGATATAAATACCGTATTCCATACAACTTGCGAGAAACCGGGCAGATCGAACAGATACCTGAAATTATCCCACCCCACCCAGTTCATGTTTTTGAATCCGGCAATGGGAGAGAAATTCTGAAAGGCAATAGAGAGCCCCGCCATCGGAATGTAACCGAATACAATAATAATCAGCAGTCCGGGCAGAATCATGAGATGAAGCGGAACGTTTCGGATAAATTGTTTGTAGTTGGAACGCATAGCTGACTCCTCCTTCAACGTTTATTATAGGAGTAGCCAGATCACCGCAATAGTGTGGGCTATTTACTTTGGGTATCTTTTGTTGACTGCTTTCCACAGTTCAGTTCAGCCGCTATACCAAAAAAGAAACGAATCAGTTGCAATTCTATTCTTAAGCCTTTAGAATGAACTCTTTTGAGATATGCTTAACATAGACATGGCGGACAGGATTTGCTAACTACGATATGAAACCTTACATTCCAGTGTACGTAATGTAATATTTACCATTAGGGTGTAGAGGAAACCGTTATTTATTTTGATTACAATGAGGGATATTATGAAAAAACAATTTATGGTACTTGGCCTTGGACGATTCGGTTCAAGCTTGACACACACACTCATTAAAAATGGGCATGAAGTGCTCGCTGTAGACAAAAGCGAAATTCTTGTTCAGGAGATTTCAACGGTGGCAACCCATGCGGTACAGGCAGATTGCACTGACAAATCAGTCCTTATGGAGCTTGGGGCAAGCAACTTTTCACACGCCATTGTCGCGATCGGCGAAGATCTGCAAGCAAGTATACTAACCACTTTGTTATTGAAAGAACTTAATGTGCCCAAAGTAACAGCCAAAGCAAAAAATGATAACCATGGCAGTGTGCTTAGCAAGATTGGTGCGGATCAGATCGTTTATCCTGAACGTGACATGGCCACAAGGCTGGGAAATCAGCTTAGCTCAGACAACATTATTGATTCCATTGAATTGTCTTCAGATTATAATCTGGTCGAGATCAAAGCTCCCTTAAGTATGAATCAGAAGACATTGCTAGAACTCAATATTCGGGCTGAATATGGATGTACGGTTATCGCCATTAAAACGGGGAATAACCTGAATATCTCACCCATGGCGGAAGACACAGTCCGTGCGGGAGATATGCTCTTGTTAATAGGCAGTAACGATGACATTCGAAATCTGGAGAGTGATTATGAACGAAAGAGATAAACGCGTGACGGGAACTCCGACTCTGATAAACATTGAATCAATTGTAAACAAGTTAAAAAATAATATGAGCCCTCCACAACTCATCATGATGATCTTCTTCACTCTCATCTGGATCGGAGCCATATTGCTGGCACTGCCGATATCTTCAAGTACCGGGACTTCCATCGGTTTACTTGATGCCTTGTTCACAGCAACCTCCGCTATATGTGTAAATGGGCTGATTGTCTTGGATACAGGGAGTGTCTTTTCAACATTCGGACAGGTCATCATCATGATTTTGATTCAGGTTGGTGGACTGGGTTTCATGACACTAGGTGTAATGGTTGCCATTATTCTGGGGAAACGGATTGGTTTGAAACAGAGGCTTCTTATTCAACAAGCCACCAATACCTCCTCTGCTCAAGGTCTGGTTAAGCTATCCATGTATATTGTACTTATAGCCTTTGCTTTTGAAGCTCTGGCTACCGTGGTTCTTACATTGCGCTGGCAGAGCGATCTGGGATGGGGACAAGCTTTCTATTACGCCATATTCCATTCCATCTCTGCCTTCAATAATGCGGGTTTCTCTCTTTGGAGTGATAGCCTTACCCCATTTGTTGGTGACCCGATTGTTAATCTTACAGTCATTACGCTCTTTATCATAGGCGGCTTGGGTTATATTGTGGTTGTGGATGTATTCCGCAAACGTTCATGGAGAAAGCTCTCCCTTCATTCAAAAATTGTGTTAATCGGTAGTTTTTCTCTGTACTTGTTTGGATTTCTCACCATTTTTTTACTTGAGAGTTGGAATCCTTCTACGTTCGCTGATTTATCTTACAGTGAACGTATATGGGCTTCTCTATTTCAGGGCACTGCTCCTCGAAGCTCTGGATTCAATACCATTGACATTGGAAGTATGTTGGCCACATCCCAATTTTTCATTATTATCCTAATGTTCATTGGGGCTTCTTCCGGCGGAACGGGTGGAGGAATTAAAATCAATACTTTTGTAGTCCTTGTTCTTGCAACCATACAAACATTTCGGGGCGGTGGACAGATTCATGCTTTTGAGCGTAAAATCGCAGAAGAAACAGTAATGCGTGCACTCGCTGTTGTCTTAAGTTCTCTCGCCTTTGTGCTTGGGATCTCCATTCTGCTATCCATATCCGAAGGCATTCTTGAAAATCATTTTCTGGATGTTCTGTTTGAAGCCACTTCAGCATTTAGCACCACTGGACTCTCGATGGGTCTGACAAGTGAGTTGAGTGTTGCCGGTAAAATTATAGTCTCTATTACGATGTTTGCAGGACGATTGGGACCGTTAACTCTGGCTTTCGCACTGGCTCAGAAGAAACGCACATCCAAAATCGGTTATGCAGAGGACCATGTCCTTATTGGTTAACATTCCTGACTACTGACATGTTAATCTTATTGCGGAAAAGTAATTCCTTTTTATTTCAAAACAAGTTCAATAGCAAAACGCCCCCTTATCGCAAACGACAGATGTCTGCTTAAGGGGGCCTTTATTTATATATTTGCTTACAGAAGATCCATAATAAGAACATTTACCGAATGAGCTGACAAACCAACGATCACTGATTCACCATTCAATTTTATCTCCTGTTCTTGGGGAATCACTTTCTCATCATTCTTCTGATTCACATTTGGAATATGTACCAAATGATCTTCTCCAGTAAGTGTGATCAGTCTGGCTGAAGCATCAACCTTCAGATCCTGAAGGCAAATCCGGGTTGATTTATCTACACCATCTGCATTGACCAGTTTCACATACACATGACGTTCATCTTTCGTAACAGAGTGGAATACTTCCCGGTTGTAAGCTTCCAGCTTGTAATCCAGAACCTTGCTGATATTACGTCCGTCTGTATAGGAACAAATCAGATTTTTTCCTGTATCCCCACCATAGTTAACCGTGATTGTATAATCGGTCCCATTCTCGAGTGGTTCATAATTGGCCGCTCTCAGGTTACCTGCTGCCGAGCTGGATGAATAGTCTCCCAGTGTATAACCTTCAATCCCTTGTTTGTACACCTTCACGCCTGTTGCATTCCCGCCGTAACTGATTGCGTACTCGATAACATCCTTGTTCTCAGGTGAGATATCCGTCAGTCCCACGCCAATGTAAAAACCATCCTCACCCGAGGTTCTCTCAGCCTCAACGTGAACTTTGTAGTTGGTCCATTCGTCATTCAGCAGGTACAATCCATTCAATCCACTTGATTGTGCCTTCAAAATGAGCCCTTTCCCTTCGGTTAACGTGTATCCTTCCGATCCGGGAATCTGGTTCCATGCCTCACTAGGCGCTGTACGTTCCCTGAAATCTTCATCAAACATCAAACTGCCATCCACATTGGAAGTGACGGTGACTCGTTTCACCACAATCTCTGCATTCCCTGTTGCAATTTCGATGCCGCCACGCGGAATGAGACTCAGCGGTTTGCCTTTGCTATAGGTGGAGAATGAAGTTTCAAGCACCTGATCCCCTACATATTTTGCAAAAAGCTGCTGTACATAATAATTCGGTGTATACCATACTGTTTCATCATCAAACCAGATGCAGTCTGGCGTCCAGCGATAGGTACCGTCCGTTAGTACTTTGTTGAACAATGGCGCATAGGCAGCCAAACGAACAACGTCTGCATTATTTTCAAATCCGGTCATGATCGCAGCTTCCGCAACCGCACCTGCCAGCGTGTTTTTGTCCGTGGAAGCATATTCTCCAACAAACACTTTGGATGTTTCTTTCCAATCGATACTTCCATCTTCATGATAAGCCCGGTCATAATAGTTGTATCGATCTACGTTATTCAGCAAATATTCATTGGAGCGGTAGTAGTGTTCATCTGCGATGGTGTCCATATAATTGTCCTGATTTTCATACCAGGTTACCGTCTCCTCAATCACCTCAGTACCATCGGCAAAAGCCACTTGAGCTGAACCGGTGAGGTTCCCGCTGAGGAATTTCCATCCTTCCTGGTACGCATTATCATCCGCCTGAGCACCAACCGTCGAGATAATGTGCAGCTCATGATCAGGGTAGTTCTGTTTCATGTAGTCATCTATCGAACGTTTGAATACTTCGAAGTTGGCAAAAAACTCAGTGCCCCAGTTCTCATTACCTACGCCCAGATAACGAAGATCAAACGGTTCAGGATGTCCCATCTGGCTTCGTACCCCCGCCCATTCGTTGTGTTCAAAATCTGTACTGAGCGCAAAGTCGATCAGGTCTGTGAAGTTGCGGATATAATAATCCCTTAAAGCCCCACCCGCAGGATGAGCATAATCCGAACGTGCCTGACATAACACACCGCAAGCCATCACTGGAACCGGAGCAGCATTCAGATCCTCCGCCAACTGGAAGTACTCCATATAACCAAGCCCCATCGTCATCATGTAACCCCAGACATTATAATTCTCTTTGCGCAGCTCAACGGGTCCTACAGAATCCTTCCAATCATATACGTTGTCCCATATGAAGGACCCTTCCGAGATACATCCTCCCGGAAAACGCAGGAACTTTGGATGCAGATCTGCGAGTGCCTGAATTAGATCTTTTCTCAATCGATAGTTCGGATTACCTGTGTAGTTGGCATGTGCTGTAGCGGATATCCCTTTTTCTGTCGGATCAGATCCCCATACATTCTGAGGCACTAAGGACACCATATCGACGGAGATATCACCTGCAAACGTAAGTGCCAATTGACCAAGTACAGTTTCCGTTCCGGTAAGTGACAAGCCATATTTCTTCCATGTGTTTCCGCCTTCAACATGTAACGTTACCGAATCACTGATGGAAGTGTCTTCTCTATCCTGCAATTGAACAGTGATCGTTCCTGCCAATTCTGCTTTTGCCCATACGGTAAAGTCATATGTTTCACCCTGCTTGATGGACATGGCACAATACTGGTTAGAGTCTGAGAATCCACGATTCCGAATCGTTGCCCCATCCTGAACCGTGACATAATAAGCATTTACTTCAGGATCTTCCACGTTAAAGTGAACGTTTAGTCCATCCGTATGCTGCACGAGCATTTTATCCGTATCGCCTGACCAAGCAAACAAAGGCTCACGATTTCGACCAGTCGAACAACCACACTCTCCAGAGTCATGCGAGTATGTATCGAATGCAAAAGATTCAAATGATCGATTCTGGACAAGCTCCGCATAGATACCGCCATCTGCCGCGTTATTAATATCCTCATAGAACAAACCATACATCACTTCACTGATGTCAGCCACCTTCTGATCTCCATGGATGGTGACCGTATAAGGCGGAAGATGCGCCGGCACAACAGACACGTCAAAGCTGTGGTACAGCTTACGATCACCTCTGTTCAGAAGCGCACGGAGCGTAACCTCTTGTGCGGATGTAATTGCCTGAACCTCTCCATTCTCAGACAGGACTTCCGGATTACTGGAACTCCACTGAACCGTCACTTTATCACCCAGCAAATGTGCGGGCAGTGACACATCTTTGGTGATAATTCGGTTGGGGAAGGACAAATACTTGTCTGCCGCAAGCTTCACAATCGCTTCATCTGTCAGTGATTCACACATCACTTCAATAACTTCATCCATGGTGAGCGCTGCCCCATAGATCCGAAAGTCGGATAACGAACCTGCAAAATCCACATCCGCTGCATACTGGGAGCGTCCAATATAATTCTGGCTATAATTCTCAGGATCAGTGAACGAATCAAACCATTCGCGCAGTTTGGCATAATTGCCACTGGATGTCTGACTGATCGAGCCGTCTGCGGCCTTCTCCCCATTCACATATACAATCGGACCCGCACTGCTGAGCGTCCCCCCTTGACTGCCTGCCACGGAGAGTGCAATATGCATCCATTCACCGCTTGCAACTCCCCCACTTGGATGAACAACCAGATTATCTCCGGCATATAACGTACCCAGAAGCTGACGTGTCAAAAATAAATACGGTCCCTTCTCCCCTTTACCAAAGTCAAAAATGCGTTCCCACACATTGGACCCCTTGCCCAGAAACACCCAAGTGGCAATCGTAACTCCTGTGTTATCGCTTACATCCCGAAGCAGATTCGAGGGTAGTTGCAGATAAGAAGTTCCATTCGCTCCCCCGTTGAAAGTCACCGCGGATCTTCCTTTCAACTCGGATACCACAGGTAGGATCTCACCTTTGGCTATACCATCATGTCCCTTACCGGAGCTGTCCTTCCCGATCTGACCGGCATCTTCGAACGTGTATTGTGCGATTAATTGATTTTGATATGTGCTCATGTTCTTACCTCCTATGTAGTTGGGAATTGTCGGTTCACGCTTTTGATTCGTATTAATATAAAATGATTGATAAATAGTTAAACACATTTCTTAAACGTAATAATATCGCATCATCGATCCCCATTTCAATCCTAAATTTGAGAAAGACAACTGGTTTATTTGAATGTAATGACCTTTATTGCCTCTTCCCGTCTCTTATTTATTTTTCATTTTACTCTTATAAACATTACATTTATGGTTTACAAACATATAAATCAATTGATAATATAACAAATGAAAGCGCTTGATATAATGAAATACTCAAAGGAGGTCTGCCGAACCTTTTATCGTGTGCTGCCAAGTATCGGTTGATTTTTCATTCCGGGGAATAGGAAAGGGGAAACGTATGAAACGTTATTGGGTTCGAGTACTTAACATTTCTGTGCTAAGCACCACTCTACTTACTGCAACAACTTTGGCACCGGTCTCGGTGTTCGCAAATGGTTCAGGGGCAACCGTGGCTAACTCGCAGACTTCCACCATACCTCTCGCAAATCCTGCTACATCATTCAAAAATGTTTCCGTTCATGACCCATCTGTCATTAGGGTGGATGATACGTTTTATATTTTTGGTTCACACTTGCAAGTGGCCAAGTCTAAAGACTTTCTGAACTGGGATCTCGTCGCATCGGGTGTTACGGATAACAATCCTGTTGTCCCCAATGTAACCAAGGAATTCGCTGAAGCGCTGGAATGGGCGCAGACAGATACGTTATGGGCAGCAGATGTCATTCAATTGGCGGACGGCAAATTTTATATGTACTACAATGCTTGTAAAGGGGACTCTCCGCGATCAGCGCTTGGCATTGCTGTCGCAGACAATATCGAAGGCCCTTATAAGGATCAAGGCATTCTGTTGAAATCCGGCATGTGGGATCAGATCAGTGAGGATGGTACCATTTACGATGCAACGATCCATCCCAATGTGGTCGATCCTGATGTCTTTTATGATAAAAACGGCAAGTTATGGATGGTGTATGGCTCGTATTCCGGAGGGATTTTCATTCTGGAGATGGATGCAACGACAGGTAAACCACTGCCAAATCAAGGTTATGGCAAGAAGCTGACCGGAGGCAATCATAGTCGTATTGAAGCCCCTTATATGCTCTACAGTCCCGAAACCGATTATTATTATCTGTACCTGTCTTACGGTGGACTAGGTGCTGATGGAGGATACAACATTCGTGTTGCTCGCTCCCAATCACCGGATGGGCCTTTCCTCGATGCGGAAGGAAACGATATGATCAACGTTAAAGCGGACAAGGATAAACCGTTGTTTGATGATCGTTCTATTGAGCCTTTTGGAGTCAAATTGATGGGGAACTTCCTGTTCGAGAGACAGATCGGTGATCCGGGCACAGGCCTAGGTAGCGGCTATGTATCGCCAGGGCATAACTCTGCTTATGTTGATCCGGAGACTGGCAAACAATTTCTCATCTTCCATACCCGCTTTCCAGGGCGTGGCGAAGAGCATGAAGTTCGCGTACATGAGATGCATATGAATGCAGACGGTTGGCCCGTCGTTTCTCCATATCGCTATGCGGCTTTGGGAGAAGATACCACGCAGCTGACAACTCAGGAGATCGCTGGTCAGTACCAATGGGTAAATCATGGTAAGGACATCACAGCGGACATCAAGCCATCCCAGACCGTTCAGTTCACGGCAGATGGGCAGATTCATGGTGCCGTGACAGGAACATGGAGTCTTGGTGCAGACAACAAGGTTCAGATCACTTCGAATAACGTTGTGTACAAAGGCGTCTTCACACATGAATGGAACTCGGAATCTCAAAGTACGGTTCTGACCTTTAGCGCCCTCTCCTCCTCCGGGATTGCTATCTGGGGAAGTCAAGGTGTTGAACGGAGTGATCAAGACATTGTAGATGCAGTGAAAAAGGATCTGAACATTAGCAATACGGATCACGTGTTCTTCAATCTGTATCTGCCTACCAAAGGAACAAGTGATGCAGACATTACGTGGAAAAGCTCCAATGCTTCGGCTCTATCCACTACAGGTGTAGTGCAGCGACCACGCGCTGGTAAGGGCGATGCCAAAGTGAAATTAACCGCCACGATTCGTAAAGGAACTGCGGTAAGCTTCAAAACGTTTAACGTTATCATTCCACAGCAAGCGCTAAGCCCATTGCTCGGGGAGTATACTTTTGAACACAAGAAACTTGGCAAAGTCGCACAGGATTACAGCAAAAACGAATATCACGGTCAAGCCTTTAACGTGGTCAGTTCTGCTGCAAGTGGCAAAAATCAGGCTGCCACATTTAACGGAACCGACAGTTACATTCAGTTACCTGGACTCGTTACAGACACAACAGATTTCACGTTTAGCGCTTGGGTTAATTGGGATGGCGGCGGGCCCTGGCAGCGTATTTTCGACTTTGGAAATGGCTTGACGAGGCATATGTTCCTTACACCATCCCAGCATAATGGGGCATTACAATTCACCATTCATAATGAGGGACGGGATCAGAGCATCATTGCCGCAGATCCACTGCCTTCTAAAGAGTGGGTTCATGTCGCTGTAACCCTTCAGGGTGATGTGGGAACTCTGTATGTGAATGGTACATCGGTTGCAAGCAGCACTGAGATCACCTTTAACCCGAAAGATCTGCAGGTAACCGAAGCTTATGTAGGCAAGAGTCGTTATACGGCTGATCCGTTCTACAAAGGCAGCTTGGATAATGTAAAAGTATATGATAAAGCTTTAACAGCCAAGGAAATCCAGCGTCAGTCCAAAGAAAGGCCATAAGTTAGAGTCCTATCATAGGCGTTGGACTCCATAGCGAACAAACCTATAAAGCAGCCAATGTAGAACTGCATCCATTTGTTAGAGACGACTAACAGCGGTGTTGCAGTTCATTACATCAGGCTGCTTTATTGTCACTTCGAATAATGAATGACCATGTTTAATTTGTTCGTCTTAGCACCGGAGTTAACATAGGCGTGAGGCTTGTCCGCTCCAAAACGGATCGACTCCCCTGAACTCACCGTATAATCTTCCGTCCCTACTCGAATCGTAACTTCCCCTTCAAAGACAGTAATAAATTCTTCAGTTCCTTCGATATGCGGTTCAGCATTCAACTCAGACTTAAGATCCATCTCCATCATGTACATTTCAAAGCGGCGTCCTTCTTCAAAAGAAAAATGGGGATATATTCGAACCCTGCCCTCATCTTCCATCAATACTTGAATATCATCCCCCGTTACAACGGTAGTATCTGACTTTGGCTCGTGAATCAAAGCAGTGAAGGAGATTTTCAGGCCATTAGCAATCTTCCATACGGTTGCAATGGATGGATTGGATTCACCACGTTCAATCTGACCAAGCATGGTCTTGCTAATACCAGACATTTCGGCGACCTTGTCCAGACTAAGTTTTCTTTGTTCCCTAAGCTGTTTGAGGTTCTGAGCAAGAATACTATTAATGTTTTTCAAAATCCATCCTCCTCATTTTATATTTATATTGTGCTTCATAACGCACATATTGTACAATAATAAAGACCGTGTACGCTATAACGTACATTTTAAGTCATTATATCACACAACTAAGAAAACGTGGAGGAACCATGAACATTATACCTTTAGTGACCTATGCAATTATTGCTTCATTTACACCCGGACCCAACAATATCATTTCCATGACGCATGCCAAAAATCAGGGGTTCCGCAAGACCCTTCCGTTTATCGGTGGAGTTGCAGCCGGCTGCCTGCTAATTATGTTTCTGTCCAGTTATTTCAACCTTATTCTTCATCAATATATTCCTAGGATCACACCCGTCTTAAACGTGTCAGGATGTGTGTACATGCTCTATCTGGCGCTCAAAATCATGCGAAGTAAACCTGCAGATTCGCAAGAAAACAAGGTCAATCATTATTCATTTCTATTTGGGTTCACCCTGCAATTCATCAATCCCAAAGTCATTCTGTATGGGCTTACTGCCATATCCGTTTTTGTTCTGCCTCTTGGGCAGTCCCATGTACAATTAATCTTATTTTCCTTACTGCTCACCTTCATCGGTATTAGTGCCAATATGACCTGGGCGTTTGGTGGCATGTTATTCCAAAGCTTTTTATTAAGATACGAGCGTCCTGTTAATATCGTCATGGGTATGTTGTTAATTTACAGTGCATTATCAATACTGATGTAAAATGCAATAGAAAAAGCGTCCACTCATTTGATGAGCTGAACGCTTTTATTTTTTTATCCTAATTCCGGTCTCCACCATGGATGTGTAGGGTATTTCTCCGTATGAAGCACAACCTTCTCGCCGATTTTAGGTGTTGCAATCTTAACTTGCAAGGCATTTGCAGCCTTCGTAATCCGTTCAACCGGTTCATTCCAGGCATGATAGGCCAGCGTAAATGCGGCCCAATGAATCGGGATGAGCAACTTACCCCCTACATCCAAATGTGCTTGTACCGTTTCTTCCGGCATCATGTGAATGTTGGACCAGCGCTCGTCATATTGCCCACATTCCATCAAGGTCAGGTCAAATGGACCGTATTTACTGCCAATTTCCATGAAATGAGGACCGTATCCGCTGTCCCCACTAAAGAACACCCTTGTATGTTGTCCAGCGATAACCCACGAACACCATAAGGTAGAATTACGGTCGAATAATCCTCTGCCCGAGAAATGTCTTGCTGGCGTGCAAGCCAATGTTAGACCTTTGAACGATAACTCATCCCACCAGTTGTGCTCGGTAATCTGTTCCGAAGGCACACCCAGTTGAATCAGCCGACGACGGACGCCAAGCGGCACGATAAATCGCTTTGTTTTATCCTTTAATCTGCGAATGGAGTCATAATCCAGATGATCATAATGGTCATGCGATATAATGATTGCATCCAGCGTTGGGAAATCCTCCGGTTGAATTGGTAGATTGGTACTGTAACGTTTGGTACCCACCCAGGATACGGGGGATGGACGATTGCCCAGCATCGGATCAAAGAGCAATCTGTGACCTTCAATTTCAAGCAAAAAAGCCGAATGTCCGAACCATGTAACCTGTGGTTTATCAGATGCACTGAATGATTCAGCAGGTTCACATACCTCCATGGGCATCGTGCCAGATGGCCTCCGCTCTACATTGCCACGCATGGAATCTCTCAATATACTGATCAGGGACTTGAAGTTCATGCCTGCTGATGTCGGGAGCTGATTTTCGAATTTTGTCATTATACATACCTTCTGTTCTATATAATCAATCTAGGTTCAATATTTGGATGAGAAATATTCATATCGTAGCTATATATTAATTCATTGGCCGTTGATATTCAATTTTCACTAGAACACGCCCATTCCCCATGATCGGAAATAAACTCAATTAAGATAGAATTAAGACTCTGTTTTCTCTCCTATAAGATTGGGCATATATGATAGAGAAAAATACATGGAGAGTATGTGAGAGAACATGAAGAAATGGCGTAAAAGATTAGTTAAGTTTTTGATATTTGACCTCGCGGTAATTCTGTTGCTTCTGGGTACAGGCGTGATCTACCAACAAGTGGGTTTAAGGCAAGATGCCAAAATACTCGTACCCCCTGGAAAACTCTACAAAGTACATGAAGACAATATGCATCTATATACTGGTGGAGAAGGCGATGTAACAGTCGTGCTCGCCTCCGGCTGGGGTACCGCTAATCCCTATGTAGATTATTATCCATTATATGAAAAGCTTGCTCCCAACACAAAATTCGCTGTATATGATCGATTTGGCTATGGGTATAGTGATCAGACCGATAAAAAACGTGATGTCGATACCATAGCTGAAGAATTACACGAGTTGTTGCAGGTATCTGGACAGAAGCCACCTTATGTATTAGTTGGGCATTCGCTCGGCTCGCTGGAAACCATCCGTTTCGCACAAAAATACCCGGATCTCGTCAAGGGTATTGTCATGATTGATGGCGGAAGCCCCGAATATTATTCGAATGACGATGACTCTTTGGCAGACACAATTGGTGGTTTTGCGAATAAATTCCGTATCCAAACCGGACTATTCCGCCTCTCCATGCAATCTGACTTGGTTGTCGAAACATCCAATGCCAATCGTAATGAACTGAAACTTGTACCCGACGATCTGAAAAAATTGGATACAACTGCGCTGTTGCACAACTATGGCAATGCAAACACGTTGGATGAATTACGTGAAATAGCTGAAAATGGCAAAGTGGTTGTAGATCACAAGCAAACTTTACCGTTTCCACTCACCATACTGACGGCTGATTACTTTGGTGCAAGTGAGCCCGAATGGGATAAAACACAAGTAGAATTCAAATCTTGGTCAGATGATTCGAAACAGGTAACCATCAAAGATACCGACCATTACATCCATCAATATCATCCTGACCTCGTTGCCGATGAAATATTGGCCCTGGTGAAGAAGTAACGTCCCCTCTACTAAAGTAGGGCTATGTTATATCATGAAAGAAACCCCAAAGATCTCTAATATCTTTGGGGTTTTAAGTATGAGATTTATTGTGCTTTCGCCAGTCTTGGCCGTTGAGACCGGAAATCGCTGAAGGCTTGTTCAATTTCAGATGAGGTGAGCCGGTGACGGTAAAAGTACTGCTGCATCGCCTCCATTTCGGTTCGATCGCCATTGTAGATGTTATCAATTCTTCGTATGACTTGGTTATATAAGCTCTCACGTCTGGAGTTTACAGGCTCACACAACCAAAAGTTCGTTCTCTTCACATCACCTGTCTTGGTCCAGAGCAAATTCTCATATCGGATGACATCCCAGTCCCAATATCCAGCATGAATCTGCTGAAGTTCCGTCGTAAACATATCGTATATCAAGTTGGGAGGAATGTGCCCATATGTCACACGGTACTCTTTCAGTTTGTATGCTTCAATCCACTCTGTCAGGGTGTACTCACCTGGTGAATACGCATACAATTTAGGTGCATAAGAATTACTCTGCAATGCCCTAAGTGCTTCACTTTCCATCTCCCCATCCAATCTTGCACGTGAAGCATATACCTTGAGACAATAGTCTTGCAATCTATATACAACCGAGCTATTACTAATAAGCGAAGCCTGTAGAGTGAGATGGCCATTTTTTTCGTAGTGCAACAGCATCTTTTCAATGTTATTGCCAATGGGATTGATGATGATCATAACGATGTCTCCTTGAGTAAAAATAAAATATAAACCGTTTTCGAATTGGTTAAAAATTGTACTAATACATTCTATATTACCCTTTTATATTAGTATGAACATATACAATTTTGCCGGAACATGAAGTATTTGCTCTGAAATTCATTCTTTGAACCGCCGTATTCCGGCTACATTTTTACTCTAAAGGCTGTAACCCGTTTCACGTCAACACCAAAAAAGATAGAATAAATATGCAAAAAGCGATGCGTCCTTAGAGTTAAGGGACACATCGCTCTTATACAATATTTAATTATTATTGTTAGTGAATGGATTAATGCATAGGACCTTGTTGTCCTGGCGTTGATCCTACTTTGACCCGTTTCACGAAAAGTGAAGTAATCAGACCGATAATCGACAGAACCAATGCGAATACAAACGCATTCTGTACTCCTGACGTGAAACCTGCCAGTTGATTTTCTGGACTTTCCGGATTCGCCACTCCGCTCAAAAAGCGGGATTGTCCTGCGCTCAGAATACTTACCGCAACAGCCGTACCGATCGCTCCGGATACCTGTTGCAACGTATTCATGATGGCAGTACCGTGAGGATAATACTCACGTGGCAATTGGTTCAGACCATTCGTCTGTGCAGGCATCATAATCATCGAGATTCCGACCATCATGAACACATGCAGCGTAATGATTTTCGCCAGTGTTGTTGTAGGTGTAATTCCAGTGTACATGAAGAGTACAATTGTTACGACAACCAGACCAATAATCACAAGCCACTTAGGACCAAACTTGTCAAACAGTCGACCCATAACCGGGGACAGTAAACCATTCAGCAAACTGCCCGGCAATAGAACCAGTCCGGCAGTTAACGCTGTAACGGCCATACCTTGTTGCAGATACATTGGCAGGATCAGCATGGATGACAGCATCATCATCATACAGATGAATATCAGGATCAAGCCAATCGTAAACATCGGATATTTGAACGCTCGCAAATCCATCATTGGCTGTTTCATTCTCAACTGACGGATACTGAATAACAGTAAGGACAACACACCAATAACGAGAGTGGCAACAACGACCGGACTCGTCCAGCCTCCGCCAGTTTCCCCGTGTCCCCCTGCACTACTGAAGCCGTATACGATACCACCAAAACCAAGGGTAGAAAGGATAATGGACAGTACGTCAATTTTGGGCTTGGTCAATTTCGAAATATTCGGCAAGAACAACAAGCCGCATACCAGTGAGATCAGGAAGAACGGCAAGGAGATCCAGAAGATCCAATGCCAGCTCAGATTAGCCAGAATCAGACCGGAGATACTCGGACCGCTTGCTGGTGCAAACATGATAACCAAACCAATCAATCCCATGGCCGCTCCACGTTTTTCAATCGGGAAAATAACCAATATGGTGTTAAACATCAGTGGCAACAATAGCGCTGTACCTATCGCCTGTAGTACCCGTGCCACCAACAGAATTTCGAAACTAGGTGCAAGTGCAGCAACAAATGTTCCTGCAATGGAGAAAATCAGGGACGTTGTGAACAGCTGTCTGGTTGTAAACCATTGCAACAGCATACCGGATACCGGCACCAGGATTCCCAACACAAGCAAGTAACCTGTGGTTAACCATTGAATCGTTGTAGGTCCAACTTCAAGCAGACCCATAAGTGGTGTCAAAGCCACGTTTAATGCCGTTTCACCAAACAGACCTATAAAGCCGCTCAGCAGCATTGCGAACAAAATCGGAAATACCTTGTATTGCTTAGTTTCTTGTTGATTCTGTGCAGAATCAGCCTTCATGGAAACCTCCACGATCCCATCCTCCTCAAACGTATCGAACTTTCTTTTTCTCTGTCTCTTGCTATAACTTATTGAATCTGTTTGGCGTTCTTCGTCACAACCGACAAATACTCAGCAGCCGTCAGCAGAGGCTGTTTATCCTGATTTGTCAGGCTGATAATCAGTGCTCCCTCCATCAAAGAAATGATCAGAAGTGCTGTCTCCCGCGCCTTTTCTTCACCAACGCCATCCAGAATCAGATGTTTCTTAATGACATCCTGCCAATCTGCAAATACACCCTGACATGCAATACGCAACTGCTGACTAATACACGATGTCTCCACAGCTGCCCAGAAGCTGAATGGCAGAAATCCGGTAAACCCGGCTGCTTCTGTTTCATGAGCCAAATCATGAATAAATCTCTGAATGGCGTCCCCTGTATTGTCATGGGCTGCAAATATTTTCTCAAATGTCTGCAGGATATGTTCATTGGCTTTTTGAATACACTCGTGCGCGAGCTCTTCCTTGCCATGCGGGAAATAATGATACAACGACCCTTTCGGCGTACTACTCTCTTTGATGATCTGATTCAGACCGGTCGCATGATATCCTTGTGAAAAAAACAGTCTCGCTGCTGTGCTGACAATAGACTCTCTAGCATTAGACTTTTCACTCAACGAAAGCCACTTCCTTCAAATAATTATAACAATCGGTCTATATAATTAAACTCGTTCAGATAAGGACTGTCAATCATTTTTATTTCAAAATTTATTTGAAAGCATTTTCATATCAGAGTCATCATAACATCCTCTTTTTTAATTATTACCTTTTATACATTTCCTTCTGAGAAAGTAGGGAACTTTTCCCTGTCTTCGAATAAACATACATCAGTGCGAATCGCCTTAATTTCGATTTTTGAGAAAAGGAGTGAGAAACTTGGCAATCCTGCTAACTGGACCTATCGATAATAGCCCCGTAAATGGGGTAAGGCCAACTCAGATTGTTTCCATTAAAGTTGAAAATCAGAATGCCATGAACGCCGCAACTATACTTGTCCAGGGATATTCATTAATTACAAACAGAGCTTTATACGTAAGTGAGCAATTCACAATCTTACCCGGTGCTGTTGCTACACGAACTTATTTTGCCGATCTTAACAGTTTCGAATACGTTATTACAGTTACAGGAGCAACCCCTGAGGACATTTTGGTTTCTTTTTGGGGGAAAAACAGTGCCGGCTCTTTGGTTGCTGCTCACCGACTCGTTTATTCCGAATTATTTGGCAGCGAGAATTTTAATGGAGCTGCCGGGGCTACAGGAGCTACAGGCGTTACAGGAACTACGGGACTTACAGGACCTACTGGACCTACAGGAAATACAGGTGCTACTGGCGCAACGGGGCTCACTGGTGCCATCGGCACGACTGGAGCTACGGGTGCATCAGGATCTACTGGGGCAACGGGCATCACAGGCGCTACTGGTATTTCTGGAGTTACAGGAGTTACAGGTATTTCTGGTTCAACAGGTGTTACAGGGGTGACGGGCGCCACTGGGGATACAGGAGCGACAGGTCTCACGGGTGCGGTCGGCATTACGGGGGCCACCGGCATTACGGGGGCATCAGGTACTACGGGAGCTACAGGTATTTCCGGTTCAACAGGTGTTACAGGATCAACAGGCGCTACTGGGGATACAGGTCCGACGGGTGT
The DNA here is from genome assembly GCF_008693195.1 of Paenibacillus sp. UASWS1643. Taxonomy (NCBI): domain Bacteria; kingdom Bacillati; phylum Bacillota; class Bacilli; order Caryophanales; family Paenibacillaceae; genus Paenibacillus; species Paenibacillus sp. UASWS1643. The sequence goes on from NZ_VXKZ01000115.1 coordinate 1,276,301, forward strand.
CACGGGTGCAACGGGTGATACTGGTCCATCAGGCGGTCCAGAAGGCCCTACGGGTGCAACGGGTAATACAGGTGGAACAGGTGCCATCGGAGTTACTGGTTCTACGGGGACCATTGGAGCCACCGGAGCCACTGGTGCCACTGGTGCCACTGGAGCTACTGGAGCTACTGGAGCTACTGGAGCCACTGGAGCCACTGGAGCTACGGGTACTGTACTGCCCGATCCCTTTAACGTATATGTTTTACAAGGCGCGGTGGGCGGAAATGGAACGCAGGCTAGCCCTTTTGGAACGATTCAACAAGGTGTAACCGCGGTATCTCCAACAGGAACCGTTCATATTCTTGGTGGCACATACCCAATCATTGCGAACATTACCATTAATAAAGTAGGAATAACTCTAAAAGGCTATCCTAGTACAATCATCCTGTTACAAGCTGCTGTTATCCCTTTCACCATCATCGGAAGCGGAGTAACTGTAGACGGATTAACGATCACTAGTGACAATCCTTATGCTGTTGAGTTTATTCAATTAGGCGGAACCAACCACACCGTAAAAAACAATACCATATTCGGTCCTCCGCAAGCTGGCCCTTCTTCAGGTTGGGTTGTCAATCGTGGTCTCGTGACCCAGACTGGAAATATGACTGGTTTGCTTGTACAAAATAATATTTTTTATTCCTTACGTCAGCCAGCCTACTTTAACCCTAATACGACTGGAGAAGTTATTAGCAATGTTGTTTATAATACCCGAGGATTTGTTAATGACCGGGCCGTCATGGTCTTCTCTGGGAATTCATGGGGAAGCCCGGCCAATGCGGTGGATATTGCACTGCTCGTAGGTACAATAACAGGGCCCCCTTTCGATCCGATTTCCGCCCTGAGCGCCAACAACAGTACGGCAACGATTCAGGATTCCAGATAAGAATCAATACTCGTTCTTACAAAGCGCCTAATCAAAACAGCCGCCGATTTGGATGCGGAACTCCAGATCGAACGGCTGTTTTTGGATGAGTAGAGCATTATTCCACTATTAATTAATAGGTTACATAACCTCCGTAGGTCACGGTCCATGTATAACCTGTCTGACCATCAACGGATTGTAGTGTAAGTTGTCCCCGATATGGATCAACATTATAACTTGTCATCGGAATATCACCAAGCGTTGGAAATTGAGACTTAGGTAGAATGGTCTGCCAAGTTATATACTTTTGTGCGTAAGGTACTACTTGTGTACTTTCTGGTAAACTACTGATTGAAGTTGAAGGTACACTAGCCGCAAAAGATGTGGAGCCAAGCGTGAAACATGCAACGACAGTTAAAAGTCCGACCATAAGTTTCTTTTTCATCTTCATCTTCCTTTCGTATTTTAAGTACATTTTCATCATATAGAATAACACCCCAATAAAATGTAATATTTGTCATATAGTGAAAATATTTGATGCAATTTATGTGAACTACTCTTTCATTTTTAATTTTTAATAGATACGTTGAGAGGATTCAACCGTTCGTTTACCTGCCCACACGTCTTGCACGTAGCGTCCTTCGGCCTGAAGCTGAATAATCCAGTTTTTAGCTTGCTGTATCGTTGCTCCCTGCACCTCCTGATATAATTGCTGTAAAGTCTCTTCTACCGCAGGAGCCATCTGGCTTCCATCCCCGCATACGTAGAGTTTTCCTTTGTTCATCAGCATGTGAATCAACTGTTCGGAATCCTCCTTCATCAGATGCTGTACATACGTTTTGGGCTTGCCATCCGCACGAGAAAAAGCAGTGTGTAGCTTAACAATCCCTTCCCGTTCGAAATGCTCAAGCTCCTGACGATATATGAAATCTGAATCATTCCTGCACCCAAAGAACAAATGCGCTTCACTCAGTGGCAAACCTCTCTGTTTCATGACCGATCTCGCCTGGAGGAAACCTCTGAACGGTGCGACCCCCGTCCCCGGTCCCACCATGATCATGGGTACGTCAGTCTCTTTCGGCAAATAAAATTCGGATTCCGGCGTACGTACAAACATCAGAATACGTTCTCCGGATGGACAACCGGCAAGGTAAGATGAAGTAACTCCCTGGTATTCGCCTTTGCCACTCCATGCAGGCTCTCTTACTACCGATACCGTTATGCTCGCTTGCTCGGTATTCAGGCTTGGCGAGCTGGATATTGAATAATATCTGGGCTTAAGCGGAGGCAATAGTTCAAGGAACCTTTCGAATGGCAGCTCACACGCCTCATACTTTTCTAGCAGATCCAACATCGTGATTCGATTGGCAAGAATATAATCCTTGTAGCTGTTTTCATCCAACATGCCTTCCAGTTCACGCTTATGAGGTGGACATACCGTATGATTAGCTAACTCCTGCAGCTGTGTTCTGGAAACCGGTGTCTGCAATTCCACACAATGAGCGAGCAGCTCATGAATCTTGACGGGTCTGTTCAGTGGTAGGTGTGTAAGATGGCTGACGTCCGAAGTTAATTGGATCGGAGTATCCCCACGTAGTCCGAACCGACTGAGTATCCGATCCACATTCTGCTTCTGATTGCTTGGCAACACACCGAGATGGTCGCCTTCTCTATAACTTATGCCTTCAGGCAGTAACACTTCAATGTGACGCGTGCTTCTTCCACTTCCCAGCGCCTGAAGCTCTTCATTGACTACAATCGTGGCATAGCTGGCATCAAAAGTTCGTGCAAGTGGCATATCCATTTCCTCACTTACAAACTCCATTTGAAGTCTGCTTGTGCTTGGCTTGGAGGATTTGATTGCTTCCTCGTTAATCCCCAAGACACTCAACACCTGAGGCCACAACATAAGCTGCCACGCCTCAACTTGTTTCTCCATATCACCTCCGGCATCGGCTTCACAGCGGGATAACAGTCTTTTACCTCCCAATTCTTCAAGCTTCTCATCTATCAATCGAGGAATACTCTGGTACGTTCCCGACCAGCTCCGATCTCCACAGCCCAGAACTGCATAGTTTACATCCCTTGCTTCCTCTGTCTCTGCTCCCTTCAACCAGTCTACAAATGTCGTAGCATTTTGCGGAGGTTTACCGTTATACGAAGCAGTGACGATGAGAACGACACCTTGGCGAGGTATGCGACCAACCCACTCATTCAGAGTGGCTGCTTCACTTGGGATTCCATACAAACGCCCTTTCTCCACAAGCTCTCGGGCAATGCCTTCTGCCGTTCCCAGATTGGAACCATATAACACCATGAGCGAAGGGTTACCATCTGCTTCAACGGCCAGGATTTCTCCCCTCCGGCTGTCACTTGCTATATTTTTATGAACAACAGGAGCAGGTTTCTCTTCCACGGATACTTTAGACTTATTCATCTTTTGTGACACCTTGCGCTCTTTCACCTGGATCCGGAAGTCTCCCGGCTTCAATGTCAGTGTCTGTTTGACATCCAACTCATAGTTGCTATAATCGATCAGCTCAAAATGTTTGAGGACCATGCCAAGCACAAGTGTTGCTTCATATAAAGCAAACTGCATGCCGATACACGCTCTCTCCCCATTACCAAAAGGTTTATACGCATGATGAGGCACTTTCGCCGTATCTTCAAATCGCTCCGGACGGAAAAGCTCCGCATCCTCTCCCCATGCCTCTCTATCACGGTGTAGCTGAGGCAGGAGAATACTGCAGCTTTCCCCTTTCTTCAAGGGATATTTGCCACCTATGACGGTGTCTTCTTTGGCATATAAGTCAAATCCCGGAGCGGTTGGCCAGAGACGTAACGATTCACTTAGAATCATGCGAATATAGGAAAGCTGAAGAATTTCCTCGTACTGTGGTGATTCACTGACCAATATGTGATCCACCTCATCATACGCCTTTTGAAGCGATTTCGGATTTTTCAGTAGAAAGTAAAGAGCAAAAGATAATAGACCACTTGTCGTTTCATGTCCGGCAATGAGAAACGTAATAATCTGATAACGAATGTTCTCATCATCCAGCATTTCGCCAGTCTCCGGATCTTTACCATTCAGCATACGTGCGAGCAAGTCGATCTCTCCAGGTGCTGAACTCGCTTTACGTTCCTCTATAATCTGATCTACCAGAGAGAACATCGTCTGAATATCCTCATGGAACTGTCGTTTGGTTTTCACCATAAGCAGATTCTGAATTTTCAAACGTGAACTCTTCTGCATAGCTTCATTTAATGCCCGAACCATACTTTCAATAAAAGGGCTGTGGTCCTGTCTGTAAAAACTGTTAAACCGATAATTGAATCCACATAGTCCAATGGTATCCAACGTAAGGCGTGTCATATCATCGGCAACATCAATCGTATCGTTGGAATTGAGGCGTACCCATTTGTTGATCAACTGTTCGGCAATATCAACCATCATGGGATGATAACCTTTCATGGCCTGTTTGCTGAAGGTGGGCAGCAGAATGTTATGGGCCTTTTTCCAATTGGGCTCCGATGTTCTGCTTGTAAATAAACCATCGCCTCCAAAGGCACGTACATTTTCGAGTTCATTGTATACATATTTGTCAAAACGGGACACATCGCACAACTCAGCGACAAGATCTGGCCCAGATACGATTAAACCGGAATAACCGGGAACGGTAAGTCGATATATTGGACCATGCTGTTCAGCCAGAACACCTAACGACAACGTTGGTTTATCTTTATCTATCAAAGGCAGATTGCCAAGTGGTCCATACATTTTGGGTTGTGGAATGTAAGTTGCATCACTCATGATGATCACCTCTTAACTGTACACCGTGGAGCAAGGTATTCGTTAGCCATATGATGGCTGCTCTGCTTTCATTCATAAGTGATCTCTCCTTTAATGATTTTATAATTGATAGTAATATCTATCATTTAATAATATAATAAATCAATTTTAACTTGATATCAAATTTTCTTCCGAGTGCATTCCCTCTCATTGGGATCGTTCAACGTTAGGCTGAAAACAACAAGTAGAGGATTGCATATGCAATCCCCTACTGTATGAACCAATGACGCTTTGATTCTATGACGCTTTTTAATGTATTCTAACGATGACTTGGCTCATCCCACTTCTCGAAATTCAATTCATTATTAATGCTTACCGCAGACAATGCCCCCAGAGACGCAGCTGTGATTGCCTGATACAACTCGGATGCTGCATCACCAGCACTGTATACACCCGCTACGGATGTTTTGCCGGTAGCATCAACGATAACCGTTCCTGACTCTGTAATTTCACAACCGATGGTCTTCGGCAGTTCTGATCCGGTAAACAGTTTCGGTTGGAAGAAAACTCCTGTGCATGGAATCGCTGTACCGTCATTTAGTACAACTTGCTGTACCATCCCTTCTTCAGAGTTAATGGATTGAATCGGTGCATCGAATACAGTAACATGATGCTGCTTAAGCTCTTCACGCTGCTCATCAGTTAAGGAATCTGATCCATTCGTACAGATCGTATAACGTTCTGTCCAGCCGGATATGACTTTTGCCATATGTAATGCCTTATCTCCACTAACGATGATGACCAGCGATTGGTCTCTTAACTCCCATCCATCACAATATGGACACACAAACGCACTTTTACCGTAAATCTCTGTTAATCCGTTAATATCCAAGGGAAGGTCTTTCTTACCTACCGCAAACAAAATCTTTTTCGTGCGATAACTTGCCCCCTGAGTAGTCTTTATTACAAAATCACCATCGTTACCTGTTATCGCTGTTGCCGTATCGGATGCAAATTGAACTGAGGGATACGCTGCAATCTGTTCTTTGGCTGCTTTGCGGAATTCGCGTGGACTAGCCCCATCTCTCGTCACAAACCCATGAGTCTCCCTTGTTACCCAGTTTCGCGGTGTCTCATCATCGATGACCACAACGTTCTTACGGGCCCTGCCGAGTACTAGGGCTGCATTAAGCCCCGCTGGTCCTCCACCAATAATAAGTACATCCAAGAGTTGATTCATATCACTCATATTATTCACCCTTTCCAGACATTTAATATCTCTAATTAAGTTTTAAAAATAACCTCCGCTTTCTCTTAAGAAAGTAATATCGGAGAATTACAGGAACACATTCAAACAAGACTATTAAAGATATCTTATATCTACAATAAACAAAATCTGACCATTTTGCAACATATAACTTTAACTCCCCTCTTCAGTCCAGCCTGTGTGAGTTGAATAAAAGATTATTTACACTTACACTACAATGACAGAGCAAACTTTAAATTACTGTTATACCCGGATTTTTGGATTCTCTCCTGTAACACAGAAATTATTATTTAACAATTAAAAACAACCTTGTTTTTAAATTGTTCACAATCAAATGACATTATTTTAAATACTAAAACGTTAATTAAATCACATAGTGTATTGAATGGTATAATAGCGACATAATATATAAGTATAGATATAGGAAGTGAGTTCTTGAAAACATTGAATAATGGTTCACAGACCAATATCAGCCTGGAGTATAGCTCGATTCCGAAAGTATTCTTCGATACGATCAAAATCGGAATCATCAAGTCCAACCTGATCGCCATGTTTGCGGGTTTAAGTTTGGCTTTATATGTATTTGATGCTTCAATCTTAGCTAATATTGTACCAATCATCCTTTCCTTTATTGGGTCTTCTCTCATTATTGGAGCTGCAGGGGTGTTTAACAACTTGTATGATCGTGATATCGATGCGATCATGGAACGTACGAAGAAACGTCCTACCGTTACGGGACGCGTAGATACCAAGTCGGGTCTAATTCTCGGTATTGCAATTACCATCATCGGGGGCATCATGTTGTACATCGCTTCCCCATCCGCTGCTGTATTTGGTATTTTGGGTCTGTTGCTTTACGTGTTCCCTTACACGATGTGGACCAAACGTACAACGATCTACAACACGGAAGTGGGAAGTCTTTCGGGTGCTGTGCCTCCACTCATCGGTTGGGCAGCCATTTCACCGGAACTGGGTCATTTCGAGATCTGGGCATTGGTCGTTACGATGCTCTTATGGCAAATGCCTCACTTCTACGGGATTGCGATTCGTCGTTTTGACGAATACAAAGCTGCTGGTGTTCCCATGCTACCCGTTGTTAAAGGTATTAGACGGACATACATTCAGACAAATGTGTATCTGGTACTGTTACTCATCTCCAGCTTTTTATTCTGGCCGATGAGCCCTTTTGTCGCTATTGTGGCATTTCTGGTTAGCTTGGCTTGGCTCATTCTTAGTGTGGCTACCTTTGATAAGAAAGAAACAGAGAAATGGTCCAAACGGATGTTTATCTTCTCCATTAACCATATCACTATTATCTTCCTGGTCATCATTGCGTATTCCTTGATTGCTCAAATGATGAGATAAAAATAGTCCATCTTTCCACTCGTTATAACGATAAAAGCCTTACAGACTGTACTCTTTCAAGGAGTCGTCTGTAAGGCTTTTTTGCTTTCTTATTATCTTTTCTAAATTTTTAAAGCTATCCGACTTTGGCTGGGGTTTGCTCCCCTTGCCACAGTAACTGCATCTCTTCATTGGTGGCAAGCAATTCGGCCAAGCTTCCCTCGGCTTCAATGCATCCATCTTTCATCACGATAATGTGATCTGCTTTGGAAAGTGCTGCCCTGCGGTGAGAAACTGCGATGCAGGTGACATCCGGCTCTTGGAACAGCCCTTCCCATACTTGTTGTTCTGTCTCCACATCCAGTGCACTGGACAGGTCATCAAAGATAAACAGGTCCGCCTCCGTCATTAACATGCGTCCTGTGGCCGCGCGCTGAATCTGCCCTCCTGACAGCATCACCCCTCTGGGACCAACCGGGGTCTCAAGCCCCTGATCCAGATGTTTGATATCCTTCTCCATCACAGCCAGACGAATGGCTTTTTCAAGGGCTTTCTCGGTGTTACCCTGTTTGCCCTGGACGATATTTTCTTTCAACGTATCACTAAATAGTCTTGGCACTTGCGGGGTATACGCTGCTCTAGGCGGCATCAGGAACGTTGCTGGATCAACAGCTGCTCCATTCCAGTGAATGTCCCCTTTTTGCTTGGGTAGCAGTCCAAGAAGTGTGCGTACAAGTGTTGATTTACCTGACCCGATCCGTCCCGTAATAACAAGAAATTGTCCGCGTTTCAGACGGAAACTGATCTCTTCTATGCCATTTGCAGAATTCGGATATTGATAAGTCAGCTTATTCACCTCAAGAGATTGCAACTTCTCATTAGGGTCCCTCTGTTCACTTACAAGCTCCGGCGGATCTTCATACAGATAGATTTCCCTCGAATCCATGATCTGATCTTCTTCCCCTGGACGGAATAGCTTACGCATACGATCATAGGATACCTTGAGCCTTTTGTGCTGAAACACCATATAACCAAACAGTGAAATGCTAAATCCGATATTGGCCAGATAACTGGTGAATAAGGCAAAATCACCTACGGTAAAATTCCCTGCTTTCATCTCGGCTGCACACATCAGTAGAATCAGTCCAGTACAAATACTTAACACATGCTGATTCATTGATCTCATCCACTGCTTAAACAGATTATCCCGGAGTGCAGCCTGACGACGATCCTCATTCAACTGGTTAAAACGTGAAGAGACATTCTCTTCGGCCTGACCCAGTTTCAGGGCTTGCACTGCTCCAAATGTTTCCGCAATAAAACTGGTAATTCGCCCAGTCGCTTCACGATTAACCTGTGCATACTTCCGGGCCCGATTTCCGGACAGGTTATTAAGTAAGGTCACGACCACCAATGGCAGCACGGCAACCAATGTGATCTGCCAATTAATGTTCGCCATAATGACGATGGACACAACAGCAAATACAAGTCGTCCCCAGAAGTCCACCCATGATTCTACATACTCGACGACTTCATCGACATCATCCCGAAAGCGACTCATCGCCTCCCCTGGTGAAGCCGGAAGATTACGCCCAGGCCAGCGCATGATCGCTGCGAGCATGTTGGTTCGCAAAATCGCCTGAACATGATACAGATACGTAACCCATGCATAGAAGGCTACAAAAAATGTGCCCACCCGTGCCATTCGGACCAAAGCAATAAAGATAAGCGGCACAGCAAGCCACATGTAGTCATTTGACCCCACTGTTGTGCGATCAAAAAACCATTGCATTCCAATACCAATGGCTAGCGGCAAGGAGTGAAATATACACCATAACAATCCGTTGATTACAAATAACAAAAGCCTGAATCGAAACAAACGGCCTATAAATCCTGCTACAGTCATGCCAATTCCTCCTCTCGGCCTGTAATGAGCAGTCTGGCATAGTGAGATGCCGGGTTACTGGCAAGTTCTTCTCTCGCTCCAAACTCCAGTACCTTCCCATCACCTAGCACCATAATCCGGTCCACTTTCTCCAGCGTAGCTAGTCGGTGAGCAATAATGACTCCTGTGGATTGTTTCATTAACTGGTCAATCGCAGATTGAAGCATACCTTCGGTCGCAGCATCCAGACGTGACGAAGGCTCATCCAGAATAACCAGACTCGGTTCGGTCAGGAATACGCGGGTTAAGGCAAATAACTGTGCTTCCCCTGCCGACAATGAAGCTCCACCTGCTGCCAGATACGTATCGAGTCCTTCTGGTCGTGAATTAATCCATTGGCTAAGTCCAAGGCGATCCGTCGTCTCATTGATCATCTGATCGGATACATCCCCATTGAACAGGGTCAAATTGTCACGCAGCGTGCCATCAAACAATTGCACATCCTGTGTCACCATGCCAACGCGGCGATAGAGCGCTTGTAAAGAAAGCTTTGTGATATCCGTTCCACCTACACGGATCGTGCCCCGATCCAGATTGTAAAGCCGGAGAAGAACACGACTAAGACTCGATTTACCGCTACCTGTGCGACCGATGATTCCCAGACGTTCTCCAGGTTTAATAGCAAAAGTAATGTCCTGCAATACCGGTTTATCCTGGTTATAACTGAAGTGCACCTGACTGAATTCCAGACCAAGAGGTCCTTCCGGCAATTGCTCTTCTGTACCCTCTTCAATCACACTCTGCATGGACAACAGCTCTCTGGAGCGCAGCATGCCTGATTTTGCTTTTTGGAACTCCTGCACCTGATCTCCAAGCATCTCAATCGGATCATTCAGCATCTGCGTATATTGGTAGATCAGAAATAACGTTCCGATACTAATTAGACCTTCCATATAGTAATGCACACCCAGTAAAAGCACCGCAGTGACCGCCAGTGCGAACAGAACTACTGTGGTATTCCACGGAATAACCCGTAGCAGCCAGGCTTTTCTCCCCTTACGGAACACCGTGCGCATCGTGCGGTAAAAACGGTTCATCACATAGGGCACATGACCATTTGCTTGCACATCTTCAATCCCGGCAATGCGCTCTTCAATTAATCCGAACAGAGAGGCACTTGCCGCCCGTTCATTTTTGGAAGAGTCCACGCCCAGATTTCGGATGAAGACCATGAACAGGATCGATAATAATGTGAACACGGTCATCACCAAAGCAATGGGCACATTGACACTGAACATGAATCCGAGAATTCCGGCCAGCAGCACAAAACTCCCGATCACTTGCACAATGAACATCGCGAAAAAATTGGAGATGCTCGTTACGTCACCATCCACACGTTCAATCATCTCTCCAGGTGTTTTCACATTATGAAAACGCATATCAAGACGCAGGCAGTGCTTCAGCAGATCTCCGCGCAGTTGATTCGTGGCCCGCCAGGCCACGTCGTTCCCCAAATAACTGACCGCTACCGTAATGAGTTGATTAAACACGGCTACAACCAGAAATATTCCTGCAAGCTGAACAAGATTGGTGAGGACTCCCCCACTTGCTGCTGTATCAATAAATCGTTTAATGATCTGTGGATTCAAAAGCTGAAGCCCCGTTGATGTGAGCAACATGATTAAAAGTAAGGCCAGCCGTCCTTTAACGGGTTTCAGATAACGCAGCAGCCATGACATGGAGCGTTTCTCTGTTTTGGGCACAGGTCCCACCTCTTTATCAGTTTATTTAATTGTTCTTTCCTGTTCATATTTGTTGATAATCTTAACGACAGCAAATTTACGATCACTAGGATGAGTCATACATAATGACATTAAAATCGGGATTTCCCGCCCATAATTGATATGTAGAACGTAAGTTGACCATTGTACACTCTCCTTTTTAACAAGTTTGTTTTTTTATAAAATAACGCTCCAAACGCTCCTTTCCATGTGAACAAATTAGGTGGAATGCATGCAAAAAAGCCATAGATGAACTAATGTTCATCTACAGCTTGTAGCCAAAAGAGATCGAATGAAATGCAAAGCATTTCCCTTATCTCCTCTGCATCGCAATAATGATGAGCGTCCACGACAGAGGTGCACAAACATGACTGTCCCAACGCGATCATTGCAAAAAAATTGGATTAATGTCACTATGCTCATGCGTATTCAGTTATCGATTCGAAATCTGTATAGGCATAAACATAATCATCATCCCACCCGTTTCACATATTTGTTGTTTATTGTATTCGCTGGACTAACATCCGTCAAGATAATTTTAACTGAATTGTTATTTAATTCATGGCATTAATCTTTTTAATTCTCGCTACATACTTAATGATGTAGGCTCTGTTTGCTTCTCTCTAACAACAAGACGTCTATGTGCGATCAGAAGAAAAGGTACTCCCAGAGCAGTCGTCAGCGCAATCGGTAGAAAGACAGCGAGCCCATTCTCCGCTCCAAATTGACTTAACAACACCCCTCCCATGACAGGAGCAATGACACTACCGATATTATTGAATCCGATGGTACCGAAATACGTCCCTTTCCATTCCGGCTTCGCAATCCGGTCGATGAGCATATCCATCATCGTGAACAACAATACTTCCCCAATGGTAAATAGTATGACACTCATCATCATCATGAGTACACCTTCAGCGATTCCAACCATCATCAGACTGGTTGCCACCAGCAGGTTACCCACAATCAGAGGGACAAGCGGTGGAAAGTTTCGGAAGGTTCGCACAAGAGGATACTGAATAATCAGTACCGTCACGGCATTCAGGGAAAGCATGTACGAGAACATCTGACTTCCATTCTCAAAGATCGGACTCCTTGCCAAGTACTGTGCCAACGTAGAACTGAAGTGTCCGTAACCCAGCACACAAAATGTGGTGCCGATTAATACCGGCAGAAATACCCGGTCGCGACCGGTGGTCATAAGTGCTTCACGCAAACGTGGTGCAGTTGCCTGATGACGCTCTGGCAGATTGGCATGCTGTAGCTTGAATTGCAGAAATAATACAAGTCCATAGGCTATGTATACCAAGCCGGAAATCACAAACGGAAACGTCGATTCAGATGATCCCAGCTGAAATCCGATAATTGGCCCAAAGACCACACCGAGATTAATTGCAGCATATCTGAGGTTAAACACCAGCAATTTGTTCTCCGGAGAAGTAATATCCGATAACAGCGCTCTGGAGGTAGGCTCAAATACTGCGCGGCATAATCCGTTTAACGTATTGGCAACAAAGAACACCCACAGATGCTCTGCTGCTGAAAAGATAAAAAACACACCTGCCCAGCTAAATACCGAGATTAACATCACGATTTTGCGCCCGATCCGGTCCGAAATATAACCTCCATAAAAGCTGACCATTACACCTGCCAACGAGCTAACGGCCACAGTAATACCGGTCTGGGTCGGAGTAGCCTCTAGTACACGTGTCAGATAGATGGATAGAAACGGGATACTCATTGACGTCACAAGACGTCCAAACATGGTTCCGACAATGATCGTCCATGCCAAGGGGTGAATTTGCCTTAAATATTGCTTCATGCGAACTTCTCCTATTCTTTCTAAGTGATTCAAAAGCGGACTTTTTGAACAACTTCTACTAATTCGTGTTCAAAAAGTTCGGTTTTCAGTACCGAGAAGATGGGATAAAGCTAGAAATGGAGTAGCGGAGCGTAGGGAAAGCTACGTGAGCAACGGACATTTCGGCTGTATTCCATATTCGATGCTGATGATGCCTTTAGGCATCTTTCGTAATCAAAAGCGGACTTTTTGAACAACTTCTACTAATGTATAATTGTAAGGATAAAAGGGGGAAGTAAAAGTGTAAACATATGATCACACTTTTCACCTTTAATAGAGGAGTCATGAACATGGATACCCTGCATACACACTTTATAAGGCTTGCTGGGGCCGAACAACTTTCATTCAAACTTCATGAACCTGTAGCGGTAACGATTGATAGCCTGTCCGCTGCCTTGTGCTGCACCCCTCGTAATGTGAAATTCATTCTCAGAAAATTGGAGGAACAAGGCTTTATCCATTGGCAACCCGGGCGTGGTCGTGGACATCATTCGGAGTTAACGATGCTGCGAAGCATGAATGAAGCGCTGGAAGTGAGTTTTACCGAACTTCTGGCTAAGGGCAAAATGAAGGATGCCATTGAACTCATCGGAACCATTCAGATGGATGATTCACTGCGAGAACAGCTCATGCTCTCCCTCCATCAACAGATGGGGTTTCACAGTCATGATGAAACTGCCTCTGGTCAGGATATCCTGCGCATCATGAGGTCACGCCAGTTAGGTGATTTGGACCCAGCCTTTGTTTATACTGCATTTGAAACCTACCTATTAAGCCAGGTCTGTAATACGTTAATTACCTATGATGCCAAGACAGAATCATTCCTGCCAGCACTGGCTCACATGTGGGAATGCAGCGAAGACCATCGCTTATGGACCTTTTATCTCCGAAAAGGTGTACGTTTCCACAACGGACGTATCATGACATCCCGGGATGTCCAAGCGACGTTGCAACGATTAATTGATGTGAATAGTCCCTCCATCTGGTTATATCGGGATATTGAACGTGCGGAAGTAGCTGGTGATTACTGCATCAAGTTTGTTCTACATCGTCCTAATAGGTTCTTCCTGCATCTGTTCAGTTGTATTCGGATGACAATCCTGCCCTACGATTACAATGTAGCCAATACATTGATAGGTACCGGTCCTTTTCAGATCTCTGAGCTGAATGAAGATGTGCTGGAGCTTACCGCTTTTGATGCGTACTACGGCATCCGGCCACATCTGGATCAAGTCCATTTCTGGTTTGTGCCTGACCTGAGTCCGAATGATCGCTATTATGAGCTACCGGGTACAGATCGATTGAGTCTCGCAACAGGCTGTGATCAGACGAACAGCATCAATTATCCGGCGCTGGGTTGTCAGTATATGCTGTTCAATTTTCACAAGGAAGGCATCCATCATCATCCCCGATTTCGACAAGCCCTGCGTATCGTCTATGATTCGGTCGCGCTTGTCCGAGATCTCGGCGGGAATCGGATCACACCGGCCAGCAGCTTCCTTCCCTGGAAAAGTGCAGCCCAAGACTGGACCATTGCTTCTCTTGAACATGCTCGTGAATTACTGCATAACTGTGGGTACCAGGGTGAGACGGTAACATTATCGTATAAGCATAATAAGGATGCCGACGTTGCGGAGTGGTTCCAACGTCGTGCAGAGTCCATCGGTCTGAACATCAGCATGCAAGCCGTTGTGGATTACTTCAACTCAGAGGAGACCACGAACGCGCAATTGATCCTCGCTGAAGAGATACTGGAGGAAGATTGGCAGTACGGCATGATTCATTTTTTCAAAAACCTGTCCAACCATTTTCATATGTGTATGTCTCCTGCATTCCAGTCTCTACTGGATGACAAACTGGATCATTTCGCAAAGCTCCATCGGGAAGACCGAACTGCGCTCCTGGATGAAGCTGAAGCCTTGCTACGTGATCACTGCTGGATCTTACATGGCTGTCACATGAACAAGCAGGCTGAACTGGATCAGAGCATCTTCGGCATGCAGATAGCAGAATTCGGTTATCTGGACATTTCCAAATTGTGGATCAAAAATCCTTAGAGATTTGTGCCAAAAAAAAGCTGCTAGCCTATTTACGATAGGCTAGCAGCTTTTTTCTCATGAATCCATTTTTAGGACACTCAGAGATTATTTTTGATATAATAGGTCTCCAGCGCTTGCATAATGGACTCGATTTTGATCGGTTTGCTGATATACGCATCCATGCCGGCCTTCAAGCAGTTTTCCATGTCTCCTCTTACCGCATTTGCAGTTACCGCAATAATGTATGGACAACTCTCGGGGTGCAAAGAATTTTTAATCGCTTTTGTGGCTTCGAATCCATTAAGCCTTGGCATATGCACATCCATAAAGACGATATCATATGAATTGTGTTTGACCGCCTCGACTGCCTCAACACCGTCCGCCACATGATCCACGAAGTGCCCTTTTTTCTCAACGATTCTGCTAAGGACGAGCTGATTCACCTCATTGTCTTCTGCAATTAAAATCCGCAAGGCTGATGTTCTGCTCTTCTTCTGCTGTTGATCCAACCTGCTGTTCTCTTCACCGTTATTTAATTTAAATTGGGCGGTGAATATAAATATTGTACCCGGTTCATCCGATTCCTCGATCCAGATCTCGCCCTGCATAAGCTCTACCAGTTTCTTACTAATGGCAAGGCCAAGACCAGTACCTTGAGGTTTGCGGGTCATAAAATTCTCCAGTTGGTAGAAAGGTTCAAATAATTGTTGTTTCCTCTCAACCGGAATCCCAATGCCCGAATCCTTTACCTGAAAATAAAGCTGTACGTTATTGCCGCACTGCTGCTTAACTCCCACTTTAACTTCTACGCCGCCTTCTGAAGTGAATTTGACGGCGTTGCCGATGATATTGATAAGTACCTGTTTGAGACGATAAGCATCACCATACACCGGAGTTGGAATAGCATCTTCTACGCACATACGAACATCCAGCTTTTTTTCACGAGCCAGTGGTTTTACGATTTGCACCGTCTCGGTTACGATTTCTACGAGATCAAAAGGATCCTCCACCAGATCGGTTTTGCCTGACTCGATTTTGGAAAAATCAAGAATATCATTAATGATGGCCAGCAAGGAATCTCCACTCTTCTGGATGATTTCAATATATTCCTTTTGTTCGCCGCTAAGTCCAGGAGTATCCAGAAGCAAATCCGTCATCCCAATTACACCGTTCATAGGTGTGCGGATTTCATGACTCATCATCGCCAAGAATTCACTTTTGGCCTTATTCATTCTCTCCGCTGTCTCTTTGGCTACCAGCAGTTTTTTCTGCTCCGTAATATCCTTCGCAATCAGGTAAAACCCGACATTGGATTTATTAATAATAATTGGAGCAAGCGTAGCCAAGACTTCTGTCTCAGATCCATCCGTGTGCCGAACAGCGTTGATCTCCTTTTCAGCCATCTCATAATCACTGCCCAGAATCAGCCACAGATTACTGGCTCCGATAAATCTGCATATGCTTGTACCAATCATTTCAGCCACGGGACAACCCGTCATTTTCACCGCTACTGGATTTGCATTCATAATATTACCATCCATGTTAAACGAGATAATGGCGTCATGATTGTATTTCTTAAGCGAAGTGTATCGCTCCACAGATTCTTGCAATTTAAATTCGATGCGTTTGCGTTCAGTGATATCCTGTAGTGTTCCGTTTAACTGGACTGGCTGACGATGCTCATCAAGCGTAATCAATCCACGCAGGTGAAGATACTTCTCATTTCCATCAGAGCCGATGTGTTTGTATTCAAAATCAAGCGGTTCACCCTGTTTTACCCCTGTAATATGTTTTTGTAAAGAGGCTATATCTTCGGCGTCCATAACATCAAAAACATCACTTATACGATATGGTTTGCAGGTGCGTTCAAGTTCAAAAATCTCAAAGATCTGATCTGATAATGTAATGTGGTCTTTGACCATATCCCATTCCCAACTACCAATTAAGGCAATACGTTCAGCCTCAGCACTGATATCCTTTTGTTTTTTTCGCTCTGATACATCTCGTCCAATTGAAAGAATCTGCTGTCCATGCTCAGCATCACCAAAGACCTTGTAAGTGGTTTCAAACCACAGATAATGCCCATCTTTATGACGGACCCTAGTATTCAACAGATTACCTTTGGTCAAGTCCATCTGTGAAATCCGTTCCAGATCTTGTGGGTGAAAATATGCATCATTATTTTGACCAATTACTTCTTCTGGCGAATAACCCAGTAAACCTTGAACTGAGGGTGAGCAGAATCGACAAACACCCTCCTGATCGGCAATATAGATGATCTCCTGAGCATGATCCGTAATAAGTTTGAACATCTCTTCAGTATGCAGAAGCTTTTGTTCAGACATTTTGCGGTCTGTAATATCAACAATGTGGCAAATAAAGTAAATAGGTTCATCCGTAATTTCGCTACGAACTAATGAAACATGCAATGACGTCCATAAGATGTCACCATTTTTATTGATGTAACGTTTTTCGTATTGATTTTCTTTTATTTTACCTTCAAATAGCTCGTAACTACAGATCATATCTTGCGGTGAATCATCCGGATGTGTAATATCCTGGTACGTGAGATCCATTAATTCATCACTTGTATAACCTAGCATGCAGCAAAAAGCAGGGTTCACTTTCATCCATTGTCCTGTTGGAGCAACGAGTGCAATTCCAATAGGTGCTTGGTTATAGATCTGCTCGAACAATTCATGATGATCGACCTTTTGAACCTGCATTGTAAGCTCTCCTTTTGGCATATAGACTCCATATAAAGATTGTCGAAATCTAAAGTTTTTACTGATATAAGATGTTCTACAAAAATTAGTCAGATTTAAAACAACAGTACCTGCTTAATACCCAGAATTTCAGCCGTTGAAACAAATCTTTTTAAGAGATCTGTGTCTTTCAAACCAAACAAGGCCCGGAATCCATTCATATGGAATCCCGACCTTTGTCATTATATATCATAATAAGTCATACGCAACACGGAATCGTAAATAAAAAGGTTAGCGCTCGCGACCAACAAGATAATCCAATAAATGTCTCAAGAAGGGAATAGGTTTCGGCATCTCGTTCAATGCATCAGTAGCAAGACAATAATGCTCCCACATCTCTTTTTTCGCGCCTTCATCACCAAGAATGGACACAAAGGTTGAATTGTTGTTCCGCTCATCCTGACCTGAAGGTTTCCCAAGAATGAGGTGATTTCCCTCGAAATCCAGCAAGTCGTCCTTGATCTGGAAGGCGATCCCCGCATGATAAGCGAACTTTTTCAGCGTAGCCATCTCCGGTTCCTTCACTTGGGCAAGTATCGCTGGCATGACCAGAGCAGCTTCGAAGGCAATGCCTGTTTTGTAAAAACAGATCATGTTCAACTGCTCAAGCGTCAGTGCCTTACCTTTGGAGTTCAGATCCATGGCCTGCCCCATACACATATCCTCTGCTTTTTCAGCCGAATACTGAATGAGCGTGAGCACGGTTGCCGCATCAAAGCGATTCAATGAGGATTGCTCTCCAATCGCCTTCTGAATGAGAAACAGACCCGTAAGCTCTGCTGTGGCGCTATTGTGTACCTGGTGCAGCGTGGATCGTCCACGTCTTGTCGAAGCATTATCCTGCGTAGGCAGATCATCAAAGATCAGGGAAGCGGTATGCATGTACTCCAATGATCTTAGCAGCGGAACGATGGATGACTCAGGTAGACCATACTCGCGCACGCCCATAACCCAAGTTAATATCGGACGTAGCCTTTTTCCGTCTCCCTGCAAGCTGTAGTTAGCTGCATCGATCAGTGTTTCTTTCATCTCATGAAGGCCACCGGGCTTGGCAATCTGCAACTCCACATTAATCTGTTCGCGAACCGTTCGAATGGTTTGTTTGAACTCCTCTTTCTCCTGCTTGTCATTTTTCAATTGAAGCACGACCTGATCCCGTAACAATTTATCAAGGAAATCAACGTCATCTGCTTTTCGCACCATCTGTTGAACCAGTTGATTGAATTCAGGCTGCCCAGAGGCAAAGATCGTCATCACTTCATCATATTTCTGCTGCCCCAACCGTTCTTTACAACGCTTCAGACCGTTAATGGCACGATCCAGTATGACCTCGCGGGTCTTGGCATCCGAGTTATATACATCATGGATTAAATGAGAGATGACTGCCCAATACAATTCATATGGATTAATCAAGTCAGGACGCAAATCTCGATACTTCAAATAGTACGTATACGGAGTTACTGCCCCTTTTTCCATATCGTCAAACATATCGGCAAAATCATCGGCCAACTGATTATATATCCCGTAATAGAACGTCCGCAGATCAAATCCTTCATCCACTGGTGCACTGAGAACAGACCGGACAATTAATCGGGAAGAAGAAGATTTGATAATAATCGGAATGTACAATTCTTCATTGGTATAATTCGCATTGGCTAATTTCTTGTTGCGATCGATCTCCTGGGACTGAAAGAACACATAGGATTGCTCTAAAAACGTGCGCTGTTTCTCTGGATGCTGGTAGTTCTTGATGTACTCAAATGCTTCCCGAAGCTCGGAATGTACATATTCAATTACTTCAAGGTTGCTGCCTTTCCAATCCCCCAGATCAGGGACGACCCCGGTAAGAAGTGCATCGCGTATCATCAGGGAATATTGTTCTTTTTCCTGAACAGTCAATGCTTGAGAATCCAGCAGATCATCCACAAATGGATACGTCAAACCGTACGAATAACCAAGTCGAATCGCCGCATCAAATCTCCGGGCACGTTCTTCAGGTGGCGTCTGCTCATTCATCTCATCGTCCACATGAAGGACCACGCCGAGAATGATCTTGATGAGCTTCCGCTGCGCCTGCTCTGCATCCAGCTCCTTCGGGATGTTGAATGCTACATTCTTTAATTTGTTCATCACCCAGATGACAGCTGCTTCAATGTGCTCCTTCTGTCCCCACCGGTACAACGCAGTCAGACTGATATAATCGGGCTGTCCCTTGCGCCCAGTGGCAGAGCCCATAAAGTATTTTTTGGTATTCTGGACAATGTGCTGAATTCGGGCCTGCGTATCCGGAGAATCAAGGGCTTGCCCCAAATCCCGCATATAAATATAGGAGATACTCCGATCCAGGTAATCATCCAGTTTTCCTGTAGCATTCAGCCAATGGATATATCTATGAACATCCCGGGGATCCGGTTTTCTTTTGCTAGGTGATAAAAGAGAAAGCCATGCAAAACGATGAATATGTTTTTTTTGCCATACATGAATATCTTGGGTAAGTGCTGTCGTATACGTATTATCCATAAGCTGCTTATGAAGAGAAGTAAAATACTGAGATGCTTTCTGCTCAGCTAGCCGATATCCTGCATCAGCCTGTTCTGTAAGTACGTTATTCATAGGGTGGATACCTCAAATTCTATTAATGTTAAACATGTATCCATGAAAATGAGATGAGGTGCTCCATGGACGAAAACTGAACTCATTTGATCGTGTATCCAACGCTTCAGCTCATGTTCATAACCTTTATACGGCGATCCAACCGTTTGGTTACGAAATCGTCATTGTTCATTCCCATATATGTGATTTTACAGAATGGATGACCAGACTTTGACCGCTGTGATGGCGATAAGTACGATTAATGCATATCGAAGTACCCTCACATTGATCATCGAACTAACCCGTGAACCAAGGGATGCCCCGAGCAAACTGCCGATCACCGTATAGATGATGGGTTCCATCGGAATGTCTCCACCCGTAATTTTCCCTATAACGCCGCCAATAGCGGAGATAAATACAATCGCCAGTGAAGAAGCAATCGTCGTTCGTACGGGGATGTTGAGAATCGTCAGCATGATGGGAATAAGGATAAAGGCACCACCCGCACCAACAATTCCTGATACAATGCCTACTGCAAAAGCTGTGCCTGCTGCAATCCATCGATTAAACACCAGTGGTGCTGAGGTATCAAGCTTTCCTTTTCCGGGAATCAGCATAAGCACAATTGCCAGAATTGCCAGGATGCCATAGATCAGATTAATAACCCTTCCGTCCAGATGACCGGAGATGAACCCGCCAATCAGACTGCCAGCAAGAATGCTGGAGCCCATGTACAGCACCAAACCGCGGTGAACGATCGCCCCACCACTTCTACCCGTCTTTAATTTTCTGCGGAATGCAACCACACCGGCAAGTGAAGCGAAAAACACTTGAAACATACTGATCGAAGATACCTGATGTGCTGAGAATGGCTCCAGTCCCACCCAGGATGGAACATATAACAGCAGCGGATAATTGATAATGGCCCCACCAATACCCAACAAACCGGAGAAGAATGAACCGACCAGACCCAGTATAAACATGATGACAAAAAGCAGAAGATCCATCGGTTATGCGCTTCCTTTCGTGCAATATAAATCTCATTTCGATATCACTTAAAAGTGCTATACACAGCGAATATTATCGGTTATAATTAAAACCAAGTAAATTAATCCGAAATGAGTGATTAAGCATGTTTAACGTGTTGAAGACTCTTTTTGAAAATAAATGTCCACAGTGCAACGAAAAATTACAAGTTCATAACGATGCGTTATGTTCGACCAAAACCTGTTCTCAATGTCATTACAAAGAAGAGAGTTATGGCTCTCTCGGAGTTCGAATTGTATATGACACCACAAAATGATAAATAGCTATAGTCTTGTTAATTGTATCACGATCTCTGAAATTTCGGGATGATTCGACAAACTTATTTCCATCTCACATGCTACGATTACTTTATAATGAAAATACAAAAACGGTGCAAAACGAATAAATCGTTCTGCACCGTTTTTTTCTGTTTTTTGAGATGAGTTGCCTTGATTATAAAAGGGTACTTATTTGGTTTTGAAGCTGAGGAATCCATCATCTACGGCTACGGTTGTACCGTTCATTGCGCTTGCTGCATCACTGAACAGGAATGTAACCACACTGGCTACTTTCTCCGGTTGAATAAGCTCTCCACGCATATGTTGAGTAGCAAGCGCATCCTTCATGGCTTGGTCATCACCCAGAATCGGTGTTTCGATAAAGCCAGGTGCTACACCAACTACACGAATTCCATGCTCAGCAAGTTCCAATGCACCGGATTTGGACATCATAACAACAGCAGCCTTGGCTGCGTTGTAGTTGAAGCTGCCTACTGCAGCAACACTTCCATAGATCGAAGCTGTATTTACAATAGTACCTTGTACATTTAATTCAACCATTTTTTTCGCGCCATAGTACATACCGTAGTATACACTGTGCTGATCTACATCAATGACTCTGTGATAGGATTCCGGGTCCATCTCCAGAAATGGCTTCACAAGCCCAATGCCTGCGTTATTGAAAATACCGCTTAACGTACCATATTGCTCTACGGTCCAGTCGATCAGGGCTTTGACCTCGTCCCCTTTGGATACATCCACTTTGTACGCGCCCGCTGTTCCGCCTGCTGCTTCAATCTCTGCCGCAAGCTTCTTCGCTCCGTCTTCATTATAGTCAGCGACCACAATAGTCGCACCTTGATCCGAAAGTTGAAGTGCTGTCTCTTTACCAATACCACTTGCTCCACCTGTAATAATGATTACTTTTCCATTGTGCTCCGTCATGACTCCGTTCTCCTTTGGCAAAATATATTTAGGTGCAGTTCTAAACTTATAGTAAGTAACTATACTTTATTAACTTGTATACTTATCATACGCCTCTGTCCCAACCTTGTCAAACCATAGATCATCTTCACATAAATATGAGATAAATGTCATATACATCTCCTATTTACATGATATAGTCTAGCTCCTGTGATATTAAATATGCATCCGTTTTCGGAAAATAAAAAAGCGAGCATAACGGTAATTCAATCATTCCGATATCTCGCCCTTCTCAAGTATTCGATTACAAACTGATTGTCTAAGGTGCTAAGATCAATTCAACTTATTCACCCTGAAGTCCGCTAAGCGGATCTTTCAAATTATTGATGTTGGTGATCAGTTCAGGAATGCCTGTCTTCTCCCAATTTTCTGCCGTAAAACCTTGCTCTGCAATTGTATTCTCGAAATTGTCCACGACTTCTGTTAATTGAGTATTATAGCTGACCAGATTCTCATGAATGCTCTCTCCTATTGCAGGAGCAGTCAACTGAGAAAATTCGCTTGCTTCTGCTTGGATCAGATCGATTTTCTCCTGAATCTGCGTTGTAATCTCCGGATTATTCACCGCACCCGATGCGAGCTCTTGCAGATCAGCCCCAGCGTTTGATACCTGTTCTATATAATCAGTAGCCCCACTCACATAATTTAAACTTTGATTAGCTTGTTCCACGACAGAACAGGCCGAAATCAAAAGAATACTTGATGCAATAAGGCCTGTCATCATTAATGTGTGCTTTCTTTTTCTTATAAACATGATCATCTCCCCTTCTCCTAATCGGAATCCTTGTTCCAAGTCTATGATACCTGTTCAGACTGCTGCATTGCAAATGGGTCTGCAGCCAACGTTATTAACATGTATAATAGTAAAATCACACGGTAAAGGGATGTCATGATTATGCTTCAAGCCTTGAACCAACGCTTGAACCGCATCATGCCACTGATTACCCCAATCAGTATTATTATTGGCGTGTTATGCGGGAGTTTTCTTTCTTCTTATACCTTTTTATCCCCTTGGCTTTTTGCGTTCATGACGTTCGCTGGAAGTATCAGTCTTGGGATACGGGATTTTGTGAACGTGCTGAAAAAGCCGTTTCCCTTGTTTGTATGTCTGTTTATTTTGCATTTGGCGATGCCTCTAATTGCTCTTGGTATGGGTCATCTGGTTTTCCCTACAGATGCGTACACCATAACCGGACTTGTTCTGGCAGCCGTGATTCCGACAGGAATAAGCAGCTTCATCTGGGTCAGCATCTATCGGGGCAATATCGCACTTACACTTTCCATCATCCTGATTGATACCATGCTTGCTCCTTTCGTAGTGCCCGGGGTGTTATCCCTGTTAATCGGCACCAGTGTTACACTGGACATGGCAGCCATGATGAGCAGTCTGTTCTGGATGATTGTGGTGCCGTCCCTGCTCGGTATGCTGCTGAATGAGTGGACCAAAGGCGCCATTGTCCCGGTCTGGGGACCAAGGTTGAATCCGTTGTCCAAATTGTTCATGGCATCAGTCGTCGCGATTAACGGATCTGTCGTTGCGCCCTACTTGGCTGATTTCAACTGGAAGTTGGCTGGTCTTGCGGTCATCATTATTTTCCTGGCATCATTCGGTTATGCGCTAAGTTACTTCATCGCCCGATTGCTGGGCTGGAACGAGGCCGATCAGGTCGCTCTGGTGTTCAATGGAGGCATGCGTAATATCAGCGCAGGTGCAGTATTGGCTGTTTCTTATTTTCCGCCACCTGTTGCTGTCCCGGTCGTGCTTGGCATGGTATTTCAACAGATGCTTGCTTCACTGACAGGTTATCTGCTCGGTCGTCGCTCTCAGCTTCTGCATAAGTCAGATAAGACATCTGCGGCCTAACAAAATACTGGATGATTAAAAAACGCCGACATGATTGTCGGCGTTTTGATTTGTGTTGCTATGATTACTAACATGGCTGTGATACTGATACGCTTCGTAAACCTAGTCATTCATTTCTGTTTTTACAAATCCACTTTCATATTACCTAGCATCTTGGCAACTTCAGGGTCGTCAATCTTCATGAATAGACTTTCCTTGGTGTCCAGCGTGGAAATGGTTGCAATCTCTTCCTGGCTTAGTACAAAGTCGAAAATATCGAAGTTCTCGATAAGCCGCTCTTTGCGTACTGATTTTGGAATAACAACAACATCCCGCTGCACCAGCCAGCGCAGTACAACCTGGGCGACGGATTTGTTATGTTTCTCAGCAATGGAAACCAGGACTTCGTTGCTGAACAAATTGTTGCGACCTTCGGCGAACGGGGACCATGACTGGTGCTGTATCCCCTGTTCTTTCATGAAAACAGCGCTGTCGACCTGCTGTTGAAACGGATGAGTTTCGATCTGATTGATGACAGGCACAACTTCGTTGTGGACGATGAGGTCCATCAGGCGGTCAGGTAGGAAGTTACTGACACCGATAGCCCTGATCTTGCCCTCACGGTATAGTTTTTCCATCGCACGCCATGCGCCGTAGTAATCACCAAACGGCATGTGAATGAGGTACATATCCAGATAATCGAGCTGCAGCTTACTTAACGATTTGGCAAACGCCCGCTTGGCACTTTCGTATCCTGCATCCTGAATCCAAAGCTTGGTCGTGATGAACAGTTCTTCCCGCGGTATGCCACTGCGTTTAATTGCACGTCCAACCGCTTCTTCGTTCAGATATCCGGCGGCGGTATCAATCAGGCGGTATCCGGCCTTCAATGCTTCATATACCGTATTCTCGCATTCATCCGCATCGGGAACTTGATAGACACCAAAGCCGATGATCGGCATTTTCACTCCATTATTTAAGGTTACCGTTTGCATATTAACTCCTCCTAAGGTTCAAATGTGAATCGCAACCGGCTACGTATGCCGGAATCCTGCAACTAAGCGGGATTCCACTTCCGTCCGACTTGCGTTACAATAACCCTAGCTCCTTCGTGTTACACGAAGTCAAGCACTCTAATATATTTTTTCACAAGGAGGATTACATATTATGTATACGGTTCAGGATGCTGCACAGCTTACGGGACTCACAGAGCACGCGGTACGCTTTTACACGGATAAGGGCTTGATTCCGAGCATTCAACGCAATAAAAATAACATTCGGGTGTTTGATGAAGAATCCATCAACTGGCTGCACGGCGTCAAATGCCTTAAACAGACAGGCTTACCGATTGAAAACATTAAAACGTACGTCGATCTCTGTCTTGAAGGAGATTCAACCGTTGCACAACGATTCGCACTTATGATGGAGTACAAGGAATCAGCGCTGATTCAGCTTGAAGAAGCCAAGAGCCGTGTTGCTCATTTGGAAGAGAAAGCACGTCAATATCAGGCCATTTTGGAGCAACGCATCCCGGATATGACCAATCCTATTAATTGGGAAACCAAACGCGACGAAGAAGGTAGCTGTCCGGCTTCTCGGCTAAAGAGTCGTATTCTTCCTGAAACCAAAGCTTCGAGTCAGTGCCCGGCATCTGCGCAGTAAATAACGCTGACAATCCTGTCGGCGTTTTTCACTTTACATATTTCATACCACTCCATGACTCCACTCCGTTTTCCGATATAGCCCACAAAAAAAACCATCAACAAGTGATGGTTTTCATCTAATCATTCTTTGCAAAAATCTGTTGCTGTTCATGATACTTTGATGCTTATTTCGGCTGGATATATCCTTCAGCTTTAAGCAGTTCTGCGATCAGAACCGCACCACCTGCCGCTCCGCGGAGCGTGTTGTGGGACAATCCAACGAATTTGTAATCATAGAGTGAATCTTCGCGCAGTCTGCCTGTGGAGACACCCATTCCGCGTTCGATATCACGATCCAGTTTCGTCTGTGGTCTGTTCTCTTCTTCAAAATACGTAATGAATTGTTTTGGTGCACTTGGCAGAGCCAGTTCCTGCGGACGACCTTTGAACTGCAACCAACGCTCCAGAATTTCGTCTTTGCTTGGTTTTTTCTCAAAGTTCACAAACACGGTAGCCAGATGTCCATCCGTTACCGGTACACGAATACATTGTGTTGTAATTAATGGTGCAGAAGCTTTGACGATCTGATTGTTCTCGATGCTGCCCCAGATCCGAAGTGGTTCCTGCTCACTCTTCTCTTCCTCGCCACCGATGTATGGAATGACATTATCAAGCATATCTGGCCAGTCCGTAAAGTTTTTACCCGCTCCCGAGATTGCTTGATACGTGGAAGCAACGACCTGAGTCGGGTTGAATTCACGCAAGGCGTGCAATGCCGGCACATAGCTCTGAATTGAGCAGTTTGGTTTTACGGCAATGAATCCTGTTTTCGTACCCAGACGTTTGCGTTGAGCTTCAATCACGTGCAGATGCCCCGGGTTAATCTCAGGGATTACCATTGGTACATCTGCCGTCCAGCGGTGAGCCGAGTTATTGGATACGACAGGTGTTCCTGTTTTGGCATAAGCCTCTTCGAGCGCTTGAATCTCATTCTTTTTCATATCAACCGCGCAGAAAATAAAATCAACCTGGCTGGCAAAAGCTTCGACCTGCGAAGCATCCTGAACCACGATTTTCTTCACAGCTTCCGGAATAGGAACTGCGAGTTTCCATCTGCCTTGTACGGATTCTTCATATGTTCTACCTGCCGAATTGGCGCTTGCAGAAATAGCTGTTACTTCAAACCATGGATGTTGATCGAGCAGGTCCACAAAACGCTGACCTACCATTCCCGTTCCACCGACGATACCAACTTTCAATTTTGCTGACATTCAATCATCATTTCCTTTCGGTTTAAGTGATTCTTCTCTTTGATCCATTTCATAACTCACCAAAAACGTATTATGAAATTGACTTCCTAATTAACACTATTCAGGCAATTCCAAAGCGTGTAGTCACAGCCCCGAAAAAACCAAAAAATCCCATCCCCAAGACAATAGTCTCAGGGACGAGATTGAACTCTCGTGGTACCACCCAGATTCGCCAATATGTCACCATATCCGCCTCTTCAAGTAAAGGTTACACAACCATGTTGCTGGCTGTAGACCGTTCATACTCTAGCTCTATAACAGGAGCTCCTGTCACACCATCCCTTATGTCAAGTTCCGATGTGCTGCTCTGAGTCTTTATTCAATAAAAAGTTCTTTACTCCTTTTCAGCTGCCGGAGCTCTCTTTGAAAGAATGATTTTTATCTACTCGTCTCTTCGTCGCATTTGATATTGCGATTATAATATCAAAATTACCGTGATGAAGTAAACACATTTTTTTAGATCATGGAATTTATTCGTATTTCCTTACCGTTTGTTGGCAACCATTGCATACGTTCGAAGTGGACTCCCAGGCCCCGAGGCATGATGTGTCCTAAGTAATTTTAGTTCGGAAAGAAGAAGTGTTTTTACTTTGTCCGGGATCGGAAGCAGTTTCAATTCCACAGGCGCTTCGGCCAGTGTCATTTCGGTTTCCCAGCGACCGTCCTGCAGCTCGGGAGAATGGATCGAAGTCTCTTCCTTAATCGTCCAGCCTGCCGCAGAGACAAGCTCTTGGATGTCCTCCGGTGTAAAGAGCGTCCGCACATTGGAGAAGCTGTTCTCCTTGTAACATTCGACCTGGGATTGAATTAGAACGGATAACCAATGTGAGAGCTGGCTCACATCTGTAACTCGTGCATCCCATTCTGCAAAACATAACTGATGCCCCCACGTCCTAACCTTGCTAAGAATCTGGGCGAGTTCGTCAAACGATTTCAAGTACCAAGAACAATGGGAAAGTACGATAATATCAAACTCATTCTCAGAGAATTGAACTTGATCACTTAGAATGTCGAAATCATAATCCATTCGAATTCGATCACCCAGTGGAGAACTCCTCAGCTTGGCTGCCGCTTCGCCTACCGTCAGTGGTGCGCCATAATCCTCAGGTGCAATATCTACACCATGAACGTACCCATGTTCCCCCACCAGATGTGCAAGCACGGCCGTTGTATCTCCCTGACCACAACCGATTTCCAGAACGCGGCTGCCTTCCTGTATCCCCCAGAAGAGTCCCAGTTTCATCCGATGCTCAGTCTGAATGTACTGAATAGCGGCGTTGTCCTCCACGTCCATATACTTAATAAGGTCCCTGATGATAGATTCATTCATGATTCCTCACCCCTCAAAGAGCAACTTAAACTTCTTGCTCATTGTAGCGTTACAGGCAGAATTGTACAATGTTAGAATCTTGACAGAACCATGGCACGAAGGAGAACCCGTCCTACAGCAGATATAAACCTCTGCTACATATCAATCACTATGCCCACTGGGTTGCAAGCTTCTGAAGATAGGTTGTCAGCATGGGCTGTAATTCCTTGCGCATCAGTCCGATCTCCAAGATCGCCTGTATATATCCGAATTGATCACCAATATCGTAGCGGCGCCCCGCCAGTTCAAGGGCCAACAGTTCCTCCACCTGACTCACTTCTTTCAAGGCATCCGTTAACTGATATTCCCCTCCAGCCCCTCTCTCGAT
Source organism: Paenibacillus sp. UASWS1643 (assembly GCF_008693195.1). Lineage (NCBI taxonomy): Bacteria > Bacillati > Bacillota > Bacilli > Caryophanales > Paenibacillaceae > Paenibacillus > Paenibacillus sp. UASWS1643. Next base: position 1,305,310 of record NZ_VXKZ01000115.1, read on the forward strand.
CTGATCCAGAATGGGAAAGATAGAAGGTTTCAATATGTATCGTCCCATTACAGCTGTACGGGATGGCGCTTCCGCAAGAGAAGGTTTTTCGACCAGATTGGTGACCCGGTGAACCCGGTCCTCAGCACCATTCGAATCAATAATGCCATATTTGCTCACATTTGCCGCGTCTACCTGACGGACACCAATGATCTGGTTGCCTGTCTTTTCATGGAGATGAACCATCTGTGCAAGTGCAGGCGGATCAGACACCATAATGTCATCTCCGAGCAGTACAGCGAAGGGATCATCTCCTACAAATTGCCGTGCACACCCAATCGCATGCCCCAGACCCAGCGGTTCCTTTTGACGAATAAAATGAATATTGGCCATCTCGCTGATGGCCTGCACCTCTTCCAGTAAAGACTGTTTGCCCTTGGCATATAAAGAATGTTCAAGTTCAACCGATTTATCAAAATGGTCCTCTATGGATTTTTTGTTGCGTCCAGTCACAATGAGGATATTCTCAATGCCTGATTGCACTGCTTCTTCAACAATGTATTGGATGGCCGGTTTGTCTACAATCGGTAACATCTCTTTGGGCTGTGCTTTGGTCGCTGGCAGGAACCGGGTTCCGAGACCCGCTGCCGGAATAACTGCTTTTTTAATTCGCATTTCATCATACACTCCTTTCATATGTTAGTTGTACGAAACACCCAATATCTGCTGGCCATATAGTTCAGAACCATCCCCATCAAGGTCGCCAGGATCTTGCTCATCACAAGACTCCAACCCAGCACATCGTGCAAAGTCATCAGAATGAGGGCGGATAACGCGAGAACGATAAGATTGGTGATTAGAAAACGAATAAGTTTTGTTCTATCGCCACCTCCTCGTGCCGTATCTCGAAAAGTCCACCTGCCGTTCAGCCAATAACTGTTCGCAACACCGCAGCTGTACGAGATTACCTGGGCAATCAGAACCGGCACACCGACCACTGCGAGTATAGCAAACACCAACGCATCCACTACCGTATTCGCAACACCTACAATACCGAACTTGAAGAGTGTCACCAGACGCTTAGTCATGATGAGCAACTCGGGCTGTCAATCGGGATTGTGCTTGCTGGCTCTCGGCCTGCACCACATCTCTCACAATGTATAGCGGACGCGCCTTGGTCTCATCATAGATTCGGCCAACGTACTCGCCCAGAATGCCCAGCATGATCAAGATGAATCCGTTAAACATCAGCATGATACTCACAATGGATGGCCATCCTTTAATCGTTGAATCTGTAAAGATAGCCGAACCAATAACTGTTAACATGTAGATGAATCCGCCTACTGAAAGGATCGCGCCTACATATCCTGCAAGCTTGAGCGGTTTATGCGAAAATGACGTAATGCCATCCAGGCTCAGCTTCAGCATGCGTTTCAGCGGATATTTTGTTTCGCCTGCCAGACGTTCATCGCGTTCATATTCAATCGCAGTCTGACGAAAGCCGACCCAACTGACCAACCCGCGCACGAACCGGTTTTTCTCCGGAAGACGTTTCATCTCATCACATACTTTGCGATCAATCAGGCGAAAATCTCCGGTGTCTACCGGGATATCCGTATCGGTTGAGGCACGAAGGACACGATAGAACAGACTTGCCGACCATTTCTTGAAGCGTGTTTCCCCGCTTCGTCTGGTGCGACGTGCATATACGACTTCATAGCCCTCTTTCCATTTGGCAATCATATCCAGTATGAGTTCGGGAGGGTCCTGCAGATCCGCATCAATAATAACCACCGCATCCCCCACTGCGTAATCCATGCCCGCTGTTATTGCAATCTGATGTCCGAAGTTACGGGCAAAATCAATTAGTTTTACACTCTCGTCCCAACGGGCGTAATCACGGATCATCTGTGCACTTCGATCCATGCTGCCATCATTGACAAACAACAGTTCATAGCTCTCTCCTGTGCTGCCCATGACCTTCTTCAGACGCCGATAAGTCTCCTCAATCACCGCTTCCTCGTTATACATGGGAATAATAATACTGTATCGGTACGCGTGAGCCATGTTTGTCCCCTCCCTTTTCCAATGGACTTCGTTCGAGATTTTCACTCTATATAAATTGAACTAGAGAATATTTACACTGCACACTTCGATGACAGAACAACCTTCCAATCGCTGTTATCCCCAGATTTTTTTGATTCCCTTTATAAAGGGAAAATCCGGTGATAGCGTATGCTTCCGATGTAGCTTTCTTGCAGAAAGCTTGTAGGCGAACGCTTCGCTTTTTCAGGTTTTTTCTGTCCTCTCCGTTATTGTGTAAATGACAAGTTCAATTTATATAGCTACAATTTCACTTCGTACAAGGTGGTCTGTCCGCTAAATCCAAAGCCAGCTCTGTTTCCGGTGTCTCCGTTATCCATAGATCCGCTGTCCGTGCCTGTCTTCCATTCTGACGTTGGAATCTCGGTTCCATGCTGTTTGATCCAATCGGTAATTTCTGAGTTTCCTCCGCGGCCACCCATGCCACCAACCATGAAGTATTTCACTTGCCCGCTCTTGACGAGTTGCTCCAGTTCCTCTGTTGTGTACACTGGGTCTGAACCGGAGAAACCTCCAAGCGTAATCACAGCTGCGTTCTCATCGATGATATAGGGTGCTGCCTGATTATAGTCCGTAGTGGCGAAGAGATACGTTTCGCCTGTATTGTGCTCTTTCAGATAATTCAATGTGGCTGTATCCACTTCTTCGTTACGGTCACCCATTCCGCCACGGCCATCCGTTGTGGGCATTTCTGTGACTTCTGCACCGTTACCCATCGGCATCCCCATTCCGGCTCGACCAAACATTCCATTGGAATCAGTAGGTCCTGCTGCCGGAATCATGCTGTTGCCACCATAAGTAATTGGGGTAAATGCCCAGTAAATTGGACCGATCAGCATCACCATGAATCCCGCAATAATGAAGCCCTGTTTCCATCGATGTGTGCGATGAAGCATAACGACCAGGATGACCGTGACCAGAATGCCTGCGATTAATTCACTTATGGACCAGCCTGCACCAATCGTATCGTTATACTCCTGCATGATAAACCAGCCGAACAGCGTCGTCAGCAGCACGGACACCGGAAGCAACCATGCCTGCCATCCAACGCGATCACGATATGACTTCCACATCGCTACAAATCCTGCGCCAGTCAGTGCAGCAAGTGGAGGTGCAAGCATAATCAGATAATATTGATGGAAAAAACCTGCCACACTGAAAAAGGCAGCAACGGGAAGCAGCCAGGCCAGCCAGAACAAGGCCTCCTTGTGCTTGCTGGTTATATTTCTCCGTCTTAATCCTGCAAATATGGCAGTGCACCCAAGCAATACAACTGGCATAAGCCAGCTGGCTTGACCTGACAGTTCAGTCTGGAACAGACGCAGAGGACCTTTCTCCCCCGTACCAAACATGCCTCCCATGCCTCCGCCACCATTTCCGCCAAAATTTCTTCCGTTTGGCATTTCCATATCATTTGGCATCTGTCCGTTCGGGAAATTACCATTCGTCCCATTCATGCCGCCCATGGTGTTTGTGCCATTCGAAACATTTGCATTATCGTTATCCGGTGCATTGACATCTCGCCCCGCGCCAGGAACACCACTACCCGTCTGATTAGGAGATGAGGTCGAATCCCCTCGATTGCCACGATTGTTTCCCTGTCCGATCCCATTTGGCATACCTGGGTTACCTGCCGTATTCTGCTGGCCCGTTAGGCGAGCCAGACCATTGTATCCAAAGGCGAGTTCCATGACCGAGTTCGTTTCACTGCTGCCGATATAAGGTCTTTGGTCTTCGGGTATGGAATCCACAGTGACGGCCCAGGATAAGGAAACGACCGCCAGAACTGCTGTGCTGCCGATCATCAGGATGATCTTCCTTCTCCATTTCGCCTGAAAAGCGAGCAAATAGAACAAATAAAAAGCCGGGAGAATCATGTAGGCTTGAAGCATTTTCATATTAAAGGCTACGCCTATTAACCCAAAGGCAACCAGTATGCGCCAAGCATTGCCTTGTTTGCTGCCTTTGAACAAAAACCATGAACCCAGCAGTAGTGTAAACACCAGCATGCTGTCAATATTATTGGTCCGGCTTACTGCCGCCACGACAGGCACAGTCGCCATCGCAAGTGCCGAGATTCGTGCTGCTGCAAGACCATATGTATGTTTCACCATGAAATAGATCAGGAGCACCGAACCGATTCCCGCTAATACCTGCGGCAAAATAACGCTCCATCCGTGCAATCCAAAGACATAGGCAAAGGCCGTCTGGATCCAGAAGACAACAGGTGGTTTATCTACAGTGACCGAGCCTGCCGAGTCTAATGAAGCATAGAAAAAGTTATGGAAGTTGCTGAGCATACTACCAACGGCAGTCGTATAGTAGGAATTGGCATATTGATCGTTCCAGATACCGTAACCATTCAGAAACGCCGCCAGTAATACAATCGGCAGAAGGACAAGATCCATCCTTCTTTTGGTGTTATTCAATGTTAATCACTCCTTCAAAGTTCTTCATGTCTAATATTGTGACATGCCAAAATAAAACTGGGATGAGTACCCGCTGAATGTTGTCTGAGGATAATTCACAATCCTTTCAGCTATATTTCAGTTTGGCAAGCGATAATACAACATACAGTCCCTCTCAATTGAGGGAGAACTAACATGGAAGCAAGCAAGGAGGAGCCCCGCATTATGAAGCTTAGCAGCGGAATTAAAATACTATTGGCTGATGATGAACCGCATATTTTGCAATTTCTAGAGCTTGGATTAAGCAATGAGGGCTTTGATGTACGCACCGCCCCCGATGGAGCAGCTGCACTTGAGTTGGCGCTTGAATTCAAGCCACATATGGCTATTCTGGATGTCATGATGCCAGAGATGGATGGATTCGAAGTGGTCGAACGTCTGCGTAAGACTGGAGCCCAGGTTGGCGTGATTATGCTGACAGCGAAGGATGAGGTCGAGAATCGGGTTAAGGGCCTTTGGCTTGGTGCTGATGATTACATGATCAAACCCTTTGCCTTTGACGAGCTGCTCGCCCGGATTCAGGCCAGACTGCGTAATCAATTTCCTTTATTAATAGGAGCCGTCACCCACGGTCCTTTCCGAATTGATGATCAGCGCAAAGAAATCACTTATCAGAATCAGGTCCTGGAGCTGTCTCCCACCGAATACGAATTACTAAAATTTATTGTGCTTAATCATGGGATTGTACTGAGCAAAGCGACCATTCTAAGCCGGGTGTGGGGGTATGATTTTGGCGGGGAAGAAAATATTGTGGAGGTTTACGTTCGTTCCTTGCGCGACAAACTCGGGGATAAAGAGCATAAACTCATTCGCACGCTTCGGGGTGTCGGGTACAGGGTGGATCTCTGATGAACTCGCTGCCTAAGAAAAATAAACTTCGTTTAAGACATCTGCAACAATGGATCTGGCCTCGTTCATTACGTTCTCAATTGCTCTCACGTTCTCTGTTCGTGCTTGCTGGGCTGTTATTGTTAATCGGTATCCTGCAATTCTGGATCATGGAAAGCTTTCTTTACCGGAATCAGGCAAAAACCATGGAAGAACAGCTCATGTCCATGCCCCCGGTTTGGCTCGGAATCCAGTCACGTAGCGGCTCTTCTAACACTCCTTTCGGTGGACAGGCAGGAAAAGGGTCTGGTAACCGGGTGCTGTTTATTCCTGACCGTTCACTGGCCCTGTTTGATAACCAAGGTACTTTCGAGGATGTTTTTGGAGAAGACGGTCTGAAAGCCCCTCAACTATCAACCGTAGAATATCAGGACATTACAGATGAGTTGAAAGAACAAAAACACATTCCCTACCGGATCGTCACGGATAGCAAAGGGAATGAGCAATTGATTGTATTCGCATCGCCGGGTCCACGCAATCGCGGTTTACCAATGGTCCAGATGGGCACGGCTACAAAGCCACTGAGAGACTTGATTATTAAACAGCTTCTGATCTTCATCATGTTATCGCTATTGGCCATGGTAGCCGGTCTGATTCTATACACTAAAGTATTACGCCGGACGCTGGTTCCCCTGTCCAACATGGTGAATAAAGTACAGCAGATCGATGCAGGCAGCCTCGCAGAACGCCTTCCCATCGTTCAGGGACAAGAAGAAGTGGATCAGCTCGCAGTTTCATTCAATGGCATGCTTGAAAGGCTGGAGAACTCGTTTGAAGCGGAGCGGGAATCGAAAGAGCAGATGCAGCGTTTCTTGTCTGATGCTTCCCATGAGCTTCGTACCCCGCTCACCTCCATTCACGGCTTCATTGAAGTTCTACAGCGGGGTGCAGCGACCAATCAAGATCAATTGTATAAAGCACTGGACAGCATGCACGGCGAATCCGTACGAATTAACAAGCTGGTTGAAGATTTGCTGTTACTAACCAAGCTGGATCAGGCTCCAAGGCAGGAGCGGGAGGTCATTCAGCTGGATAGTCTGCTGCTCGAAATGCAACCACAACTTGCCATGATGGCTCAACGAAGATCCATTCATCTCGATCTGACGGCTGAAGTATATGTACTGGCTGACCCTTACAAGCTGAAGCAGGTTGTGCTGAATCTGTTCCATAATGCGGTGCAACACACCGATCCAGAGCATGGAGCCATCTCCATAACGTTATATGCCACGCATCATAAGGCTGAATTATCAGTGAAGGATAACGGCACAGGCATTGAACCTGCACATCTGCCCCATATCTTTGAGCGATTTTACCGCACAAGCAGTTCTCGTTCGCGCAAACAAGGTGGTGCAGGTCTCGGTCTAGCCATTACCCGCTCGATTGTGGAGTCCAATGGTGGGAAAATTACAGTACGAAGTCAGATAGGCTTGGGAACTGAACTTATGATTTTGCTGCCGCTGCATAAGGCTGATGTCTAGGCTGAGCTTCGGCGCTACGTAAGCTAAAAGGTGGCTATAAGCAGAGCTACGTAAGATCTACTTGATCATTACTCATGCACTAGTCAAGCTCTCCAAACGCTGCTTTTCTTCCATTTTAATTTTGGCTTTTCATTGCATGACGAATCCCCCATTCATTTCGGTTTAGAAATGAATGGGGGATTCTTTTGTTGTATCCGATTAGTATAGTGGTAGTCCAATGGGTTTCGGGCTAACGAATCTGAGACGTCTTATTCAAGGATTTGAAGCTTATATATGCTTTTCATAGAATACCATTGTCATTTTGTCGTTAATTGCTTTTGTTGCACCCGTTTTTTTATAGCCTATCTTTTCATACAAATAACAGTTCCCTTTCTCTAGTAAGATGGTACCCAATTTCCATGACTTTGCATCATCATATATCTGCTCAACCATTGTTAAGACTTTTTGAGCAATTCCTTTTCCTTGATGTTCTGGCAGTATAAAAATTGGGCTAATACTGTAGATTTGATTATCTTTTTTCACGACTCTAATTCCACCAACAGCAATCTCAAGATGTTGAATTATGAAATAATCTGTGAAAGATTGATTGATTTGAGTAATAATTCTTTCTACGGTTTCATTGGCAGGGCTTGTTGCAAAATCCTGATATTTTTCCAACAAGGGCATAAATGCTTTGACTTTCATTTCATGAATATTCACTGCATCTTTTAAATCTGCTTTATATAGTGAAACCTCCATTAAAATATACCTCCGATTGATACGCTGGTTAGAAATATGATTTTATAGTACGGCTCTGTTACCTTGGTACAAGAAAGATGTTCGTCTACGTTTGGTGTTTGTTTCACTTACAACAAATAAACAAGTTAGAACTAACCTATTTTTCTTATTCGACGTTGTATTCTCATATTCCTTGCTACCTAAATAACGGAACCACGCCAATAGCTTCATCTAATTTTCCGCTATCATCCAAGGGACATGATCAGTCAGAATGGAGCTCAAACTTTTAGACCCTCATCCCTATCATCGTGTGGATTACCAAGGGTACACGCCATTCACATCTAGGAATTCTCCGTTATGGCGTTTACCATCCGTCGCATAGCGCACGATAATCGCAGCGCCAGCTTCTTTTGATTTACCGCCTTCGGCATTGCCGTTAAGATCTGTTGATGTGAATCCGGGCGTTACTGCAAAGACTTGAGCCCTGCTGTTTTTGACTTCATAAGCCATCGAAAGTGTCATGGCACTGTTGGCCGTTTTGGATGAGTTATAGTCGAAGGCATTTAAAGTAAATTCCGCATTTTGCATATGGTCCAGAGATGCCATATCGGTTGATACATTAATGATTGTGCCTTCATTGTCTTTGATTAACGGGAACAAGCGCTGATTCAAACGGAAGGTACCGAAAAAGTTCACTTCAAAGGCGTTCCGCAGATCTTCCTCTTTTGTATCCGTGAAGGAATGAGAAAACGCACCCGGCATACCCGCGTTATTGATCAGAAGGTTTATTGTGGGATAAGTCTTGTTAATCGTATCAGCTGCATGCTCGATGCTTTTCAAGTCACTCATGTCGATTTGTAAAAATTCTACGTCTAACCCCCTGGAAGTTAACTCGGAAACAGCTCTTTCACCCCGTTCAACACTACGTGCGCCGAGGATAACTTTCCAACCTGCTTCACCCAACTGCTTTACGATTTCATATCCAATCCCTTTATTTGCTCCGGTTACAAAAACAGTCTTTTTCATGCGAATCCTTCTTTCCCTAATGTGATTTTTATTTAACAATGTATAAGTTACTATGCTACACTTAGTGTAGGTCAAATTATTTTTATAAAAGGGAGATTCACATGTTAACGATTGGAGAAGTAGCCAAAAAAGTTGAAATTTCCATTGGAGCGATTCGCTTTTATGAAAGAAAGGGACTGCTGAAACCTGCTGCACGAAATGAGCAGAATAACCGTCTTTATTGGGAGGATGATCTGAACTGGCTGGTTTTTATCAAATGCCTTCGCGAAACGGGGATGAGTGTGGAAGACATCAAAAAGTATTATGATCAGGTCAATGAAGGAACCTCCACCCTGAAGGAGAGAACCAAGCTGATTGAGGATCAAAAGCAAAAGTTGCTGAATGATATCGAGGAGAAAAAAGCACAGCTTGTTCATTTGGATAACAAACTGGAACGCTATTATCGTGGAGAAAATTATTAACACTTGTCCTATAAGGAAAAAATCAGGCGCCAGCAATAACTGTCTAACCTGATCCGAAATTTTGATATTATAGCTATTTTCAATGAGGATAAAAGTTCAATCAAAAATGACCTTCTCGCTTACACTGTTGATAATGGATATAGGGTTCATCCTCGATTTCGATCAAATTTAACCGTTCAAAATTACATTTCTGTATCACCTTATTGGATGCTTGATTGGTAATCAAAGCGATGGCATTTAATATTTCAACGTTTGTATGTTCAAACAAATACTGTGTCATTCCTTTTACTGCCTGCGTTGTATAGCCACGATTCCTAAAGTGTTTCGAAATACCGTACATAATCTCCCGATTAGGTGCTGGTAACTCATCCTTAATTCCTGAGCAGCACCATCCGATAAACTCGTCAGTTTCTTTGAGTACAATAGCCATACGTAAATATAACTCTCCGATATCCCCTCCCGCCATCACAGCTTGTTTAAAATGCTGATTCTCAGGGATTTCATATTCGGTAAGCCACAGGGTCCTGTCTTCAATCGTAGCGTTCCATCCCGGTAGGAATTCATACACCTCAGGTTGCCACGTAATTTCTTGCAGTTTCTCTAAATCTTCAATTCGATACTCGCGCAAATAAATATCCTTGCAGTCGATGATTAACTCATCGGTTAGTATGGGTTGGTTCATAGTTCCTCCTACTACACATTTAATTACACCTTATTAGCCTTTACTTCAAACAAGGCCCTCTTTTGCCATAAACTCGTCTTTGGTTAATCCAAAGAGGATCATATCCTGGTATTTTCCATCGGTGTAGATCACTTGGCGACGCACACCTTCCTGAACACATCCAAGTTTCCTCACGCAAAGCACGTAATCTGACCTTATCATCCTGCCAGAAATATTGACTATAATCGATCTCTCTCATCCCAAGCCCCCCGCATATTTAACCAGATTTTTACTTCGAGCTACAAACATAATAACCCATAATGTGGAGTTGGAGGAGATTTGTTTTATTTAAGCACAAACGAAAACAGCCCCCGAACAGGACAAAACCTGTCGGAGGCTATACTCTAATTTATCTCAAATTGTCATTACGATTCTTCCGGGTATTGAGGTTTGGACACGTTATCCGGAACCGTTTCGTCAAAAACATCCTGACCTGGATAATCCCGTACTTCTCCCTCGTGAAGTTCATGATTTTCATAATCAAAACGATGTGCAGACCTCTGATCCACCCGCCACGGAGAACTTTTCCCGATAGACTCGGATAACAGAGATGAACCGTAAGGACCCTCCGGGAATTCTTCAAGAGTGATATCGTTTCGCTGCGACTCCACCGTAGACACATCGGTATATTCTTGCCGTTCTTCACGCAAAAACTTATCTTTCATCGTTTATCCCTCCTGATCCACTTCAGATGATCAACGTCCACTTATTGTGAGCGAGGACAAACGCATTTATGCATGATCTTTGGAAAACACTGCGTTTAGGTTTTGATCCATTACCGGATCCATCACGATCATTATCGCCATCACAATTGGCGAATCCATATTAATAGTACAAAAACAATGAGGCCAGCGAGGCTAATCCAGGTATCACGTTTGGACCATACTAATAACGATGAACGTCCTCCGAGCATAGAGTGCTCTCTAACTTTACGCATTTCCATCGCAATGGTCATATCCTCTGCACGTTGGAACAGTGCCATTAACAAGGGAATCACCATCGGACCCAGGTCACGAATTCGAACGGTATTTGGTCTTAAAGCTGCCTTTCCACGTGCCCGTACGATCAGTGAGAATCGCTGCCACTCACTCCAGATCATCGGGATAAACCGAAAGATTAACGAAACAGCTAGAGCGAACGAAGCTACGGGCAACCTGATCTTTTTACCGATACCGAGTACCCAGTTAAGCCCTTCTACCATTCGCCCATAAGGCGTCGTCAGTGAAAACCATAGACTTGCCAACGTGACGATAAACAAACGATACACATTCAGCAAAGTGCCCTCCGCCTGCATCAGGGAAAAGCCAAAGTGCAGACCTCCTCCCTCTGTTGAAAGGGTTGTCCCAGATAACGCCGTTGATATGATGAAAAAGAATAACAGTGGCTTCATTAATTTCATACATCCAGCCAAAGTCTGACGCGGGAGCACGGCAAGTGCTGCTATTACCGGCACCAGTGTTAACGTCAATTCCAACCAGCGCTGTTGAAGCATCGCAGCAGTGACCAGCAAGATATACAGAATCCATTTCAGACGCGGGTCCATGACGCCATATAATCCGCCTGAATGAGTCCATGTGTTCGGAAGAAGCTTTGGATCATCTACCGTTTTAATGGACGACAGCATCAGTGCTTCTTCTTCATATTTCATTGCAACGCTCTTGACTTCCTTCGTTACCGTCCATGATGCTTCTATCGATTCATTTTGAATCTGTACTTCAACTGGCTTGGACTGAACAATACACTCAGCCATCTCTTCTGGCGTCATCGCGGTCAAAGGCAGCTCAAGACCCGCTGCTCTAAACTGCTGTGCCAGTCTCATCGATGGTGGCAGTCCGATTCCTGTCTGCTCCAACAGTTCAGGCCTTTTGTGAAGTTCTCTCGGCGTAAGATCGGCGATTAAACGGCCTTCCTGCAACAACAATACTCGATCCGCACAAGGCAAAAATGTATCCAGATCATGGGTTGCTACCACGCCCCCACCACCTGCCAGACGATGTTGCTCCAATACATCCAGCAAAAGCCCGACACTTTGCGCTTCCAACCCTGCGCTTGGCTCATCCAGCAGAAGCCAGTGTGGATTGGTCACACTTCCGAGAGCAAGACCTAACCTGCGCTTCTCTCCCCCACTTAGAGCAAATGGTGACCTGTCCAGATGAAAACGTCGGTCCAACTCTGAGGACACTGGCGGGTCCCATTGCTTCAGTGCTTTTGTGATCTGCTCTTGTTGCTGTTTCTCTGAAAGTCGATAGGGACGTAGAGAATATGTGAATTCACGCTGAATACTTCGGGCAAACAGTTGTTGTTCCGGAAATTGAAACAATAGTCCCATTTGCAATAAAATCGACTGCGGCACTTTTCCTTCTTTCCAGAAAGGTGTGCCATCCAATGTGATACTTCCTGCATCGGGCGGTCTCAGACCAGCCAACGTCTGTAGTAAAGTTGTTTTTCCTGAACCCGTACAGCCCAGCAGCAAGGTGATTTCCCCACTGTTCAACTGGACACTCACATCTTCAAGCAGTGCACGTTTGCTCGATTCCGATGCTTCTATACGTATATTGGTTAGCTCGATCTCCAACGTGCGACCTCCTTAGCCAGTTGCTCAGGTCGCAGTGGCATGGCTTCTGACATCATACCTTTTTGCTTGAGCAATAACGCAGTTTTTACAGTAAAAGGAGGATCCAACCCTAACCATTCACAGGGGGATAGCTGTACATTTTCCCGTGTAGCCTTCTCATTCAGCTCTGTTTCATAGAAAAAGGACTCCGGCTCCCCGTCGTACACACAACGTCCCCTCTCCATAGCAATGATTCGATGACACAGGGTTGCTTCCTCCAGATGGTGTGTAATCCAGATCACCGTTGTCCCTCGCTGGGTAATCTTCTGAACGATGGCCTCGATACGGTCTCTTGCTCCGGGATCAAGCATGGCTGTTGGCTCATCCAGAATCAATATATCCGGTTTGGCTGCGAGCGCTACAGCAATATTAAGCAGTTGTTTCTGTCCACCGGATAATTGTGAGACAGCCTTCTCCGGGGGGTATTGAAGTCCTACAGTATGTAATGCATCCTGCCTGCGCTCCAATTGCTCTTCTACAGAATCCATCAATGGTGACAGTGCAAAATGAAACTCCTCTTCAATCGTATCGCCTAGTACCTGTGCATCCGGTTGCTGCAATACACCCCGAACGGTAAGTTCATCCGAGATATCCCGTACCCCTCCAGATAGTGGAATGAATCCAATCAGTAGTCCAGCAAGTGTGCTTTTTCCACTGCCATTCGCTCCTACAATACTAATCCATTCTCCTTGGTGCAGCATAAGTGAGACCCCATCCAGCGCTTTCCTCACTTGACCACCTTCGGAAACATAATGCACCCGAACATCTTCTAATGTAATTATAGGCAGGTTGCCTTGCATCGTAAATTAGTCCTTTCCCTTTCTATTTTTATGTGGTACGATCCTAATCGTCAACCACATTTATATAATTGGTTAACAATCATATTACCAAAATGGAGAGGATTGTTCAAACATGAAATTATCTTTGCGAGGTATTGTATTCAGCGCACTTATGGCCGCAATTTTAGTACTTTTTGGTTACATAAGCATTCCCATTGGCTTCTCCCCTGTACCGATAACATTACAAACCTTGGCTGTCATGCTGGCCGGAGGATTACTTGGTCCACTATATGGTTTCCTTAGCGTTACCATGGTTGTTCTGCTCACCGCTCTTGGTTTCCCCTTGCTGCATGGGACCGGAGGACTTGCGGTACTTCTTGGACCTACCGGAGGATATGTGATGATGTGGCCGATCTCCGCTTTATTAATTGGACTGTTGCTTGCACGAATCAATATCAAAGGTGTCACAGGATTCATTCTCGCTTTTGTTGTATTTGAACTATTTGGTTCACTGCTCGTGTATGTATCGGGTGTCCCTTGGCTTGCTTATGCTTACAAAATGGACCTACCTGAGGCCATGATTCAAGGGTTTTATCCTTACATTATTGGGGATCTGATTAAAGCTGTATTTGCTGCCATCATCATTGCGCCCGTGCGCATGGTTTTCCCACCTCAACGTCTCACAGGTAACATGCATTCAGCGGTTGTAAAAGCGGAGTCTTAATAGAAGCTACATAAGGCATCCGATCTGCCTATCTTTGAAAACGACAAAACCGCCAAAATCACTTTGGCGGTTTCGTTACTTCTCATCCCCTATAAATTTATATTCTATATAAATTGAAATAAACATTTACACGAAACGGAGAGGACAGAAAGAGCCTGAAGAAGCGAAGCGTTCGCCTTTATCCCCGGATTTACTCCTTTATAAAAGGAATCAAAATAATCTGGGGATAACAGCGATCGGAAGGTTGTTCTGTCATCGTAGTGTCCAGTGTAAATATTCTTTAGTTCAACTTATATATTCACCTGAATTAATTGACGCTCTGTAATCTGAAATTGTTGATCCGCTGTATTTTCAATAAACCTCTGATCATGAGATACATACAGAATCGTTCCTTCATAGGCCTTGATAAAATGCTCCAACGCTTCCAATGCATGCATATCAAGAAAATTCGTCGGCTCATCCAACAATAGAATGTTATATTGGCCCAGAAACAAGTGACATAATTGAAGACGAATCGCTTCTCCTCCACTTAATGTCCCAACATTCTTCAGCAAGTCATTACCTGTAAACTGCATCGCATGCAACGCACTTCTGAGCTCTGATTCCTCATATTCCGAACGATTCTTCAGGAATTGTAATACGGTCTCCTTTGTCATGAAACGATAGCTCATTTGCTGAAAATAACCGAGCTTTGCTTTTGGAGACATGGTGATGTGATCCCCAGCATGGAAAACATGGTTAAGCAATGTGCTTTTCCCGCTGCCATTGGCTCCGGTTATCGCTATTTTTTGTTTTAATGGAATTTGAAAACTTACATCCTCCAACAATATGTGACCTTCCACCTCAAGTGTAAGGCGATCAGCCATAATTGGAAATCGGTTGTGCAGCTTTAATGTCTTCGGCTGACGGAAGATCATTGGCCGAACCTGCTGTACCGCATTCACCTCTTGAAGTTGCTGCATCCGCTGTTCAATCGCTTTGGCAGCGCGGTGCACCGCTTTTTGACTGGTACCTTTGGATTTCGTTTCAACCATACGGTTTGCCTTTGCCTTGGATTCTTTTTTGGACATGCTTCCGGCCTGCGTTATTTTCTCGGCTTTCTTCATCTTTTCCCGGGCGGCCAGTTCCAATCGTCTTTTCTCCTTTGAGAACTGTTCATGGGCCTGGTTCTGCTGTTCACGCTCCAGCCTTTTCTGTGCCTGGTATTCGCTGAAGTTGCCAGAATATACGTGTACTTCTCCCTGATGGATTTCCCAGATCGTGGTCACCAGTTCATCCAGAACCGCACGATCATGACTGATCAGCACAAGCGCCCCATAGTAATAACGCAATTCATCCAGTAAAAATGTAATGCCCTCTTGATCCAGGTGTGTTGTTGGTTCATCCAGTAACAGTACTTCATGATAATGAGTGAACATTTGAGCCAGTTTTAGACGGGTCTGTTCTCCGCCACTCCATGGTTGATCGTGTTGAGGTATGGCTAATTTACTGAGTAAAGCCCCATCAACTTCAATACTTTCGTTAGACTGGGGTGGTTCCACTTGTTCCAAATAACCAAACTCTGCAAAACGTTTTACCTTTCCGGCTGTTGGCTGGATCTGCCCCGTAATGAGTTTCAATAGTGTACTTTTACCCTGACCATTACCACCTACTACACCAATACGATCCAGTTGATGCACAGCCAGTCGCTCAATGTTCAGTATTACTTTATCCATATAGGTCATTTCAACCTGTTCTAATTCAAAACATATCTTTTCCATATTCGCTACCTCCGAAATAAGATTTATATCGTATCGATAGCGAATCACACTTCTATCGATACGAGCTTATCGTGCCAGCTCGTATCAATAGAACAGTAACGTCATCATAGCGGTTACCTCCAGTAGTCTGTATTGAGCGCCTTTACCTAATTATTTACCTGATTAAGATAATCAGAAGAAAAAAACAAAGAATCACAGGCCACGGCCTGTGATTCAACGTAAACGGGAAAGCGAGTAAAACACTTATTTTAAGGTCAGGATGATTGAAAATGACAGACTGATCCCGTTTACTCTGAACCAATGGTCAGAGCCTTTGAACGTATTCAATTACCGATTCAAAGGGAGGAAACGCAGTCTCATCGCATGTGTCATGTTCAATAATCCACCTTTCATTATCATGTATAGATGTACAATCCTAATTATAATTTTCCAATTCCACCATGTCAACGGAACGATGAAAACACTTCACCATCAGATTAATACATCAATCTACTTTTATTCCTGTCCCTTTCCGCTATTCAACTTCAATAGAAGCTCCTGGCTATGAACCTGACCTGTAGCCTGTGGAATTACATCCTCGTAGTTGGCTGAGTTGGTTACTATAATTGGCGTTACCGTATGATAACCAGCAGCCTTAATCTGTGCAATATCAAATTCAAGCAACAGATCTCCCGCTTGGACCCGATCGCCTTCTTTGATATGGGAAACAAAATGCTGCCCATCCAATTTAACGGTATCAACCCCCACGTGAACCAATATTTCAGCACCGGTGTCTGATACTACAGCCAAGGCATGTTTTTTCTTAAATGCAACGGTAACTGTACCGTCAAAAGGCGCTACGACTCTGCCCACAGCTGGCTCAATCGCAATACCTTTACCCATGGCTCCCGATGCAAAGGCCGGATCTGGAACTTCCGATAATTCAACAATTGTTCCTTCGATTGGGCTAAATACATTTTCGTCCGAAGCATTCGTTGCACGAACAGGTTGCTCGGCAGATGCAGCAGGTTCGGTTTTTGTTTCTTCTTCTACCGGATCTTTAAAGCCCATAATGTACGTGAGTACAGCCGAAACAACAAAGGATACTACGATACCCAGAATCAATCCAGGGAAGCCTTGTCCACCTGGTCCGTAGAAGATTGGCAATGTCAGCAGTCCCGGTGCGCCGGATGCAAATGCCAATGTACCCGCTTGACCAATAATAGCTCCACCAACTGCACCACCGATAACTCCTGCAATGAATGGACGTTTCAGTGGTAATGTTACCCCATAAATGGCCGGTTCCGTAATACCGAACAATGCGGTCAACGTGGATGATCCAGCCAGCGTTTTCAGTTTTTTGTTCTTGGTTTTCAGCATAACCCCAAAAGCAGCACCCGTTTGAGCAAAGATCGAAGCTGTCGCAGCGGGTTTAACACCATCCTGTCCATACACTGCAACGTTGTTGATAAATACCGGAATGAGACCCCAGTGTATTCCGAAGATCACGAGCAGCTGCCAGCTTGCACCCATAACGGCTCCAGCGAGTAATGGACTGAATCCAAATGCGGCAACGAGTCCGGCTGCAATTGCATTACCAACGTAGACACCAAATGGTCCGAATACCAACAGTGTCAGTGGTACCATAATCACTAGCAAAAACAATGGTGTAACAAAGTTTTTCACACTATCGTGAAGTGTTTTATTAAAGAACTTTTCCAACTTGCTCATGACAATGACAGCTAAAATGATAGGAATAACTGTAGATGAATAGTTCATCAAAATGACAGGGATACCGAAGAAATCCGTTGGTGTTCCCTCTGATTTCAACGTGACGATGGACGGATAGATCAATGCTCCTGCAATCGTCATCGCGACAAACATATTTCCCTGGAATTTACGTGCTGTTGTAACCGCTAACAACAGAGGCAGGAAATAGAAGAGACTATCTGCTGCTGCATACAGGATCGTATATGTTGTTTCTGTCGTTTCCAGCCATCCGATATTGCTTGCAATCAACAATAACCCTTTTAGAATACCCGCCCCCGCCATAACACCCAGAAGTGGTGCAAAGATGCTGGATATGATATCGATAATCCCCCCGAGCCCTTTGGCTGCTTTGCGAGGTTTTTCTTTATCTGACGAATCGTCCAGAATGTTACTGATCTGTCCAATGGCACTATAGACTTCAGGCACCTTGTTACCAACAACCACCTGGAACTGTCCTCCATTTTCTTTGACTGCGATGATGCCTTCTGTTTTCTCCAGTTTGGCTTTGTCTGCCTTGGCATCGTCCTTCAATACAAACCGTAATCGTGTTGCACAATGAACCAGCGATTCCACATTTTTCTCACCGCCGACCAGTTCTACAATCTCTTTGGCCAGTTTCTCTTGACTCATGATCTGCACCCCCACCTTTTCTCAAACAGGCCCTTACCGATTTTTTTGCACGCAAAAAACCTAAGCCTTGAGCAAGGGGACACAATGGTCCTGACCTTCTCATGACTTAGGTTTTGCCTGCATAACCAGTAACAATCCCAGTTAAATCGTATTTAATTCCTGTTAATCACATATTATTATAATTAAACCATTTTTGTCAACATTTAAATATTATCGATTAACCACTCGTTCGATATGCACCGTCAGATACAATTTTTCTTCATTGGTCAACTCATGGTTGTATTCCTTGTTGACAAACAACTCAATTTTCTCCGTACACGCTGCGGCATCCGGATGTTTCTCCTTAATCATGTCATAGAAATGATCATAGTTGTTGTCGTAATGCGTACCACTGAGCACACGCTGGGAGAAGAACTTCAGATGTGTGATAAAGCGAAAATAACTGAGAGAGTCCTCATCAAATTCCATTTTGAAATGATATTTCGCTATATTAATAATCTGCTGGATGAACTTCGTAATATTCATCGTTGTAATAACTTCTTCGTTCATCTCTGCGTTGACAATATGAAGGGCAATAAAAGCGGCTTCATCTGGTGGAAGCTCAATATTCATTCGGGTGTTGATCTGTTCCAGCGTCCTCAGACCCAGTTCGAATTCGGGCTTGTACAACTGTTTGATCTCCCACATTAATGCGTTCTTGATCTCCACGCCTTCCCGATAACGTTCGATGGCGAAGTTAATATGATCTGTAAGAGATACATAGATGTTCTCATTCAGCTTTCGGCCCAGGTTCTCACGCGCATACGTGATGATCTCTTCCACAATTTCAATCAGTTCCATCGGAACTTCGCGCAGCAGCATCTTGAAATTATCGGAAGTTTGTTTGTTTTTCAATGCAAATACTTTCTGGATGCGGGTCTCGTCTACTGTATCCCCCGGCTTTTTCTTAAAGGCAATCCCACGCCCCATCACCACAAGCTCTGCTCCATCCGCCTGATAGATGCTAATGACGTTATTGTTGATAACCTTTGCTATTTTCACTTCAATCCCCCCGTCACGTTCCACTCTCTTGGCAGTTATACATCGTCTTTTGGGCATACAAAAAAAACCTGAAGCATCACAAAATAAACAAGACATGGTGGTCTGCTTTTTTTGGTGCTTAGGTTTTGCCTACTTCAAGTAGTAACAATCCCAGAAACGATATAATTGCGTCAAGTATAGCGCGAACCTGACTATATGTCAACGCTTTCAATGTGAGGACAATCGGAAGTTCCGTGAATTCATGGTTCTTCCGATTGCTTATAATTAGAGCTAATCCGATTTACCTTTATGACTAAGCGTCACCCAGGTTTGTTCCGTTGGATTCGATCACATCTTTGTACCACTCAAAACTCTTCTTCTTCAGCCGTGTCAGCTCTCCTTGACCTTCATTATTACGATCCACGTAAATGTAGCCATAACGTTTTCTCATCTCACCTGAGGATGCACTTACAATATCAATAGGTCCCCAGCTGGTGTAACCGATGATGTTCACACCATCCTGAATAGCCTCACCCATTTCAGCTACACGCCGTTTCAAGTAGTCAATCCGGTACGCATCATCCACTTCACCTTCCGGGGTAACCACGTCATTGGCTCCAAATCCATTCTCAACAACAAACAGCGGCTTCTGATAACGATCATGTAGTTGATTGGCAGTAATACGGAATCCTTTGGGATCAATCGTCCATCCCCATTCGGACTTCGCGAGATATGGATTGGCTACCGATCCAAATACATTACCGCTGGTCATATTTTTGATAACTTCCGGATCGGTGCTGGTTGTACGACTTGAATAATAGCTGAACCCGATATAATCTACGGTATGATTCTTCAAGATTTCTGCATCACCTGGCTCCATAACAATATTCAATTCGTGGTCCTTGAAGAAACGTTTGGCGTAACCCGGATATTCCCCACGTGACTGCACATCGATGAAGAAATAGGACTCTCTATCTTTTTCCATGCCCTGGAAAACATCTTCCGGATTACAAGTATACGGATAGAAGCTTCCTGCGGCGAGCATGCAACCAATCATGGCACCTGGAATAATCTCATGACATGCCTTGACTGCCAATGCACTTGCAACTAGTTGATGGTGAGCAGCCTGATATTGAATTTCTTTGATGTTATCCCCTTCATTAAACGCCAGCCCCGCTCCAAGAAACGGAAGATGAAGCAACATGTTGATCTCATTAAATGTCATCCAGTATTTTACCTTGTCTTTGTACCGAGTGAATACCGTTGTAGCGTACGTTTCAAATAGCGTTACCAGTTCACGACTTCTCCAGCTGCCATACTTCTCGATCAGATGCACAGGCACATCAAAGTGAGCCAATGTAACCACAGGTTCAATGCCGTTTTTCAACAATTCATCAAACAGGTTATCATAAAATTGCAATCCGGCTTCATTTGGCTGTGCATCTTCTCCTGTCGGGAAAATCCGTGCCCAGGCAATGGAGACACGCAGTGCTTTGAATCCCATTTCGGCAAACAAAGCAATGTCTTCAGGGTAACGGTGATAGAAGTCGATCGCTTCATGTGAAGGATAGAACTCGGTAGCAAGCGGCGTAAAAGCCGGAACATTGCCTTTCATAATACTTCTGCGGTTCTCTCCTGTCGGAAGCAAGTCAACGATACTCAGTCCTTTGCCATCTTCCAGATACGCGCCCTCCGCCTGATTGGCAGCAATGGCTCCACCCCACAGAAAGTCTTTAGGATATTTAAAATTCGTCATCATCATTCTCCTTCCAAATATGTAATTCAGCTAACCGCTCCAATCGTAAGAAACATTAATAAGACAAAATATTTAAATTGAACTACACAATTACACATAAACGGAGAGGACAGAAAAAATCTGGAGAAGCGAAGCGTTCGCCTAAAAGCTTTCTGCAAGAAAGCTACATCGGAAGCATACGCTATCACCGGATTTCCCCTTTAAAAAAGGGATCAAAAAATCTGGGGATAACAGCGATTGGAAGATTGTTCTGGCCGCGCAGTCGTCTCGTGTAAATCGGTTGTTCAACTTAAATAGAAAAAACCCGAACCAGCCTGGGTACACGATTACGTGTAAACAAGCCAGCTCAGGTTATGCCCATATCGGTAACATTCCCAGATCATGATTATGCGGATTGGATAAAACTTTAGCAAGAATCAGAACAGTTGTCAACTTCTTGAAACCGGTTTAGCTTCGGATTGCCCACTACGATATTTGATAGAACGCAGCACATGTGCCGCCAAGAATCATCTGTTGATCTAGTATAGGTAAGGCATTAATGTGCGAGTTAATGAGACCGTATACTTCAAAATACGTAGCTGAAACGTTGCTTACGGGCCAGTCGGACCCGAACATCAACCTTTCCGCACCAAAGGCTTCTATGGCGATATTCAGATAGGCTGTAAAATCCTTTGGAGTCCATTTTCCCCAGTCTGCTTCCGTCACCATTCCTGAAAGTTTACAGTACGCATTAGGTTGTGCGGCCAATGACTCAAGTGTTTCTTTCCAGGGTGAGATTATGCCTGATTTTATGTCGGGTTTGGCTAGATGATCAAGTACAAATCGCTGCTCAGGAAACGTCTTAACCAGTTCCACCGCATAAGGTAGTTGCTCCTTGGATACCAACAGATCATAGGCCAAATCATACTCTTTTAGCAATGAAATTCCGCGCTGAAAGTCTTCTCTCAATACATACTTCAGATCAGGTTCATCCTGTATGACATGACGTACGCCCTTCAGATATGGATTGGACGCGAACAGTTCAAGCTGATCCCGAACTTCATTTGAACAAAGATCTACCCATCCGACAACACCTTTGATAAACTCGTGCCGATCTGCCAGCTGCAGAAGCCACTCGGTTTCTGCCAGTGATTGTCTGGCTTGTACCGCAATACATCCCTCCAGTCCTGATTGGACCAATAAAGCTTCAAGATCTTCCGGAAGAAAAGATTGACGAATCGTTTTCATCTCTTCGCCAATCCATCCGTACTCGGCGACATTGTATTCCCAGAAATGTTGATGTGCATCCAGCTTCATATTAGATCCCTCCCAGGGTATTTAAATCTAATTATCATTAAAAAGCAATCACTGATTTTCACATGATTTTTATTCCAATTGTGCAGGTATTGTCCAATATTAAATCATGATATAGTAAATTACGAAAACGCTTTCAGAACATAAATCGGTGGTGATTCCAGTATTAAACAAGTGGATTTTTGTTTGCGTTGAGCTTTATTTTCACCCTGCTTAACCGCTATTCACGTTCAACCATTCTCTATTCGAAGGAGACTATATTAATGAAAAAAAACCGCAAATCAGTCCTATCTCTTACACTTGTGACTGCCCTGATTCTATCTCTATTCTCCTCCGCTATGGCTTCAGCTGCGACTGACAACAGCGAACAGGCCAGTGCCTCACCCCCTCCAAGCAAAATGCAGACCTATGTGAACGCCATGGAGCCTGGCTGGAATCTGGGTAACTCTCTGGACGCCGTTGGTGAGGATGAGACAGCCTGGGGCAACCCACGCATTACGAAGGAACTAATTCAATCGATCGCAGCTGAGGGCTACAACAGTATCCGTATTCCTGTGACCTGGGAAGCCCACATCGGTGACGCACCCGACTACATAATTGATTCCGCTTACATGAATCGGGTTCAAGAAGTAGTAAACTGGGCCCTCGATGCGGATCTCTACGTCATGATCAATCTTCACCATGATTCCTGGCGCTGGATCAGTTACATGGAGAAAGACCATGACAACGTGCTTGCACGTTACAACGCCGCTTGGACTCAGATTGCGGACAAATTCAAAGATGCATCCGATAAACTTATGTTCGAAAGTGTTAACGAACCACGTTTCTCCGAAGGCGGCACAACAGATGCAGCGACTGGATATCGCATGCTGGACGAGTTGAATACTTCTTTTCACAAGATCGTAAGAACTTCGGGTGGAAACAACGAGACACGTCCACTTGTGCTTCCAACGATGCATACCTCTTCCGCTCAACCTGATCTGGATGAACTGAATAAGACCATTCAAAAATTGAATGACAGCAATATTATTGCAACCGTTCACTACTACGGGTTCTGGCCATTCAGTGTGAACATCGCAGGTTACACCAAGTATAACGAGGAAGTACAGAAGGACGTTACCGACACATTTGATCGGGTATACAATGCTTTTACAGCGAAAGGCATTCCGGTTATCGTCGGTGAGTATGGCTTGCTTGGTTTTGACCAGCACACAGGTGTCATTGAGCAAGGCGAAAAACTGAAATTCTTCGAATTTGTTGGACAATATCTGCGTCAAAAACAGATGACAACGATGTTGTGGGACAACGGACAGCACTTCGGGCGCACAAACTTTACTTGGTCTGATCAGGAACTATTCAATACCATGCAAGCCAGCTGGACTGGTCGCTCATCCACAGCTGAAACGGACCTCGTATACCTTAAACAAAATGAAACCGTTCAAGATAAAAAGGTAAAACTCAATCTGAATGGGAACAAATTCAATTCGTTGAAAAATGGTACTACTCCTCTTGTCAGAGGTAAAGACTATACGATCAAAAAAGATGTACTTACGTTAAAATCCAATCTGTTAACCAAATTGACAGCCTCTGGTGATTTGGGCGTAAATGCCACACTCACAGCTGGATTCAACGAAGGTGCTGACTGGAACTTCAATATCATTAAATATGACACACCTAAGTTGAACGATGCAACTGGTACAACCAGTGCATTTGCCATTCCGACTACGTTTAACGGCAATCAGCTGGCCACGATGGAAGCAACATATGCAAACGGAGAGAACGCCGGTCCACAGAACTGGACTTCGTTCAAAGAATTCTCCTACACATTTAGCCCAGATTACGAACGTAATGTGATTGAGCTGAAACCTAACTTCTTCAATGAAACCAATGATGGCGAAGTCACACTTAAGTTCCATTTCTGGAACGGAGATGTGCTGACGTACAAAATCACGAAAAATGGAACCAGCGTTGTGGGCGTAGCTTCCAAATAAGAACTCATCTAACGTTCTGTTCAGAGCTGAAAGCTCTGGCAGAACGTTTTGTTTTTGTTTCACAAATGATCGAATAACGTACAAGTGCCCCTTCATACCTTTACACTAACTAGGATTGAGGGGGAAATGTCATGTTTAAACGTGTAGACCGTCTTGCCATCGAACTACCCATATCCAATAATCCGGACCCTAATGGAGCTAGTGCAGTTCAGGAGTTGCTTGGTGGAAAGTTCGGGGAAATGTCAACATTAAATAACTATATGTTTCAGTCATTTAATTTCAGAGGCAGATCCAAGCTGCGTCCTTTTTATGACATTGTTGCAAGTATTACCGCGGAAGAATTCGGCCATGTCGAACTTGTCGCCAATACGATTAACCTTATGCTTGAAGGTTCAACATCGCCAGGTGCTCCAGACTCCACACCACTGCGTGTTGGTAAAGACGCACGGATGACGTCACACTTTATCGAATCTGCCCAGACAGCGCTCCCTTATGACTCAATGGGAAGACCCTGGAATGGTTCATATGTCGTGAGCAGTGGCAATCTGATCTTTGATCTGCTGCATAATTTCTTTCTTGAATGCGGAGCCAGAACTCACAAAATGAGAGTCTACGAAATGACAGACAACAAAACAGCCCGAGAAATGACAGGATACCTGCTTGTACGCGGCGGTGTGCATGTTCTTGCGTATGCCAAGGCACTGGAAATTGCAACGGGTGTTGATGTAACAAAGATGTTTCCTATTCCAAGACTGGATAACAAAGCTTTTGAAACGACACGTAAGTGGGAAGCGATGGGAGAACATCGCAGGCTGTACACGTTCAGTGACAAGGATTATCAGGGGATTGCTCAGATTTGGAAAGGGACACACCCAACCGATGGCGGTAAACTGGAGGCTTTTGCAGGCTTGCCGGGGTATGGAGGGCCAGTACCTGAGCTGCCTGATCTGCCGGAAGAATTTGCGCCAGGGATATCCGCAGAAGATCTAATGCAGATTGCAGAGCGACTGAAACGTCACGCTGGTCTGTAGGATCACGATTAACGTTTGTTTTTCATAGGGCGTCGATTGGATAACCGTAAACTGGTGCTCTCTTGCATACTAACTCACTTGGATCCTTAGATCACCGATGATCTATTTCTTTGATTTCTTATGGCGCACACAAAAAGGGAAACGGGTGAGATGAATCTCTCTCCGCTTCCCACTTTACACGCCTCTATTGTGGCTCAGTAAAATTCACTACAAGTACCGCTTCCCCATTGGCTTGCACACGACCGGTTGAGGTTGCTGTAACAGTTGCTATCGCTTCGTTTCCACTTGGGATCAAGACAGGTGTAATCACCGGCAGACCCGCAGCCTGAATGACGTCCATGTCAAATTCAATCAACAACTGTCCTGCAGTTACACGATCACCGCTATTCACATGTGCGTTAAAACCGTTTCCTTTTAGTCCAACGGTATTAATTCCGATATGAACCAACATCTGTACACCTGTTTCATGCTCCAGAATCACCGCATGTTTACTCTTGTGCATCACATGTGCGATGACTCCATCAAATGGTGCATACACTTTTCCTTCTGATGGCTCAATGGCAATGCCCTCACCCATGTGTTTTTCTGAGAACGCCGGGTCAGGAACCTGCTCCAGAGCAACGACGGTACCGTTCATTGGCGAAGCTATTTCGAGAAAATCTACCTTAGGACGATTGCTTGTAACGGCATCGGTAACTGAATTAATACGCGCATTAGATTCCTCTGCTATAACTTCAGTTGATGTTACTCCACTGTTTTCATGGCTCACCGATTCCTCTGCAACCGGTTGGTCCTTATATCCGAAGAACCAGGTAAGTGCAAAAGCAATGGCCATGGCAACCACGTTGGACAAGATATACAACGGCAGTTGGCTGTTCAGATAGAGCAATGTTCCCGGAATAACCGTTACTGCCATGCCTGTACCTTGCAGATGGAACAGGGAAGCGATGAAACCACCTACACCACCACCAACCAGTCCCATAATAAATGGTTTCATGTAACGCAAGTTAACTCCGAAGATGGCTGGCTCAGTAATGCCTAGAAATGCGGACAAGGAAGAAGGTAATGCGAGTGCTTTGAGTTTCATATTTTTGGTCTTCAGACCGACTGCGAGACAAGCCGCTCCTTGTGCTGCCATGGCGCAGGTAATGATGGCGTTGAACGGATTAAATCCCGTTTTTTCCAGTAGTTGAATCTCCAGGAAATTAAAGATGTGATGTACACCGGTAACGACAATAATCTGATGGAAGAATCCAATGATAATACCTGCGATGCCAAACGGAAGATCCAATACGGCAGTTGTTCCATGCAGTACCCACTCTTCTAGGGAATGGAATACGGGACCAATCGCGAAAAGTCCAAGCGTAATCATGACTGTTAACGTAATAAAAGGAGTCAGAATTAAGTCCAGTGCCTCAGGTACACGTCTTCTTAAGACCTTTTCAAACTTGGCTCCAATCAAACCTACAAAGAACGCAGGCAGAACCGATCCCTGATAACCCACGACAGGTATAAAACCGAACATATGCAGCGGCTGTGCTGATCCATCTGCCACCGCGTAAGCATTGGGTAATGCGGGATTGACCAGCATTAGCCCCAGTACGATACCTAGTACCGGACTTCCGCCAAATACGCGGAATGCGGACCACGCTACAAGTGCAGGTAGAAATGCAAAGGCCGTATCCGTCAGGATTTGAGTGAATAACAAGAAATTGGCCGAAATATCATCCGGTGTTGCACCGAACAACGCCAGAATTTCATTTTGAGTAAGTAATCCGCGCAATCCCATGAACAGTCCTGTAGCTACCAGAACGGGAATGATGGGTACAAATACGTCACCAAACGTGCGGATAGCCCGTTGAAAAGCATTTCCTTCCTTTTTCCCCTGACTCTTCACATCATCCTTGGACGATCCTTCGATGCCCAGCTTCTCAACCTCTTCAAAGATTCGATTCACTGTTCCCGTACCAAAGATAATCTGATATTGACCCGAGTTGAAAAAGGCGCCTTTCACCTTCTCGATGTTCTCGACCGTTTTCTGATCAATCATTTCTTTATCTTTCACCATGATGCGAAGACGTGTTGCACAATGTGCAAATGATGCGATATTCTCTTTGCCCCCGATGGCATGAATGACTTCCTGGGCAATCCGTTGATTCTCCGACATGTTATCTCATTCCTCTCACGTAATACTTAATAATGCCATTTTGTTGCTTCAAAATCAGCTTTGCCTCCGCGTGCAAAGAAACGAATATCCACGCTGTCCCGGCTTGGGAAAATCCGGCTGGTAAAGACCTCTTCCCCATCGTTCACAAAAACCTCGACTGAAGATGCATCTACGAACAGATGGAACTTAATCACTTCCGCAGTAAGTGTGCACTGTCGTACAACGCCATTCTGCTCTGCCAGCTCGGCACCAGACATCGTCCGATCCAGAATAACTTTCTGCTGAATCCGATCATACAGAAGAATCGTTTTCTCAGTTCGACTTGCACGGAATTCGATGCCCACCATCTCTGCATCTACTTGGCTTATCTCACAGATCAGCTCAAAGGAAATTCCATTCAAACCAGTGAAAGATCGACTCTCATGGTCAATCGTTGCGCGAATATGCGTGCCTTCCTCCTGCTGGCGCAATTGCTCCATCTCTGTAACAGGTTGTTGGATTAACTTGCCGTCTCGGAGTGACAATTGCCGAGGAATGGTCAGGCAATGAGCCCAACCGTTATCGTCTGTCGGATACGCTAGATCGGGAAGTCCCATCCATCCAACCAGAATACGTCTTCCGTCCGGAGCCTGCATCGTCTGCGGAGCATAGAAGTCGAATCCACGATCCATCTCCTGAAATTCACCATGTTTGAACTCTCTCGTCTGAAGATTGAGCGGCTCACCGATCAGATAACCGGATTGAAAAATATTCTGATATTGATCTCCCGCAGCATCTAAGCCTTGTGGGGAAAAGACAAGTACACCTTTCCCGTCCAGCTCCATATAATCCGGGCACTCCCACATGTAACCAAAGGAGGTTAATTGCGTACGGATTTCACCCAGAAACCCCCAGTTATTCAGATCAATTGAGCGATACAGCACCGTACATCCCGTCTCGTCTGTTCTCTGCGCACCGATTACACAATAATACGTGTCTCCTTGTTGCCACACCTTGGGATCTCTGAAGTGTTCCGTGTATCCGGCTGGCACAGACGAGATCACGGGATCATTCAGTTTGATTACTGAACCGCTTTCATCCATAACTGCCAGGCATTGATACGGGTGTCTGACCCAATCCTCATCTCTGGTATTGCCCGTGTACAGCAAGTGCAGCTTGCCGTCTTTTTCAATCGCACTGCCGGAATAAGCCCCGTGTGAGTCATACCTGCCACCCGGTTCGATTCCAATCCCGACATTTTCCCAGTTCACCAGATTCTTCGAGCGGGTATGATACCAGTATTTCATGCCATGTTCTGTTCCAAGTGGAAACCACTGATAGAACAGATGATAATAGCCTTGATAATATGCAAAGCCGTTAGGATCATTAAGCAGACCTGTTATCGGCTGAATGTGATAACTCTGTCTCCATGGACACTTGGATATCTGTGCTTCAAGCTTCGCAATCTCTTCAGGCTCTGCTTGCTCAATTCGTCTGTAGCGTTGCTCTCTAGTCATTTTCATAGCTGTTCTCCATTCCTTACTTATATAAGTTAGACCAAGAAATTTCACACTGGGACTACGATGGCAGAACAATCCTCCGATCGCTGTTATCCCCAGATTTCCTGATCCCTTTTCTAAAGGGTGAAATCCGGTGATAGCCTATGCTTCCGAAGCAGCTTTTCTTACAGAAAGCTTTAAGCGAACACTACGTTTCTTCAGATTTTTTCTGTCCTCTCCGTAAATGTTTATTTCTTATTTAACTTATACGAAAATCAATTATAGGAACCGGTTCCAATAGTCGCAAAAAAATAACTCCATATGGCATTAATGCCTGCCCGTGTTCGCATATCCGCATTGGATATTCATAATGGAACCGGTTCGATGGAATTATCATAAAGGATGTTTTTATAATTTGTCAACGCTTTCTCGAGGAATTAGTTCTACGTCCAGTGTTGTTCGTTCCTCCACCGACTCGCCTTTCACCAGACGAATAATGTGATTCGCCGCTACTTTGCCCGCCTGCAAATAATGATATTTCACAGTCGTCAGCGTGGGGTGAATCATCTCCGTAATATCATATCCGCCAAATCCGGTAACGGACAAATCTTGCGGTATGCGGATTTTATTGGAGAACGCAATCTTCATCACACCCAGTGCGATATTATCCGTGGCCCCTACAATGATCGTTGGTGTGATTTCTTTCAGGATGGCTTCAGCGGTAACGATGGCTTCAGACATCTTAAAGCTCGTCTCATAATACTTCACTTCACATCCACCACACTCTGCGATTGCTCGCTGGAACCCTTGTTTACGATAGATCCCTACCGCCCGATCCTTTTCGCTAACCCCCATATACACGATCTTGCGATGACCCTGTTCGACGACATATCTGCCCATCTCATAACCTGCCTGATCATCATTGTGAACCAGACTATGTAGTTGTTCATGCTGCTGTCCCACCAATAACACCGGAATACCGATGTCCTCCACTGCTTTCAGATGTGCTTCTGTCACTTCAGCAGCCAGCAGAATAATACCCGATACCTTCTGTCTAGCAAAATCATATATGGCGTCAATCTCGCGCTGCATATCCTGACTCGTATTAGCGATCAGCATCTGATACTGATTACTTCGCAGTTCTTCATCAATCCCGATCAATGTCTGGGATGTCGCAAAAGAATCGAGTCGTGGCACAACCGTGCCGATAATACTGGTTTTCTTGGCCTTTAAACTCTGTGCAAATGTGTTGGGAACATAATTGTATTGTTTGATAATGCGCTCAATTTTCTGGCGTGTATCCTCACTAACCGATCCGCCATTCAGAAAGCGAGAGACGGTGCTTTTTGCCACACCTGCCATCTGAGCGATATCAGAAATCGTTTTATTCATAAAGACTCCTCTTATTTTCATTAACTGTTTTACCTTTTATTATACTTCGATCGCAAACCCATGGCGAATTTGATTCAACTCCGTGTATTGTACATCGTGTTGTTTAACTCCGATGAAATAGCAAAAGCCCGATGGCAATGTGACGTTCATACAGAAGTATGATCCGACATGCCTCAGGCTGTTAAACTTACTTCCATATACACGTTCGTCCAGATTAGACGAGCAAAAAAACTGTACACTGCTGAACTAGACTTCGATAATGATCGGCAAAATCATGGGTCTTCGCTTTGTTTGAGCATAGATATAGTGGCCGATATCATCCTTCAGCTTTCTTTTCATCACATTCCACTGATTCACACCCGCACCGGTTAACTCATCCATCCTGCTTAGAACCAATCCATGGATTTCCTTCATAAATTCTTCCGAATCCTTCACAAACACAAACCCCCTGGAGATGATTTCGGGTGATGCCACCATCTGTTTCTCCGTCTTGCTCAGTGTAGTGACAATCACCAGCATCCCATCTGAGGATAATTGCCTGCGATCACGCAGTACAATATTACCTACGTCGCCGATGATCAGACCATCCACGAGACTGTTCCCCGATGTTATTTTGGGACCATGAGCAGCCACGCCGTCTTTGTATTGAACCATATCTCCGTTATTCACAATAAAGACATGATCACGCTCTATACCTACGGACTCGGCAAGCAGTCTGTGCTGGTACAACATGCGGAACTCCCCATGGATGGGTATCAGATAATCCGGTTTCATGAGTGTCAGCATCAATTTAAGTTCTTCCTGACTCCCGTGCCCAGACACGTGCATCCCTGCTGCACCACTTGAACCGTAAATTACGCGTGCACCCAGAACATACAGATTATCAATGACATGAGCCAAATTGCGTTCATTGCCCGGAATCGCACCAGCTGCAATAATAACGGTATCTCCAGCCTCCACTCTTACATGAGGATGTTTGCCTGTTGCCAATCGAGACAGTGCAGCCATGGCCTCACCTTGACTTCCAGTACATAATATAACCACTTGATCAGGTGGATACTGATTGGCGTCTATGGCATCAATTAACAATCCGTCGGGAACTTGCAAATAACCCAATTCACTCGCAACCGATACCACGTTCACCATACTTCGACCCAGCAGTGCAAGTTTGCGCCCTGTCTCGAATGCTGCATTGACAATCTGTTGTACCCTGCTGACATTTGATGCAAAGGTGGAAATAAACACTTTTTCTTTTGCGCGAATGAAAGCATCCAGAATGTGATCTCCAACTACACGTTCGGATGGTGTGAATCCAGGTCGTTCGGCGTTGGTACTCTCGGAGAGCAAAACATGAACACCCTGTTTTCCTATCTCTGCCATCCGATGGAGATCCGGGAATGGTCCGCTAACCGGAGACATATCAAATTTGAAATCCCCGGTATGTACCACATTGCCAACTGGTGTCTGGAAGAAAATCCCTAGACAGTCCGGAATACTATGACTGGTTGCAAAGAAGGAAACCTCGATACTTCCCAGCGTAATGATAGACTTGGCATCGATCGTATTCAAGTCAGCCTTGCGCAGCAGGCCATGCTCTTTCAGTTTAAGTTCAATTAATCCGCGTGTAAGTCTGGAAGCATATACAGGGATGTTCATTTGTTTTAATAAATAGGGAATGCCTCCGATATGATCTTCATGTCCGTGAGTAACTACAAGAGCCTTCACTTTATCCAGATTCTCCAACAGATAGGTTACATCCGGGATGATCAGATCAATCCCCGGCAAGGTCTCATCCGGAAATTTCGAACCACAGTCAATCACGATAATATCCTGATTATACTGAATAAAATACATATTCTTTCCTATTTCATTCACGCCGCCAAGTGCAGCAATGTACAGTTTGTTATGGGCTAGATTCAACGCTATTACTCCTCCTCTGCGTGCACACTTTTGCAATACGGATTCAATGTTCCTAGTATGGAAGTAATCGCCTTACTTAATTCATTTCAGATTATTTATGCCAAAAAAACCACCACGGAAATTTCGTTCCGCAGTGGTTAATAAAATGTTGCCTTTAAATTATGAAGCATGCAATGTTTATTTCACGACTATTTCGTATACGAAAATTAAATGCGCTTACACCAATGATTTATCACGCTGTAGTAATACGTCTTGTTCATAGGTTTTGATATCGGTGATCCACTTTTCACGGACTGGAACGCCTTGCTGAGCACAATAGTAGTCCCAGATCGCGCCAAACGGATACGATTTGAACTCTTCCGTTAAGGCAAGGCGCAACGTGTAATCCCCTTCCAACTCGGCTTGTTTCAAGGCATCCACCGGTTCGAGCATCGCTCGGAGAAGGGCTTTGATCGTGTTGCGAGTACCCACAACCCATGCAGCTACACGGTTAATACTTGCATCGAAGAAATCCAGTCCAATATGTGTGGTCGCAAGCAGATCATGTCGAACCAGTTCACGGGCAATTTCCAGCAACTCATCGTCCATGATTACCACGTGGTCACTGTCCCAGCGCATCGGGCGGCTTACGTGAAGCAGAATGCCACTTGTAAACAAAGATAGGGACGACAGTTTATTGGAAATAACCTCTGTTGGATGAAAATGGCCTGCATCCAGACAGATTAACGTATCATTTTGCAAACCGTAACCCATATAAAATTCATGAGAACCCACCACATATGCTTCCGAGCCCAGACCAAACAGCTTACTCTCTACCGCGTCCAGGTTGTGCTCCGGGTTAAGTGATTCGGCGAATACTTCATCCAGCGATTCTTTGAGACGTTTGCGTGGTGTCAACCGATCAACCGGATTATCCTTGAACCCGTCTGGTACCCATACATTGGTTACACAAGTCTGACCAAGCTGTTCCCCGAAGTAAGCACCAATCCGGCGGGATGCCTTGCAGTGATCAATCCAGAACCTGCGAATTTCAGGGTCTGGATGACTGAGCGTGAACCCGTCACTTGATTTTTCATGGGAAAAACATGTTGGGTTGAAGTCCAGACCGAGTCCTTGTTCTTTGGCCCACTTCACCCAGTTCTCATAATGCTTTGGCTCAATCTGATCCAGTTCAACCTGCTCGTCGGTATCCGTGTAAATCGCGTGTAGATTGACCTTATGTTTGCCGGGAATCAGAGCAAAAGCTTGTTCCAGATCGTTACGAAGTTCTGCTGGTGTGGTCGCAGCCCCCGGATATTGACCTGTAACGGAAATCCCCCCTGTTAACTCCCCATCTTTATTCAGAAAACCTTTGACATCATCGCCTTGCCAGCAGTGTACGGATACTTTGATCTCCGCGAGTTTATTCAGCACCTCGTCCGTATCTATTCCGTGCTGGGCATACAATGCCTTGGCTGCTTCATACGCTTGCTTGACTTGGTTATCCATCCGCAAGAACCCTCCTATTTTAACGTGTAAATGCTGCCGGTACACCGCCATCAATGGTCATCATGCAACCGGTTGTTTTTTCGGATTTCGAAGAAGCAAAGAATGCAATTCCTTCCGCAATATCTCTTGGATAGATATTCACAAGCAATGTCGTCCGTTTGCGATAATACTCTTCCAATTGATCCGGTTCAATTCCATATGCAGCTGCTCGTTCATTTCTCCAGGAACCGTTCCAGATTGCTGAACCCTGTAGAATGGCATCTGGAAGAATCGTGTTGACACGAATGCCATACTCTCCACCTTCTGCTGCAATACAACGTGCCAGATGTGCTTCCAGCGCTTTCGCTGAGCTGTAAGCAGAAGCACTTTTACCTGCATACACCGAGTTCTTGGAACCGATAAATACCATGCTTCCCCCAATACCCTGTTGTTTCATCAGCTTGAACGCTTCACGAGCGACGAGGAAATACCCTGTTCCCAATACATTCATGTTCAGGTTCCATTCTTTCAAGGATGTTTCGTCAAATGGGCTTGATGTCGCTAGTCCCGCATTGTTCACGATGATATCCACTCCGCCATATTGCACCGCAACATCTGCATACGCAGATTGAACGGCTTCCTCATCGGTTACGTCCATTTTCAGCGCATAAGCACGATTCGCACCGTACTGATCATTGATTTCCTGTGCTACCTTCTGTGCGCCCTCCAGATTGAGATCAGCAAGCACCACATGTGCGCCTTCAGATACCAATCTCCGCGCTGTTTCACTTCCGATACCACCTGCGCCGCCTGTGATAAACGCTACTTTACGGGAGAATTCGGTTTCGGCCGGAGCCAAAGACAATTTATACAATTCCAGCGGCCAGTACTCCACATTGTAAGATTCGTTTGCGCTGAGTGATACAAATTGACCCAAGCTAGTAGCTCCACGCATAACAGCAATCGCTCTGTGATACAACGCTCCGCTTACTTGGGAAAGCGCCCAGCTCTTGCCTGTGTTGATCATGCCCACACCTGGAATGAGGATAACGCGCGGTGCCGCTTCGAACATGACATCACCTTCGTTTTTGTTGCTCTCAAAATACTGTTGATATTGCTCTTTGTAAGCAGCCACACCTTCTACCAGCTTGGCTTTTAAGCCTTCGATATCTTCGGCATTCGGTGTCCAATCGATGAACAGAGGTACCACTTTGGTATGTACCAGATGATCCGGGCAAGCTGCACCCACCTGAGACAATTCCGGGGAATCTGCTCCGCCTACAAAAGCAAGTACGTCCTCTTGATCATCAAAGGATAAAATCATTTTTTTACTATCCGATACCGCTCCACGAATCGTTGGCATCACACGTGATACGATCTGACGACGAACATCAGCGGCAAGTGCCGGGTGCTTCACACCACCAAACAAACTTTCTTCGTTCACTCGTGCTTCGATGAAAGCTTCTGCTTCATTGATAATCTTGATCGTTTGAGCGTAACATTCCTCGGATGTTTCACCCCAAGTGACAAGTCCGTGTTTTTCCATCAGTACGAGTTCGGCATTGGGGTTCGAGAATACGCTTTCAGCAATCATTTTAGATAACGTAAACCCTGGACGTACGTAAGGCACCCATACAAATCGATCACCGTAGATCTCTTTCGCCAATTCCTTGCCGTTATGCGCACAACACAGGCTGATAATCGCATCCGGGTGCGTATGATCCACATGTTTATATGGAAGGAACGCATGCAGCAGAGTCTCGATGGAGGCACGCGGGTGCTTGGCATCAATCATGCAATGTCCCAGATATTCTACCATCTCTTCATCCGACATGGATTCACGTTCAATTAATGGTCGAATGTCTTCAAGCCCAAGTCCGGTAAAATGTTTCGCTTCCATGGAACCCAGATCAGAGCCGCTTCCCTTCACATACATTACTTCTACATCACGACCACGAAAATCCTTCACTGTCGTTTTGGTAGACGTATTACCACCGTAGATGTTACATACACTGCGATCAGATCCAATCAGATTGGATCGGTAAACCAACTGCTCAAGTCCTGTTGTTTTCTCAGATGCCTGCGATGCATTCCATAAACTCTGTACCATTTGTTTCCCTCCGATAATGTTTGTTTTATTCCTAATCCGAGTTTAACATCTTTGTTTTATTTTGAAAACAAAATATTTTAAAACAAAACGGAAATATTCAAAAGCCATCATAGATTAAGCTTTTTTATTAAAAAAACACCCTGACGTAACCGTCAGAGTGTTCCTGTTTCATTGGTGGATTAGAAAATCCCCGCTTTTTGGGAAGTGTTTTTAATACCATAGGTATCATTAACTACGGTGTTGCCAAAGCTCGTTAAGCTTCCGTTCGGACCTGTGGCCATGTCCAGATAGTTCAGACCAGAGCTGTTTCCGTACCAAGACCAAGCCAGCCAGCCTACCCCTTTTTCCTGACCATACCTCATGATGGCATACTCGTCCACATCACCGTTTGTGTGATATCCCCCGAATTCACCAATGATCAGAGCCAATCCTTTGTTCAGCACATTCTCCATATTGGCTTTGACCGTTGCAGCATCTTTGCCAGCATACTCATACATATGAATGGAGAAGACGGTATTCTTTTGAGAATCGGCTGCAAATACACTTTGTCCATAATCCACGATGGATTGAGGGAACTGTCCCCATCCGGCTGCATCCACAATTAGCGTATTTTTGATTCCCGCATTACGGAGTTTCGGAATAGCTTTTTTGTAACCATCAGCCCACGCACTTCCATTCCACGTTCCATACCATTCATTGGCGATGTTGACGATTACCCGATCTTCTTTGCCTATCAAAGCTTCCTTAATACTAATCCAGTAGTTCACTGCCGCATCCAACGAATTATAATCATCTTTCCCTGTGGCGTCATGCACTTCAAGTACAGCTATCATTTTATTTTGGTTAACCACATTAATAATATTTTTAACAGCGTTCAGATCATCTTTGGTGTACAGGCTACCATTCGAAAGAACAATGCGTACCGTATTGGCACCTGTTTTGGCGATTGCAGGAATAGCGGTATTCAGATCATTTTTGAACCAGGAATGTCCGTGATTAACACCTCTCATGACAAAAGCCTTGCCTGTGGAATCGTATAACTTGTTACCGCTTACATAAAATCCTGTGGCAGCAGATGCTTTGGGTGCTGCACTACCTAATACCATGAACATAAGAGCAGCAATAACCGTGAAGATGGTACACTTTTTCAGATTAACCATTCGTTTGGAACCTCCTGTATTTGTTTTTTTTATTTCAATTAACCCTGCTCTAGGCAATAAGTTAACTAAAATCGGTGGTAATAGAAGTTTTTTTGGTAGTAAACAAACAACATATAACCTTATTAAGTTATGTTATTATCCATAAATAAACTTTATCGATAAGGTTATGAATTAATAATAAAATGAAAACGCTTACTAAGCAAGTCTTTTTTACCATTGAATAGCAATCTTTTCTTTTTACACCACACATCAAAAAGGCTCTTTCCCCTCACACCCGTTCGGAGAAAGAACCCTCTTTATTTTAAATGTCAGTCAACTCTTGTACTCTTTGATTTTGATGAAGTGTCTTCCCTACCTGCTATTATCAACCCAACCCGATAATGTGGTCTTACCCGAATCTCATTAAACTTCCCGATCTCCACGCCCTCAAACCGCTCCACATAAGCCTGATTCACATAACTCTTAATCGTTCCTCTTCGAATTGGAGTTATGGAAAGACGAAGCTCGTGATCGGCTAGCAAATGACGGGATTGCTTCAAACCAAGCATCCAGCTATGCCCATATTGAATATGATCTGTTAAAATCTGATGATGAATATGCGCTGCTGCAACGTCTCCTTCATAATCAATCTCAACCCATACGTCATCTACTTGTTCCGGCCACGCTGTATCCAATCTCAATGTTGCTGCATACTCTTTCGGATAATCAACCTCTACAGCCGGCTCGTAAGGCGAAACCTGGAATGTGTACGTATCGAATATTCCTCGCTTTGACTGGGATGACACAGCATATTTAGAAGGTGAAACATGCTCTGGAGCCGGATAGAAGGATACCTCAAACTCTGTTTGCTCCAGGGAGTTGCATATGAGCATCTCATTCTGCACATACAGATGACTGCTGCTAATTACAAGCCTTTCTTCTCCGCCCACATGGAAACGGTAGGCATGTAATGCCTCTTCACGGGTCAACGTAATGATTCGTATGACCGTACCGTCCGATGTTGTGATACTCAGATGATGGTCCATGCCAGCCATCGGGTGAATAATAACTTCATTACCCTGCTCGGAAACGGGACCTTCGGACATATCCACATTTGTAACAGATGTTGCATCAATAACATACTCAGGCGCCATGCCTTCATGAGCATAAAACACAGCCGTGAGCTCCTGATTTACCATAAATCGGGTCAGTGGCTGAACGGTAGCACTAATGATCTTCATTCCATTCAGATTCATATGGAAAGGCAGAATGGCTGCCATGCCGGATTTTAGCTGCATCGTGCCTTCTCTTGGATAAAAAGCAGTCCCTTTGCCGGTATGCAGCTCCAATTGTATATCTCGATCAGGCAACGCAACATGATCCTGATAATTATTCATGAACAGGAATCCTGAGCCTTCTTGTTGACGAACAGACCAGCGCAGATCCATCATGTTCTCCGGTGTTATCGAATGTTGCTCTTCCGGTATAACACTGCCCATTGGCGCAAGCAGCTCACCGTATGCTTCCAGAAACATTGACAAGGTTCGAATGCGGTCATACGATTCACCAATACGTCCAAACTCCCCGAGCGGGGCTTGGTAATCATACGTCATTTTAGGCAATGCCTGTTCGTTCATATACGTTTTTTGCCCTACCGGATTGGTTCCACCGTGATACATATAATATCCAATCAGATTACTGCCATTTGCCAGCTTCACAATGGTCATCGCCTCAACACTGTCCGCATCTACAACCGGCCGAGCATGATAACTGACCTGCATGCCACCAGCTAGTTCGCAATACGCCGCAGGATACTCCAGACTGTCATAATCCACTTCTTCAACAGGATTCATATGCAGATCCTGGAATAAATACTCTCGGCTTGGAGGCTGATTGGGAATCCATGGTGTATAGGCATACCCCGCAAGCATAGGCAGCGTTCCTTCTTCAGGCACCGCAGCATTACCCCAGGCCGTGGCAGTATAGAACATCGGCTTCATACCGACTTCTTCGGCAATATGGCGAAGCATCTTCAGATGTTCTCGTCCATCCCTGCCAGAGGAAATGTATTTTTCGCGGGTATATCCCCAGGCATCCATGGGTGCGCCAGCATGCATATACTCATTTTCCAACTGTACCCCGATAATAGGGCCACCCTCCTGATAAAAACAGCCGTTGAGCTGACGGGCAATCTCCCGATATAATCGCTTGGCGTAATGCAGATAGCCTTCATCATTCGATCTTACTTCAAATGGATAACTGAATAACCAATCCGGCATCCCTCCATTACGAACTTCCCCATGACAGAATGGACCAATTCGCACGATCAGAGGCAGCTCATGTTTGCCACACAGATCCACAAAGTGCCGCAAATTCAGATTTCCTGACCAATTAAACTCGCCTTCCTGCTCC
Organism: Paenibacillus sp. UASWS1643; assembly: GCF_008693195.1. Classification (NCBI taxonomy): domain Bacteria; kingdom Bacillati; phylum Bacillota; class Bacilli; order Caryophanales; family Paenibacillaceae; genus Paenibacillus; species Paenibacillus sp. UASWS1643. The sequence continues at coordinate 1,344,583 of NZ_VXKZ01000115.1, forward strand.
TCATGAAAATTCCAGAACACATAAGAAGCAACGATGTTCACCCCTCCGGCCTTCATCTTCAGTAATTCTTCTTCCCACTGTAAGTAAGCGAATCTGGAGAAATGAAATTCACCTACCACGGGAATATGAGGTTTATCATTACGAAGCATATAATAGTTGGTAAAGTCATAAGACTCCCCTCGTGGATTCTTGCCGCTACTACCCGTCATACGACCCGCACGAATTTCTTTATCTTTTGCATCCAGTATAAAACGAATCTGGCTTCCTGCTATACTATCGTTCATGGATTATATAACTCCTTCGGTATATATGGGATAGGGTTGAATCGATTAGCAATTATCTATGGATGACTGCCCCTTGATGATTGGGGTTCTTCTCCAGAACCCGCTCCAACTCAAGTTCGGCTTCATTTGTCCGACCAAGGCCAAGAAGACCTAATGCTCGCATGTATCGGCAATGTTCTTCATTACGCTGGTTGAGATCATCGTCAAACACCAGGAAATCGGGCAGAGATACCGCAAAATAATCCATTCGGATGTGATCATGCATATGTCTTTCCGCATAGTCAATGAGTTTGTTAAACCGTCGGTTGGCTTCCTTCACATTGCCAAGCTTCTGCCAGGCCAGACCCTGATAATAGATGGATTCCGGCGGTTGATCATTATAAAACATCGCGCTTGCCGGTTCATTCAAACCGATGGATGCTCTGTGGAAATTCTCCTCTGCCGCCTGATTATTCTTCAGTTGCTGGTAGGCACAGCCAAGATAAAAGTAAACTGGGTTGTCTCCGGCTCCCTCCAATTTGCCTTCACCTAAGTTCTCCGGGTAAACCAAAGCCTTCTTCAACAGCTCCAATGCCAGTTCAGGTTGTTGTTTCTCCAGATTTCGCTTCGCCAGTTCCGTCAGTGCCGTAACATATTGTCCTGTTACCTTGCCTTCTCCACCCTCCCATGGATGAAACCGCCGGGTCTGAAGGGCATTCCATGCTTCCTGATGACTACCCTGCATATTCAATAAAGTTACCCACTCAATGTACAGATCGTCACGATGATGAACCAGCTCCATGTGATCTTCCAGCTGTTTGATTCGATGCTCGCAGGAATACCCCATCTTCTTGCGCAGCTGATCCAACTCGTAGAAGATCCGTGCATCTTGCGAATCCAACCGGAAAGCTTCCTCCAATGATGCCAGTGCAAGATCGGGCCGATTCGACTTGTTATAATAAGCCAGTCCCAGATTCCGATGTACAGTCGAATATGCAGCATCCACCTCGCGTGAAGTTTCCCAATGGGTGATTGCTTCCTCGTATCGTTTATGATCATATAACCAATTTCCCAGGTAATAGTGAGCACGCGCATCATTCGAATCCACTGCCAATGCATCCTGAAGCACCATGAATTCAAATAACGTATTAGGAAAACAATAATCCGTTGGAGCAGCTTTCCCTTGTCTTAGACATTCCCGGGCCTGCTCAACATCCCCCAGCTGACGATACAAGTAGGCCTGAGCATAACCAACCATAGGATACGCCCGTGAATTTTCGGAATCAACATAGGAGAGTACCGTAAGTGCTTCTTCACACAACCCACTATCCGCATAATCCGCGGCTACATTCAGATAATTATAAACGTCTCCTCGCATCAGACGATGGAAATGCTCACGTGCTTGCTCCGCTTGTTCTCTCTCTGAAGGTGCAGTTACTCCGCTGTAGATCAGGACTAATTCATGTGCGGCTCCAAATTCAACCGGGTCCAGTTCCAATGTCTCACGCGCATATTGGATCGCCTGTTTATCTTGACCCATTCTGCGTAACAGAGCCACCTTCAGATGCCGAGCCTTATAATTTCGGGTGTTGCGAATCAGCGAACGTTCGATGTGATCCAACGCTTCGATGTCCCGATGTAACGCCGTATCGATCTGAGCAAGCATGTAATAACCTGTATCCTGATACTGTGCAGACCATACGGCTTTATACAGTGCTGCGTAGGCTTCTTCCTGTTTCCCCTGTAGTTTCAAACTCAGACCGAGTTGGTAAAATGTTTCACTATCATATGGATTCGTATTTTTCCATGTCAGCGATTGTACGGCATGTCTGAAATGCTTCTCTGCATCTTGAAACAGCCCTCTACGTAGCAGCAATGTGCCATACGCAATGTTTAGACGGATATCCGTTGCATCACGCTTCAAACCTTCCAGATAGTAAGGTTCCGGTTCATACGTGGCATGCCGATATTGCTCCAAATGAAGACCAGCCAGATATAGTTGTTCATTCGTACGAATCTCGGATGGTAAGGGAAGTGGTTTCGCCGGATCGGGCACTTCCTGTATCTCAGACCTTTCAGGCTGATAGGTCACAAGTACTTTACCTTCCGCAGTTCGAACACTTAACTTCAACTGATGCCATTCATCTTGTCCGCTCGACGGGAATGAAGACTTATATAGTTCCGTAGGTGAGATATTACATCTCTCATGGAGATATACCGTGGTTGATCCTATCACTTCAACGGTCACTTGTTCAAAAACCGACGTCGCATATACCATCACGGTTACCATTCCGGTCGTTTCGTCCATTTCCAGATTAACTGCTGCATCAATCGTTGCATTTTTGACCATGCCAATTCCTTTATACGGCATAAAATACTGCGAAAATGATTTCGCTTCATAGGGCTGTAACCACGTAAAATCAGGCTGATTATCGGTATAGATCCCGGTCATTAATTCAATATAAGGTCCATCCTCGTCCGTTAACTGACGATCCCAGGCTTGCCCGAATTCCCCATTCCCCCAAGTCCATTGCTTCTTGCCCGGAGAAATATGATGATTGGCTACATGCAGCAGGCCTGCCTGGATCCCATGGTCATAACCCCCTACAAAATTATAATCCGACTTATACGCCATATAGGATGTTGGAACCGGTATGTTTTTGTAGCGCGAGATATCCACACCTTCGGAATAGTCCATCTTGTAATAGGTGCCGGTTGCGATTGGGAAGCGGGATACGTCCCGTTTTCCGTGGTCCAGCACAGCCGTTACATCAGGTGGAAAGACGGATTGCGTATGATCGTTGACAGCTACAGCGGGATTGGCCCACCATAGAAAAGTTTGAGGTGTGCTGGTGCGATTGTATACCTCGGCATGGATTTCAAGATAGGCTTTGCCGGGATGTAATGTGAAGCCAGCGGTCATTTTGGTACCATACATGCGATCAATCTCACCCACCCACACGGTAGCGCTTCCATCTTCATTACTGCCAAATGTATAATCGACTGGACCAAACGTGTTGGGCCGATGATGCTGTGGCCAGTTGAATTCGATTCCCCCAGAAATCCATGGTCCTGCCAGACCCACAAGTGCAGGTTTAATTACCCGGTTATAATATACAAAATCGTAGTTGTTGGTCCGATCCAGCGCGCGATAGATCCGTCCACCCAGTTCGGGCATCATCTCAATACGTACATATTCATTTTCGAGAATAATTAATCGATACGACTTCATTTTTGCTTCATCTTCAATGCTGTCGATCACGGGATGCGGGTACACCTTACCCGAACTTCCCTGATAGATTCGCTTTTCAAGAAACATCGGATTTTTGTCCGGTTTACCTGTACCATAGGTTGGAATATCTCTGGTTTCTTCCCATATGCGAACATTTGATTTTGCTGTCACGTGATTCAATTCGCTCACTCCTCGGCCTCGTATATATTGTGATCATACGCTCCGACATGCAGGAAGAACATTGACATTAAGCGGTTCTTGATGGACGATCTTCGGATTCCCACATAACCAAAGAGAGTACCTATCCACTGAATAATGCAGTGAAAGGTACTCTCTGATCGATCTTGATTAACTTATCTGCGACGTGCAAAATCCACAAATCTGAACTTGTCCGGTCGATGCCTCGACTCCGTATACTGAAATTGGCTGGCATCCTCCAGGTAGACTTGGCTCCTCACCACAACTACATTGTGGAAACCTTCAAGGTCAAGTAATTCCCTGTCCTCAGCGGTGGGTTCTTCCACCAAAATCTCTTTTTTGGCAAACGAAATGGAAAGCCCCAGCTCTTGCTCAATGTACTGATAGATGGAATCATTACAGATCTCTTTGCTGAGCCCAGGAACAAGCCGCTGGCTAATGTAATCTTTGTCCAGTATGACATGCTCTCCATCCACTTTGCGCACACGTCTGATCTCCCAGACCTGTTCATTCAGACCAAAGTTAATTTTCTTGTGCAACGCCTGATCCACTTGTTGCTCCTCGAAAACCTTCACATACGTTTGAGCGCGATGTCCCATTTTTTTGGCTAATTCCTTGAAGCTAACCAGACCTGAGATGGGAAAATCGATCTTGCGTATGTCCAGTACAATCGAGCCCTTGCCTTGAATCTTCTGAATATAACCTTCTTCGTACAACATTTTCAATGCTTTGCGAATAGTCTCTCGAGACGTTTGATAACTTTCCGATAGATCCAGTTCCGATTGAAGCAGCGTCCCTGCCTCAATCTCTCCGGTCCGAATACGATCTGCAATATCTTCATATATCCGGATAAATTTATTATTCATTATTCATCACCATTGTTCATTACCCTTTTTTATCATATTGGCAACCTATTATAACATTAAAAACCAATCAAGCGGTAATGTCCTTACTGCCGATGATTACAGTATCACATGTAAGAATCAATTCAATCTAGATATGACGATCGAACGCTGACGCTTTCTCCACTTGATCTGTACGCTTCTCATCCATAACTTGAATCAGCTTATTTAAACGGAAGATCAGCGCTGCAGCTTCGGATCTGCTTAAGTGCTGCATGGGACGGAAGCTGCCGTCTTCATATCCAGTAATCATGTACAAACCTGCAAGTTCCTGTACTTCTTCTTTGGCCCAATCAGATACATCAGTCTGGTCGGTAAACGCTCTTGGGGAAGTCAGCGGTTCCGGTCTGATTTTACGGACAACATTGGCTATAATCTTGGATGCCTGTTCCCGTGTCACCAGCGCATGTGGAGCGAATTTCCTATTCCCCATACCTTGGACCATCTCATGGTGAACGGCTGCCTTAATCTCAGGAGCAAACCAATCATCGTCGTTTACATCCTGAAATCCATGTTGTTGTTCATTAACCGCTGTATCCACACCCATCAGACGCACGATTAATGCAGTAAATTCTGCACGCGTGATCGGACGGCGTGGCTCGAAGCGAGTTTCACTTACACCTTGAATGATATTTTGTTCCGCAAGCCAGGTAATCTGATCTTTATTGAATGTTTGACTGATATCGATAAATTTGATACTTTTTTTCGCAGGTAACTCAGGTTGCTCATCAGAAGGTTCAGGTTGTGAACTCACCTCATCGGCTTGTTCCGATGTAACGTTTGGACTTGGGGTTGCACCACTACCGCTCCAGGCGGATGGTGGATACGGAAAAGTCATGGCTGCGGCCCGTTTGCTTTCACTTTTCTCACCTGCTGAATTCTCCGTCCATACAACCACCTCATAATGCTGCTCGGCATTCAGTCCTGTCCATACATGACTACGCTCGGTGCCACGGTAGATCTCACGATCTTTATGGGTGATCACAATCACCTCATTCATTGAATCCAGTTCCCAAGTTAGCTTAATCGTATTAGTACCTTGCGCTATGGCTGCTACTGTCAGTTCCTCGGAAGGCAACGTCTCGAATTCCGGAACCTTTAACGCCTCACCCTCCCCTGCCTCATTAAATGGAATAATTGCAAAGTCAGTATAACGCTCTGCACTGTTTAATTCAGACACATGTATGGATGTCTCCGCGGTCGTTCCCACAAGCTCTTCATTTCGATAGACTCGATAACCCGCAGCACCAGGAATCAGTTCCCACACAATGTCTGCACCAACCATTGAACGCCCCTCTATTACAGGAGGTGAAGCAGCACTACCGGGCAAAGTCATTGCATGAAGGTAATAACCACCATCACTACTGCCCGAAGCATTCATGGTCTTGACTGTATAGCTGTAGTTCACGCCCGGTTCAAGTTCCTTGTCGTCATAGAACATTTCGTCAGCAGGAACACGAGCAACCTCCACACCGTCACGCTCAATGATGAACTGCTCGGCACCTTCAACCCGGCTCTGTTCCAATAGAAGACGAATGTGGTCCTTCGCCGAATGATACTCCACTTTGACAGGAGCGGCTGGCTTGGTCAGGACAGAATACGCCTTCATCTCCGATACATCTCCCTGATCATTCTCTGTGTAAATTTCAATCTGGTACTGCTTGCCTGCATCCAGTTGATCAACAATAAACTCTTTTGTTTTGCCTCTATATACTTCAGTACCATTTAGCAATACAACGAATGTTTCGTTCCCATAAGGAAAGTCCCATTCCAGTTTGGCGTGATCAGTCTCGGGGTATATCTTTATTTCCAGTGAATCAACATGAGGCAAGGTGTAAAAGGGAGTCACGGTCATTGGGCTTCCTGAACCAGCCGTATTATAAGGAATAATCTGTACCTGATCATATCGGGTTGCACTCTCCAGATGAGTTAATCTCACCTCTGTGATATCCCCTTCTTCAATAGTGGTGATCATCTGATCTCCGATACGTATGGTATATCCCTCCGCACCTTGTATCTTTGGCCAAGAGATCAATCCCTCCTTTTCCCCAATCATGCTTGCATGTAAAGGTTCTTTAATGGTCGCAGGCAACGTACGCACGTGAACTTCGAAACCTGTGTCACTCTCACCCGTTGCATTCGATGTTTTGATGGTATACATGTAATGCTCTCCTGGTGTCAGTCCATGATCTTCAAATGAATCTTGATCTGCTGGAACCTTAGCGACTTCAACACCATCCCGCATAATGATCAATTGCTCTGCTCCCCGTGTAGAGCTTCCAGTCAGATCCAGCACCGCAGTCTGATCTGTGATGTATGTTATGCCTGCCGTCTGAGGTGATATAGGTTTTGTTAAAACCTGAATCTGAATAGACTCTGACCGATGACCATCTTCATTAATCGCGACGAGTTCGAATTCATACGCTGTGCCATCCAGCATGCTATTGAGATGTACAGACGGTTCAGAGACGCTCTGTACATCTCCCGTTACCCGATTATGAATTTCATATGCAGCCGCTCCCTTAACAACATCCCAAGCCAGATCCACCGCATGTGTTCCGGCTTTCACTGTTATACTTTCTGCAATCAATGGCAACGTTTGAGTCATTACACTGAAAGTAAGCGGCCCACTCGTTCCACTCGCATTAACTGCCCGAATTACATAAGTGTATTTTGTTCCTGGCGACAGATGCTTGTCTACAAATTGGGTTTCACTTGAATCCATCTGAGCGATCTCTCTTCCATCCCGTTCAATGACGTAATGATCTGCCCCTTGGACGCCAGTGTTACTGAAATCCAGACCCAGGCTGTTTTTTGCTACATCATATACTGCAACCTTAACGGGTTTCTCAGGCAAAGTCAGCAGAGATACATCCGTGGCTTCAGAACGGGTTCCCTGTCTGTTGACTGCCCATAGTTGATAATGATGCCAGGTTCCATCCTGGAGCCCTGTAATCATTGCTTCATTCTCCATTCCTCTATAGATCTCCTTGCCCTTCTGCTCAATCACGTATTCAGCGGCACCTTCCACGACAAACCAGGAAACTTTTGCATGATGTACTCCTGGATCAACAAGTACTTCGGCAGGCGACACAGGTTTGGACAATCGTATGAGCTGCGCTGTCTCACCTAGACCAGTAGCATTCGTAGCCTGAACTTCTAAAGCGTACTCTGTACCTGGCAATAATCCCTCAACCGTGTAGGCCAGTTCTGATGTTCTGCCCACTTCTGTTCCATTGATTTTCACAATATAGAGATTCGCCGTATCTACAGCTTGCCATGCAAGTCCCATACTTGTCTCATCAGTCGATGTGACATTCAGTCCTTCCGGCCTGCTAGGTAGCGTAAGGATTGTACTACCGGTGGATGCACCGTACCCGGCAGCATTGCCCGCCTGCACTTCATAGGTATACTCACGACTGCTTGACAGGTGGTGAACTGCGAGTTGTGTATCTGATATTTCATGGCTCTGTCCATCGATGTTCACCCGATATTTCGTTGCCCCAGCTACAGGTTCCCAGCTCAAAATTGCTCCCTGTTCAGTTACTTGAACAACGTGAAGTCCCGACGGGCTCTCTGGTAGTGTTGTTCCTGATACTGAGCTTCGTATACCTTGTCCACTCCCGTTCACTGCTTGTACATCCAGTTGATAAGATGTTCCTGAACTCAGTCCCGCAAAGACCCATTCCTGGGTTCCAGCAGGAACCGTTCCCGACTTCTCTCCATTCAACCATAATTCATAACGATCTGCTCCTCGTACTGCTTCCCAATTCAGACGAAGGCTCGCTGTAGAAGCATCTGATACCTGTAAGCCGGACACCTGTCCAGGTAACGTCCTGAGCAAAGGTAATCCTGCCAACGGTCCTGTTCCTGTCTCATTTCCGGCAATTAACGTATAGCTGTACTCCGTTCCGCTATCCAGACCCGAGTCCAGATACTCCGTCTGTTCTCCTTCATATATGGCTATTCCATCGCGTGAAAGACCATAATACGTTGCAGAAGTCACTGTCTCCCATTCTAATGAAATATCATGCTCCTGAATTTGAACGGCCATAAACTCACCGGGCATTGCCGGCAGTGTGAGGAATCCGGTTCTACTGCTTCCACCTGCTCCACTTTCATTCATTGCCGTTACCGAAATGTTATGAATGGTTCCTGGAACGAGGTTGCTGACATAGGGAAGGCTACTCAGATCAGATACCGTCTGATCAAACACGGTCACACCGTCCGCAGTTGCAGCAATGATGCGGTAAGCATCTGCTCCCTGTACTGAATCAAATTGGATTTCGGCCAAATTGGGCTGGGAATCTAATTTTCGAACATGCAACGTTCCGGGAGCTGCCGGGATCGTTAATACTTGAGCGCTAACTGCATCACTTACTCCGGTATGGCTTCTCACTCTAACTTCATATTCATAGACTTGACCACCGCTTAGAGAGTGATCGATTATACTGTGGTTAGGGTAGTCCAGTGTCCATGACTGTCCTGTCGTTTTATTCGTTATCTCATACTGATATCCATTGGTATACCTTCCCCCTGTTGGCAAATCCACTGTAAGTTCAGCTGATGTCTCAGCAATCTGTGTCATTCTCACATGACTCGGTTGCTCGGGCTTGCGTTGAATATGGTAAGGTGATGATGTTGTCTCATATGTATTGCCTGCTCTGTCCATGGTTTTGGCATGGATGTACCATATGCCTTCCGATTCGATGGATATTTTATGCTCGTCAGAGCGAGCTTCAAGCCAATGATCCGGTGATTCTGCACTGTTCGTAACTTGATAGAATCGTTCCAGTTCTCGAATGCCTGAGTGGGCGTCGGCATACTGAATGGTAGTGGATATATCCATGTCCGTCCAGCCATGTCCGTTCGATGCAAATGTAATCGTTGGAGCCATCTGATCCACATAGGCGATTCTACTCACTTCCTTGCTCACATTACCAACGGTATCTCTTGCTCGGGCTCGAATGGTGGTAGCACCGTTTGTACTAACTGTACCGCTACTTCCTGTCATATACGGGGCATCATTCATGCTGTATTCATAGGATATCGCTCGTTCATCGACACTATCAGCGATCGTGAATTGCACATGTTCTTTACTCCATCCAGAAGAACTTAAACGAATCACCGGCTCGGTTGGAGCTGTCGTGTCAATTCGAACTGTAGCCTGAGCGGACGTGCTTATATTGCCTACACGGTCAAGTGAGCGTGCATATATGATCGTTTCTCCCTCATCGGCAACCTTCACTTCGCCCTTGTAATCGATCCAAGGACCTTCTTTGTTAAGTCGATATTGGCTCTTGGCAAGCCCACTGCCAGAATCTTCACCACTGTTTATTGCAAAAGTTACATCCTGATTCGTCCAATCCTCTTCACTTAACGTAATCGTTGGTTGCTCAGGCCCAGTCTTGTCGATTCTGGCTGTTGCTGAAGTGGAAGCACTGACATTGGCGGCCCAGTCAACACTTCGTGCGTAAATCTCGGTTATCCCTTCTTCATTCAATGTAAAAGGAGCCTTGTAGTCGATCCATTCTCCCTCACTTCCCAGCTTATACTGTGTCAGACCAATGCCACTTGCTTCGTCCGTACCCTCCGTTAATGTCACGATTACCAGCGCTTTTGTCCATTCCGGCGGGTTCAACGATATGACGGGAGGCGTTGGTGCCGTCCGATCTACTCTGGCTGTCACAGCCGTTTCCTGTCCTGTATTACCAAACGCATCAATACTGCGTGCCATAACCGTTGTGTTGCCTTCACTGCTTACGGTAAACGGAGCGCTGTATTCACGCCATTCTCCTGCCGGACCAACTTTCACTTCAGTCTTCTGAGTTCCGCTTAAGGCATCTTTCCCCTCTTCAACCGTGACGAGAACATCTTCCTTGGTCCATGAGGATGGCGTGAGTGTAACAGAAGGAGCAGTTGGGCCCGTCGTATCTTTCATCATCTCTCCAGCGGATATAAATGGGGTCTGTATCCCTTCTCCATTCAGTGCCGCCACAAATACTTCATATTTTCCGTCCGCGAGTCCGGTCAGGGCAAACGCTGAACGTGTGGAAGTTGTTGTTCCCGTTGCGAGGACTTGCCCACCTGTGCGTATTTCGGTTTTGTAATGAGTGCCCGCAGGGTTACTATTATTATTCCAACTCGCTGTAACAGAGTTGCCTGATTGTGTCACAGCCGCAGCAGCGGGTGGATTGGCCAATGTATATTTGGTGGATGGACTGGAGTACCCTGTGAAGGAACCACTTGAATTTTTGGCACGTACAGCAAAAGAATAACTGGTATTCGGAGTGAGCCCTGTCACTTGCCGACTGTTTGACGCACCTGTATCCACGATCTGATTCGTGGTCATATTCTTCAGTTCATACGTAACGGATACATCATTCGCCTTCTTATCCCAATTTACCGTCAAGTTATTAGAATTAACCAATGAATATGTCGGCGTTCCGGGCACAACAAAACTTCTTACCGTAAAGTTAACGGTTCCTGCGGAGGATACCCCACCTTTGTCATCCATGACCCATACTTGCAATGTGTGTGTGCCATCTGGCAGGGTATCAGGCAATGTGTAATTGGTGTTGAAAGCCTGATTTGAACCCGTTGCGGTCATCTGGGTAAGAATGTTCTCGGACCCACCATCAATGGACCATTTCACGGTCAACAGGTCGCCTACATCCGTATCTCGCGTTTTACCAGAGATCTGAAGTTGCTCGCCTTTGTAATAGGTTTGACCCGAAGAGGGTGCTGTCAAGGTAAATGAAGGTGGAGCATTTTTGGGGCCAATCCCCACAATGGTTGAAAATTTACGTGAAGCCTGATTCGCTGTTGTCTTGGCGTCCCACCAAAATTGTGCAGCTGTATCACTCGCCGTAACGGTCTGGCCTGGAGTGAACGCTGAAGGTGAAGACCCTCCTGTGAGTTGGGCGCTGTCTGGGCTGCTGTACTGGCCCAGATATATGCGATCTGCATTCACAACATTGTACGTATTGGCATAAAAAGCCGTTACCTGAACACCACCGCTATAATTGCGCCATCCATTCTCTATGACTTCAAACGGAGATGCATCATTGCCATTCACCATCGTATCCCAATAAAACGTTCCACCCAAATTCAGTGCCGTTCCACTTCGGTTAATAGCTTCCAGTTCAACCTTCATGTAACCACCTTGTGAGGTAGCATTAACGATAGATACACGCAAAATATATTCCACATTGTCCTTTTGCCGGGACATTTCAATCACATTATTGTTAATTCGGTAATAATTCAGCGGCAATGTTTTGAAGTTCACAGGGGATCCGTTGTGGTCGATAATGGTGGATACATTCCCTGTATCACCACCGTAAAATACATTTGTGTTTGGTAGTAATACAATTCTGTATTTGCCATCACTGTTCATCTCTACTTTCACCTTGGATGACTGTACAGCCTTCATGCTGGACGTGTCGGATACAATCCCGATTGTTTCAACCGTTTCAGCCATTACCGTCGTTGCGCCCCATTCAAGCAACAGGGCTTGAGGTGATAATAATGCAAATGCCAGCACCACCTTGGTTAGCTGTTCCGCTTGTTTCTGCACACGTTTTCCTGATTTCTTCAACGTCTACTCTCCTTTTTGGCACACAAAAAAAGGAAGGCACCCCAACAAAGGAACGATGTCCTAAGTTGGGGTGCCTCCCCTAACAAGTGTCATTTTTTCTTGATTATAACGATTAAGCGCATGAATGTAAACACTTGATCATGATCGCCTTATACTTCTCATTTCTCATCTCTGATCTTTAATAACGCTTCGTCCAATGCGCCAACGACCTTGTCACACCAACCATCAAATTCCGGATCTTCGGTCTGTAATTCAGGATGCTCCAGAATGTGCTCAATCGTACGTCGAATGCCCTGATCGGCTCTTGTCGTTGCTACAAATTCCGGAACAAGCCGCTTCAGCTTACTGTTGTCAAATACAACGGTATTGGCTTTGTCACCCAGCAATCCGCCTCGAAGATCCTGGTCACTGCATGCAGCTAAGAACTCAGAGGGTACATGTACCGCATGAAGCTTAACGCCCAACACGCCAGCTATAATCTCATGAATCTGATTCCAGGTGACGGATTCATCTGAGGTGATATGTACCGATTCACCAATGGCATGGATATTTCCCATAAGCCCGATAAACCCTTTGGCAAAATCAGTATTGTGCGTAATGGTCCACAGTGAGGTACCATCTCCATGGATGATAACGGGTTTGCCTTCACGTATGCGCTTGAGAACCTGCCAGCTGCCTTGAGCACCATGAACACCAAGAGGTACCGATTTGTCGCCATACGTATGGCTCGGACGCACGATGGTCACTGGAAATCCATGCTCGCGGTATTGTTTCATCAGATAGTCTTCACATGCAATCTTGTTGCGAGAATACTCCCAGTATGGATTCGATAAAGGCGTACCTTCAGTGATCCGGTAATCAGCCAGAGGAGTCTGATACGCTGATGCTGAACTTATAAAAATAAACTGCTTTGTTTTATCCTTGAACAAACGGTAATCTCTCTCCAATTGAGACGGTACAAAAGCGATAAAGTCTGCCACAACATCAAATTCCAGATCAGCGATCAGTTCCGCTACACGTGTCTCGTCATTAATGTCCGCTTGAAGTACGTTGACCTCACTAGGTAAGTCATCGTTATGATTGCCTCGATTAATCAAATACAGTTCACAGCCTTGCTGTGCAAGCATCTCCGTAATGGCCGTACTGATGGTGCCTGTCCCTCCAATAAATAGCGCTTTCATTTCGCCACCTCCTGATCGATTTTACCCACTTTCCCATGATATCACGCACCAAAAAAAGGAGCAAAGCTCGGTGACCCGAAACCTTGCTCCTTCAACTTATACGACCTTAATCGTTGCATATATCATGTACATGCCGCAATGGATCTCATATTCTCCCTTGGGCAGATCTTTGTCTACCGTATAATAATTGGGTCCCTTTTGCATGTATAGATCCATAGCAAGCTTTTGTGATCCCACTGATTTCACATGTGTCACCGACCGGGTCAGAATAAAGTTAATTTTGGTCGGTACGCCAGCTTTCACCTCGATAACGTCTGGTCCAAAACCATCGTTGCTCACGTCCACATCAATGACTTCATATCCCTTCAAATCCTCTGGAGTCTCGGCTTGTGCTGTTACTGCACTTCCCGATCCGGGGGATACGTCTTTGCCCATAAAATAAACCAAAAATGATCCAAGCAATACAACAACGGTCAGACCCAGCGTTAACCAAGGCCATGTTTTTCCAAACCAGCTTTTCATATAAACACTCCTCATTCGATGTCCCATCAATATTCATCACAGACGGATGTATTCCTTAAGCATACCTGATTCGCATGATAATGAAAATGACCCCTCTGGGCTATTGTGGTTGAGCCATATAAATTGAACTAAAGAATATTTACAATGCAAACTCCGATGACAGAACAACCTTCCGATCGCTGTTATCCCCAGATTTTTTGATTCCTTTTATAAAGGGGAAATCCGGGGATAGCTTATGCTTCCGATGCAGCTTTCTTTCAGAAAGCTTTTAGGCGAACGCTCCGCTTCTTCAGGTCCTTTCTGTCCTCTCCGTTTCGTGTAAATGTTTAGTTCAATTTATATAGAATATTTAAATAAAAAAAGCCTGATTTCTCAGGCTTATCTACGGGTATTCCCGTTCATGCTTCGACATATCCCTTTTTGTATAACTCAGGAATATATCGGTGTATTCCGACTTCGTCTCATACTTAATTTATACAACTCTGGCAGGGCTACACCAATGAGCACAATGATAACTCCGAACCATTGCAATCCGCTGACATGCTCATGGAGCACGATTGAGGATAACAGTACTGCAATTGGAAGCTCAACTGCACCCAGGATTCCGGCCATATCACCACCAATATGCGGAACGCCGATAGCGAACAGTACGGGTGGAATGAATGCCCCGAAGAATCCAAGCAGCAATCCAAATACAAGCAACTGGCTCCAGATCAATCCGTTAAAGAGGAATGTCGGCGGGAACAAAATGCACAATAGGATCAATCCGCCTGTAACCATCCACGCACTACGGAAGGCTGGATGCGCTGAAGGAACCGCTTTGCCGCTGAACAAGACAAACAGGGAATAACTTACGGCTGCCATTAGTCCAAGAGCAATACCCAGACCGTTAAACTCACCCAATCCTTGTTCCAGGAAACCCGCTGCCAGCAAGGTTCCACCAAACAGAATGATCAACGTCAGGAACGTGACTTTGTCTGGACGTTGACGTTTGCTTATCGCCTGAATCAATACGCTAATCCATGTGAACTGGAACAACAGGATAATGGCAAGTGAAGCCGGGATATAACGCAAAGACTGATAATACACGAGTCCTGTAATTACCGTTGGTGTTCCGGCAGCCATCAATAATAGACGTTGTTTCCACGTCAACCGCTTGAATACCTGTGCCACGGCTCCTGATGTTTTGCCATTTGCCTGTGACTTGCGTTTTGTTCTAAATTTTGTGTATAGCGCCAGCATCCAGGAAAGAAGAAAACCCGTAATCAGCTGTGTTCCCACAACCTCTCCAAGTTTATATCCTTCGCCATACGCCAGAACCACAATCGTGGATAATATGCCATAGCTCATCGCTCCCGCGAGAACGGACAGATAATATTTCATTGTGAATAAACCTCCTGATGATAAGAAAAATACGCCCGCATGTTGGTTCATGCCAAGGTCACAGACACCATCTAAATGCAAAAAATCCTAACTACGAGCAAGGAATACATTGATTCCTTGGCATCGTAGTTAGGAAGTATAGGCTTCCCGTAGAGACCCTCGCCCTGTGTACACTTTCGGCCTGCGAGGTTATACGAAATGATATATGCAATTTGATGTATTTCGTGTGTGACGACTTTTCATATATTACATGGGAGGTGAGATGGTGTCAACCCTATTCCGCATAAAAAAACGTCAGGTTCAATTAGAGCCTGAGGAGTCCCACTCCAATGTTTGCTGTAAACCTTCCTTCAATCCATCCAGATCCAGCCCATCCACGGCAAAAGCCTCACGAATCAAAGGCGGCGCGACAAATTCATCATACTTGCCCAGATAAGGAGCTTCATCTTCAGCCAGCAACGCAGATGCGTCTTCAGCCGTCCGACACTCACTCATGATCTCGGCTAATAATGTTCGTTCATCGACCTTGCCGGACACCACAAAATAATATGGCTCCATGGGCACAACGGACCGCAAGGCAAGTTTCTTGGACAGATTATGCTTCATCAGGCGCTCCAATGTACGGAATGATTTACTTCCCACCCAAGGAAGAACATACATCGAATCTCCCCCTGCCGGAATGACAACCTGCTTCAACAGTCCGCTTTCACGAGCTAGGCGGCGCGCCCGTTCAAGTCGATTGACGGCTTGTGGTGACAGGTAAGGATAGATCACTGAGTCGGACAACACTTCACGCATTTTCTGTACCACCGACGTATGAATATCTCCTCCCGCTCCAAGCCATAACGTATCTACCTTACCTTTTGCAGACTTCACATACACAGCCTTGTGCTTGTGATCGACCTCTTCCACTTTCCACAGTTTTCCTGCGAGCGAGAAGCAATAACCAGGCGGGGGCACGGTTGTAATGGAACCAATCTCTTCCGAACCGTTTAGTACTTTATGTTCCTCATCGTCTTTAAACACGGCGTAGAAGCGATAATTATTCACAATTTTCTCACCTGTCAGACCGATGATCAATGTTCGATCCTCTGTCCATTGCAGATGATCCGTCTCAATGAGGTAATTCAGGAAAACCTGATATTGATCAGGTCTAATCAACGCAAATGGAGCAAGCGAAAGGATGGCTTCTGCAAGATCTCTCGGCTCCGCCTCTCCCATACTTTTCAACATGCTCATCGTCTGATGGTAGAGCACACCTATGGGCATTTTGCGGGCTTCAAGCGGCTCGACCCACTTTGTTTTTACATATAGTTCGATAACAGCAATCGCACGCATCAACGTCCACGGCATACGTGCTGGCAATTGGGCTTCCTCATCCTCTTCCTCAGGACATACAAAAAGCATCTCCGATGCCATGTCCTCTCGTCTCCCCGAACGTCCCAGACGCTGTACAAAGCTGGAAGCACTATACGGTGCACCGAGCTGAACCACACGCTCCAGTTCGCCCAGATCGATACCCAGTTCAAGCGTGACCGTTGCCGCAGCAACCGCAGGCCCCGATCCGGTGCGCAGGGCAGCTTCCGTTTCCTCCCTCAGCATGGCGGAGATACTTCCATGATGCACATGGAACACATCACGCTCTTGCCTGCGAGCCGCGACCCGCCGCATCTCAAGTATAGTGACCTCGGCGTCGGTACGGCTATTGGTGAAGATCAACGCTTTTTTACGATGTGTGCTCTCATAGATGAAGTCGTAGTACGCTTTGCGTGCGTTATGAAGCTGCTCCGCCTGCTCCTCATCCTGCGCATCTGGAAAAGAGAAATGTTCCACCCGCAGTCGCAGCTTGCGACCACCTGGAGAAGAGACCACATCCACTCCCTGCTGCGTTCCGGCAGCAAGCCAAGATGTAGCCGCATCATAGTCACTAAGTGTAGCCGACAATCCAACTCTTCGAGGTGCACAGCCAGCCATACGCTCGATTCTGGCAAGCTCGCTGAGTACTTGAATCCCCCGATCCGCTCCCATGAAGGCATGTACCTCATCAATGATGACATAGCGCAGATCATGAAACAGCGCCGGGATCGCATTCGGTCGATTCATGAGCAGACCTTCCAGCGATTCTGGCGTAATCTGAAGCACACCGGACGGATTTTTCATCAGTTTTGTTTTCTCCGCCTGAGGCACATCCCCATGCCAATGCCAAACCGGAATATTTCCTTCGGTTAACAGATCCTTAAGACGTTCGAATTGGTCGTTAATCAGGGCTTTCAGAGGTCCGATGTACAAAATGCCCACTGATTTGGAAGGCCGTTCATGCAGCTCGGTCAATGCTGGAAAAAAAGCCGCCTCCGTTTTGCCGGAGGCCGTGCCTGCCGCAATCAGCATATGATGCGGGGTATGAAAACAGATATTGCAGGCCTCGATCTGAGCAGGCCGAAGCGATTCCCATCTTTTTTTATAAATAAATTCCTGCACGAATGGCGCCAGCCGATAGAATGGATTATCACTCATAATTCAAACTCCGCCAGAAAGTCGTCCAGATCATCCGAATTTGCGGCAGTATCCGCCCCTTTGCCCGTTTCCTGAGGTTTGGCAGCCCGCTCACCAAGTAATTGAGTATAAGTCACTTCGGGATTCTGGTGGAGCGTATGCAGTACATCCATAAAGTCCCGTACCACTTCACGCGTGGTCAGCAATTCATCCGCCCCCAGTCGATTCACCGCCGTTTGCATAAAATCAACCAATTGTTCATCCGTCAGACTTGCACTGTATCCAAAATGCAGGGCATGAATCTGTCGCAGCTTCTGGAGCAGAATCAGAATCTCTTCATGTGATAACATCGCCAGCTTCAGGATCGGACCTGTGTAATTCGCATACGCTTTAACTGCATAACGACCATCAATAAGCCTGGAGCGAAGCGCTTCATAGCTGTATAGTCCGCGCCGTTCATCCTCCACAAATTGCGGCGTACCACCTACAAATATGCCCAGGTGCTCTGCCTTGCCCTGCATCGTATCATTGAACATGGTCAGCAATTTCTCATAGTTGCTTTGACGGGAGACACTGTTTGTAATTTTGTACAGATTCACCGCTTCATCAATGAACAACAGCAATCCTTTGTAACCAATGCGCGCTGTGAATTCAGACCACAATTTGAAGTAGTCATACCAGTTGTCATCGTCAATGATAACGCCAACAGCCAGTTCTTTTTTCGCTTCCGTTTTGGTTGCAAATTCTCCTCGAAGCCAGCGTAGAGCCGCCTGTTTGCGATCATCATCAGCGAGCTTGTACCCGTTCCAGTATGACGCCAGTACTTTGGCAAAATCAAAGCCGTGAACCAGATTCTGCATTTCCCCCGTCACCGCATAAATCTGTTTCTCTACCTCAAGCGGCAGAGCGGGATCATCCGGGCGCAAGTTCTGACTCTGCATCGTGGATTGTTGCAGCCCTGCGATCCATTTTTGCAAAATCGGCTCCAACGCTCCCCCATCCGGGCGTGTGCGTGTAGACAGACGAGTCATCAGTTCGCGGTATGTGGCAAGTCCCTGACCTTTGGTTCCCACCAATCGACGCTCTGGTGAAAGATCGGCATCTGCCACAACGAAATCACGATCCATCGCATAGTTACGAATCATCTGCAAAAGAAAGCTTTTACCGCTGCCGTAACGACCCGTAATGAGTTTAAACGCTGCGCCTCCCTCGGCGATATTGTCCATATCCCGCAAGATGGCTTCCACTTCCGGTTTCCTACCAACAGCAATCTGCTCCAGTCCTATGCGCGGGGCAACACCAGCTGTCAATGAATTTACAAGTGCGGTGGTCAGCCGCTTCGGTATTTTAAGTTCTGTCACTGCGTATCACCTCTTCACATGTTCGAACACATCTATATAATCAGGAACAATCCGATCACCATCAATCAGAAGATCACCGATCGTTTCCATAGCCACATCATTAATTTCATCCAGCAGAAGCGTAGGCATCGTTCCATATTGCTCAGCCAGACGCATCAGCTCCGTATCTGGACTTGCACCAAGTAGAACATGAATCGTTTGCACCTGCTGAGGGGAGAGTTCCTTGGCAAAGAGCAGCCATTCTTCATCCAGATCAGCCTCAGCAGACTCATCCCACTGCAACCTAATAGATTCTACTTGCGCTCCTGTTGCAATCTCTACTGCGGATGGCTCCGACTCCATGGAACCTTCAGTTGGAGCGATCTCATTCCTTGCTTCCAGTATATCGAATGAATTACTTGCTACATTTGCGTTGTTAACCTCTTCATCCTTCACTTCAGAAGGGTGATCATCCTCAATTGTAAGCGCCAATCGCACGTACTCACTTTCTTGCTGTAACGATGCCAATTTTTCCGTATCAATACGAATCACCGGTTGTTCCACCGTCTCGGCCTGCTCAGTCGCATATGCTTTGTCCAGGTAACGTTCAATGAGATTTGCAAGTTCAGGCTCTAATGCCTGTCCACGCAATCGGCCTCTGAATCCGAGCAGTTCTCGAAGTTTATTTTCAGTACATCGATAGATCCGCGTAACCATCTGTACAAACTCAGCTTGTTCACCTATGGGCATATATCTGAATGATACCGATCTTCCATAGATCGAATCATCATAGACCGCTTTGCGAAACAGTACGCGCTCCACCGTGCGTTCATCGTTGGGTTCAGTCTCAGACAACAGTCCAACTTGTCGCGTACGTTCCAGGTACGAATGAACCAAGGCCATGACCCGTGGAACATACTGCTCCATCACTTCTTTGCCGCCATCTCTATAGAACTTACTGAGTGTAATATCGTAATCATAGTATCTTTGCAGCATATTCAGCGAAATATCCGATACCTTCTCCTGTAAAATACGTTGCAGCTCCCTATCCAGCATCTCGGCTGGCAGATATCCACCCGAAAGGCCCATGACCTCGGATAAGGACATCTCCATCTGGTGGACCAGCACATAATCGACCATCCATTCTTGCATATATATATTTAATTGGGGCAGCCGTTCACGGTAGTTCACCCATAGCTGCTTCAATTGATCATAACCATCCTGAGCATTCTGCCAGCCAATGCCGTTAATTAACTCGTAGATATGAACAAATAGATAGGACAGATCGGTATCCGGGTATCTCCCCTGACGTACTTCCTTTCTCCAAAACATATACCACTTGCGCTGGGCTTCGTTCATCACGCCATACGTTGGCCAGTAACTCATAAAGGGAACCCACGGGGATACATCCCCCTCCATCTCTACCCACTGCTTTGCTTCCTCCACAAAACGTTTCTCTGAGGACAATATGCCTCCACGATGCTGCATCGTATCATGTGCAGACTGCACAATGGTTGAACGATCAGGAACCGGAACTGCTGCTGTTTCAGGTTCTTCACTCAGATCTATCTCCATAAATTCCAATTGTCTTGAGTTGTCTTTCATAGAACGTTATCTCACCCTCCTCCAAGAGAGAATACGAACAAGTGTATCCATAGGGATCATTATATCACTTGTCCTGCGTCTGCGGTGATGAAATTAACACATTATTAAGACCAAAAAGAGAGCATTTCTGCTCTCTCTTTTAGTTCATATTCATATGATATTGATAATCCAGATGTATTCCGTTAAGAAGTAAGGTTACACGCCCTAAAATCAGACTACAATTGCTCGATTCTTCCCATCACTCTTCGCTTGGGCCAGCGCTTGAGTAGCCTTTTCAATCAGTTCGGATACACTTAACTGCTCATCAGGTACCAGTACTGCACCCCCGACACTAACCGTGACGATTCCACTCGGACCCGATGATTCTCGCTGGATCTGTAGAGCCAGAACATGTTGTCTAATCTCTTCCGCAAGCTGTGCTGAATCTTCAGAAGTAGTGCTCTTCATTTTCAACATGAATGTACCTCCGCGAAGACGGGAAATTAGTGCATTGTGCTGCTCACTGACCACGGTGAGTACCTCACCGATCCATTGGAGACACAGATCGCCTCCCTGAAGTCCGTATGCCGCGTTATATGAACGGAAATCATCGATATCTATAATGAGCAACCCCAGACTGCATTTCTCCTGCAAACAATCATCCCAGTCATCCTGAAGCTGAGACTTGAATACCGTTTGAATTGGCATATCTGTTAACGGATCTGTGTTCAAGTAATTTTGCAGCTGGCTTGTCGTTTCAGTGTAATTGTCCTGTTCATGGTGGGAAGCGCCGCTGTGCAATAGGACCATCACAGAAGGTTTACCCGCGTGGGTAACCGAAGCAAGTGTAATTTCAAGCAACAATGAGGTACCTGCTGCTGTGGTGAAATACGACTGGCTGGTAATCAAACTTGTGTTATTGTGCTTTAATTCCTCAAAATTCTGTTGCAACGTCACTCTCGTTTGCTCAGGTACAAACGCCCTGAAGTCCTTGCCCATCAGGTCTTTGGAACTCTCGAACCCGAGCAACTCGGCAGCCTTCGTATTACAGTAGATAATCTGGCCGTCAGTCAAAGTAAAAAATGCCACGGGCGAGTAATCCATTAACTGCAAATAACGCTGTTCATTTTGTCGCAAAATACGAGCATTCTGCAGCGCCTGTTCTTCGGCCTGAACCAACTGGTTCTCTGTCTGCCGACGTACAATGGTTTTGAGTAAAGGTAACACGCTAAGCTCTTTGGATGTCCAAGGATACGAAGTTGATTTTACAAACTCACGCCATTTCTCGAATGATTTACGAGGCGACAGACGCATGCCGTCATCCGTCTTGAGCACCGCTTTGGCTGGGTCACCCGCCCAATCGACAACCTGGACAACCTCAGGTCGGAACCAGAGCATGTAGTTATGCTGTCCAGGCGAAATGGCAACATAAATAACCCCGGAAGCCTTATCCTGATAAGCTTTGGATGTTTCATACTCTGCACTCAGCTTCGACGTATGATAACTATAATCCTCGGACTTTCCTGCAAGCCAACCTGCCAGTTCACGAATCTGTCCACTGTTTGGCGTTTCACCATACAACAACAACTTGTCCTGGTAACAGATTGCTGCTCCGGCAGCACCCATCAGATTTAACACCGTCTCTTCTTCTCCCTGTAATTCCTCAAGCACTCGGGCAGGACTTGTATTACCGATAAAAATGTTGGCAATTCGTGAAGCGGCTTCACGTGATTGAATCTCTGATTGATAATCATCGAGTTGCTGACGCTGAAACAATTCATTCGAGAAAAACGCGCCCAGGAAATTGCACAGATTCCGTACGCGATGGGGTACATATCTGGACTTATAATGATGGCATGTAATGAGTCCCCACAGTTGATTGTTATGAATGAGCGAGATCGTTACAGTCGCACCTACACCCATATTATGCAAATATTCGATGTGAAGTGGAGATACACTGCGCAGGACCGAAAGACTCAAATTTAGCGGTTTGTTAGTGAGCGGTTGTAATGTAGGCACAATTTCCACAGGTTTATAATTGACATTCACAATGGTGCGCAACCAATTACGAAGATATAATTCGCGAGCCTGCTTGGGAATATCCGAAGCCGGATAGTGATGTCCCAGGAATGGTTCGAGTTCTTGTTCACGCGCTTCAGCAATAACTTTACCGTTCCATTGCTCGTCAAACTCATAGATCATCACCCGGTCGTAACCGAGCATTTCCTTCACCTGTTCAGCCGCAATCTGACTTGCTTCCACGCGACTATCTGTACTTTTGATTCGACCGAAGAATCGGGATATCCACTCAAAGTCGGTAGTCTCCATTTCCTCTTTTTCATAAAAAGGTTCGATCTCCAGAATAAGCAGACCTTCACTTTCATGAAGAACAGAGGAGAAGACCCGGTTCTCACCGGATACCTTAATGGTCAGATCCATGTAATGCAAATCAGAGGTTACATCTGCATTGAAGCTGCTAGCCAACAGTTTGCGTACATCTTCCTCGCCGATCAGTTTTTCCAATGGCATGCCCAAAACGTCTTCATAGGCAATACCCAGATGGTCCTCCGTATTTTGGCTACACTGAACAATGGTTGGCGTAGGACTGGTATTGATGGCCAAGAGAACACCATGAGGTTGAATAAAGCCGGGGATATGAATGGGTTCTTTGTCACAGTTATTCAGATCTATCGGATCATTTGTGTATGTTCCCTGATGAAGCAATGTGCGGTTTAACAAATTTTGTTCTTTCTTGGACTTCGGTTCGGCCATGGCCAGGAAAATCCCCTCTCATGATGTTATATAAGTTGAATTAATGATTATTTACACGATACTACGATGACAGAATAACCTTCCAAACGCTGTTATCCCCAGATTTTCTCGAATTTCTAAAAAGGGAAAAATCCGGTTATAAATGCGAGCGCTTCGCTTTTCCAGCTTTTTTCTGTCCTCTCCGTTAGGTGTAAATGATTAAATCAACTTATATATATACCTTTAAAATAATGAAAAAAAGTTTGCCCTGCAGGCGTTTGGGTTGATGAAATGGGATGTTACTTGTCCGTATTAATCCATTGATCCAGTAGTCGGAATGTCTCTGATGCACTGTGTACCATGTTGTCATGATCTTCTGGCGTGCTGATGGACTGCTGCAGCAAACCTGTAAACTCGCTCCATCTTGTTCTTGTATCTGAGCCGTAAGCATTGAAATATTCCAATCCACGATCAGCTTCAATGGGCAGGAACTGCGACAAACGTTTGGTCATAATCTGTCCACCGTTCGTGGACCCCTCAATTACATACAGATATCCGAACAAACGGGCAGGTGTTGAAATATCCGGCAATTCTTCACAGAGCGGAAGTTGAGTGATCTCTTCTTCACTGGCACCCAGATTTCGTAAATCCTTTTCCAAGAGTCCAGCCTTGCCTCTAATCTCAATATCCAGTCCCGTACTTTCCCAGAAAGACTGCTGCACAGCCTGATCCTCCAGCGGTTTCAGGAATCCATAAA
Organism: Paenibacillus sp. UASWS1643; assembly: GCF_008693195.1. Taxonomy (NCBI): domain Bacteria; kingdom Bacillati; phylum Bacillota; class Bacilli; order Caryophanales; family Paenibacillaceae; genus Paenibacillus; species Paenibacillus sp. UASWS1643. The sequence goes on from NZ_VXKZ01000115.1 coordinate 1,368,786, forward strand.
ATTTTTCTAAATAAGTTCTATATTCTTCTATAGTCACAGTTTGATTCATAATGGCTTTTGCATAAGGGTTCTGTTCTACTTGTCTGTGATAATGAGCTGTCTCGCTCTTCAGACGTTCCATAATAGTTGTTGCTGTCATCGTAGTTATCCCCTTTCACAATCTGTTCTGTTAAAGACTCTATGTAAGTATACTTATTCTTGTTTGAGAAAACTATATGAATCCAACATCCGTGTACAGCCCAATACATTCCTCCGTTGTTATCTTAACTGACTGTAATCCGTATGTTGTAGTATTAACCGAAAACAATAAAAACGACCCTATAATCTGGAAGGCAGTAGATTTCAGATGTCAACATGGTACACTAACTTTATATCCTGTCACTGGAGGAATGCATTCTATGGATCTTACTGTTCAAGACGTTGTGCTTCACCTCACAGATAACATTGAATTGCCGGAAAACACGGTAGATCAGCTCATTACGGGCTCATTTGATTGTAAGGTCAAAGGTATTATCTTTGCTTTTATGCCCACACATTATGTTATTGAACAAGCCATACAGCACGGTGCGAACTTGATCATTGCGCATGAATCTCCGTTTTATAACCATCACAGTCATACGGATTGGCTTGCAAATGATTCGGTTTATATGGACAAAAGAAAGTTGATCGACGAAGCAGGCATTTCCATCTATCGATGTCATGATATCATCCACCGCTTCCAACCGGATGGCATTACCGAAGGACTGATTCAGGCCTTGAGGTGGTCCTCTTATGTGGAGCAACGACTACCGGAAGCAGACGTCCTTTCTTTTCCGGAAGGACAAACCGTCGAAGCTATTGCTCACCATGTGAAAAGTTCCCTAGGGATCGATTATGTACGCGTTGCAGGCAATGCGGAAATAGTCTGTAGACGCGCAGCGGTACTGGTAGGTTTTCGTGGTAATGGACATGTGACGATTCCCTTGATTCAGAATGAGCAATTGGACCTCATCATTGCTGGGGAAGGATTCGAGTGGGAGACACCGGAATATATCCGTGATACCGTACAACAAGGCAAGTCCAAGGCACTGATCATGCTGGGACATGCTGAGAGCGAGGCTCCGGGAATGAAGCTATTGGCAGACAGGTTGGCAGAACGTTTTCCCGAATTGTCTGTTCGTTTTGTAGGCGAGAAGCCTGTGTACACTGTGATCTAATAGAATCATTGATTTGTACGGAGAGGATTTTCTAGCTGATTGTATTGCATCTAATCTCATTGCCTGTCCTACCCTGGAGCTTTGGATACTTACTATGCTCCGGGGTACGCTCGGCAGACTCTCGTTTCATTTCCTGGATAGCTAGCTATGATGAAAAATGAGTACTGAGCATATATGCCACGCATCTCTTCATGCCCCATCTGGATTTCCCGGGTTCTTTATTGTACTCTAGATGCTGTGACTTCAAAGCTCAGGACATTTGTCCTTGGCGTTTGGGGTGAGTTTATCATTAAATAGAAGTCGAAGTGATTGAATAAGGAGCGTACATATGAGAGGAATTATTTTTGCATTACTGGGCGGCGCGTGTATCACGCTCCAAGGGGTTGCCAATACTCGGATTAGCACCGACATGGGCACATGGCAGGCCGCTACGATTACACAACTGACAGGATTCATATTAGCAACGCTGATCCTCATGTTTGTTAGAGACACCAACCTTCAAGGACTCAAACAAGTAAAACCCATGTACTTGGCTGGAGGTGCTTTTGGCGCCGTCATTATTTTCAGTGAAGTGACGGCCATTCAGCAAATTGGGGTTACATTCACGATCTCGGCCCTGCTCATTGCTCAGCTGTTCCTGACTTTTCTGGTGGATAGCAACGGATGGTTCGGCGTGGTGAAACAAAAGATGAAACTGCCGCAATTTCTGGGCATTGCCTTAATGGTGACTGGTGTCATTATTATGAAACTATAGATTTTGGAGAAGAATTGAAACATATCGTCGGGGGTGAATAACAGCGTGCAAGAGATCCATAACGAGCAACAATTAATGCAGTATCTGAAGCAATATCAACTCGAAAAGATATTTCACGAGCCCCTGCGTACACATATGACGTTATGCCACTTTGAGAAGTGTGAACTGATCTGTCGTGAAGGGGAAACTTCCGACTATTTGTACGTACTGGTTGAGGGTAAAATCAAGATTTTCACCACCTCCGCACAGGACAAAACGCTGGTGCTTTGCTTCAAAACACCGCTTGAAGTTGTCGGTGACATAGAGTATGTCCGTGAAAGCGATATTGTTAATACGGTTCAGGCCGTGTCACCTGTGGTGATGCTTCGCATTCATTATCAATGGCTTGCTGAGCTTGCCAGCGATTATGCACCTTTACTTAAATTTTTGCTCAAAATTATCTCTCACAAATTCTACATTGACTCGAACTTTTCCAATTTCAACCTGATGTATCCCGTTGAGGTTCGTCTAGCCAGCTACCTGCTCTCCATCTCGACAGAAGAAGCGGGCAGTATCGTTCACGAAGAGCTGGACGCATTCAATCTGACCGACATTGCGAATCTGATCGGCACCAGTTACCGACACCTGAACAGGGTCATCCAAAAGCTCTGTGCAGACGGATTAATTGAACGACATCAGGGATTGATTATGATTAAAAACCGTGCGGGTCTGCGCGAAATAGCAGGTCACAATATTTATGAGTAAGGAGTTCAACAACCATGTTAATCACAGGTATTTCGCTTGCACTACTGGCAGGTGCACTTGTCAGTCTGCAAACGATTTTTAATAGCAAAGTCAATGAACGCACCGGTTCATGGTCCACAACAACGTTGGTGCTTTTCACCGGATTCATTGCTTCGTTCCTCATCTCTCTGCTAGTGGAGGGCAAGAATACATTCAGCTTTCAGCATATGCAACTCTGGTACTGGCTCAGTGGAGCCATTGGTGTTGGTGTGGTCTTCTGTCTCGTACAAGGCATGAAGCTGCTTGGCCCCACATATGCCATCTCCATCGTGCTGACGTCCCAACTGAGCTTTGCGCTATTGTTTGATTCCATGGGGTGGCTCGGTCTGGAGCAAATTCCTTTTTCGTGGAATCAACTGCTCGGTGTGCTTGTCATTGTCGGCGGAATTGTGTTATTCAAGTTCGGTGGGGGGAAATCGAAAAAATCAGAGCAGTCCCCTGGAACACTACAGTCTGACTCATAAACGAACAAAAAAAGAGTGTCCGTCCAATCCCGTAGATTGGTCAGACACTCTTTTTATACAATCAAACCACGTATCGCCTCGTTCTCTTACACGAACTCCACGTTATGGTAGACCTGCTGAACATCTTCAAGGTCTTCAAGCGCATCGATCAGTTTCTCGAACTGAGCTTGTGCATCCTCTGGAAGTTCAATATGATTTTGCGCAAGCATGGTCAGCTCGGCTACAGTGAACTCCGTAATTCCGGCTGCTTTGAATGCTTCTTGTACAGCGTGGAATTGATCCGGTTCTGCATATACAATTACAGCATCGTCTTCGTCCACGATATCACGAACATCCACATCTGCTTCGAGCAAAAGTTCCAGTACTTCCTCGGAGTTTTTGCCTTCTATACCGATAACCGCTGTTGGATCAAACATGTAGGCAACAGAACCGCTGACACCCATGTTACCCGCGTTTTTGTTAAACGCTGAGCGCACTTCCGGCGCTGTACGATTTACATTGTTGGTGAGTGCATCAACGATGACCATCGCACCATTCGGTCCGAAGCCTTCATAACGCAGCTCTTCATAGTTCTCATCCCCGCTGCCTTTTGCTTTTTCCATCGCACGATCAATGATGGCTTTGGGTACATTATACGTTTTGGCACGTTCCAGCACGACTTTCAGTGCACGGTTCGCTTCCGGGTCCGGTTCGCCCTTCTTGGCAGCTACATAGATCTCAACGCCGAATTTAGCGTAGACCCGGCTCGTGTTTGCATCTTTTGAAGCTTTCTTTTCCTTGATATTATTCCACTTACGACCCATATCGTTTCCGCTCACTTTCAACATGTAATCTGCTTTCTACTATGCCATTATATCTTGTTGAGCGTACTTCAACAAGTTAATACACACGAAATAATGGGAATAACTGCGGTGATTATCCATCTCCGCTTGAAGTTTAGCCACAGTTTTTTCTCTCATATATCTCTCAGCAGTAACTAACGTTACCTCTATTATCTCCATATATAGCAGACAAGAAGCACCCCATAAAGGAATGCTTCTGCCCTAAATCAATCCTAATTTCAGTTCATCTTACCCGGTCAATTAAGCGTGAAATTGTCGACCATCCAACACTTCAGGAACATAACCCGCACGAATGACAAAGTCTCCGAAATGTTCCCCTTCATTGCGCTCTTTGGCATACTGGTTCACCATTGGCGTTAACGTGTCCAGAATCTCGGTTTCACCAATGTTTTCTTTATACAGCTTATTCAAGCGATGTCCGGTGAAGCTGCCACCGAGATACATATTGTATTTCCCAGGTGCTTTACCGATAAATGAAATCTCTGCCAGCATCGGTCTTGCACATCCGTTCGGGCAGCCGGTCATACGAATGACAATCTCTTCGTCTCTCAGCCCGGCTTCGTCGAGTACAGGCTCCAGTTTGTCGATCAGGGACGGCAAGTAACGTTCGGACTCAGCCATCGCAAGGCCGCAGGTTGGAAGCGCAACACAAGCCATCGAACTTCTGCGCAGCGCAGAATAATGTGCACCATCGGTCAGGTTGTACTGTTGAATGAGTGCTTCGATCTTTTTCTTCTTCTGGCTGCTAATATTACCGATGATTAGATTTTGGTTCGCAGTCAGACGGAAATCACCCGTATGCACTTTGGCAATTTCACGTAGACCCGTCATGAGCGGATAGCCGTCTACATCTTTTACACGACCATTCTGAATGAACAGCGTGTAGTGCCATTTGCCATTATTACCTTTTACCCAACCGTATCGATCTCCGTTAGTCTCAAAATGATACGGGCGTACCGCATCCAGTTTCCATCCCAGACGGCTGGTCAGCTCATCGATAAACCACTCCACACCACGATCATCCAGCGTATATTTGAAACGAGCATGTTTACGAACTGCACGATCTCCATAATCACGCTGAATCATAACTGTTTTCTCTGCAACATCAATCATTTGCTCCGGCGTACAGAAACCAATGACTTTGGACACCTGAGGATAGGTTTTGGCGTCACCATGAGACATCCCCATGCCGCCACCAACGGAAACGTTGAAACCTTGCAGCTTGCCGTTCTCCACAATAGCAATAAAGCCAAGATCCTGTGAATAGACGTCCACATCATTGGATGGTGGTACAGCAATACCGATCTTGAACTTCCGTGGCAAATACACTTTGCCATAGATTGGTTCAACTTCTTCGTCGGAGTCCTGGGAATCAATCACTTTCTCTCCGTCCAGCCACAGCTCATGATAAGCCCGCGTGCGAGGGTCCAAATGATTACTCACCTGACATGCCCACTCATACACTTCAGCATGCACATCGGATTGATTTGGATTCGGGTTACACATCACGTTTCGGTTTACGTCCCCACATGCAGCCAGTGTGCTTAGCAACGAATCGTTTACTTCGCGAATGGTGTTCTTAAGATCCCACTTCAGTACGCCATGCAGTTGGAAAGACTGACGTGTGGTCAGACGAATGGTCTCATTCGCATATTTATGTGCCACTCTGTCCATCATCAACCATTGCTCCGGGGTTACAATTCCACCGGAAGCACGCACACGCAACATGAATTGGTACGCAGGCTCCAGCTTGGATTTGTGACGCTCATTACGCAGGTCGCGATCGTCCTGCATATAACTGCCGTGGTGTTTCATCAGACGGTTGTCGTCCTCTGGAATTGCACCCGTGATGCGATCAGCCAACGTTTCAGTCAGACTTCCGCGCAAGTAATCACTTTTGATCTTTATATCTTCCACATCGCTATTCGTGCGCTGTGGGTTAAGTAAGTTATTATAAACCATGCTGCTTTCTCCTCTCGTCTCTGCGGGATGGTGCAATCCGGCTGGGCCGGTAATTAATAGACGTCCCGCTGATAACGTTTCTCCTGCTGTAACCGTGTCAGATATTCCGATGCCTGCTCAGGCGATAAACCGCCTTCTTGTTCAAGAATCGTGGTGAGCGCAGCATGCACATCATGTGCCATTTTTTTCTCGTCACCACAGATATATATGCTTGCACCTTCCTGAAGCCACTGGTACAACTCTTTGCTGTGTTCCAGCATACGATGTTGTACATACACTTTCTGTTCCGTATCACGTGAGAAGGCTACATCCATTTTCGTGAGCACACCATCTTTGAGCCAACGTTGCCATTCCGTCTGGTACAAGAAGTCAGTGGCGAAATGCTGATCTCCGTAGAACAGCCATGTCTTGCCCTCTGCTCCTGTTTCTTCACGCTCACCAAGGAAAGATCTGAACGGCGCTACACCTGTACCTGGGCCAACCATGATGATCGGTGTATCCGGGTTCTCAGGCAGCTTGAAATTCGGGTTATGCTGTATATATACAGGCAGGGTGTCGCCAGCTTCGATTCGTTCAGCCAGATGTACCGAGCACACACCATAACGTTCTCTGCCACGCGCTTCATAACGTACCGAGCGAACGGTAAGATGAACTTCATCCGGGAAAGACTTCGAACTACTCGCTATGGAGTACAGACGTGCCGGAATTTTGCGAAGAGCAGCGACGAATTCTGCAGCAGGAATCCCTTTCAGATTATAATCATGAACCAGATCCAGCAGATCACAGCTATTCATGACTGTACGGAATTCGGAATCATCTGCGAGTAACGCCGTCAGGCCACTCCCAGGATTCAGTTTCGCAAGTTGTTCCACGACCGGTTTCGTCACAGCTGTAATTTCAAAATAACGCAGCAACGCTTCGTGCACAGATGCCTGATCCCCGTTTTTATTCACGGTCACGCGTTCATCGGCATTCCATCCCATAGCTGCAATCAATTCCTCCACAAGGCGCGGATGATTTTCAGGGAATACCCCAAGGCTGTCACCTGGCTCGTAGTCCAGGCTGGAGCCTTCCAAAGACAACTCAATGTGGCGTGTTTCACGGTCCGATCCTCTGCCGTTCAGATTGAGATTCTCCAATACTTCCGCCTTGAATGGATTAGTGCGATCATATTCGGATTCCCCGCCGTTCACCGCAGCTGTAACTGCCTCAGTGGTTACCGTACTCGAAGCAGCAGATGTACTGCTCAAGGATGCCAATACTTCATTCATCCACTCCGCAGCTGCTTCATCAAAATCAACATCACAGTCCACGCGCGGTACAAGGGCTGTACCACCCAACTCCTGCAATCGTTTATCGAAGTCCTTACCTGTTTGACAAAAGAACTCATAGGAGGTATCTCCCAGAGCCAACACCGAGTAACGAAGTCCTTCAAGCTTCGGAGCCCGTTTGCTGTTCAGGAATTCATGCAGCGGAATCGCATTATCTGGTGGTTCGCCTTCGCCATGCGTACTGACGATGATGAGGAGATTTTCAATTTTCTTGAGTCCGTTCGGTTTGAAGTCTCCCATCGATGACAACGTTACCTGAAGACCTTGCTCTTCAAGTTTCTTGGCCAGCTTCTTCGATAGGCCGCTGGAATTCCCCGTTTGTGAACCGAAGAGCACGGTAACTTCCCGGGATACTGGCGGAGCACTGACAGGTGCAATACCTGTAGTTGGTGCAGCCTGTACCAGGTTAGCTGGAGCCTCTATTGTCGCGCTTGCCTGAATTGCTGCAATATATCCGCTCAACCAAGTACGTTGTCCATCGGTCAATGTAGGAATAAGACGATTAAGCAGTTCAACTTGTTCTTGATTAAAAGGGCTGTTTGTCACTTGAAGTTCCACTGTTTGCCACCTCGCGCATTGCTTCGATTTTAATTCCGACTAAAATCATCACATTAATTTAATTTCTTCTCTCTAAAACCTAACACACCGGGTGTTGAGGGTCAATTTCAATGATTTTATAGCATTTATCAGTTTCGCTGATAAAGGACAAAAAACAACAAAAACCCTCCTTTTCAAATCAAGGACGGTTTTGTTTTATTTTTAAATTTGGCGGCCATCTCAAGTTGAAGTTGAAAGTGGAATATAGTCACTAAAATGATTTCCAAGCACTCTGCTCTTATCTCCGTATACTCCGTCCAAGTGATTCTCTCCCCACAGACATATGCGGTCAATGATTTCCTGTAGTGTCAAGCCGTACTCTGTCAGCTCATACTCTACCTTGGGCGGAATCTGGGGATAGATGATTCGATGGATGATTTCATTCTTTTCCAGTTCACGCAGCTGCTGGGTTAAGACCTTCTGGGTAATGCCAGGAATGGCTCTGCGAAGTTCGCTTGTTCGTTTTTCACCTGATATCAGCTGATGCAGAATAAGAATCCTCCATTTTCCACCGACCAGTTCCAGCATCGCCTGCACACCACTCTCATATTTTTTCATTTCTTGTTCCACTTGTACTCCCCCATAATTCACAATTCACATATATGTATACCTATTATTAAAAGTAACCGAAGAACCTCAAGGTATCTACAGCACTCGAAGGTGCGTACTTCTCAATACGATGTCATGAATCTTATAATAACATTGGTCAGAATGTTTAACCAAAAAAAAGAAAAAAGGATGGTTACTCCTACATGAAAGTTAAACTGGTCGTTACTCACCCAAGACAGGATTCCCTAACATTTGCCGTGATGAATCGTTTTATAGAAGGTATGCAGGAGAATTCCCATGAAATCGATATCCTCGATCTATATCATGACGGATTTGATCCACTATATGGTGTAGAAGATGAACGAGACTGGCAAAATCCCGATAAACAGCATGCCCCTGTGATTCGCAAAGAACTGGATCGTGTGCTTGCGGCTGATGCCATTGTATTTGTTTTCCCGATCTGGTGGTACAACGTTCCCTCCATGCTCAAAGCTTATCTGGACAAGGTATGGAACATGGGGCTGCTGAACAAGGCTAACTCCAAAAAGGCACTGTGGATTGCACTAGCTGGAGGAACGGAGGCTTCATTCCATAAATACGACTATTACAACATGATTTCCAATTATCTGAATAATGGGATCGCAGGTTATGCAAGAATGCAGGAATCCCGAGTCGAATTTCTCTATGAAACGATCTCAGAATCCAAAGAACATATCGAAGGCTTGTTGGATCAAGCCTATCAAATCGGCAAACATTACAATTAACAATTCGCAGACTTTACACATAACAACTGCAATACGATAGGAAGTTCGTGCGTTGAGTATCCGACTTTTCGCACATGAAGGGCGCACAATCATGAAGACTTACTCCAACCTAAGTTCCAGGTCAAAGTAAGCCTTCTTTTTCATACGTTACGATTCTGGTGTAACATCATTTATTCCATACCAGTTTGCTCATCATCGCATATAACAACGTAGCCGATTCGGCTCGAGTCGCTTCGGCAAGTGGTTTCACCTCACCGTTGTACCCGTGGGCGATGCCCAAATCCACAAGTAAGGCCACACTATCCCGGGCATAGGAACGAATCTCGGAAGCATCATGGAAACGAGTAAGGTTATCCGTTGCAGCCGTCTCGGCGTCAACCAGACCAGCCGCTGCAAGTGCTCTAACTGTCAACGTCATCATCTCCTGACGAGTGATCGTCGACTCTGGCAGGAAGCGCCCGTCACCGGTACCACTGGTGATACCTAGTGAACGCGCAGCTGTAACTGCTTCGTAATATGGAGCCTTTTCGTTTACATCAGTGAATGCATTCCCGGAAGAAGCATTCAAGCCGAGCGCAGTCATCAACCATTGCATGTATTGACCGCGACTCATCTCCTGTTTTGGATGCAACCGGGTGGAATCCCCACTTGTTTCGGCATCAATTACACCTCTGACAGCCAAAGCCTCCATTGCCTTCTTGGCCCACTGCACTTCTGCAAGATCTGCGAATGTCTGCTCCACAGGCATAACAGCATAATTTCCTGTGAGTGATGTTACGGAAAATACAAGCTGCCCGCTCTTTGGATCGTAGTAACTTTGCGGCAAGGGGCTTGCCACACCGTTCACGCCAATTACAAATGCTACAATCCGATCCTGCTGAGCATTTTGTGATGAAGGGTAAGGCAGACGAAGGTTCAACTCGCTTTCCGCTGGCCATGGTTGACCATCCAGTTGAAGTTCAAGCTGGACTCCATATTGCGTGCCAAGCTGATCTGCAACTGTTTTTGGTAACTCCGTTCTGACCAATCGGATGGATGCCATCCCATCACCAACGATGTCCTTCGTTAACAGTGTCGCAGGAAGCTCCAACATGCCCAGCTCTGTAACAATGTTGAACACATTTGACTCACCCTGATCTATTAACGCAGAGGCAGGGAGAGATACTTCATATGCCGTTGCTCCCGAAACCGGCTTCAACCGTAGTTCGACCAAGCGCCGACCCGCATCTGTTAAGGGGGCAACTTTAAAAGCATCTTTGATCGTTGAAGCATCCACGTTGGACTGCACTACACCCTTCTGGTCAGGCTTTCCCTGCAACTCCAGAACGGAACGGTCTTTCTCCGGTTTAGGTTGTGGTACCGAATTCTCTGCACTTGGGTTACCACTTCCGGATTGTCCGCCATTGCTGGATGAACCAGAACCATTTCCTGGATTTCCACCGGAACTGCCGCCTGGATTACCGCCCGAACCAGGGTCCGTGCCTCCAGGTGAAGGAGCAGATGCCTGCACCTTCACCGTCAACGGTACAGTCAAGGCTCTTGTGTCGTCAGAAGTTCGAGTGATTTCCAACTCCAGTGTTACTGTTGTTTCCTTGGATGGTGGGACAATCGTTCCATCGGTTTGAATGACGGACGGTACCGAACTGGAAGCAATCTTCACCGTGAAACCTTGCGGCACGGATGGTAACTTCAGTTTTTTCGCACCTGCGGAAGGCTGTTCCAACGCTGTAATACTTGTAGCTACATCAACAGCGCTCTGCTGAGCCGTGTGCACCTGATAAGCGGAAGATACACCTCTCAAGGATTGCCCCGTGGCATCCAAAGCTTCCACTTTGTAATAATATTCTGTGCCGGGATTCAGTTCACTGTCCGTGTACTCCCGCCCATTGCCACTATAGACCACCTTGTACTCACCTTGCTCAAGATCTGAGCGGTAGAGCTTGTAGCTTGCTGCACCAAGATGAGCATCCCAGTGAAGCGTTGCGCTCGTTGAATCCAACCCATCAGCATTAAGGCCAGCACTATCATTTGCAGGTGGCGCGGCGTCAGGTTTAACGATCATAATCCAGCTAATCATCGGGTCCTGCGATGCCGTATTGCGCACGGTCAACTCCAGCTTATTGTCCGACACGCTGATGCCTTTATGGGCTCTAACACTGGCAGGCGTAAACGTAACTGCACCGGTATTGGTGCCATTGATGATGAAATTGGCTCTGCGCGATGCATTCGTCCAAGGATCGTTGAATCCTGCGTACACATCATATGTTCCGTTCGGTACATCAAATCTGTAGGATAAGTCTGTGCCTTTAGGAGAATTGCTGATATTGCCACCGTTCAGATAACGTACGGTCGAGAAAATATCTCCGCCATTTGAGCCGGATGACAGTGCATCTGCGCTGGTGTATCCCCAATTGCGACCCTCTGCCGGAACGTACATCTGGTCCGCCGTTCCTGGGTTCGCAAGTGTTCCTTTCATATACGCACCCATAAGACTGTAATCAGCCGTTTCGTAACCCCCGCTGTTCACAAAATATAGTGTATTCTCCGGAATGACATTTAAGCGAACTGCCTGCTTTTTGTTGTTAAATTCCGGTGTCGTTACCTGTAACGTGAGCGGTCCTGGCTTGGCAAAATCTTCTGCCGTCATGGCCCGGTTATCAATCGTCCATATTGCTGGCGTTGATACCAGTGCTCCACCCTCGCGCACATTCAATGTTGTTGGCAAGGATGGTACTTTGCCTAGCGCCACGGCTTCTGGCAACGGATCAGCAATATCAACCTTGCCCATCGAATTCAGCAGATCCGGTGTCCAACTGTTATACCACTTGATCGCGATGTCGGAGCCTATTCCAAACTCAATGGGCAAGAACACGTATTTTGCAGCATCATTCGAGAAATTGCCACCATTCCACGTATCCCCTACGTAAATGAATTTGCCTTTTTCCGGATCGACCGGAATGACGGAAGTGGTCTGTGTGCCAAATGCCTTGCCTGGATCGGGATCGGTTGGCAACGTACGCACGAACGGATTGGTCTGCGTTGACCACGGGCCAAAAATGTTATCCGCCACCGTCACTTTGTTTTCGTTAGGGGCCCAACCGGAAGCTCCGGAAGTCAAAATATAATATTTCCCCTGATACTTGAACATCGCCGGTGCTTCACGTTGCCCTCCCGGGAACACACGCACGTAATCTACGCCGTATTCCGCCTGATAGGTGGAATCTCGTACCGGATTGCCTTTTTCATCCGTTCGTCCTTCCTTATGCCACCCTGTTACGTCACTATAGTCTTCATTCAGTTTGGAGATATATAACGTCAGGTTTTCTTCGCTGGAGTAGATCAGATAACCGGTACCGTCATCGTCCTTGAACAACGTCATGTCACGGGCCATGCCCTTATCGCTTGGGAAGTAATCTTTCTCCCCTTCGGGAGCTCTGTCCATCCGGTAACTCTTCTGATACACAAAAGGCCCTGTTGGAGAGTCACTGATCGCATAACCGGCCCTCGCCTTACCGTAATTCGCATTATCGTTATAGGGGTCTTTGTCGCCGTCCATGTGGGCCCACATCACGTATTTCTTTGTTTTGTCGTTGTAGATGACCTTTGGTCGTTCAATGATCCGTCCTTTGCGGATATCTGCCCAGATATCCACGCGGTCTTCACGCCCCGCATACAATTTGGAGATCAACGGGTCATGGTCAAAATCATCCATGGATTGAAGTGTTGTTAAAGCCATGCCTTCATCCGTCCAATTCATCAGATCCTTGGATGAATACACACGCACACCAACTGCTGGCCAGCCGCCCTTATGATATTCGCCATACCAGTAATAAGTCTCCGTCTGTTCATCATAGAAAAAACCAGCCCCATGTGCATCGATCGGTTTCCCGTCCAGATCTGGCCACAATTGCCCTGGTGTAATGCTTGTGCGAACTGTGGCAACACCCAACGGTGCGGATGCTGGAGAAGTTACGCTGTCCACGGTCGCCTGAATGATGTAAAAATATCCTGTGCCCATCGTCAGACCACTATCGTTAAACGTGTTTTCATTGCCACTATAGACCTGCTGATACGTACCCGTAGCACTGGTTGCACGGGACACGGTATACGTTACATCAGATCCAGGCAGGACATTCCACCCCAGAGAGATTGATGTGTCCGTCACAGCTGTGGTAGCGAACTCTGCTGGAGAGTCAATGGAGTATGTCGTAGCTTCAGCAACAGCAGCCGCTGACTCACCAGCTGCGTTATAGGCTGTTACGCGATAGCTGTAGCTGGTGCCCGGCTCAAGTGCATTATCCGTGAATGTGAGCCCTTTACCTTCATAGATTTGCTCGTATTGCTCACTGCCAGCTTCGGCCCGAACCACGCGATAACCCGTTGACTTGTCCACGGCGGACCAAGATAGCTTCACGCTTGTAGCATTGAGTGCTTCGGCCTTTAATTCGCCAGGAGCCTGTGGTGCCGACGCAGTCGTCCGAACTTCCAGCGGAGCAGTCCATAATGATTCGGTTAGGCCTCCGTATTCATAAGCGAGCCTGTAATAATACACCGTATCCCCACTTAATCCTTCATCCGTGTGTCCTAAAGTCCCGGTATTGGTTACCAGGGAATAGCCGCCTTCAGGCGTAGAGGAACGATACAAGCGATAGGCTGATGCACCCACGATTTCAGACCATTGCAGTGAAACCGAAGACGCTGTCTGCTCAGCAATAGAGAGCTGAATATCGTTCTCAGGCGGATGCTCCGCAATGATCACGTCATCTGCATGTACCGACTGCCACTTATTCCGAATGCCCACGGTACCTGACCCGTATGTAGGATCGACCAGATCAAATACCAACCGATCGGAGCCGTTTTCCGCGATATACCCGCGAATGGTGGTACCTGATAACACCACTTTGAGTGTGTACCATGTGTTTTTGGCAAACGCATAGTCCACCGTTTTCAAAGTAGTATCTGTTCCGTTCACCCGTTTGGAGAAAACGAGTTTGTTGTTGGGTACCTGCATTTGAAAATAGTAAAAGTTGCTCTTATCTTGGAACCGCGGCAAAATGCCCGGAAATCCTTTACCTTCTCCTGTATAAAAGCGCATGGACACGGTCATGTCCGACATGGATTCTCCAGTAGAGATGATGCCTTCATTGGTATCGCTCTGGAAAAGTGTGAAGTTGGACGCATCTGTCGGGTCCGTGATCACTTCCCAGTTGCCTGAACTTACGTTCCAAGCAGGTGATTCCGTGTAATCCCCATCCGAAAAATCGTCCTGCAGCAACGTGGCGGGTATACTCCCCAGATCGGCATACGCCTTACTTGGTAGCATCAACGGTCCCGAAGACAGCGCAAGTGTTGCAGATAACATGAATATCATGGGTTTCCTGAGTTTATCCAATGTTCATTCTCTCCTTTGGCGTGAAAGATGAAAGCATGGTTCTTGATCGCGCGGTGTTGTTGTTCAACCTATCCTCAGCAGCCGGCGGTCAATACAAAAGCGGGGTCCACCTCCTTATTTTAATGAAACCGGTTTCATTAGAGTGCAAAAAAAGACCCGTCTTCCCTTCTAAGTGCAAACTGGTACCCATACGGAATACCGTGTCTTCTTCGCCCCTATGCAGTGAAACAGGTTACTAATATATAAATGTAATCGCTTTCCTGAATTATATTATTGCCTTATTCAAGCTGTCAACTGTGAATTGGGCTCAAACATTTTTCGTTAAAACCAAGCAAAAAAAGCGCGAGTTCTGCCTGTTTTGCAAGCAAAATTCGCGCCTTTTCTCACCGTTCGAGCTTGTACGCAAGCTCTCTCGTATTATTAGTGCGTGACTTTTGAACAACCTTTATTTAGAAAACTTTCGTTGTCCACGACTCACAATTCCATGTCTCCGTAACTACATCACGGTAGAATTCCGGTTCGTGGGAGATTAGAAGAATACTGCCTTTGTAAGCCTTGAGTGCACGTTTCAACTCTTCCTTGGCATCAACGTCCAGATGGTTCGTCGGCTCATCGAGTACAAGCAGGTTGGTTTCGTTATTGATCAGCTTACAGAGACGCACTTTGGCTTTCTCCCCACCACTTAGTACAGCTACCTTGCTCTCAATGTGTTTTGTAGTCAAACCACATTTTGCAAGTGCAGCACGCACTTCGAATTGGGTATAGGAAGGGAACTCCTGCCAGATCTCTTCAATACATGTATTGTAGTTGGCATCCTTCATCTCTTGCTGGAAGTAACCAATCTCCAGATGTTCACCACGTTGAACGGTTCCTTCCAGAGCCTGAATTTCACCCAGAATACTGCGCATCAGAGTTGTTTTACCAATTCCGTTCGCACCAACAAGGGCGATTTTCTGTCCGCGCTCCATACGCAGATCCAGTGGTCTGGACAACGGTTCGTTGTATCCAATTACAAGACCTTTGGTTTCGAAAATGAGCTTGCCGGATGTTCTTGCATCACGGAAGTTGAACTGCGGTTTCGGTTTCTCCTTCGCGATCTCGATGACATCCATCTTGTCGAGTTTCTTCTGTCTGGACATCGCCATATTGCGTGTAGCTACACTTGCTTTGTTACGCGCTACAAAATCCTTGAGGTCAGCAATTTCTTGTTGTTGGCGCTTGTAAGCCGACTCCAACTGCTGTTTTCTCATCTCATGCACTTCCTGGAAATGATCATAATCGCCCACATAACGAGTTAGATTCTGGTTCTCCATGTGATAGATCAAGTTGATTACACTGTTCAGGAACGGAATATCGTGAGAAATGAGGATAAATGCATTCTCATATTCCTGCAGATAACGTTTCAGCCATTCGATATGCAATTCATCCAAATAGTTCGTAGGCTCATCGAGGAGCAAAATATCGGGTTTTTCCAACAGCAGCTTGGCAAGCAGTACTTTGGTACGCTGTCCACCACTCAGATCATTGACGTCTTTATCCAGACCAATATCTGTCAGACCCAGACCACGTGCGGTTTCATCCACTTTGGCGTCAATCATGTAGAAATCCTGATTAGTCAGCGTATCCTGAATCGTACCCACATCTTCAAGAAGTTGTTCAAGCTCCTCGGGAGTCACATCGCCCATTTTGCCATACATATCATTCATTTCCTGTTCCATGTCAAACAAGTACTGGAACGCGCCGCGAAGTACGTCACGGATCGATTGGCCTTTGTTCAATACAGCATGCTGATCCAGATAACCAACACGCATCCGTTTGGACCACTCCACCTTGCCTTCATCCGGCTGAAGCTTTCCTGTAATAATGTTCATGAAGGTGGATTTACCTTCACCATTAGCCCCGATCAGACCAATATGTTCGCCCTTCAACAGGCGGAATGAAACGTCGTTAAAGATAGCACGGTCACCAAAACCGTGACTTAATTTTTCTACATTTAATATGCTCATTCATGACACCTTTTCTATATAGACTTAATTCTTTGTATATTATAAGCGTTATCTCCTGCACAACTCAACGCCCTATTAAAAAATATTACACCTTTTTGTCTGAAATTTGCCTTATATGAAAGTATGGGTTAAAATTTTGCCTTAACGAATTATTACTATATAGAACGGAGCTCTTCGAAGAGCATCAGGTGAAAAATATGATTGAAGTGAAACAATCCAAGTTGGGTGATGGTGGTGAGTTTAACCGCGGGGTATTTGCTACTGTTGATATTGCCAAAGGAACGCTTATCCATCAGGCACCCGTTGTGCCTTACCCAAATGAAGATCATGAGCATGTCGAGAAAACAATCCTGGAGGATTACGTGTTCGAATACGGGGCAAATCATACCGCTATTCTGCTCGGCTACGGCAGTCTCATCAACCACTCCTATGAACCTAACGCTACTTACGATATCAATTTTGATAACCACACCTTTGACTTCTACGCGTATACAGACATCAAAGCTGGCGAAGAAATCGTGATCAATTACAACGGTGAGGAAGACAGCATGGACCCGTTATGGTTCCTGGACGATTACGAGGAGCGTATGCTGGAGTTCAATAAGTCCGATGATGATGAGGGTGAAAAAGAGACTGAACCCCAGTCCCTGGATACGGGCACGAGTAAATAAACGTTAAACTCAAGTAAAGTTCGCAAGCACTCTATTGTATGTTCGAAAAGAACTCACTGACTCCGGTGAATGATGAAATGTGTAACTGGAGACTCTTCACAGTCCAAAGTTTAAACACACAAATAAGCAAGTCCTCCGTCAATGGAAGACTTGCTTATTTGTGTTGTCTTGCTTTCTAAGCGAGATACACCTGTTCATGTTTCATTGTTTATCGTGCATCTTAACTTGTTTTAATCCGTAATCGGCGGATCTGTATGCAAGTCTTGATCGGGTGTCGTGGATCTCCACTTGGTAAAGGCTACCTCAAACCCTGCACGCTTCGGTGAACACAGAAATGGACCAGCGTGTTTGTTCGTCGGATAGGCAAACCGTGCAACGCGAATCGTACGCCAAGGATGCTCATCTGTGCGAGCACGAATGACAACAGCCTCATTACTGTAGGAGGCTCTGATTGTTACGATTCGTCCACCCCACTCTGGCACAGGAGAGAGTGACCAATCCGAATATGTATCCGTCACGACAGCTCCAACATGAGCAACACCGTCATTAACCTCAACTCCGGCCTTGATCCATTGATCCTCTCCGTGCCATAACATCAACCCCGCCTGATCATATAATTCGGTGAATGAGCTTAGATCAAACGATACCTCAATCGCTTTCGTTCCGTCCCATGGAGCAAGCATGGCGTGTCCATCCCGATGACAGAACCCGTAGAATGTGTTCTCCTAGAAGTCACTGCCTTCCCGAGCTTCCACAACGAAACGATCCCCAACCATCCGTGCAGCAACGGGTTCCTTCGTCCACTTGCCTTCAAGAAGCCCAATAAAATCCGATGACATCGTTGTTTTCATCCTTCCTTCCGTCCCAAAGGGGAGTTCATCATCACTTCTAAATTAAAGAACCCAGGTCCGATGCAGCAGTAGGATATGCAAAATTCATGGTGTTTAACTGATCGATAGTCAGATTGAACTGAATCGCCATTGCAAAAAGGTTGATCAATTCTTCTGTTTTGCTCCCGAGCACATGCGCGCCCAGAATACGCCCAGTTGATTTATCGATCACTACTTTGGCCATGGCAAATTTTTCATGAGTTCGCTTGTAAGTATACCATTTCGACATATCATTTACCTGCACCTCATAGCCCTCTTTCTTGGCTTGCTCCGTGCTCATACCTACAGCTCCAAGGGCAGGGACAGTAAACACAATGGAAGGCATCACTTTATAATTAGGTTTGTGTTGATTTCCCTCCAACAAATTGAACGACACAGCCCGGGATTCCTGACCTGCTAACGGGGTTAAAGGCAACCCTTTTGTATCCGTTACATCGCCAGCAGCATACACTCTCGGATTACTTTCACTTTGCAAATACTCGTTCACCGTGATCCCCTTTTTGCTGTAGTTGACGTTGGCTTTCTCCAATTCCAGCCCATCCACATTAGGAACACGCCCGGCTCCATGAACGACAAGTCCGCACTGCCACTGGTGATCTGCACCATTGCGCGTGCCATGAACGACATAGGCGTTCCCCTCTTGCCGTATGGACTTCACCTCCGCGTTCAAGTGAACATGAATGCCGATCTCTTTTGATTTATGCAACAAAGATTCGACCAGCTCCACATCAAACGATTTCAGAGGCTGTTCACTCCGATGCAGGATATGGACTTCCGTCCCGGCTCTGGCCGCAATATGCGCAAACTCAAATGCAATGTATCCACCGCCTACCAGAACTAATCGATCCGGCAGCCGTTCCAGATCCAGAAAGTCATCACTATATATCAGATGCTCTGATCCCTCAATCTCAAGTGGCGCAGGTCTTGCACCAGTAGCAATCAGAATGTGTTTGCCATGGAGCACTTCTTCTCCCACTTGAATATGGTTTTCATCGACAAATGAAGCTTTACCATGGAACGTATCCATTCCGGCCTGTTTGAATTGATCTTCACTTGCTCTAGGTATGCTTTCGGTAAAGGTGCGTTTAAAGGCCATAAGTTCAGACCAGTTGATGGTCGCCTGTCCCTGAATACCTTTCCCTTGCATCCGTTCATTCCAGTCAATCAGCTCAGCCGCTCCAGCCAGCACTTTCTTGGGATCACAGCCACGCAGTGCACACGTTCCGCCGAACTCACGTTCATCAATTACAGCAACTCTCCAGCCAGCTTCAGCGCAACGGGTGATTACAGAGCTTGCCGCGCTTCCTGTTCCAATTGCAATCAAGTCATAAGTTTCTTGTGTCATCATGGTTCCTCCTCATCCTTTTGGTACATCTATTGCAGGGATGCCTGAAGTTACAGCAATCCAGCCTGTTTAAGGTACTCTGCTGCAACCTGTTCAGGATTCGCTCCCTCTACGTTCACGTCATAGTTCATCTGACGCATCTCATCATCCGTAATTTTGCCAGCAAGCTGATTCAGCACCTCAACCAGTTGTGGATATTGATCTGCCGTTTCTTGACGAAGCATCGGCGCGCCTTGATACGGTGGGAATAACTCCTGATCATCCTCCAGCACAACGAGTTCATATTGTCTCAACTCACTATCTGTGGAGTAGGCATCTACCAGATTGATATCGCCGCGTTGAACAGCACCATAGCGAAGCTTCGGTTCCATTGTTGCAACGTTCGGGAATTCAATCCCATACTTCTTCTGAATGCCAAGGTAACCGTCTTCCCGATCCGAAAATTCCAGCGTGAATCCTGCCTTCATTTGCTGTTCTACCAGTTTGAGATCCGAAATGGTCTTGAGATTGTATTGATCTGCGATGCTCTTTGGAACGGCCAACGTATACGTATTGTTGTAATCCATAGGGTTCAGTAGCACCATGTTGAACTGGCTCAGCATTCCATCTCTTGCCTGTTCGTACACCTCGGTCCGATCGGTGCTGACTGCTGTTTCCTTCATGAATTCGGAGATCGCTGTCCCGGTAAATTCGGGGTAGATGTCAATATCACCCGACTTGAGTGCATTGAAAAGGAATGGTGTTTTGCCTAATCCGGGTTTTAGTTCAACGGTCAGGTCTGTGTCTTTTTCAATCAACAATTTGTACATGTTAATCAGAATCTCCGGTTCCGCTCCCAATTTCCCGGAAATGACGAGATCCTTCTGTCCACCACGTGCCACGAAGGGAATGGTAATCACAAGTATCGCGATTATTGCCAGCGAACCAAGGGTAACCAGGGTTTTCTTGAAGGATAAACGCTGGAATTGACGCAATAGTACATCAAACAAAATAGCCAACAAGGCGGCCGGAATAGCTCCAAGGATGATCAGTGCCGTATCATTCCGATCAATGCCCAGCAAAATTAATGCACCCAAACCTCCTGCGCCGATCAAGGCAGCAAGTGTCGCCGTTCCTACAATAAGAACCATAGCAGTCCGAATTCCGGCCATAATAACAGGCATCGCCAGTGGCAGTTCCACTTTGATTAGGCGTTGCCAACTATTCATGCCCATCGCATTCGCCGCTTCCACCATGGAAGGATCAACTTCGGATATGCCTGTGTACGTGTTCCGGAGTACCGGAAGCAGCGCATACACTACCAGTGCAATGATTGCAGGAAGGGTACCTATGCCGAATAACGGGATTAGCAATCCGAGAAGCGCCAAGGAAGGTATCGTCTGCAACACAGCTGTGACCCCGATAATTGGTTCAGCCACTCTTGGTTTGCGAGTAAGGTATATACCAAGCGGAATAGCAATGAGGACAGCAAAGAACAATGCGATAAATGAGATCTGAATATGTTCCAGCAGGGCAGACAACAACTGACCTTTGCGCTCACTGAACACCTCCGTGAATCTACTCATGTCCTTCACCTCGTTCCTGTAACTGACCAGACCAGTATTTCATCAGATCAACTCGACTGATCTCGCCAATAATCTGGCGGTTACGCTCAACCAGCAGATGGTCATGGGAAGCCATGATATCAACTAACTCCGTCAACGTAATGGATACAGGAACGGCAGTTTTAGCTGATTTTGGCACATGACCCGGTGAGAGTGGTGACATGATGGATTCAAGATCAAAAACAGATTGTGAACTCGTATCGGTGTTAGGACCTCCAACAAATTCACGTACGAAATCATTAGCTGGCTGTCGGATCAGTTCTTCCGGGGTGCCTACCTGCAAAACCTGTCCATCCTTCATAATGCAGATGCGATCCCCCAGCTTCATCGCTTCCTGAATATCATGGGTGACAAACACAATTGTTTTTTTCATCTGACGCTGGATATCCAGAATATCGTCCTGTAATTTCTCCCGACTCATCGGATCGAGTGCACTGAATGGTTCATCCATCAATACAATCTCGGGATCGGCAGCGAGTGCACGCAACACACCTATTCTCTGCTGTTGTCCACCTGATAGTTCGGCAGGTTTGCGCTCACTGTACGTATCTCCGTGCAAACCAACCATGTCCAGCAACGTATGTATACGCTCCTTGATTTGATCTGACTTCCATTTTCGCAGTTCAGGAACAACCGCAATATTTTCGGCAATTGTCATATGCGGGAATAGTGCAATCTGTTGCAGTACATATCCGATATTCCAGCGCAATTCGTGAATGTTGTATTCATCGATTGGGCGTTTATTAATGCGCACTATTCCATCTGTTCGCTCAATCAGGCGATTGATCATTTTGAGCATGGTGGTTTTGCCACATCCACTCGGACCAATCATGACGAACAGTTCTCCCTTGTTAATGTTGAGGTTAACCTGACGCAAAGCCGTTGTTCCATCAGGATATTGTTTCGATACATTTTCGAACTGAATCATTCGCTCTCTTCGCCCCTTTATCTAGGGCGTGTCTCAAAACTCGCCCTAACATTCATCCTCATCTATTTCCCCAAAAGTGTGTTCGTATAATCACTGCTTTCCGTAGTGTCCCTGGTTAGGGAGAGATCCATATTTGAATCAACGATGTCAACATGCTGGTAGACATGCAAAAAGACGGGCACTAGGCACCGTCTTCTCATAATATGAAAATATTTCTTCCATTATTTCCATACTTCCATATGATTTTGAATAAATTGCTCGAATGAAATTGGGTTATTCCCCGTTATTTTTGTCACCGTATCCGTCGTTTGATCTTCTCTCCCCTCCTCCCGGATAGGCACATCCAGTCCTGCCAAGGCAGCAGCGTATTCTTCTGACATTCCTGCGCGAATCATGCTGTTTTTCAATTCATCATCGGACAAAGATTCATGCTGGATGGACTGACCCAGTACACGGCTCAAGACGTCGGCAACCTGTCCATAGGACAACGACTCCGGCCCTGTAATGATATGCTCCGTATTATGAGAAACTATATCTGTCAGAGCATGGAAGGCCACCGCCGCGATATCATCTGCACTAACAAATCCAATTTTCCCTTCACCCGTAGCACTGTAAATTTTCCCGGGTTGTTTCGTCGTCTCTCGATGCGGCCCTTCCGTAAAGTTCTCCATAAAGTAGGAAGGCTGTAATACGGCCCACTCAGGAGCATGCGCTTTTAAATACTGATGTACTTTGCCAAATATAGGACCATTCTCATCGATCGAAGCACTGCCAAGTAAAACGAATCGCTTAACTCCGTTCCACAATGCTTCCTTGATGAACGGAATCATGACGTCTTCTGGGGTCATGTCCATGACTGGCACGACAAGGTACACCTGATTCACATTTTTCAGCGCTAGCGCATATGTCTCGGAATCATACCAATCAAAATAGACATAGTTATCGGCAGAATCAGAAAGAGATGGTTTAGTTCTTCGTGCCAAACGCACCGGATAATGATGCTTTTGAAGTATGGCCGCAACACGGCTTCCCGTTTTTCCATTAGCCCCTATAATAAGTGTCAACGGTTTATCATTGATCATGCTTGTTACCTCCTAAGTCCGATTCGAGTACGACCATTGGATTCCAATAGTCTTTATAATGTGTAATTTTCCCATTAGAGTGGCTCACAACAGAGATGTAAGTTTGGTTGTATGGCTTGCCTGTAACTAATGAACGCCCTTTACAAGTAAATTCAGCCACAAACTGTTGTTTCGTGGAATCAGCCAAGATCACCGGTTCAGAAAACTGCTGGATTTCAATCATCCTCAGTAGATTATGAAGATGATTCGTAATTGCGGCTTTGCCTTCCAGTTTCTGAGGATATCCTGCTGGTGCATATGGGAATTCAAAGATAGCTTCAGATGTATATAGCTCCAACCATTGTTCTAGTTGGCCATCCAGTAGCAATTGAGTAAATCCATGCATGATCCGATGCGGTATACTATTGCCCGCTTCCATCTGCTGAGATTGCGTCATCCTTATTTCCTCCTTCAGTTTGTTTGGTGTTCTTTTTCCAGACCAATCGGTCTATAATAGTCAAAAAATAAACGCCATAAGCGTTCATTTCAAAAAAACATTAAGAATTCTTGCTCAAATCATGTAAAACATTAATCCATAGCCCTTAGGGTCATCTGTACAAAATCTCGCAGCGCTTCTGCGCTTGCACCGCTCTTCGCCGTAAAGGTCAATGAGAGTCGGGAATAATTCAGAAAACGGGCAAGCCCGGGCAATTCTTCCTCTGCGTGCCTCAATTCGCCACTCTTCTGGCCTCGTAATAGCGCAGTATGAAAAACATCTTCCATTTGTTGATTAGTGGTTTGAATAAAAGCTGCGATTTCGTGATTTTGTGGTGCCTGTTCAACCGCGCTATTAATGATGAAACATTCATTACGACGTTCGTTGTCTGTCAACACGTTAACCGCTTCGTTGAATAACTCGGTCACGCCCTGTCTCACACTTGTACATTCGTTTAATAGTCTGATCCCCGCCTCTGTCTTCTGCTGAATATAGAATTTAAGAGCAGAGACAAATAAATCATGTTTAGTTCCGTAGGTATCATACAGGCTTTGCCGCGCAATACCAAGTTCACTTAGCAGTAAGCTCAAAGATGTACCTTCATAACCGTACGCTCCAAATACAGACGTTGCTTTTCTTAGAACGGTCTCCGTGTCAAACTCCTTGGCTCTTCCCAATTTCAGACCTCACCTCCCTCTTCATTAAATAAAGAATACCCTTTCCAGACTGATCAGTCAAGAAAATAAATGCTTTGATTTATGACAAAGTGGTATAATGTGAATAGAAGCTGAATGAATTCTTTTACCATTTACCAACCATGACAACATATAAAGGAGTGTACCTATATGTATATTCAAATTACAGATTTGGCTGCAAAACGATTGACGGAAAGCCTGAATGACCAACCCGGATATTTCAAAGTGATCTATGACTTGGAAGGTTGCGGATGTAACGGAGTTATCGCTATTATCATTGTTGATGAACTTGCGGCTCTCGACGCGCAGATTGAAACCAATCTGGTTCCGTTCTATGTTGATCCGAAGCAGCAGCTGAACCTGGAACAACACATGAAGCTGGATACAGAAGAGAATTATCCTTCTTTCAAATTAAGCAGTGATTCTGGTGTGCTCAGCGCCAACGTTCGCGTTCGTGATACCCGTGCCGTAACTGTGGGAAGCTCCGGTGGATCTGACGCCTGCATGTTGTAACCCAGTCTACAGCATACTCGAAGTAATCTAGTATTATCTCTCTTTACATCAAAAGCCGTTGCATCTAATGCAACGGCTTTTTTAACGTTCTTTTCTTTATATGCCTCTATCAGCGTTGCAAAAAGACTCTATAAAGGATGAACTAACCATTTACACAAAACGGAGAGGACAGAAAGAACCTGAAGAAGCGAAGCGTTCGCCTAAAAGCTTTCTGCAAGAAAGCTGCATCGGAAGCATACGCTATCACAAGATTTTCACCATTATAAAATTGAATCAAAAAAATCAGGGGATAACAGCGATTGGAAGGTTGTTCTGTCATCGTAGTGTCCAGTGTAATATTCTTTAGTTCAACTTATATAGCAAACTTTGTTTACAACTCGGAAACAATTGGAGAACCTATGGATATAATCCTCTAGTATACTCGGTATATAGATTCATATATTCCGAGGAGGAACACACATCATGAAATCTTTTACTCGTAAATCCATCATATCTACAATTCTCGTAGGCTCTGTTGTAGCAGGTTCTGCCTTTACTACGCTTCCCATCACTTCTAGCCTGAATCCCGTCGCGTCTGCGGCAAGCTCTAGCTTCACTCAATTTCTGCATGATAATGCACCTGGTCGTACGATCAAAACGATTAAAAATGTGGCAACTGTGACCAATATGTCCAGTACGGTTGTACTTGTCAATAAAAAGAGAAATCTGCCTTCAACTTATGCACCACAAGATTTGGTTGTACCTAATATTCCTTTTAGCTTCTCAGGTTCCAGTCCGAAGAAACAAATGCGTAAAGTAGCTGCAACCGCTATTGAAAAATTATTTACGGCTGCCAAAAAAGACGGCATTGATATCAAAGCGGTGTCTGGCTATCGCTCTTATGCGACCCAGAAATCGATCTTTGACCGTAATGCCAGCATCAAAGGTGAAGCTGTTGCCAATAAAACAAGTGCTCGGCCAGGACAAAGCGAACATCAAACGGGTCTAGCCATGGATATCTCCAGCGCTTCGGCTGGTTATGATCTTCAGCAAAGCTTTGGCAACACCAAAGAAGGCAAATGGCTAAAAGCCAATGCCCACAAATACGGATTCATCATCCGTTATGGCAAAGACCAAGAGAAATTGACTGGTTACTCCTATGAGCCATGGCATGTACGTTATGTCGGAGTATATATTGCTGGTGAGATTACCAACCAGAAACTTACGCTCGAGCAGTATTTGGAACGTGCCAAATAAGGCAGGTTGGAACCCAGAGCGTAGACAGTTATCTGATTAGATAAAAAGAAGCGTGACCATAGATAACATGGCTGAAGGAGAAAATGGGGCCGCAACTGGCCCTCTTCTGCTTCGATCTTTCATTTACACACTTCATCATGTCCCCACGATTTTTCTAAAGACGAGTGGCAGTCTCTTCAGACCTTCTGTTCCAGCCCAAGAGCCTACTCCAGCAAGTATTGCATTATGGAACAAATAAAGTGCGACATTGTACACGATAGGGCCTAGGATAATCTCCACTACTACAAAACGTTTTAACGTCGAAGATTGGATCACATATACCCGAAATTCATGAGGGTCATGTCCTCCCATAAACCTTGCGATCAATGCTTTCATGAATCACCTCTAGTGTTTTATTTTAGCGTATGGCAGACAATCCTTGTCTTATTCTAAAATAACACTTACATAAAGTAACTAAGTGTGTTATAGTCAGTTTATAAATCATACATAAGCGAGGGAAACTACCATGAGTGAGTTCGAGAATCTAGTCAAAAACCGTAGATCGGCCGTTATTTTTGAAGAAGGAATTGAAATTTCAGATTCGGAACTGCAAGAGATGTTTGCCCTGAACAAATTTGCACCATCTGCCTTTAACCTGCAACACACGCACTATCTTGTGATTAAAGACGAGGAACAGAAAGAGAAAGTCTATGAAGCTTCCCAGCAATATAAAGTAAAAACAGCTTCTGCGGTCATCGTGGTTCTGGGCGATGTCAACGCACACCATCATATCCGCACCATTAACGAAGGCTTGCTGAACCTGGGCGCCCTCACTCCGTTCCAATATGAGCAAGAATCCCAAAGTGTCACTGAATTTTACGAATCTCGCGGCAGATTCTTCCAACGTGAGGATGCGATTCGCAATGCCAGCCTGTCTGCCATGCAATTGATGCTGATCGCTCAGGATCGCGGTTGGGATACTTGTCCAATGATTGGCTTTGACTCGGAAGAATTGCAACGAAGTTTGGAAATCCCTAACCATTATGTACCGGTTATGCTGATCACCATCGGCAAAAAGTCAGAAGCCAAACAACGCCCACGCGGTTACCGTAAACCAATTAACGAATATGTTAGCTTCAACAAAATGCACGCTGAATAACATAAAAGTAGTTAAATGACACAGCAAAAAAGCCACGTTCTCGTGGCTTTAATACGTTTCATAGATCAATGTATCCAACATGTGAAATTCATCGTCAAACTCCGCATATATGTACAGTCGACCAGCAGGTGTATCCCCCGCATCATAACCCAATCGGAAATATTGATCTCCCTGAAATTCTACATCAGCCAAAATCAATGCACTGATATCTTCGTCCGGATGAGCCTCGGCAATGGTTTTAAGCGCCTGCTCACCAAGCATGTCCCATCGTTTCCACGTCGCTTCCATATATGGAGATAGGGCTTCCATCTCTGTCTTGGTTGAAACCTGTGCAGTGACTACCAGTTCTTTATCCTGAATATGTAAGCGCATCTGATAGTTGGACATCGATGTGTCATACTGAAACACACCCATCCCCTGAACTTCATGATTGGATTCAAAAATCAGATTGTCTGCATATTGCAGTCTCTCCAGCTTGGGATTAGCGCTATAATCCAACTCGGTTAATTTGTTCTCGGAACAGTACAACTCTCTTAGTTGTACGTTATGGCGAATATCCAGCTTGCTAATATGGTTGTTAAAACAACGGACACTCTCTAAAACCATATTTGAACGAAAGTCCAACTGTTTGATATGGTTGTGGTTACAACGAAGTTCAATCAAGTTTGGACAACCGGTTACATCAAGTTCCAACATGTAATTGTTGGCGCAATCAAGTCGCCGCAGTTGCTTATTGTGTTCAAGTTCAAGTGAAAAAAGAGCATTATAACTGCAACTAAGTTCCTCCAACTGCTGTAGGTGCTCCGAAGCCAGCTCCGACAACATATTCCAATGACACTCCACCGTTATAAGTTTGGAATTATGAGAAAGATCTAATTTTCGAAGTCGATTAAAACTGCAATCCAACACTTGCAATCCCGAATTGGAACGGAGGTCCAGTGTAAGAAGCTGATTCTCTCTGCAACGTAACGTCCTTAGCTTGTGGTTCTGAGCTAGATCCAGACTTGTCAATTGATTATAGGCACAATCCAACTCTTGAAGCCCCCTGAAATACTCGATTCCATTAAGATTGCTAATATTGTGATTGGAAAGTTGCAATATCTCAACCTCACAAACGTCACTCTCCTGAATGAAATCCCGCTGATCACAAAAACGATCCAACACAACTTGCCTGAAACGTTCATCCGTGAAAGCATAAGTAATATCCATGTCTAACGCCTCCCCTCTCGTTTTGCTCTATTGGAACAGTCTTCCAACATATTATCACTATTCTATGAGTTTCATCGCCGGGATTCAACAATTACCTAAGCAAATTCTTTTATACCATGTTAACATCCAACATGTAAGAGAAATCGTACAGAGAGGAAGATTTTCATGGAAATGCATATCGAAAACCTCCCGTCATATCGTATCGCCTATGTTCGACAAGTCGGTCCTTACGGTCCAGCCAATGCTCAAGCGATGAATACGCTGAAACAATGGGCAGACAAAAACCAACTGCTTCATGAATCAGCAATTTTATTCGGTATTCCCCAGGATGACCCAACTACCACAACGCCCGAAAAATGTAGATATGATGCTTGTATTGTTATTACTGAATCTGAACGTCTTGAAGATGAGTTGGTTGAGATTGGCGAGTTATCAGGCGGAGATTATCTCATATGTAAAGTGAGACATACGGAAGAAGCTATTCAGCAGGCATGGAATGTGATCATCCCTCATTTACAAACAAGTGATTATCAGATGGACAACAAGCCGGTTATAGAAAGATATCGTTGGGAACTGCTCAATCAGCATTATTGCGAGATATGTGTGCCTGTGAGACCTGTTTAATCCGCGTTACGAGCAAACAAAAAAAGTGTCTTCAAATTGAAGTCACTTTCTCGTTAAGCACTATTACTGCTACTATATAAATTGAACTAATCATTTACACGATAACGGAGAGGACAGAAACAACCTGAAAAAGCGAAGCGTTCGCCTAAAAGCTTTCTGAAAGAAAGCTGCATCGGAAGCATACGCTATCCCCGGATTTTCCCCTTCAGAAAAGGAATCAAAAAAATCTGGGAATAACAGCGATTGGAAGGTTATTCTGTCATCGTAGTGTCTGGTAAATAACCTTTAGTTCAACTTATAAAACTAAATTAAAATGCCCAGTTGCCTTTACGGAATACCGGCTCGATTGTGCCATCCTGTAACTCACCATCGATATCCAGCTCTGCGGAACCGATCATGAAATCGACGTGGGTCAGACTCACATTGCACTCATGCTTCAACAATTCATCGTTAGACATCGTTGTGCCATCTTTCATGTTGAATGGATACGCACTTCCCACAGCCAAATGGCAAGATGCATTTTCATCAATGCCCGTATTATAGAAAATACGATTCAAGTTGGAGATTGGGGAGTCATGTGGTACTAGTGCGACCTCTCCCAGATAACGTGCACCTTCATCGGTGGCAAACAGGTTCTTCAAATGTTCTTCACCGGATGCTGCCGTAAACGCTACAACCTGTCCATCCTTGAATGTGATTCTCATCTGGTCTACCAATTGCCCGTTCAGGTTCAAAGGCATGGTACTGCTGACATATCCATTCACTCCACTGCGCTTAGGCATGGTGAATACTTCTTCAGTTGGCATATTGGCGACCGTGTACACGCCTTGTTTATTTTCGCTGCCACCACCGCCCCAGATATGATTGTTAACCAATTCGATTTTCAGGTCTGTACCTGGCGCACGGTAATGCAGGCTCTTATAGTTCTTTTGGTTCAGGAGATCACTCATGGTATTCAGGGTATCCAGATGTTCTCTCCAATTTTGTACGGCGTCTCCGCCATCAACACGGTTCATTTTGAAGATGGTTTCCCACATCACGTTGATTCGGTCTTCTTCCGGGATGTCGGCAAACACTTTGTTCGCCCAAGCCTTGGTCGGTGCTTTGATCAAACACCAGCTAATTTCATGATTACGTGTATATTTGGAATATCCTTTACGTGCTTGAGCAGCAGCCTTAGTCGCACGGGAGACGTTGTCCGAATTAATCCCATTGTACAGATCCGGGTCAGGTACTTTGATCGTCAATGTTGCTCCGCCGGCTTCAGCGAACTTCTCCATCATGTCGCCTTTCCAGGCCGGATAATAATCGAAGCTGTCATCCGAGCCATGCTCGAAGCGACTGCGGGTAATGTTGTCATCATCGAATTCCACTTGCACGTACTTCGCTCCGGCTGCATACGCTTTTTGAACAATCAAACGTGTGAATTCAAGCGTTTCGATGGGGGCAGTGACGAGCAAGTCCTGTCCTTTTTGAATATTCACGCCAACTTTAACAACTAGTTCTGCGTATTGTTCCAATGACTTTTCAAAGGTTTGTTCAAATTGACTCATGGTTGTGTTCACTCCTGTTTCATATATTATACGAACGCTTTCGCTTCTGCAGAATCGATTCCTTCTCTTTCACTACGCAGGCTTAATATCTAAAATCCATTTATACAAAACGATTTAACCATTACGTTTTTCTTGTTCGCGCAGTTCGATCCGGCGGATTTTACCAGAGTTGGTCTTTGGCAGATCCGTAACAAATTCGATCTTGCGTGGATATTTATAAGGTGCTGTAATTTCTTTGACATGGTGCTGCAATTCACGAATCAGTTCTGGTGAAGCCAGTGAATCGTCTCTCAACACGACAAAAGCTTTGACAATATTGCCGCGGATCTCATCCGGACTTGCAACCACCGCGCATTCCTTCACGCTGGCGTGTTTCATGAGTGCTTCTTCCACTTCGAATGGTCCAATCGTGTAGCCCGAACTGATGATGATGTCGTCACTGCGCCCTTCAAACCAGAAGTAACCTTCTTCGTCTTTACGTGCACGGTCCCCTGTTACAAAATAATCGCCACGCTGACTCGCTTCCTTCCGTCCCTCATCCTGATAATAGGACCGGAACAAAGCTGGCATCTCTTTGTGTACCGCGATATCTCCTACTTCACCGGCAGGAACAGGCTGTCCGTCTTCGTCAATGATTTCAATCAATCCAGGTGTGATGGACTGACCCATGGAGCCAATGCGTACAGGAGCGTCTTTGAGACTGCCGATTAACAACGTGCTCTCGGTCTGTCCATATCCGTCTCGAATAGTCAGATCAAAGTGACGCTGGAAGATTTCAATGACTTCCTGATTGAGCGGTTCACCCGCTGAAACAGCACTGCGCAGATGAGACAGGTCATAATGTCCAAGATCATCGGCTTTGGCCATCAACCGATATTCCGTTGGTGTACAGCAAAGGACATTAATTTGATGTTCCTGCATCAGTTCCAGGTAACGCTTGGGCTGGAAAGATCCATTGTAGACCAGTCCAGTCGCGCCTCTTCCGAGTACCGACAGGAACGGGCTCCAGATCCATTTTTGCCAGCCAGGTGCAGCCGTTGCCCATACGGTATCTGAAGGTTGAATATCCAGCCATAATGAAGAAGCGATCCGCAGGTGGGCATATCCCCAACCGTGGCTATGTACAACTCCTTTGGGATTACCTGTTGTGCCCGAAGTATAAGCAAGGATAGCCGTATCATCACGATGAGTCTCCACCGCAGCCATCTCATCGGGTTGATTCTGCATTAACTGATGCACACTCACCCAACCTTCAGCAGGTACGCCAACTTCTTCATTCGGTGATGCCACGATGCGATGTGCCAGTGACGGCAGATCCGCGTCCATCTTTTCCACTTCCGAGGTCGTCTCGGACCATACAATAACAGCCCGCGCCTCAGAGTGACGCAGACGA
This sequence comes from Paenibacillus sp. UASWS1643, assembly GCF_008693195.1. NCBI lineage: Bacteria > Bacillati > Bacillota > Bacilli > Caryophanales > Paenibacillaceae > Paenibacillus > Paenibacillus sp. UASWS1643. The sequence continues at coordinate 1,400,782 of NZ_VXKZ01000115.1, forward strand.
TATTCCAGATCTTTTGCCCGCAACATCTCGGAGGAAGGAATAACGGCAATCCCCAGTTTCAGACAAGCAATATAAATGACATAGGCAATAATACGGCGTGGTACCATGACCAACACCCGATCGCCCTTCTCTAGTCCAAGTTCACGCAAACCTCCAGCAAGACGATTCGCCTGCTTGAATAAATCACCATACGTGATCTCTTCCAATTCTCGTTGATCGCTGAGCCATCTAAGTGCAATCCGGTCTGATGGATGATTCTCCATCTCGGATGTCAGGTTATAGCTTTCAGGCGAAATCCACTGTTCAAAGTTCAAATGGAGCCTCTCCTTCGTAGTTCAATTGTAAAGCTTCTATATATTATACCCTAAATCCTAGGACCAGGTGCTATGAACTAGGTTCATTCTAAAAAAAATAAACATAGGTCAATTAATGAACTATTATAATAGATCTTATTCTATAAAGAAAATGACATATACAAAATGGCGCCTTCCTGATTGATCAGGTAGGCGCCATTTCATTCTTAATTTATAATAAATTAGTTTTAGCTAACTATAATTTTCACACCGCTATACTGTGTATATTACCACGGATAATTGCCCATTCCGTCCAGAATGCTTTCGATCTCATTCAACTCTTCCGTTGTCAGATCCGGTGCCTGGAGTGCAGCCACGTTTTCTTCAATCTGGGACACACGGCTTGCACCAATTAGTGCGGAGGTTACACGGTTACCACGCAAGATCCAGTTCAGAGCCAGTTGGGAGATCGTCTGCCCTCTTCGCTCGGCAACTGCCTGAAGCGCATCGAACTTGGCAATCCGTTCGTCTGTGTATGCTTCTTTTTTCAAATTGCCTGTTGGATTGGCGCGTTCTTCCTTGATCTTGTCGACATATTTATTGGTCAACTGACCGCGGCCGAGTGGACAGAACGCAATGGAACCTACGCCCTGCTCATCCAGTACGTCCTGCAAACCGTCTTCAATCCAGCGATTCAGCATCGAGTAGTTTGGTTGATGAACCAGACATGGCGTACCCAGACGACGAAGAATGGTTACCGCTTCTTGTGTCTGTTCTGCATTATAATTGGACAAGCCCACATACAGTGCTTTACCTTGCCGCACGATATGATCCAGCGCCGTCATCGTTTCTTCCAATGGCGTATCCGGATCTGGACGGTGATGATAGAAAATGTCCACATAATCCAGTCCCATCCGGCTGAGACTTTGATCGAGACTTGCAATCAGATTTTTGCGAGAACCCCATTCGCCATAAGGTCCATTCCACATATGGTAGCCTGCCTTCGAGGAGATGAGCAATTCATCCCGGTAAGGGCGCAGATGTTTTTTGTAGATCACACCAAAGTTTTCTTCCGCAGAACCTGGAGGTGGACCATAGTTATTCGCCAGATCGAAGTGGTTAATTCCGAGGTCAAAGGCACGCAAAATCATCTCTTCCTTAATATCCAACGTACGGTTGCCACCGAAGTTCTGCCATAAACCCAGTGCAATTTGCGGCAGTCTGATTCCGGATTTACCAGAACGTACATATTTCATCTCATCATATCGTTGTTCACTTGCAGTATAGGGCATTGTTATTCTCACTTTCCTGTAGGGTTTGCCTTGCTGCTTCTAATCTTAGACATTTCTCGGACAAAACGATATGGCATTTCACTATAACCATATGGAAAAATGACTGTTATCTATACAAACTAATGTTAAATCATTGGTCTTTTTAGCTAATAAATATGTTAAAATGCAAGATGAGACGAATCATACAGGAGTGAATACCCTTGATTATGTATATGTTTAAAAGCAATCATTTTCAGGAGCTTCAGCTCCTTCATTATGGCACGGAAGCCTGTACACCAGGTCATCACTTTGGCCCTGCCATGAGAGACTATTACAAAATTCATTATATTTTGAATGGCAAAGGCACCTTCGAAGTGGGTGGCAAAACGTACACCCTGCACAAAGGTCAAGGTTTTCTGATCGTTCCGCATTCTGTTGTTCATTACGAAGCAGATCAGGATGATCCCTGGGAATACAGCTGGGTTGCTTTTCAAGGCAGCAATAGCCAAACCTTTTTACAGCAAGCTTGTCTGTCGGAGCATCACCCGATTTTTGAGCTGCGCAATGAGGATGACGAGATGCGATCCTGTCTGCATCGAATGATTAATTCGCGCCATACCCACAAAGGCTGGGAGATCAGCATGACTGGTTTGCTGTATCAATTCTTCTCCATTTTGATTGATCAGGCTAATTCAGAGCATCTTCAACCCATGCCGGATTATTCGAAGGAAACGTACGTTACGCAGGTAATGGACTTCATTGAAATGAACTATGCCAATGCCATTACCGTTCAATCCATCGCGGCCCATGTCGGTTTGCAGCGCAGTTACCTATGCTCTCTCTTCAAGGATAAGATGGGAAGCAGTATTCAGTCGTATCTGGTCCATTATCGGATGCGCAGGGCAGCCGAACTGACCCTTGATCCAGGTCTGACCATTGGTGATATTGCCCGTTCTGTGGGCTATACGGATCAATTGCTTTTCTCCAAAATGTTCAAAAAAGTGATGGGCGAAGCGCCAACCTATTACCGCAGACATAAAACAGCACCCTCCCAATTAAGTTGCTAATTGGGAAGGTGCTGTTTTTGCCAATCGATATCACTTGCATTTGTTCAATACTTACATTCGTTTATTCCTTACATCCGGTTATAGCGTCTCCGGCATGGATATGCCAACAACTTGCACTTTAATTTCATTGACCATAACACCAGCTAATTGCTCTACAGCCTGTTGAACATTATGTTGAAGTTCACGGCAGACCTCGTGCATCTTGTTGCCATATTGAATGTTGATGCGCAGCTGGATGGTTGCCTGATCGTCTTTAACGTGTACGTCAATCCCTTTTTGCAGACTCTTGCCGCTGATGCTCTTGGCAATGCCTTCAGTCAGTCCAACGGACATGGAGGATACCCCAGCCGTTGATTGAGCGGCCATTCCCACGATCTTGGATAACACATCGTTTGAGATGTGAATGGTACCCATTTGAACAGATTGAGGTGCGATATATTCAGGTTCATTGTATTGTTTTTCGATAATTTCAGACATGTGCTCCACTCCTTCGAATAATTAAATTCTATGCATTCTGCCATTTGTCCTTGAAGAACATGTTATAGATTCGAACCAAAAGAATTTTAACGATCATATACACCGGGATAATAATCAGGATGGCAATAATTCCACCCAGGTCGCCTGCACCCAACACCAGAATGATGGTCGTGAGCGGGTGAATATCCAGCTTTTTGCCGAATACGTACGGTGCTACCAGGTTGTCCTGAATCTGCTGAGCGACAAGAATAATAATCAGAGACCAGATGGCAACTGATGGTGATACCACGAGACCCATGATCACAATAGGCACAGACGACACAATCGCTCCGATAAACGGAACAAAGTTCATGATGACCGCAATTACCGTGAGCAGTAATGCGTACGGCAGTCCAATGATCAAGAAACCGATATACATCAGTACACCCAATGCCAGATTGACCAAAACTCTTCCCACAATAAAACCACTCAACGCCTGATCAATCTCAATTACGACTTCACGGCTGTCATTTTGGAAACGTTTTGGAGCGATATGTGCCAATTTACGACCAAATTTCTCGCCTTGTAACAGCATATAGAACAAAAGGATTGGTAGTGTAAACAAGATGATCGCAAAACTGGAAACGAGTGAGAAAAATCCACTTACATAGTTAGTTACAAAGTTAAATCCTTTGTTGATATACTCCGTGATCTGGGAGAAAGGTGTCGAGCCCTCAGGGAACAAGGCCTGAATGGCACCATTTTGCTCCAGCTCTCTCAGCTGTTCACTTAATGAATTAATTAGATTTGGTGCGTTATCAACCAGATTGAACAGTTGCTCACGTAACGATGGCCATAAACCAATGATGAAGAACACTCCCAGAATAGCAATAACCAGATAGATTAGCAAAATACTTAGCGTGCGATTTATTTTCTTTTTCTCCATATAATTCACAAGCGGCCTTAGCAGATAATAAAAGAACACCGACAACATCATTGGCACGGTAATGACCGTGATCATGGTGACGAGCGGCTGAAAGATGAAGCTCACACGTGATAATAAATAGATATTAACCAATATCAGCGCCAGTGCAATACTGAACCGGACAAACGTATTTACTTTGAACAAAATATTTCCCTCCACATGGACATTTCTTCTCTAATTTAATTTGGAATCTGGATGGTAAACACGGTAGTCTCTCGCCCACGCCGGGAAAGGATCAGCCGTCCACCCATTTTTTCCGTATTACGCCGTGCGATGGACAATCCCAGACCGGTGCCTCCGGTCGCTGTCCGCGCCTCATCCCCTCGTACAAACGGGTCAAAGATCGTTGACCACAGTTCTTGGGGTATGCCCACTCCGTTATCTGCCACTTCAATCACCACATGGGTATGAAGCGGAATGAGTTCTACGCGCAGTTCGGTCCCGATTGGATTATAAGACAGAGCATTGGTAATCAGATTCTGGATGACTCTGGATAGCAGCTCCGGATCATACCTTGCATAGATCTCCTCATCAGGAACAAGCACATGAAGGACAAACTGTTTCTGCTCAATCTCCCCATACGTATCTGCCATAATCTCACGCACGAATTCTCCAATCTCTCTTCTCTGAATATGCATGCGAAAATCGGGCGAATCCACCTTGAGCAGCTCCAGCATATTCTGTATCATGCGTGCAACTTGAACAGACTTGTTATAGATGTATCCCAGATATCTTTGCTGCCTGTCCTTGTCCTCTCCACGTCCTTCCACCAATGCCTGCGCATATCCCTGTATGGATGTTATCGGTGTCTTCAGATCATGTGATAAATCTACAATCAGTCGCTGTTTGCTCTCTTCGGCGTAACGTTTCTCCGCAGAGGTGTTCTCAATGACGTCCGCCATGTAGTTGAAGGTCTCACCAATCTGGACAAACTCCCTCTCGGCAGAGATCGACATCCGTGTACTATAATTTCCCTGGATCATCTGCGTAAGACCAGAGGAGAGGATGCTGAGTGGTTTTTTGATTCTCCGTGCGACCCAATAGCTGTAGACAAAGATCAACAATAAAACCAAACCGATGCCAATCATAATGTAAAAGGATAATGGATGTTTCAGATTGGTAATCAACTGATTATCATTAATTCGCACGCTGACCAGTTCACGCGGGATTTTGAGCAATACATACGCTGCCGCTCCTTCTGTCGAGAGAGGAGTGATCGAATAATAGTATTCCTGGTCACTCCGATTTTCCAGTCCATCATACAGATCGGCTTCACTGTATTGGGTGAACGCATCTTGCTTGTCTCCCACATGACGAATGACGTTGCGATTCGCATCCAGAATCTCAATCCAGCCGCCGCTATCCTTGAGACGTTGAATCTCTGTGTCTTTGCCTTTCGACACCGAACCTCCACCGGAGTAAAATTCGTTCTCCAGCTCTGCCACATACACGTGGGCTTCAACATTCAGATCTGGATCAACGACCTGATCCGAAATGCGGAAATCCACGACATCAAGTGAAACCATAAGGTACACGATCAGTACCAGTAACAGTAAAAAGAAGTTGAACAGCAAGAAGTCCAGTGTCAGGGATGTCTGCAACAGTCTCTTTTCTCTAGCTTTCCATGGGCGCTTCAATTTTGTATCCCAGTCCCCTTATCGTTTTGAGATATTCCGGTTGTCTGGAGTCACGCTCGATCTTCTCCCGAATGTTGCTGATATGTACCATGATGGTGCTGTCCTCGTGCGCATAATAATCGCCCCAGACCGCTTCGTATATTTTTTTACGGGTGAACACTCGGCCAGGTTGATCAAGCAACAATTCCATAATTTTATACTCTGTAGAGGTCAATGTTACAGGTGTTCCTGAACGAAAAAGGATACATTGGGATCGATCCAGCGTCAGATCACCCAATACCAGATTTTGTTCTTTCGCACTGGGGATCTCCGCCGCATCAAATTGATTAACTCTCCTGAGCAACGCCTCTACTCTGGCAACAATCTCAAGCGGGTTGAACGGCTTCGCTATATAATCGTCTGCCCCAAGTCCAAGTCCAAGGATTTTATCGTGATCCTGACTTTTAGCGGATAGGAACAGTACAGGCATGTGATGTGTGGCCCTGATCTGTTTAATTAACTGCAATCCATCCATTACAGGCATCATGATGTCCAGTATGACCAGATCGATCTGTGTTGAACGTATACATTGTAGCGCCTCGGCTCCATTCGCGGCAGTCTTAATGGTATAATCCTTCTCCAGATATAGTTGAAGCAGTTCAACAATCTCTGGTTCGTCATCTGCAATTAATACGGTGTATCTCATCTTATTCCTCTCATTTCCTATACTGTATGCCTATCTCTACATTATTACTATATACTACGTCTCTTAATTCAACCTAAATCATTTCTAAAGATAATCTAAATAAATAGAAATAGAGCCCTGGCTTAGGCCAAGGCATTAACTAAAATAGAGCTGTTTTCAGCCTTCATTCAAGCTTTTCGTTCTTCATTCAGGCTTTTCAATCTTCATTCGGACCATTTGTATTAGATCATCAGACTAGTCCTTAAGCAAACGAAGCCACGGCTCAACTTTTCCCAATAAACGTTCCTTGTCATACTGCACATATTGGTTCGCCCGATTGCGCACGGGATCACCCGCGTAGAAACGTTCATATAGATCATGCCTTGCTCCGAGTGGACTTCCGGTCAGTTCCCATGCGAGTTGAAAGAGTCGAATCTTCTCCGGGGCTTGCATCGTTACTCCACCAAGATATTTGCCTACCATAGAACCCATCATTTCATTCATCTCAAACGTACCTGAAGGAATCTGAATCAGACCACCCGCAGCAATGGTCTTCAAAATCTCCACCGCGCGAGGGTAATAACGATTGCCCAGATTACGTGCGGTTTCAATATATTTGAATTCTGGCAGCCAGTTGCCAAATGCGTCCGGCTTGGACTGTGCTTCAGCAGCAATAATCAGTCCCTCGATAGTCTGTATCTGACTGATCAGCTCTCCGAGTTGTTCCTGCACATTCAGGAAGGAGTCCACCCCGATCTCCTTGGCAATGGCTGAGGTCACAGCTGTAATGAATTCCAGTTTCGAGTGTAATCGAATGACACTCTGATGGTAGGCCAGACTGGCCGATGCTGTATTGCAGCGAATCTGCCATACGGCTTCAGGGTTATTGTGCAGCAATACACGTTCCCAGGGCACAAATACATCGTCAAAAAATAATACAGCATCCATCTCATCATACTGCGCACTGAGTGGATGTGATTTATCTGAATCTTTTGTGGCAAAAGATTCACGACACATCATGTGTAAGCCCGGACTGTCCGCGGCTACAATGACCATATGGGCCAGCTCTGGCAGGTGGCCCGGAATTCGTTGAACAGGATAAGCAATGATATCATCGGCATAAGGCGCTGCTGTTGCCACCATTTTGGCCCCGCGGATCACTACGCCCTCCGTATTCCTTTTGACAATTCGCAGCATGGCATCCTCATCTTCTCCAACAGGCAAGGAACGATTAATCTGTGGGTCCCGCTGGACAATTGTCAGGAATGCATCTTTTCGTTTGGCTTGTGCAAAATAATCCGATATTTTGTCTGCAAATGCCGGGTCATGTGATGTCATCTCATGTCGTGTTGCATACCAACCGGTCAGCCGGGATCGAGCATAATCAGACAATCGGCTCATCACCCCATACGTCCGATCGGCCCACAGCCGAAAAGCATCCGCCCTGCTCTTCACGTCAGGAAGTGAACGGGGTACTAGAAAAGAGCGATGCACGTAACTTCCCGTCTGTTCGTCCCAATAGGCCACGGTTTCCCTTGTCTCCGGGTCATCCACCAGATTGAACAAACCTTCTATGGTTTGAAGTGTTCCCTGAAAGTCCTGATGCCCAGTTACCTGGATACGCTCTCCGTCCAGCCATACATTGCGCTCATCATTCGATCGTTGAATGTATGCTTGTCCACGAGACATCGTGATGCTCATGATATGTCCTCCCTCTCAGGCATCTGCCTGACATTTCTGTAACCCCATCCTTCTAACTGCTTGAGAAACTATGTAATGATACATTCTGTATCTAATAAAATAGTACTGTGCCTTAGCTAGAAAAGTCAACAGACACCGAGCGATGAGTCCGGTGTCTGTTGGGCCATGCTATTTTAGACTAATTTGGAATACATGTGACGCAGATACCGCCAGCGCACGAGTGCAAAATACAAAATCTGCATGGAAGCAAACACCAAGAAGATGCGCAGGCTGTATCCGAAGACTGAGAAATCAACCAACTGTTGCAACGCTACAAAGGCCACTGAACTGTGGATGACGGCAATCAGAATCGGCAGGAAGAACATAAGCAATAGCTGCCTTGTTACAATCTGGCGGAGTTCAGGACGGCTGAGTCCCATCTTGCCAATCATACGATACTGTGCTTCATCTCGTTCAAGGTCTGCGTAGAGTCTGAAATACGTGAAGCTTGCTGCAAAGGTGAAGAAAACAATGCCGATCAGGCCGCTCAAAATTAGAATGATGCCATTGGTCTGCTTGGAATTAAGCCAATCCACCACAAGTGCGCTGACCTCGTAATAACCTTTGTCGGAATGATCATCTTGAATCGATTTGATCAAGTCAGGAGCAAAGCTGCGTGTGCCCATCCAATCTTTAACGATAAATTGTATCGTTCGACTCGAATAGAAACCTTCAGGCATGCCTACTTCCTCGTTGTACGCTGGTCTCATCTGATTAAACAATTCATCAGTTACGATGTAGAGATTAATTTCATTTTGAAAAGGAATCACAATCTCGGTGCCAGGTGTCGATAGCTGAACAGGTACGCGTTGACTATCCACCTCCAGATTGATCTCCCCTCCGGAGAATCCTTGTTCAGCCTGTTCACGGTACTTCTTGCGAACCGCCAAATTGCTTGGTGTCATAAATGACTCATCGACCTGTTTCAACGTACGTTCTTCATACCCCAGTGCCTTCGCCAGACGGTTATAATCACTTAGCTTGATAATACTTCCATTATTATTTTCATATATAGGAGCATAACTGCCCTTCACGTAGGGAACTTGATGATCAATCAACGTTTCTTCAATCTGCCGAATATGTCGCTCTGACTGGGGAGTATCCCATGAATTCATATAGCTGAATGCGTACGGATTCGACATGGACGACAACCCCGGGTCAGCTATTGCGAGCATGGTGCCAATTCCCGTAAATGAAGAAGCTGAGATGATACTTACCATGAAAAACATAATCGCGTTATCTTTCATTCGATACGTAAGTTCCGATAGGAAGAGCAGATTGGTTTTGCGGAAAAACAATCTTGGATTTCTTTTGAGTGCCCGAATGATATATACACTAAGCTGTGTGAACAGGAAGTACGTACCTGCAATAACAACCACGACACTTGCGAGTAATAACGGAAACGAGAAGCTTACCCATACAAAAGTGAATACTCCTGCATAACCACCGCCAATGAACAGCACGGATAGCAAGGCGAGCAAACGCGATGCTTTTGGTTCCGGTTTTGGCTTTTCTTCCGATTTCACAAGATCAATAAGTGAACCTTTGCGTATGAGCAAGGATGACGACATTGCAATGACAACGAACAGCAGCAGAAAGGCGCCAACCGTCAGGGCAATGCCTTTCAGCGGAAAATAGAACCGAAGGCTGTCCTCGACAGCCAGCATGGAGCCACAGATGAGCAGAATCAATTTGCCGAAAATAAGCCCGAGTCCGATACCAGTAATAATAGAAGCGACTCCAATACACATGTTCTCCATAAACAGAAGTCTGTTCATCTGTTTGCGTGTCATGCCAATGATCAGGAAAATACCAAATTCCTTCTTACGCGTCTTGAGAAATGAACCCACGGAATAGAGAAGGAACAGGAATGAAAAGATGAATATAATAACCTCTGCAATCATAAACCCCTGATTAGCAAGCAAAGTAACTGTACCACTTGATCCCTTCAAACCGTCTTTGAGATCGGGATGGAACAGGAGCAATGCATAGATGAAAAAGATCATGACGGAAAACGTACTGCTCAGAAAATGAGCCAGATAAATTCGTTTGTTGCGAACAACGTTATTAATGGCGAACTGGCGAAAATTCATGTCCGGACCCTCCCATTAGGGATAATACATTAATAATCTTCTGGTAAAAGGCTGCTCGATTATCGCCGTAGTGAATTTCGTTGTAGAGTTTGCCATCCTTGATAAAGACAACCCGACTGCAATAACTTGCTGCCACTGCATCATGGGTAACCAGCAGCATCGTTGCCCGGTCTTCCTGATTGCGGGTTTCCAGGATCTCCATCACATCTCTTGCCGCTTTCGAATCCAGATTACCTGTTGGTTCATCAGCCAGAATCAGCTTGGGTGAATGAATCAGCGCTCTGGCAATGGCCGTACGCTGTGCCTGTCCTCCTGATATCTCATATGTCCGTTTGTTCAAAATGCTTTCGATTCCGAGCTTGCCCGCAAGTCGTTCCACACGTGTGTTCATCTCTGTCAGTGAAACGCCGTCAAGCGTAAGTGGTAATACGATGTTTTCCTTGACCGTCAGTGTGTTCAACAGATTGAAGGACTGGAATACAAATCCCAGTTCTTTACGCCGGAACAGCGCGAGTTCATCCTGATTCAATTCAAACGGATTCTTTCCTGCAATCCGTATTTCTCCTGATGTTGGATGATCAATGGTAGAGATCATGTTCAGCAAGGTGGTTTTACCACTGCCGGATGGTCCCATAATACCGACAAACTCTCCTTCCTGGATACTGAGGTCAATACCTGATAATGCTTCATACGATACGATCCCTTTATAGATTTTGCTGATCTGTTTCACAGAACAAATCTCCATGGTTACAACTCCTTAGTGATGAATAAATTCAAAATCAAGTTACATTCATGCTGTGTGCATGCGTATGATGCGTGGCCTTTCCTGTACTCTAATGACTACAGTCTATCGAAGTTTCGGCCATTCTCCTATGGTTTAACCTTTCACCAACATGACAATGTTGTAAGGTTGCATCATGAAAATCAAAAAGACGCCTTCGCCCCGATCAGGCAATAGACGTCTAGACTTACACTGTAATTCATGTCCCACTCACACTTTTCCAACAAAAATACACACCTCACGGCCCAATCTTACCTCAATCTGTCACTTCAGGAGCTGAATGTGATTCGGACGGTCGTTCCTTCGCCGTACACAGATTCAAGATCAATCCGATGATTCATCCGCGTTAACACTTCTTTGGCAATATACAGCCCCATGCCTGTGGACTCTTTGAAATGCCGCCCGTTCTCCCCGGTGAAGAAAGGTTGGAATACCCGGTTTAGATCAGACTTCGGAATTCCGATGCCCTGATCCTGCACTTCCAGCATGATAGAGCGTTCTTCTTCATATGCACGCACATAGATCTTTTGCCCGCTGCCCGCGGAGTACTTGATTGCGTTCGACAGTAACTGTACCAAGACAAAACGAATCCACTTGGCGTCGGACTGCACAACCAGCGTAGAATCAATATGCATCTCTGGATAGACGTGATTGCGGATGAAGAATCGCTTCAGTTCATGGATCGCCTCTTCGCCAGCGTTCTTCAATACCACTGGTTCAACACTGAAATCCTGCTCGAAAGTATCCAAGCGTGCCACATACAACACCGTTTCCAATCCCCGTCTCATCTGGTCCGCTTCCTCGCGAATGCTTATAAGCCTGGGATCATCATCTTCCTGATCCTCCACCGTCAACTCAATGACGGATAATGGTGTCTTCATCTGATGGACCCACTGGTTCATGAATGTCAGATATTCTTGCTGCCGTTGTTCCAGCCGATGGAGATGAGCATGGTACTGTCCGTATTGTGAATCCAGCAGCTTCTCCAGCGCCAGTGATAAAGGACTTGTTTCGTTCAATGGTACAAATTCCTTCAGCGAATCCATCGATCGTGACATCCGGGTATAAAAGGAGCGATGTGAATAATAACGATACACCAAATATCCGATGTATAAAAATAATCCCAACGTTACGGCATAAGCAGCCGTGACCCAATCGTTGTAACCGTCATACCAGAACACTGCAACAACGGTGAACAAGATGACAACAACCCAGCAAGTTAAAGCGAGATGTTCACGTATAAACAATCTCATGCTGGTGAAGAGGCCTTCCAGGTATTGTTCAATCGGTAACCAGAACCTCTGACCGTTTCCAGTGCGTCCGTAATACCAAGTTCGGCTAAGCGTTTACGCACCCGAGTAACGTTAACGCTGAGTGTGTTGTCATCCACAAAAGAGTCATCCCACAGCTTCTCCAAGATTGTCTCTCTGCTCACAAGCTTTGGACTGCGGCGCAGTAACGTTTCCAGCAGAATCGTTTCCTTCTTCGTCAGCTGCACTTTGCGATCACCAAGCTGAATCTCCAGTCTTTCCAAGTACACGACCAAGCCGTCCAGTTCCACCTTGCGTTCTTCATCACGTGCAGCATAGTCCCCATATACCCGGCGCAGCTGACTTCGAATTTTTGCTATAACAATCTCATGCTCAAATGGCTTCGTGATATAATCATCCGCCCCATTCTCCAGTGCCATGACCTGATCCATCTTCCCACTCCGCGCGGAGATAAACAAAATGGGGCATGTGGACAGCGTACGAATCTGGCGGCACCAATAGAAACCATCGTAACTGGGCAAGTTGATATCCAGAAGTACCACATGTGGCTGTACCTGCTCAAACTGTTGCACAATCATCTCAAAATCCTCGACCAGAACGGCCCGGTCTCCGTAGCGTTCAATATGTGATTTCAATAATCCCGCAATCTTGGGATCGTCCTCTATTATCATAATGGTATACATTATTGGATCTCACCTCTGGCAAAATCATAACACAGGATTTATTATCTAGCATCGATTTGCTTACGCCAATCCACAATATCTGCATTCAATTGCTTCAGGTCTCCAGAAGCTTTCTGATTATCGGATAACTTGTATTGTTGCTTCAACGCCAGGATACGATATACACTTTCATCAATTCGAGACTCAGAGATCTCTTCTGACTTGACTGCACTTATTAGCGTATCAAAAATCGTCTTGGCACTCTCATAACTGTGAGCTACCAACAGAATGTCACTTCCTGCTTTAACCGTTGCCAGGGCTGCCTGGTCCAACTTGAAGTTCTTCGCGATTGCACCCATACTCAGGTCATCTGTGATGACCACACCATCATATTTGAACTTCCCACGCAAATGTTCACCAATAATGACATCCGACAAGGAGGCTGGATGATCCGGATCCAGCTTCGGGAACAAAATGTGTGCAACCATGACCGCCTCTACCTGCTCCTTCACTGCGGCCTGGAATGGAATCCATTCAAGCTCGGCCAGTTGTTTTTCCGTTTTATTCACGACAGGCAGATCGAGATGGGAGTCCACGGACGTATCCCCATGACCCGGAAAATGTTTCACTACCGGAATAATGCCTTCACTACGTAGTCCCTTCATCTCTGCAATCCCCATACGTGACACCAGTTCTGCCGAGCTGCCGAATGAACGATCTCCAATCACCGGGTTCTTCGGGTTACTGTTCACATCCAGCACAGGAGCAAAGTCCACATTAAAACCCGCAAGCTGAACTTGTCTGGCCAGCAATTCGCCCATTTTTTCAGCAAGCACGCTGTCTTTCGTCTCCCCTACTTTTCTACTGGAAGGAATGGATTCCACCGTCTCCGGCATACGACTCACTTTGCCGCCCTCCTGATCCACACTCATGAAGATCGGTACCGGGTTGGACTGATTCGCTTCCTTGATGGATTGCACAAACTTGGCTGTTCCCTCTAGTGTTGATACATTGTTGGCATAGAAAATAATGCCCCCTACCTTTTGATTCGTAATCATCTGTTTGGCTTGATCATCCAACATTGTCCCCTGAACACCGGCCAGTATCATCTGTCCAATCTTCTCTTCTAACGTTAATGAACTGAGCTGCTCCTGCACCGGATCAACTTCTTCTTGCACTTCCTCCTGCAGTGGAGCGGTATTCTGCTCCGGCGATGAGGAAGATTGCCCTGAGTTAGAGCCAGCATTGGAGCCGGCATTCGAATCCGTTGCGGAGGAAGGTTTCTGTGCTTGGCCACATGCCGATATAAGCAGAACGATCCCCAGCAGAAGACACATCATATGCAGTGGTTTTCTCCATTTATTGTTCGAGTTGTACCTATAGTTGTGCAAGGATATTCATCCTCCTTATGTAATGTCATCTTGGCAATTCAAAGGTTCAGGCCTAACCTTATCACAAGGTGAATGATTTTCAAAATGAGCGCTTCTGAGGATTGAATCGTTGTGCTGACATATATGCAGCGAAAAAAATGGTTGCTATAGAACCTGAGATGTGGAACTTCAATGGTGTTGTGACTATGCGCGTGTGTGTGATGTATGGGATTAATAAACAGGTGCAGCGGTGCGGAAAATGCTTTTCTATTGTGAATTTTTCATATGTTGAATTTATTAGTATAGGTAGCTCAAAAAGCCGCCCAAAGGCGGCCTATTTGTTCGTTTTTGTTTTACTTTTCGTTGTAAATCCTTGCCGTTCAGTGTTGGTTCACCTTTCACCAAACGTTCTTAGGCTTCTATTAATGGAGTGTTTGCAACACTTCCGTTGTAAATGGAATGATTTCGGATATGCGACCTTCACGAACTTTGGCAGGCCATTCGGGATCACTGAGCAGAACACGACCCAAGGCGATCAAGTCAAATTCATTGTTCTCCAACTTCTCATTTAATAGATCCAAATGGGCATCGCCTGTTCCCTGGTTCTCGGTTGCTCTATCTACAAATTCAGCTTCAAGACCTACCGATCCAACTGAAATAGCTGGTTTGCCAGTAATTTTTTGCGTCCAACCCGCGAGATTCAGCTCAGATCCTTCGAATTCCGGTAACCAGAACCGTCGTGTAGAGCAATGGAATATATCCACGCCAGCAGCACTGAGTGGTACCAAGAATTGCTCTAATTGTTCTGGCGTCTCCACCAGACGTGCCTCATAATTCCCCATCTTCCATTGGGAGAACCGGAGCACAATTGGGAAATCAGGACCAACCGCCGCACGACAAGCTTCAATCACTTCAACCGCAAATTGGGTTCGCCGTACCAAATCACCACCATAATTGTCGGTCCGTCGATTCGTCTGCTCCCAGAAGAATTGGTCAATCAGGTATCCATGGGCTCCGTGCAGTTCAATGCCGTCAAACCCGATTCGCTGTGCATCCGCTGCCGCTTGGGCATATGCCTGTACAAGACCTTGAATCTCCTCTTCCATTAATGGTTCGCGTGATGGTTCACCCGCCATGCTAACCCCTGACGGACTTACAGGCTCAGCTTCTGCGTTAGGCAAGTCACCGGAACGACGTGCTGTACCCACATGCCACAATTGTGGCATGATTTTGCCACCCGCTTCATGCACTGCTTTCACTACATTAGCCCATCCTTGCAACGAATCTTCACCATGGAACAAAGGTATACTCGCTCCGCTGACCGAAGAAGGATGATTGATGCCTGTACCTTCCGTAATGATAAGTCCCACTCCGCCTGCTGCTCTTCGACGGTAGTATTCAGCAACTTCCGGTCCAGGTACGCCCTCTGGTGAGAATCCGCGAGTCATAGGGGCCATAACGATTCGATTAGACAAGGTTAGCTTGTCCGAGGTGAAAGGTTTAAATAATGCTGAAGGTACGTTCATCGTATATTGCTCCTTTGCAATTGGAAGTATGGAACTTTCGCATTCATGTGAAATGCGACATGCTTTTGTATATCATAACATTTGTAATCCAGTTGACTCGTTTAAGGTTATTTCTCTATCCATTTTATAGTTTCTTAATTTTATTTTCAAATTTTCGAAGTTAGTCGTTCATACTAATCTTTTTACATAAAAAAAGAAAGCTACCTTAACGGCAGCCTCTGTTTGATCACACTACCGAAGCAGTCTGACATGCACTCTACTGCATCTTAAGGTATTTTCCCGGTCACCAATAATGTGGATGTAGCATAGTATATAATCCATAATCTTCCTTCCAATTCAATTAGCATTCACGGGGATATCATTGCGATTCACTCGAAGCAATTTCCCTGACGAAGTCGATAACACATCGGGATCAGTACCAAGACCAAAGTAGAAGTCACCCTCGTTCTCTTCAAATGACTTGGCATACGTGTCCTGATTAAAACGTAAAATCTCATTCCATGTTGTCAGATCCGTGGATTGGTAGACCCGATTGATGTACAGATTGGCACTTTGGCGAGTATACGTAAGCACATACACCTTGCCATCACGCAACAGCACATCGGTTGGGAGCGCCTTGGCATCTGGCAGATTAACACGTCTTGCCTGATTAATGTCGGTCATGACATTCAAAGATTTGGGCAGCAGCTGCCCATCATTGAACACCCCTCCCGCTATATAGAGCAACTTGTTATTGAAGTTAACATTTTTGCCTATTTTATTATAAGGAATCGTGCCCGTTTGATAGGTTAGTCCAGGCAGCATTTTGCTACCATAGATGACAACATCCCGCTTCTCAAGCTTTTCGTTAATCTCCAGAATATTAGTTTTGTCATTCCATATTTTATTGGCAGGATACATCATGCCAGATGCATATAACTTGCCATTAAGATGGAACATGGTATAGGCCCGGAAACCAAACGTGTTAATGGTCGCATATTTCTGCCAAGTTTCACCTTCATTATGAGAGATTAATATCGTTGGTTTGGAATCTGTCCCCAGCGCGGCAAACATCTTACCCTGATAAGATGCTAAATCGTATACGTGTACACCGAGTGGAAGATTACGATATTTGGTCCATACCTCTCCATCCAGACGATAGAAATTGCCCAGTTCCCACTTCTCACTATCCGAATCATTGCCAGGAATATATAACTTATCGTTTAGTACTCTGTAGATATCAATCTGTTCCTCATCCACATACATCTTCGTTGATGGCAAGATGCCCGGGTTGCTGTTAGTCACCGACTGGGTCTTAAATTTTGCATTCGCTGTATCATAATAAATGACTGGAATAGGGCCTGAATTTGGAGCTACCCCCAGATTGCTGCTATTTCCGTGGCCCAAATATATTTTGCCGTTGTACAGTTGCATGTCCCAGACGTTATTAGCATATGGTGTTTTGGTAAAAGGTCTGCCTAGCAGTTCGATCTTCGAAGTTACATCCGCTGAACTGATCGGTGCATTCGACACCTTGGCAAGCCCACGTTCCGTCGCAGGGGGTTGACTCGTTGACGTGGTGTTTTTCGGTTTGGAGTTCCCCATAAGCATCCAGCTCATTCCTGCGACAATGGTCAAAATTACGGCTGTCCATTTTGTATGTCTCTGCATGTCCGCTTCCTCCTTCATTTTTTCATCATCATTACCTTCACACCAAGATGATACAATTTGTATCTTTTTATACTATGTAAAACCACCCGCACATGCAACAAATTCCGCCCTATTTATACAAAAAAAGTAGACAATCACATCTGTTGATGTGCTGTCTACTTGTTCTTACTGTCTGTGATTTCTATTCAGCTTTTACCAATATCTTAACCTGATTTTTCTCTTTCAACAGTGCTTCAAATCCATGCTCTACCACTTCATCCAACGAAATTCGTTTGGTCACCAGCTTGTCAGCCGGGAAGAAACCTTTATCCATCAGACTGATAACCGCCGGGAACACATCGCGATAACCAATAATGCCATTAACTGTACGTTCTTTCATGACAATTGAGTTCGGGTGAATCGGCGCTTCCTGTTCAAAAATACTGACGATCATCAACTCTCCACCAATACGTGTTGAATCGATGGCTTGTTGCAGAACACGTGGAACACCGGTTACTTCATAAGCTACGTTAACGCCACCTTGTGTACGCTGATGGATCTCTTCCACGACATTAAACTGCATCGGATCAATCACAATGGCACCGAGCTCTTCGGCTTTTGCTTTCCGTTCATCTGATAACTCCACAACATAAATATCCGATGCTCCCGAAGCTTTAAGCGCTTCGATGACCAGTAGTCCGATTGGGCCTGCACCAAACACGGCTGCCGTATCTCCCACTTTCAGCTTGCTTTGGCGCACAGCGTGAAGTGCTACAGCTGAAGGTTCAACCAACGCACCTTGCTCATACGAGATTGAATCCGGAATGGCATGTACCATGTTTTCTGCAGCAGTTACATATTCGGAAAATCCGCCTCCGCCACCAGCGAGTCCTAGGAAACCCATTTTATCGCACAGATTGTATTTGCCCTGTTTACAAGCTTCGCAGTGTCCACATGCATAGATGGGTTCTACCACAACACGATCGCCCGCCTTGAAACGTGTAACACCTTCCCCTACTTCAACAACCTGTCCTGAGAATTCATGCCCCATAACTATAGGCGCTTGTTCCCCTGTTAGCGGATGCGGTGCTTGAGCGGGAATGAAGATTGGACCTGCTGTGTACTCGTGCAAATCACTGCCGCAGATACCGCACCATTCCACTTTTATTTTGACCTTTCCTTCTTCAGGCTGAGGTTCATTAATATTTTCGAGACGTAAATCTTTGACTCCATGCCAACGTAATGCTTTCATTCATTTCATCTCCCAGATCATAATTTGTGACATAATCGGAAACGTTTCCGTAAATTAAATATGTCACATTATAGATACGCTGTCAAACATATTTCTCCACTAATATGTCTATTTCGTGATCATATCAAGTTTAATTAAGAACGCTTACACTTTTATTAAAGTATTTTAGCGGTATTGTGTAACCGGTGTAATCCAAGTTATTAAGATATATCCTGACAAATAATATTGCAGATTGAATGAAATATAATCATACTTCGGCATAAATGTGGTCCAATCACGGGATACTTCATGGCTCAAATGTTATAATTAAGTTATATACTTATCGTGAAGTGCATACATATCCCTAAATATTCGGAATCGTTTCCGATAAAGTGAGGTAACCATACATTGAGGAAAGAACAGAAACTGACGATCAAAGATGTGGCTGAGCGTGCCGGCGTGGGCATCGCTACCGTATCCCGGGCCATCAACAATTCAGAAGGCATAAGCAGTAAAACACGAGATAAGGTGATGCAGGCTATTGAAGAACTGGGATTTGTCCCCAACACGTCCGCACAGAGTCTGAAAATCCGGCAAACGCACCAGATCGCGCTTGTTGTACCCGACATACGTAACGCCATCATTCCAGAAATTTCCTGGTCTGTTGAGCAGACGGCGAAGCAGCATGGTTACCATGTCGTGCAGATCAATACGGCAGGCAATGCCCGAACCGAGCTGGAAACGATACGTAATGTGAAAAAATTGCATGTGGATGGATTGATCTTCATGCCTCTGGCATATCCCAAAACGTTACCCGGACTGATTGATAAAGCGCCGCTCCCCATCTCAATGATTAACTACGGCAAGAAACTGGAACCGGGAATGAGGGCAGATATCGTCTCTCTGTCTCAACCTGAAGGCAAACTGGTGATGGAACATCTGTTCAAAATCGGCCGGACTCGAATCGCTTATGCAGGAGCACCGAAGGACATTATTGAAGAGCGCTTCCGTGCTTATGAGCAAGCTGTAGGCCATGTGGACATTTCTCTCGTCTACTTTGGTGAGGACTTTTCATTAAATACAGGCGCCAATGCTGCAGATTATTTCTATGGACTTACGCATATGCCTGATGCCGTCTATGCCATTAATGATATGGTTGCCATCGGATTGGTTAATCGGTTCAAGGAGTTAGGAGTTCGTGTACCTGAAGATGTGGCTGTTGTGGGTGTCGATAACAATCAATGGACAACTGTCACGTCTCCTCAGATTAGTTCCGTCTCCATAATGGGCGAAGAAGTTGCCAGACTTGCTACCGAGCTGTTGTTAAAACGAATTCGAGAGATGAATACGAACGATTACGAACACATCCAATTTGAACCGCGCTTAATCGTTCGTGAATCAAGCGTAGCCATGATTCATTCTTCCCAGCGAGGACCACACAGTTAAGTTTGGTGAGGGGGATGGGGCATTAGGATAGAATATATTTTACGAATATCCCTTTATGCAGTGTCCTGCTACATAGATATACTAAAAAGGTGTTGCTCAGGTCTAACTCTTTCCTGGCAGCACCTTATTTGTCGTTGATTCTATATAACTATAGCAGAGTCATACTCCGCATACGTTTATTCTAAGAAAGCAGTTGCCTGATCGGTGTTCCCTTCAAGAACATCTCTATATTTCCCACGGCATGATTATAATAGATCTCATAATTGCCACGAGTTACATAACCCAGATGCGGTGTGGCCAGAACGTTGGGCAATGTTCGCATCACATGGTTAACTGGCAGCGGTTCCAGCTCATATACATCCAAACCTGCACCAGCAATCACACCACTCTGCAATGCCTCCACCATAGCTTCCTGATCGACAATGCCCGCTCGCGACGTATTAATGAATAGCGCACTTGATTTCATTTGTTGAAATTCGGCTTGTCCAATCAGATTGCGGGTACGATCACTTAATACCAGATGAATGGATACGATGTCGCTTTGTGCAAGCAGTTGCTCCTTGGTCTCCGACCAGATCACACCATGTTTTTCGGCTCTCTCTCGTGTCAGATTCTCACTCCAGGCCATCACATTCATGCCAAATGCTTGTGCGATCTCCGCCATGCGAGTGCCTATTTTGCCCAAACCGAGCAATCCAAGTGTTCTCCCATACAAATCCAACCCTACAGTGCTCTGCCAGTTTCGATTGGAGCGAAGTGCATTATTCTCCGTAACCAGCTGTCTGGACAGTCCCAGTATTAGCGCCCATGTAAGCTCCGTCGGCGGATTAGAGCTTCCCTCGGTTCCACACACAATGATTCCGTTCTTCTCGGCAGTCTTAAGGTCTATGGACGCATTACGCATACCACTTGTAATCAGAAGTTTTAGCTTCGGGAGCTGCGAAATAACACTCTCCGGAAATGGTGTACGTTCCCGCATCAGGACCACAATATCAAAATCCTGTAATTCTTGAATGACTTTTTCTTCCGAGCCCATATAGTTGTTGAATGCTTGAATCTCCACCCGATCCATCAACGAACTCCAGTCTGCCGACGTCAGCGCAACGTTCTGATAATCATCCAAAACGGCACAGCGCAACTTTGTATCCATTCCTGATCTCCTCCTATATCTGCTCAAGTCTTAACTGTATTGTAGCAACTTCGGCCTGATCTGCCCAATGCCCTCAGACACAGATAGGGACGGAAAACATCTTCCGCCCCTCACTAACAGTACTACACTATTGGAAGCAGTGCACTTAATCTGCATGAATGTTGGTACTGTAAGAATCTTCTTTCCAACATGAGCCGTTGTTGCTGAACGTCTTATTCAATGTGTTTTTTGATACTTTTCGCAATTATAGTTTTAGCCAATTCTATTCACCCTCTTGGCACAGCGGAGGCTTGATGTAATGTAGAATCATCTGTTTCATCAGCATTAATTGTTGACGAGGTTCCACATCCGCTTCGAGCATGGGTATCTTCTGATGAATGGACAATTTACTGGAGAATAGCCCAAATGCGTTAACCACTGTTGTCAGAAGCTCTCTCGGCTGAATATCGTGTCTAACGGTTCCATCACGTTCTCCCTGTATAATAATCTTGTTGAATTCAGCAGAAATACTGCGTTGTACAACATTGATTTCCTCTATTTGAGACACATCCAGTGATGAGTGCATAGCACCATTCAAAAGATCTTCAAAAATGATTACTCCCAAATTGCTGTCCTTATTCATGAATGAAATAAACTAATCTAGTAATTCATCCATTTTCTCAAAGCATGTTCCTCCCATCTCCGAAATTTGATTAAACACGTCCCTTGTTTCATTCAAAACCTGAACAACGATTAATCTGGCAAGCTGTTCTTTCTTAGGGAAATATCGAAACAACGTAGCAATGCCAATATTCGCTTCTTCAGCAATGTCATTCATCGTAGACCGTTCAATTCCTTTTCTCAAAAACACCGCCTTGGCAGATTGAATAATATGAACTTGCCTCTGCCTCTTCGCCTCTGCTCTTTCTTTTTGATATCTATCTTTTGGAATCATTGGTTTATTTCCTTTCCAGCTTAATACTGTGAAAATTATACCCCTGCTTCCCGTCACCTGCAAGAGCTCCAACGTTGACGATTAGTGGCTGTTTGAGTATCCAGAACCACAAATTTGGTGTGGCCTCTGAGGATGATTGGATACATGTCGTTTCAGAAACAATCTCTCGTTTTGGTAAAATCGATGTGCTCGTAAATAACGCCGGCATCTCACTTCCTGTTGCAATGCTGGAAACTACCGTTGAACAATGGCAAAGAACCATTGATATCAATCTGACAGGAACATTTCTGGGTATGAAACACATCATCCCTCAGATGCAAAAGAATGGGTCGGGCTCCATTATTAATATCTCCTCCATTGCCGGCCTGACAGGTAGCAGTGGCGCAGGTGCATATACAGCTTCCAAAGGGGAGTACGGATGTTATCGAAAGCCGCAGCTGTCGATTTTGGACCACAAAATATCCGGGTCAACTCAATCTATCCAGGCTACATTACTACTCCAATGAGTGAACACTTGTTTCAAGACGATCAGATGCTGCAATGGTTCTTGTCCAAGACTGCTTTGCCAAGGGTAGGGGAGGCACCTGAAGTGGCACAGGCTGTCCTTTTCCTGGCTTCAGACGATTCTTCCTATATTACCGGAGTGGATCTGCCTGTTGATGGTGGGGTTACTGCTAAATAAAATTGTTGATCTATACCCTATTTTTCGAAATGGAGTTGATGATATACTGCCTTCTCTCTCGGCGTCTGCTTGAAAGCAGCTATCTTTGCGATAACTTTTGTAAACTATCAAACGACCAAGCTTTATAAGGATGCAAAGCATGGTCGTTTGATTATCTATCTTACAAACATGCAGTGATTGTTTCTTTAATGGCAGAGGAAGATCTTCTGCAACCTGAATTTGTTCAGACGACAGGCAGTTCAATACATATGTCCGATTTCCCCTTACTCTCCCGTTATACAATCAGACACACGGAATGAGAACTGGAACTTCTGAATGAAATGCTTGGTGAATCGTAATACACAGGAGGTACTCAAGATTCATACCTTTACGAATACTGGATTTGTTTAAATTAAAAAAATGATATCCTCCATAAGGAGGACATCATTTTTTTCACTTTATAGGTAAGTAGAAATGAAGAAAGTATTATAAATCGAAGGACAATCCTCTAAAGAAACACTTTGTACCCGATTAAAAAAGCTTCCGAACCAAGATCACGCTTCAAGCCTGCTTCGATATCAGCTTGCTTCTCACGTAAAATGCGTACCTCTCCGACCAATGAAGCAGCTCTCGCTAGTTCATTGAATCACTGAACGATTTTCTTGAATGGCTCTTGCGCCATTCTTCCTTCAACTCGTTAAATGGTTTGTAGATAATACCTTAACCCAAGAGAGGTTCACAAGTCGATTCGAGGAAGATAAAATCAGGCTTGAGCTGATACCTGGGCGGTGAATTATCCTATGACATGAAGAAAGGTACTAATTCTATTAGCACCTTCATCGTTGACAATAGGGATAAATGATAGTTTTAGTGCCGTTAATTCCACAGCTTCCGCAGGTTCTTGAGGATACGACATTAATTTGTTTCATTTTAGGTGGGTGGTCCCATCCTTGATCATGAGATTGTTCGGGTATTAAAACTTCATCCTTGCCGCAAACCTCTCGAATATGACGCAAGAACATATTTTATTAACCTATCTTCGTTTCGCCTGAATTATATTTTAATTGTTCGAGCTAACGGAAGTTACCTTACCCGCTTTATCGCCACACGTAGCAAATACCTAACGTTGTTCTCCAGACGGTCCCGCTCAATTCTGCCGTTCTGAACCCCTTCAACGAGTGGGGTCACGTACGTATTATCTGGCGATCCTGGTGTCAACCAGCAGTTGCCTGCCGCAACTGCTTCTACCACATCGACGGTATCGTAGGAGGTCCAATCGGTCATAACATATCCTTCGAAGCCGAGCTCCTCCCGGAAAACGCCTTGAATCATTTCCTCATCCGCTGCAGTAAATACACCATTACATGCGTTATATCCAGTCATAATGGAGTCAGGCTTGTGGACCTGAATCGCGACTTCAAAAGCTTTCAGATAGATTTCGCGCAATGCCCGCTCCGTCATGAGGCTGTTATTTCTTTTGCGTGCGGTTTCGCAATTGTTGGCGACCGTATGCTTTAAACAGCTGGACACGCCGTTTTCTTCAAGTCCTTTACTCAACTGTCCGGCCATAATACCTGCCAGATACGGATCCTCAGAGAAATATTCCGGATGCCTGCCATTGAGCGGATTACGGTGAATATTCATACCTGGAGCGAGTATCATTTGGACACCAGCTTCAATAGCTTCTTCAGCAAGAACCTTGCCGGAATCGTAGGCCAGCTTTGTATTAAATGTCGCGCATAACGTGACGCTGGAAGGTAGACCGATATTTGGCTTGTTGACGTTGACGCCGCTGTTCCCATCGGCCACGATAAAGTCTTCCATCTCATATTGATCAAGTGAGAACAGGCGCCCTGCTTCGCCTATCTCCGTCATTCCCCACCCGGCTGCTTTGCAGACCGAGAGTCTCGCCAATTCCTCCACGGTAAGCTGCTTAATAAATGCGTCCAGCAGTTCCGGATTGGCCACGACGTCCGGATACATAATCAATCGCGAAGGAGCATCTGCTTTAATCGGATTGCTTTCCTTCATCACCGAACGATCGGCTTTAGGCGAGAGTTCGGTTACGCCATGCTTGATGCCCGAACGTTCGCCTGTTGGATAGGTACCTTCCGGGTCATATTTGGACAATACTTGAATGGCTATCGGCGGAATCATGCGATTCTTTACGGTTCGGACCGTCCGCGTCTCTTCAAGTACAAAGCCTCCTGACTTCTCTAGGTGCTTAATCGATGCGCCTGCATAGAACGTGTATGGGCCTGCTTCCATAATCCAAGAAGCCATTTCGGTATGGTAGGAAACGAGCCGATCCTCCGTAATGTTGAATTCGAGGACCTGCTTGGCTCCCGGCTCTAATGCATCCGTCTTGGAAAAACCGACGAGTTTTCGCGCAGGCTTTTCGAGCAAGCCATCCGGCTCTTCGACATAAATCTGTACGACTTCTTTGCCTGTTACCGCACCTGCATTGATGACCTCTACCGAAAGCTTTACCGTCTCGTTGTCACGTTCAAAACAGATCGGCGTAATCGAGAAATTCGTATAGCTTAATCCGTAACCGAAAGGATATGCGACGGATTTACCGAATGTTTCGAAATAGCGGTATCCGACATAAATATCTTCTTCATAGCAAGTATCAATGAAAGTCGGCGATTCCGTATCGAGAAGAGCTTCCCCTTCTGCCATCGTATAAAAGTTTTTGCTTGCGGGAATTTCTCCATAATCCACGCTCCAAGTGTCCGGAAGTTTGGCTGACGGATTCACACGGCCATCCATGATCTCGACAAGCGCTTGGCCGCCAAGCATGCCCACGAAGCCGCTGATAATCAAGCCTTTAATCTTGTAACGCTCTACCCATCTGACATCGATCGGATATCCGCTGTTCACAACCGCAATGGTCTTATCGAACTTGCTCGTTACCGCCTGAATCATCATTTCTTCGTCCGTGGACAAATAATATTCTCCAGGTATAGGATTGTTATCCATATTCTCGCCCGATGCTCGGGTAATCATAATAATGGCTACGTCTGATTGTTCAAAAGCACGATCGAGCACATCAGTAGAAGGACAGACATCCGCAGCCGAACGGTATAGATCCGTCAGCTCGCCATTAAGTTTGAAGTCGCTGCATTCTTCCACGGCTCTTTGGAACCTGACCTGATACCGTGGATTGATTTTACCAGCTCCCAATGCGCCAGTACGGAATTCATGCTGCGCTTTTCCGAATACGTTCAACAATTCTTCTTTTTGGAGCGGCAACACGTTTGATTCATTTTTCAGCAGCAGAATCCCTTCCCTGGCGGTTTCCAACGCAATTCGGTCATGCTCTTCATAGCTGGCAACGGGATTTCGCTTTGGCAGCGTTTGAATCGTAATCTCCTGCGGGTCCATTACGTTCCCTTCATTGTCCACGAACCCTTCAACCAAGGCAGTGTACGTCGTATCATATTCTGTTACGATGTCCAGCACCGGGAATCCAAAGAATTGAAGATTCATGATTTTGTATGTGAAGAAAGAGCCCTTTCTCAAAACTTTGCCTTTAATGGTGATGGTTCCATACACGTTCTCGTCCATCAGTTTCGTAAAATTCCCCACAACACATCCAGAAAAATCGCGGTGCAGCATTGCCAACTGACCGTCGATCTCATCTAAGTCATACATAAATACATTTCCTGGCAGGAGGGGGATCAGCATCGGCCTATTTGGGTTTTTAATTGTGGTATTCTCCATAACATATCGCTCCTTTTACGCTTCAATATCCCACTTTATTGGCACTCTCCAGATTAAGATCCGAAGGGATGACTTTCACTCCCTCTGCGATCGACTTGCCCATAACCGAAGCTGCTACTTTTCCGGCTAATTTCATGAAAATGGCCTCCATATAATTGAGTTTAAATAAATCGCTTCAATACCCGCAGATCGCTTGCGATGCTTCTCAGTTTATCTGGAGAAGCCCCTTCATTCTCCACAAATCCATTTGCCGACGCTCGGCCGCCCGCATTGTACCCTCGTGGTCCTTAATCCATACAGATGGTAGAACGATTCTTTCCCATTTTGTGATGGACCGAGAACAATTTAATGCCTGCATCAATCGTCATGAAATCACTCCCCTCTTACCCGTTCAAATGCTACTCCGAACAGTATCAGAGTTTGATCCAACGGGCAGGTAGTAGCCTGGCTCCACCCGCAAACTTCGATCTGATCGAATAAGTCTGTGTTTGCGGACCGACTAACTTGCACTATCACGACATTTTTTTGGCATGCATCACAAACAGAGAGGCAGGAACCTAACCCGCCTCGCTTCTGATTCTGTATTTGATTATGGTACTGGACACTTAAGCACTATTGGATCACAGCAACGAAAACTGTTGAGCAAAAGCTTGAGGCGTATACGTTCAACCTTCTTAGCGATTTCCACATGCCATATACCGATTTCGCTCAAAGTTGTTTGTAGCTCTTCCGATAAATATTACATAGGATCTCCTCAAACATTAAATCGTGCGGATGGACACGGTCTGACTGGCGCAATTTTCCGCCGTAACCGTCACGTTGATCGTACCTGCACCGGTTGGACGAACAACCGCTAATGCTTTACCGTCGAAGGTTGTATGTTCATCGTCAAAAAAATGTTCCATCGAATCGGGTTTAGCACTTCCCAATCCCTGAAGCACTCCAGGCCCTTCAACCTTGACCGAAACCTTCCTGTCAGCGGTGTTATAGAGGCTCCCCTGTCCATCTACTAGGCTTATCATTACGAAGGCCAGGTCGTTCTCGGATGCAGCAATTTCCATCCTGTCAGCCTCAGCTTTAAGTATGACCGTACCATTTGCTGAATAAAGTATCGTCCGGCTCGTTTCTTCTCCCCCGATGTACGCCACAGCCGTCACCTCTCCTGCCTCATAGACCGTATCAAACTCGGCTTTGAAACCGTTCGCCTCCCCTGCAGCGGCTTTCCCAACCAATTGCCCATTGACCAGCAGCTCAACCTCTTCGGCATCGGCATACACTTCCACTTTGATTGGTTCACCTTCGTGCCCGTTCCACGACCAGCTAGAGATGGAATCGCTCCAGCCCCAGCTCGATAAAGTAGCTTTTTTGGAATAATGCTCAGGACGCTGAACCGCGATGTATGGCTCTTTCCGAAGGCCAAACACGATTTCTCGGTAATAGGAACTCGGTCTGCGGTCGCCAATAATATCAATGTCGCCAACCCAAGCTGTAATCCAGGGATAGGTACTCTGAATATAGGTTGATGGCCCGTCCAAATCATAGTGCACTCTTCCCACGCCAGCCTCGCCCAAGTAATCCCAACCTGTCCAGGTAAAATCGCCAATTAAATGGGTGTTTTCCTTTACTAACTTCCAGTTCTTGTCGATTCTGTTCGCGAAAGTCTCGCTCCCGACAATAATACGGTTGGAAAACAACTCCTTGTCCATCAAATACCTTGATTCTCCATAATTGTAGCCCGCAATATCTACATAGGCGAAAGACTCAGCCGTCTTGGTCGTGCTTAAATCGCTTGCAACGATCTGTGACATGTAGTCCCCTAAATCGTTCATCATTGTATTAATGCCGCCGGCTTCACCACCTTGGGATTGAGCCTCTGCGGTCTGCTTCGCAATATCACTCATTATCGCGAGCATAAAGTTCACCGAGTTCGTTACAAATCGCGTGGAATCAAGAGATCGGATCTTTTCCGCCAGCTTCCGTCCCCATGTCGCGCCGATCGAACTGCCGGTTTCTGGAATTTCATTGCCGATCGAATACATGATAACGCTAGGATGGTTGTAGTCCTTATCGACCATAGCTTGGATGTCTTTTTCCCACCAAAGTGGGAAATGCATGGCATAATCATACTCCGATTTTGTAGAGGTCCACATGTCGAAGCTCTCGTCCATAACTAGCATGCCAAGACGATCACATGCATCAAGCATTGCCTTGCTCATCGGATGATGAGAGCTTCGCAGCGCATTGAAGCCTGCCTCTTTCAAGATTTCGACACGCCGCTCTTCAGCTCTATCGAAGGTGACTGCACCTATTACACCATTGTCGTGATGGATGCAAGCGCCGCGCAGCTTGATGGATTCCCCGTTGATGCACAGGCCCTGCTCCGTATCTAAGGTAAGCGAACGAATCCCGAAGTTCGTCGACTCTTCGTCCAGAAGGTTCTCACCTGCAGTCACCGTCGTTCTGCAGATATATAGGTTCGGATGATCCACGCTCCAGAGCTTTGGTGTTTGCACCAGCATACGTTGACGTAATGTTGCCGACTCCCCGGCGAATGTAGTTATAGGCGCTTCGTCACGGGCAACTACCGTACCATGTGCATCTACAATCTCGGTTAGCACTTTTGCAGTTAACGTTCCTAGACCTTCGTTCTCGATGACAGTTGCCACGGACACCAAGGCACGGTCGTCATGAATCTCAGGCGTACTAACCTTCACGCCATCAAGCGCGATATGCGTAAGATTACCGACGATTAGCTTGGTATTACGGTAGATACCCGCACCGGAATACCACCGAGAATCTTTATGCGTCACGGCAACGACCTTGATCTCATTCTCCTCTCCGTACTTGAGGAAACGATCGGCCTTCACATAAAATTGGCTGTAGCCAAAGGGATGCTGGCAGGCAAAATCCCCGTTGATATAAACCATGGCTTGGTTGTATACGCCTTCGAATTCAATCGTAACCCGCTTGTCTCTGTACTCGGCAGGTATGAAAAATTTCTTTCTGTATTCGTACACACCATCCGGGTAACAGGCAATATTGCTTTCGCCCTCTTCTAATCTCTTATTCTCCCACATGGCATCGTGTGGCAGAGTGACCGACTTTGGAGGTTGATTACCTGGTGTCAACTCCGCAAAATATGTTGTCCGTGGGCCAACCGTCCAATCGGCATTAAAGGAATTCCTAATCATAGTAGAGCACCTTCACCTTCACTAAAATTTCCCTGCTAAAACGTACCGGTATTATTGTAGAGAAGTACCTTCCTGCACCTGCAAAAAGTTAAGCCAGAAGCTCCAATGCCATTTCCTTTGCTTCTCTGGAACTCGCTTAGATATAAACCTTGAAATCTCCGGTTCGGCTGCATATATCATATCCGCGTTCCAATAACCCAAATCCGCATCAGTAATGGTGAATCGGTTTTTTTGCGCTTCTCCACTGGCTAATTTACTATCTTAAATCCTATAAGCACAGACGCCGCTCCCATAAAGGTCCTGAATATACAACTGGACTGTTTCCTCACCTTTAATCGTCCCTGTATTAGATTCTGTTGAACGGATGCCAGCTGCTCCATCAGTTCAATTTGATTCGATGGTAAGTTCAGATGTGTCCGATCACATGCTCAGCAAGCGCGCCAATGACTGCGATGCTTCCCGACTTTGGCAGCGAAGTAGTCTTCGTCCTTCAGCAGTACCATCGTCGCTCTTGTCGTTTCGCGGTTAAGCTGATGATGAGCCGCTCGATCGCAGCTGGCATCGGGCTGCTTATTATCAACTGCTTTGAAGATGACAGTCAAAAGCCGCTTGACTGCCAGATCCAGCGCCTCATGCGTTTTTCATTTTTCGTCGGATCGTTATCTGTTCATGAATGACGATGTCTATATTTCGCCTCCAAGGGGATGTTAGAACCACGCTTTTTCGCGGCCGTGGGAACACAACAGCTGCGCAAGCGATTATGTAGGCACTGATCTAATTATATGGTTACCTGCATATGAACCGATATAACTCAATCCAAAGATCGATAGCGCAATCTTAATTCCGCTCGTTGCTGGCTCTGCGCCATTGTAATCAGACGTCGAACACCATACAATGAAAGCCATTCCGATCATGGTAAAGGACACGATATGATGGTAAAACAATATCGGACATTCTAAAGTAAGCTGCTTTCTATCCTGCTAACAACAAACATCGTCTTGGTTATGTACACGTACAGCATTGATACACAATCCTGAATAATATACAATCCGATATTCAAGCTAACAATTTGAAAACAAGACGGTACGAAACAAGGTGCTCCCAATAAGGAGCACCCCAAGATTCGAATTAATTTAAAGTGTGAGACCGCCATCGACAACGACGATAGAACCGGTCATATAACTGGAACTAACAACGACACGGCTGAACGCATCTTCCGGAATATCTTGGAATCTTGCGATGCCATCTCTGTTTTTCCTCATTGAGAGTTTGGCATAGCAATGGGATGCCCCACCGCTTGATTCAATTGGTCCAAAAGGGTGGACAACGCTTCTTCCGTCATCTCACCATTCGAGAATGCCATAAGCGCACGCATTGGCATATACCGCATCATCGCCATCATCATATCCGAAGAAACGGCCTCGGAAGGCGTATCCGACTGGCTGAAGGCGCTCTGAAAGTAGTCGAGAATGGGGCGAGTCTTCGGATTCTCCATCAACTCCCCCAACGTGGTATTACGGTGGAACGTAGGTATAACTTCAGTTGTGGATTGAACATATATAGTCGACGAAAGCGGAAGATCTCGTGATGAGCTGCCGATCAACAGCTCATATTCACCAGCTTCAACATGCCAATCATTCAATTCTGTGTTGTAATAAGCGAAGCTCCGTTTGTTCAGCTTGAATGTGACCGTCTTTTGCTCACCTGGCTCTAGGGCGATCTTGACAAACCCCTTCAATTCCTTCTCCGGTCGAATAACACTCGAGACAGCACTCCGAACGTACAATTGTACGATCTCCTTACCCGGTCGGCTGCCTGTGTTTTGAACAGTGACATGTACATGGACACATTCTTGATCCGTAATCTCGGCTTTATCCACCATGAGGTCGGAATAAGCAAACTTCGTGTAACTTAGCCCATAGCCAAATGGGAAAAGTGGTTCGATCTCCTTGGCATCATAGTAACGATATCCTACGAAGATCCCTTCACGATAATCAACCGTGTCCCCTTCTCCCGGGAAGTATGGATGGGACGGATTCTGCTTCATACTTTGTGGGAAGGTTTCTGCTAGCTTGCCGGAAGGATTGGCATCCCCGTACAAAATATCCGCGATAGCCCCACCTACTGCTTGTCCACCCAAATACGCTTCCAAGACAGCCTTTACCTTATTCAGCCAAGGCATGACAACCGGTGCTCCGTTACTCAATACGACGACAAGATTCGGTTGAATGGACGCCAATTGATCAATCAATGCCAATTGATTAGCCGGCAAGTTTAGATGTGTTCGATCATAGCCTTCCGATTCATAACGATCAGGCAAACCGACGAACAGTATGGCGGTATCGCACTGGGAGGCAAGACGTTTCGCCTCTTCCAACAGTTCCGCAGACGTTTCATCGCTGTCCAGATCGTAGCCCATCGCATAAGAGACGGTACCACGATCTTCGGCAGCTTTAATCTCGAACTCCGCCCGGACATCGTCCAATTTCGTCGGGTGAATATGGGAGCTGCCTCCGCCTTGATAACGTACACGTTCTGCAAGCGCGCCGATGATGGCGATACTGCCCGACTTCGACAGCGGCAGCAGTTGGTCTTCGTTTTTCAGCAGCACCATCGTTTCGCGGGCAGTCTCGCGCGCAAGCTGATGATGAGCTTCTTTATCGTAGCTTGCATCCGTTTGCTTGTTATCAACGGCTTTGAATATGATTGTAAGTAGCCGTTTGACAGCCCGATCAAGCGCATCATCCGTTAATTGTCCGCTTTCAATGGCGCTCATAATCTTGGCTTGCCCTACTCCGTTGCTGGAAGGCATCTCAAGTTCCATGCCCGCAGCAACGCTATCCGCCGCCTCATTCACCGCTCCCCAGTCGGATACAACAAACCCTTCGTGACCCCATTCTTCCTTCAAAATGTGCGTGAGCAGCGTTTCGTTTTCGGAGCAATATGTGCCGTTTAAGCGGTTATATGCAGACATCACGGTCCATGGCTGTGATTTTTTCACAGCGGTTTCAAAGCCTGTAAGATAGATCTCCCGCAGTGTACGCTCATCCACGATAGCATTCGTTGTCATCCTCCGGTGCTCCTGGTTGTTGACCGCAAAATGCTTAAGTGATGTTCCTACTCCTTGACTCTGGACGCCCGCAATATGAGCGGCCGCTAGCTCTCCAGTCAAGTATGGGTCTTCGGAGAAATATTCAAAATTACGGCCACATAAAGGCGAACGTTTTATATTAGCACCCGGTCCTAGTAGAATCGAAACACCTTCTGCTTGACTCTCCCGACCTAGGGCTTCTCCTACACGCAGAATCAGATCCAGGTCCCAAGAGCTAGCCAATCCTACTGCGGAGGGAAAGCATGTTGCAGGTACGCTCTCGTTCAAGCCCAAATGGTCTGCGTCCCCGGCCTGCTTACGCAAGCCGTGGGGACCGTCCGCCATGAGGATCGATGGAATACCCAAACGTTCGATTGCTTTTGTAGACCAGAACGTTGCCCCTGAACAAAGTCCAGCCTTTTCCTCAAGTGTCATAGTTGCTATTAAATGATCAAGATTTCTTTCCATTAGGAGCCTCCTTCATCATAACCATTACTTACAGGCATCATTTTTAACGCTTCATTCAAATCATTTAGCGCCATCGATTTTACCCCACTTGATGTCACTGGTACTTCGTCAACGCCTGGAATAGGAGCGGGAAGGATGCTGCTCATCGAAGCTAGCCCACAGGGAGCCCTTTAAGCTGTTCATCCAGCTGATCGAGCACGCTCGCTTCCATCGGATAATAAGCTGCCAGCTCTCTAAGTGAAGCATCGCCAATCGATACGCTTAATGTATCCGGGTTTAGAGACTTCATGCCAGGCGGGAGGGAGCTCTCTATAATCGAGCTTGCCGCCTTATTGCTGAGCAGTTCAACAAGCGGGGTCTGCGTTGTTAGCTGTTTGATATAGCTTTTAGTCGGCATATACTCAATAGTATAGCTTCCGCATAACAACTCAAGCCTGATGTTCTCACCATCTTGTGAACAGGAAAACCCTTTCTCGCTCAAATTCTGGCTATTTACTGTTACAGCGTTCAGATCTGCAAAGGGGAGTACAACCGATGCGGACGTATTGAACGGGATAACAAAGCGGAATGTGAGTTTTCCCTGCTCGTTAAATGACCACTCACTCTTATACGTTCCTACCGCCGTTTCAACTGTAGCTTTAACCCATTTGAGCCGATAATCCGGTTGTGGAGCTAGAAGGGCACGTCGGAATCCTGGCGCTTCTTCAACTGGATTGATCCCTGCAACAGAACGATACATCCATTCTGCAATCGCACCATAAGCGTAATGATTGAGCGAATTCATGCCCGTACTGCTCATTTTGCCATCCGGCATTACCGAATTCCAACGCTCCCAGATGGTCGTTGCACCCAGCTTGACCGCATACAACCAGCTTGGGTAGTCATCATTAAGCAATAGTGTGTACGCTAGATCATTGCTTCCGTTGTTTGACAATGCAGGGTTCAAATAAGGCGTACCGACAAAACCTGTCTTCAGATGATTACGATCGCTCTTAAGCCGTTTGCGGAGCGCCTCTACCACTCTTGCCTTGAAAGCTTCTGGAACAAGGTCCATGAATAAAGCCACTGCATAAGCCGTTTGTGTGTCCAGTCCAAGACGGCCGTTCTTCGAAAAGAACTCATCTTCGATCGCTGACTTAACCTCATCTGAGATGCGTCCATAATGAGCGGCGAGCTCTTCTTTGCCGAGCACCTTCGCTGCTTTTGCGACCAACTGTGCAGAATATCGGTAATAGGCCGAAGCAATAAAGTCCGTGTCCGTACCGCCCATTGGAGAATCCAGGTTGCTGCCGTCAAGGGCCAGCCAATCGCCAAAGTGAAAGCCAACAGTCCAGAGGCGCCGATTGCCGGATTCTTCATCTGCACGAATGATGAAATCCACCCAGCTTTTCATGCTTTCAAACTGTTGCTCAAGAATCGCTTTGTCTCCATAGTGAAGGTAGACATTCCATGGAATTATGGTCGCAGCATCTGCCCAAGCACTTGAACCACCGCCTTCTACATTCGCTGCGGGAACGACCATTGGAACCATGCCGCCTCGTTCTTCCTGCTCCTTGCCCATGTCATAACCATACTTACTGAAGAATGCATAGGAATCCATATTAAAACATGCCGTACCGGAGAACACCTGTGCATCTCCTGTCCACCCCATTCGCTCGTCCCGTTGCGGACAGTCCGTTGGAACATCTAGGAAGTTGCCCTTCTGCCCCCACAACGCATTGAGGAATAGTCGATTGACAAGTGGATCGCTCGTCTCAAAGCTGCCGGTTTGCTCCAGATCGGAATACAGGACGCAGCCTGTGAAGTCATCTACGTTAAGCTCGCCCGGCCATCCTTCGACTTTTACGTAACGGAAACCGTAAAACGTAAAGTAAGGGCGTACGACGGCTTCCGTTCCGTCAGCAATATACTGATACTCCGCCTTTGCCGTACGAAGATTATCGCGATAGAAATTACCATCCTGCAGCAATTCACCATAGTATAGTCGAATGACCGTTCCTCTTGGTGCATCCGTGCGGAAACGCATCCATCCGACCATGTTTTGGCCCATGTCGAGTACGATTTCGCCTGCAGGCGTATGAATAATCTTGATTGGTTTAAGCTCCTCTTTCACGATTACAGGTAAGCTAAGCCGAGCTTTCAATCGATCATACCCCAGTTCACCTTCACGGACCGGGAAGGTCTCGGATAACTGGTAGGTTGCATCATAAATCTCACCGTCGTACAGATTGCCGCCCATTACCTTGCTTTTTAATGCTGTCCAGCTTAAATCGGAAGCAATTACGTCGGTCGATCCGTCGGCATAGGTTACGGCAATTTCGCTCAATAGCGCGAACTCATTGCCATACAGCTCCGCGGAATGTCCTTCAAACCCGAAGCGCCCTTTGAACAAACCATTGCCCAGACTTACCGAAACTTGATTCTCTCCTTCTCTCAGCAACGCTGTTACATCATAAGTCTGATATTGAAGCCATTTCTGATATGCATTGAAATGGGGGGCTAAATACTCATCCCCTGCCTTCGCACCGTTGATTTGTATCTCGTACAAACCAAGACCGCAAACATACGCTCGTGCTGACATGATTTGCTTATTTAACACAAACGATTTGTTCAGAACCGGGTGAGTATCCTTGTCCAGTTCGGGAACAATCCACTTGCCTACCCAAGGCTCATCCAGCTTGGCGGTTTCAAACCAGGCCGTTTGGCTGACTGCGTGATCGCCGTTATCCGCCCACACTTCGACTCGCCAATAGTAGCGTGTTCTTGGTGTCAGATCGAGCGGTAGTTCAAAAGCTAAACTATCGATATCCTCTCGTACGCCGGAATCGTATACTACAACTTTTAGGTCTTGATCTAATGCGACCTGATATCTAGCCTCAAGTTGACTCTTTGCTTCCGTACCTTCCACTACATAAGATAATCTTGGCTTATCCAGGGAAAAACCAAGCGGATTTACGATGCGATTCGTTTTCAAACGAGTGATTATCATAGTTCTCTTCCTCCAATTGATGTGGTTCTCACTAAAAAATATCAGACATCCGTGCATAAGACTATGTGCGATTGCGCCATCTTCCACATAAGAGCCAAAACTAGAGACTAATATCTT
This sequence comes from Paenibacillus sp. UASWS1643, assembly GCF_008693195.1. NCBI lineage: Bacteria > Bacillati > Bacillota > Bacilli > Caryophanales > Paenibacillaceae > Paenibacillus > Paenibacillus sp. UASWS1643. The sequence continues at coordinate 1,437,231 of NZ_VXKZ01000115.1, forward strand.
TACGGCGATCCAATTCGTCCATTATCTGCGTATATTGTTTTTCCACACGAAAGAAAGTAAAGTAAAATGGCGATTCCAGCATTAATGATGAGAGGGATGTAGATGTTGAATAGAATGATCATCTGTTTAACTGAGTCCGGCTGGATCGCAACCCATGTTTCCATTCCCCATATTCGATTGTGCCGGACATAAGATGCTGCAATTATCCAAAGCAGCCATGGACGAGCCTGGCCATGTTTGGAAGCGGGTTCGGTCAACTAATCCCCCATTACATCTTCCAATAGCGCTTTGTTCTTTAACTCCCTCCATTCAGAAAAGCTAGCTGTATAGTTCAAGTGTACAAAACCGGGAGCGGACATTATATATCGCATTCCAAAGGTGGGATGATTGAATCTTAACATGAGGTTGAAGGGGCTCCGAATTTCCAGTATGGAAGAAGAAATGGCATACTTGCGAGCGGAGATTTAATACGTAATAAGGTAGTATCCGAATCTACACAAGGAGTGACGAGTAAGCTGATTTCAGATCATAGAGGACTTGAGAGTACGTCATAGTCTTGTCGGCTCTTGAAGTTAGCTGCGGTTTCACGTTCGGGCTATTACAAGTGGAGAAAAAGTAGACAGGTATAGCGTGGCATTCTCATTCTGCTTTACAACCAAAACCGATCTCAGAAAAAACTAAACGACCGTTCCCCGGTAGAATACCGGAAAACGGCCGCAGCTTAAATCTTGTCTTTTTTTATACTGTCTACTTGACAGGGTTATGACCAAGCAACCGGCTTTTACAGTTATTTCACTTCTTTCACCGAATCATACCAATCATTTACTTCGTCCGTGATCTTGTCGCCTCCTGATGACTTCCATTTCTTCACGAAATCATCGAACGCTCCAGCTGGCTGCTTGCTATAAATAATATCCGTAAATGTATCCATCTGCATTTTCTTAAGCAGTTCATTACGGGTTGACATCGTTGAAGTTGCAGGTCCTTGGAAGTACTCCCTAACGTCGGAGTCCGTCTGCGCCGCGATAACGAGGGTCGCTTGATCCGTAATTTTCTCAAGTGGGTTACTGTCCGTCGAGAAGATGGCCGACGTTGCAAAAGCGGCTAAATCTTTGTTTTCCAACGTCTCACCCTTCGCTCTTTTAAGCGTCGACTCCAACAACTTGGATGTATACACCGTTTGCGAGCCGGATATCGTATATTTCATCGTTGCGACTTTTCCACCTGGAATTTGTTTTTCGTCCATAACCGCTTTGCCATCTTTAATGACATAATCGTAGCCTTCTTGGAATCCTTTAAAGAGGAACGGATCTTCGCTGTTGTAAGATTCGTAGAGAGAGTTTTGGTAATGGAAGAACGCCAGCAACGCCTCCTTGGAAATATCCTTGCTAATCAAAATCGCATTCGTATACAAGCTGGCGACCGTTCGCATATTCTTTCCGTCGATCCCCTTTGGAAGCGGATATGGCGTATACATCGCGGTTGGATTGGAAGCCAACATCATGGAACCCGGGTAGACCATGACCCAGTTCTCGCCGCCTAGCATGCCAACCTTGACCGATGCCACGTTCTCGGCGACTTTATTGAAATCGTGCAGCGCGATATCTTGTGCGATATAACCTTTTGATTTCCACTCCGCAATTTTTTCGAGTGCTGCCTTTATTCCCGGCTGTGTGGATCCGTATTGTAACTTACCATCAGAATCGGGATACCATCTTTCCGGAATGGCACCGAACATTCCGAAAATCCAAGAAGCGTCGCCTACAGGATATCCGGTAAATGTATCCTTCATGCCAAAGTCAAGCGCGTAGGTGTCTTTCTTTCCGTTTCCGTCTGGATCCTTGTTCACAAAGGCATCCATTACATGCTCCAATTCCTCGAGGTTCGTCGGCTCCTTCAGACCCAGCTTATCTAGCCAGTCCTGCCGAATCCATAGAGGCGATTGTGTGCCCATCGTCGGTCGCAATACTGGCAAGGCTAATTTCTTCCCATTCATCATAAACGGCTGCCAAGCTTCTGGCACTTCGTTCATCGCTGATTTGTACGTCTCCGAAGCGTACTTTTCGAAAGCTTCAGTCACATCCAATACCTTTCCGGACTCGAGAAACATATTTGTAGTATTCGGTTGACTAGATACGAAAACATCCGGAAGCTTGTCACCTGATGAGAGCATTAATTTCAGCTTCGTATCATAGGAAGTATCCGCAGAAGGAGAACTCCACAACGTCTCGATATTGACTCCAAGTGTTTCGTTTGCCCAATGTGTGTGCACATTATCGCTATATGTTTCTCCGTTCTTGAATTTCACGGTTGGATCCTCAGCTCTTATCATCGTAATCGTAACAGGAGGCTCGATCTTGCCATTCACAATATTTAGCTTAGCTTCGCTTGTTTGCGTGGAGGATTCTCCATTACTTTCATTTGAACTGCCGTTATTGCCTCCCCCATTGCTGCAAGCAACCAATGTTCCAGTGAGCACTACAGCGGCCAAGATAGCAGGAACCCATTTTTTTCTCTTATGCATCGACTAACCCCCATCATGTCAGTTTGTTGTTACCCTTATATTATAGAAGCGCTTACATATTAGTTGAAAAAGCGCTTCCTTAATATCAAATAGCGTAATATTAACATTCCTCGCATGCAAATCGGTTTATTCTTTTACTGCACCGATAACGATTCCCTGTGTAAAAAACTTTTGGAGAACAGGATAGATCAACAAGATTGGCAAGGCGCCAATAATAATTTGGGCCGCTCCAATAGCACGATTGTTTAGCTTTGCAACCTCCTCAGCATTACTGCCATCTATAATGGGTACAGCAATAATTGACTTCAAAAATGTACTGAGCGGCACATTGCCCGATTTCATATAAATCGAGCCGGCCAACCACTCATTCCAGTCATTTACGACCATAAACATGCCTACAGTTGCAAGTACTGGCAATGACAGCGGCAAGAACATACGGATGAAGACCTGCCAATGATTAGCACCATCCATAAAAGCCGCCTCTTCAAGCTCGTTCGGCAGTGCCTTGAAGAAGTTCATGATGAGAATGAGATAAAAAACGTTGACCAGCCCTGGTAGTACCAGAGCCCAAATGGAATTGTATAGACCAATTGAGGTGACGACTAGATAAGTCGGAATCAAACCGCCATTAAATAGCATAGCGAGTATGAAGAATCCAACAAAGCCTTTGTATCCCGCTATGCCATTGCTTCCTCCACCCTTTGACATCGTATAAGCAGCCATGCAATTTACCATAAGCCCAAGGACTAGGCTCAAAAAAGTACGTTGTATGGATATCCATACAGAGTGAAGCAGTTGTGAGTTTTCCAGTGCCTTCTCATATGCAAAAAAGTTAAATCCTACCGGCCAAAAGATAACCTTATTGGACATTATAGCGGCGCTTGAACTCAAGGATAGAGACACCACATGAATCAAAGGGAGGATACAGATTAGTGCGAGGAAGATCATAAGGATATTGTTAAATGATTGAAACCTTCGCTGAGATACAGTCATCGTCTTCATCTTTTGCCCTCCTTATTTAGAAAATCCGATGCCCGGCTACTTTGTAAGCAATTCGGTAGCCAACCACAATTAAGACTAAACTCACAACCGATTTGAACAATCCGATCGCAGTGGAGAAGCTGTAATTCCCATCAATTAGACCGATGCGATAAACGAAAGTATCGATAATGTCGCCTTTCTCATAGACGAGGGGATTATATAAGTTAAAAATTTGGTCGAAGCCGGCATTCAATACTTGGCTGAGTGATAATGTCAAAACGACAGTAATTGTAGGTAGTATGGATGGAATCGTGACATGCAGCGTTTGCTTCCACCTTCCGGCGCCGTCCAACTGGGCCGCTTCATATAGCGCAGGATTAATTCCCGCCAATGCCGCTAAGAAAATAATCGAACCATAACCAAATTCTTTCCATACGTCACTTGCCACAACCGTTACCAAAAACCAGTTATTATCGCCAAGGAAGAAGATCGCCTCCATGCCGAGCGCGATTAACATTTGATTTAACAATCCAGTCTCCGGGTCGAGAATTTCAATAAAGATACCGCCCAGTACAACCCAAGATAGAAAATGCGGCAAGAAGACGAAAGATTGAACCGAATTGCGAATCACCTTTTTCTGTACCTCATTCAGCAGCAACGCGAACGATAGGGTAGCAACCATACCAAAGATCAGTTTTAACACGGCGATTCGCAGCGTGTTCCAAATTACTTGCACACTATCGGGATATTCGAATAATAACCTAAACTGATCCAGCCCCACCCACTCTGATCCACGAATACCGAGGTAGGGCTTGTATTCTTGGAATGCCATCACTATTCCTCCGAAAGGCATGTACACAAAAATAATCGTGAGGAGGATGGCGGGAACCAACATTGCATATAACTGCCAACTGTCTTTCCTTCGTACTAACTTTTTTGTTTCTCTTAAGATTTCTGTCTCTTCATGAATGACGGTGTCCATAAGCATCCCTCCACTGTGTTGTAGCTAAGCTTTAGAGCAAGATTACTCAAAAGTTTCTGTGAAAGCGTTTACTTTTATTCTTGCTCTCATTTTAGAGCTGAGGTATCACACACCGATATAACGCAATCTAAAGATGAATATCGCATTCTTAATTTCGGCTGTCCTTGCGTCGCCACCAGGTTGTCAATGGATGTCCAGCGCCCTACAATGGAATCAATTCACGAAAACGAACTAAAGAAATGTTTGAGATGCTTAAACAGTAACCTCTTAATGAAAATATGAGCTGTGCGCTATGGAACAAAAATCAGCGGATGCTCGTCCATTTCAACTCTTCTGTCGGCTTCGAAGTTGGTCAAAGTCCGCTAAGAGGATTGTCGATTAAACTGTTCTGGCGGAAATGAAAAATGCAGGAGGACTAGCTTCATATGTCAATTATTGATTATGGCTTATATGATGATAGTAAAACGCTTTGAAGAAGATTTTTGGGGATATGTATACAGTCGTTTTCACTGCTTGAGTATGCTGTTACCAATTGCTGAGGAAGTTTTACCCCTTTGATCCCTTTTCTTTTTTCACCATGTTTTTTTCGTCATCTGAGGGGATGCTGAAGAGCAGCTCGGCGAAGAATTTGAGCTGCCCCCTTGGAAGAAAAGTCTCCTGCCTGACGAATAACTTCTTCAATAATATTCCAAGAATAACTTTGTAATTACTTGTTGTCTCAATTAAAACGCGCTTTTCACATGCCACCGGCAGCACCAGTAATATTACCTACTTTGTTATCCATTCTTCCTAGTATAATTCTCCTTGAAATAGGTTTTATTAATGTCAAGCATATATCTGGCGTCAACAATTTGGATTACAGATGTATTGTAAGCGAGAGATTGAAATTCCGGCCACGCTGTAACAATGACGCAAATATCACTGCCAACGGTGATCTCATTGAGCGAGTTCATCATACGGATCGGAAAATCGTAATGATTTCTGAAAGTGGACATAGCGATAGGGTCATATGCAGTCAAGTTGGTACAACCTTCGTCAAGCAACAGTTGAATTATACGGGCAGCAGGCGAATTTCTTACATCATCGCTTCCAGGTTTAAAAGAAAGGCCTAGTATACCTATCTGTTCGTCACGATGTTTTAATAATCCAATGATTTGCTCCGCAGTAAAATCGGCGATGTCTTGATTTAATTCCATAACTGCCTCCAGTAACTTCGCCTTATGGCCATATTGAATTGCGGTATGCGTAAGAGCGAGTGTGTCTTTGGGGAGACAGTAACCGCCGAAACCGCAGCCAGGATACACATAGTTTGACATTCCGGCAGGTGAGCCTGACCATCTCTTGTCCATATGTAAGAGATTAAACATTTGAGGGATGTCAATATCTCCTATACTTTCAGCAATCATGGCTTGTTCATTGGCAAAACTGATCAGAGTCGCGAGTAGTGCATTTGAAGCATATTTGAGGTATTCAGCCGTCTCAGGAGAAACGCGCACACAAGGACTTTCGAACGGACTATATACTTGTTCTATTAATCTGGCAGTTCGAGAATCTACTTCACCTATGATTATGCGATCCGGCTTCAGAAAATCCTCCCACGCACTCCCTTCTCTCAGAAATTCAGGATTATAGGCAAGCCCGACATCACGTCCTACCTCAAGTCCATGGCTCTCCAACAGAGGCTTGAGTGTACTGCGCATGGTTCCCGGAGGAATCGTCGATTTAACAACAATGCCTTTAAAATCATTACAGTTCATCAATCTCGAAATATCATGGATTACCGAGATCAGACTGGACATATCGAGACCTTTTTCTTCTTCATAAGGTGTGCCAACACATATAAAGATTAAATCAGCTTCGAATATGGCTTCTTCCATACTTTCGCATATGTCAAAGTCTAGATTCAAATGTGTAGACAGCGCTTCTTCCATATCTGGCTCATAGAATGGGATTTTCCCTTGCTGTAAGCTGGTTCGTTTTCTTTCATCTATATCAAATGCATAGACCTTATAGCCTTTTTCAGTAAAACCAAGTGCAGCAGCCAATCCAACGAACCCAAGTCCAATTACGGCTATCACTGGTTGTTTGATGTCAGTCATATCCCCACCCCACAACTCACAAGATAACGTCTTATTCCCTCTTCAAGCGAGATCTCAGGATTAAAGCCAAGTTCTTTTCTTGCTTTGTTAATATTGGCGCAGCGCCGTTCCGGACTGTTAGTCAAATAGTGGGGATCAACTGATTTGGAATACGTAATTTTCGGCTTTTCTCCTGTCAATTGGAGTGAGCAATCCGCAAAAAGATGGGCCAAATCAGTTACACTGACCTCATTAATATCCGAGCCAATATTAAATATATCGAATCTGTTGTGAGTCAATACCAATAAATAACCGATAACTGCATCAGCGATATAACAATAAGTTCGTGTAGGTTTTCCGTCCGAAAGAACTTCGATATCAGACCGCGTTGTAATAGCCTTGGCAAAATCCGATGCAATTCTACGGTCATTCAGATCAAGCCCTGGTCCGAAATTGTTGAAAGGCCGCACGATTCGAATAGGTAGATTGTACTCGCTGTGATACAGCGAGCACAGCGTCTCCCCAAACCTCTTGGATTCATCATAACAAGCACGCGGCCCGACTGTAGCCACATTACCGTTGTATGTTTCAGGTGTTGGAATGAACTGGGAATCGGGATTTCCGTACACCTCGCTGCTCGAAAAAAATAATATACCCTTTGGTGCAGCAGGTAGGCAACTATCGAGCAGTCGCTTTAATCCAAATACATTGGCCTCCAGCGTATCTAGCGGATATTTTCGATAATGGGTGGGGGATGCGATTGAAGCCATGTGAAAGATGTAATCTGCATCTTGTGTATAAGGAGTGAATTCATCCTGAGTAACATCGAATTGAATCGCCGTTATGGGCAAGCCCTCTGCTTCCAGATCCCGAAGCCATTGTGGAACGCCTCTCGGAAAACGATCGAGTATATTAATCTGTTTAACCTCCCCCCCTTTTCTTCTCATGTTAAGAATACTCAGAACAAGATAAAAACCGATGAATCCCCCTCCGCCAGTAATGAGTATCGTTTGTCCGTCGAACAAATGAGCCTTTGTGAATTTATTGACAATATAGTCCATATCGTCTTTCACGATCCTATGTAACATGTCCCGCTGATCCAAAGGAAACTCAGTAGGGCTTTTTAAAGGATGTGTTAATCCCATATCTTCCATGGCGCATTCCCTTCTTTCCATAGTAGTTCGAGTTCCTGTTTATCTCGTAGCGTATCCATGCATGCCCAAAACCCTTCATGTCTATAGGCCATTAATTGCCCCATTTCAGCCAATCGTACCAGTACTTCACTTTCCAGCTCCGTATCGTCTCCTTTAATGTAACGAAGTACCTCTGGCTCCATAATGAAAAAACCGGCATTAATCCATTCCTCGGGATGATATCCTTTCTCCTGAAAAGATGTTACCCTATCCTCCGCACATCGGATTATCCCGAAACGACTTTTTGGTCGCACGGCTGTAACGGTCACAAGTTTTCCATGACTACGGTGAAAGCGTAATAACTCAGTCAGATCAACATCTCCGACCCCATCTCCATAGGTCAACATAAACGTTTGGTTTCCCAGATAGGGCTTAAGTCGTGCAATTCTGCCACCAGTCATGGTTTTATTTCCGGTATCTAGGAGATCCATTTTCCAGTTTAATATTTTTGACGTATGCATGTGAGTCTTATTTTGAGTCATATCTATTGAATAATCGTTATAAAGAAACGGATATTTCAGAAAATAGTCCTTGATATAGGAGGCCTTATACCCAAGAGCTAATACGAAATCATGAAATCCGTGTGCACTGTACATATGAAGGATGTGACATAGAATAGGCATATCACCTATTTCAACCATAGGTTTGGGGCGAAGCTGCGTTTCCTCCGATAGCCTTGTACCCAAACCACCACAAAGTATTACTGTTTTCATTGTGTTTGGCCCCCTTGGCTCGTCTGTTTGCGTGCAAATAACTCTGCCTCATTCATAATTGCACGATGCCATGCTATTCGTTGAATGCTCTGTTGAAAATCAACGTGCGAAGTGACTGCACTGTCGCACTTATTAATAAAAGTTGCAAGTTGGTTCACATAATAATTCATTGGCGCGAATTCATGCAGCACGGAATTGGTTTTTGAATTCAGTAGTCGTATTTTCATCTTGTAAAAACCGTTAATCGGTCTGAAAAAATCAGGTACTATTACTGATGCTTGTTCAAAATACAACGTGTGCGTAGCCTTATACGGCATTTCAAATGAGGTAATACATTCTGATTCTAGTCCGCTAGCGTAACGAAGACCGGCAGAGAATGTCCAGTCACAGCCGTCCGGACCCGCATAATCGGAAGCACCGGTAACTTTACATGCCTCTAATCCAATCAATTGTTGTATCCATTGGAGCCAATAACAGCCCAAATCATTAAAGCAGCCTCCTCCCTTTGACTTTACACTGCGATAATTCCCCATATGCTTATGTCGTGATGGAATGGAAATTCGAGTTTCCGTTTTGTACAACCGTCCGAATTGCCCGGAATCTGCAATAGCTTTCAGTGAAGACTGCCATGGATGATGCGCGGTCATGATTCCTTCCATAAATACAAGGCAACCGTGATTGCTCATTGCATTTGCAAGTTGCCGCGCATCAGTCGCGTTTAAGCCTGCCGGCTTTTCGACCAATACATGCTTTCCCGCTTCAAGGGCCTTGATTGCCCACTCCGTGTGAAGATCATTGCTTAAAGCGATGTATACAGCGTCGATATCCTGATCATCCAGTAAGTCCTGCAGATGATCCATAACCCGTGGTATCGAGTATTTTTCTGCGAGCTGCAACGCCTTGGAACGAGTGCGGTTGGCTATTGCAGCCAACTGCACTTGAGGAACGTACAGACTGGCATCGAGTATGGCCTTGCTAACAATACTTGCACACCCCAGTATGCCGAGTCTGTAGATGCCTTTCCTGGGATGGTTCATATATGTGCCAGTGAAGAAGAACCATGCAGGTATAACACATTACACTTTGAGCATGCAGGAGAGAGCTCTTTGCCCAAAGAACGACGAATACGATCATAGGTATCCGAATTCCAGATTTCAGACAGTGACTGCGCCTGCAGGTTACCAACCGAAAATTCAGAGAAAAATTTACAAGCGCTAACATTGCCTGTTGGAGTGATATCGGCACGTGTGCTCAAAGCGAGACAGGTTGTGGCACAGCGTGAGGTCATTGAATTCCCACTGACGAAGTCCTCTATTTCGTCAAAATCAAGGCCAGGCTGATAGCGTATGCGTGTCTTCCAGGTACGAGCATTGATCTGCCTTAAATCCTCCATTAATGCAGGAACATTTTCGGGCTTGATATGATATTTGAACGCATGCCAGCTACTACGTCGATGGTCTTCGGATGGATTCAGCCATTGGAACTCTTCCTGGAAAAAAGTATCCATTTGCTCTGATGTCTCATGTGAGATGAACCATGGAAAACAAAGCAATACAAGATCAATCCCTTTCTTTTCAAAGAAATTCATCAGTTCGTGCAGTCTGCCAATCATGCTGTCATTAATCACACTGTGTACCGATATTTTTCCCTGGAACTTCCCCTGTTCTCTCAACAGGAGTAGTTTGTCAATCTGCTCCATCACTTTGTTGAATGAACCTTTACCACGAATGAGATCATGTTCTTTCTCGAATCCCTCGATTGCAATCAGAAGCTCCAGGTCGGGTGAAATCCGGCACAGCTCCTCTTCATATTTTTGAATCAGATATGCGTTAGTACATATAGTGGTCTCTCTTGGATCTTCTTCAAGCATAGCGAGGATTTCCCGGATATCCCGGTGGAACAGAGGCTCTCCTCCCCACAGGTACAGTCTGGATTTAGTTGCGCGTGTTTCGTTCAATACTCGTTGAAAAATTGCGGTGTCCATATCCAAATTTTGTTCCGTTTTGTCCATATCATGATGATAACCCGACTCATTCCACTGATAACAATGCTTGCAGCGCAAATTACAACGGTTGGTCAGCTTCAAGGCCACCACTTCTGGCATTTCAGTCTTAAACGCAGGGTCCAGTTTGCGCTTTCTGTGCGGAATGACTACATTCTTCATTGTTCGCTTTAACACTTCAAACGCTTTGGCGTCCAGTGCGACTTTACTGCTGGGCTGCATAATATCCCTTCCTTTCGAGAATGGGCTTGGTTAACGTTTCTAGAAGTCAGACCATTTGTGGTTTTTCATTGTAAAAAAGACAGCAACCCTGGCAGATCGGCAATAGATGCTTGCGCAGGTAACGCCGGTATTGTTTGTACTTTTCGCCTTTCCAGATATCGGCGATACTTTCTTCATTTACATTTCCAAGTGTGAGATCATAAAAGGCATGGCAGGAGGTTACATCTCCTCTGGCATTAATCTCCGTGCTAATCCATGGGAAAGGGCAGCGTTTTTTGATATTGGTCATGGAGAACCAGTCAGCGGAAAAATATTTTCGTATATTGTCTTCAGACATCACTTTGGGATACGTATTGATATATTTGTTGTTTATATTACAATAATCTGTGATGTTCTGGATTTGCTTTGCAATCAGCGCAGCATCAATATCAGCAAAGATAGCAGGGTCACAGACAAATCCTTTGGATAAAGGAGCCTTTTCTACCCCGAATTCCTTGCGCAGAATCCCGCTATATTGTTCATGATTCTGTTCAGTAATATAGGCTTGCAACTCAAGGCTCACACAATCCAGCTTTGAGATATCAACAGCTTCAAAGAAAAATCGTTCTAAATGCCTGTAATTCGTCGGGGTGACGACGGTACTAATTCCAATTTGCGGATATGGACTTCCAGTTTTTTCTCGTAAGGCAAGAAGTTTGTTGATGCCTCGAATGGCCTTTTTAAACACCCCTTTTCCTCGTTGTTCGTCATTAATTTCCTCGGGTCCGTCCAGAGAAACCCAAATTCGCTCGGGCGGATATTTAATCAGCATTTCAGCATGTTTCTCGAGCAGTGTACCGTTGGTTGGAAAATGGACCTTGCTTCCTGCTTCATGTATGGCCTGAAGTACTTCTCCAATCTGGGGATGTAATAAAGGTTCCCCTCCATATAACTCATAATATGGTTGCACAGGCTGACAGGTCTTAATAATGTCACGGATGACATCAATACTCAGCTGATTCAATATTTTGTATTCTCTGTAGGGTCCGTTCTCTCCCCACTCATAACACATCCGGCAGCGAAGATTGCAACTTTCGAGTAGTTGAAGAAAAACCCATTTAGGTAGCGACAGATCAAGCTTGGGTGCCTCTACTGCCAAATTGTTCTGCATGTTATGTTCCCCTTTCGGATTGCACTAGGCGATCGGCATACTCGGTTGTATAATCTTGTGTTTGTGCCCGCTTCGCCATCAGGTTATCAGAAATCTGCTGCAACACATCCATGGAATAACCTCGTTGTTCCCATTCACTGTAATCGATACCCAAACCATGAGTTTTCCAAATACTCGCATTTCTCTTTTCATGCTCACCAAAGGGTTCTAACATCACAAGTGGCGTTCCGGAAGCCAGCGAATCAATAAGCGCACCTGCTCCCGGCTTGGACACAACTGCAGCAGCATCCCTTATGAGCGAATATAATCCATGGTGATCAACAGGTGTTTGGTACTTCGGTTCCTTGCCTGAAGAAACAACATCGAATGGTGGAAACGTATGGAAGCCACTCTTATTGCGATGCCATGCACGCCACTCAGGATCATTGATGGCATAACGTATACCCGAGGAAAAAGGTTCGCTAATTTCTTCAGAAGAATACGCCACAATATCGATTTCGTATCCGGTATTTGCACTCTCCAGCTCCCCGTGCTTCTCTCTGAATGTGCCGATCCCCCAGCCTCCACCATGAATGACGAGTCTTTTCGGGCGTACTTCATACGGAACAGGTTCTTTGTCATCCACATCTAATCGGTATTGAATGTTCAACTGCCGATCACTGTATAATCCGATCTCCTGATATGAGGCTGCATAATGAGGGTTAAGCTTCCATAATTGCTTCCAGGATGGCGACAGACTGGAATCTACATATAACAAATCAGCTTCGATCTTCCTGTTACTGCGCTTGCGAAGCATGTCCAGTATATGAACCCAGTGACCCGACAAGACAATGAATTGCGAGATTCCTTCCTGAAGCCAACGCTGGATCAAGCCTTCTGCCAGCTCCGAATCCAGACTTCCCCTGATGTCTCCTGGTATTTTTTGCGAAGCCAAAGCAACCGCGAAATTATCCCGGTAAGCATGTCTGCTCTTGTCGGTTTGCAACTGCTTATCCTTGTTCATTAAGCTTTCAAATACTTCTACACGGGCATCTATTCCCATAGATTGTAGTTTGTTGGAAATTAACAACCCCGGAATGTAGAAACCCAGTCCGAAACCTGAACACAGTATCATTACCTTTCCGGTCATATGCTCCATCTCCCAAGAATTAATCCTAACCTAATTAATACATGAACTACCGTTAAGCAATGATTGCTAAACCTGCTTTTGACAGAGACTTTTTCAGTCCAGTGATCAACCCATCCATTTGTGCCTCATTTTCGTAAATTACTGCCACGTATAACCTCCCTTTCGTGCTTTTGGAGGATGTACTTGTACTTCCACGCTTAGAAGATAAAAGAGTACCTGAAGAGAGGGGGACAATGCCCGTCATTCTTCCCAGATCATATAAAAGCTGTCTATTTCGGAGATTGTCCAAGAAAGCTTCGTAATTGAAGTCCGAGGGGAGCAACAAAGTGAATTGTGTCAGGCAGCTATAAAGCTTGTTCGCGACCATGGAACAATCCACTGCATGTTTAATCAAGCTCATCGACTTTCGTGCATTGATCTCAACAATCGGTTCAACTGTCTCATCCTGCAAGATCATCGAATCTACACACACATCTCCAAAGTAACCCTCCTGATAAAGGGAGGCACCAATCTGCTGCATTTGATCCATATAACCCAAATGAAGGAGACGATCCACACTGGCTGCTCCCATCGTAAACGAAGCTCCAAATGCATAACCATTATTCTGAAGCTGCTGAATAGATAGAATAGTCACTTTGCCTTCTTCACTTATTCGAAACTGACATGAAAAATCAGTTTTACGATCAAGCAAGGGTTCGAGAATAAAACGGACCGTTTTCCCTTTGGCAACCTGAGTCTCAAGATATTTTGCAATCCGAAGCAATGACTTGGTGGAATCGATAGACAAATTACCTTTTCCCGATACGCCATATTCATCTTTCAGCAATATCGATCCTGCACGAAGCATCCGTGATCCCTCCTCAATCAAACGAGGGATTCCTTCTACGATTACGCCAACGTTCCTGATATCTAACTTGTCACGCATAGCGAGCGAATAGGATTTAGCATTTATTTTTTGAACAATACTTTGCTCGGGGACCCTTGAAGCCAGCCGGCATCGTTGGATGATTTCCACAACACCTGGTAACACAGCGAATGCCTCAATTTTCGATCTTTCCGGAAATGTTTGTAACAACAACTTTTTTGAAGTGCACGCATTAAATAATTCAAAGACATTGAGCTGTTGACACTCTGTTATTTGCTCTACATTTTCGAGCCATGGCTTTCGATTCGTACCAATATCGAATCCGATTGATCTGATATAGTCGAGCTGCGCTGAGTCCATGACGTTACGTGTGAGCAAAATATCTCCGTCATTGCAGAATACAAACAAAAGTTCATCCATAGCTTCTGTAACGGCCATTGCCTGGCGATCAGACAACGATGGAAGAACTGCCAGGTTTGGGTCTCGCCAGTATCGCTCCGCTTCGAAAGAACCGCAATGAATGGTTGGGGTCATACATTCGCCATCTGTCCAATAAACTGCGAAAAACGGTCAATCGACTGCAAATGTTCAAGATCAAAGTGATCAAAGTCTACTTCGATGTCAAACTCCTCCTCAATGCGTAATATAAAATTAATGATTTGTAGTGAATCCATTCCAGCATCCTGACTTAGATCAGATGATCCATCAAGCTTGTGAAGTAGGCTTGGATCTTCCTTAATTTCGGCAATGATCTCTATAATTTTATTGTTCATCTTTCGCTACCTCCTTTTTTCTTAGCACAACAACCATATCGGTTTGTGGAACAAACAAATTGTAATTCGTGATATGAATCTGCCTTGTGTCCGATACAGACTCAATAATAAGTTCCTCGGGCAGACATTTTTCGATATGAGCAATAAAAGATCGTTTTGTAAACCTCCAGATTACGCCATCAATCGATGAGTTAGCCATATATCCTTTCTCTTCCGACTGACTAGGCACTGGATGTAGAACCACTGGATCAGCGATAATAACAGTACCTTCTTCACGAAGGAGTCTACTGCACTCCTTAAATGCCTTTTTATGATTCCGGATATGATGAAAGCTTCTTGCAAACAAAATTGTGTTGCAGCACTGATCGGGTAATGGTGTCGGTTTGTCGATGTAAGCCTGTACGTATGAATCGTAACGTCTCAGACGCTGACCGAGCTTCAATGCGTTCAAATTTGGATCCATATTGATCCAGCGGATATCCTTTTTTTCACTCAAAAATTTGTTCAACAGACCTGTGCCGCAGCCTACCTGAAGCACATCTCCCGTTAGAGGGGGTAGAATTCTATACACATTTCGGGGAATCGGGAAGTTCTGTACAAACATCGCAAGTTCATACAACAGTGGATAACGCTCCTGTAATCGAACCAGTTTACTGGTGTAAAAAGGATTACGTTTTTTGTTTTTTTTAAAATCCCATTTGTTAGCATAATAAACGGGACTTAAAATTGCGAAAAAAATAGCAAAAGCTCCTTTGACACAAAAGATAGCCATATTCCTCGAACGGTCTTTGGGTGTGCCCCCAATCATATGTTCAGAAGTTCTTAAGATAGTCTCGTCCCCCTCCTTAAATGTTACAAAATGGTGTAGAACCCAATTATATCAATTCGGAATAATCCAATATATGGTTGAATGCGCCAAGAAATATAGATATACTGGCGAAAAGCAGTTGTCTTCCCAACTTTGACTTGAATTACGAATTGGAGGATGAATCAATATGCAGAAATCAATCGTATTTGAAGGTAATTATTTTTTTGATTCTTACATACCCGTTCGTATGGAACTAACAAAAGAAATGCCTTTTACTGTACGCCATGAACATGATTTTTTTGAGATTGCTTATGTCTATGAGGGTGAAGGAATTCATCACATTGACGATACGTGCATTCTCGTATCCAAGGGAGATCTTTTTGTCATCCCTCCGGGGGTTTCACATGTGTTTCAACCTCTCGATCTGACGGATCAATCCCCCTTGTACATTATGAATTGCCTTTATAAGCCTTATCTGGACAAGCAAATTTGTAGAGATCACATTTCGGCATGGTCACTATTTCATGAACGACATCATGAATTTCGAAACGTATTTGAAGAAATGAAATGTAACCAACGAAACGGGTCTCCTCAATTGATATCCGCCCAATATACTCTGCTGAATAAATTATTTTACATTCTTTACTGTAGCGAGCAACTAGTGGACTATAATCAAACAGAGATGAATGAATATGCAATACATAAGGCAATTCAATATATGGGTGCGCACTTTAAAGATTCCTTACCGTTGGAGAAAATAAGTCAGTTAGTCTCCATGAGTACACGAAACTTTCAAAGGCTGTTCAAAAACTCTACTGGCATAAGCTATATTCAAATGCTGCAGAATATTCGCATTTTATACAGCTGTAACCTTCTAAAATATTCAGAATGGAGCATCCAGACGATTGCTAACATGATTGGTATTCATGATATGAAGTACTTCTACCGACTCTTTGGAGAACGCTGCGGTAAAACACCTGGAGAATATCGGCAGCAACAGGGAAATTCAAATTTGATGCTTCGGGGGGGAATGTCATGATGAATGTTCAGCCAATAAAAAGCTTCTCCAGTTCCGTCCTTGTTACTTCCTGTATTGATGACCATATTACAACTGTCGCTGCTTGGGTAGGTAAAGAGACAAGGGCCATGTACGCGGATGCGTGGAGATTTGAATATCAGGAGAATCCACAAGAGTTGCTTATGAATCGTGTCTCCTACCCCAAACTGAATTTGGAACTTTTGGAGCAATATCATGGATTAAAGGTTTCTTTTACAGAGAGGGACTTTACAGGTACAACACTGAACAGCAACCATGATGAAGAGGATTATCTTAACCTACTGGAAAAGGAGCTTGATTCCGGAATACCTGTGTTAGTGGGGATCGACGTATTTTACTGTCCATGGTCTGAAACTTACCTTAAATCTCATGCCCGCCACTCCAGCCTAGCTGTTGGATTAGACCGACTGCGGCACGAAATTAATCTAGTGGATTCCTATTATGGTATAACCAGCACCGCGTTTGAACTGGATGTATTTTTGGCTGCGTCTCCATACTATGCATGTTTTAGTTCAGACCAGTCTTCCAGATTAACTCCGGAATGGAGAACGCTATTATCTACTAGCTTGTTTAATACTGATAACGGGCTAACCCCGCAGGATGTCTTGCAGGATTTGCGTACATTTGCATTAGCATATTTGCAGAAGGGCATTGAAACAGCAGATCCGGAAGCTTACATGATTCCTTTTATGCATCAGTTTATGAAATTCCCACTAGCCAGAATGAGATACTCTTCTTTTTTGTTGTATATGTATGAAATCTCGGGAGAACAGAGGCTTCATGTACTGTCATTTCAATTTTCGGAGCTGGCAAAAAGATGGGAGGCCATGATGCACCAGGTAATGAAGTGTTTTTTCTCTGGCAATTCTATAACCCAACGAGAGAAAATAAATCAGAAAATGCTTGGAATAATAGCCAAAGAGGAAGAATTATTTCGGGGCCTTGAAAATTTGGCGTAATCAACTATATCAGAAGAGTTCATCACCCTGCTATGTTAGGAGAAGTAAACCTATGAACAGGAGTGATATCAATGTATGAGCATCACCAGAATGCCTTAGACAATTTAGTGAAGTTATTAAAACCGGATCCTACCATTCTTGCCATTGTTACTGCTGGCTCTATAGCCCAAGGTAAAGCCCGGGAAGGTTCCGATGTCGACGTCTATATCGTAGTTACAGATGATTCCTTCAAAGAGCGGCAGCAACAGCATCAGTTAGCTTATACCAACCATGACGTGTGTGATTATCCCGATGGGTACATTGACGGTAAAATAATTAATCAACGTTTCCTGGAACTTGCTGCGCTACAAGGGAGTGAGCCTACAAGGTATTCTTTCCTCGGTTCCACGGCCGTGTATTCGCAGATTTCAGATTTGGACGATCTTCTCCAAACAATTTCAACATACCCCGAACAGAATCGCGAACAAAATCTAATCGATTTTTACTCTCAAATTTATTTGTATGCGTTTTATTTTGCGGGTGAAGCTGCCAAAAAAGACAACCCTTATCTACTCTCCCACTCCGTAAGCAATCTCGTTTTATTCTCAGGACGCGCCATTCTAGCAATCAACCGACAGCTATTCCCATGTCATAAGGGGTTAATGGACGCAGTTCAAGATGCTTCAAACAAACCCGAAAATTTTATACAAATGGCCAATGATCTATTGTCGGCCCCTAATTATGAGAAGTGTATGGATCTAGCAAAAGTAATGCTTGGTTTTCATGACCCAGGTATTTCATTTGAACAGGCTGTAAGTCTGTTCGTTTCCAATAACGAGTGGAAT
The DNA here is from genome assembly GCF_008693195.1 of Paenibacillus sp. UASWS1643. Taxonomy (NCBI): domain Bacteria; kingdom Bacillati; phylum Bacillota; class Bacilli; order Caryophanales; family Paenibacillaceae; genus Paenibacillus; species Paenibacillus sp. UASWS1643. Next base: position 1,455,491 of record NZ_VXKZ01000115.1, read on the forward strand.
TGGATAGATCATGAGCCACCATTGGCAGATCGATAAATGAGATTTTTTTTGCCCCAGCAATAAAATATAAGGCCCCCGGTTCCCATTGGATATTGGGAACCGGGGGCCTTATATTTGAATTAATAATCTTTAAAGAGTAAGGCCACCATCAACCACAATAATAGAACCTGTCATATAGCTTGATCCATCCGAAGCCAGGAATGCAACGACTTCAGCGAGTTCTTCTGGTTCGGCAAACCGACCAATTCTCATATTAGGGAACTCTTCCGGCATATATTCACTTTCTTGCAGCATTTGAGGAACAGCTGCCGTTAAGGTTGTAGCCACACCTCCAGGACAGATTGCGTTCACACGGATTCCTTTTCTGACGTATTCAAGAGCAGCTGCCTTGGTTAAACCCGCAACACCATGTTTGCTGGCAGTATAAGCAGCCAGGCTATGTTCAGCACGAATTGCTGTCGTAGATGCAGTATTAATGACATGACCGTATCCTTGTTCATCCATAACTCGAAGTGCATGTTTCATCCCAAGGAATATCCCCTTCAGATTGACATCAATGATTCGACTAAAGTCTTCCAAGGTCATGCTATGAAAACTTTGGAACTGTTGTAGGATCCCGGCGTTATTAAAGGCTACATCAATTTTTCCGTAAGTATTAATTGCTTGTTGAATATAATTCTCAACATCATCTTCTTTGGAAACATCGGCTTGTACAAAGATGGCTTCGCCATCTTGTTCCTTTACAAGCTCTAATGTCTCTTGTCCTGTTGTAGAATTATAGTCAACCAGAACCAGCTTGGCCCCTCTGGCTGCCATCAGCACAGCGCTTGCTCTTCCTATTCCACTTCCTGCACCTGTAATTGTAATTACTTTACCTGCAAGGGAGTCAGATTTCTTATTTGCAGAAACAGTAGGTTTGTCTTTCGGAGTTTCTCCTGACACAAGTGTAATTCCAGCCAAATCATTCTTTAACGCTACCAATGTATCTTCAGAAATATCTACTAGACGAATAGCAGCCAACTGATTTAATGTGAAATCGTAAGCAATTTTTAATGTAGGAGCGTTAATAAATTCCGGTAAATGGGTGGTGAGAATCCCCACCGCTTCTGTATTGTTCAATAATTCCCTAATTTTAATATTTTCGTTGTATGCCATTTTTCTTCATCCTCCGATTCATAATGTATGATTTTTAAATGACAGTAAGACTATCACTATGATACACATCATATCATTTATTATTATAGTATGCAAACACGTATATGAATACTTGGTAAATTATCGCTATGCAACGGGAATAAGTCGCAAGTCATGATCCAATCGAATCGCCGCTTCCTCCGATATAAGATCCCCTCCAAATTCCAGAATGATTCTTAGAGGTACTTCCATTGCATCTTGAATCGGAGATTCTCCAAGAACAGGTATTGCCGCTAGAATTAACTTTTTGCAAGTTTCATTTTTCCATAATACGCCCAGTTGTACTTCCAGACTGTATTCATGACTAGAATCATTTAGAATACGCTCTCGCTCCGAGGAGAACTCACCAAATATGTTACTGAGCCAGGTTATACAAAGACGAAACCACTGTGCAACTGCCGGATCGACCATACTTCTTAACCCTCCTGAAGTATGTGGTCTTGCAAGCGATAAGCCATGTACGCCTTTTGTAAAGATATGCATTTCGAACGGAACCTTTGCACGGTTAAGGGCATCTGCAAATGTTAGAGCGTTACTGACTGGAACCAGCTGATCCTCGTACGTGTGAAATATGAACGTTGGTGGCGTTAACGCATCTACAGCGTTATCAACGCCTGGTACCGGAGCAGGAAAAATACTGCTCATTGATTCCAGAATGCATGGATAACCAAGAATCATGGCATTTGGCCTGATTTTCCCCATCGTTCCTAACGAGGCGGTCAAATGTCCACCAGCCGAGAACCCGCATACAGCTATTTTGTCTGGATCAATACCCCATTTCGAACTGTTCTCCCGGATCAATTCCAGAGCTTCTTCTGCATCGTTAAGTGGTTTTGGAAATACAGCGTGCTGATTAATCGAATACTGTAATGTAAAGGCCTGATAACCCTCCGCTAGAAAAGCCATTGCAATCGGTTCTGCCTCTCGGTCAGAGCAAGCTCGGTATGCCCCACCAGGTAAAATGAGAACAGCGGGTCGATCATGGGTGTTAGGCATTTCATGAGATGAATCCAATACATAAGCAGTTAAAGTAACGTTGGTATTAGTGAGATCAATGGTTATTAAATTCATGTTTCCTCCCATAATGTCAATCAGATTCACATTTCCCCAGATGTAATTAGCATAATAAGTTACTGCAGCAGTGGTTGGGGGAACGATGATACTACTGATCACTAAAATTCATTCTTGATGATTGCTCAATTCGATTCCATATTTTTATTGTAAGATTCACAGAGGAATACTGATATAACGCGTTGTTAAGATGAAATAACGTAATCCAAATACATCATCCGAGGCAAAGGCTTCTATTGTCTTTATGATTTTTTGTTAAATGTCTGATGCTGTATCGAAAGCTAATCTGAAGCCCATGAAAAAATAAGAGCCGCAAGCTTGCGGCTCTTACCTGTAAGAGTTATTGACCCAGATTCCGTTTAACAGTAAATTCATATTCCCCATTACCTAGGTCATCGGTTCCGCACCATTTAGTTGGAGCGTTGCCTGCGTATTAACCGGAATATGAAGCTTCACTTCCTTCACCTCTTCATAGGCTTGCCGAATTCGTTCAGCTATACATTGGTAATCGGTCGCTTTATTGGATGGGACTGCGCAAACAGTCGTTGTTTGTCATAATCCTTCACCTGAACGTTAATCCATGTTGAATCATCAAAGCCTGCAACAGAATAATCATCCTTTTCCATCCTTGCATCATATTTGACGCCAGTAAATAAATCTGTATAGCGATAAGGCCCATCATACGAAAATTTGAACGTCTCAGCTGAGTTGATCGTTTCAATCGAGCCATCCTCAAGAGTGATGTCCAGCTGGGTTGATTGGTAACATCATACGTTTGGTATTCGTCTTGCCGTTAACCTGAGTATCATAAACCCCATGTGTGGTCATATACGCAGTAACGCAGTTATAGCAATCTCCCCTTCAAGTCTGGCTAGAGGTGCTCCGAGACAGAAATGAACGCCCTTTCCAAAAGCAATATGTTTATTCACCTTACGTGTGATATCAAACGTATCCGGCTCCGGGAACTGCTGTGGATCACGATTTGCGGATGAAAACGAAACAAAGAGCATATCACCTTGTCGAATATGTCTATCCCCATACTCTACATCCTCAGTTGCCCAGCGTATGTTACTCATCTCAGCCGGTCCGTTATAACGTAAGATTTCTTCAATGGCAGGATGAATCAATTCAGGTTCATTCAGAAGTAATTGCTTATCTCCGTAGCCGGCGGTGATCTTCCGGATTCACACTAAGCAAATTACGAGAAATAATCTCTTGATGTGGCGGAGCTGAACCCTCATCTTCTCCCATGAACGGAGGGTTCGTGACAAAGCGTTTATCCTGCAGAATCTTAACCGCATCTTCATAGCCAGAAATCATCCATGCAAAGTGACCACTGGGCAAAAGAAAACATACAATATCATTTCTATCATCTCAGAATATGGCTTTTAAATTTTGCAACCGGACTACACTTTATACTCAGAAATACGCCCCTTTAAATCCAAAGTCACTTCCTGCATCGAGGTAGTCGAATCTGTAACCTGTTGTACAATCTGTATCTGCTCCTCAACGATACTAACCATCTCGCGACTCTCCGTATGTGCCATTCTGGCAGTATCAGCAAGCTCGTTAATAGATGCATCCACCTGCTCACAGCCTGCGGATATCTGCTCTGATGCGGAAGATACTTCCTGCATTTGATCCGCCATTTCTTTCGTCGAAAGTGTGATCGCTTCAAAGATACTGCGAGTCATCTCCAGTTTTCTCTCTGTTTGATGCACTCCGTTCCTTCCCTCTTCCACAACATTTACAGTGGTGGCTGTATCTTTCTGTATGTTATCTACTATCTCAGATATATGGTTCAATGAATTTTGGGTCTGATCAGCAAGTGTACGTATCTCCTGTGCAACCACAGCGAATCCTCGCCCCTGTTCACCGGATCTGGCAGCTTCTATGCTGGCATTCAGGGCAAGGAGATTGGTTTGTTTGGCTACGCTCTGTATAAGTAAAACAATTTGATGAATCGTTATTGAATGTTTCTCCAGCGTCTGTACGGATGAGGTGACATCCACCATGGTCCTGCTGAGAGAACGAATATGTAAATTGACTTCTTCTAAAAATATTTTTCCTCGCCGGGCTTCACGTTCTGCTACTGTGGCTTGATGAGCAGCATGCGCATTGGAATCCGTGATCACCGTAATACCTCTGGTTACTTCTTCCATAGCGAGCGCTGTTTCTTCTGCAGATTTCAACTGGTGCTGAGTTCCCTCAGACACTCTTCTGGCCGAGTCTTTAATTTTTTCTATTGAAATTGTGTTTTTTTTCATATGATCCGATAGGCTTTGACTGGAATGAGCGACCGTGTTTGCAGTATTCTGTGCAGAATGAATGAATTGGGCAAGACCTGATCGCATCGTCTCAAAAATGGACGCCAGTTTACCCATCTCATCTTTGGATTTCAATTTCATGGGTTGGCTCAGATCTCCCTTAGAAATCGTTGTTGCACCTGTAACAAGCTGCTGGATAGGACGAGTGAGTGATCTGGCAAAAAGCAGTGATAGCATAATAACAGCAACCACCACACCTATTTGAAAATAAAACGATTGCCTATACCTCGTCTCATTTTCCGATATCATTCCCTGTACGTTGTTATTGATTTGACGAACATGACTCTGCTTAAGTTCAAGCATGAGTTCACTCAGCCTTTCTCCGCTATCGGTATCTCCTTCATTGATGAAGGCATCATAAGCTGTCTTGATTTGTTCAATTTGATCGGAAGATTGAGGATTCAAAACAGCGTATTTGTTCAAAAAGACATTAAATTTTTTAAGTAAATCTTCAACAGCAGGTTGAATATTAGCCTGAGTAGAATACCCCGTCGCTGGGAGCATGATCTGAATTTGATAATCGGTCAATGTCTGTAACAGCTCTTGAGCTGTTAACGCAGACTGGAGCGTAACCTGATTCAATTCTTGTAATTTGGAGCTTTGCAGTTTCATATTGTAATTCTGATAAGAGACGATAAGTACAAAAAGAAAAATAACGACTCCAAAAGAGATTATGCTTTTTATCCGAATGCTCATTTAACACTCCACCTTTGGCATAAGTACTGGTTCAATTCGAAACGAAAATGCACATAAGGCTACCCATATGTGCATTTTCATTTATTATTTTGTAACTTAATCAAGTAGAATCGTCGCTAATTTGCGATCGAGTTCATCGAGCTTTTCTTCAGGAGCGCTGAAGGACGGATAACTGGCCAATTCACGTATGCTTGCTCCCCCCTTTGCCCAATTGTATCTGCATTTAATGCAGCAAAAACTGGAGAGAACTCGCTTAAAGCGGCACGCCCCCCCGTCATGGCGAAGCAAGTCATTGAGTAGTTTATGAGTGCTGAGGCTTTTCTTGTATGGCTTGGACGGGACATAGCTCATTTCATAAGTACCACTAGTTACCTCAATCAGAGTATTTTCCTCTTCCTGGGTGACATGAAACCCGGAATTGGTAAGAGTTATACCATTCATGGTCACATTTTCCATTTTGGCATGCGGCAGTTTTATATTAGCCGTAGCGTTGAATGGAATGGAAAAGCTGAAGAACAGATTTCCTTGATCGTTGAATTTCCATTCACTCTTATACCGCCCGGCTGGCGTATCTACATGGGCTTTTACCCATTGGATTCTGAAATCAGGAAGTGGCGCGAGTAACGCATGACGGAATCCCGGATTGTCTTCGACGGGGTTGATTCCTGCCATATTCCGATACATCCAGTGCGATTTCAATTTGTGCAGCGATCTGTTTGATAGCCGTAGTCTCCGTGACAACATAAGACAAACATGGATAGTCCATTGCGGATCCCAACAGATTCGATACATGGTTTGTTTTTAAATTTGTGATTTTCATAATTTCCCCCTCCAAATATAAGTTAAATCATTTCTTATATCTTGCTCAGTATTATTGAGGTTGGATTGAGCGGTACCACTCATTCACTTCGTCCGTAATTTGTTTCCCGCCTGATTCAAGCCATTTATTTACAAATTCATCAAATGACTCTATAGGCTGATCCCCATAAATAATAGAATTAAATGTATCCAACTCAATCTTTTGAAGATAACTGTTCCTTGATTGCATTGTTTTCGTGGAAGGACCTTGAAATAGGTTTCGTTGATCCACTTCTTCCTGAGTTGCCTCAATAACATCAGCTTCCGTAACAGGAATCTCATCCGGGTTGTTCGGGTCTACACCCATACTAAACAAGATGGCTCGGTCATGAGAACTCAGTTTGTCTCCTTTACCTAATTTTAGAATGGCTGTTTTAATTCGTGAGGGATAACTTGCGTACTGATTAAATAATGTATATTTGAACGTGGTCACTGTTCCACCAGGGACTATACTATTCTGACTGCTAACAGATCCATCCTGATTTAGAATATAGTCATACCCGTTTTGATAGGCGCTAAGAAAGAACGGATTATCCGTCACAGTTGCTTCATATAAATAGTTCTGGTATTTAAAAAAGGCCTGCAGCGCTTCTTCAGAAATGTCTTTGCTGATAATAAGAGCAGAACTGTAAGAATTGCCGGCCAGTCTTCCAGCTGTACCATCCGGTCCAGTCGGTATGGGATAAGGAATGAATTCTGCCTGAGAATCTCTGGCTTTGAGCTGCTTCACAGGATAGTCGGCAAACCAGCTCGGTGCTGCAACAATTCCGACTTTACCAGCAATCACGTTTTCATTAACTTGGCTGAAATCTTGTAATGCAATATCGCTTCCCATGAACCCTTTGTTTTGCCATGATCTCAGTCTCAATAGTGCCTTTTTGATCTCCGGTTGAATGCTTCCATATACCAATTGTCCCCTCTCATCTTTACTCCATATTTCGGGAATGACCCCAAAAGCTCCGAACACCCATGAGATATCTCCTGTAGGAGAAGAGAGATATTGATCCTTGATGGAGAAATTAATGCCGTAGGTATCGTTAATTCCATTCCCATCCGGATCATCATAAGTAAAGGCTCTCATAATCGTTTCCAGTTCATCCAGATTATTTGGAGCTTCAAGGTGCAATTTATCCAGCCAATCTTGACGGATCCACAGTACAGCTTGTGAACCTTGTTCGGTAATGATGGGAATCGCCATTCTTTTTCCATTTACCGTAAACGGTTGCCAGGCTTCAGGAACTTCAGCCATGGCCGCTTTCCATGTTGGAGAAGCATATTTGTCAAAGGCTTTTCCGATATCCAATACCTTTCCAGAAGTCAGAAACTTATTGGTTGTATCCATTAAAGTGGATGAAAATACATCGGGAAGTGGATCATCGGAAGATAACATTAATCTAAGCTTTATATCGTAATCATCCTCTGGAGCACTCCATTGAGTGTGAATATCTACGCCCAACTTATTCTTAGCCCAACGGATATGTACGTTATCAGACGCTGTTTCGCCGTTTTTGTATACGATGGTAGGTTCATCCATCTTAACGGTGGTCAGGACGACTACTTGTTCAGTAGGATTAGGTTGAGGAGATGTTTCATCACATGCGGTGAACAGGGTCAAACACAGGACGGTCAGAAGCAGGTATATTTTCCTCCAGCTCATGTTTAATTTTCTCCTTCATCTAGTTCATGTTAATCTTATAGTGACAAGTATGCGATAGAAATAACGCTTTTTCAACATTCCATAACTCAATCTTAACTTACGCTTCTATTGCTTTCCGTTTCGCTTGTGTTTCTCCTGTAGTCGCCCTACAATGAGATATATTTACATCATCGGCAGGGGGAATAGCAGTGTGAAATATAAGTACAGAACATTCCTGAACATGGTGGCAATTATTCTATTAATGCTTGCGGCAGTACTAATAATGTATACCTTTTCTGTCCAATCTAGCCTGGATACGGTTCAAAAAGATATTGAAGCCAACAACCTAAACCGGGTTCAATTTGTAGTTAATACACTTGACCAGAACATAGATAGGTTAGATATGCTTGCGATTACAATGGAAACGGATAATACCATTGCTCTCCTTCGATCCATAGACGTTATGAGTTCATATGAGCAGGTTCAGCTCATTCAGAACGTTGCGGCCAGAGTGAATCTTCAAAGTCTTTCAGAAGGATGGAATAACAAAATATCTATCTATTCAGTCCTTCTAGATCAATGGATTGTATCGTCGGAAATTCATATGCAGCCTCCTGATTCTTATTCACTACAGCCCGGATGGAAATATGATCCTGTCACAAAAAAATTTTATAAATACAAGACTAATGCTGAGCAGATTATGCGACTTGAATTTCCACGCAGAAATTTAGAAGAAATTGTTAAAAACTCGCATCAGGGAGAGAATGAGGCCGTATTCTATCATCCGAATCAGGAATCCATTACTCGCAAAGACGCGAATCCATTGACATCTCTCATTCTTGAACAGGTCATCCCTAATCTTAAGCCTGATTCGGGTACCGAGACAGTCTCCGTTAACGGTTCTGACTATATCGTCAACTATGTGTATTCCCAGCAGCTTGAATGGTATCTTATTGACTTTATGCCTCTAGATAAGGCGTTGAAACCGATTAAAACCAGCCAAATCTGGTTCTACTCCGCCTGTGTTATGCTATTTATGGCAGGGTCAACGATTATCGTTGTCCTCTTTCGCAAAGTTCAGATTCCTATACTGGTGCTTCTGAAGGGGGTTCGACTACTGAAGCATACAGACTTCTCTTATCGCATTCAAAGACAGAGTGGAAACGAATTCGATTATTTGTACGGACAGTTCAATGACATGGCCGAACAAATCGAAGACTTGATTGAAAAAGTATACAAGGAGCAGATCGTAGCACGAGAGGCTGTGCTTAAGCAGTTGCAAGCTCAAATAAATCCGCATTTCCTTTATAATTGCCTGTTTTTTATCAATAATATGACACGACTGGGCAACGAGGAAGCAGTCACAGCCATGACCCAGAATCTTGCGGAATATTTCAGATATACGACACGGCTGGATGAACCGATGACCCGCTTGGAAAAAGAATTGGGGATTGTCCGCAATTACCTTGAAATTCAATGTCTGCGTATGGATCGACTCTCCTATCATATCGAGCTTCCAGCTGATCTCAGTTCTGTTCAGGTTCCCAAGCTGCTCATCCAGCCTCTCGTGGAAAACAGCATTATCCACGGTATTGAAAAGAAGCGTGATTCAGGTTATATACATGTTAAGGTAGAACGGACTGAACAAGATATCTGTCTTACTGTTGAAGATGACGGGAAGGGCATGACACCGGACGAGATCAACTCCCTTATGATTCGACTAGCCGAACCTCCCGTTGACACCGTAGGCTGCGCCCTGTGGAACATCTCTGAACGTCTGCGTATTCATGACTCTGAAAACTCAGGTATCCAATTTGATCAGAGTCCACTCGGCGGTATGAGGGTAAGGATACACTGGTCCCTTCCAACAAATGATCGAGAACATCAATATTAAAGTCTATACAAAATGCCACGTACATCACTTGAATGTTGATGTACGTGGCATTATTGATAATTGACAGAAAAGTGTCATGTTTGTTAGCATAGTCTGAGTTAAATCCAACAAGGAGGTTTTTCCAATAGAACCCCGTCAAAGGCTTGAGCACGAGCGCAGCGATCTAAAGTTGAAGCGGCGCACAAGTATTATTGAAGCAGCGCAAATTGTTTTTTCCAATAAAGGTTTCGAACAAGCCACGATGCAGGAGGTCGCCGCTGAGGCGAGCTTGGGTGTAGCTACCATATTCCGTTATTTCCCCAAAAAGGAACAATTAATCGTTGCGGTAGCTTCCGATATTGTTCAATCTGAGATCGAAGTGTTCATGGACATTATACAAGGTCAAGGAACCTGTTATGACAAGCTGAATAGAATCTTTGATACACTCATTTTCTTCCAACAGGCGGAACATCAACGTAGCTCAAAATTAATCGAGGCATTCGAATGTTACGTCTCTATGTCGAAACTCCCTTTGGAGGATATGGAAATCTATCAGGCCAATTATAACAAGCTTATTACCCTGTTTTCCGAACTTGCAGAACTTGGTGAACAGGACGGATCCTTACGGGCGGATAGTAATACTCGTGAAACCATTATTACCATGATGAGTGTTTTTGGAAATTTTTCCAAGAAGATGGCAATGTTGAACGGTATTGATGCATTCCAGACTCAAGTGAATGAATTGCAGCAGTTCACCATCCTAAAAAAACTATTCCTTGATCATTTGAGAGCCTGAACTAAAGGTTCCGACTTCAGGATAAAACTGATTGCCAGACTATGAGGACCACTGTGAGAGCATATGGAGCAGCCTCCTTCGATAATGTGTACAGTGCGAATGGAGGTCTCCTCCAGGATAAAGTTACGCATCCACTCTGCCGTTTCCTCCTCCAGCGTGTGCGCAATAATAATCTGGTCATGATCAATGCGATGAATATGGCTCAAGATGTCTTGCAAAAGTTTCTTTACAATTCTCTCCTTGCTTCCTCTGTATTTCACTCCGGAGAGTACCCTTCCATGTCTAACATATAAAATGGGACGAATTCGGAGCATGCTTCCTAGCATATGTTGAAGATTGCTAACCCTTCCTCCTTTATGAAGATAATTCAAATTATCAACGAGCACATTTAAATGGATTTCATGCCTCGCTGTCTCAAGCCATTCGGCGATCGCAAGGGCACTTTTTCCTTCTGAAGCCATTTCCGCTGCTAAAAGTACATTCATGGCCGTCCCGGCGGAAACATTCAGCGAATCTACAATCGTTATCCGCCCCACGGGGAACTCTCTTGCCGCTGCCAGGGCGTTTTGATACGTCGATGATAGTTGAGAGGACATACTGATATACAGTACATCCTCTCCGTCCTCGATGACCGGACGGAACACTTGAATGAAATCAGCGGGCGGGGGTGCAGCAGTCTTTGGCAAATGGCCGTATATCTCAACCAAGTTGTACATGTCTTGTATATTGATTTCTTTTTGATCAAGATAGGACTTGTCCTGAAAAACAATATATAAAGGTACAATTCCGATATTGTATTTGTCAATCCAATCCTGTGGGACATCTGAGGTGCTATCAGCAAAAATGCGCACTTTTGACATGCGGTCTTTCCCCCTAACCTGATTTCTCTTTACTCATCAAAGATGAACTTTCCGATTCTTCTTTTTCTTCGTTATTTGTAATCGAGGTGTTGACAGAATGAGTATCTTTCATGCCTACCAGTGCGTTAATGACGGTAATACCTGCAAATACGACTGAAATTCCTGCTGTCGCATTGGCTCGAGCAATAGAAGTATCAACCCTCCTGCGATCACCATTTTCCTTTTTCTTACCGACCACTCACCGAGTCAAAATAATAATTTTGCCATATTTTTTTGACGTCTCCCTTCGTTGCTACCTATCTGGGCCATCTTGATGCAGGACAACCTCATGTATTCATCATATCTAAAAGTGAACAAGAAAAAACGTACATAAGGGCATGCCCCTTGATGTACGTTTGGGAAGGACTAAAGGGCGGTTTCAGAAAACGCTGCCCCTTGATTTGGAAATCAGTGTTTTTATAAACAGTCCTTTTATAAATGTAATATGCCTCTTTCCACTGAGACGGCGACGGCTTCTGAACGGGAATCTACTCCCAGTTTGTTATATATATTGGTCAACTGAGCCTTAACGGTTCGTTCCGCAATTCCCATATCAAAAGCTATCTCTTTACTACGAAGTCCTCGGGCCACTGCCTGAAGAATGATTAATTCTTTCTCAGTCAAGGATAGTGAATTTTTCGGCCTTGCTTCAACCACTGGCTTTTCCCGATAAGCAAATACCCTGGCTGTTATTTCGGGCTGCAGCAGTGTCTCTCCGCGAAGAGCGGACTCTAATGTGCGGAATAGATTTTCCCTGCTCGTATCCTTAAGTAAATATCCTTTGGCTCCCAGTCCCAGCCCATTGATCATAAGCTCGTCTTCATTGTATGTGGTCAGAATAATAACGGGAATCTGAATCTGTTTTTCGTTCATTATTTTCAATGTATCCAGTCCACTCAATCCTCCGGGCATATTCAGATCCATCAAAATGACATCTGGCTTCAGCTCTTCCATCTGTTCCAGGGCAGCGTTGCCTTCTTCAGCTTCTCCGACAACATGGTAATTGTCATCGGTCCCTAGAATCATTTTCATCCCCTCACGTACAACCCAATGATCATCTACAATCAGAACTTTATGCTTCATTTTATTTCCTCCCATACTATACTGGTACAGATAGCTCTATTGTAGTACCTTCACTGTTGCTCTCAATATGAATTTGCCCACCTATAAGCCGAGCCCGTTCATGAATGCCGATCAGACCGTAATGTCCTGTCTCCTTTCCGATTTTTCCAATGTTAAAGCCTCTCCCATTATCCTTAATAACCATATGAAATTGTTGCTGATTATCCCAAACATTTATGGATATATGGTTGGCCTGGGCATGACGTGCTACGTTGGTCAGTGTTTCACTCAAAATATGCAATATATGCTCCATTTTGGCTCCAGACAGAACAGATTTTATTTCAAACTCCAACTTGACATTAACCCCTGTCGCTAGCCTGAAACGTTGCAGCTGATCTTGAATCGCTTCGTTAAAGTTGACGGCAGGTGTGGCTCTAGTTCTTAGATCGTCAATCGCTTTTCTCGCATCACCCAATGTCTGTCTCGCCTGAGCCATGGATGACAGAACAATCTCATGAGCTTTTTCGATGTTCCCTCGGTTAAGGTATGCGTTTACCGCCTCCAGTTGCATGATGAGTCCAGCTTGTCCCTGAGCCAATGTATCATGCAGATCCCTCGCCATTCGTTGACGCTCGTTGGCCAGCGTCAGTTCTTCTACCTTCTGGTGGGTCAGTTCCAGATCACGTAGAAATGTCTGTGTACGAACTCTTGCGTTAACCTGACGGTAGTAAAGTAGCGCATAAGCCATAACAAGGATAATTATGAGCATAATCAACGGGATGAAAAATATAAGTTCATCTACACCCTTTGTCCACAAGGTGACGAGACAAAAAAAGATATATAGAACAAAAGCTACAAAAACCACTTTTCTAGTTTCAAAAAAAATCGCTACAGTTTGTCCTATTAAAACTGGGATCAGGCCAATTAGTATGACCGGAAGTCCATCGGGCATCATGATCGAACTTCCAAAAATAAGGCTTCCCTGGATAATCAGATACAGTGATCTGGAGCGGTTGATAACATCGTTTACACGCCAGTATAGATACATGTGAATAACCATAATCATTATAAAAAACAAGGTGGGCACCAATAGGGGAACAGACATGGTTTGTAACCCGACTGTGACGATGGTCATCAGTATGATCCAAATGATAATGGGAAGACGTGAGGAAGTGATCTTGTCATAATCCTCATCCATACTTGATTGAAGGAAGCGGGGGTGGTTAGACATATTTTTCATGGAATCACCTCTCATCCAATCATTATATTACGATTGCTCGTAGGTTATATGTACTTTAGTGCATGCCCTTTCGTACATCGATAGCTTGCTGTGTAATATATAGTATAAGAAAATCGTCCATAAGTCATTCTTATGGACGATTTCACTTTGTCTACTGCTTTTTAGTTCATCTACTTCCACTACGCTCTTAACAGAGTCTATGTTGTAACCCGAGGCAGGTTTCCTCATGAAACAGCAAACAGCTCCTTGTAAGGTCCCTCCGCGCGTGTAAGATTTAATATATAGATTTACCTCGTGCGGAATTCTTGTGGAGTACACCCATAGTGCTTTTTGAAAATTTTAATAAAATGTGGAGGGGCCAAAAATCCCAGTTCCTTGCTTACATCTGCAATTTTTAAGTCTGTGTTCATCAGAAGATATGAAGCTCGCTTCATGCGTAAACGATACAAATAATCGCCTATGGTTTCTCCGGTTACCGTTTTGTAAACCTTGGAAAGATAAACAGGATGCAGACCAACATGGTCTGCAATCATCTGTAGTGAAATTCCCTCTGCCAGGTGATCCTGGATGTAGGTCCTGACATTTGAAGTGATTTGCTCATGTGCATTCTTCAATTGATGAGTGGCTTTTTTTTGACGCAGAGTAATCATTTTCTCTGCCCATTTATATATTCGTTGGCTAGATAACTGGCTTTTCTTTCTTATTAGAAAATCAAATTCTTGGCCAAGTAACTCCTCAATTGTGGTTTCCTGGGGCTTAAATGATATGGTAAATGTAGAAGAAAGATACAGTAGAACCGTAAACAACTGATCATTAGAAAGTTCTTTCTTGATATCATTCAAAAATAATATTCTGGCAATTTTGCTGATCGCTTCGTCCCAGTTCCCCGACTCCAATAGATTGGGTAACAAAGGTGGTTCATACAGATTAATCAAATTTTGTTGTTCATGAGATTCTGCATCCTTTTTGTCTAAAGTAATGAAATAGCTTTTGTTTTCGCCAACATTGCGGTTGATGGCAGATACGGAGGCCATATACAAGTCTGATAATTGGTCAGGAAAAGTATGTTCTTTACTCAAGCATATCGATACAGCCCCTTTCAGGAACTTTTGTACATTATTTTGCAGTCTGACCGCGAAGGAGTCTACTGAATCAAGTGCGTTACGGTCATTATTTTTTATCAGGAACACGAGATAACCCTGATCCGTAATACAGTGCCATAGTTTAAAAGGAATCTTAAATACCTCTTCCGTTATATTGGTTACGGCGTACTCTAACAGCGATAAAGATCGGAGATCATAACCCGAAAATTCTTCTTCCATTCGGATGACCATCATCTTAAACGGATCTGACGACCTAAATGGTAGCTTGAGCATACCCAGTCGCTCTGCAAGAATGTGATTGCTCATGGCTTTGTTCTGAATAAGATCATTGAGAAACTGGTTCCGAAGCAGCGGTAAATTGGCGTGAAGTACATGCTGTATTTGTTGAAAAGAGCTAACTTTCTCCCATTCATTCTCAATATCTTGAATCGCAGCCGTGACGGAATTAATCAATTCACCGGTATCGATCGGCTTGAGAAGATAATTGGTTGCCTGATATTGGATCGCTTTTTGTGCATATTCAAATTCATCGTGACCCGATAATATAATACAACGTATTTTATGAGAAAACCGTCTAATCTCCAAAATCAGCTCGAGACCATCCATCTCAGGCATACGAATATCAGTAATCATAATATCGATAGCATGTCTGGATGCAATATCCAAAGCTTCAGAGGCCGAGTATGCTCTGTGTACTTCCTGGATACCGTGTTCTTCCCAGGGGATGGTCAGCGCAAGACTATCAACTACCGATTTCTCGTCATCAACTATTAATAAATCATACATGGCTAGTTCCCCCCGTAGCAAAGTTGACTGTACCACTATTGTAGATTGGAGGTGGACACATTTCAATGGATGACCACCCCAATCACCTCCGATCTTAAGATTACGATACTTATCTTAAGATATCCTTATCATTCAGATTACGTTATGCAATCTTAAGAAAGAGTTATTTCAATCATTTTGTCCTCAACGTAGTGAATGATAAATCAAATCAGTATAGACGATATTCTTAATACCTTAGAAAGACCAGCCTATTGGCTGGCCTTAAACGGACAAACGGACGATTAAACCCTCGTAAAATCAACGCGATCTCAAGAAAATTCTCACTTGTATAATGGATATTCGATCATACAAGCATTTCGATAAGCGTTTCCAGTCTTTGATAAGAAACAGAATCAGAACTAGGCTTTAGGGTCTCTTCTTTTCTCCAAATCATTTAAGATCTGGACATATTGTTTGTCCAGCGAAAAGTTAAATAGAAGAATAACTATGAGTATATATACAATAATCGGAATGTAAATCTCAAAACCAATTATCATCTGGATGGCTGACTGACCTTGTTCATCAGCGCCTTCTTTATAGTTTCCCCATGCCAACATCCAGCCGATGAAGGCGGTTCCGAGCGCCGTACCAATCTTTTGGGCAAAGCTGTTGATGCTATTGGTAAGGCCAACAATACGTTGTCCGTACTTCCATTCTCCGTATTCAATGGTGTCTGTTAACAGTGGCATAAGTACAATCATTAGAGGAACGATACCAAAGGATTGCAGAATCGATCCAACCAGCCCCAGGGGTACGCTTTCTACATCCAGCAGGCGAAGCAGTGCCCCTCCCGTCCCAATAATAAGCCCTACAATCGCAGTATTTCGCTTGCCAATTCGTTTAATAACCGGACCTGAGCACAGGAATATCACAACAACTGGAATGAACCCGATTGCCCCCATTACGCCCACGAGATTCACGTCACCCCAGACATATTTGGCATAATACATTCCTGATGTTGTAGATAAGGCAAACAACACGTTGCCCAACAAGCCTACAGTTACGATAATGATCCAATATTTATTCGTCGAGAGAAGCCTTAAAGCAGTCATAAACGAGTACGATTTTTTAAGTTCACCCAGCTCTTTTAACTGAGTTGTATTGTATTTTTCCTTGGTTGATCTGAATGCGATGTATATGCCTAAGGCTGCAATCAGTCCATATATGGAGGCCAGAAGCGTCCATTGAAGCCGTCCTCCCCCCATGGCGTTTACAACCGGAATAAAACCAACCGCAACAGCCATCCCAGCCAAATAGCCTAAAGCAGCCCGGTAAAGCCCCATCAATGACCGATCTTGTTGACTGCGAGTGGTTAAAGCCATAAGGCTGTTGTAAGGAATGGACGTCGGGGTATACACACATACAAAAAAGAGCAGATTCGTTACTACTGCATAAGCTATTTTGGCTCCAGAGCTCAAATCAGGCACACTGAAGAGAAGAATTATGGAAGCTAACATTGGTAAAGTCATCCAAAGCAGCCAAGGCTTCGCTTGGCCATGCTTGGAATTGGTTCGATCCACTAAAACGCCCATCCCAACGTCCGCAAAGGCATCCAATATTTTGGTCAGCATCAAAATTGTTCCGACAACAGCTGCTGAAACACCTACAACATCTGTATAATAGTACATCATAATACCTACCAGGCCCGTGCTAATGTTTAAACCAAACTGTCCCATTGCGTCTCCTACCAGACTGCGGTTCGTTCGTTCTCTCGCCATTTCTATTCCCCCTATAATTCTGACTGATTGCATATGATAAGTGTAAAACTAGAGCGACCGTGCCGATATAACGCGTTGCGAACTTTGAGTAACGCAATATAAAGATTTAGCGAAAAGGCCGCTTTCGCTGGTAAATTAAAATAAAAAGAAGACACAGTCTTAATTCCCTGTGTCTTCCATTTCAATAACTTTTCCTTGGTGATGTCATCAATATTCATAATAAATCTCAAGTACAGGTATGGGGGGCGAAAGCGAAACAGGGAAATAGTCTAGTACCGCCGTCACATCCAAGCGCGGTAGCCTTAGGACGAGGTTTTTCAGTATCGTAGAAGAGATGGCATTGCGAGTTGTTGATCTGGTTTTCCTTCTTGTTCTTTTATTTCTTTTGTGACATCTCCATTATTAGCAAAACGTCTTAACGCTGGATAGAGGAGACTTCTCATCCATCTATGTTCCATTGAAGCATCAATCCTGACTCGACTCGTTTCGGTTCTAAATCAAGAGATGAAGAATTCACAAAAAAAATAAAAAGGAATTATTTGAAATAATACATAATTATGTGATATATTCAAACTCAGCGATAGTATAACTTTCAAGTAGATATTATTTATATCAAACTCAAAGGTGGTGTTGAACAGGTGAATTCCCAAGAAAATAAAATCGTTATTCATGAGATATCAAAATTACAAACCCCCGAAGAGTTATGGAATCCCTATGATTGGTATCAAGATATGCTCGTCAATAACCCCGTTTATTATGATGAGCAGCAAAAAGTCTGGAATGTATTTCGTTATGATGATGTTAACCTCGTACTTAGTGATTTCAAGATTTTCTCGAGTAGACGCAAACGTGGTGTGTCTCCTGTTCCCCCTGTCATTACGCGTGTAGATATTAATTCTACCGATCCGCCTATTCAACGTGATATACGTAAGCTAGTATCCAGTGCATTTACGCCACGAAGTCTTAAAGAGTGGGAGCCACGAATTACAACCATCGCTAAAGAATTAATGAAAGATATACAAAAGAAGAACAAACCCGATATTGTAGAAGATCTTGCCGTTCCTCTTCCTATTACAGTGATTTCTGATTTATTGGGTACACCAAGACAGGACCTTCATTATATCAAAGAGTGGTCCGATATTTTGTTTCTTCCCAATTCAGGGGTTAATATATCAGAACAGGCTGAAAGAAAATACCGAGCTATGTCTGATTTCAACGAATATTTGCTTCCTATTGTCCAGTATAAACGCCAGAAACCTGGAGAGGACATCATATCTGATCTAACTGTTGCAGAATATGAGGGGCAACGCCTGACAGATGAGGAAGTGATAACTTTCAGTCTGGGGCTGCTGGCAGCTGGAAATGAAACAACAACCAATTTGCTCGCAAATATGTTCTACACTTTTCTACACGATCAAAAAGGAATTTATCAGGAAATTCGCTCTAATCATAACCTTATCCCAAATACAATTGAAGAAACTTTGCGCTATCGTTTTCCCATCACGTTAGATCGTGTATTGACTATGGATTATAACTTGTTTGGTGTTCCTATGAAAAAAGGTGACGTCATAGTTACTTGGCTCGGAGCAGCTAATAATGATGCCGGACAGTTTCCGGATCCGCACAAGTTTGATATCCACCGGGCGAATAATAACAAGCATCTCAGCTTTGGCAAAGGTCCTCATTTTTGTCTTGGAGCCCCTTTGGCACGTCTTGAAGCTCAGATAGCGTTGGAGTGTTTCGTTAACACCTTTAACGAAATTTATGCGATTGAAGTATTCGATCCCGCTCTGCATATTCACAAGGGTACGCAAAATTTGAGCACTCTGCCTGTTGGATTGAAAATGGGTCATAACAGTCCCACTTAATACTCCTTGCAGCAAGAAGCTGCACGAGCTTTCCCCGTTAGAATTCGCCTTTTATAAAGCATATTTGACGGGACTTTCCGGACTCCGTTGGTCTATTCGGCATATGTAAAATTTCACCCATATTAGTACGTGTTTCTTCGTAAACATCTAAAAGGCTGTTTCAACTGTCATTTTCATGACTTTTGAAACAGCCTCTGTTACCCTCTATCAAAACTTCCGCACTTCCAAAATTTCTACAGGAACGACTGGAGAAAGTGATTAATGCTGAATAAACAGAATAGGATTGCCTTGTTCTACAGAACCCGTATCTTTCAGAACTTCAATCGTATCAAATTCGCTGGTATTGGTTACAACAATTGGTGTAACCACCGTATAACCCGACGCTTTAATAGCTTCAATGTCAAATTCAAGCAACAATTCACCTTGGGAAACTCTGGCGTTTTCCTGAATTCTTGAAGTGAAATGCTGGCCTTTCAGTTTAACAGTATTCAGCCCGATGTGAATCAATAATTCAGCACCCGTATTGGTAGTAATCACTAGCGCATGCAGAGTAGGAAACACACGACTTACAATTCCATCTACCGGGGAGTACAGTTTCCCTTCACCGGGTTTGATTGCAATACCTTCACCCATAGCTTCGGTAGAAAATACTTCATCCGGTACATCGGTTAGTGGAACAATTTTTCCAGCAAGCGGACTTACCACCAGTTCTTCAGACAAAGCTGGTTCGGAAAGCGTTCCTGTAACAATTTCCGTATGTTGACTTAAATGTTCAGATTCCGTTGATCCTACGTTGTTGACTGTATCTGTTGCAATTGTCGCTTTCTTGTTCTCATAGCCGAATAGCATAACCAACACAGTGGCCAGTACAATCGTAATAACAAATGAAATGAGGACTGGAACGAGCGGCGAAAACGCAGACACAGAGAATATATTGGTAAGCACAAATCCGTACATACGTGCACCGAAGAATCCGTTAATAGCGCCGCCTACTGCTCCTGCGATAATGACGATAGGAATCGTACGTTTATAACGAAGGATAATGCCATATACGATCGGCTCAGTCACTCCTGCCAGTATACCTGACAAGGTTCCAGGGCCTGCGACTTGTTTAAGATCACGGTTTTTAGTTTTGAAGTATACGCCCAATGCTACGCCGATTTGCGCCATGTTAGCAGCAGCAGTCATGGCCAGAATGCTATCATAACCGCTTGCAGCAAAGTTAGCCATAACAATTGGAAACAGGCCCCAGTGAAGTCCAAGTACAACCATGAAAGTAAAACCTGCACCAATGACAGCTCCACTCAAAATCCCGCTTGTATCCATGAGCATACTAATAACGGAAGCAATACCATTCCCTACGTAAACACCGAATGGTCCAAAAACCAAAGCTGTTACGGGAACAATGATTGTAATGGAGAGCATAGGAACCAAAAACAGTCGTACCGTCTGAGGTGTAATTTTCTTTAACCAGCGTTCAAAGACCGAGAAAACAAAAATGGAAATAAACACCGGAAAAATCTGTGAAGCGTAGTCTACTAATATTACTGGAATTCCCAGAAAGTCAATACTCTCGTTTTTTGGCATCAACGAAGTAAAGTTAGGTTCCATCAAAGCCGCTGCTATGATAGCAGCCACATAGGGGTTGGCTTTGAGTTTCATCGCTAGTGTCACAGCAACTAGTATTGGCAAGAAATAGAAGACCGCATTCGAGGCTGCACTCCATATTGCATATGCACCATCCTCGGCAGTAACCCAACCAAGTGAACTTAGTATAATCAAAAGCGCTTTCAACATTCCTGATCCTACAATTGCAGGTAACAAAGGGGTAAATGTTCCTGAAATAATATTAAAAAGTTTGTCCAGTGGTTTAGACTTCTCGGCACTGGATAATTCCTCGTTGGAAGGACCAAATGTATTGGAAGACATTATCACGTTATAAACATTATCTACATTGCTGCCAATTACAACCTGAAACTCTCCCCCGCTCTCAACAACGGTCATAACACCATTCATTTTTTTGAGTTCATCTTTTTGGGCAATTTTTGTATCTTTCAATCGAAATCGCAAACGTGTGGCACAATGTGTGAGACTGTCTACGTTTTCTTTCCCGCCGACTTTGAGTATGATCATGCTAGCCAAATCTTTGTTGTTCATCTTAACTCGCTCCCTCGATTATATCTTACGATAGGGAGCGTACTCTCATAGGGCACGCTCCAAATGAATTAATAATTGTACAAAGAGACTTTGAGTGCCTGAGGCTCACTCCCAAGTGAAACGCGATATTCGTCTCCATTGAGCCTTCTTCCAGGAATCCACATCCCATCCCGGAAGGAGCCCTCATCAATGGAGAGAAAATCTGTACGCACACCCGCAGGATCAAGAGATATAAATTCCACCGAGAAGCTGTGACCCACAATGATAAATTCGAAATCAGAAACGGCGATGATTAATCCACCTGCCGGAGCATCCTCACTGTGTATACGATTTTTGAACCGGATAGGCAATCGGTATGCACCTAATCTGATTGCAGAAGGATAAGCCTTATCTTGAAGAACACCACGCATTTTTCCTGTGCCAGCGTATTTGGAAATAAGCGGAGTCATATGGTGAATTAACTCAAAGCTTTTAGATAACAACGGGCCTATGCCGACGCTATCCATTACCATAAAGTGGGTTGGTGGCAAAAAACCTGCGCCAAATGGATCAATACCATTATCCATCGTCTCTATACCAAATGGGGTATAGCCTAAAGCGTTATGTTCCCCTACCGCATAAAACACATTTGCAGCCGTAACCTTGTCTCGACGAGTTTCCGGAATGAAAAGCGCATTATCCGGTCGTGCATATACCTCACAAACTTCAGCAAACTCATTGAGGTAGATATCTGGTGCAATGATATCAATATGCGGCCCGCCTGCCTTCCAGATATCTATCATATCCTGAATCGGTCCACCACTCGGATATTGACCTGGCTCCTGTTCTTCATATTGTTTCAACCACACATTAACGAACATCGGTAGATTATATTCAGCCTTCCCGGCTGCTGTCACCTGATCAAGGAAGCGTGCCATATGCCAAGATGTAAAGATAACTCCAGCAGATTTTCCGAAATGTTCCTTCCAACTGGAAGAGACCGTTAATTCCGCATTCCATTGTTTTTTTAGTTCAGGACTCAGTTGATTTGAATGTTGCTTAAGATATTCGATTAACTCATCTGGAACATCGTGCTCAAATAAAGCATTGGCATGTGGCGAGTAATCCCGGTCTGTACCTAGAAAGCCCACTTCATTTTCGACTTGCATCATTATAACCGTACGATCAGTATGATCTACATCTGCGATATGTTTCATTAATGCCCTGAAAGCATTACTATCAGACTGTAACGCCTCATTGGAATGGCAGGAAACGATCGGCAATTTCCCTCCACCTGACGACTGAACTCTGGGAAATCGAGTCTGATCACGCTTCACCCATCCCGGTACGTAGGTTGAATGGGAATTTTTCCACATTCCAAACCAGATCAGAACGAGCTTCAGGTTGTGTCTTCTGGCTCCTTCGATCAGCCCGTCTACCAGTGTAAAGTCGAACTGGCCCTCAATGGGTTCAATTAACTCCCAACTCACCGGAACCACGGCTGTGTTGCAGTTGAAATATACCAACCGCTCCCAGACATGCTCATCCATGTATTTGAGACTTGAAGAACTTGAATTGTGAACCTCACCGGCCAGGGAAATAAATGGCTTTCCATCTACCATCAACTTGAAAGCGCGTTCTTTTTTTTCAAGATATGGGATATTATTTTTATTAGATGTTGTCATCTGACTGTCTCCTTCGTGTTAGGATAATAATAATTTGCTAAACTAATAATATATTTCAATAATAAATCCTACGTAATACATAGTAAATAATATATGTTTGCTTTATAATATATAAAAAAATTGCTAATGGGGTGTAGATATTGAGAAGAAACATCATTATTCCGCCGCCTACTTTTAAGCATCATATTCTCTACCCGGTAGGTATCGGTCACTATTACGATTTTGTAAATCATCATGAGAACCGTGCCAGTAGTATTTTAACAGAATATAATCTTCATCTTGTACTTGGGGGGAAGGGTTATATTATTCATGAGGGCGAAAAAATCGAAATGAACGGAGGGTGCGGATTTTTGTATACCCGAGGGGCCAAGCAGCACTATGGAACTGATCAAGACGACCCCTGGGAAGTATGTTTCATCCATTTCACAGCCATAACTCCTTTATTTTCCATTTGGAAACTGGATTTGTCAGAAAACTGGTTTTTTCGATTTACGGGTATACGACAGGTCCAACAGATCTTCTCAAGTATGTTTGAGTTAACCGATACCTTTAAAATGGGAAATGAGCCTCATCTAGCCGCTTTGGTTTATGAACTGTTGCTTTTATTGATTCAAAATTCCGAACCTCTCAAAAAAACTAATACATTAGATCAGATGGGAATGATTCGTCAAATCGCAGACAGCATTCATGATAAGCCTGAATTCATGTGGACTACAGCATACTTGGCTGAAATGTCGGGTTACAGCTTGTATCACTTCATTCGAATCTTCCACAAAATAATGGGAATTAAACCCAATGAGTATGTTAAGGAATGTCGAATTGCTGCTGCCAAAAACCTGCTAATTTCTAGCGAAATGACTGTTTATGAGGTGGCTGAGCAAACCGGGTTCTCGCAGACCAGTTATTTTATCAAAGTGTTTAAAGAACACACCGGTTTATCTCCAAAGGTTTTTCGAGAAATGTACAGGCTAGCATAATTTGCTTCAAAGACAGTTCCTAAGTCAACTTGCTGAAGTCGTAGTATCATTTTGCAAAAGCTCGCTGGGGTACCTTTCTCCTGCCACCTGACGCTGGCAGAAAGCGGGTATTTTGGATGAAGTGTTAAAGCATAGTTTCCCTAGATCCTGACGAGGAAAGCGTGATGATCGACGCCACGATTGTGCGAGTTCACCAGCATGGATCAGGCGCAAAAGGGGCAAAGCAAACAAGCGATCGGATGTTCCCGAGGTGGATTAAGCACAAAAATTCATGCGGTAGTTGACGCGTTACGGAATCCACTGCGCTTCGACTTGACCGGAGGTGAAGCACATGACTCCGTCCAAGGTTTCAACATCCTTAAAAGTATGAAACTGACCCGGAAGCAAGTCCTAGCCGACCGAGCCTATGATACGAATGCCATTCGGGCCTTTTTGAAGGAATAACAGGCCATACCGGTGATTCCCGGTAAGAAAATTGCCGAAAGACCCTAAAATTCGGGATGTCTACAAAGAGCGCCATTTGGTGGAATGCTTCTTTAATAAAGTAAAGAATTATCGTCGTTTGGCGACTCGTTATGATAAATTAGCGTTTACGTTCAAGTCTTTTTTAGCCTTGGCATTCATTATGGTGTGGCTTGCTTGAGTTTGAAGACACGCCCTTAACGAAAATTCATCAAGAATCACATTCAGATACACTATCCTTGTTACCACGGTATTTCACGCCGGATACGACTCTTCCATGTGTTACTTCCAGCGGATACATTCAATTAATCTACCACTGTAACCCGACCAGCTTTACTATTGCTCTCAATATGAATTTGTTCGCCAATCATGCGGGCACGTCCCTATGTTCTCTAATCTTAATATTGACATGGTCTGCTTCTACGTGACGAGCAACATTCATCAGGGATTCACTCAGAATGTGGAGAATATGTCCCAACTTAAAACTTTTATCCTGCGACATAATTTACGTTATGAACGTTGTCTACTCTTCCCCGAGCAACAATAACGTAACCTGGATGCTCTGCTGCACAAACAAGCGCTCCGGCCCTGATTTCATCATCACAGTCAAGCCAATCATTGAAACAACCAAAGCGTGCGCAACCGCACTCGCGTTCAGGTCAAAAGACAACTCCCCGCTCTGTTGCCCTCGTTCTATCGTTTCTTTGAAAAGAACACCCAGGTACATCTGATGCTCCCGTGTAAGAACAGCGAATTTGGGATCATGTGGAGCCAGCTCAACCATCGTATTAATGCAAAAACAGCCGTGACTAGGCTCGTTTATACCTCCCTCTGCTCCTATATGTTCAAACAATCCACGAAAGGCTTCCCGCACAGAGGAACCCTGTTGAAGTCTGGCTCTGACTTGAGCCGCATGCTGAGTGGTATACCTGCGAAGTGCTGTTTCAAATAATTCCTTTTTATCGCCAAAAGCCGCGTACAGACTGGGACGTTGAATACCCATTGCGGTCGTCAAATCACTCAAAGATGTCGCTTCGAATCCCTTGTCCCAAAACGTATGCATAGCTGCATCAAGTGCTTTATCCGTATCAAATTCCCTTTGTCTAACCATACAATTCACCTCTTTATGTATCGATCAGTATGTTTATATATTTTAACCTCATAACAATGAATAAGTCAAAGATCACTCACTTAAAATTATTAAAATTAAAAAAAACTCATCTGTAAAGCGTTTTTAACCAAATTGAAACTCCCACCCAATTCTCTGTTGACAGAATTCACGCAAATAAAGTATGGTTATCTCGAAACATAACATACCGATCAGTACATAACAGAAAGGTGACAACTACTCATGCAAACTTCTTCTCCAGATGCACAATTATCCAATAAGGATCGTCCTGCCATGTCACCGTTAGTTGCTCTTCTCTTTGCCGTGTGCAGCGGACTTGCGGTCGCCAATATCTATTATGCTCAGCCTTTGCTGGACTCCATTGCTCATGAGTTTGGCCTCTCTCCATCATCCATAGGGATTGTCATCACAGTGACTCAAATATGTTATGCCTTGGGGCTGTTCCTTCTCGTTCCGCTTGGTGACCTCTTAAATCGCCGCAAGCTGATCATCATTCAAATGCTCTTATCCGTGCTTGCACTGGTTCTCGTAGGAACCGCACAATCCAGCTCACTTTTATTCGCGGGCATGGCTGTCGTTGGTTTATTAGCCGTCATTACGCAAACGCTCGTTGCCTTTGCTGCACACTTGGCAGCCCCTTCCGAACGTGGTCGCATTGTCGGTCAGGTAACCAGCGGAATCGTCATTGGCATTTTACTTGCACGAACGGTTGCAGGTACGCTGAACGATTGGCTCGGGTGGAGATCGGTATATCTCTTCTCTGCCAGCCTTACATTACTCGGAATTGTCGCCTTATTTTTTATTCTCCCAAGGCAGCAATCCCCACAAGTGAAACAAAATTATATCCAATTACTCGGTTCCGTCTTGCAACTGTACCGTGAGTTGCGTGTGTTACGAGTACGAGGTGTGCTGGCCATGCTGATTTTTACAGCCTTCA
The DNA here is from genome assembly GCF_008693195.1 of Paenibacillus sp. UASWS1643. NCBI lineage: Bacteria > Bacillati > Bacillota > Bacilli > Caryophanales > Paenibacillaceae > Paenibacillus > Paenibacillus sp. UASWS1643. Next base: position 1,481,983 of record NZ_VXKZ01000115.1, read on the forward strand.
GCATCTTGTGGACTTCCATGGTTCTGCCACTAAGTAGCCCTCCACTGTCCCTGTCTCATACGGTCATAGGTGCATTTGGTCTGGCTGGAGCGGCTGGAGCACTGGCTGCCGCCCGTGCAGGTAAACTCGCCGATCGGGGCCTTGGGCAGAAAACAACCGGTGTCGCCCTTGTCATTCTGCTCTTGTCCTGGCTGCCCATCGGTTATGTCCATCATTCCCTCTGGTTCCTGATCCTGGGTGTTATCCTGCTCGATCTCGCCGTGCAGGCCGTACATGTTACCAACCAGAGCCTGATCTACGAAGTTCGCCCCGAAGCACAGAGCCGCCTGACGGCAGCTTATATGATCTTTTATTCCATCGGCAGTGCAACCGGCTCCATCGTTTCTACCCAAGTGTATGCATGGGCGGGCTGGACAGCCGTTTGCTGGTTAGGTGCTGGCGTTAGTGCATCAGCCCTTGTGTTTTGGATGATCGATCGTTATATGCATCGGAATCTCGATCGTTGAATTAGTCCAGTTTATTCCACACTACAATAAAGAGGGTTGCCAACGGACCAAATAACAGGGAAATCAGAAACCAGTTCCGACCACTTCTGTTTTTTCCCTGAGCCAGTCCGGCATTAATCAAGGCAAGTGTGCCCCAACCTACAAAATATTCATTATCCATCAAACGTCTTCTCTACTCTATCCCTTCAATTCTGGCTACTGCTCAAGCATATCTTTGAGCTTACGATTACGATCCTCTAGAAATGCCTGCATGTATCTCTTCAGCACAAGTCGCTCCGTTGCCCATCCCAGCAATCCAAGTGGAGCTTCGAATCGAAGTGTGTCTCTCATGCAAGTCATCTGATCCCCAATTACGCTGAAATGATGTTCATGTCGCATGCTCTTGAAAGCCCCTTTCTCCATCTGATCCACAAAGAGGAAAGGTCGTTCAAACTGCACAATTCGGGACTTCAGCTTCTGTCTGACCCCAAAATGAGTAGCCTGAAATGTAACTGTATCCCCTGCTCCAATTCTTCCTGTGGTTACTCCTGCGACTGCTCGCTCTCTCGTATGTTGCCAGACGGTCTGAGTATGTATATCAATATCCCGGGCATAGTCAAAGCATCGTTCAATCGAGGCATGTATCGTAATCTCGGTTGTCACTTCAATCATGGCGATCGCTCCTTGGCAGGAAAAATAAGGTCTTTGCAAAGTATACGCTTGCTTCCTTGGTCGAACAACACATCTAGGATGATATAACAAAAAACGGGTCCCCTGTCTTCGTACAGGAGGCCCGTCCTCAATATAAGTAAGGAACACAGATCATATTTAGATTAAATAAGCAATTCATCAATGGCAAGCGTACGCTCTTTAGAGAGATCGCGATATTCTTCAGACTCCACTTTGATGAGCGGTTTGAAAATATCAGATGTATTGTTCATAACAATAACACCTTTTTCTCCATTGCTGAGCAGTACCTGTTTCCCGATGAAATTAGGAAGCAAATGTTGCATCAATGCCTGAACCGGTTTTTCATTCAATTTACCAAATCCCATTCCATAGATATCTCTAAGGTTGTTGATCAGGTTTGGATTGCTTCCTCCGTGATTCCCTGATCTCATGCCGATATAGATATCCGCTACAGATACAATCTGTGTATATGGATGAATTTCACTTTTCTCAAGTTGCATCGGATAACCCGACCCATCTTCCCGTTCGTGATGCTGCAGAGCGACCAGTGCTGTCGCTTCATCCGTCATCGAGTTTTTGATAATTTCATGGCCATATATGGTGTGACGCTGCATCTCAAGCTGCTCATCAGCCGTCAACGGTTCTGTTTTGTTCCGAATCCGGTGGGATACTTTGCACTTTCCGATGTCATGCAGATAACCACCGCGACTAATCTGATAACTCTCCTTCTGAGAATATCCAAGCCAGTTCGCAAGGTAGAAGGACAATAATCCTACCTGGATTGAATGTGTATAGTTATTGACGTCATCCCGCTCCAGCATCATCAGGAGATGAACGACATCTTTCTGCTCATCCAGTCCCTCAACCATCGGTTGCAGTGCATCATCCACCATGGTGGCGTTGAACTTGCCAACGGTTAGAGCTTCGAGAAAAGCATTTTGATAATTATGTACAGTCTGAATAAACTGAGACTTCATCTCTTCTTCAGGCGCTTCTTCCTTCGTGCTTGTACTTAACCCGGAAGCGTGCTTGGCGGCTGCAGCAAAAAATTCTGCTTCAGTGATTTCCTCTTCGCGTGATTCAATATCTACATAATCTACACGGTGCTGCATAAGCAAGGTGATATCCTCACCTTTGATCACAGTTCCCTTCCCGAGAACATGTAATCCTGCATCGCTGAATGTATCCGCAGTTAGACGGTCTCCGTCTTGCAGGTTCATAATATGGATTCTCAAATCGGTATTCCCCCTGAACAATTCATTATAGTAACAGCACCCAACGGAACGGGGCCACAAAAATACCTATACTTCTTTATATCGTTATAATTCTTCATTTCATACATAGTTCAAACGACCTTAATCACAATGGTAAATACGAACACCTAAGACTTTATCCTCACTCCAATATCCAAATTAGTCCCGGTTTTAAACTTTTACACACTTTTGTGCCTCATTTCCGCATCAGAGTATGCCAAAGAAGTTCAAACGCTCCGTTTGAACTTCTTCAAGACATCTCAAATTAGATTTTGATCGAACCCAGACTAGCACCTTTAACAAATAAACGTTCAATGCTCTTCTCCACCGAAGGATCGGGAATCAGTGGCGGTGCCTGGTGAGGTTTGGTACGTGCATCAATGATCACCTGATCACAGCCCCAATGCTTGTGGTCATATCCGCTATTAACCCCGTACATGTCATGTGAAGGGTTGCTGCGAGTAAAGGTTGCCCATAAGAAGTTGCTGAGGTTAGCACTCAGGAAAGAACTGTCGTCACATAGAATGATCATCGGACACGAGTCCAGACCTCCCTGTTCTTTCAATAGAGACGTGAATGCTTGCATCTCCTGTGCTGTATCTGCATAACTCGTGAAGGTCGATGTCTGGATCGAAACGATACCCGGCATGATGAGCTGCGGATTCTCATAACCACGAATGTTTTTCAAAGACTCCGGAACTTCCGTGCACAACTCTCGAACCTTGTCGCCATATGCTGCAAAAACAACTTTGCTGCCACTGTTCAATCCTGTACCCGAATAATCGAGTGTATCAATCGTTGTATGGGTATGGAAATGAATATCCCGCTGCATATCCATACGCTCCAAGATATAGGTCAGGAATTCAACTTCCTTATGGGTGTCCAGAGGCTGCTGATCCTCAGCAGTAATAAACAGGTACTTCGCCAGACTGAGCTGACCCGTACCCAAAATACGATTGGCAATCGTAAGCAACTCTGTCGGCTGCTTCACCGCCTGATACGGCGTGTAACGTTCACTGCCGATTGCAAACAGTAATGGATGGACCCCTGCCGCATCAACCGCATGTACTTCTTTGACACCTGGAATCTCCTGTTTGATCGCATCTCCAGTAATCTCATGAATCAAATCGCCAAAAGCCGTATCCTCTTGCGGCGGACGACCAACAACCGTAAACGGCCAGATAGCATTAGGTTTGGCATAGACTTTATGCACACGCATTAGCGGGAATTCATGTGTCAGACTGTAATAACCCAGATGATCCCCGAACGGACCTTCGGGTTTTGTCTCTCCTGGGTAGATATCACCCGTGATGACAAAATCAGCATCATTGCTGATGCAATATCCGTCCTTGTAGCTGTACCGGAAGCGACGTCCAGCGAGCAGGCCGGCAAATGTCATCTCACTTAGTCCTTCAGGCAACGGCATAACCGCTGAAAGTGTATGTGCAGGTGGACCGCCAATGAAAATACTCACTTTCAGTGGTTCTCCCTTTTTGACCGCTTTGGCTTGATGTATACCAATTCCGCGATGAATCTGATAGTGTAGCCCTATTTCCTTGTTCATTTCAAAATCATTGCCATCCAGTTGAACCCGGTACATCCCCAAGTTCGAATTCATGATTCCTGGTTTGTCCGGATCTTCCGAATAAACCTGTGGTAGCGTCACAAATGCCCCGCCGTCCATAGGCCAGTGTTTGATGAGCGGCAGATCCGAGATTTGAATCTCTTGCGCGGACACCGGCAGGCTAATAGACTTCTGTTTTGGCAGTGCCTGCCATGCAGCTAGACCTGTACGGACATGCTGGAATGGCGTCTTAAGCGCCTTCATGGGATCATCACGAACTGCCATGACCCGTTGTACGCCTTCGAGTGTACCGCGGAACATGAACTTACTTCGTTCCACCGTGCCGAAGAGATTCGATACGGCCTGGAACTTCGAGCCTTTTACATTTTCGAATAACAATGCCGGGCCTTTAGCCTCGTGCACTTTCATATGGATGGCTGCCATTTCCAGATGAGGATCAACCTCTTCTTTGACCCGAATCAAATGACCGTGCTGCTCCAGATCGTTAATACAATCTTCCATATTGCGATAGTTCATTGAATGGCTCCATTCTGTGTATGATAAATTGATTAAGTTCATAGATTCACATAACGTCTCTTCTATTTTATCAAATGATTCACTGCTAAACAAAACTATATATGAAATTTTGTCGAGTATCCTAATATCAAAAAAAGCAATATGAAGCAATCTGAATCCTGAGCGCACAGGAATTGATTGTTTTCCATATTGCTGCTTTCTTTTCTGGCTTGCTTAAGATGTACTAACCGATCTGGGAATCGTGACAATAAACTGCGTGCCTTTTCCCACTTCGCTCTCGACATCAATTGTACATTGATGCAATTTCAAAATTTTAATCACAATGGACAAACCCAATCCATTCCCTCGAAGCGAGCTGCTTCGCGCTTTGTCCACCATGTAGAATCGATCAAAGATATACGGGAGAGCTTCCTCAGGTATTCCTTGTCCAGAATCTCTAATCCATACCTTCACAAATGAAGATGACGTCTCAATTTCGACATGAATGGTACCTTGTGGACCGGTGTATTTGATCGCATTGTTTATTAAATTTTGCCAGACCTGATCAAACAAATCTTTGTCCACAGTGATCTCGCAGGGCAACAAGTCCAATTCGATCTGTATATCCTTCTGTGACCACTGCGGCTCCGCCAGTAAGATCGCCCTTCTTAATTGTTCATCCAACTGGAATGTGGTGAAATGAACCGGATGATGCTCCGAGTCCAGCGAGGCTAGCCGAAGCAGATTATCACTGAGCCTTGATAAGCGCAGCGTTTCCTCATAGATAATATCCAAATGTTCTTTCTGCTCTTCTAATGGAATAACACCATCTTGTAGTGCTCTGGTGAATCCTCTTATCGATGTGAGCGGAGACTGCATTTCATGAGAGACGTTGCTGACAAAGTCATCACGAACCGAATCAATTTTCTGCAACTCCCTGGCCATATGATTAAAGCTCTCCATCAGTTCCCCAAACTCATCCTGATTATTATGCTTCAACCGAACCGACAGGTCACCCGATGACATCTCCTTCGCAGCGACCGTTAACCTCTTAATCGGTTTCACAATGTACCCGGACATGAACAGGATTAGTAGGCTACCAATGACCAGTACCGTTAATAGGGAGGTTAAGAGCGTGTTTCGCAGTGTGTGAAAAAGAGAGGAGAAATCACTTTGAATCAGAAATGTGCCGATCCCCTCGTTTGTGCCAGGAACACCTATGGTCGCAATTCCATCTTTACTGGACATAAACATTGCATCGGTTGTCCCCGCCTCAAATAACGAATGAACTTTATCCTCTGGCAAGGAAGACAACACTTCACTTTGTTGATTCACGGGAGTAATATTCAAGCCGTAGCGGGCAAAGATACCCAAGCTAGATTTCACTTTTTCCGGATCATCAATCAGGTTAATCATTGTAGCGATGTCTTCAGCAAAGGTAACCATAAAACGATTCGGAGTCTTTTCGTGGGACCCGTTATTGATCATAAAGGAGAGAATTAAACTCACCAGAACAATCCCGATAAACGTAGCTACAATTCGAAGTCGCAGGCTCTTCCTCAGCATCTTCATGTCCGCTCCAGCCGATATCCAAGTCCTCTTATCGTTGAGATCACCAGTTCAGGTACAGGTTCAAGCCGTTCCCTTAACCGCTTGATATGCACGTCCACCGTACGCTCATCGCCTTCATAATCGATGCCCCATATGTCATCTATAAGCTGTGTACGTGTGAATATTTTCCCTGGCGAACTCGCCAAAGAAAATAACAATTCACATTCCTTCTTTTTCAATTCGATAGTTTGTCCATCCGCAATGACCATCAGGTTGCCCAAATCAATCGTAACACCGCTGATCTGAATCAGGTTTGATGAACTTTTGTTATATCGTTTCAGTAACGATTTCACACGCAGGATTAACTCCACAGGATCAAAAGGTTTAACCAGGTAATCGTCTGACCCGGCATTAAATCCTCTGACTTTGTCCTTGGATTCTCCCTTGGCGGTGACCATCAGGATTGGAATATCCAGATAAGACCGAATATCTTCCGTTAATTCAATACCGTCTATTCGAGGCATCATCACATCCACAATCGCCAGGTCAACTTTCGTATGAGAAAGAATATCTAACGCCTCTTGACCGTCTGCTGCTTCCAGTACGGAAAATTGATTCTTTTCAAGATAGATTCGGATTAATTTGCGGATATGGGAATCGTCGTCCACCACCAGAATCGTGTTCATGTAACCATACCCTTTCCGCCATTGGTTTTATTCGTATCGCAAGGATTCCATCGGGTCCAGCTTCGCCGCTTTTGATGATGGCATCAAACCGGCCACGATACTAATCGCTGTACTTACCACGAGACCAAACAAGATGTAATATCCCGAGAGATTAATCAGTTTTGCTCCAAACGCATTGTCCAGTAGAATATTTAACACATAACTTATGATCACTGCAAAGATTACCGCAATAATACCACTAAATACGCCTAATAAGGCAGATTCCGAGAAGAATATTCGTTTGATATCCTTCTTTCTTGCTCCAATCGCCCGCAGTATTCCAATCTCTTTCGTCCGTTCCACGACACTAATATAGAGTACGACCAATATCATAATACCGGATACGATCAACGAAATGCCTGCAATACCCGCGAGTACAATGGAAGCCATACTTACGTAAGTCGTAATATTCTCCATGACTTTGGCCATCTGGGAGCCTGCGAAGCCAGCGTCAACAGCAGCTTCATTGATATCATTTACATATTTCATATCGGTTGCATAGGCGTTAATCTGAATCGGTCCAATCGTTATTCCTTTGTCCGAGTACATTTGCTCTAACGTCTCTGATAAGATGTATCCCGGGGATTGTTGCATTGGAGATCGTTGATCTGCCGCTTCATAGATCCCTGAGATGGTTACTTCTTTCTCCAAAGTCACTGGTTTATTATTACTATCCATCTCATTGATATATAGAAGCACGGACTTGCCGATCATGGAATCAGCTTGGTCATTTCCGCTTAATTGTTTCACCGTATCGAGGGGTAACAACATCTCGTTTTCTGCCGGGAGAACTCCCGTTGTCATCAGTGCGGGATCAAAAGCATCCGTTAATGTCGTTAACTGCGTAAGTCCCACACTTTGTTTTTCATTCACCATCGTTGATTGGCCTGTAATGGTCGTAATTGTCTCTACATGATCCACATTAGGAAAATTGCGAATTCTCTCGATATCAGCTTCGGTGAACGGTTCACCTGGTGCCATCAAGGCTTCGGGACCTTGCATGTCTTTGGCTTCTTCACTCGGCTTGGTTATATCCACAAGCAAAGGGTCCATACTTGAATTGATTTCGTCATTCATATATGTCGTTATTCCATTCCCCAAGGAGAGCATCAGGAGTACACTTAATATACCTATAGATCCACCCAATGCTACCAATACATTACGCTTGCCGTTGAGTTTCATATTTTTAAGTGCCATCTTGAATGAAGCAAGCAAGCTTAGGCTCCGGGAAGAATCCTGACCACTCTCGTAAACAGCCGTAGAAGGATCTTTCAGATGAATATCGTCACTAATGCGCCCCTCTTCAACCTTCACAATACGTGTACCGGAGTCAGCGACCTTCTGCGAGTGAGTTACAGCAATCACCAGCATTCCCTTTTTGGCTATACTGTCGAGCAGAGCGAGGATTTGATCTCCGTTTTCCCTATCCAGAGCACCCGTCGGTTCATCTGCAAGAATAATATCCGGATTGTTGGATAACGCCCGTGCGATGGAAACCCGTTGCTTCTGACCTCCAGATAACTGGTTGGGACGTTTGTTCAGATGATCCTTCAGTCCAACCTCTGTTAATATATCAACGGCACGTTGATTTCGCTCCTTTTCATTTATATCCGTCATTTGCATCGCAATCGTCACATTTTCGAGGACAGACAGATGCGGAATCAGATTGAAATTTTGAAAGACAAAGCCGATATTATTCTTCCGATAATCATCCATTTCCTTCTCTGTCATGGCACTTAAGTTCTTGCCACGAACAACGACGTCTCCTTCATAATCGGAGTCCATCCCACCAATGATATTCATCAGTGTCGACTTACCACAGCCAGATTCGCCAAGGATGGAGACAAATTCCCCCGTCTCAAAACCCAGATTCAAACCGTGGAGTACCGGGACTTTTTCTTTTCCATATAAGGTGTATGATTTCTTCACATTTTTAACTTCCAATATTTTCATAAGGATCTCTTCCTCTCCTGATCATGCACGATATCTATCTATTTGATGTTCATATCGTAACAAATCAGTATGAACTGATAATGAACTGGACCATTGCACCTATAAGAGGTTGTTCAAAAGAACTATATACAAAAAAACACCTACAACTTGCTTGAAATAAATCATTTCAAGCAAGTGTAGGTGTCCAGAAATTTGATTAGATTAATCCCGCTTTTGCAAGTAACCTTTTCACAATCGCAGCTGACTGTGCACGACTAATGTCTGCATCTGACATCAGCTTGCCATCAGCACCTTGTACCAGCTCTTGTTTAATAGCCGATGCAACCGGCTCTGCTGCCCAAGCCTGTACTTTAGCACTATCGCTGTACGTGCTCAGCAGACTTGTTGTCTCTGACGCGTCGGCCTGTGCAAGACCGACCAGTTTCATCGCACGTGACACAATCGTCAACGCTTCAGCACGAGAAATTTCGCTGTTCGGACGGAAGCTGTCGTCAGCATAACCTGAGATCAGTCCGTAGGACACGGCCGTCTGAACCTCATCCTCATACCAGCTGCCAGTTTTCACATCTGTGAACGATGCCGCTTCTGTACTACGCGGTGCGTGCAGTCCCAAACCTCTTAACAGAACAGCCGTAAACTCTGCCCGCGTAATACTCCGGTCTGGCGCAAACACGTTCTCACCAGTACCTTGTACGATCAGACGGGATGCCAGATCCTGTACGTCATCCCGACTCCAGTGACTTGATACATCGCTGAATGTTGCCGGATGATAGATCAGCGCATAGGTACTGTTCGTCAAGCTGTTAATAATAGCAGAATCTTGTCCATTACCTTTGATAACCTTGGTCGGTACATGCAGAAGGCTGCCATCTGGCTGAAGCACAACGCCTGTCGTGATCTTTGAACCATCCACTCCCTCCGGCAATGTGATGGAGCGCTCTACATAAGAATTGAAACGATCCACATTAACTTGTTGTCCATTCCAGATGGCTTTTACTTCAAAATCAACTGGAGCTGCAACGACCGAAGTGTTCTGCATCTTATCCGCTGCGGCCTGAATGGCTGATTGCTTGGATGCAGCACTAGGTGCAATAGCGATTTGAATGGTGATATCTTCGAGTGGAACAGTGCTACCGAATTGGTTCAGAACCTGATCAATCTGAATCTGATTTGCCGGTAGGGTGTACGTACCACTGTCTGTCTGAATGACAACTTCGGCATTACTTCCTTCCATCGTTTTTACCAGTTTTCCGTTCAGTTCACCAACGACCACATCCTTGCCAGTACCTGTAATCGGCAGCAGAAGCTTTCTTAGTCCACTTCCAATCTGATTGATGACTTTGTCATTATCCACGTGAACCGTGGTGGTAACCTGATTGTTAACTGTTGATGAGGTAGCCGTGGCAGATTGTTCCTGTTTCTGTCCGTTCACATAGATGTCTACACCTTTGGTTACCGCCGGAGTAGAGGGAACAGGTGTAACTACTGGTGAAGTTGGCGATACGCTACCTCCCGAAGAGGAACCGGGAGTAGGCGTTGAACCCGAGTTACCACCTGAACTCGCTGCTGTAATTGTGATCGTTCCACCGGACAATTCAGTGTAATTTTCATAATCTAAGTTCGTGAAATTCCAGTGTTCTGCATCTTCACGATTTACCGTTAGTTTTTTCGTTCCTGGAGCCGCGTTACTTTTGGCTTTTACCTCAATATCAAACAGCTGCTGTTCCACAGGAATTGGATAATGACCTGCAGTGAAATCGGCCCAGATGATCCGCACCCAGCCAGCTTCATTATCAATCTTATAATGGAAGTTTTTTTCAATGTTTTCCACTATGGATGGAAAATTGTCCCCGACATATTTAGGGGTGATACGTACGATCTCCAGTGCAGACGAATCATAATCAATCTGCATACTATACGCGGTGACTGCACTGTAATCGGGTTGTTTTAACGTCACAGGAACATGGACGCTCTGACCAGCCTGTACGCTCACATCCGCAAACTTCACTTGCGATGGTTCCGTTGGTCTAGCCTCCGCTATACTCGGTAATACGAGTGACGAGAGTAACGTCAGTGCGATAAGACCTGACATTGTTTTTCTGATTCTTGGACGTTTCTTTTTCGGTTGAAACATGTGATAACCTCCGTGTCTATATTCTTTAATAGATGGTACGATAGAGAAAGTTTGTTACTCTATATTACAGACAACGATTAAGGTGGTGGTGGTGGTCCTTCTTTGGTAGTGAATGTCCATTGTTCCCCATTTTGTTCCACTATTGTCCCTGGCATCAAAGCATTATCAGAGATCGCCATAAAAGCACCTTCCGAGATTTCAATAGAGTAATTCGAGTTATATTGTAGGGTTGGATTATTAATTGTGACTGTACTTTCGTTTACAGAAAATCCAATTTGGAACAATGTAAAGTAGGTAGCTTCGACACTATTGCTCGTAAGATTCCTAATGATAATGCTATAGCCCATTTCTGTATTCATTTTAATAGGTTGATTAAAAGTAATAACCAACGGTTCGTTTACCTTAACATCTGTAGAACCATTAGACGGAGACAAACTCTGGATTGCTCCTTGAGCATTTTCCGCTGAAGTAACGACCTCTCTTCCAGAAAACATTAAGGATCTACCAAGGAATGGCTCATCCGAAATAGATCGAGGTGTGACTTCAAGGAAAAGATATTTCCCTAGGTCATCAGCTGTAATATTATAATTTTTTGACGTTTCTCCCGTGATAATTTGCTTTTCAGTTCCCCATGAATCTGAAGTTCTATACCATTGGTAGAGAGGTTCATTCGACATATCTTCATCGACATCCAACTGATCGTATGTACCAGTGATCGTGCTTCCCACTTTCATCTCACCCGTTATTTTAGCATTCAATGCAAATGGTGCATCCTGTACTTCTTTAAAAGTTAGCACATAACGGTTGTCCTTCTTGCCGAGCTTGTTCTCGGCATAACCATATAATAAAGCATTTGCATCTGACCAATTAACTTCACTATCACGGTCAACATCCATCCGATTCATCTCAACAGCAGAATAGGAACGACGGTTAAATTCATTACGAAGATGTTTCAATAGCGCTACTGCATCCGCAGCATTCACTTGGCCATCATTATTCACATCGCCTTGTTTACTAATATATAGTTCGAAATTATCCGTAACAGTTTCTCCAGATAAAGTATAATTGGCTTTCAACTCAATGTTGATTTTACCGTCTCTATAGGGAATAACTACCAGCTTATTTTCATTGTTTACATATACATATGCCACACTAGGATTGTCTGAACTGGCCTTGACCGAATCGTATGTGGCGAGTGAAAAATGGTTGTTTAAATCAATTTCAACTGTCTCATCAAGTGCCTCGATTGGCGTATACGACACGAGAGAATGCTGATTTGAATCTTCCGATGAACGACTCAGCCATCGAATGTACTCGCTCAGTACAGGTTGTGAAATCTTAATCTCCGGACCAATTGCACCTGCGTCAGCCTGCGGGAGCGTTCCACCTATAGGCAATGCAATGCCCAATCCGAGCGCAGTCAACATGCTTTTTTTCAATATTGGCTTAAGCCGTTTTTTGTTTTGTTTCCCCTTCAATTCATGTTCCTCCTCGTGTACATTTCAAATTTGAACAACTACACGCTCAGTATAACGAGTCATTCTGAACCAATTCTGAACAGGACCATGGAACTATTCCCAGTTTAAATTCGACAAAAAACGCCATGGAGTAAGCCTCCATAGCGTTTTGAACACAAATATTTTTCCAGTTTGGATTAAATTCACTAAAAATTAAATTCCCTCAACAATCCTTTTGGCTCTAACCTTCACCTCACGGTAAAGTTCATCCTCATCAATCGTTAACAACTTTCTGCCTTGCATGAGGATCTGACCGTTCACAATCGTGGTATCCACATCCGCACCGTTTACACTATAAGACAGTAACGATTCTACTTCATGTACCGGTTGAAGATGTGGTTTCACCAGATCGATCAGGATCAGATCTGCTTTGCGCCCGACCTCAAGTACACCCACTTCATCCTGTAAACCAAGCAGAATAGCACTTCCGCGTGTAGCCATGTGTAGAACGTTCTTGGCTGGCAAGCGTGTGGGATCGCCATAGTCCAGCTTTTGCAACCAGGTCGCCGCTTTGATCTCCTCGAACATATCCACGGTTGTGGCACTACCCGCTCCATCGGTTCCGATCCCCACGTTAATCCCCTGGGCCAACATCTCGGTAATCGGAGCGATTCCACACCCCAGCTTCAGATTGCTGACCGGATTGTGTGCTACACCACCACGCATACCCTTCAATCTGCTGATGTCTCTTCGATTGAGGTGCACACCATGCGCAAGCAACACATGTGCCTGTTCGAACATCCCCGCCTCTTCCAAATACTCCGTCGGTGTCATGCCATAACGCTCTCGAATCTTCACGACTTCTTCCTTCGTCTCAGCCAGATGAATATGCAATGGGATATCCTCCTTGACAGCCATGGCAATGACTTCACGGAGTGGCTCTACGGGACATGTGTAAGGGGAGTGGGGTCCATACATGGTTGTAATTCGCCCATCGGCGGCTCCAGACCAGCGTTGCACAAGATCAATCGCCTCTTGCAACCTGCGTCCGCCATCATCCTCCAGGAATACCATCCCGCGTGTCAGCGATGCCCGGATACCTGTTTGCTTCACGACTTCTGCAATCTCGTTCATATGAATGTACATATCTGCAAAGGCAGTGGTACCTGAGCGGATCATCTCGGCGATGGATAACTTGGCCCCCCAATAGATGTCTTCCGTGTTCATCCGTGCTTCGGCAGGCAACATTTTACGTTCGAGCCAGTCCATCAGCTTCAGATCATCCGAAAATCCCCGGAGCAGGCTCATTGGCGTATGTTGGTGGGCATTAATCAGACCCGGCATGGCAATCTTATGGCGGCCATCGATAATCTCATCTTGCGGTTGAGGCAAAATGTGGTCAGCAATCTGCGTAATGCGATCTCCTTCAACACGAATATCCCCCATAAAGGGGGCATCGGCATCTTTCATCGTTAGAATTGTAGCTTGCTGAATCAATATACTCATTACGTTCACGGCTCCTCTGGATTGGTTATCGTTCCTTCCATATCCGAGGTTAAGCCTTCACGTAACGGCAAGGTCAAGTCATTTTAATTTTTGAATCGTCATCTTTCTGAAACTTTGTATAAAAGGTTTGGGATCGATTTCGACCATATATGGATATACTCCAGTGCTCGTGTGAAGATAGAAAAACCCACCTTCATCACCCATACGGCGAAATGACATATCAAACACTTCCGTGATGTTGAACTCGCGGTATTTGGTCACGATTTTATCGGAATACAGAATCATGGAGCGGGCATTCATCTCAATCTCTTGGGCGAGACCCGTCACTTTTCTCTGCACTTTGTAATAAGGTAATTCAGCAACGCAGTTCATGATCTCCCTCCCTCCATCATGCCATGATTATTGTTCCATCATAGCAGATCGGAGGGTGCCAGCAAAAGAACATGAAACTATTTGATCCTGGTCGTCACCTTTAGTGGCGTATGAAGTGCATCCTGAATGTCCTGCAACGAGAGAACCTGTTCGATATGAAACACACCATGCGGCAACGCTGACTCTATTTTATATACGTGTTCGGCCACAGCTGCTGCTACGGCTGCTGTTGCATCTGCTTCCTTATCGCCAACAAGCAATTGTTCGACGCAGATTTGTTCCCCATTCTCCCATCCAATGGCATCGACCTTGACCGCATACATCGGCTTTCCTCCAGGAATAAGACCAAAGGCCTTCACTGTTCCATTCCGAATAGACGGGATACGGAGCAAGGAAAACAACCCTGTACGTTTGGAGATTGCCATGGATGTTGTGATCCAGCGGGAATCCAGGCATAGTCTGGTCGATACGGTTGGAATACGTAAGGTCCGAGCAACCACGTGTTGGTCTGAAAAGTTAAATCGATACGCCTTCCGGTTCCCCAATTCCGCTCCAAAATCGATCCTTTTGCCATCTCCGAAACTTTGCACCTCCGTAGGCTTCCCCTTTTGCATCACCTGGTAGGTGGCATTCATCTGATCAACCGTCCACTCCACGGCTGCTTTTCCGTGTTTCTCTCCAAGTCCCAGCATCACGTTAATGTCTGCTTCCTCCACCTGATCCATATGCATGGTCGCTTCGCGTACAAGCAAGTTCGTTACTCCCGGTGATAGTCCAACGCTGAGTATTGCGGTCGATTTGGAACGTTGCATTGTGGTGTGTAGCTGTTCAACCTGAGCGAGAAAATCATACTTTGCAGAAATATCAATATAATCGGTTCCGGCTTGTGCACAGGATTCAACAAACCGGGTATCACTCTGATCGACACACATGACGACCAACTTAACAGACCGTAACATGGACGGCTCCACAGGTTTGGTCACATCCAGTTGTAGCGGCAGTACTGCACCACCTGTAGATCGGCTGAATTCTTCCGCACGGTTCATGCGTGTACCCGCAGCCCATACTTTACCCGGGAACAATTTCCCCAGTTGAGTACATATCATCCGCCCTACTTGACCATAACCGCCAACGACCCAGATCTGATCTTTCATAGGCTTCACGTTAGTTTCGAATTGCATAATACCCCTCCACCCAGAACGCCCCGAAGTAACGTGTAATATGTGAGAAATCGCATTCGGTCAGTAGCTTAGTCATCTCTTCAGAGCATATTGGATCGGATTCACGGCCTAGGGAAGCAGCAAAGCGCTCCCACTCTTCAGGAAGCACTCCCACACTCAACATGTGATCCTGCCAAGCTTGCATCATGATTGAATGTGCAGGAGAACGAAGATCGGCATTTACAGCCGCAATGATCAGTGGTGCACCCGGTTTAAGCCTCGCTGCCAGACTTGTCACGAGTGCTCTTTTGGCCTCCATCCCTTGAAGAAAATGCAACATGAGCATACTTGTCGCCCCATCATATACAATATCCTCCGGCAATTCTTCAACCGTGACAGGTTGCAGCGTCACTCTGGAACCGATGCCTGCTTCCGCGACTCGTTTCTCAGCAAGTTGCAGCATCGGCAGCGAAGGATCTACTCCCGTGAACATCCAGTTGGAATGGCGTGAACCAAGCAGAGCTAATTCTTTTCCCCCTCCAGCTCCAGCAACAAGTATATGAATATCGTTGTTATCCGCAAAATATGCTGCAAGCAGCCGTTCCATTAGATCATGCATATGAGAATAACCCGGAATTTTCAAGGCTATCGATTGTTCGTAACGATGAACATCTGCTGTTTCCCAGCTCATCGGTGATGGATTGTGATTCATGGGCACCGCGCTCCTCTTGAATTGAAGTTAGACTTGACTCGTTGTTCGTCTAATTTCATTATAGAAGGATACGCTGAGCCTACAATCCCAGAACATTGGGATATTCGCATAGAGAGAGGAGAAACCTTGTTGACATCACCTATTGACCGGAGCCACAGACTTATCACTTCTCTTGAAAAAGGAACCTGGACCTCACGTACCTACCGGGAATCTGTTCTCAAACAGATCCATTCGGTTATACCGTACGACGCATACTGTTTCACCACCGTTGATCCTTTGACTCTTCTCTCCACTGGAGCTGTGACAGAAGAAGGCATTGAAGCTATTCATGATCGGTTATTCATCAATGAATACATGGAAGAAGATATACATAAATACGCTGAATTAATTCGCAGCGGTGAACATACAGCGACACTTCACACGGCCATAAACGCACAGCATGAACAAAGCCCACGTTATATCAACATTCTTCAGCCAGCGGGGTTCGGTGATGAACTGCGCGCCGTATTCGTCAGTGGAGACGCTTGTTGGGGATATCTGACCCTGTATCGCAAGACTGAGAATTCTTTTTTTACAGAAGAAGAACGGTTGCTGATTCAGACCTGGACTGCTTCGATTGCATCGATGCTGCGGTCCACAAGTCTGACACTTGTGGATGAGATCACGAGTGGAAGTCCCGAAGAACCTGGGATTTTGATCACCTCGGATACGTTTCAGCTCTTATCCCTGAACGCCCCGGCGGAGTATTGGTTGTCCCAATTGCGTATGCTGGAACATATAGGGCCGGATGTTCTGCCCCGTCCGGTACGTGCAGTCAGTTCGCACTTGCAGCGCAAGAATCGGGCAGAACGGGCTGACGATACTCAACTCACTCTCGACTCGCCCTCCAAAGTTTGCATTCAACTTCCGGATGGGCGTTACCTCATACTTCATGCCAGTCTCATGCAACAGCTCGTGGGACCGGATCAGATTGCCATCCGTTTGGAGCAGGCGATGCCACAGGATTTGCTGCCCTTGCTTGCCGAGAGCCATGGATTATCCAGTCGAGAACGGGAACTGCTGGGTTATGTGCTGCGCAGCTATTCGTCCAAAGAGATTGCTGCAGCGATGCATATCTCTGTGTACACCGTTCAGGATCATTTGAAATCGATTTTCGCCAAAACCAAGGTATCCTCACGTCGCGAGCTCATCTGGTATTTTGTTTCCCGTTTCCAACTGTCGGATGAACCGGAGATATGACGTGACAGAACAGAAGAATATCTGCTCAATAGAATGCGAGTACATTTAATCTACATCGTTTCTTGAATACAAAGAAGCCGATCCTAAAGGATCGGCTTCTTTCTTAGGCTTTTGCAACGTATAACACGTTTATACTAAATATCTTCACGATGCCATGATTACGTCCATATCTTTTCCTACGACTTTGCAGGTTTCCGAGTAGATTTGGATGAACCAGATTTTTTCTTCTTCTTCTGACTCACTTCCACAATTACAGGCTCCTGCGGGTGTTCTACAGGGTACATCTTGCGGAATAATAATGTCTGTAGCACCAGGAACGAACCCCCAACCGTCCAGTAGAGCGGCATGGCTGCAGGGGCTGTTAGAGAAAAGAATGCCATCATTAATGGGGAGAGATATCCCATAATGGCAAACTGTTTTCGCTGTTCAGGCGCCATATTGGCTTGGGATACCTTCGCTTGAATCAGATAAATGACCGCGACCACCACAGCGAGCACGTAATCCGGTGCACCCAGTTTGAACCACAGGAACGAATGGGAGGACAACTCCGGTGTAAGTCGGATAGCCGTGTAAATACCAGAAAGTATAGGCAACTGAATGAGCATCGGCAAGCAACCAATATTCAGCGGATTGAACTTATGTTTCTTGTATAGCTCCATCGTTTCCTGAGACAGCTTTTGCTTATCAGCAGGGTCATTTTTGCCTTCATATTTTTTCTTGAGCGCATCCATCTCGGGTTTCATGGCATTCATGATGACTCGTGTTCCCTGCTGGGACTTCGCTTGACGCATCATCAACGGTAACAGTGCCAGACGAATGACCAGCGTGATCACAATAATCGCCACCCCGTAGCTTCCATTAAATATGGTGGCAATATGCTGAATCAGATACGACAGTGGAAATACAATGTAATGGTTAAAAAATCCCGGTGTCGATGAGGTAATCTCCGACACGTTGTTGCTGCATCCGGCAAGCAGCATGACTGCAAACAAAATAGCAATCAGGCCATAGATTCGTCCCTTGCCCGATGTAAAAGTGAATCCCTTGTTCGTCTTATGTTCCATATATATCCTCCTCGTTGATTTGTTGACCAATCGTTCAACGAGGAATGACAATCTGGTTCATCTTCATCGGGCGCTTCTCTTCGTCTAATCATGCGGCTCCAGTCTTCCTGTCTGTGCTGTCTGTCCAAACACAGGGCGGGAAGTACAGGTTCAAGTCCACCACCGACGCCACCTTCCACCCAGTACTCCGTCATGCCACAATGAAGATGGGCAATATAGGCATAACTGACGGTGAAGATGAGTCCAATCGAGAATAAATATGGTAATAACTCCTGCAGTTCAAACAAGGGATTCACCCCCTTTATAGGTTAGTTTTTATATTATAACACTTACATATTGTTTTTGCATAAATCCGTTCGTGAAAATAGCCAGTATTCAACTATTCCGTTCTCAATTTGGACATTTCTAGCTCAGCTCTGTGTTTTGCAACGTTATAAGAAGGCCAGGAACGATTGGATGTATCCCTCTCCAGATAGGCTTGACGTTCCAGCATTTCTCTCTTGAGATCCGGGTACTCCTTCAAAGCAAACTCTCGAAGTAACGGAGTCGCATCTGCCGATAGACTTGCCAGGTAGGATGCATCAATATTGCCAGTCTGATGATAACGTTCAATATTCAGCGCTGCTATCCGATTATCCATGCCCACATAGTTGACTGCAACATATGCAGTGAGTGCAAGTACAATATACCAACGGATCAGCGGTATGGACGTGTAGCGTATACGAAGGCCGGCAATCAGTAACAGAAGTGCCAGGAAGATCATGAATGCGTGTACCAGGAACCGGATGTACGTATATCCATATGCCTGTTCATACAGATTTAGGCGCATAAAAGCGGAATACAACATGATTGCTGAACAGCTGACCAGAATCAGGAGAAGTGCCTGATGCACGATCATGCCTACTTTTCCACTCGGACGTGTGAATTGCAATGCAACAATAAGAATAAAGAAATTAATACCCGTAACGAGAATCAACTCTGCGAATCCACTTCTCGCATACTCAGCGTATGACAGATCTACCGGAAGATGTCCCTCTCCCGCACCAAACAGATACGAAAACTGTACAAGTACGAACATAACGTACACACAGTTGATGACGATCAGCATAGTCCCCACAATGATGGGGTCCAATCTGAATGGTCCCCGAAGAACCGGAACATGTTCGGGCTCGGGTGTAATTTTATTCGTAACCTGACCCTTAGGGAGTGGATCCACAGGAGAGAATATATAAGTGTGATCACGCTTATCAAGCGTGGTTGCTGCGCCATTTTTCCAATGTGCGTTCGCTCTCTTCTCTGCCTCATATTGCATTGGCTGTACAAATCCCCATACATAACCGAACAGACCTACACCTGCAATGACAATCCAGATGATTCTCGGTATCCCTGGAGTAAAAGCCAATTGATTCAGCCACTCCGGAAAACCGGCTAAATACTGATCAAAGACCCCGTCAGCGGAGGACAGTAATGCAACGACTACAATGAGGATAGGCAAGGACGCCACAAGACCAATGAGTACTTTGAAAACAACCGTTTTCTGTGATTTGCCCATGCCACGCCCGCCTGCTCTCACAGCAATGGCCCCAACAGTCCCCCAATGACGTATGGCTTGAGGCAGTAAATGGTCAATCGCCGTACCAATCAAACCGACCTCCCACCACTGCTTCCGTTTTCTGCCCATTAGATAGGTCATATGTAAGATAATTACGCCGGGTACAACCAGGAAATTAAGAACACGGAACAGTTCATTGTCGTATAACAGGAACGTTAGCGACAATAACAGCACAATACCCGCCACAAATGCATCAATCCACTGGAAAGACCTCATACGATCCCGTGCAAACAGATACATAAACACGTATAAGAGAATGACAAAGATCGGATACGATACGCCCAAATCATTACCATAGAATAAATACTGGTGAATGATAGCAAGTATCCATGCAGACAGTAGCGTGATTAGAGCACGATGCGGTGAAGCCATTATTTTATCAATCATGGGAAAAACCTCCATTAACCTTTCTATGCTATATTCTAGATGATAAAATAGGTATATAAATAGAAATTAAAATCGACAAAACTTCTTATTTTAGAGGAATACGTCAGTGTTCACCTCCAGGAGGGAATCATCACTTTGAAATTACATCAGCAATATCTGCTGTTGCATCGTCATTACGGTCACCATACAGAACATGAACTTACGCTTGCCGACCTCGCTGAATTGCTAAATTGTACACACCGCAATACGTTAACGATTGTCAAAAAGATGGTTGCCCATGATTGGATTCGTTGGGTTTCCCAGCGTGGCCGGGGTCGGCGTTCTTCACTGACTTTACTTGTTCCGGCTGATCAAATCGCCGCAGAATATATGATGCAGGCCATGAATCGCCGGGAGTTGCAGGAAGCTGCCGAGCAGGTGAGCGCATTCTCCAGTTCAACAATCATGCAGGATCATCTAAACCAGTGGTTGCTAGGGTATTCAGGACATCATACGGAAGCCGGCACCAATAATGAGCAGATTGATACGCTTCGGTTGCCCCTGCGCCAACAGCTTCATGCGCTTGATCCGCTGTACATTAATCTATTAGCTGAATCCTTTGTTACCAGCCATGTCTTTGACGGGTTGGTTCAACGTGGTGAACAGGGAGAGATTCTCCCCTGTCTCGCTCATACCTGGGATGTCAGTGCAGACCGAAAGACTTGGATCTTTTATTTGCGAAAAGGTATTACATTTCACGATGGTCAGTTGTTGACGGCCCATGATATTGTACATACGTTTGAACGGCTGCAATCTACAGATCGCCGGACACTGTACCGTGATGTAAGTAAACAGATTCTATCTATCGAAGCGGTCGATTCCTTAACCGTGTGTTTCCAGCTTAAATATCCTCATGAATTGTTTTTATCCTTCCTGACAACAAGTCGTGCGGCGATTGTACCCTCACCAGGAACAAACGAACATAAGATGAAGCATTCGAGTGATGTGCATGGGATGCAAAAACCTGTTGGGACGGGGCCGTTCAAGGTCACCGCCTGGGATGATCACTTGTGCAGACTTGAAGCCTTTTCATCGTATTTTCAGGGTAGAGCACATATGGACCGGGTAGATATCCTGCAAATTCCGTGGAGTGCCTCGGCCAAAATGGATGATAGTCAAGATATCGAAACTCCGTTCTTCCATCTTGTTCATAATCCGTCTTCGTCTACAGGTGCAGATTGGACTCAGATTAGTGCAGGTGTGATGGTTCATAAATTACTCACATGTAATACGCAAAAAGCCGGACCGTTAAACGATCCGGAAGTAAGAGCACACCTTCAGTCATGTCTTGCTGGAATGTATAGAGATGAACAACATGCAGATGACTCTGAGGTCGTGGAGACTGATTTTAGTGCGGTAAATACCAAGAAAGTCCAGGTCCACTCGGAGGGATTTAGCCATGTATCGATAAGTTCGATATCCTCCAGTCCCATCTCCTTGCATATTGCAACCATTCCACAATATCGCAGGGATGCTAAACATCTGGCGTCCATACTGGAGCAGTACGGTTTCTCCTGTACCGTCCGTACCGCTACGATGGAGCAGTTCAAAGGAAATCTCCGGCTGGAATCTGATCTGATTCTCTTCTCTCTCATTCGGGACAGAGACGAAGAACTGCGCAGGTATGATCTTTACTCCACGTTGTCCGAGCACCTGGAAGATTCGGCTCGTATAACGATTCATGAGATGTTGCAAACCATTATTGCTTCTCCGATTGCAGCAGATCGAACTTCTGAATTAGACCGAATTGAACAATTCTTGGTCGGTCAGAATTTACTATTCCATTTATCCGAAAAACCAGTTGAAACCGCTTATCTGCCTTCGGTGCGCGGCCTATCTTTCAACAGCCAGGGCTGGGTGAACCTGCGTCATATCTGGTTTCCGTCTGACGCACGAGCACATCCGTTTGATTAAACATCGTATTGTATTACTTATACCATCCGATCACGTGTCTACTTTATTTTGATAAGGTCCTGATCGGCTGTCTCGGTTGGCTTCTTAATGAAATGGTATCTTTACGTCGATATACTCCAAGCAGTAAACCCATCATGGCGTATTCTAAGATCAGATGAGAACCAAATCCAATAAAAGGGAATGTAACGCTAACAATCGGAACCTTTCCGGTAGTCATCGCCAGCGAGTAAAGCATTTGCAATACAAACATCATTGTAATACTGAACACGATCATACGACCAAATTCATCGAGTACACGAGGTAGCATTTTCAGCATACTAGCAAGAAACCATACGATTCCAAGCAACAGCACTATGCCTGCTAGCCAACCAAATACATCAATAAGCATTACACCGGGATAGTCCATATAAAATCCTTTAAAGTGGTCAAAAGACGTGTCAAAACCGTTTCCCCGCCATCCGGCGGAATGAAGAATACTCATAATTGATTGGTTATAGCTACCATGTCCTAGCGGGTCATTTTGGGGATTAAACACGGCAGTGAGTCTCTCAAACCGCCTGTACTCACCACTCAAAAACAATTGCATCATAGTGACAAGTCCCGCAATTGCAGCACCTACAAACGTATAAAGCCATTTTCGTGTAATCCAGGCAAACAAGATAATAGTTGCCGTTCCGAATGGAAACAATCGTACCCAATCTGAAGCTTGTAACAGGCTAAAAGACGGCAAAGCCACAAGAAGAATATAAGTTGAGATGGATTGTACGTCACACTTAGTACGCAGCTTATCCAGCATAATCGCACCTATGGCGAGGGGCAATACCCACATGGATATCGTCGTGAGATCAATGGTTAACCCAAATATGCTCCAGAACCGTTGCACACCATAATCAAACGGTGATACCAACGGATTAATCCACAACATACCACTTAACAAAATATAGATCCACCAGGCAGCTTTTTTCCATTTTCGATAATCAAAATAAATCAAAAACACCATCAGTACTAAACCAAAAATAGTGTAGATCAAATGACTTTTATATAAGAACTGAAAGGTTTCAACTGAGATATTTGTCGTATAAATCCACGTCAGCAGCAGACTTATGATTAGCAAACTGGAAAGTCCCGTTAACAGCCCCCAGTGCATTCGATGTCGATGCAATCGGTGCATGCTTTTGCCTACCACTGCAGGATCACCCATCTGTTCAATGGCATATGCAATTGCTTCTTCCTCTGTATAACCTTCTTGTTCTTTGTCCAAAATGATCTCTTCCATGTGGTTTCCCAACTCATCACGCAAGTCGTTATGTACTTCGCGAGCTTTAACCTGAACACACATGTGATCAAGATAATGCTGAATTCGTTCATCTCGATTCGTCATGTCAGGCCTCCTTCCCCAAGCACCCGATCCACAGCTCTGCGGAACAAATTCCATTCTGCTTTTTTACTTTGTAAGGCCTCCATGCCCTTGTCACGAATCGAATAATATTTACGTTTACGGCCTTCAACCTCCATCCAGTACGACTCTACCCATCCTTCAATCTCCATGGCATGCAAAATAGGATATAACGTGCCCTCTTTCAGATTAAACACACCCTCGGATTGACGATGTAATTCCTTAATTAATTCATAACCGTACAACGGTCGTTCCTTCAATAAAGTTAGGATTAGTGTCTCGGTACTGCCTTTAATCATTTGTTTGTTAACCTGCAACGCGGCTCACTCCTTCCTTTTCATACTTTTAAATCTCTTCTGATCATATACATCGGAAACCTATGCATAGAACAACTAGGTATGATTTTACCTTATCCTTCCTTTTCTGTCTAGCCAACAAGCTTCTTTATTTATGTTAAAATAAACAAGTCCTTTCATTCACGAACTCTAATGATAAATCTATATACACGTGTATTTTTTCAATTACATATCCTATTTTTTGAATCTAATTAAAGGAGGCATTACATTCATGAGCAAACTAATTTTTTTTCTCGGCGGGGCCGGAAGTGGCAAGACCACCCTTGCCAAAGCCCTTTCCCGTAAACATAAAGCGGCTTTCTTTGATATGGATATTCTGCTTCGTCCCGCGGCTGAGGCGATCATGACCCTTCAGGGACTTGATCCCTCCGACCGAGATTCGCCTGAATACAAAAGGTTGTGCCGTGATCTTGGGTACCGCATTACGATGGATGCCGCTCTGGATAACGTTCAGTTGGGTATCGATACGATCGTTGTGGGGCCATTTACCAAAGAAATCGGTTCACCGGATTGGATTGCTCAGGAACTTGCACGAATTGGACATACCCTAGATGATACGGATGTGCGTGTAGCCTATATTTATCTGGAGAATGAAGCGTTGTATCACAAACGGATCACAGCGAGACAATCCCCACTAGATGAATGGAAGTTAGCCAACTGGGATGCCTTCACAACTTCTCTCGTCCGTAAAGAAATAGCTTGGCCCCTCCCTGCTTCATCCATCGCTTATATTGATAATTCCAGTGATGATCCTGCCATTGCCTATGCTGAACTTGAACGACGGATGTACAAGTAGCATTATAAAATTCACATCACAATTCCTTTGCACTATGTCGCTTCGCATGGAAAGTATAAAGACGAAACAAAAAGAGGTATTTGTCGAGACCCCATTGGGTCCATCATGACAAATACCTCTTTTCATATGTTCAAGATCATTCGCAACTCACTATTCACCTTCTGCGATTGCGGGATCACGCAAAAAGGTTTGCGGAAGTCCTGCAGTAATAAGTGCGTACTACGGAATCGTCATTACATTCGAACTGATAGATTATAGATGTACCTAAATGTAAGAGAACGAACATACCTCAACTCAAAGGAGAATTTCATGAAATCTCACGTAGCAACATGTCCAACTCGACAACAACAACACAGCTACAAATCAAATCCTAATTGGAAACGTGCTGTGGCCAACATCCTCCTGGTTGCATCTCTAAGTTTCACTACAATGACCAGTGTATCGGCAGAGAATAGTCTCCCCCTTCACCAGGTAACCCCTCAGGAAACGGAATCGTTCATCAGTCAGTTCTTCGCCCAGCCTGAAGTGAAGTCTGCTCTGAAAGGTGCGGTAGTCACCGTTGTTCACAATCAACAGATTGTGTTGAATAAAGGATATGGTTATGCCAATGTGGAAAAACAAATCCCAGTCGATGCCGACTCCACTCTATTTCGTGTAGCCTCCATATCCAAAACGCTGACAGCAACCGCCATTATGCAATTGGCTGAGCAAGGAAAATTAAAGCTTAATGAGGATGTCAGCACATACACAGATGGTCTTGATCTGACCAACCATACCGGAACAGCGTTAACATTAGAACATCTGATGACCCACACCAGCGGGTTTGATTTCACAGATGCAGCAGCTACAGACAGAGGGCTGGGAAGTTCTTATCCGCTTGAGCAATTCATCAAAGACCACCAACCGTCCATTGTCCGCACGCCAGGAGAAGTTTTCCGTTACGACAACTACGGCTATGCACTCTTGGGCTACATTGTTCAGAAACAGTCCAAACTTCCGTTTGAGACTTATGTACAACAGCATATTTTCCAGCCACTCGGTATGTCGAATAGCCATTTTACACTAAGCAAAGACTCGCTCAGTAAACTCGCGACTCCTTATGGCGCTGAAGGGCAGGCATTACCGCAATATTCCAATGTACCGGATAGCTCACCTGAGGGTGGATTAATTACGACTGGACGGGATATGGCTCATTTTATGCTTGCGCAGCTCAATCAAGGTTCGTACCAGGGTGCACGTATACTAGAACCTTCATCCGTCCAAGCGATGCAAACGTTGGATGTCTCCATACACCCGGATATACCTGGTACAGGTTACGGATTCGAATCCACCTATTCGCAGTATAATCATGGACGGAAAGTCGTGAGTAAAGCAGGCGATCTGGACGGATTCCACTCCAATCTGTGGCTGTTACCTAACGAGAAGACTGGACTATTTATCGTCTCCAACAGTGATGGACCAGATGTGCGAGAAGCGCTTTTTCATGCATTTATGGATCATTTTTATCCAAACAACAAGACGCATTATAGTGATTATAGCGTACCCAAGTCTTCACTCCGTACCTATGAGGGACTATATCGGGATATCCGCTTGCCCGCATGGTTGTATGATATTTCAGCAACAGAGAAATTTCTTCAGGTTATAGATGCTTATGGCACTCACACTTTAACACCCGTTAAGGACATGTTGTTCATGGATGAGGACGGTAAGCTTGCTGGTTTCAAAAAAAATCAGTCAGGTGAAATCACGTATTTCTATTACAACAAGTCAGATAGCTGGTCCGAGAAATTGCCAGAAGCCAAGCCTTATGAGGATGTGCCAGAAGACCATCCCTATGCTCCGTACATCTATCGCTTAACACAGATTGGCCTGTATCCACAGGATCAATCCCTATTTGAACCAGAGAAGCCTGTTAGTCGTGGAGAATTTGTAACACAGGTCGTGGGTATAAGCGGGATGTCAATTTCGACTCAATCACCAAAATTTAAAGACACCCAGTTAAGCCCCTATGCCGCCTTCATTCAAACCGCCCTTGAATTGGGTATTGTGCAAGGAAATACCCATGGATTGTTCCATCCTGACCAAGCCATCACAAGGCAAGAGGCCGCAGTGATTATTTCCAGAACGGCTCAACAACTACTTGGTGCACCTGCCGTAACTGCCAATCTTGCCGGTTCACAGGATCGTTGGGCTCAAGAAGGGGTTCAATTTGTAGTCGCTTTA
Organism: Paenibacillus sp. UASWS1643; assembly: GCF_008693195.1. Lineage (NCBI taxonomy): Bacteria > Bacillati > Bacillota > Bacilli > Caryophanales > Paenibacillaceae > Paenibacillus > Paenibacillus sp. UASWS1643. The sequence goes on from NZ_VXKZ01000115.1 coordinate 1,509,087, forward strand.
GGTCTCTACGGTCCAGAAGTGTCCATATCCAGCAGCGGTGCTGTGGATTATAGATCGAAGCAGCCTATGCTCAGACAGGAATCAGCAGTTTTGATGTACAAAATGTTAGGCACTCTGCTACATTAACATAGAGTGCTGCTTGGCAAGCCATGTCATTGCTACATGGCTTGTTTTTCCACTTCATTTTACCAATGATGCATTTTATTAGAACGGATGATTACTCGCATGGGATTAAGAAATTCATTACATAGAGTCACCACATATAAATTTAGTTCTGTTTGGTTTGTCACGATGTTGTGCTTTATACTAACAGCCACATATATCCATATCTCTTCATTTTTAAATCCTTATATCGGACTTTCGTTGACACCAAATGCCTCCAATTCTTGGGCAGTACATGATATAGATCCGCAAGGGTTAGCTTTTACATCCGGAATTAGATCGGGTGACACCGTTATCTCCTTGGCACCCAAAAGAGAAGTCCGGTTACTCCATCAAAAAGGTGAATTCTTAGTGACTGAAGCCTACACCATCGGCGTTGAGAATTTTCGCGGTCAGACATCCGAACATACAATGAAGCCTGGACCACGTGAATGGTTTAACATCGGCTTCTCATCCATTGTAGAATTATTGCTGTTGCTGACCGGAACCTATGCCTTGTTTAGCCAACCCGGTTCACGAGTGATGCGTCTGTTCTACCTCCTTAACCTGTCCATGGCCATATGTATACTGACGATATACACATCCCAGTTGCCTTTATCCAATTATATTTTGGCCTTTTGTGCGGCATGGTTACCTTACTGTTTAACTGCTTTTTATGTGTCTTTTGTATTCCGTACCCGCCTGCATCGTTTCCGGTGGTTACTATTCATCAGCAGAGGTATTGCAGTTGCTTATTCTGCAGGCCTAGTATTTCTGTACATCAAGCAGTGGATGATGACCGATGTTCAGATCAATCAAGGCATTACCACCGTCAGTACTCCTGTTGCGCCGTCTGGTCCAACTAATCTGCTTAACTTTATTCTTTGTGCAACCCTTCTGATCTTAATCTGGATGACATGGGTTAATCGTACAAGCTACAATCGCAAGGAGCAGAACCAGCTATTGCTCATGTTAACAGGAATTATTTTTAGCCTGATTCCCTTCATCATCTGTTTTGCTATTCCAACCCTGCTTCAAGGTGAACCATTATTGCCTGTAGAGTACACATTAATTGGATTTCTTCCTTTATCATGGATGTTCACTTATGTACTTGTACAACGGAGTATGCTTGACCTCAAACTGGTTATGCCAAGATTGATGATTCATGGACTATATGCTTTAATCGTATTTTTACTGTTTCTGGCTGCTTCTCACCTGCATTCGTTAATTCATATCAGCTTACTGTTTGTCTCGTTTTTGCTGATTACTTGGGTGTATAAGTACATGCTCACCCGATCACGCAAGAAAAACAAACTTAACAAAGACTGGTTGGAACACCAGCAACTGCGGTTGACTATGCGAATGGCTGAGCAGCAAAACATGCGGGACATGATTCACGTGTTTGCCGAGATGTTCCACAAGATGCTGGATATTGAAGGCGTAATTGTCATATGGATTGATGATAAGCACAGATATTCTCAGGAAGGTACAGGGGTTTTTGCTTCCATTCAGAATATCGATAACGAGGCGTTGGATATTGAAGTTTTACGACAGAAATATGACTTGGCACAGGTTTGGGAGCTTTCAGGTGAACACACTACGGAGATGGCAGGATTCCTGGGCATTGGCCACAAAGAAAATCGCACCCTTTTTTCAGCAGAAGAGCAGGAGATCATTGATAAAGGCAGGCTGGAAGCGATTCGAATGCTCGTCAATGGCAAACTCTTATCCGATCTGCAGAAGCGATATGAATACCGTGTAGACCAGACAGATCTTCATGAACACCAGATACGCCGCCATCGGCAGTTCAATGATATTATGATGGAAGCCCAACAGGCAGAGCGTATGAAAACCTCTTATTTCCTGCATGACCAACTGCTACAAAACCTGATTTTTCTGTCTCGTGATTTGGAGGAATTACACGATACCGGAGAGACGCATAAGGATCAAACGGCTGTTTGGCTGGAGTGCCTGTATGCTTCCCAGAGAGATATACGCCAATTGTGTGATGATCTCTACCCTCATATTATGGATCGAAGTGATCTTGAGGAAGCGTTGCAATGGCTCATCCGAACACTTCAAATACAAAGTGGTATCAGAATGGAACTAAACTACAACGCCCTCTCTGGAGAGTTGAAGCAAGAACCTCTGAAGTCCACCGTCTTTCGGACGATCCGTGAACTCATTATGAATGTGATGAAGCACGCACAGGCGTCGTTTTGCTCCATTCAGGTACATACAAGGGCTAATGACCTGTTTCTCCAAATAGAGGATGACGGCTTGGGGTTTAATGTTCATACCACATTTGATACTGCAACAGGGCACTTCGGTTTGATATCCATACAAAACAGCATTCAACATCTCGGTGGAGAATTCACCATACATTCCAGCCTTGGCAAAGGAACCTCAATCAACATCCGTTTGCCTTTAACCAAAGGAGCAACTGAACAATGAGCGAACCCATTACAGTCGTACTGCTTGATGATCACCCCCTGGTCATGGAAGGTCTCAACAACCGCTTAAACCGCGAACCCGGCATACAGGTACTGAAGACATTCAGCGATCCATTGCTTTTTTTATCCGAAGTAGAGGCGTTGCGACCAGATGTTGTTGTGATGGATATCCGCATGCCCCAGCTTGATGGGTTCGAGGTTGTGAGAAGATTGAAAGATCAATACGGGTTATCCGTCAAAATTATATTGCTATCTGGATACAACTATCATGAATTCCAGTTAAAAGCTTATGATCTGGGCGTCCATGCCTACTTGTCAAAACAAGCAACGTATGGACAGATTATCAACGCCATTCACCAAAGTATGTTGGGTCATGTGCTTGTTCCAGAGACCATGTTATCCTCTAATCTGGAGGAATCACTCACTGCAACAGAACGCGAAGTGCTTAACCGTATTGCACTGGAGATGACCAATAAGGAAATTGCACAGGATCTGGCGATCAGCCAACGTACAGTGGAGTATCATATCACGTCTATTACACAGAAATTTGGTGTTAAATCCAGAATCGGGGCTGTAGTCAAAGGCTATCAGGCAGGTATTCTCGGTGACGTAACACTCCCTGAGAAACGCTAAAAACATTCACCTTTTAAAAGAACAACAAAAGAGCGGCAGAACACCCTTGTAATGCAACCTGAGGTTTGTTCTTAACCGCTCTATTTGTTAATTACTTTCCTATAGGGGCATTCATGCTTGATGCGTGTGCTCCCTATCCGCGCTGACGTGCCGCATGACGCTCAGTAATACGAGCCGTGATTATTCCATGACTCTCATTGATTTCTTCCGGTGTACACGCGGCTTTTAATTCATATACTTTCACCGGAGAACGGTCGATAATATCCAAAAATGAATCAAAAAATGTCATGTCTTTGCTATGAATGTATGGACACCAATGATCTGATAACCCTACGGTTTCATGAATATGCACGCCAACCACGTGATCAATCAACGCATTAGCCTCATGTACATTGTCATATAGCCCCATTCGATCCATCATCATGCCGTGACCAATATCGTACCAAAGACCAAGCGGCGCGCCCTTCATGCGTCCAATAATCGTTCCCGCTTCGTGCAAAGTAGGCATCTGATAACAGCGTGAACGGGTTTCAATACCAAAATTCACTCCATATCCCCGCTGCTCCGACAAGTCACATACCTCTTCCAGACTCTCCTGAATCCGGCTCAGGTAATGTGCGCTGCCATCTTCCCGTTTCTCCAGCATCTCTTGCCATAAAGATTGATACGCCGGGGAGTCCGGCCCCTGATCGTGGTATATCTTTTTCAACGCTTCATCTATATTGTATTCAAACGGAACCTCACCCGGATGTATAACAACAGCCTTGGCTCCATAACGATGTGCATACTCGGCAGAGCGGAGTAACAGTTCAATCGCTCGTTTGCGGCGCGGCTCATCAGCGAATCCGAGCAGGACGGAATCCGTCCCATAATCCGGATCAGCCACATGCGGGAATGTATTATGCACACTGGATACACCGATTTCGCCCCGTTCAATCATCGGTTCTATCGTCTGCAGCATCTCTTCCGTAACGTTATAATTAAGCTCCACCTGTCTGAATCCAAGAGATTTGATCTCTTCAATCATGCCTTGTCCGGTCGTATGACGTTTGATATTCCAACATGTAGAAAACGAATATTCCTGCTTGTCCGTGTACATGACTGGTCCTCCTGTCTCTCATTCTATCGCCCATTCATATTCCATTTATCTCTATCTATATAAGTTGAACCAATAAACTTTACACTAGATCACTCCATTTGCAGTACCATCTTCCGATCGCTGTTATCCCCAGATTTTTTTGATCCCCTGCTCCAAACGGAAAAATCCGGAGATAGCTTATGCTTCCGATGCAGCTTTCTTGCAGAAAGCTTTCAGGCGAACGCTCCGCTTCTTCAGATCGGTTCTGCACTCTCCGTTCTCGTGTAAATGTTCAGTTCATCTTATATACCTATTTATTCCTCATACTGTTGTTTTCACGGAGAGTCAATTCAAATCTCATCTTGTTCGCAGTCTTTCCAGGTACATAACGATAGATGATCTCCGCATGATTCACGTACATTAACACGGATGGTTCAGGCGCCTCAGCCCTCACGGTACACGTAAGTCCAGGGAGCTGCCATAACGCTGATGTAATATCCTGCTGACGAAGGGATGGGCCTCTGATTTCAAAATAAACATCGATCTCTTCCGCCGTATCCAGTTCCACATCAATGGTTAACGAATCTGGCGTGAGATCCGCATCGAACGTTATTCCGCGCAGATGACTGTTCCACCCCTCGTCTACCTCACGGCGGATCAAACGAAGATAATAACGCTCCCCCGTCTCTGTCTGCCAGTGGATCGTAGCTGGATGCATCTGTCCATTCGTATTCACACTTCCCGACATGGCCCCGATCATCCGATCCTCACCGATCCAAGCTTTGGCTGTACACAAATTCCGATTGGAGGTTGGATCATTGCGCTCACACAGTTCCATGAACTGTTTCTGCACAAGTCGATCTTCTTGATGAGCCCTGAAATACGGCACGGCTTCTGCGGGCACATCCACCCCAAGAAGCGCAATCAGTGGATCATGACCTGACTCACAGTTGATTCCTGCCAGATATTCATACCCTTCTCCAAGCAAGAGATAGATAAACACGCCCATTGAACTATGCTCTCGCATTTCCATGTCGTACGCCCGAGAGAATGGGCCGGAGAGATTCTCCAGGTTGGCATTGTAATATAGCACAATGTTATTCCACAGCCCATGTTCAATCCGGTGTCCAATTTCGATCAAACGTTCGGTGAGTCCATACTTTCGATACATGCCAAGCACGGACAGATCCACCCCGTAATACGTTGTTGTATTGAATTCAGCGAATGTACCATCGTACTGTTCAAACTCCTTCATGAATCCCTCTGCCTGTTCATCCGAATGCTGAATCCATTCTGTTCGGTTCAAGCGATGGCCGTAGTAGTGGGTGATGAAAATATGCATTAACTCAATATTGGTGTTCATTGGGATTACGTCGGATAACCTGCGTTCTATTGACCCTTGTACAGCCAGTTCCATCGCATGGTCTATCCGTTTCATGAGTGTCTCCGGCATAAGTTGGGCGAATTCGGCAGTTACAACCACACAGACACAAGCGATAAACTCGCGCCAGTTGGGATCATAGCTGATCCAGACTGGTGGCAAAACCTGATTCACCGCCGAATGAAACAAGTGTTTCAGTTGTTTGGGATCTGCGGACTCTGTGAGCAGAGAACCCTCTTCCTGTAGTTTATGGATAAACTGCGCAGACACCTTCTCAAAGGTGCGTTCCAGGAAATAGGCCGTGCCTGGCGCAAAAGATTTCCAAGCATAGTGACCCGCTGGTGGATGCACATCATTGGGCCGGGTCGCGAAGGTTCCGTGATAGATCTCATCCGGAGCGTCATATTGAACATCGAGCACCTTGTGGAACACCCGTATCGCGCGTTCCACATCACCAGGCTCATTTCGAATCAACAACCCTAGCGCATAATGTGCACTGGCTCGTGTGCTGTGCTGCGATGAATCCTCTTCTTCGAAACTACGTAGCAGATCCAGTTCCTTGTCATAGAAGCTATCCATCATCAACATGGACTGATTTATAAGATACTGCTGCTCTTTCGACATCTTTTCTACCATTCGTTGTGTCATGTCATGGACCTCCCGAGACTATAGGTGCATGTTCAAAAAGATCAGTTTTCAGTACCAAGAAGATGGAATTAAGCCAGAAATGGAGTAGCGGAGCGTAGGACAACTACGTGAGCAACGGACATTTCGGCTGAATTTCATATTCGATGCTGATGATGCCACTAGGCATCATTCGCAATCAAAAGTGAACTTTTTGAACAACCTTTATTAACCTTTTACAGCACCTACCATTACGCCACTGATAAAGTACCGCTGCAACCACGGATACACAAGCAGGATCGGTAACGTTGAGAATATAACGCTGGCTGCTTTCAGACTCTCAGGCAGGACCTGAACAGCACCAATGCCTTCGTTCTGCATCAGTTCTGTAATCTGGTTTTGCTGAATCATCTGATACAATTTCAATTGTAAAGGGTATAGCTCAGGCTTCGTAATATACATGAGTGCATCCTGGAAACCATTCCAGCGTCCTACCGCGTAGAATAGGCTCAGTGTTGCCATAACCGGAAGAGAGAGTGGCAAAATAATGCGCATAAGTGTTCCGAAGTGACTGCTACCGTCAATGCCCGCCGCTTCTTCCAGACTTTCGGGAATACCTCGGAAGAAGGTAATGAGAATGATCATATAGAACGGACTAATCAATCCAGGCAGAATAAGTCCCCATGTGCTGTCGAGTAGATGCAGATTTTTGATCAGAATGTACTCAGGAATAATGCCGCCACTGAAGAACATTGTCACCACAATGACAAGCATGAACCACTTGCGCCCTTTCAGATTACTCTTCGCCAGTGGATATGCCGCTGCAATGGTCATCACCATGCTCAGCACCGTACTCAGGACGGTCAGCCAAATCGTATAGATGAGTGAACGAATCATCGATCCATCTGCAAATACTTTGGTATACGCCTCAAAGGATAATTCTTTGGGGAAAAAGGAAACTTCTCCTGAACCAATCGCCCGGTTTGAGCTGAGCGAGATCGCAATAATATGAATGAATGGTGCAAGACACAGCACCATCGTAATGATAATAAGAATGACGTTTACCGAGTTGAATATTCGATTCGCCGTGTTTTCAGACATCTCACTCACTCCTTACAGATCATATGTGATTCAATCCACTACATAATGCTCTCATCGGTTAATTTCTTGGACGTATAATTTGCTCCGAGTATGAAGACAAGTCCAACTAAAGCCTGGAACAAACCTACAGCTGTTGCGAGCGTAACCTGACCAGATTGTAAACCAACACGATAGACAAACGTGCTGAGCACATCCGAGTATTCACGTACAGCCACGTTACCGATAATAAACGGTCGGTCAAAGCCGATAGAGATCATGTTGCCGACATTGATGATCAATAAGGTAACAATCGTTGTTTTGATGCCTGGCAAGGAGATGTGCCAGATTCTCCGTAGCCGACTTGCTCCATCTACTTCTGCCGCTTCATACAGCTCCCGGTTAATCCCTGTCAGGGATGCCAGATACAGAATCGTACCCCAGCCTGCACTCTGCCACACGCCTACCGCAAGATACGTAAAGAGCCAATAGTTTTTGTCTGAAAGGAATGGCAATGGATCAAATCCCATGCTCATCAAAATATTGTTAATGAAACCGGATTGTGTACCGAATACCTGAAGTACGATCCCTCCAATAATGACCCACGAAATAAAGTGAGGAATGTACAGTAAAGTCTGTGCCAACTTTTTGAACCAGGCCTTTTTCAGCTCAAACAATAAGATGGCTAATATAAGTGGTGCCGGGAAGGAAACCAGTAAATCCAGCATATTAAGCACTAACGTGTTACGCAATGCCGTGTAGAATCCCTGATTTTGAAACACTTCTCTGAATGCATCCAAGCCAATCCACTCACTACCGGCGATCCCTTGAAAGAAGTTAAAGTCCTTGAAGGCAATCTGCACGCCATACATTGGCCCATACTTAAAAATAATGAAGTAGATCATGGGCAGTAGGAGCAACGCATATAGTTGCCAGTTTCTGCGGAAATAGATGCTTGTTTTCATAAACCTTCCCCCCATGTCATTCAGGATTCTTCATCAAGGCGATGTTGCCATCGCCCTAATGAAATCCCTGTCCTTTGTTGTCATACACATTAGATGTGATCTCTACTCTACTTATTTCATCGCTTTGTAAGCTTCTGTACGTTCATCCAGGATTGCTTGGCCGCCGCTCGCCATGTAGTCCTTCATCATGCTGTCATACGTGGCTTCAAAATCAGCGGGTTTGGAAATGGTTGTTTTCACGAAAAACTCCATAAACTTGTCTTTCAAGCCGTTACCGTAACGTGCTTCTGCGTCAATCGGTTTGGAGAAACGTACCGGTTGAATGGTGTCCGTGTTAGAGATCGCTACCGACTTGCGCATATCATCCCGATACTTCGACTCTACCTGAACGACATAAGCCTCTTCATTTTTCTTGTCCTCCCCAACATATTTACCATTGACGATAATGGCAATGTCACCGGAATTATAGATACGGCCCGCGATTTCAGGAGAAGCATCATCCTTGATCAGTGGTACACCATCCACAAGTTCATAGTTCTCATTTTCAACACCGAATTGCAGGTCGAACAGGTTGTTGCCTGAAGCCATCCAATCCAGATACTTCATCGCTGCTTCCGCATTTTTGCTCGATTTCGGAATCATGACATACATTGCATTGGGTGCGTATGCCGGTTTGGCGAATTTGCCCTCCGAGTTTTTGAATGCATCAATCGGTGTCATCACTGCACCAGGTTGATTGGTTTGCAGGTTTTTGTACGTACCGGAGATATAAATCTCCCCTGCATCCTCGGTGTAGAATCCAACTTTGCCGTTAGATACATCTTCCCACAGCTTTTTCTTGTCTTTATCGAGTCCAAAGTCCTTGCTCATTAATCCTTCATTATATAGTGTGTTCATATATTTCAGAGCGTCCTTGAAACCAGGCAACAACGTTGGATAGTCATTGGAACCCAGTTGCTGCGTTAATGTATATTTCTGTTCTTCCGTCAGCGGTTCAATGAATGACCAGATCAGGGGTTCATATTGAGCCGAGGCAATCGACATCCCCATCGGGATAAGTCCTGTGCCGACCTTACCCGGATCTTTTTCCTTAAAGGCCTTCAGTGTTGTATGCAGCTCCTCAGCTGTCTCAGGGGAAGGCAATCCGAGTGCATCCAGCCAGTCCTGACGAACATAGGATGCGTACTTGCCAAGTACAAGACGTTTACCTGGAATCGCAAACTGTTGACCATCATATTGACCGTAGGCCAGCGTTTCATCTCCGAGGAACTTCTTCAGGTTAGGACCACTTTGATTGATTAGATCCGTAAGTTCGGTCAGACCTCCTTGCTCTGCATATCGGTTGAATGTTCCCGAATCGTAGGTAAAGACGATATCAGGTACTTCAGAGCCACTCGCCATCAGAACGTTAAGTTTCTGTACTTCCTCCGAGCGTGGTACCGGAACAAATTGAACATCGATGTTGTTTGGATCACCAAACTTCTCTTGAATGAAGCGAGTCAGATAACTGTCCGAAATGGTGTAGCCCGCCGGTGTGTTGCCCCGATCGAAGATTTCTACTTTCAAAGTCGTTTTTTCCCCCGCACCCGACTCTCCTGATGAAGATGTTGATTCGCTTCCTGACGAACATGCAGATAATAATAGAGTGAATGCTGTTACCACTGCGAGGATTGAACTTGCCTTGCCTGCTTTACGTCTTTGAAATAATCTCATTTGACCTTTCCCCTTTCGCACACTCTCTGAATGGATTCACATGATTGCCACTCCACTTTGTTCATCCCATTTTGTTGCACCTGTGAATGTCACTAATCATTACATAAGATCTGAGATTTAGACAATAAACTATTTTCAAAATGTAAATTTCACGTTTTTCACGTTAAATACCGCGATATATAAACATATTTCCTGACAATATACAATTTTCACACCTTATATGTTAACTATAATAACATATTATGTTGCATTAAGATCGATTTTTCCTACCTAATCTGGCATCACCCAGCTTGCAATAATCCTTTTTCCATTAAATCTCTCTTCAAAAAATGAAAAAGAGACCACATCTTATGTGATCTCCTTGTTTAGCAACACGTGTAGAACGATTCGACGCACTAATTCCTTGGCGGAAGATTAAACTTCATTTGACCATACAACGTATCGATGGCATTTCCCGCATGTAAAAAATCTCCTGCAAAGGACGATAAGGTACGAACCTTATTCCCTCATACAGGAGATTTCATAGATATCTCTAAGATTATTGGATTTCACCCGATACTCGGATGTAATTCCGTTATTGTTCCCCTTGTTTTCCACCCTGCTTGCGGTAGTCCCCTGGTGTCACGCCCATAATCCGTTTAAATACTCTGCCGAAGGAGATGGCATTGGCATAACCCACTTGCAGAGCAATATCCTGTATAGCCATATCGGATGCAGACAACAGACGACAGGCCTTTTCAACCCTCAGTTTCACCAGAAAATCAACAAACTTCATCTCAAACTCTTCCTTGAATAGATAACTCGCATATTTGCCCGAGATCTGGAACCGATCGCTTAGATGTTTTAGCGACAGATCCGGATCATCAAAATGCTCTTCAATATAGATCCGCAGCTCGTTGATCATCGCGCGATGGCTTTTCGTTTCATTTACAGATACATAATTGCGATACACCTCTTTCAGCCACTCCTGCAAAATCTCCTGAATGCCCTCCAGTGTCTCCGCCTGCTGGATATCACTGCGAAGACGAGTCAGGATTTCCTCTGCAAATTGGCTCTGTAACCGCTCAGACAGCTCTCCGAATTCACGGGACAACATCTGGATTAATGCCTGCAGCAACATGCGAATATCGTGATCTGTAATCTGATCTTCGCTGAACGCAACAAACATCTGATCCAGCTGCGTTCGCCAACCATCACCGGTTAATCTGAATTCACGGACAAAGTCTGCGAGCATCTGCAAATACTTGTACGATTGCAGCTCAATACGATCCGGCAGTTGCTCACTGAGAACGATGGCATCTTTACCAAGGGTAAGTCTATGCTGCAAACCCGCATCTGCACTCGCATAGGATCGAGTAATCTCCTCCCAGCCCGATACGGTTCGTCCAATCCCAAACGTAAACCGGAGGCGGAAGTTTTCCGCAATCCACATATGCATCTGCTTAGCCAGATCCATAAGCAATTCACGGTCCAGTCCTTCCTGCTCATCCGATGCAATCAGCACAATAAGCCTGCGGTTCCCAAACCATTCAGCCCAACCGCCGAACTGGGTCTCATTCTGCACAAGTTCTTCCACTACGTTCATGAGCGCAATCTTCAGAATATTCTGATTGGTCGAGAGATCGTCACCATTCATCTCCGCAATGAGGACAGCAACACTCTTCGGTTCCATGAATCGTTCCTCTAGCGGTTGCAGATGGCGAAGTCGCTGACGGAACGAATCCATTCGCTCCCCTTCCATCAGATCAACAAGCAACTGTCTGCGATGAATCAGCAAGTTTTCATGATGTTGTTTCTCATAGTCAACCGTCTGAGCAATCAGATGTTCCAGCGCACGGTCGATGAGGGCCAGTTCATCTTTGACGGATGGAGCTGCTTCATCCTCCTCGGCACGTGGCTGTAACGCCTGAATTCGATTCATGATCAGCTGGATGGGGCGTGTATTTCTGCGAGTAATGTAGATTAGTCCCGCCACTGCACCAACAATCGTTAATAAACCAATACCGATCCACACATAAGAAACAAGGGATACCCATGAATACAGCTGTCCGGATTGAATACCACTCTCGAAGACAAGACCAAGCTTGTCCGAAGTCACACGATTAAGGATTTCATCTGCTGAAGGGTCCATTTGATGCGCGGTATAAATCAGATTGTCGCTCTTATCCCGAACCTGAAGAACAGATAACTTTTCATTGGTCATGTTATCAATCTGCCGTTCCACTGCATACATGCGGATGGTAATGACGAGCAGTCCTTCCCCGCCCCACGGTAAAGGAAGCCACTTATTCATGCTAATTACCTGTGAAGGTATGTCAAAGGAACGTTCCTTATAATCACGTGGCAGGTTCCAACCGAGGTTCTCCCGATCTTTCAAGGCTTGCTCAATATAGGCACGATCTTCGAAATCTTCCAAACGCATCATGCCTCTGGGCGTAAGTATCTGGGAATCGGACATGCGATAGAGATAAATCGATTGAATCATATCCTGCTGATCCAGCATACGTCCCAGCCCACTTGCCGCATCATAGATGAACTGACTCGATAATTGTCCCTGTTCAGCTTCCAGAAAGCGACTATATGCCTTGTTTGCACCAATGTCTTCAAGCAACCGAAGTTCAATGTCGCTTAGCGAGCGCTCCAGTGTATCCACGATATAACGGGTGGAGATCATGTCGGCTTTTTGCGTTTCGTTACGTGAGAGTTCGTTGACAATCAGGAAGGAGAGAAAGATCAGAATGGAAATCGTAAGCAGAAAAATGGGGAAATACGAATACATCAACTTGGTGTGCCAATTCCGCTTCAGATTTACTTTCATAGGCTCCAACTCCTTCCATCCTATTCTAATGAGTATGCTCTTCTCTGTTCTTTGGCCTGCCTGCTGACGATATACAGAATCACTGATCCTAGTGCCGCACTGATCGTGCAAGCCAGATACATCAGTGATGGACCGCCGGAATCGAGTAAATATCCGTTAAGCATATTACCAACGATTCCGCCCAGGCCAGCAAGCACCATGTTAAATAAACTTTGTCCCGTGGCCTGCATTTCCCGTCCCGTAACTGATGCCACATATTCCACTGCTGCAATATAGAAGAAACCAAAGGATAATCCATGCAGCACCTGAACGCCAATCATGACCTCAGGCGTCGGCCATAGCCATTGGATTCCCCAACGTAACATATACGCCCCCGCCGCAAGCAGCATCGTCCGTTCATGTCCCCATTTTCGGAGTATGAATGCCGCTGCCAACATGGATGGAACATTGGTAATTGACGCCAGCAACAGTGCTGTACCCGTCATGGTCACAGAACCGCCAGCCATCTGAAATGAAATGACAAAAAAGGAGTTAAACGCAGTGAGCGTTTGGTTAACCAGGAAACAACCTGTTAGAAATAGAAGGAATGTCCGGTTTCGGAGCAATCTTGCCAAACCTACGGAGAAGGTTACCGAGGACGAGGATATGCTCGTCTGCCGGGGAAGTGTACTTGCCAGTATAGCGCTCAGAATGTTAAACAGAAGAAATGGCAGCCATAACATGTGAATGGAAAATTGGGAGAGATACATCCCTGCGGCAAATCCACCAACTCCCGTTCCTATGCTGCCGAAGAGTCGAATCATGCCATATGAGGTATTGGCTGCTCTCGCGGCGGTAACCGCATAGGAGTCAGCCACGGGTATTTGAGTCACTTGGAATATAGTGCATAAAGTATAAATCAATATTAATATAAAGTACACTTGAATATTGTAGAAGTACGCTAACGATGCAGGAACAAGCAGGCTTATCACCAGTACGAACCGTGTCTTTTTAAACTTATCTACCAGAATTCCCCATATAGGTTGAAGAATAATAGATACAAGTGTGCCAAACGCCATAATAAATCCGGTTTCTTTACTTGAAAAACCTTGTGCAACCAATATGGGATTAATGTACGGGTTAAACATCCCCCCGGCAAGCCCCATAAACAGATATAGGCCCTGCAATTGGAGTAAAACACGTTTTGCATCATTGGAATCGGCTTTTGTTTTCTCTGTGTAAGCCTTCATATGTCTACTTCTCATCCGGATCTCCATCCTTTATTTCTGTAGTTGCTTCGCCTATTCTCTATTTTTATGTGCGTGTCAGACTCGACTTGATTGCAGCCAATGCCCCGATTGCTCCTGCTTTGTTCCCCAGTTCAGCTACAGCTAAAAGTGTAGGCAGGACGCTGTAACGTTGGAGGCGTGTGCGCACTTCATTTAGATAATAGGATGGGTTGGATGCAGCCACGCCACCACCGATCACTATAATGGAAGGATTGAGTAAAGCCGTAATATTCGCCAGACCTCTAGCCATATAACGCATGGGTAGTTCCAGAATCTCCAGGGCTGCAAAATCACCCGACTCGGCTGCTTTGAATACATGCCTGGCTTCAATCTGTTCCGCTTCCCCTCCTGCCAGACTCATGATAAGGGATAAGGAACTTCCCTTTCCAGCAGCAAAATAACGCCTCGCCTGTTCGGTAATTCCCGTACCTGAAGTCACTTGCTCAAATACGCCAAAGGAATCCGCATTAGCAACGTAACCGGTATGAAGCCCTTCGTCTCCTGCAATGAAATGCCCAATCTCACCTGCTGCTCCATTCTGACCGCTGTAGAGCTGTCCATTCAGGATAAGAGCAGCTCCAATGCCCGTTCCAACCGTGACCATCACACAGTGTTGATGTCCCTGCGCTGCCCCTTGATCATATTCTCCCATTGCGGCCAGATTCACATCATTGTCCAACATGATATTTCCGCTATAATACTTTGCAATCACAGGGCGAATATCATGCTCTGGCCACTGAAAAGCTGGAGCATTTCGCAGTATTCCCTCCTCCTGCAAAATCACACCAGGGAATCCCAAGCCTGCACCGTTAAGTTGATCCAGACTGCATCCAACTTCGCGGCAGAATGTTTCCAATTCAGCGAATAACCATCGGAAGAACTCATCCGGCTGATCACTGGCAAGAGTAGGCAAGATACGTTCATGAACTTCATTTCCAGCCTGTTGTGATGACAAGAGCATTAATGTTTTGGTGCCTCCAATGTCAATACCTGCAATCCAGCCGGATGGATCACCTCTAACCGTACCATTCTGATTGGGCTGATAATTATTACTTGCGTTTTTCACGGATTCTGTCATCCCTTTTCCCTCCTCACATGTTGTATATCCAATCTCTTATTCCATGCCTTCCTGCTTAAGGTTCACCATCGTTTGTTGTATGGCTACTTGTACCGCGCCAGTGACAACAGCCTGCTCACCAAGCTTGGAACAGATTAACTGTGGTTGCACCGGGAATTGCTCAGAGATGATCTGCCTCAGTAAAGGCAATAACACATCACCGTTTCCTCCTACACCTCCGCCAAGCACAATGAGATCTGGAGCAAGCACAACGCTAATCTGACGCAGAGCTGAAGCAATCTTCTGGCTGTATTGTTGTAGAATGTCTAACGCCTCTACTTCTCCATTGCGTGCAGCTTCAAATAACTTCTCGGGAGTAAGGTGTCTGTGAAGATCATTTGCAACTACATCTACATTTATATCTGCACCCGAATCAGCAGCCTCCAATAATAGTTCATCATGCTGATCTAGATACTCTTTCGCCAGTTGCATCAGACCATCAGCGGACAGCACTTCCTCCAGACGCCGGCCATCGTCCACCAGCATCTCTGCGATCTCTCCAGTTAAGCCACCTAAACCTCGAAGCAATTGGCCATGTACCATGATGCCAGCACCCGTCCCTGTACCGATGGAGAAAAAAACAAACAAGGGATATTCTGCTGCTGCACCACTCCGATACTCCCCAAGGGCCGCAAGGTTCACATCATTTTCCAAAATTACTTCACAAGGAAAAGCTCCTGACAACGACTCTAGAGAGAAAGCTTCTTCCAGGCCCGCTAACGGGTCCACAATACGATGGATACGTCCTGAATCAGGCAGCACTACGCCTGGTATACCAAACCCGATGCACTGAATCTGATCCCAGTTCAGATGATTCTCATCAAGCAATTCGTTCATATGGCTTCGAAGAAGCTCCAGCATCGTCGCTTCTGCTCGCTCATAAGCTTTTTGAACAACCATGGGATATGTTCGATAGGCAATGATCTCTCCATTCAGATCGGATAATGCAATCCGAATACGTGTTGCGCCGATATCTATACCACAGACATAATAAGCCGTTTCATTGAAACGAATGAGGGTTGCTTTGCGACCCTGAGCGTTGTCAGCTCGCCCCATTTCCCTCACCAGATTACGGTCAATCAGATGTTCGACCGCCAAAGACACCGTTGGTTTACTAAGTCCGGTCTGGCGGCTGATATCCGCTCTCGACATGGTTCCCTGAGTTATGAGGGCATCCATGATGAGATTTTCATTCAGATTGCGGATAAATTGCGGTGTGCCAGCCATGTTATCGCCTCCCTTTATAGTTAGTTAAGTTTATTAACAAACAAATTAATTAAATTCAATATATCATCGTACTTGATAGGTGTACAGCTTTTTGTCATTGCACTCTTTTACTAGAAAGAACCAACCTTCACCTGTAACACAAAAGCCTAATAAAGGAATTATTATACAATAATAGACGTTTATACATTTCCGAAACAGTGCCACGCTCATAGAATACCTTATCACGATCAGGGAGGTTTTAATATGTATAGAAAGCATCATAAATGTCATCATCCAAGACCAAAGTGTTTTTACAAAAAAATTACGAAAACTTGTGTTACCAAAGTTAAATATGTCCCTACAAAGTGTAAAAAACACTGTCATGTCACTGTTGAATATTGTGGAGTCAAAAAAAGAAGACATTATTAATACTTTTTTGCCCTTCTCTATGGAGAAGGGTTCTTTCTTATTGAACTAGATTAATACCGATTACCATTAACCTATCAAAAAAGTTGCGGTGATATTTCACCGCAACTCCTTTCTTCCTTATATACATATTCATCAAGTTTTGGAGAGTTCAATAAATCCTTCACCGAAAACATCACGCACGTCATGAATGGTGATAAAAGCAATCTCATCTTCTGCTCGTACAATCTTCTTCAGCATAGAAACTTCTTGCTTGCTAATCACAATGTATAGAATTTCTTTCTTATTTTTCGTGTAATAGCCATGACCGGACAGGACGGTTACTCCACGATCCATTTTCTCAATGACTTGCTTCGCGATTTCATCCTGTTTGGAAGAGATAATCATGACTGCTTTTTTCGGATTGAGCCCTTCAATAATGAACTCCATTGTTTTGGTTCCAACAAACAGCAAGACAATTGTACACATTAATCCTTGTGGTCCAATGATGAAATATGAGGAGAAAGCCACAATCAGATCGAAGAACAGAAGTCCGTAACTGATATTCCAATCCAGATATTTGTTGGCAAGTCGGGCCAGGATCACTGTTCCCGCCGTTGTGCCTCCCACCCTAACAATTAAGCCAATACCAAGACCGGCAAATACTCCAGCAAAAATGGTATTGATCCAGAGTTCATCCGATGCAATCGTCCAACTCTCCGTCAGATGCAGGAACAACGAGTTGAATACCACCGCAATAATCGTATATACCGTAGTCGTTTTATCAAGAAACCGATATCCCACAATTAACAAAATACCGTTCAGGATCAAGTTCATCAGTCCAGGGGACCATTCAAACAGGTAATACAAAATAATCGTGATACCCGTGACGCCGCCTTCAGCCAAATCGTTCGGGATGACAAACAGGTTCACCGCCAGTGCAAACAGAAATGCACCTGCCATAATAAATAGGATATCCGTAATTCGTTTCTTCATTATGCATTCCATCCAATCCATCAGAAATCAACCTAATCGACCCGTCTCATAAGTTGTCATAATCACTCAAGGATAGATTTTACCATGCTCTCAACAAAATTTGTATACATAATACAAATTGTTGCGTAATTTGTGCAAAGGAATTAGTAACACCTGCTCTTCTGTCTTCTACAGAGTTATTGAGTATCATACACCCATGACAAATGTCATGGTCCATCATTGATATTCATCATTACAGAAGGCTGACGTTTATGACTTACTGTCATGTTCGGATTGTTTTACAATGATAAAAACGCTTCCTACAGGAAAGTCTAGCGGGAAACGCCAAGTTGTAGCTGATTACAGTTATAACGATTGAAGGAGGACAATTTTATGAACAGATCAAAAGAAATGGCCTTAAAAAAAGAAGTTACCCCTTACGAAAAAAATGATCTCAGATTAAGTATCCGTCAGTTAATCAATACATTGCTCCCGCTCTTCTTGTTATGGGCTGCAGCTTACTTTAGCTTATCGGTTTCCTACTGGCTGACCTTCCCGATTGCCTTGGTGGCATCCGGATTTGTACTGCGGACCTTTATTATTTTCCATGACTGCTGTCATGGTTCATTCTTCAAGAGCAAACGCGCCAATGATATTCTCGGTACGATTACTGGTGTATTGACAGTTACACCCTATCAGCAGTGGAAAAACGAGCATTCTATCCATCACGCAACAAGCAGTAATCTTGACAAACGTGGTGTAGGTGATATCTGGGTTATGACGGTTGACGAATATAAAGCAGCTTCTCCTTGGGGACGTCTCTTCTATCGGATTTATCGTAACCCGTTTGTATTGTTTTGTATCGGACCCATTTACGTGTTTCTGTTGGCTTACCGTTTTAACCGCAAAGGTGCTAGACGTAAAGAACGTATCAATACACACCTGACTACCGTCTTGATCGTAGTGCTCTATGCATTCATGTCCTGGTTAGTCGGATGGCAGGCTTTTGTAATGGTGCAGGCACCTATCTTCTTCTTCTCCGGTTTCTTTGGTATCTGGCTGTTCTACGTTCAACATCAGTTCGAAGAGACGTATTTTGAACATGAAGATGAGTGGAGTTATGTAAAAGCAGCTGTTGAAGGCAGTTCTTATTACAAATTGCCAAAATTATTGCAATGGATCAGTGGTAATATTGGGTTTCACCATGTGCATCACTTGAGCCCACGTGTACCTAACTATTTCTTGGAAGAAGCACATAACGCAACACCACCTTTGCAAAAAGCAACTACTATTACACTACGTTCAAGTCTGGTTGCCCTGCGCTTCCGTCTGTGGGATGAAGATTCTAAACAGTTTATTAGCTTCAGACAGCTCAAAAACTTGTCCCGCAAGCCGTATGTTCAACCGCCTATCCGAGTAACCAATCCAGCGGGTCTGACAGAGAAGCCTTAACTCTGTCGGATTCGTTTTCTTGTGTTCAAGCTATAGTCATGCTACAGTCATGCTAAAGTTGAGTACAAGTGCAAGGAGGAGAATTACATTCAAAAGTGGATGCAAAATTTTTATAAAAAGACAGGATTGAATCTTTATGTGTGGCTCGCCTTTTTCATCCTGCCCTTCTATTTCATTTCACAATATTCCAAATTATGGACGTTGGTAACTGGCATCATCATCATCCTCGTTTTCTTCGTCTGTTATCTGCTCGCCTTCATCACCAAGGGCTGGCAGGTTTACATGTGGATTGGGCTACTTATTGCCATATCCATTACGATGACTATTGCCTATGATTATGCCTATTTCTCATTGTTTCTTGCTTTTTTTATTGGGAATATTAAAAATAAAGCCGGTTTCTTCACCCTATACTCGGTGAACTTGGGAGCCAGCTTCCTAACCATTAATTATGGTTTTCTCAATCAGAGTTCATTGCTCGTGAGTCAGTTCCCGTTTGTATTCATCAGCTTAATGGCCTCCATCCTGCTTCCAATCAGTACGTATAACAAAAACAAAACTGAACATTTGGAAGGCCAATTGGAGAATGCGAACAAGCGACTTGATGATCTCGTAAAAATGGAAGAACGCCAGCGTATCGCTCGTGACCTGCACGATACACTTGGACAGAAACTCTCTCTGATCGGTCTGAAAACCGATCTGGCGAGACGGCTGCTCCGCAATAATCCCGATCAGGCCGAGATCGAATTGAACGACCTTAGACAAACGGCAAGCACAGCTCTGAAAGAGGTCCGGGAAATGGTCACCACCATGCGTGGTACACAATTGGTCGATGAACTGTTCCGGGCGGAGCAAATTCTGAAGGCTGCTTCAATTGAATTTGTGCTGGAAGGTAATCCGAAGTTACAGGATACATCACAATTGAATGAAAATGTGCTCGGTATGTGCTTGAAAGAAGCTGTCACCAATGTCGTCAAACACAGTCAGGCAACAACTTGTACCATCATCATTAAGGAAACTCTAGCGGAGAATGTATTAACCGTTCAAGATAACGGTGTTGGAATAGAACGAACTCGCAAACAGGATCGGCGCGGAACAGGAATTTTGGGCATGAAGGAACGACTTGAATTTGTGAACGGTTGTCTGGATATTCGCTCTGCGACAGACATCCCGGGTACAGCGATCATTATTCATGTTCCGAAACTCGTTCGCAAACCGATAAAGGAGGCAGAATCATGATTAGAATTGTAATCGCGGAAGATCAGCGCATGATGCTCGGCGCCTTGTCCTCCCTCCTCAATCTGGAGGAAGATATGGAAGTCGTCGGACGTGCCAGCAACGGCCAGGAAGCCCTTGCCCTTGTCCAGGAGCTTGCACCAGACATCTGTCTGATGGACATAGAAATGCCCGTGAAAAGCGGCCTTGAAGCCGCAGAAGAACTCAAAGGAATGAGCTGTAAGGTCATTATCCTGACCACTTTTGCCCGGACCGGATATTTCGAACGTGCCCTGAAGGGCGGTGTCCGTGGTTACCTGCTCAAAGACAGTCCAATTGAAGAACTTGCCGAGTCGATCCGCCAAGTTATGAATGGCAGACGCATCTTCGCTCCCGACTTGGTAGATGAAGCTTATGTAGAAGAAAACCCCCTGACAGAACGGGAGAACGCCGTACTAGGCCTCATGGCAGATGGGAAAAACACCAAGGAAATCGCCGGGCATCTGTTCATCACAACGGGAACGGTGCGTAACTACATCTCCATTATTCTCAACAAGTTAAATGCCAGTAACCGCATTGAGGCCATCACTCGCTCCAAGGAAAAAGGGTGGTTCAAATGAAAGTACCGCTTTAACCCATTGAAACAAAAATAAGCATGTACCCCGGCTGCATAAGCTGCGATAACATGCTCACAATAAAAAGCTTGGCCCAGGAAGAAATTGCTGGGCCAAGCTTTTTTTTAGGTGTATCGTAACAACCCCACACTTATCTCTTCTACATTGCAGAATATCCGTAGAATACTCAAGATTTCACAGATACAACCATACCAAGAGCTTCTAATGGTACTTGATCGGTCATTAGCTGATGAATTTTGTTACCGTCCTGCCATGAGATTGTTACATGAACAGACTTTCCACCACTTGGATATTCAACCTTGATGTACCCTTTATCTTTGGGTACAGGCAAGGTATGTGACTCCAGGTACTCCACCATTTTCTTCGCTATGCCCGGATTATTCATTTCATCCTCGGAAACCGAACGAATTTCCAGCGTCCATCTACCTTCTTGCCAAGTCAGATATTGACTGCCTGCGGCACCTTCACTCATGCCTTTGATGCCATGTCCCAGATCCACAGCCATATCTGCTGGAATATCTTTCAGGTCCGTCTCAGGGAAAATTTCTGACTGATTCGGGTCCTTATAGGTCTTCACTTCATAGGAAGCCAGTACAGGTATCTTACTGTCCGATGCAGTTAAAGATGGATCATTAATGGCAACAGACTGAGTGGTAGCGTAGAACTTCACCTTAAATGCATCAGCAGTATTGGACAGTATTGCCGCACCCAAAGATGTACCCTTGTCCAATGTGAATGAAGTGGGTAACGCTGCATCCTTCATCTTCAACTGGTTGCGAATTTGCTTGATCACATCATTCACACCTGATTGACCAGTGGCAACTTGGTTGTCATTTGCCTTCGATCCTGATGTGTCTTCATTATCTGTTGTGCCCGTATTCTCCTTAGTTCCTGTTTCATTTTCATTAGAGAAATCAGCACCACCACTGCCAGTCTCGGTCTGCTCACCCACTGTTGTCGTTGGTGAAGAACTATTCTCTGATGATGCTGCATTTGAATCCGGTCCGCCACATCCTGCCAGAGCAAGTAAAACGGCTGTCGTTACTGGAATGGTGATCCATAATGGTTGTTTCTTCATGATGTGTACCTCCTTCGTTGTAGCCAATCTAAAAATTCAAAAGATTAACGCTTGTCGTTCCAGAAGTTAACCGGCTGCACTTTTTTGCTTAATACTTCAAAACGATACCCTTCTGCCTTCAAAGTTTTCAATACTTGCGGTAATACTTTCAGCGTTGCTTCCTGGTCGTGCATAAGCACAACTGGTGTTGTTCCGCTCTTTTGCACATTGTGGATCTGTTTCATTACACTGTTATAGACTTTCTGGTGATCTTTCTGGTATTTCCAGTCTTCCGAATCCACATTCCAATCCCATAGATGAAATCCACCCTGGCCCAGCAGTACATTACGGAATGCCGGTTTGAGATAAGGTTTACTACCATATGGCGTCCGCACGAGACTTGTTTTAACTCCAGCAACCTTATTCAGACTTACATTGGCCTGTTGCATCTCTTTTAATCCGCTATATGCAGATTTATAGAATTTGCCTGGAACGTGAGTCACACCATGCAGACCCAATCCATGCCCGTCAGCTACGATTCGTTTGGTAGCCTTCTGAAATTTCTCCATCTGAGGACCCAGCATGAAAAACGTTGCCTTCGCATGATACTGATCCAGAATATCCAGTAACTGACCCGTATGAGCGGTTGGCCCATCATCAAACGTCAGGTATATGATTTTGGAATTTGCTTTGCTTGCACCATCCTTGGATGCAGCTGATTTGGCAGATACGGACTGCGGCAATAATAGTGGTATGATTAGTAAAATAGCAAGTGTGACCATGATAGATTTACGAATATGTAGCATAATTAAAAGTCTCCCTTATGTGTTATATTTCCCCGGGTGTCCATGTTTTTCTACCTTCATCCCTTGGCGATTAATCCTAATACTATCAAAGATAGTGGCTCCTGTTCTCGCTCCAAAGGCTACGGTAGAGTTACACTTTTGTCAGATAAACCTAAAATTTAATACGAATTTGATAGATTTGCGCAAATTAAGGTCCCGTCAGGATAGAACAATTGTGACATATCCTCTATTACCCACATTCAGAATTTTGATAGACCTTTACTCCAATTTAAGCAAATCAATACAATCATTAAATATCGTTGCATGCAAAAAAGCCTGCACACGTGCAGGCTTCTTTGTCTTCAATCAGCATATGGCATCAACGTCATCCCTTGCGAGGATATCTATCTCCTATTGCTTTGAGGGTGACTTGCTCATGCTGTATGTAAATGGTGTTTTGACGCTGGAATCTTATTGACTCCCACGTGTATTTATTCAGCAGGAGCAGTGAACGAACGTTTGCCAAACTCGGCATCCAGCATGTAGAAGGCATTGCTGTCTTTTTCAATGCGGCGCAGCTTCTGAATAATGTTGTCAAACAAAGCTTCCTCTTCAACCTGCTCATCAATGAACCATTTCAGGAAATACATCGTTGCATGTTCACGTTCATTCAGAGCGATGTCAGCCAGATTGTAGAATTTTTTCGTGTTTTGCTGTTCATGAGCATAACCATGCTCAAATACATCAAGCATCGAAGCATATTCATTCTTCGGTTCTGGCAAAGCCGCAAGTGTGGCACGTTGTCCACGATCGTTCAAGAATTTGTATATTTTCATGCCATGGAATCGCTCTTCTTCCGCTTGCACGATAAAGAAGTTCGCAAATCCATCCAGACTTTTGCTGGAACAATAGGCTGCCATAGCCAGATATACATGAGCGGAATAAAACTCAAAATTCATCTGTTCATTTAAAGATTCTGTTAACGCTTGGCTCATAATCAAAACACCTCTTTCTTTCTCTAGGGATGGTTATATTCTAACATAACGTAAGCAGGACTTACACCGATTTTCTACAAAATTCGCCAAGGACTGAACGAACTAAAAAGCTCTGCCGCGATGGCAGAGCTTCTTTCATTCTTTAGAGATATGCAATTATACCAAGAACGCTTTGGAGATGATAACCAACAGGATGAACAGAACCAGAATGGCACCTACAGAAGTGAAACCTCCGTAGCCGTAGCCTCTTGTTTCTCCACCTAATACTTCGCTCATTGACCGTACCTCCTCTGCAACAGGTATGGGTTATCTTATGCAGGAAGAACGACTTTGACAGGGCGGATGCCCTAATTATTCAAAAGCTGTTTTTTTCGTTCAGTACCGTGGAGATTGCACTCGCATGATATCCAGAAAAGGTACCTTCGCTGTGAACTCTTCTTCGGTATACTCTACATGCACAAGTCGTGTCCGGGAGTCCATTTTGACGATGACTCCTTGCACCTGATCTTCCTTGCCCCAGACCGTCAACAGTACTTCCGAACGTTCCCGAAAGGCTTCAACCAGCTGGTTTCCCAACTCTTCAAGTTCAAACTCATCCCGTGTAGGTCTTTTTGCTACTTTTGCTTTTGCCAATGTGGCTGCCTCCTCTACTCCGACGTCCCGATTCCACGGGTTGATTGCCGAGTTCATATTCAATTAGTATACCATTCATTTACGTTCGTGTAATCTCATGGCATCCAGAATGAACAAATTCCTCAGTCAAGTGACCGTTAACCGTGATACCTCCTATTCTTCTCCATACTCCACAATGATGCTGTACTCATTCGATCGGGTTTCGCCAGCCCGTTTTTGTCCATTCCATTCATACGTGTACCTAGCAATCAAGGCTCCTTGCAACGTCCCCGTCTTCTCAGAAGCTAACTTCGCTACATAGGAGATGTTCTTTTCCGTTCCAGGCTCAATCACGCCCACATGCAGAACCCGTGGTGTGGAATACTCTGGTAAGTTCAATTGGATCTCACCCGTAGCTTGCCCAAGCCATCTGGCACCCTCAGGTAAAATGCTCCCAAGTTGTACACGTGCCGGCAAATTACCTGTATTCCCCACACGTACCTGAAATGTGACGGTACCTCCTTGCTCGACCAAAGTGGGTGTCACTTGAACATAAGCCTGAATTATCGGCGCTTTCAATTCGACCACAGCTTCATTGGATGTAATCATTCGCTGCACTGACCGTGAATCCGGTAATCGAAATGTATACATCAGGCTAGCATGATTCACATACCTGTAGTCATCAGGCATCGATTCATCTCGATCTGGAAGTTTCGCTTCGAACTGAATATTCAGAACCGACCGGGCTGTCAACGTCCCCAGATTAAGCCCTTTAGCCAGATTGGTTCCGGGACGTTTAACCCCATTCCAGCCCAGACTGCCTTCGACAAATGTCACGCCTGTTGGCAGTACATCCAGGAGAGTTCCATCCACCGCATAACTGCTTGCATTGGAGACGGTAATATTATATTGGACGGCATCACCCAATGTGGCCGTTACCGGGAGCACACTTTTCAACACAGAGACCTGGGGCTGAATAACTTCCAAAGTAACCTGATTGGAGTAGACCGTCTCCTGCTGTCCTGCCGAGATATACGCCAGTACAGCTACACTTGATATTCCGTTTGCATCGCTCCCCCCCATAACCTGAACCCGATATTGTATCCGAATTGAGATTCCGGGCAAAATCTCTCCAAGTTGTATGCCCGTATCAGGCGTTACTTGTGGCGCAAACATGTCATCTACGATGACACTCGCAGGTATAAAAACAATACCTTGTGGCAAAGAAATCGTTACTGCGGCATTCGTGGCTGCAATAAAACCCGGATTGCTCACGATGACGGTGTACATGACAATATCCCCTGAGAAGGTATAGATGTGATCCGCCTGAAGGGAGATCTCCAGCCGGGATGAGACCAGATTGACCTCCACGATATTAGATTGTTCCATACCCGTAACCGTTCTGCCTTCCGGTGTCAAAAACTCATAGTTTACCTGTGCCTGATTCAGCAGCTTCAGTGCCTCAGGTAAACGCAAGATTACAACTTGGAAGTGATATCGCAACGTGGCTCCGGGCGCGATTTCAGCTGGAGGCAATCCTCTCTCCGGTGATGCTCCCGGTAATGGAATACCATCACGCAATACACTGTTGGGAAGCAGTGCCGTCTCTGCAGATAGCTGATCCAATAGGTGCACTAGGGCCGGAAGATTTCCGGTGTTAACAATTTCAACATGGTAGATAAGAGACTGCCCCAAGGCAGCCTCTGTGACATTGCACACTTTTCTGACTTCAAGCCTGGGGCCGATCCATGGTGTTACAACCGTATTCGAATAGGATACCTGTTCCAGTTCAGTCGCACCCGAGCTGAATCGAACCAGGGACTGATTCTTTAGCCAGTGGGACAACGGACCGGAAGATTGGCTCATATCACCACAACCTCTACTCTGAATGTAACCGTAACGGAAGCACCCGCAGCAATCGAACCAAGCGTGATGCCTGTATTCGGATTCCCCGTTGGTCTTGGCACACCATCCACCGTAACACTTCCTGGCACAAATACTGTACCGACAGGAACCGGGTCAACCATGACCACATTATTCACCACTTCAATACCAGCGTTTGTAACAACAACCGTATAAGTGATCACATCACCGACAACAGCATCAATGGCATCAGTGCTTTTGACAACCGTCACGTTAGGTGCAGATACTGGAATGACAAGGACGTTGGAAGACACCGTACCCGTTAACTGACGGCCATCCGGCGGACTAAAT
Source organism: Paenibacillus sp. UASWS1643 (assembly GCF_008693195.1). Lineage (NCBI taxonomy): Bacteria > Bacillati > Bacillota > Bacilli > Caryophanales > Paenibacillaceae > Paenibacillus > Paenibacillus sp. UASWS1643. The sequence goes on from NZ_VXKZ01000115.1 coordinate 1,535,903, forward strand.
GTATAATTGGCCACGGCTTGGTTAGTCAACCGCTGATCTTGCGGCAGCGAATCCACGGTAACTTCAAGGGTGACAGTCACATTAACGGATCCCCCTGGCGGTATGGTGCCTACAACAATGCCTGTTTCCGGATTGGCTCCTGGCTGCGGAACACCATCAATTAATACACTGTTCGGAAGAAGCACAGTTCCATCCGGAATGTTATCTGTCAAGGTCAGATCAGCTGCCAGATTTCCGCTGTTGTTAATAGTAAAAGAGTAAACGATGGTGTCACCGATCGTAGCATTAGATGTATTTGCCGTCTTGGTCACGGCAATGATTGGTTGATAAATCGGTGTGACTACGATATTCGAGTATGAAGCACCCGAGAAGACACCCGATGTGAAACTTACGGCTGACTGACTGCTCACAACAGGTGGTGTAGGCAGTGTATTGACTCGCACTGCATAGGATATTGCTGCTGAGGCTCCTGGAGCCAGTGATCCAATGGCGATGCCAAGTGCTGGGTTAGCCGAGGTACGCGGAACACCATCCACCAGAACACTTCCAGCGACAAATGTGGTAGCTGGATCGATCGGATCGGTTAGTACCACATTGTTAACGGGATCAATTCCATTATTGGTCACAACCATCTGGTACACAATCGTGTCGCCGACCACTGCATCTACCGACGTTGTTGTTTTCGTTACACTGACATCCGGTGCAGATACCTGAATGTTGAGCGAATTGGATGTTAGACTGCCTCCCAGTGTTCTTCCGTCTGGCAGCGTATACGTAAAGGTTGCAGAAGCCTGATTCGTTATCGATTGGCTCAAAGGAAGAGTGGCAATGACAACCGAGAACATAACCATAGTTGTTGTTGACACGACGCCCAGCGGAATACCCGAAGCCGGATCGGCACCCGGTACAGATGCACCATTGACGATCACACTATTGGGCACAAGCTCCGTTCCGGCAGGGATCGTATCCGTCAACGTAACAGAGGCTCCGTAGTTCCCGGCATTAGAGATGGCGATGCTGTACACAACGGTATCCCCTACCGTGGCTATCGCCTGATCCCCCGTTTTGACCGCCGTCAGGATCGGCTGGAACACCGGCGTTGTAACCGTATTGGAGAACGTGGTGGCTGAGAACGCGCCTGATGTAAAGCTGACCGTGGATTGATTGTTCAAAACGGCACTTGCCGGGAGCGAAGTAACTTGAACACTAAATACTACCGTCACGGTAGCCCCAGGGGCAATGGAACCAATGGTGATCCCGGTTGAGGGGTTGGCACCTGGGCGAAGAACCCCATCAACAAATACGCCAGTTGGCGCAAGAACGGTGCTTGCCGGTACCGCGTCTGTGAAGACTACATTATTGACCGTCGCAATTCCGTTATTTGTCACTGCTACGCTGTATGTCACAATATCGCCAACCGAGACCGACGTTGATGTCGTCGATTTCACTACATCGACATCCGGAGCCGACACGGTGATGGTAAGTACATTGGACAGAACAGAACCTGTAATCGTCCTACCGTCCGGCAATGTGAAGGAAAGAGCCGCCGAAGCCTGATTCACCAGCTGTTGCGGAGACGGCAAAGTATCGATAACCACAGAAAAAGTAATGGTTGTTGTCGCACCGGCAGCAACAGTACCTGCCGAAATACCTGTGGCTGGATTGGCTGCAGGCAGCGGCTGGCCATTCACAATGACACTGTTCGGAACGAGAATGGTTCCCGTTGGGATATTGTCCGTCAGGTTAATCTGGGCCCCATAGTTACCTGTGTTGGATACAGTAATCGTGTAGCTAACCGTGTCACCTACAGTAGCGTTCTGTGTGCTTGCCGCCTTTGTTGCAGTGAGAATGGGTTGGAATACCGGTGTGACCACCGTATTGGAAAACGTTGTGCTCGAGAAAGTCCCTGATGTAAAACTGACTGTGGATCGATTACTCAGCTGGCCGCTTGGCGGTATCGCATCCACACGGAAGGTAAAAGTTACAGTTGCGGACGCTCCTGGAGCAAGTGTGCCGAGTGATATCCCGCCTGCCGGATTGGCTGCAGGTTGCGCTACTCCATTCACGGTCACACTGCCTGTGACAAAGGAAGCCCCTGCAGGAACCGGGTCCGAAAACTGGATATTGTTCACAGGGGCTATACCACTGTTTGTTACCTGAACGGAGTAAGTGACGGTATCACCTACCGCTGCCGCAGTTGAAGGTGTACTTTTAACGACAGCAACGTTTGGAGAAGAGACCGGAAACGTCAGCGTATTTGAAGTGGCTGTTCCTGTCAACGTACGTCCGTCCGGTGGTGTGAAGGTAAAGGAAGATGTAGCAAAGTTGCTAAGCTGCTGCGGAGATGGAAGTGTATCCACAACCACAGCAAACGTGACAACCGCTGTGGCTCCAGCTGCAATAATGCCTACTGGAATACCTGTTCCGGGCGTCGCTCCAGGTTGTGGTACACCAGATACCACAACACTGTTAGCTACTAAAGTAGTCGCGGCAGGAATGGTATCTGTCACAGTAACATTTGCCTCCAGATTGCCTGTGTTGCTGACCGTTACTGTGTATACAACCGTATCACCTACGGTCGCATTTACGGTATTTGCCGTTTTGACAAGTGAAATCTGCGGTTGTATGACCGGAGTCTGAGTGGTATTGGACGATGTTGACCCTGAAAATGAACCGGATGTGAAGCTGACCGTCGACTGATTGTTAATCTGCGAAGGAATCGGCATGGTAATCGTCACCTCAAAAGTTACGGTAACCTCGGCTCCTGGAGCCAACGTACCGATTGGAATGCCGGCGGTCGGATTGGAGAGCGGGAACGAAGTCCCGTTCACAATGACACTTCCGGGTACAAATGGGGTATTCGAAGGAAGAGGATTGACATATACCACATTATTAACGGCTACGGTTCCGTTGTTGCGAATAACAGATGTGTACCTGATGACATCCCCGACTACGCCGTACTCTACATTGTCACTGTTAACAATCGTTACATTGGGTAGAGAGACAGGAATAGTGATGGTGTTGGATGACGAGAATCCGGCAATCGCTCTTCCACTTGGAAGTGTGTATGAGAATGAAGCAACCGCCTGGTTAGTCAACTGTCTTGAATCAGGCAAACTTGTGACCGTTGTAACAAAAGTAACTGTTGTGCTTGAGTTGGCTGGAATTGAGCCCAAACTAATACCTGCTGCTGGGCTTACACCTGGTGTAGGTACGCCGTTAATAATGACACTGTTCGTATTGAAAACAGCTCCCGCAGGAATCGGATCCGTCAAGGTAACCGAAGCTGCAATGTTACCTGTGTTGTTAATCTGAATGCTGTAATTAAAGGTATCTCCTACCGTCAGATTCGTTGTACTTGCTGATTTCACCACTTGAATGACGGGCTGAAATATGGGTGTACTAACCGTAATCGATGAAGAGACACCATTAAAACTTCCCGACGTAAAGGCTGCGCTGGCACGGTTGGTAACTGATCCTGTGGAAGGAACAGACTTCAATCTGGTCTGGTATGTCACGGTGACGCTGCTTGAGCTGTTTAAGGTTCCGACAACAATGCCTGAGACCGGACTTGCACTTGCAGAAGCTGTTCCGTTAATGGTGACACTGCCCGGCACAAACTCCGAGCCAGTCGGCGTATCCGAAATCACCAGATTTTGGACCGCACTAATTCCTGCATTGGTTGCAATAACGGTATAGGTAAGGATGTCACCTACAGTCGCATCAGGTGTGTTTACCGTTTTGCTAATCGAAATATTAGGGGCCGATGCAGGTATTCGAACGATATTGGATTGACTTGACCCTGAGAGATTCCGGCCGCTGGGAAGCTGGTACGTATAAGTTGCGGTACCCTGATTCTCCAGTGTTGGCGGAGATGGAAGTGTACTCAGTGTTGCGCGAAATACGACCGTTGCCGTAGCACCTGGTGAGAGATTGCCCAGCGTTATACCGGTTAAGGGGCTGGTTCCCGGACGCGCAGTACCATTCACTGTTACCGAATTCGGAACAAACGTCAATCCTGCCGGAATCGTATCGGTTATCGTAACTTGAGCTGCTATGTTTCCGCTGTTTGTCACCACAAGTGTATATGCAAGCTGATCTCCCAGCGTCGCATTCGTTTGACTCGCCGATTTATTGATTGCAATGACCGGCTGGTACACAAGAGTAGTAATCGAATTGGAGTTGGAAATGCCCGTAAAGGTACCTGAACTATAGGACACAGAAGCCCGATTAAGCAGCGAGCCTGATGCAGGCAAGGATTGAACCGTAACCTGAAACGTCACCGTCGCGGAACTTCCCGCAGTCAATGTTCCAACTGATATACCACTGTTCGGATTAGCCGATGCAACGACTGCTCCCCTTACGGTCACGCTCCCCGGAACAAATATAGTTCCTGCAGGGAGAGCATCCGTAAGAATCACATTGTTAATCGGCTGAATGCCACCGTTCGTGGTAACTACGGTGTAGGTGAATGTCTCCCCTACGGCTACGTCACTGACAGAAGCGGATTTTACCGCAGTTACATTGGGCAATGTCACCGGAATCGTCAAGGTGTTAGACGCTACTGTTCCTGTTATGGTCCTTCCGTCAGGCGAGTTATACGAAAACGAAGCAGTAGCCTGATCCACAAGGGTTGGCGGTGTAGGCAAGCTTGTGACAAGCACTTGAAAGGTGACGGTATTCGCGCTGCCCGCAGCTAGGCTGCCCAAATTCACACCAGTCGCGGGATTGGCGCCTGCAATGACATTTCCGTTCAGACGGAAGCTGCCTGCTACATACGAACTGCCACTTGGGATGTTATCTGTCAATGTGACGCTAGCCGCAACATTCCCTCCATTGTTTACCTGAAGCGTGTACGTTACCGTGTCACCCACTGTGGCATTGGTGCTACTCCCCGACTTCACAATGGACAGGTTCGGTGAATATACAGGAAGTGTGGAGTTGTTGGAGGGAATTACGCCAGTAATCGTCGGCCCTCCTGCCACACTCTGGAATGTAAAAGCTGCATTTGCCGAATTTACAAGCTGCAAGATGCTTGCATCCTGTCCGATAAGTGCCCGGTAGGTTACAACAATACTGCTGGACAGGTTTAATGCACCCAGCGGAATACCTGCGGTTATATCCAGTGTTGGGCGGGGTATCCCAGCAACTGTGACGCTCCCAGGAATAAAAGTAAGTCCTGCAGGCAATGAGTCGGATAGAACTACACTGGCGGCACTGGCTGTACCTGCATTGGCAACCGTAACCGTATAGAGAATGCTATCCCCCGCTACCGCACCGGTAGCCGTTGACCCCTTAGATACAGTAATTCTTGGTGCGTTAATATCGACCTGAATAGCATTGCCATTAACGATGTATGCATCGCCTGAAGTCGTTAGCGTGAGCACTGCCGAGGATTGATTGTTAATCAGCCTGGCTGACACATCCACATTGGTGATATCCCAGCCTTGACGACCACCGACAATGTTGGAACCCGGAGCTCCGTTGATCTGATTTCGAGTTCCGAAGGTGCCCGCTGTGTTAAGCGCTCCCGTATCCCCATTGATTTGGGATGCAAAGAAGTTCGCAGCCAGATTGTTCGGCCCGGATAAGGCCACTGAAGTCGAAGAGGTCGGCCCGAATAATGCCTGATCACCTGTTCGATTCGCGTCACCTTCCTGGGCACTGAACAGCGCTCTTCCTCCGAGTACACCGGAGAGGGGGGTTGCGAATCCAGTCAATGTTGTTACGACCGGTGGTGAAGTGGATTGCACAAGTACGCCGCCTGCACGCAAAGACATATTGCGAAAAGGGAGATTGGGATTCTGATAAATAACGCCAAGCGTCCACCCGGCATGATTGGCTGTAGCATCATTCGTAATCACAATCGTTCCCACGACTGCTCCGGTGATATATGTACCTGCTCCCCCGTTTTGTACAAGTGTCGTCACATTGGCTGAACGTACATAACCTGCGGCGTTGTTACCCAGATCAAACTGATTGTAAGTCACCGGGTCAGGTGTAACACTGAATGAACCTGCAGGGGTGGTGAACGTTACCGGATTGTTGATGGCAGCACTCAGATTGACCGTACCATTGATGTAACTGCCGCCCCAGATCAATTCTGCATACAGAACGGAACTTCCAGCAGGCAGTGTAAGAATAGCTGCTGAACTGTTGCTCTGATACAAGCTTGTAGTTCCCAGTGGGTAGGTGCCGTACTGGAGGCTGGTGTTCGTTGTGATAAAACCGCCAATACTGTCCTGTGTTCCAGGTACCCCCGCTGTTTCCGAACGACTCAGTCCAAGCGTATTTCCTGTAAATGTAATTGCTCCCGTAGCATTAACGGTTGAACGAACGACAAGAGGAATGAAGATCACCTCCCCTTCATCAATGATTACCTACATATGGAACGGAGCCATATATATAGTCTATGAGTGTATTATTGAGTTTTGTTTGTCCTCCATAAAAAGTTTGAGACAACTCGAAACTTATGTGAGTCTTGTTCTCACATAACAGTTAAATACATTTGCGTTTTGTTCATTGTGATTTATAATTATCCTATACGAGAGTAATTCTGTCGTACCATTATGATGCAGTCAGCGGTGATATATGAAAGGTTTCCAAACGCACAATAGCCACATTCCAACAGAGTACGAGTTCAAACATTCCAAATGGATTCAAAAAATGCTCCATGCCTACTGGATTGTCATCATTGCACATTTCGCCATTCAGATTGGCTGTTTCCTGTTTCTGGAGTATGATCGCACACCGATAGATTTCTTGATGAATGTGCTTTTCTGGCCTACGGCCGTCAGCAGTTCGTGCATTTTGTTCGCAAGTTGGGTTGATCGGCGCTTCAGTTCATATTCCTTTTACACCATGTCTATAGCCAGCACGGTTATCGCCTGGACGATTATTCATGTCAATTATGACATCCGGATTATATTAGCAATCTGTCTGTTGCCCATCTTTGCTTCGGTGCTGTTCTTCAGTAAAAAGAGAGTCTGGATTGTCTTTCTGATGCAGATGGCTGGTTACCTTCTAGTTTTGTTCGATCCGGCCTACCGGTTGTACCTGTCTTCATTTGACATGGTATCCATTCCTGCTTTTCTAATCCTAGGTACATATGTAGCACAGGTTATCGTAACCAGCGGCGTTGAGGTGCTCGATGATCTTCAGGCCAGCATGCTTGCCAAGCAGGACCTTATTGTGCGAAATGCCATTATGACCAAACAGTCCAAAACAGACGGTTTAACCAACTTATATAACCAAAGCTCATTCAAGGATTATTATGAAAAAGCATTTGAGTATGCCAACAGTGGCATGAGTCTGCATCTGGCCCTGATCGACATTGATGACTTCAAATCCATTAATGATACGTATGGTCATCGGGTTGGAGACATCATTCTGGAGAAAGTGTCCCTGATCATTCAGGAAACCATTACCTCAAGTGATATTGCAGCACGGTACGGGGGCGAAGAGTTCGCCTTATTGATGTTTGAGCAATCTTTCAAGCAGACCTATGCCTTGGTGGAACAGATTCGTCAGAAGATTGCCCTGATGGGCCATCTGGAACTTGAAGGAGCTTCCATCACAGTGAGTATCGGTCTCAAAAGCTACAGTCCCAATCTAACCAAAGACAAATTGTTTGAGGAAGTGGATGCCTGTCTGTATGCCGCCAAACGAACAGGTAAAAATAAAACCGTAACATCACTTGACCTGACTTCGTCCTTGGCAGAGAAAATATAAATAAAAAAGTTGTGCTGTACACCGGAATCCCGGTTTGTACAACACAACTTTTTTTGGGTTTGCATAGCATCAGCAGGATGATGCTCTTCATACGTTATGTTTTCATTCCGCCCATTCCCAGCGATGACGATTTTGCTCCAGCATCGGATGCAGGTATTCGGACGATCCGTCAATGATGAGACGCAGCTCTTTGATCCAATCCTTGAAGGAATCAAATGAAGCAAACATATTCGCCATCTCTATCGTCAAATAAAGAAAATGAGGGGCTGGATATTCCGCAGTGATATGGCGCAGCGCGCTATCCACAGGCGTATATTTCTTTCTCTTGCCCTCAAGCCCCTCCACACGTATACGTGAAGTTGGATGTTCCCGCCGCCAATCATGCAGGCGGTCTTCTCTTTTGTAATATGCCTGTATCGTATCCTTGCTCATTCGTTTAAACGTGCTCTCGTGTAAAGGATACAGCACAAGCTGTATGAATGAACGGGTGTCCGCCGTTGCAGCGGCGCGTTCAAGTTGCTCATCAGTCACATGTTCAAACGAGTCATAAAAAGTCAGTGTCCCTCTGTGGCTGGCCGCAGGTGGCTCATAACCATAAGGTACAGATGTATATTTTCCAGACATTTCACCCCTCCTTGTCTATACGCACATTCGTACAAAGGTGATTGGGATAACCCAGCTAATGTTATTATACGCTAACGATCCTGCTTCAACTCGGAATAAAATGTCATTCTGTTCTTGCCTGCACGTTTGGACTCATACAAAGCTTCGTCCGCCATCCGGATAATCTCACTTGGATTGTCGCTGTTGGTTGGATATTCAGCACCTCCAATGCTACATCCAATTCGAATTCGCTCGTATTCGATAATAAACGGCTTATTCAGACTTTGAATGATGGCTTCTGCATAAGCCATGGCTTCTTCCCTCGGATGACTTCCAACAGACTGAAGTACGATCAGGAATTCATCTCCGCCCAATCGGACCGTTATACCCTTCTCCTGACCAAGAGCAGACAGTCGTTGGGCCACTTTCTGTAGCAGCACATCACCAGTCTGATGTCCAAGTGTATCGTTGACCCGTTTGAATCCATCGAGATCCAGATAGAGAAAAGTCAGCGTGTGATTTTCACTTTCAGTCTCCAGAGACTCCTCCAGATACACTTCTAGGGCAGTGCGATTCGGCAGACTAGTCAACTGATCAAAATGCGCCAGATTCTGCATCACGACCAGCTCCGAGTTTTTATTCATAAGAGAGGTCAGCATATCCCGAAGCGAACGGGACAACACTTCAATCTCCTTTATCCCCTTAATCGCAGGAATTTCAAGCTCTTCCCCTGCACGCAGTCGATTGGCCACTCTGGTAAGACGCACAAGTGGGGCAGAGATCAGACGTGAGACAAACCAGCCAATCAGTGCAAATAGCACGGTAACGGCAAGTCCCGTCCACACATTAAACCACATCAGGTCAAATACAGAAGCAAAAGCAGTCGACTTGACTTGACGAATGATTACGGTCCAGCCTAATCCGGGATAATCCTGATGACCCTGGCTGTAGGCAAATCCTGTCACATATTCCTTACCATCTGGCCACTCTTCAATGGACCAGCTGCTTTTGTTACGCTGGGCCTCTTCGATGCCGGGCAATGCCAACGGTTTACCGATCCATTCCTTCGGCCCCAGCAGCACTGTACGTTCCTTTTTGCTTACGATAAAGAACTCAATGTCTTTTTCTTCTCTTTTTAATGGGGCAAGCACGGACTCTTCGACTTCCTTCGCCCATTCCCAACTTAAATGTGCAGCGAGCACACCCTGAATATGTCCCTTGCTATCCTTCAGCGGAAAACTGATATCGACAAATTGCAACGGCTCTTCCGTTGGATTCGGAGCAGCTTGGCAAGCAGTACTGCATTATGCACATCTCCAATGAATTTACCCTTGATTCCCTCCTGATACACAGGTCGCTCTGATAAATTTTCCCCAAGCAAGATACCATTCGTGGCAGCTAACACTTTTCCCTTCGGGTCCATGAATCCAACCCATGAGAATGAGGGAAAGCTATCTTGTAACTGATCCAGCAGCATCTGAATCTCATCAGGTTGAAATCCATCTTCCAACGAAGCCATTCGGCCCAGCAGGTCCAGTTCACCCGCGCGAGCGGACATGAATCGATCCAGCTTGTCCGAAGCCTGTGAGGCCGTGCCTGTAAGCGAGTGACCAATCTCAGTCTCTACAGCAACAAATGACTTTTGGCTAAAAATAGACCCAATCGTCAGGGTAACCAGCAAGGATAACACAGCAAAGATGACTGTAAGCACAGTTCTAATTTTGAATGACATTACTTCCTCCATTACACGGTGAAACCATCTTGCTTTTCAACATAACTATGCTGTAAAGAGTACACGGAATGTCACCTAATCGTTTTCATATTTATCGGAACTTGTGTGTTTTTTTATTATACATGCCCATACAATATTACACTGAAATCTTCACCGTGTTTCTTCCATTCAAAGAATAGACACGATTCTGTATATACATACTTGGGTTATGAATATAGAGAGCAAGCATAACCTTCAAAGGATCATGCGCCTGTATGTCACAGAGAGAGTAATCGAAATACTAAACATTGGGGGTGTAATGTTGAGCCTGCTTCATGTTGCTGTTATTCTGCCTTTTGCCGCTGGCATTCTTCTTGCCATGCTGCATCGTTTCTTCCGTAAATTACATTTGGGATGGCCGGTTCTCCTTGTCCCGGCACTATTATTTGTATACTTTGCGAGTCTCATACCCGCTGTGTCACAGCGCAATACCGTAGCCGGAAATATCCCATGGATTCCTTCACTGGACATTGGATTTAACCTGTATCTGGACGGTCTGAGCCTCATGTTGACACTGCTAATCACCGGAATCGGTGTCCTCGTTGTTCTCTACTCCATCTTCTACATGGATATGAAAGAAGCGCTGAACCGTTTCTACCTGTATCTGTTGATGTTCATGGGAGCCATGTTGGGCGTGGTGCTGTCTGATAATATGATCGTGCTCTACGGATTCTGGGAATTGACCAGTATTACGTCATTCCTGTTGATTGCATTTAATTACAAACGTAAAGCTTCCACTTCAGGAGCACAAAAATCTTTCCTGATTACGGTATTTGGCGGTTTCGCCATGCTTACCGGTTTCATGATGATGTATCTCATTACCGGCACATTCAGTATTCGTGCAACCATTACAGGATTGGGTCAGTTTCAGGAAAGCGCACTGTTTCTGCCTGCACTTGTCTTGATCCTGATTGGGGCTTTCACCAAGTCAGCTCAATTCCCGTTCCATATCTGGTTGCCGGATGCCATGGAAGCTCCTACACCTGTCAGTGCCTATCTGCATTCTGCCACAATGGTCAAGGCCGGACTGTATGTTGTTGCCCGGTTTACACCGATCTTTGGTGGACAGGGACTCTGGTTCTGGCTCGTAACCGGCGTTGGTCTTCTAACTTTGTGTTATGGATCATTCCTGGCGGTGAAAAAAAACGATCTCAAAGCGATTCTCGCCTATTCGACCATCTCTCAACTTGGTCTGATCATGTCCCTCTTAGGGGTCGGATCTGCTGCTCTCTACTTCGGATATGGCGAATCCTCTGCAATGTACACCGTGGCAATAACCGCTGCACTGCTTCACCTGTTTAATCACGCGACCTTCAAGGCCGCTCTGTTCATGGTCGTAGGCATTGTCGATCACGAAACGGGTACACGTGACATCCGAAAGCTTGGTGGACTTGCTTCATTCCTTCCAATTACATTCACCGTAGCATTGATCGGATCACTTGCTATGGCAGGTATACCGCCGTTCAACGGATTCCTGAGCAAGGAGTTATTCTTCCAGGCGATGGTCGAAGTCACGCATCTGCGAATCTTTGGACTTGGGTCCTGGAGTGTTCTATTGCCAATATTGGCTTGGCTTGCAAGTGTGTTTACCCTGATCTATGCGCTTATTATCGTGTTCAAAACATTCCTCGGTCGTAGCCAAAGCGAGATCCCTGCCGAGAAGCTGCACGAAGCGCCCGCTGGTATGCTCATTCCGCCCGTTGTTCTAGGTGTTCTTGTCGTTGTATTCGGACTTTTCCCGAATCTGCTGGCCGGATCACTGATTGAACCGGCAATGGCTGCTGTGCTTCCATCGCTCTTAGATGGGAATGAGCGCTTCGATGTACATTTCTCCCTGTGGCATGGATGGACTCCGGAACTGATTATGACGATCGGAGTTGTGATTCTCGGAATCACTCTCTACAAGCTGTTGCCACGATGGAGGAATATTTATGAGCACTATCCACAAGGATTAACCATTAACAATATGTACCATGTTGTATTGGATAATCTCCAGCATTATGCACGCAAATGGACGGAAGCCTATATGAATGGCTCGGTCCGTAATTATCTGGTTTACATTTTTTCATTCACGGTCGCCTTGTTGGTCTATGCCTTCTTCCGTTCAGGAGAGAATATCACCTGGAATCTGCAGGGCAATGCACCTTTCTCATTTTATGAGGTCGTTCTGCTGGTCACGCTCATCGGTGCTGCGGTTTCGATTCCTTTTGCCAAAAACAGACTGTCGGCAGTCATTATGACCGGTGCGGTTGGTTACATCGTAACCCTGCTGTTTGTACTCTTCCGGGCGCCGGATCTGGCATTGACACAGATGATTGTTGAGACCGTATCCGTTGCATTGTTCCTGCTCTGCTTCTACCATCTGCCTGAATTGCAACGTGGCAAATCAAGCCGCAGTTATCTCACGGTAAATATGATCGTAGCGATTGCAGTCGGTGTTGTGATGACCTTTGTAGCTCTAGCTGCAAGCGGAACAGCATCACTGGACAGCATTTCTACCTTTTTCCTTCAGGAAGCGTATGAGTCTGCTGGTGGTAAAAATGTCGTGAACGTCTTATTGGTTGATTTCCGTGGATTCGATACATTATTGGAGATTATGGTGCTCGGCGTTGCTTCATTATCCATCTACTCCATGATTAATCTGAACCTCGAAGCCAAAGATCTGGGAGCTCGCTTGAAGTTCCGTAAGAAGGACGAAAGTCAGGATTCCGAACCTGCTCTGGATGATGAAGCGGACAATACGAAAAAGTATGGTAACCGGGAACGGAGCTCATCCTCCTGGGATACTGTACCCTTGCAGAGTAATGATGTATTGCTGCAAACGACCACCAAGGTCGTTGTGTTCATCATTCTGACATTTGCCATGCACCTGTTCTTTGCAGGACACCACAATCCGGGCGGAGGTTTTATCGGCGGCTTGGTAACAGCGGCAGCACTCGTATTGATTGCCCTGGCATTCAGTACGGATACGATACGCAAAGCGTTACCCGTTGACTTCCGTGTTCTAACAGGGATCGGATTGGGTATAGCGTTACTGACAGGTGCAGGTTCATTTATATTCGGAGTTCCATTCTTAAGCCAAACCTTCGGTTATTTCGAACTTCCTTTGCTGGGAGAAACAGAACTCGCCACAGCCATGCTGTTTGATCTTGGCGTGTATCTCGCTGTCCTGGGTGTCACCATGACCATCATTCTACAGATCGGGGAGGATCGCTGATATGGAAATATTGATGTGTGTAGCCGTTGGCATTCTGTTTGCGGTTGCCGTCTTTTTAATCTTGTCGCGGAGCCTGCTCCGAATCGTACTTGGCATGTCCATACTAACCCATGGTGTGCATCTGCTCTTGATCACCATGTCACGTCTCAAAACCGGGGCCCCACCCCTGCTGGGGGAGATGGCTGAACGTTATGTCGATCCTCTTCCTCAGGCTTTGATACTAACTTCAATTGTAATTAATTTCGGACTCACTGCGTTCTTCTTTGTTCTCTCATATCGTTCTTATCTGAAGTTAAAAACAGACGATATGGAAGAAGTAAGGGGGCGACCATATGAATAATCTCGTCGTTCTGCCTCTTCTGTTGCCTTTGGTTACAGGTGTTCTGGCTTTGCTCTTTTTCCGAAAAACAAATATCCAGCGGATCATTAGTGTCATCGGACTGTTGTTTACAGCAGCGGTCTCAACGATACTTATTACGCGGGTAGCTCAGACTGGAGTTCTAACGCTTAATATGGGCGGATGGGCACCTCCCTATGGCATTGTGCTAGTAGCTGACATGGTATCGGCGCTACTTGTCGTCGCCGCTTCCATCATTGCACTGGCGTGTCTGCTGTATGCGTTCCGCAGTGTGAACAAGGAGCGAGAAGAACATCACTTCTATCCGTTCTTCCATTTTCTGATTGCAGGAGTTAACGGTTCATTCTTAACAGGAGATTTGTTCAACCTATTTGTTTGCTTTGAACTGATGCTCATCTCTTCCTATGCACTGATCGTATTGGGAAGTACGGAAAGACAGCTTCGTGAAACGATCAAATATGTCTTGATTAACATCGTTTCTTCAGCACTGTTTGTCGCTTCTATTGGCTTCCTCTACTCCATTACTGGCACACTGAACATGGCAGATTTATCCGTAAAAATTGCTGAAGTGGGACAGAGCGGGGTCATTACCTTAATTGCCGTACTCTTCCTGATCGTTTTTAGCATCAAGGCCGGACTGTTCCTGTTCTTCTGGCTGTCTGGCTCTTATGAGGCACCACCTGCTGTTGTCACTGCATTGTTCGCAGGATTGCTCACCAAGGTTGGCTTGTACGCCATTGTGCGAACATTCACACTAATCTTCTATCATGATCCTGATTTCTTCCATGCACTGATCGGTTGGATGGCTGGTGCAACGATGGTCCTGGGTGTCATCGGTGCGATCTCATACCGTGATGTGAACAAAATTCTCATCTATAACGTGGTCGCAGGTGTAGGTTTTGTCGCTTTTGGTATGGCTTCGGCCAGTCGTCCTGCGCTGGAAGGTCTGCTCTTCTACATGCTGCATGACATGTTGATCAAAACATTGCTCTTCCTTCTCGGCGGAGCCTTGATTGCGGTTGCCGGAACATCCAAACTGGACAACATGGGCGGGCTGATCCATCGCTATCCGCTGCTCGGCTGGATGTTTTTCATTAGTGCACTTGCCTTGGCGGGCTTGCCTCCATTCAGTGGTTTTCCGGGGAAGTTGCTTCTCTTTGAAGGTGGCTTGCAGGCAGGCTTGTATGGTCTGACCGGCATTGCGGTGCTCTCCAGCTTATTAATGTTATATTCGGTACTGCGCATCTTCATACAAGCGTTCTGGGGTGAACCGCCTGCCGGGGTTGTAAGACGCCCTTACGCGGTGAACGGCCTGCTGATTCCTGCCGGAATTCTGTTTGTATTCATCATCGTAATGGGTGTGGGGGCTGAAGGCATGTTCCAATTGACCTCCCGCGCAGGCGATATTCTACTGCATCCCAATATTTATATTGATGCCGTATTGAAGGAGTAGATGTCTATGGCCTTTCAGATTGTACTGAATCTTATCATTGCTTTTGTATGGATGTTTCTGAACAACGCCTGGAATGGTGTTGGTTTTCTCATAGGTTACCTGCTCGGACTGCTTCTCATCGGGGGGATGCGCAGATTCTTCCCCCAGCGCTTCTATATTGTTCGAGTCTGGGCCATCTTCAAACTGATTGCACTGCTGTTCAAGGAACTGGTGCGAGCCAGCATTGAGGTTATACGCCAGATTATCAAGCCCAATCTCGACATAAGGCCCGGTATTTTTACGTATAAAACTCAATTGTCCTCGGATTGGGAGGTCACCCTGCTCTGTCTGCTTATTTCATTAACACCAGGTTCTCTGCCACTTGAGATCTCGGGTAATCAACGCAAACTGTTTATCCACGCGCTGGATATCAAGGATGAACAGAAAATGAGAGATAATATTCAAAACACATTCGAAAAAGCAATTATGGAGGTGACGCGTTAATGTTATCCTCACTGTTGTTCATCTCATTGCTCATTCTCTCCTTAGCCATACTAGGGTGCTTGTACAGGGTGCTTCGGGGACCATCCATGGCTGATCGGATTACAGCATTGGATACCATTGGTATCAATGTGATTGCTATCGTTGCCGTACTGTCGATGATGTTGCAAACCCAGGCCTATCTGGATATCATCTTGCTGATTGGCATTCTGGCTTTTCTAAGTACAGTGGCATTTGCACGTTATATTGAACGGGGGGCGGTATTCAAAAATGATGGAGATCGTTAAGGTAACCACTGAAACCGCTATAGGTTTACTCGTACTGCTCGGAGCACTACTCAGTGCACTCAGTGCATTCGGACTTATCCGTCTGCCTGATGTATATCTACGTGCCCATGCCGCAACCAAAAGTATGACACTTGGAGTGTTCTGTGTACTAAGCGCTACATTTTTCTACTTCTGGTACTTCGATAACTATATCAGTGCCCGCTTGTTGCTAGGTATTCTGTTTGTATTCATTACGGCTCCTGTCGCCGGACATCTGAACGGACGGGCCGCCTATCGCACAGATGTGCCACTCTGGGAGCAGAGCGTTCAAGATGAACTGGAACCCTTGTTAAAAGGTAAAAAGGTGAACCATGAAGCCAAGGACATGATGGAGTAATCCTCCATCTCAGGCATAGCGAATACCCCCGAGGATCAGCCGCCCGTTTCGCGGATTGTTCCCGGGGGTATTTTTTTATTTTTCATACACGGATCAACACTGATTATGCAGACTGATTAAGTAGTAAAGTCAGAATCCATTCAGTCCCTGTCTTCTCAGATCCGCAGCCACAATGCGCGCAAGCTGTGAAGCACCTTGACGATTCGGATGCAGACTATCCCCTGTCATATACAGAGCAAGTGTTGCCGCAGGACCAATTGAAGTGAAATAGGCAGAACTTAACTTATTCAGTTCAACCAGGGTGACTCCCTCTTCCTGAGCAAGTGCACGGGTTGATTGATTGTACCAGCGGTTCTCCGCTTGATGCACATTCGCTGTATTAAAGTCTGTTGCCCGGCCCTGAGGCGTGGAGAGGATAACCGTTGCTCCTTTGTTCTTCGCCAGACGCACCATATCCCGCATAATCTCTTTGAACTGCGCCTCCGTTGTATTATTCTTGGCATTGGTATCGTTAATTCCGAATTGCAGAATAAAATAGTCTCCCGGCTTGATATACTTCAGAATCGCTTCCATCTGACCATCATCGCGGAAACCTCTCGCAAATTGACCACTTGACGCCATATTTCGAACCTGGAAGGTGGAATTGTTCACATAGGACGGAAACAGCTGTCCCCAACCTCCTTGTACACTGCTGCCCAGCGGATAGTAATTACAAACTGTTGAGTCACCACCAATGTAGATTGTGCGGTTGGTAACGGTCTGATTGGATAACTTCCGGATTTCGAGTGCACTAAGTGTGAAGGCGGTGCCTGTCTTTCCTTCCGTAACCAGCAGGTTTAATTGCCCGTCAGTCACCGGAATTTGAAATTGGTCCGTTGCCCCGTTACCTGTCATATTAATGATCTGGTAGACACCTTCTGCAGCCACACTCGCTCTGGCTGTATTGCCCAGAGCCACTTTGACCTCATATAGGCCATTGGACAGATTCACATTGAAGGTATTGGTGCTCTTGGTCCCAAAAGTTAAAAACTGCACAGCGTCACTCTTAACCCCGCTTCCTGAGGCAGACACATTTCTCATCTGTGCAGGTGTGTTGAAGCCATAACCTTTCGTAGGCGTATAGGCATCTCCTGCGGACACGCCTGTGTAACCGCTCTCAACAGCACCCGAACCAAAATCAAATCTGTAATTGTCCGTTGCCGCTTCGGCGACTTGCCCTTCATTGCTTCCCAGACCGATGCCCATTGTACTCGCAAACAGAACAAAACAGAGCAGAAGCTTTACCGTTATTGACCATTTCATCACTGAGTTCTCCTCTCGAATCAGAATCAGAATCAGAATTAAATTGGTGCACGATCCACACTTCACAAAACTTGATCAAGCCAGTCATAAGCCTTCGCTCCGCTAATCTCATGTCCACCTGTAAAGAAATCCGCATCCAGTGATTCTGATGCTCCCGCCTGCTCATATATGTGTGTCAAACGCGCATACGCCTCTCTCGCTGCATGGATCGGGAACACCCGGTCATCACTTCCGGCTTCAATAAAAAGTGGCCTAGGCACAATCAGGCCGATGAGATCCGGCAACTCCGCTTCACGCAGGATACCTGGCACATAGTTGTCCAGACAATGGTTCCGATCCAGTATGCTGCCCTGGAATGTACTTGCATAACCACTTACTACAGTTGCCCGGAACCGTTCATCCAACGCGGCTGTAAATGCAGTCACCAGCCCACCACCCGAGATACCCATGCTTCCAATTCGCTCCGAATCCACTTCTGGCCGAGTCGATACATAATCCAGTACACGTGTTGTTTCATACACCCTATGACCGGCTAGGGTCTTCCCCACCATGAGCAGATGCGCAGCAATCTTCGTACAGGAACTTACCCCTGGTGGCGCTTCGCGGTCCTCTACCAATCTTCGATCACCAAATCCGAGCAATTCTGGAGCCGCAACCACATATCCACGCTTCACAAGTGCTACTGCAAAGTCCTTGTGTAATCCGGGCTCGCCTGTCCGTAGTGACCCATCCGGTTCCATACCCGATATCTCTCGGCTACCGTAGCCATGCCCATGACAAGCAACGATAGCAGGTCTCTTTGTATCAGTAATGCTTCCATCACCTGGAATTAATAAATATACAGGCATACGAAGTCCTGCATAGGTCGTGATTTCAATCCGCTCCCGAATATAGCCGTCACACATAATACGCTCCAGTAAGACAGGATTCAGTGCTGCCGCCATCGTTGGAAAACCGCCCAGCCGTTCTTTCACGCGAGTACGCAACTGATTGCGCCATAACTCCAATGGTTGATCTGCATGATACGCGGAACGACCACGAAGATTCGTTTGTTGTTGTAGATAGGCTTCAATATCAGACATGGGCCTGTGTCCCTCCTGTTTTTCGTAGGATAACGTAGATAAAAGACTATCATATGGAATTAATCCCATCCATTATAGAACATCGATGTCACCCATGAATTGAACATGTTTGCCTGTTTTCAATGGAATCACACGATTTCTAGCCAAAAAAAGGATATCTCCAACCTGAAGACAGGTTACGGAAATACCCTTCATTTCATCTGACCTGGCAGCCACCAGTTCCACCTGCCCATTAATTTCATCAATGCAGGTACCAGTATTAGCCGGATCAACGTAACGTCAATCAACACTGCTGCCGTGATTCCGATCCCTAACTGCCTCACACCTGCGACTTCAGCAAAAGCAAACGGCACAGTCACCACAAGCAGAATGGCCGCTGCGGAGGTGACCAGACGGCCTGTAGAAGCCAGTCCCTGTTGGACAGCCACATCACTGTCTCCGGTTCGTTTATACACTTCCTGAATACGGCTCAGCATAAACACTCCATAATCCATGGATATGCCAAACACCAATCCTGCAATGAATACAGGAATCATAATGGCAATGGCCGACGGCTCCATACCCAGATGTCCTTCATTGAACACCCACACCAATATGCCAAATGAAGCAGCTAAGCTGAGCAGATTCATCACAATCGCTTTGATTGGAATGAGCATCGATCGGAATGCCGCCAGTAACACAAGATAATTGGTGACCACCACAAATAACAGCACTTTGGGCAGTTGACTTGTGACTTCCTGCATTATTTCATATTGCTTGGCAGCTTCCCCACCATAACGTAGTTTCACGTTGTTGGAACCTGGTGCATGATCGCTATTCCTCATTTGTTCCAGCCAGTCTGCGACCTGCTCCGACCCGGGCTCCCCGTGTACGGTGGCTACCAATCGTATGGAATGATCAGAGACCGTTGAACGCAGCCATGCTGTCCTTGTTGATTCTTTACTTTCTATGGAAGGAGTTAGCGCCAGCGGTGGAATTTGAAAAAGGCTTTGCGAGCCGTTTTGATTCGACTGAAATAGGCCCCATGGTGAAACAATGCTCAATACGTCCGAGTCCTGCAGTAGTTGACGGGCTTTGTGGTGGGCCATCTGCCAGTGTGAGGCAGTCAACCGTTCCTGCTGTCCGCCAATCACGATCTCGATGGCGGAGGTATTCTTTTGCCCAAAATCATGTTGCAACTGCTCTGCTGCCTGGCGGGACTCCATTCTCTCTGGCAGTGAAGAAGCATCCGGGACGGACAGCTCCAACCGGGTCACTGGATAAACACACAGGAGCAGCACAACCGTGCCTCCAATGGCCATACTGACGGGTCGTTTCATGACCATTGCTGACCATCTATGCCAGACCGATCTTCTGGGTAACGAATGGACTAACTTTCGCCTGAAGACCCGATCCGCAGACAGTGATAGCAGAGCTGGCAGGAGCGTAACATTTAACAGTAGCGATAGGAGCAGAACAATGACAGCCCCCAAGGAGACACTCAGAAACATCGGCAGCCTGATCCAGAGTAGACCCAGCAGCCCAAGGAATACGCAAGCTGCCGAGAACAACACTGCTCTGCCTGCTGTGCGCAATGTTCGCTGAAGAATCTCGCTCTGCATATCCAGGCTTCTGCCCGTAACGTTAGCTTTGCCTTCATCTTCATAGGCCCGCTGAACTTCTTCCCTGTACCTGCTCAGAATGATCAGAGCAAAGTCTATACTCAGTGCCATGCCCACCATGGGAATCACATTAATGATAAAGTTGGACAATTCCAGATGGTAACCAAGGAGTGACGTGACTCCCATAGCGGTAATCACAGCACTGATCCCCATCATGACAGCAATCAACGCGGCATATAGCCCCCTGAATGCAAAACATAAAACGATCAGGACAATCGGCAGTCCCACCATCTCTGCCCGTTCCAGATCACGAAAGCTCAGATGATTGACATCCTGCTGGACGACTGTCTTTCCCGTCAATTGCACCGTACCTGGACCGTCTGTTGCCAGCACGGCGCGCAACTGCTCCAGTGGGGGACCCATCTGATGTGCAGGTACATCCATTTTCACAAGGGCATATGCCCTATGGTCTTGAAACGTCCCCCTTTCGCTAACATCCAGAGGGGATGTGATAGAAGTTACCGCAGGCAACACTTGAACCTGTGTCAGACGATCCTTGATCCACTGCCGGAACTGTAACGGTGAGGTATTTTCCTTTTTCTCAAAAACCAGAATAACCGGATCAGCAGGAGAACCGAATTCGTCCTCCAGAACAAGTTCAACCGCTTGCGCATCCCCGTGAACTTGTTTCAATCCGTGATCTTGAACCATGTCAGGTAACTTCCACGCCCAGACCGCTGACATCCCGATGATAAATACCCAGCAGAGAATAATGAACCGCGGATATCGGCTGATGAAGGCAGCAAGTCTGCGATAACCCATACCTAAGCTCCTCTGCGATCAGATTAGTCATTCGATTATATTCATCGGTAAGGGTAAGATCATAAGCACATTCAACCACCTGCGGTGCATATCTCCTTCACTCGGGTTCATGAACTATTGGATACCATGATTCACAGGTGTTCTGTTCGCTATGGGGGCAGGGATGTATGTAAAAGGAAGTAACTCTGCTGTCAGTCCCGGGCCAAAAGCCAGCGCTATCCCACTGGAACGTTCTTCCTTCTGTCTATAATCCTCGCGGATGGCTTGAAGAACAAAAAGAATCGTCACGGACGACAGGTTGCCATAATCCCGCAGGATGTTTCGGCTGTAGGAGACCTGCTCATCTGTCAACTGATACAGCTTCTGAACGGCATCCACGATGCCTCTGCCTCCCGGATGGATCGCCCATATTTCCGGTAAACTGCTACTCTCCAGCAACCGCTCTACCTCTGGACCGAGATGCAAACCAAGCAGCTTCGGAATCTGTGGTGACAGGTAGAGATCAAAGCCTGTATTGCCCACTTCCCAGATCATTTCTTCTGCACAATCCGGGAGCAGCGTTGAGTGCCCTCGGCCCAGTCGAAAACATTCATTGCGGTCTGTTCCAGACGCACCAATAACACAGGCAGAGGCGCCATCTCCGAAGAACGATGCAGCATACAGGTCGTCCCGTTTGGCAGATGGCTGAAAGTGAAGTGTACATAGTTCCACACACACGATGAGAACCGTAGCCTTCTGATCTGTCGTTACGATTGAATTCGCCAGTTGGATCGCCTTCAGACCGGCTGCACATCCTTGAAACACCAGTGGAATCCGGTTGATCTGCGGTGAAAGTTCAAGCTGCTGGATCAACCGAACATCAAGTCCGGGCAGGAATTGCCCCGTGCAACTCACCGTAATGAGATGTGTAAGTTCCGTTGAGGATATGTCTGCATCCTGAAGGGCCTGTCCGGCCGCTTCCAGACCAAGTGGAACAGCAGCAGCTTTGTATTTTGCCATACGCTCGGCTGTAGTCGGGACCTCCTCCGCATTGGTTAAGGGTAAATATCTGCAAGAATCAACAGGCTCAAGCAGATTCGGTTCACACGTATACCGAGTTTCCACACCGCACTGATTAAAGATTCGTTTGGCCCACCTTCTCGCATCCGGCTCATGTTCCAGCGCTTGTGCGAGACGGGCAGATACATCCTTTTGCTCAATACGGTGGGCAGGCCACGCCGTTCCTATTCCCATAATACTTGCCCCTGTACTTTCCTCAAGCTGGTTCATCGGCTTAACCCCCTATATAGTCTTGTCTTTCGTAATCAAAAGTGGGCTTTTTAAACATCCTATATATCAAATAGGTTCATATAGAAATGTGCAGGATATAGTACAAGTCTATTCACTCCCTGTCCCGTTTATGTTCATATCACAACAAAAGGCGGACAACCTATGCGAGTTTCGCATGTTGTCCGCCTTTATCAACAGGGTTAAACCCTTTCACAAATTACATATAGGATCTTTCATAACTATTCAGGTCGAATTATGGTGAATCTCTCTCCGAGCTTGGCATAATCATTACCCGCAAGTCGGCTGACTGGTTTCAAATGATCCATCAGGATATACCCCTTGTCCGGATTGTAGACTTCTTGGCTGAAATGATATTGCACTATGCGTACCAGCAACAGATCACTCATCGGTTTGCCATCATCGTTGGTAATGGGAATGTGCTGATACAGCTCACACTCCATCCGGATAAGTGCTTCCTTTATTCCTGGCACAGCAACCTTTGTACTTGGCACAGGGGTCAGTTTCGTCCGCTCAAGCTCACTTTCATGGGGTTCAAGGATAGCTGCTGTCTCATTTACTTCTGCTATGATTGCTTCATCACATATGTGCACGACCAGCTCTTTATGAGCAAGTACATTACGCGCAGTATCTTTCATAATGCCGTCTTTACGTGCAATGGATATGGATAACAGCGGTGGGTCCGAACTAACCACATTGAAGAAACTGAAAGGCGCTGCATTGATCGCACCATTCTCATCTGAACGTGTCGTCACAAAAGCAATTGGACGTGGCACCACCGAACCACTCATCAGTTTATAGTTGTCTCTTCCCGTTAATTCACGTGGATCCAATGTATACATATGTAATATCCCCTTCCCTGCTCGTGTAACAAGTGTCAATTTCACTTCAAGACACGATCACACACTCATATTTATTATATAACGTAAAATGCTGAATTAACAAAAAAACTCCCTGGTGCCTATTGCACCAGGAAGTAGAAACATGCTTTTTCATATCGACGATTTCTTATTTAACAATGCTGTTCTGAATGTCTTCCATAATTTGAAGGTTCGCTTGAACTCCGCTGTACAACCAGCTGCTGGACCGGGTGAATTCAAACAAATTGCCATTTTTCACAGCCGGGATACTTTGCCACACTGGATCTTTCAGTGCTTCCGCTCCAGTACCTGCATCACTATTAACAAAGAACAAGTAGTCTACATCCATTTCCGCCAGCTTCTCCATAGAGATGGAAGACCAGTTACCTGTTGCATTAGCAGAGATTTCTTTTACAACTTCAGGCTCTAGAAGTCCAAGTTCTTTGTACATTACTTCTCCACTTGATACGTTGTCACTTACAATAAAAAACTTGCCGCTAACCAACCAAATGGCCGCTGCTGATTTTGTTCCACCTGTAATGTTGTTGATCTTTTCCTTGATTTCTCTAGCTTTAACTTCGTAATCATCCAGCGCTTTTTGCGCTTCATCACTCTTATTCAAAATCTCACCGATTTTCAGTAACGTTTTACGCCAGTCGCTATTGATCTCATCGCCAAGTACATAAGTAGGTGCAATTTTACTGTACTGTTCGTATTTTTCTCCTTCAACCACACTTTCAGAACCAACAATAATCAGATCCGGGTTAAAACTTGTTACCGCTTCAAAAGGCAGATCAAAAGCAATCGTCGGGATACCATTCAGATCTTTTTGCAAATATTCCTGGATTCCGTTGGCTACCGACCACTGTGCAACTGGCTTAACACCTAGTGTTACCAAATTGTCTTCCAGATAAGACGCGATGACACGCTCCGGATTAGCCGGGATGGTAACCTCGTGTCCCATTGCATCTGTTAATGTGCGCTCTGTAGCGGCTTCTGTTTGTGTCTCTGTTTCCGTTGTTGTATCGTTCTCTCCTGCTGCTCCATTCTCTGCCGTCTTTGTTCCACACGCGGCCAACCAGATGGACATGACCATCACCGTAATCAGAAGTATGATCATCTTTCTATTATTCTTAAGCAATTTGTTATCCCCTTTCAATATGGAAACGTAGTCCTCGTTATTGTGACAGATATCTACGTTCAAAAAAATGATACTATTATTGATACATATAATATCCGTATGTACACTTTTCCGATTCCATTGACAATGATAATTGTTATCAGTCCAGTTGTCAATTCGATTTTGCTCTGCACTATAAAGTCGAACTAAGAATTATTTACACTGACACTACGATGATAGAACAACCTTCCAATCGCAGTTATCCCCAGATTTTTTTCGATTCCCTTTTCTCTAAGGGAAAAACCGGGGATAGCGTATGCTTCCGATGCAGCTTTCTTTCAGAAAGCTTTTAGCTTCGCTTTTTCAGTTTTTTCTATTCTCTCTGTTTTGTGTAAATGATTAGTTCAACTATATAGATTATATAAAATCTTCTTGGCGGCACTCACATATAGGCGGATGCCGCCATATGCTGAATGCAGAATACGACGACAGGAAGGATGTTCTGTACATGTATTACGAATATAACCCTTATCTAAGTTATGGAGAAGACCGTTCCTTTCAATTGCCTCCACTGTTCCCAGGAGGTGGCGGTGGCGGCACACCGGGTGGTCCGACGTTTCCTGGTATACCTGGCGGTCAAGGCTCCTATCCTCCATACATTCCAGGTGGAGGACCCGGTCCATATATCCCTGGAGGCATTCCAGGTACAATCCCGGGTACAGCACCGGGCGTACCTGCGCAGCTGACTCAAGGCAATCTGCCCACCCTGCTTAGTGCCTATCCTCGTCCGGTAGGTCAGCCTCCGGCAGAAATGCTTTTTCTGTATAACCTGATCAAAAGCAGCCCGGGTCTGCTTCCGCTCTTCCTCCAGCAACAACCGCAAAGCCTCACTCAAGCGGTGCAATTTGCACAGACTGGTGCAGCGGCACCACGAGATAACGAAGAACGTGTGCTGCCCAACTTTTGCTACAACCGATGGTCCCTTGTCTTCACATACAATGATGTCTACCTGATGTGGCCTGCCATTAATCTGTTTGGTTTTGTGGTGGGGTACTTTTATCCATTCCTCACGCCAGGTATACTGTCCAATACACAGATTTTGTTTGCGCTCTGTTAAACCTGTCCTTACCTACAGCAAGAGCCTCACTTGGAAGCATGATTCCTTCCAAATGAGGCTCTTTTTCGTTCTTTTAACCAGAACCAGTACATTTAACTCAACACCTGATCGTTCTGACGCTTCCTGCCTCTACTGACCATTAGGAAGTAAATCACCAAGGCACCGAGATCAGCACACGCAATAACGATTCCCATTGGCACAGCTGTGCCTTCTCCCCCGAGACCTACGAGGGGAGCGACAATACCTCCGAACAGGAACGTCATCACTCCAATAAGCGCAGACGCACTGCCTGCCGATTTCTCCTGATTGGCCATCGCCAAGGCGAAGGACGCGGTATTGACCAACCCAACACTGGATACCACCAGAAATAACGGAATCAGTACAGAGATTAGATTACCTCCAGCCAGAATGGCGATGAGCAGTGAAGTTCCTCCGAGCGCCGCGGTTAGCAACCCCGCGATTAACAGCCGGGTTTCAGATACCTTACCTGCAAGTCTGCCGGCAACCTGACTAGCCAAAATAATGCCAAGCCCGTTTATGGCAAAGCAAACACTAAACATTTGTGGGGACACCCCGTATATCTTCTGAAGCACAAACGGTGAACCGGATATGTAGGCAAACATGCCAGCCGCTACAAACCCCTGGGTCAACGCATAACCCATAAACTGACGATCCCCTGCGATTTGACGAAACGTAATCAGGGTCTGCTTCAATCCCCCGCTTGATCTGCGACTGGAAGGTAATGTCTCTCCAAGACCGAAAATGACAGCCAACAGCGTCAGTATTCCGATGAGGCTAAGCAAAATAAATACTCCGCGCCACGACGTATACGTCAACAATTGTCCACCAATGATCGGTGCAGCAATCGGGGCTACGCCGTTTATCAGCATTAACAGAGAGAAGAACCGTGTCAGTTCCGGGCCCGAATATACGTCTCTGACGATTGCGCGCGAGATGACAATCCCTGCCGCTCCAGCTACACCTTGAATAAACCGCAGCACAACAAAAGAGCCCATCGTAGGGCTGACCAGGCAAAGTATGGAGGCGATAGTATAGAGCACAAGCCCTGCAATGAGTGGTGTTCGCCGACCACGTACATCACTTAAAGGTCCGGCAAGCAACTGTCCAACCGCAAGTCCAATCATACACGCCGTCAGACTGAGTTGAGCATACGAAGTAGATGAACCAAACTCATCAGCCAGCGTGGGCAATGCGGGTAAATACATATCCAGGGACAACGGCCCGAAGGCCGACAATGTCCCCAGAATTAAAGCCATCCGTACACGAGATGTGGAGTTTGTGTTCAATGAAGCTGTTGTACTTTTCATCAAATACTACTCCCCGCTACCCAGCAGCTTGAGCAGATTGGACGGCAGTGTGAACTGTTGATTGTTAATAATAATACGGCGCAGTTCTTCTTCATCCCGCTCGTTCTCTGCATCTTTGATCTCCTGAATTTCACGGTGAAGTCGTTCCATCTGTTGATCCAGTGCATTTGCGGAGTCTGCCGCACTTTTCAGTTCCTTGGTCAAATGCTCGGGAACATCCTTATTGTATTTATAAAAAATCTTATGCTCCAGACTTGCCCAGAAATCCATCGCGATTGTACGGATCTGGATCTCCACACATGCTCGTTCCTCACCATTGGACATGTATACAGGCACTTCCACCAGAAGGTGAAGGCTTTGGTAGCCGTTTGGCTTTGGATTCTCGATGTAGTCTTTGACCTCCAGTACACGCAGATCACTCTGGTTGCACAGCATATCCTTAATACGATAGATGTCCGAGATAAAGGAACATGTAATCCGTACCCCGGCGATATCCTTAATATTTTGCTTGATGCTCTCAAATGTTAACTCATGATTTTTGCGGAACATCTTGTTCATAATGCTCTCAGGTGATTTCAGTCTGGACTTTGTATGCTCAATTGGACTGTAATCATGCAGAGACTGGAATTCTTCCTTCAGGACTTCAATCTTGGTCTCCATTTGATCCAGAGCAAATTTATAGATCATCATAAATCTGGTAATTTCATATTTGAATTTCTTGAATTGATCAATTGGATGTGGAGCGTTCATCATAGCTTTCTCCCTTTCTTTCTGCACACTAAAATTAGTTTTATAAAAATGAGGACAGCGGTCAATGCATATGCCTCCTGAACCATTATAAATCATATGGAGCCAATAAACGAATTTCTCACATTCGGGCTGGCTATTCTGCCTGGAAGGTATGGGAACTTATTTTACGCGCATCCTATAGAAGCATCCCTGTCATTTGGCCTGTTATAACCGATGAAAGAGGTTGATTTTCCTGCTCTATCAAGTGACGTATTCATCCGATACACTTCGGGTTAAAGCTTATTTATACCTGCCACAAGGTTGTTCATTACCAGATATCACGACATATGAAACTTCTCATCCCGGCTCTATCTCCTCTGCCTTTCCGGAATTCGCTTCCATACATACATCTCTACATTTGCAACCACTCGCCAGCCATTACCCTGCTGCAAAAATGCATGATATCGCACACACACAGGAACAGTGGCCTGTGCTGATCTATTGTCGCGGCGGACTTGGCAGCTATGGCGGGGTAAATACTGTTTGGCTTGAGCAATTTGTACATAAAGGTTATATCGTGTTAGCCCCATCCTATCGTGGCAACGAAGGCGGTGAGGGGCGTGACGAGTATGGCGGAAGAGATGCCGAAGATGTGCATGCCGCTTATCGGTTGATGCAGCGTTTACCTTTTGTCGACCCAACTCGGATATCGTTAATGGGGTTCTCCCGTGGAGCCATTAATGCTGTACATACCGCAACTGCCTATAATGAGGGACCGGACAAAGTACATAAGTTAGTTCTTTGGAGCGGTGTCGCCGATGTGGAACGCACTTACCATGAGCGAACCGACCTGAGGCGCACATTGAAACGGGTGCTGGGTGGCTCACCACGCGCAGTGCCGGAAGCTTATCTCGCCCGTTCTCCCTTGTCGAAAGCGAACAAATTATCTTGTCCTGTGCTAATCATGCATGGTACATCAGATACACAGGTGAATTATAGTCACGGAACCCGAATGTATCACTGGCTTAAGCGGAGAGGTGCGGATGTCACATTTCACGCTTATGGCGGGCAGGATCATCATTTTCTCGAGAAAATACATGAGTCAGCGGTGAACAATATGTTTGATTGGCTCGCTGCACCTTAAATCTTGCACTATGAATTCATTTTGAAGAAGCATGGGTTATGGCTGTATACTATAGGGGCTACGTTTTTTGAAAGGACGGATAGGATGAATCAAAGCACCCTCCAAAAATACGCCATGCTGCTTCTCTGCATGTCTGCCGGAATGGTGGATCTGATCGGATATCTGGGACTGGGGCATGTGCTCACAGCCAATATGACGGGAAATATTGTTTTGTTGGGTATTGCCATTGCCCGTGCTCAGGAATTTGTTGTAATTCGGTCATTGCTTGCTCTCATTGGTTTTATTGCTGGCAATGCCATTGCAGCACATATGGTTGGACATGTGCAGACCAAAAATGGCTGGTCCTCCAAGGTCACAGCTGTATTAACTGTTGAAAGCATATTGCTCCTGCTGTTCGCCATCGCCATGATTAGTCCATTTTCAGAACAACTGTCTTATCTGTTAATTGTCATCCTAGCCGTTGCAATGGGGATGCAAACAACTGCGGCACGCCGCATTGGAATTGCTGGCATCTCAACAACCGTGCTCACCAATAATTTGGCCGCTGTGGTTGAGGATACCGTAAGCATCCTCAAAAAGCTGCGACATGCCAATATCCGATCGTTAGCCAAAGCCTTGTCCACAGACTCCTACCTTCGTGCAGGTGCTGTTGTCATCTATTTGATCGGCGTCATTGCAGCCGCATTGTTATTCCACCGTGTGCCCATGATTGCAGTCTGGATTCCTGTCCTGATCATTGGCGGCGTAACCCTTTACGCCCGATTCCATGCATGGGGAACATCACAACAAAGCGAAAGTTAATAGCTGAAGAAGCAACCCATTCATTTTCAAAAGGCTGTTCAAAGTCCGCTTTAGGTTACTGAAAACTGGTCTTTTTAAACACATATTTTAAGTTATTTTAAGTACAATCACGCTATTTATTTCATCAAAGACGCCTCTTGGCGGAAAAGCTTGACAAGATGCTGTGCAGCAGGTGATAATACCTCCCCGGCTCGTGTACATACAGCAACCGTATTTCTCAGCTGTACACCTCGAACAAACACACGTGCCAGCCTGCCTTGCTGCACATCTTCGTTCACAACCAAAGAAGATATAAAGTTGGCCCCATAACCTGCCTTCACCGCACTAATCGTTTCGTTCAGCCCGTTGAACTGAAGCGCAATGCGGGGAGCGGCCAGGTTATTTGTAGTGCAAAGGGAAACGAGTCTCTCACGCGTGGCACTGCCTTCTTCGCGCATGATGAACGGTTCTGCCATCATCTCATGCAGCTCGATTTCTTTTCCCGCATACGGATGGTCAGGGTGCACAACAAACCACATCTCATCGTTAAACAATTCATCCCATTGGACACCCGTATGTGTAATGCCACTTCCACCATACACTGCAATCTCTGCCTCATAACGAAGCAACTGGTCAAAGGCCATCCGGGTGTTGGTTGTGCTCACAACAATCTCCACATCCTCGTGCATTTGCTTAAACCGCGCAATCCAGCCAGGCAACAGAAAATTCGAAGGTAAGTAGGTTGCCGTAAGACGGATTAGTCCTTTCTTGCCCTCCCGAAAATCCTGCACAAAATTCTCGACATCCTGCTCCAGCATGAACAGACGTTCCGCATATCCTGTTAACTGTATCCCCGCATCCGTAAGCACCAGTCTTCTTCCCTCCGAAACAAAAAGCTGGATTCCTAATTCACGTTCAAATTTCTTCACCTGAGAAGATACCGCAGGCTGACTAATATTTAGTTCCTCTGCGGCACGAGTGACCCCGCCATATCTCACAATGGCATGAAATAATCGTAATCCATGCAGATTCATGTTTACACCCTTTCCACGCCAATTACATAATCTAAAGTTATATTAACATACATAATATATATTTTATTTATATATCTACTCCATCTATAGTTGAAATATGAAATCCAATACATGAAACAAGGAAAGGAACATGTGAAGATGAAAAATATAAATACGACCAACCTACAGCATACCTGGACTCAAGTCGACGACTACATGAATGATCTGCTGATTCCATCAGATTCCCTGCTGGAACATACACTGCAAAGCAATGCCGAAGCTGGACTCCCTGCACATGACGTAACACCGAATCAAGGAAAGTTACTTCATCTCCTGCTGCAAATCCAAGGCGCATCCCGTGTACTTGAAATCGGCACATTAGGTGGATACAGTACCATCTGGATGGCAAGAGCGCTGCCTGAACACGGACGTATCGTCTCACTGGAATCGGAATCTCACCATGCAGACTTGGCTCGAGCCAATCTCACACGAGCAGGACTGATGCACAAGGTAGACCTGAGAGTTGGTCCTGCCCTAACCACCCTTCCCGATGTTCAGGAAGAATACAGGGAACCGTTTGATATGATCTTCATCGATGCTGACAAACCGAGTAATCCCGATTATCTGAGATGGGCACTGCGACTGACTCGGCCGGGGAGTCTTATTATTGGTGATAATATCGTCAGGGACGGTGAAGTGATCCGCACAGACAGCACAGACCCTAGAGTTCAAGGCGTTCGATCATTCCTACAGTTGATCGCGGATCACCCTCGGCTTGAAGCTACAGCACTGCAAACCGTCGGTAGCAAAGGCTACGATGGATTCGTCATTGCTCGTGTGATTGATGCCCCTGAACCAAAATAAACAGTGGTCAATTCTTCCGCAAATTCCCCTTTCCTGTTAAACTGGAATCACTGCACAGGCAGACTGGGGGGAACCACTTGAGAGTTTTACAACATATTAATGATGAAATTCGCGGCTGGTCCCGCAATATTCAACTGTTTTTCCTAGCTAGCATTCTGTATCAGATCGGAAATGGCATGTTCTCTGTCTTGTACAATCTGTATATTCAGGGGCTGGGCTATAATGATACAATGAACGGCCAGATTGTAAGTATTCAATCACTCGCAACAGCCATTATGTTTGTTCCTATCGGTCTATGCGGTGATCTGTTCAGCCGCAAGCGATTACTCATTACCGGGGCGTTATTCAGCGGAATCTTTCTAATCGGACGCTCCTTCGATTATTCGGCTACAGGACTGATTTGGTTCGCGGTATTTTCTGGCCTTTTCGCTGGGGTATTCCAAGTACTGGCCATTCCTTATCTGGCGGAAAACGTCAAGAAAAGCCAGCGGCTGAAGATGTTCAGTTATTATTCATCTCTTGTGCTCGCTTCCCAGGTGCTTGGTAGCCTGGGCGGCGGTGTATTCGCAGATTTGTTACATACGGCAGGACTCGCCAAAGTGACCGGATTGCAGACGGTTTTATTTGTCGGGGGTGCAGCAACACTGGCTGCATTTATTCCACTGTTATTTGTAACCGAAGGCAAGGCCGCTCCGCAGACAACAATTCCGGGGCAACCCGTTCTTCAATCCAATGCGGATCGAAAAGAAATTTCAACGAATACCCCAAGCACGGATGATTCGATCACGAAGAAAAAAGATTCCCGACTGATTGGTCAGTTTATAGTGACTCAGTTGTTAATTGGGTTAGGTTCCGGACTGGTTGTACCGTATCTGAATCTGTATTTCACCAATCGGTTCTCGGTTTCTCTGAGCGGCATGAGCTTACTGATTGCACTTGGTCAGATTATGACAATTGTATCCATGCTGATTGGTCCTACCCTGGCAGCAAAGGTCGGAAGCGTAAGAGCCGTTGTCATTTTCCAGGTCATGTCGCTGCCCTTCCTTCTATTAACAGGCTTCACCAATCTGTTGTTCATCGCTTCGCTCAGTTTCTTGTTCAGACAAGCATTGATGAACGCAGCCAATCCCATTCATTCAGCCATACTGGTGGATCGGATCTCGGACAAACGCCGCGGCATTGCCAATTCACTGATGCAGACCTCGTTCATGATTGGTTGGGCGACCATGGGACCTGTTCAATCCCATCTGGTCACCACATATGGAACGTACTGGGGTTACGCGATCACTTTCAGCATCACAGGCTGTCTATACGTTATTTCATCACTGATGTACTTTGTAATGTTCAGAGAACCCAAACCTTCCGCTAGGGCTCTCGCAGGATCTTAATGAGTTGAACAGTAGCAGTCTGGTAGTTCCGCAGATAACGCAACGTATCTCATCATCAGGAGTGGTCACACATGAACATGAATCCTTCATTAAACCTGAATGCATACCTGAATCTCTTGACGTAGCAACGTTGGATACCCTATTCCCCGAGATTCTTCTCTATGCTCCGCTCTGTGTAGCGGGTGCATGGGTTGCACGCAAACTCCGATTTCCGACGGCCTTTATGCTGGGTCCCATGATTGTCATGTGTGTCGTTCAATTAAGCACAACGATGCACACACCCAGCCTGCCAGCCTCCCTCTTAAACGTGATGAGTATGATCATATTCCTACCTGATTCCATGCCAAAAAGAGTATCCATTTGATGTCACATCCTGCGGATACTCTCTTTTATTTGTACAGACTCCTCTTCAGCATTTGGCCTCATTCAATTTTAAGTATAATGACTACTTATGAATAAATTCGGTTGTACATCCAGCCTACAATGCCCACCGTAACCACTGTTGCCCCAATAATGAATGCATAATAGCCAATCTTACTTTTGGACTCCGAAGTCTGATGATCATAATAATCCGAGTTACGTCGGTAAAAGCCCATCCATAACTCTCCGATCATATTCACAACAACCAATACAAAGCGTTTAACAAGCCCCATTATATTCGCATCTCCTCTCTAGATCGACCATCTTCCATATTAAGTATAATTATCCTGATTAATTAAAACAAGTCACTTAAACTACTTTCGGCGCAATCACGGTCGGTGCAGTTTCTTGCTCCAACCAGGTTAGGATATCAAATGCTTCCTGATTGGTGCTACCACACATCTCTTCCTCAGCTTGCAATCCACTGCATACCGCAGGACGATCTTTTTGGCCAAAAATTCCGCAGCGATTATCATCCGTAAGCTGCACACAACGTACACCTGCCGGCTTGCCATGAGCCATGCCCGGTATCGGTGATGATATGGAAATCGCGATACAACATGCGGCACAGCCTGTCCTGCATTCCATACATATACCCTCCTAATTAAAACTTATAGTACTTATAATACATGTTCAAAAAGACCGGTTTTCAGTTTTTGAACTACCTCTTAATTATGAGCGATTTATCCAGGTCCAGGTTCGAGCGAGCCCCTGAGCCATTCTCCGATTCATGCTTCGATTCGAAAAATACCCCCCATGACTTAGCGGATTCCAACTCATAGCCACGCCGCCAGAGTTCACTTCAATGTCTTCTTTAACCGCTTTCTCATAAGCGGGATCAATGGGGCGTAATGGATAACCCAGAATATCATCCCGATCGTAGAAGTTCACCCATTCCCCTTCCAGCCCGGCATAATAGTGATTCACATGGGAAGAGGGCACCTGAATTGGGCAACTAAAGTCATGGTAACGCAAACTCCATAAGGGAAGGGTTGTACCAAACGAGTAAAAATTGGTCAGGGTGTCGCCCCGCTCCAAAGCCGAGTTCACATCCACAACTTCAGGAACACGACTGGACGGATATTGCAGATCGTAGAAGAAGTTACTGGCGATTACGGCACCCAAACTATGGGCAACCACACAGAGCGGAGCTTCCGGTCCATTACGCTGTGCAAGGGTATGCATCGCCTGATTCAACGTTCGATGTACGGCATCATAGTTATGGCCTTGATTTTCCACAGGTTGATAAGCTACCGCATCAGCCAGGTAATGGATGACAAATCGGCGCAACGCCTGAAAGTTCAATCCCGGAGAGCTGACGAGCTGTTGAAAGAGCGCCTCTTCCCGATCCTCAAATACATCCGCCCAATATACAGGTTCGATATCCACCATCTGTTCGGAGGCTCCAGGCAAGACCATCACCTTGTCCAATTCCTTATGCAAACAAGTAATCAGCTTGTCCGCGTACCCATCCTTTCGCATACCCAGCCCATGAATGACCATCACCGCAATACGTGTCATGGCTCTCCTCCTCATCGATCTAGGATCTCTTTCTCCACCATATGAACGCCACGACTCGAACATGCCTGAAGCTTGCTTTGTTACAAGAACCTTTCCAACCACTATTATTTTAAAAATGTGATTCTTCCATTTTATATACAGTTTACCATGATCGTCATGAAAATAACGATCATACAGCAAAAAGGAGCTGCGTACATGCAGCCCCTTCTTGTTGTTGTATTCAATTAACCTTTCAGATGAACCTTCAACACACCATTTTGATTAGATGTAACATCACCTGTCGTGACTTCCACCCGTTCAACCATATCCTGACCATCTGGAATGATAATCGGTGTAATCAGCGGGTATCCCGCATCTTCAATGACCTTACGATCAAACTCCAACAGTTTTTGTCCAGCCTTTACATGCTCGCCAGCTTCCACATGCATGTTGAAGCCTTCACCCTTGAGGGATACTGTATTAATCCCGACATGAATCAGAACTTGTAATCCACTCGCGTGTTCAAGAATCACCGCATGTTTACTTTTAATCACATGAGCTACCTGAGCATCAAACGGGGCAACAACAACGTTACCGGAAGGTTCAATCGCTACACCTTCACCCATCTGTTTCTCGGCAAAAGCCGGATCTGGTACTTGCTCCAGTGATACGGCCTGGCCTGTTAATGGCGCCATGATTTCCAGTGTATTCACTGCTTCGTCCCCTACTTGAGCTGCACCACGTGTGCGCTGGTTTGGATCTGTTTTTCCAGTTGAAGAGGTAACACCCGAAGCAGCAGATTGCGATGTAGCCGCTGTAGGCTCAGCATCCGTTCCGTTGCTTGCATTACGATCTTCTTTTTTCAGTTTGGCTCTGCCAAAAAGGACGGTCAGTACAAACGGTACAACCAATACGATCGCCATGCCGATGAAGAAGACGCCCCACTTGTTAGGGAAAATCGACAGGAATCCCGGTACACCACCTACACCGATGGAGGTTGCCTGAACATTATTCATCGTCAGCAACACACCACCAATCGCGGAACCGACCATACCAAAGATAAACGGATAACGGTAACGGATATTCACTCCGAAGATCGCCGGCTCGGTTACCCCGAGGAAGGCCGACACCGAGGACGTTGCCGCAAGTCCTCTCATTTTCTTCTCACGCAGGACAAGCATCATCGCAAGTGCCGCTGAACCCTGTGCGATGTTGGACAATGCCAGCATCGGCCACAGGAACGTACCGCCCTGACTACCAATGAGCTGAACATCCACCGCGAGGAATGTGTGATGCATACCGGTGATAACGAGCAGAGCATATAGACCACCGTAGATCAGACCACCCAGCGCCGCGTATGAATCGTATACATAGATCAAGCCGGATGTAATTGCATTCGCAATGGCGAATGTAACCGGTCCAATAATCGTAAATGCAAGGAATCCGGTAATCAGCAACGTGACTGGTGCAACGACCAGCAGTTTAATTGAATCATGAACTCTCTTGTTCAGGAAAATTTCCATCTTCGCAAGCAGATAGGCCGATACCAGTACCGGCAAAACCTGCCCTTGATAACCGATCTTCTCAATCTCCCAACCAAACAAATTCCATGTTGGTACTGTGCCATTATTCACGGCATCAGCATAACCATATGCACTCAGCAGATCGGGATGTACCAGAATGAGACCCAGCACGATCCCGAGCAGCGGACTGCCGCCGAACCTTTTTACAGCTGCCCAACCAATTAGAGCCGGCAGGAATGTGAAGGCTGTACTTGCAATCGTATTAATAATGGACGCAAGATCCTTCCAGGCTGGGTAGACATCCACCAGTGATTTTCCATCAAAGAAAATGCCTGGACCTGTCAGAATGTTGTTAATCCCGAGCAAAAGACCTGCTGTGATGATCGCTGGCAAGATTGGAATGAAAATATCCGAGAGTGTTTTAATCGCTCGCTGAATTGGATTTTGCTTTTTACCAGCAACCGCCTTCACATCATCTTTGGAAGAACGATCTCCCCCGGTAATCTGAATCATCTCATCATAGACTTTATCCACCAGACCAGGCCCAATAACGACCTGGAATTGTCCCTGGGAAGAGAACTGACCTTTAACCAGATCATTCTGATCCAGACTTTCAGTATCCACTTTACTCTCATCATACAAGGCAAACCGGAGTCGTGTAACACAGTGTGTTGCAGCTTCAATATTCTCTTTGCCGCCGACTGCCCGGACGATCTCCTCAACCTGTTTTTTATCAATTGCCATAGTGTCACTTCCTATTTATAAAATATGATTAGTCCTGTTGTGGTACAAGCCACATATAGGATGCATACGGACTGAGCGAGATTTCCTGCGTCAGCGCAGGGGCCGCCTCTGTATTACCAATGAGTAATTCAGCTGATTTGCCTGCAATGTGATCATTCCAGACCACTTCCGGAAGCGAGAACGTGACGTCCCGTGTACTGAAGTTGGATACAACAATCAGGGTTTCACTTCCATTGGTCCGTGCGTACGCAAATACATCCGGGTGTGCATCATCCAAGCGTTCATACAGACCGTCGATCAGCACGTTTACCTGTTTACGCAGGGCAATCAATTTGCGGTAATGGTAGTAGATCGAATCCGGGTCAGCCAGCTGCTGTTCCACGTGAATCGAAGGATACCGCTCATCCACCTTCAGCCAAGGTGTTCCCGTAGTGAAGCCGGCGTTCTGACTTCCATTCCACTGCATCGGTGTGCGGGAGTTATCCCGGGAACGCTCCTTCACGATTTCGAACGCTTCCTCCGCTGATTTCCCTCGTTCTTCCTGAAGCAAGCGGTACATGTTCGTCGATTCGATATCGCGGAATTCGCTAACGTCATTCCAGACTGGATTCGGCATTCCGATCTCTTCACCCTGGTACACATAAGGCGTACCTTGCATTCCGTGTATCGTTGTCGCGAGCATCTTCGCACTCTCGGCACGATAGTCACCATCATCAGCAAATCGGGACAGTGCTCGCGGCTGATCATGGTTATTCAGGAACAGCGCGTTCCAACCTCCACCGGCCTGCATGCCTGTCTGCCACTCACTGAAGAGCTGTTTCATCGCTTCGAAATCATAAGGCATCAGTTCCCACTTCTGACCATTCGGATAATCCACTTTCAGGTGATGGAAGTTAAACGTCATCGAAAACTCCCGGGAAGCCGGGTTCGAATATTGGATACAATGTTCCAGTGTTGTGGAAGACATTTCCCCTACAGTCACCATGTTGTGAGGCCCGAATACTTCATCGTACATCTCGGTGATGTACTCATGCACACGCGGTCCATCCGTGTAGTACTTGCGTCCATCACCCGGTGACACGCTGCCATCATCATCAGGGAAACGCTGATCTTTGGAGATCAGGTTAATCACGTCCATACGGAAACCATCCACACCTTTTTCGGCCCAGAACTTGATCATATCCCGTACAGCTTTGCGTACTTCTTCATTCTCCCAATTCAGATCTGCCTGCGTTTTATCAAATAAAGTCAGGAAATATTGTCCCGTCTGTTCATCGAACTGCCAAGCAGGTCCACCGAACTTGGATTGCCAGTTGTTCGGCACACCACCATCCGGGGCAGGATCTTTCCAAATATAATAATCCCGATACGGATTATGCTTGGAAGAACGGGATTGCTGGAACCACTCATGATCGGTCGAGGAGTGATTCACCACGATATCAATCATCAGTTTCATATCACGAGCCTTCAGACCTTTCAACAGCTCGTCAAAATCCTCCATCGTCCCATAATCCGGATTAATCCGGTAATAGTCCGCTACGTCATATCCATTATCATGCTGCGGGGATACATATACCGGCTGCAACCACACAATATCGATACCCAGATGCTGCAAATAATCAAGCTTCTCGGTTAATCCACGAATATCTCCGGTACCCGATCCGGTTGTGTCATTAAAACTCTTCGGATATACCTGATACACCGTTGATGTCTTCCACCAAGATGACGGAGTTGTATTGTTAGAACTCATGTTAACGCCTCCAATAAATTGTAATGCTCTTATGTGATGTTCTCGGCTAACTTCATATCTATATTACATAAGTAAACATGTATATACAAGTTGAATCTATAATATGTATATTCTTCGCCTCTTCTACACATTCCCCATAAATCTTTCCTCTGTAACATTTATTTTGGAACCTGCGTTCGTGAACCCAATGATATCTGTATTGGAACAACAAAAAACCGTCTGTTCTTCCCACCATTGGTGCGGGCAACAGAAGGTCTAATTTGGTTGAACTTGGTTGAACTTCTTAAATGTATTCTACTGTTTTTTTACTGTTGTAATGGATTGTTATTATAAAGTTGTTGTCTTACTTAATCACCACAGCGGAGCCACGCCTCTTACGACATCTCCGGTGAAACTACGGCTTTCCCTTGTTTTTCCTGCATATTCAACTTCAATAGAGATAGTTCAGCTTGCTCTTCCCTTTCCAGTTCAGCAACACTGATCTCACCAGAGAGTACGGCACGCATTCGCTTTTGATCCAACAAGCCTTCCCATTTTGCAACCACAAATGCTGCAACACAGTTGCTCATCAGGTTGGTGAATACACGCATTGTATCCATGAATCGATCTGCACCAAGCAGTAGAGCAACCGCTGCTACCGGAAAAGCATTGACAGCCACTGCCGTTGCAGACAGGGCCAAGAATGCGGAGCCAGGTACTCCTGCCATGCCTTTGGAACTTAACATCAACACCAGTAAAATCGTAATTTGCTGCATCAATGTCAGTTCAATCCCTACGGCCTGAGCAACAAAAACCGTGGCCAACGATAAATAGATTGAAGCGCCATCCAGATTAAACGAGTACCCCGTCGGTACCACAAGCCCCACAACCGCACGATCACAACCCGCCTTGGTTAGTTTGTCCATCATACGTGGCATCACCACTTCCGATGATCCGGTTCCAATCGCCAGCATCACTTCAGAACGGGTATATTTCACAAATTGCAGGAAATTTAGCCCGGTAATCCACCAGGCAGCCAATGCCAGCATGACCAGAAACAGCAGTGCTGCGCCGTAACAGGCCAGAATCAACAGACCAAAGGACGATAATGTGGAAGCCCCATAGGCACCTACTGTGTAGGCCATGGCCCCAAATGCACCAATCGGCGCGAGTTTCATGATATAACCAATGATACGGAACACAATGCCGAGCAAGTTCTCAATCAGCGTCAGTACATTCTCTTTTGCCTTAATCTCGGTTGCTGCCAGTGCAACCCCGAACAGGCATGCCACCAGCAATACTTGCAGAAGTGCATTTTGTGCAAAGGCATCTACAACACTTGTCGGAATAATATTCATGATAAAGTCTACCGTATGCGGTAACTCGGAACCATTGGTTTTCGCTTCAATGCCGCTTGCGTCTATGGTTGAAGGGTCCACGTTCATTCCGGCACCGGGGCGAAGCAGATTGGCTGTTCCCAATCCAAGTACCAGCGCCACTGTAGTTGCAATCTCGAACCACACGATGGCTTTCAGCCCGATGCGACCTACCGACTTCAGATCACCGATTTTGGCAATGCC
The DNA here is from genome assembly GCF_008693195.1 of Paenibacillus sp. UASWS1643. Taxonomy (NCBI): domain Bacteria; kingdom Bacillati; phylum Bacillota; class Bacilli; order Caryophanales; family Paenibacillaceae; genus Paenibacillus; species Paenibacillus sp. UASWS1643. Next base: position 1,576,112 of record NZ_VXKZ01000115.1, read on the forward strand.
TGTTACAATCACCATGAAAATCAGTGGTGCGATGATCATCTTGATCAATTTGATGAAACCTGTTCCGAGCGGTTGCAGCAAGCTACCCAGATCCGGCCACAGAATGCCAACGCCACTCCCGATGATTACCGCTACAATAATTTGAAAAAATAATGATTTCATAAATGACATGAACGCTCCCCCTGTTTGCGGTCAATTCGGATTTCCGTTTGGTTTCCGTGTAACTTTTTATATCATTCTAAACGGGAGTTCAACAATGGAATTTCAATGTTTTTGTCATTTGTACCAACTCTATCTGTGAAAATTGAACCTGGAACTGAAAAAAGACGAATACCACGTCAGTTATCTTGACGTGATATTCGTCTTTATCCATAAATCCATTTTTTATTGAACAGGGGTTAAATGTGCATCACAGGGTAATAGATTCTCCCGGGGCCAGCACACGTCCTTCCAACCCTCTTGCAGCCAGTTGTTGCACGAAGTGTTCCGCATCCTGACGAATCACCGGGAACGTATCATAATGAACCGGAATCGTCAGTTTGGCATTAAACCATTCGGCCGCTTGCAGTGCATCCTCAGGTCCCATGGTGAAATGTCCACCAATCGGCAAGAAGGCAACATCGATATCATGACGATCACCGATCATTTTCATATCCCCGAAGAGACTTGTGTCTCCGGCATGCAAAATCGTTTTACCACCAATATTAATGATATATCCAGCAGGCAACCCTGCATACATGATCCGTTGTTCTTCTTCGAGCACAATCCCGGAAGTATGGAACGCCTGAATCATTTTGGCTTGAGCAAAGTCAAGATCTACCGTGCCGCCCATGTTCATGCCGAGTGTATCCAGACCTTTCCAGGACATATATGTAGCCAATTCCACAATAGCCACAACTTTGGCGTTATTCGCTTTGGCAATAGGCTCAGCATCGAGGATGTGATCCATATGTGCATGTGTCAGCAACACAACATCGGTCTTGATATCTTCAGGCTTCGTGACGGCAAGCTCGTTGCCACGCAGGAAGGGATCAATGATCAGAGACTTTTCTTCTGTGCCCAGCTGTACACTGGAGTGACCGTGGAACGTAATATTCAACAACTTGGATTCCTCCCGACATATGTTTTGATTATTTTGAAACCACTATTTATTATAAATCATAGCTCTTCACCAACGCAAAATTACGCTAGCCTCCGTGTCACCGCTGTTTACGATATACCCTTGCTTCATACGGCTGAAGCTGAATGGCACCTTCATCGGTAGAATAACGTCTGCTTACATTGCTGATGATCAGCTTGGCATGCTCGGCATTCCACCCTTCAGGCCACTCCATCTCAGGCTCATGCCCACGGAAATTCAGAATGACCAACATCTGCTCATCATCCAGCGTTCGTGTATAGGCATAGATATCCGGATCATCCGGCAGTAACAGTTCATACGCACCATAAATAAGCACTTTATGTTGTTTGCGAAGCGCAATTAACTTACGGTAATAATGCAAAATGGATTGCGGATCACTTTCGGCGTCAGCCACATTAATCTCGGGATAGTTATCATTCACCTGTATCCACGGCTGACCCTTGGTAAATCCTGCGTGTTCCGTCTCATCCCATTGCATCGGCGTGCGGGCATTATCACGGCTCTTCAGCCAGATCGCCTGCATGACTTCATGCTTCGACTTACCTTGACCAATGTAATGATTGTAATAATTTTTGGTCTCGATGTCCCGATATTGCTCGATATCCGGGAAAGCGACATTGGTCATGCCGATCTCTTCTCCCTGATAGATGTAGGGTGTTCCTTCAAGTGTAAGCATCCACGTCGCCAGCATCTGAGCAGAACGCACCCTATATTTACCGTCATCACCAAAACGGGAAACCGGACGTGGCTGATCATGGTTGCCCATATAATTGGCGTTCCAGCCTCTACCATGCAAAACCGTTTGCCACCGGCTCATGATTTCTTTGAGATCTGTCAATTTCCATTCCTTATAGTTCCATTTACCAATTCCGGAGGATTTAGCATCGATAAACATATGCTCAAACTGGAATACCATATTAAGTTCGTCACGATCCGTCCCGACATAAGCCAAGGCCTGCTCAGGTCCAAGTCCCGAAGTCTCGCCAACTGTCATGGGGCCGTAAGGTTTCAGGATCATGTTATTCAGTTTCTTCAGGATGGAATGTACCTGTTCCAAGTTGGAAAAGAGCTGATACGCTGGAACTACCGGCAGATTATCCGGATTGTGGGCACTTGGCAGACCCTCTGCCTTGGCGATATGCGCTACTGCATCGAAACGAAATCCGTCGACCCCTTTTTCCAGCCACCAATGCACCATCTCATACATCTCTTCTGCCATCTGTGCATTGTTCCAGTTGAGATCGGGTTGCTGTTCCGAATACAGATGCAGATAATATTCATTTGTCTCGGGATCATGCTTCCACACCGAACCCCCAAAATAGGACTCCCAATTATTCGGCACCTGCCCATTTTTACCTGAACGCCAAATATAATAATCCCGCTTCGGATTCATCTTTGATGAACGTGATTCAGCAAACCACGCATGTTCATCTGACGTATGATTCAGCACCAGATCCATCATGATCTTGAGACCACGTTTGTGGGCCTCTGCCAATAATCGATCAAAATCCTCCATCGTGCCATACTTGCGTAAAATGCCGTAGTAATCCCGGATATCATATCCGTTATCATGTCCTGGTGAATCATAAATGGGACAGAGCCAGATCACATCTATGCCCAAATTCTCCAAATAATCGAGCTTCTCATAGATTCCCTGCAAGTCGCCATATCCATCTCCGTCCGAATCTTTAAAGCTGCTCGGGTAAATCTGGTATACCACGCTCTCTTTCCACCAAACGATATCGCCCACCTCGCTCTCATCTTTATCCAATATATAAATTGAACTAAAGCATATTTACACTGGATACTCCGATGACAGAATAACCTTCCGATCGCTGTTATCCCCAGATTTTATGAATTCCCCTTATAAGGGGAAAATCCGGGTATAAAGGCGAACGCTGATTGCTTCTTCAGGTTATTTCTGTCCTCTCCGTTTCGTGTAAATGTTTAGTTCAATTTATATATAATCTCTGTTCACTATATTAAGCCGTTAATATGTTTTATCCGAAATGATTCCCTTGTAAACATTAGAAAGGCTTCTTATGCAAAAAGACCCGGTCATGGACCGCGATCTGCAGTTCAATTCCGAGTCCTTTTTTGTGAACATAAGACTAACTTATATCCGGCGTAACCTATCCAGGCACCGATCGTGTTCAGAATAATGTCATCCACATCAAACGAACCTACACGTGTAATCAATTGTGTGACCTCGACACCCAGCAGAAGCAAAACAACTGTAGATGTAAATGTCAGGAATGTGCGGCACCTCCGAAACAACCATGGGATCCAAATGCCCAGCGGAATGAACAATACGATATTTCCAAACAGGTTTTTGACCCAGGTATCTGTATTGTACCTCTCCCTCTCCATAAGAAGTGGACGAATCGTCTCGAAGGGTACGAGATTATATTGATAATACATGCCTGGTGTTCGGCCACTAACAAACAGTAAATTGCCCATAATCAGTATGTAGAGCGCTGCCATGAAAGCAACAATTAATAACATCCACTTAGAGTGAAGCCATGACTTTTCGCTCATTCATCCAGTCCTCCGACCTTGAATTCCGCGAAGCGGTAAGGTCTATTTTAACGGGATATAGATCTTCATGTCCAGTTGTTCAGGGGTCGATTTCCAGACATCCGTCACTTCAAAGTCTGGTCCTTCCCTCCGTTCATAGTTGGACTGCGGCAGCCAGCTGCCATAGATCATTTTACGAATATCCTGCCCGGAACCTTCCACGGTGAACTCTGCATACAAGCCGCCCGGAATTTCAAACGAAGTAAAACCGGGTTCAAGTACCTGGGATGCTCCACTGCTTTCTTCACCCACAATAAAAGAAAATGCCCCATCCTCTTCAAAATGACAGGCCACACCGTAAGCCATATCAGGGCGAGTCCTCTCCGGAATCGCCCTGAATTTTTGTTCCATGCCAAAATCGTGATAAAATCCGGGTATTTCAGCATAATGCTGATTGTCATTCAGGTTGGTCTTATACTCATAGCCGATGATCCAGTTCGATGCCAATGTGACCAGACGGGGTGTGTTCATGTGGAATGTTCCACCAAGTGAAGTTCGATAATCATTAAAATCAATGCTCCTTTGCATCTTCAAAAGAGACAACTGCTCCGCTTCCAGCTTACGCAGCTTCGCGGGTGTCATTCCAAAGTAGGTTGAAAATGCACGGGTGAAGGCCTCCTGGGATTGATAGCCAAAGCTCATCGCAATGTCCAATATGCCTTCCGATGTGCCCCGCAGCATCCCAGCAGCTTCCGTTAATCTTCGTCTGCGCACATATTCAAGTACCGTAAATCCGGTGATCGCCTGGAATAAACGCTGAAAATGAAACGCCGAAAAGTTCGCAGCAGCGGACGTCTCTCTGATATTAAAATCATCTTGCAAATGCTGCTCCAAATACTCAATAGCAAGTTGAATTCGTGTGTAGTGATCCATAGTGACGGCTCCCCTATCTAATTCAAAATATCAAACGATTTCTTATGTAGTATGACTGAGATCCCGATCTTTTTTTTGATTTTGTGTGCGAACTTGTATGATGAAAGATACGCGAGTTGCGGTTCTCTTCATGCTGAATGACACTATGATACAATCTATGCCAAAATCCCCTTGTTCTACAAGGAGACACTCTCTACTCTAGTTGATCAACCAGTAGAGATGGCTCTTGTGAACAAGGGGACTTGTTTGTTTAACAATCTATTCTTAACCTTTCCAGTTCCCGGACACGGGATGAATACCCCAGATATCTGTCGCATACTCACTAATGGTACGGTCACTGGAGAATATGCCGGAATGAGCCGTGTTTAATATCGCTTTCCGGGTCCAGCCCGGAATATCCCGATACGCCTGGTCAATCGCAGCATGCGCGTCAGCATAAGCAGCAAAATCACGCAATACAAAGTATTCGTCACCATGGGCCAGCAAGGAGTCATAAATATCCCAGAACTCCCCGTCACGATAACAGAATGCACCTAGATGCACCAGTTGCTCCACAACCTCGCGAATGCGTTCATCGTGATGCACAATCTCATTCGGACGATAGCTGCCTGAGCGATAATACTCAAGCACTTCGTCTGCACGCAGACCATAGATGAACATATTTTCTTCCCCAACCTGCTCCGCCATCTCCACGTTGGCTCCATCCATCGTGCCAATCGTTAAAGCACCGTTCATCATAAACTTCATGTTGCCCGTACCGGAAGCTTCCTTACCTGCGGTTGAGATCTGTTCACTAACATCCGCAGCGGGAATGATCTTCTCTGCGAGAGAGACGGAATAATTTTCGAGGAAAAATACCTTCAAGCGGTCATTTACGGCCGCATCCCGATTCACTGTGTCAGCCACGGTGTTGATCAGCTTAATAATTTTCTTGGCAAAATAATAACTCGGCGCTGCCTTGGCACCAAAGATGAACGTACGTGGCACCATATCAAACGAAGCATCATTCTTAAGCCGGTTATACAGATGCATAACATGCAGAATGTTCAACAGTTGACGTTTGTACCCGTGCAGCCTCTTCACCTGTACATCAAAGATGGAATCCGGATTCACTGCTGTCCCGGTATGATCCAGAATATACGCAGCAAGCCGCTCTTTGTTATCCCGCTTAATCAAACGGAACTGCTCCTGAAATGATGTATTATCCGCAAAGCCAGCCAACTGGTCCAGCTTGCCCGGCTCTGTTATCCAATCGTTACCGATTGTATCCGTAATCAGATCCGACAGTTTCGGATTGGCATGCATCAACCAGCGGCGATGGGTGATACCATTCGTTTTGTTATTGAAACGCTCTGGATACAGTGCATAGAACGGAGCCATCTCGCGCTCTTTCAGAATCTCGGTGTGCAGAGCAGCAACACCATTCACGCTATGACTGCCTACAATCGCCAGATGCGCCATCCGTACCTGATCGTTTGCAACAATCGCCAGATGCCCTATGCGATCCTGATCTCCCGGATACCGGTCCAGCAGCATGCCACAGAAGCGTTTGTTGATCTCTTCAATAATCATGTAGATTCGTGGCAGCAGCCTGCTGATCATGGATACAGGCCACTTCTCAAGCGCCTCACTAAGCGTTGTATGATTGGTATACGATACAGTACGGGTTGTAATATCCCATGCTTCATCCCAGCCATACCCCTTCACATCAATCAGGATGCGCATCAGTTCTGGGATAACCAAGGTTGGATGTGTGTCATTAATGTGGAAGGCCACTTTATCAGGTAAACGATCATATGGTAGCTCCAGCTTGTTGAACGTACGCAACGCGCTCTGTACACCTGCCGAGCACATGAAGTATTGCTGCTTCAATCGCAGCAGCTTTCCTTCGTACTGGGAATCATCCGGATACAGAAATTCCGAGATTGATTCAACCGAACGGCTATAATCCAGATAACCGTAGTAGTTCGAAGGGGTGTCGAGTGAAGTCTCGCGCTTTGGCTCGGCACTCCAGAGACGCAATGTGTTCACATGGGTTTGACCATAACCGATGACAGGCACGTCATAGGGAATGGCGACAACCGATTCGGCATCTTTTGTAACAAACTGATATTCTCCATCCTGCTCATGAGCTTCTACCCGGCCCCAGAACTGTACTTCCACCTTTTTGTCTGGACGGCGGACTTCCCATTCATTGCCCTTATCCAGCCAATTGTCGGGTAACTCTACCTGATTACCATTGATGATTTTTTGCTCAAACAAACCGTATTTATAACGAATCCCGCAACCATGTCCTGCATATCGGAGTGATGCGAGTGAATCCAGGAAACAGGCAGCGAGTCGTCCCAGACCTCCGTTACCAAGTCCTGCATCCGCCTCCTGTTCTTCTATCTCTTCCAAGGAGAAGCCTAGCTCAGCTAAACTGTCACGCACCAATTCCAATTCATTCACATTCAGCAGATTGTTCCCGAGCAGACGTCCAATCAGGAATTCCAGCGAGAAGTAATAGACCTGTTTATCCTGGCGCTGCTTGAACCCCTGATTCGACGCTGCCCAATCCTGGCCTGCATATTCACGAATCATGCTTCCCAGTACGTGGTACACGTCTTCCTGTGTTGCTTCTTCAATCGGTTTGCCCAATTTGCTGACCAGATTCCGTGTAAATATACTCTTGAACGTTTCCTTGTTGTCAAACAAAAGTAGGTTCCTCCCGGGGAAATCCTGTAGGATGGTGGCGGTTCATACACTCAGTTGCACATGAGTGCCAAACCTTTAAGTGCTACACTTTCGGCTAAAAGCCCGTTCCGGTGACGAATCGTTCTTATGATCGCTGTTATCCCCAGATTTTTTTGATTCCTTTTTTAAAAGGGGAAATCCGGGGATAAAGGCGAACGCTTCGCTTCTTCAGAATCGATTTCGTCTCCTCCACTACGTTTGCACGTATGAGGGAGCTCTAGCAGTGGCCCGATGCTTAGAAAGTGTATGAACCTTAAATCCATCCTACAGGATTTTTATTTTATATATATTTATAGAAGATATCGGTTACGTGTGGGCATTAGATAATAGTACTTTTCGCTAAAATGTATGGATTCGACGGGTCGCCGATCAGCGTCTGTCCTCCGGTCAGCTTCACGTCTTTATCGAGAATGACATTCTCAAGTACCGTCCCTTCACCAATGTAACATTTCTGCATGATGATGGAACCTTTTATTTTGGCACCCTTGGCCACCTGTACACCACGGAACAGAATGCTGTCCTCCACCTCTCCACCTACGATGCAGCCATTCGCAAGAAGTGAATGTTTAACATCGGCGGTATCCAGGTATTTGGCAGGCGCTTCGTATTTAATTTTGGTCTGAATCGGATCTTCCTTGAACAGTTGTTCATATTGCCCTGTGTTCAACAGATCCATACTGTTGCGATAATAACTGTCAATGGAATTGATGACTGCGTGATAGCCATCATATGCATACGCAGCGATATTCAATCCATCCGGATTTTTTTGAATCACATCCCGGAAGAAATGGCTCTCGCCATGATCAATGCAGCGTTGCACCTGGCGCAAGAACAATTCCTTTTCCATGATAAAAATTTCTGTATATATATTCGGGTGATTAGCGCTTTGGTGAATGTCCACCACGTTACCGTCACCGTCATGATCAACTTTGACACAGGCGTCATGCTCAGGCAGCAGCTGATCTACCTTTTTGCAGACCAGTGTAACGTCAGCTCCCTTACTGATGTGATACCTGTAGACATCCTGGAGGTCTGCTTTGGTCACATGGCGACTGCCCGCATGCACAACATATTGTCCTGCCCCTCTGTGGAAAAAGTCCAAATTGTTATGGAAATGCTGCAAATCCCCTTGTGATGTATCTGTTGGATCGTTCCAGTCTGGTGGCAAAATAAACATACCCCCATGCTTGCGATCCAAATCCCAAGGTTTACCGTCACCAAGATGGTCCATCAACGAGCGATATTTTCGCCGTACAAATACACCAATACTCTCGATTCCTGCATTCATCATATTGGATAGAACAAAATCGATCAGACGGTAACGCCCGGCATAAGGCACCGCGGCTCCGCAGCGAAAATATGTCAATTCCTTCAATTCTTCAAGTTCATGGTCAAGGTTAATAACTCCGATCAATGGTTTCATCGCATGCACCGTCCTTTTGACTTCAATTAGGCCTTGCTGGTTATTCCTTGGCGAAGTTGACGTTCCAGTTCTTCCTGATCCACGAGCAATATATCACTCTCATCTTCCGGTGCAGGCGATATCTGTGTTCCATCGGGAATAACCAATCCTTCTGCGATAATAGCTCGGTAAATGCGCACATTTTGCCCGATTTTCACTCTTGGCATGATCACCGAATCGATGACAGCACTGTTCTCGCCAACTTCAATTCCATAGAACAGAACAGAATGATTGACCTCACCATGCACTACAGTGCCTTCACTAATAATACAATTCCGTACCTTGCCCGAAGGTGAGATATATTGTGCAGGTTGGTTCGGATTACGTGTGAAAATACGCCAGTCCGGATCATTCAGATTAAACGGTGTGTCTTCGTCCAACAGGTCCATATTGGATTCCCACAGACTGCGAATGGTACCAACGTCTTTCCAATAACCTTCGAATGGATATGCATATAAGGATTTTTCGTTTTCAAGTAACAAAGGAATAATATCTTTACCAAAATCATAGGAGGTGGATGCCTGTTGTTCATCCTGGATCAGGAAACGTTTCAGTACATCCCACTTGAAGAGATAGATACCCATGGAAGCCAGTGTGCTCTTGGGCTCAGGAGGTTTTTCTTCAAATTCATAGATGCTATAGTCATCGTTGGTGTTCAGCACCCCGAACCGGCTGGCTTCTTCCAAGGAGACATCAATGACCGATATGGTACAATCCGCATCTTTTTCTTTGTGATACTGGAGCATTTTTTCGTAATCCATCTTATAGATATGATCCCCTGACAGAATGAGCACATGTTCAGGATCGAATTGTTCAATAAAGTTCAGGTTACGGAAGATGGCATCTGCTGTGCCACGGTACCAACTGCTTCCGTCTTCACGTTCATGGGGAGGAAGTACGTATACTCCGCCATTTTTACGGTCCAGATCCCAGTCACTGCCGATACCAATATAGGAGTGCAGGACAAGTGGTTCATATTGAGTTAATACGCCCACTGTATCAATACCCGAGTTAGAGCAGTTACTTAGCGGAAAATCAATAATTCGGTACGTACCGCCAAAATATACTGCTGGCTTAGCCAGTGATTTCGTTAATCCTTTTAACCTCTTACCTTGCCCTCCGGCAAGTAGCATCGCTACAACTTCTTTTTTCGCCATCATTACAGCCTCCTCCACGTGCATTCGTTCTGATTCATTTCAGAGCCCATAATCGATATTCTGTTGTGTGGACACTGTTGTCTTGATTAGGAGCATGCTGTACAGATGTGTAACCGGTGAATCTTGTTGCAGTAGAATTTCTTGGATTGTAAAGCCTGAAATAGAGATGATGCTTGTGTAGAATTTGACTGTCTTACAGAGGTGAATGTTAGATGCAGAACTTAAGGTGTAGCTCGTGAACAATGTAATAGACTACTCCTATTTAACATTAAACACGAAACGGACTGGGGAATCTTACTGGAAAACATCGACATCAAGTTGCGGGTGAAATTACCCTTTCTCGTGCCGCTGTTATTTATATTGTATTCGATAAAAGGGAAGCAAAATCCTTTAGTTTTTGTGCAATCATTAAGTGGAAAAATAAGTAAAAGGTATGAGTTCACATGACAAAAAAGCCGACTTTCGATCCCGGCTCATTTTGTCTGTTATTTTCTGACCCTGCTTGGTCCATGATCCTCTAGCTTCAACAGGATCGTACTTTGGTGTATCCGTTTCTGAATCAGTCTATATAATTTTGCGAAACAGCTCCATCACTTCATCCTTGGACGGTTGATAGGGATTGCCGGGTGCACATGCATCTTTCATCGCGTTATCGGCAAGCAGTTCCACATCGGGATCTTTTACACCCAGTTCAGACAGTTTCTCAGGGATCCCGACTTCCTTTGATAGCTGACGTATGGCCTCAATGACGTAATCTGAGCACTCCTCATCGCTTCTGCCTTTCACATCCATACCAATTGCCTTAGCAATATGACGGAATTTGCCGGGTACATGCTTGGCGTTTAACTCTTCCACGTAGGGGAGTAACATTGCGTTACACACACCGTGCGGCAGATCATATACGCCACCCAGTTGATGCGCCATCGCATGAACATAACCCAGACCCGCATTATTAAAAGCAATCCCGCCAAGGAAACACGCATACGTCATATGTTCCCGCGCTTCCAGATCACTGCCGTCTCTCACGGCTCTTGGCAAATATTCAAAGATCAGTTCAACAGCTGCTGCAGCTGTCGCACTTGTCACTGTAAATCCACCCGGTGTAACCATCGCTTCTACGGCATGTGTCAACGCATCCATTCCTGTGGCCGCTGTGAGACTTGCAGGTTTGCTGAGCATCAGCTCCGGATCATTAACCGACAGGGAGACCAGACTATTGCGGTCCACCATTACCATCTTCACTTTACGTTCCTCATCTGTAATCACGTAGTTTATTGTCACCTCGCTCGATGTGCCAGCCGTTGTGTTTACAGCCACAAGTGGCACGGACTTATGTTTCGATTGATGAAATCCTTCATATTCACGGATATGCCCACCGTTGGTAGCTACAATGCCAATGCCTTTGGCAGCATCCTGCGGTGAACCTCCGCCTATCGATATAATGGCGTCACAGCCATGATCCTGGAATACTTGCAGTCCATCATGTACATTCTGACATGTTGGATTAGCCTGAACCTCATCATATACTACATAGTCTAACCCTGATTTTCTTAGTATAGACAGTACCTGTTCAGCAACGCCTGAAGTAATCAATTGACGATCACTTACAACCAGCGCCTTGCGGATACCCATCTGTTCAATCATCTGACCTGCTTCCTGTAAACATCCTCTACCCATCAAGTTCACGGGCGGAACATAATATGCATGTGTTGCCATTTGAACCAGCCTCCTGTAACCCCTGATTTACTATCTCCATTGTAACTGAATCCGTTTTCAGATATAGTGAAATAAATCACAATGAACACGATAAATGTTACACTGGAGGTTGATTTTTACCCGTAATGAAAAAGACGACCCAGACACCCGAAGGTATCCAAGCCGTCTTACTGATCTATCTTAAAGCTTTATCCACTACTTATACCTTACAGAAGGTACTTTCACTAAAAGCATCCTTATGGAGGCTTACAGCGCCTTATCGTTCACGCCGTCAAGCCATGCCTCAATATCGCCAATTACGGAGGATACACAGCCATCCTCGAATGGTGAGTTCAGTCCAGCCAGTTCAACCAATCCCGTGAAGGACAAGCTTCCTCCCGCTTTGCACAATGTCAGATAGTCGGCCCATGCGGACTTCATGTCCTCATTGCTGCGTTTCCAGAACTGGAATGCACAGATTTGTGCCAACGTATAGTCAATGTAATAGAATGGCGATGAGAAAATGTGACCTTGCTTATGCCAGAAACCGCCCTGCTCCAGATACGCATTATCTTTGTAATTGATGTGTGGCAGATAGGTCTTCTCAATGTTGCGCCATGCCTGCTTACGCTCCGTTGGTGTTGCATCCGGGTTCGCATACACAAAATGCTGGAATTCATCCACAGCTACACCATACGGAATGAACAACAGACCGGAAGACAGGTGATCAAACTTGTACTTGTCCGTATCTTCCTTGAAGAACAACTGCATCCACGGCCATGTGAAGAACTCCATACTCATGGAGTGAATCTCAGCCGATTCATATGTCGGCCAGTTGTATTCAGGCACTGCAAAATCACGGCTCTCATACACTTGGAAAGCATGACCTGCTTCATGCGTCAATACATCGATATCACCGGATGTACCGTTGAAGTTGGAGAAGATAAACGGCACTTTGTAATCGTTCAGGAACGTACAATATCCGCCGCCCTGTTTACCTTTTTTGCTTACCAGATCCATAAGCTCGTTTTCGGTCATCATCTGGAAAAATGCATCTGTCTCTGGTGATAATTCAGCGTACATTTTTTTACCATTAGCGATAATCCAGTCCGCATCACCTTTAGGTGTCGGGTTACCCGTCTTGAAGCTGAAGCCCTGATCGTAATAATACAGCGTATCCACATCAATCCGATTACGCTGGCGCTCTCTGAGCTTGGTCGCCACAGGTACAATATAATCACGAACTTGTGCCCGGAAGTTAGCAACCATCTCTGCGTTGTAATCCGTGCGGTTCATGCGATCATAGCCGAGTTCCACATAGCTTGGATAACCCAGTTTCTTCGCGATCTGTGTACGCACTTTAACCAATTCATCGTAAATGCGATCGAATTCAGCTTCATGTTCAGCCATGAAAGTGTATCTGGCTTCCGAAGCACGCTCCCGCATGGAGCGATCCGTGGACAGTTCAAATGGATGAAGCTGTGGCAACGTACGCTCTTCACCTTCGAACGGAATTTTGGCGGATGCGATCAATTGATTGTATTCTGTGGAAAGTTTGTTCTCCTTCTGGAGTTCTTCAATAATCTCCGGGCTGAATGTTTTCAGTGAAAGATCCGCCAGTTGGAACAGCTGTGAACCCCATTTTTGTTCCAACTCATTGCGGAATTTGGAGTTAACCAGTGCACGGTAAAAATCCGTAATATATTCCTGCACAATGGGTGCATTCTCGTCCAGAAATTCGTTCTCCGCCTTGTAAAACTCATCATTGGTATCAATGGAATGACGGATGTAGACCAATTGGGCTTGTGTCTCAAAATCACTGCGCAGCGCGTTAATCTGATCCATGAACCCACTCTGTTCTTCAACCGTTGCAGCAGCTTCAAAACCGCTCAACAGCTCACGGAAAGATGTCTTGATGTGTTCCAGATTCGGACGTGTATACGTATACTCACTAAATTTCATTTATGTACACCCTTTCCTGTTTGGCAGAATTTCGGGAGTATCCCGAGTTAAACTACCCCCTATTATACAAAAGAGCAGCTAAAAAATCCCATCTTTACGAAAAATATTTGTCCATCGGTCAAATTGTACAACATGAACGATTACATATATTACGTACTTATGTAAGGTCAGTGCCTCAAAATTTTCTACACAAATAAGCCCGCCTCGCGTTAGCGAAGCCAGCTTATAGGTTGTCTCTCTTCTTTTCACATTTAAACAATACTAGCTTTGGTCTTTATCCATAATCTGATAGAACCAGCCCATTCCGACCATGCCCACGACCATAATAACAGCCATAATAATGATATATGTCATGAATGTAACCTCCCTGCTTCCGTATATTCATCACACTACTACTAGTGTACACGGTGAAGCGCCGTTTGAATTGACCGAACATTGACAAAAATACGAAATCTTTAATTTTAATAAATGGATTATTTCCCCGATCACACTAAATCATACGTACCTCACTGCACGGTTCAAAGTTTCATCCGCCATGCTTACGGTGTATACTATACTTCTATGAAATGGAATTTGGATTTTTACGCAGAAAGGTTGAAAGACATGTCAACTCGCATCCCCTTACGTCAGCTATTTCTTACTGTTCTATTAGCCCTTATGTTATGTATTTTATCCGCCTGTGCTGATGGAGAAGCCCATCTTACGGTGAATATGGATGGATCAACGGATCTGGGTCTCAATCTCAACGTAAAGAACTCCGCTCTTGGAAAAATTGGACAAGACAATCTCATGCCTCTGATCGCAGATGCATTGAATCGAAATAACTTCCAGGCAGAGGTTTCGGAACAGGGAGATCAGAAGCAGCTCACAGCGACTACCCATTACGAAAAAAGCAATAAAACCAGCTTTGATACGTCCAAGTTACCACAAGGGATCAAGGTTGAACAATCAACTTCACCCGGCTTCTTCACCTCCAAGATGCACATTACAGCAGAAGCCGATCTCATGGAGTCCATGCCCGATGGTGAGATCAAAAATCAAATTAACAAGGTGCCAAGCTTTCTTAAAAACCTCTTGTTAAAAGATGTTAATTTTGACTTTAAGTTGTCTTTGCCCATCAAAGCAGCCGATTCCAATGCAGATCAGGTGGAGGATGGCGGAAAAACGCTCATTTGGCACGTTTCACCCCTCCAGATGAATAAACTGGATCTGACTGTACAGGTTCCCAATATCCGGAATATCATCATCATTGCAGTCATTGGCCTATTATTAATCGTTGCTCTGCTCATTTGGTTTTTTGTTCGTCGCAAACGGGCCAGACAGCGCCATAGTGCAAGATCACATCACGGAAAAAATTAATTCCTTCACACCAATTTTATTTGTGACTTGCCAAACGGTGTTATGGATAGTAGAATACATCCGTACTGTGTGAACGGTTAATTTTTTATTAAGCAAAGCTAAAGAGGTGACAGGTTTCATGAATATCCGCGAATGCCCACTACCTGGTATCGGAGTTAAGTACCAGTTTGATACAAAGGGCGGCCATCAGTTAGTCATTATTGTGCATGAGGACGGACGCCGTGAATTATTCTCCGTTGATCCACAAGACAACGAAGAACTCACTCTGATTGCAGATTTGGAAGATGACGAATGTGTGACTCTCTCCGGTTTAATCGGAGGTTGGTCGTAAATTACAGAATAACCTGTACCTTGAATTTCAAGGCGCAGGTTATTTTTCGTTACGTTACCCTTTGAGAGCGAATATACGGAACCCATGTATTTAATACGCGGCTAATCTCCGTGGAATGAAACGGTTTGCTGATAAAGTCCTGCATCCCGCATTTCAGACACTCCTCACGGTCACCGGCGCCTGCAAAAGCTGTAATCGCTGCAATAACCGGTATGTCTGGGTGGCTCTGTCTGATTCGACAGGTCGCTTCAATCCCATCCATAACTGGCATTTGAATATCCATAAACACCAGGTCATATTGAACCTTGTTCAATGAATCGACGGCCTGTGCACCATTCTCAACGATATCACAGACTCCGCCAAACTTGCGCAGCATCTCCTCCAACAGATGACTGTTGACCGCTTGATCCTCAGCAATCAAAATTTTGATGTCATGGGCAAGACTGGCTCGATCCAATTGCAGTTCATTATTCTCAGTAATTTCGATCGGGTCACTACTTTCTTCTTGCCAGCGCTCCACTACGAGGGTGAACTGGAACTCTGCTCCCTCACCGATCTCACTCTGTACGCCAATCGCTCCACCCATTAATTCCACCAGTTTCTTGCTGATCGCAAGGCCCAGACCTGTCCCGCCAAACTTGCGATTGATGGCCGGATCAAGCTGTGAGAAGGATTGGAACAACTGATGCTGCTTTTCTGTTGGAATACCGATTCCTGTATCTCTTACTTTAAAGGTCAACATCAGATTGTCCCGACCATGCTCATCTGAAAAATCAACACCAACGCTCACCTGAATACGACCCTGCTCTGTGAATTTAACGGCATTACCCACCAAATTAATCAAAATCTGCCGGATTCGTGTCTCATCCCCCCGAATTCGCTCAGGAATGTGATCCGACATTTCACAATAGAGTTCAATATTTTTCTCTGATGCCTTCAGTGCAAACAGCTCGATCACCCCACTCAGCATCGCCTTAATATCTACAGGTGCGCGCTCAAGATCCATTTTGCCTGCTTCGATTTTGCTGAAATCCAAAATTTCGTTCAAAATGTACAAAAGGGATTCGCCGCTATCAATCATGATTTCCGCAAAGCCTTTCTGCTCATCATCCAGCTCGGTTTCCATTAACAGATTTGCCATGCCCATGATGCCGTTCAATGGCGTACGAAGCTCATGACTCATGATGGCGAGAAACTCGGACTTTGCTCGGTCTGCATGCTCTGCTGCTTCCTTGGCACGTATGATGTCCTTAACAGATGTCATATCACGGAAAACCAAAACTGCCCCGCGGGTTCTACCCTGATCCATAATCGGCTTCAATTGGAACTCCGCCAGGAAACTGGAACCATCCGGTCTCCAAAATACTGATTCGGTACGCGGCAGACCTCGTCCCTCACGAACAGCCTGTAGAATTGGTGTATCCTTGGATGGATAGGGGATGCCTTCGCTCTGCATTTGGATCATCATCTGTTCAAGGGGTTTGCCGTTCATTTCACTTGGACAGAAGTTCATGATCTCCGCAGCGGCCGGATTGGCAAAGTTCAGATTCCCTTCCAGATCCAGTCCAATAACCCCCTCAGACATGCCATTCAAAATCAATGCCCGTTCATAACTAAGATTCTCGATTTCCTCTACGTAACGTTTGGACTCTGTTATGTCACTGGTAATCCCGTAGACCCCAACAACTTTGTCCTCAAGTATAATAGGAACATTAATCACATTTGTTTCAATTCGCTGCCCATTTTTGTGAATTAAACCTATCTCGTAGCTCTGCGCATTGCCCTTCACCGTTTCCTCAAAATGATAGCGAGTCTTCTCCAGATCCACAGGATCAATGAGGTGATCAAAAGGCCGACTCAGCAGTTCCTCCTTGGTGTGTCCTGTCAACTGTTCCTGACCCATATTGGCTTTCAGCAGATTGCCTTCCAGATCAAGAGAAGCCACACCTAGGGGATTACAATCAAATAACGATCTGTACTCCTGCATGCTTAACTGTTGTTGCTGGCTGGCTGTGATATCCCGGGTTACAGCGACCATCTCCATTAATTCACCTGAATTGTCATATACATAGTGCGTAATCGTATCTGCCCATACCGTAGATCCATCCTTATGTAACAGGCGATAATTGATCCGTTCGGGAGCCAGACCCTTTCTCTGCTCTTCTACGTACGCTTCAACCAAAGTCACATCCTCCGGATAAATAACGAATGTTCCTGGCTTACCTATAATTTCTTCTGGCTCATAGCCCAACATGCTTTTACATGCATTCGATACATATTTAAATGTACGACTAGAATCAGCATCATGTATTGCAACCAGGTCTAGTGAAGACTCCGCCAGCAGGCGAGAGATGCGACTGCTCTCTTCCAATTGCTTACGTTGCACGATGAGTATTTGCTCTGCATCTTTTTGTTTCGTAATATCAGCAGCTTGTACCAGCAAATACAAGGGCTCACCATTCGTTTCATCCCTAACAATGCATGCTCTAATGGTTGCCCATAATAACGAACCGTCCTTTCGTTTCAGACGAACCTCCGTCTCGTACATCGGACTTGTTTCATGAGTCATTTCCCAGAACTTGCTGCGGAATTCCTCCATATGCAGATCTTCTTCGTAGATCATATGTATGACCGAAGTATCGATCAGTTCATCTTCACTGTATGCAAGCATCTCGCAAAATGCAGGATTAAGCTGCAACCACCGTCCATTTACATGCGATGCGACAGCAATGCCGATTGGTGCGTGCGTATACAATTGTTCGAACAGAGATCGGCTCTCTGTAATGGATTTCGACATTACATGTCCTCCTTTATAAGAATCTGAATGTATTCCGTATGAATAGATCGACCTGAACATAACTTCATCTATAGAGTACTACCCCAAATGCCATGATTGATAAACGAGATCGGATAAAATTGCTGCATGTATCGACATTTTTAATTTTGGATGCTGACAACTTTCATTATGTACATACCAATTCGAACACATCACGTCATATACTACACAATACCCGTGCTCTCCCGATTATACAATGTTGAATATTCGAATAGGAACGGAGGTTATGGATCATGATCATTGTCGCAAATCAACCCGTCCAGCTGAACCGCTCGGAATGGTCTGATTTTGAATGGTATTGGTTACAGCAACTACAGGATCGTCCTACAAGGTATGTGTACCAATCCATGGATCATCTTCGTTTTGAGTGGGACTTGAGGGGCTCTCTCGTGGATGCAGCGGAAGGATTGGATCGAAGCGGGGTGAGTTTTGCATCCTTTGAAAAATCCAGATGTAATCCTGCCTACTGGAATCGTAATGCAGAGGGTGGGTTCGAGCTAAAATCGAATGTGACACCCGCCGACGGCATCCGGGATATCTGGAGGAATGGGCACTTATATGCCTTTGAATGTGCAACAGCCACTGTCATTGTGCTGTATGGTGGCGTGCTGGGAAGCATTCGCGAAGACGCCTTTAATTCCCTGTTTCGAAATCTGTTACTCTTTGACTGGCATTATGACAGTGACCTGCGATTAACCGAAAAAAACGGTAGCGAAACCGCCCTGCCAGGAGATGTGCTGTATTTCAAAAATCCGGATGTTTCTCCGGAAACCCCCGAGTGGCAGGGAGAGAATACGTTCATGCTGCGTGAGAACTGGTATTATGGTCATGGCATTGGTATTGCACGCGGCGAAGAAATTATACGTACCCTGAATCAGTTCCGCGTTCCAGGTAGCCGGGTCTCCGCCTACTTAATGGATATGGTGATCTATCCGGACTTCTTTTATTTATCCCGATTCGCCAAAAACAGCCAGAATAATATGGCCGCTGGTTCCACGCCTGTATTACCTGGGCAGTTATATGTACGTCTTGGTGGCAGCCGTTATTTACGCAGCTGAACTACTGGAACAGAAACGGCTTTTGCATTAAATTGCACCTCAATCCAAGTGATGACAAACAAGCCCAATACAGCAGCAGTTAGCCTGCCACGTCATTGGGCTTTCTTTACATCCAAAAGATCATTACTGTATCGACATTCGCCTTACCTTTGTGCTACATCGAGGATCGCACCAAGCAGTTTACTCATTAGGGTCCAGTTGCACAACAACCTGTTTACCACTTACCTGAACACCTGTCGTTTTGCTACCGAATTCAGCCAGCGATTTGCTCAGTTGTTCAGCCCACTCCTTGCCTGCAACTCCTTCTTTGGCTCCATGCACCTGGATGACGAGTTTTACCGAATCACCCTTCTTCAGAATGCGCTCCGCTTGAGATTGCTTCGTATCCCGGTCATGATCCTCCATCGCAAGGTTCAAGCGAATTTCCTTTACTTTACGTTTATCGGGGGATTTACTCGCTTTTTTCTTCGCCTGCTGCGCTTCCGCTTTGGCCGCTCCAGCTCCAATCAGCTTGCATGGCGGTGGACTTGTCATCAAGGACAAGCACACCAGATCTACTTTATGCTGCTTCGCAAGTAGAAGTGCTTCCTGCGTGGACATGACACCCAGATCTTCACCATTCAGGCCGGTCAGCTGCACTTCGGCTGCTTTGATCTTTTCATTTTTGATCATGGTTCTTCCTCCTCTACATCAAAAGCCTGTCCTGACCATTTACGGATCAGAGCAGGCTAGGATGGTGTTGCTACTTATTGTAATACTTATCAGCGAACAAATACGCCAATCGGTTTGATTTACAGCGTGTTGAATGCTTCCGTCAGAACCGGTACAATTTGTGATTTGCGTGATACTACGCCTTTCAAGAGCGCTCTGCTATCAGACAGCGTCACATTGTAGGCTTTCTCCACAGCTTTAGTGGATGTACCATATGCCAGAGCTACGGAATCGTTGTTCAGAATGTCTGTTACGACAAATACAAACAGGTCGAGACCTTTGCTGGAAATGATTGCTTCAATGGCTGCTTCAAGCTCAGGTTGCTTCACGAGAACATCATTCACGTCAACGGCATTAACCTGTGCAATTTCCACTTTGGATTGACCCATTACGAATTCTTTGGCATCCAAGGAGATTAGTTCAGCAATTGTTTTTTGGCTCAGATCCGCTCCGGCTTTCAGCATGTCCAGACCATAGCTGTCTGCATCTACACCAGCAATGGCAGCCAGTTCACGCGCAGCGGCTACGTCCTGCTCTGTGCAAGTCGGGGATTTGAACAACAGGGAATCGGAGATAATGGCAGACAACATCAGGCCAGCAATCGGCGCACTCACTTCGATGCCATTTTCTTTGTACATTTTATTCAAAATGGTTGCGGTACAACCTACAGGCTCTGCACGGAAATACAGAGGTCCGCTTGTCTCAAAGTTAGCAATACGGTGATGGTCGATAACTTCAACAACAGTTACTTCCTCAATATCGCTTACACTTTGCTGACGCTCGTTGTGGTCAACCAGAATAACCTTGTTTACTTCATTTGCAGCGGTTTTAATCAGACGTGGTGCTGCAATTTTGAATTGATCCAGTGCAAACTGGGTTTCACCATTGACTTCGCCGAGACGAACTGCTTCAACGTCCTGACCCAATTTTGTTTTGAGATCCGCATAGGCGATTGCCGAACAGATCGTATCCGTGTCGGGATTTTTGTGACCGAAGATTAACGCTTTTTCCATATTCATAGCCCTCCGTCAATTCTGATTTATATAAGTTTAACCAAAGAATGTTTACACTTGCCACTCCGATGACAGAATAACCTTCCGATCGCTGTTATCCCCAGATTTTTTGATTCCCTTGTTAAAGGGAAAATCCAGTGATAAGCATACGCTTCCGATGCAGCTTTCTTTCAGAAAGCTTTCAGGCCAACGCTCCGCTTCTCCAGCTTTTTTCTGTCCTCTCCGTTCTCGTGTAAAAAGTTTAGTTGAACTTATATAGAAAATATATGTCATATTTTAATCATACCCTACTGATTATAGCGCTAATAAGGCTAAATTCCAATCCCTTTACAGCGAATTAATTGCAATCATTCTCAGGCAAGTCATTTTGGAAAAATAGCTAAACTTGGTTCATTCCCCTCAAGTCGATATGATATGTATCCTATTTATTCCATCGTACAACCTTATAAATTAGCATACGAAACTCTGATACGCAACGAAAACATTAAATCTCAGGCTCTTCCGCGCTCTGCCCTTGCCGTACAAAAAAGGTCTGTAGACTGCCGTCTTCACTAATCTCCAGCAGGTTCAATTGCGCTCCGTAGGCACAACCACCATCAATGCCAATTTTGTCTCCGCTCGAGTCAAACCAAATGCCTGTCTCATCATGCAAATGCTTTACGGGGGTGTGTCCAAATACGACCGTCTCTCTAATCGTCGTTGGTCTGGAATAGAATGATTCACGAATCCAAATAAAGTCCCGCTCGGACTGGCTTCTCCAATCCTCGATATCCGGGTTGATCCCGGCATGCACAAAAATATAACCCGGAATTTCGTACACCAGCGGAAGCTGTTCCAGAAAACGAAGATGGTGTTCATAGTGTGTACGTATCCACTTTTTGGCTTCAGCATAAGCTTCCCAATCTATCTGTTGCTCATCATAAGTAAGCTCCAGATCCAGATAACTTGCCATCGTCTGTAGTCCGCCATTACGAATCCAGTGTTGATCATATTGCTCAACATCCTGGGTAAGCGCCTTCACCATCATGGCATCGTGATTGCCTTTGATCACCATAATATGGTGCTGTTGCTGAAGCTGCATAATCTGTTCGATGACCTGTTTGCTGCTTGGACCGCGATCCACATAATCACCGAGTAAAATCAATTCATCCTGCTGCGGATTATAATCTGCGAGCTTAAGCAATGCATTAAATTCATCGTAACAGCCATGAATATCACTAATGACACATCTGCGCATGTGAATCTCTCCTCTCCCTGATCACGCAAGAGTATAACCGGAACCTTGCATGAGCAAGATTCCAGTCAGTTTAGAGTAGTTATTCCCGCTTGCTTACCATTAGTCCTGCTTGAGTCCAAAGGCTTCTGCAATCAAGCCGAATGAGCGCAGACGTGCTTCAAACGAATGGACCGCTGATGCAATAATGACTTCATCTGCTTCATGGCGTTCAGCCATTGCGGTAATTTTGTCTTTCACCTGATCCGGTGTTCCCACGATGGAAAATGAACGACGTTGACGAATCTGTTCCATCTCCATCGCTGTGTATGGATAGTTGTTCACCGTCTCCAGAGATGGGAATGAACTTTGTTCAAGGCCTCGTCCAAGGCGTAAGAAGAAAAGTTCATTGCTACGCGCAAGTTCAGCGGCTTCTTCCTCTGTCTCTGCGCAGAATGCCGAAACAGCAATCATTGAATGTGGTTTGTCATTCAGGATGGACGGCTTGAAATGTCTGCGGTAATGTTTCATCGCTTCTTCGCCGCCTGGTGTTCCGAAGAATTGGGCAAACGCATACGATGTCCCTTGTGCCGCAGCAATTCTTGCACCTTCAGAGCTGGAACCCAGCAACCACACTTCTGGTACAGTGGGAACCGATGGTCCGGCTACCAGAGATGCAAACCGATGATCCTCGGGCAACTGCTCGTGGAAGTATCCGCCCAGATCCGCGATCTGTTGCGGAAAAAATTGTACATTCGATGATTTGCCTTCATTCAGTGCTCTGCTGGCAATTGGCATGCCTCCCGGTGCTCTGCCAATCCCAAGGTCAATCCGTCCCGGATGTAGAGCTTCCAGCAGACGGAAATTCTCTGCAACCTTATAGGCACTATAGTGAGGTAGCATAACGCCACCGGAACCTACGCGAATTCGATCCGTATGTGCAGCCACATGTGCAATCATAACTTCAGGACTGGAGAAAGACAGCGCACCACTACCGTGATGCTCCGACATCCAGAAACGGGAGTACCCCAATTGATCCGCATGTTGTGCGAGTTTCACCGTTTCCTGCAACGTATCCTGTACACTTCGTCCTTCATTGATATGTCCATGTTCTAGTACACTCAGTTTCATATATATTCAATCCTCTCGTCTGTTAGGTTCATAAGAACTGTGAATATGAGATCTGCGAATATTACGCGCTTTTGCTCACTTCATTCTTGCTCATTCCATTGTAACATTAATTATTACAGTTTCAAACTTTAGTTATTCTTTTTATTACCACACTTGTGCAAGAAACATGCAAAAAAACGCCACCAGCTTTTGAACTGGTGACGTTTTTGATCTGACCTATTGCAGAAAAATTGATTTATGGTGCACGTTTCGGTAACAACTTCACATATTCGTCAGACAGTTTCATCAGGCTGAGCACATGTTCATAATCGGAACGATACGGTTCCAAATTCGTTACCGGTTCATATGTTTTTAGGGAGTAGGCCGTTCCATCATCAAAGCCCGCACCCGGAATAAACATAATGTCATCGTTGACAAATGAACCTGTCGGCAAGTAATACCGGATACCGAAGGCATTGTGGTCCATGTTGAGCAAATCATGTCCGAAGGCAGTAAATTTCTCATCCTGAAGCGAAACACCCATCAAGTTCATAATCGTTGGCAACATATCCAACTGACCCCCTGGCTGCTCAATCACTTGCCCTTTGGTCTGTTTCGGCGTATGAATCATTAACGGAATGTTGAATCGACTTACTTTACCGTCATAAGGGACACCCAGATTGGCCTGAATCTGCTGTGTAATCTCTTCGTCAGCTGGGAGACCAAAGTGGTCTCCGTAGAGCACTAAAGTAGTGTTATCCCACAATCCGTTCGCCTTCAATTCATTGATAAGTTGACCGATGGCATAGTCCGTATAGTTGATCGCTTGCAGATAATCGTGAAGCAGTTTGTTCGTGATGGTCGCAGGAATCGTGATCCGTGCACGATCAGTGGGAACCGTAAACGGTGAGTGGCTCGATGCCGTTATGAACTGAGCATAGAACGGCTGATTCGCAGCCTGATGCGCAGTCATTTTTTCCATACCTACACGGTACAACTCTTCATCCGATGGTCCAAAGTCATTGAATCTGTCGTTCTCGAAGCTGGGCTTGTCGAAGTAACGAGTGAATCCGAGTGCCGGATACATCTTGTTCCGGTTCCAGAAGGTGACGTCATTGACGTGATACGTCTCCGACTCATATCCCTCTTTTCCTAATAACTTGGGAAGACTCGGCAGTTCGCGGTCACTATACCCTGCTGACATGGGAACAACTCCGGTTGGATAGATAGACGTGTTCGACATGAACTCCGCGTCTGATGTGTTTCCCTGTCCGATCTGTTGGAAAAAATGAGAGAAATAATAGCTTTCTTTGGCCAGATCATTCAGTACCGGTGTTAACTCCTGACCGTCTAATGAAGCATTAATCGGGAAATTCTGAAAGGACTCCAGTTGCAGTACAATCAGGTTACTGCCTTTGGCCTGACCAAAATATTTGGCTTTCACGGCTGAGCCGTTATTTGGTTTATCCTGATACGGATACTTGCTAACCAGCTCATTGATCTTGGCAATTGTTTCGTTAATGTTGCCATTCGCAATGGCCTCATTCTCTTTGCTCGTCAGAATGGCAGACGATACCTGATAGTTCAGGAAACCGAGATTCTCGGCCCGAACCAGCTCATTATCAATCGTTTCACCTTTGACAATAAAACTGCCAGACAGCACGATGCAGAATGCAGCGGTAAGCGCAACGCCGAGCTTGCCCCAGTAACGTCTGCGAATTCTACCAAACGTCAAACCGCTATCGCGGTAACTGCTGTGGTTACGCCCACCAGCACGTCTGCGCATAATCAACCATATTGGCAATGCCAGTACGATGTCTGCAAAAAACAGAAAGTGCTCCGGTCGTACCAGTGGTCCGATACTTCCCCGTACTTGGGCAACTTGCCCCAGCTCACTTAGCGCGGTATAGGTGGGCACCGAACTAAAATGAACGTTATACAGCGTAGCCGCGAACAGCACCAGAGAAAACAGAACATTAAATCCTCCGTATACTGCTCGCTTCCAGCCTTTGGGCACGATCAGATCCAGCAGGCATACCACAGTTAGTGCACCTAATGCGTCAGTTAACAGACCGATGCCGGACAGACCCTGGAAAAAGAAATACCGCAGCAGTGATAGCTTCAACAGCATAAGAATGAATAACACGGCAAATAAAGTCCGTGATGAAGTTCGTTCATTTTTGGAATTATACATGGTCGCTTTCAACCCTTACTCTGAAATTTTACGTTCATTTTACAAAACGCATATTTCAGTATAACAGTTTTCTGGTTGCTATTCCATGGAAGTTCCGTGTAGGACAGGGTGAGCGTTACGCAATTGTAGATATATCCGTGTTCTGCGTGTCTGCTCCCTCTCTCTGTGCCTTAATGGCTGCTTGTGCAGCAGCAATTCGTGCATAAGGGATCTGTTCAGGCAAACAGCTTACGTAATCCAGACCAATGCGGTGGCAGAACGTAATCGACTCCAGATCTATAACATTTTCTCCACAGATCCCTGTCTTCAGATGAGGTTTTCGAATTCGACCTTGGACTACCGCCATCTCGATCAGTTGTCCGACTCCCTCAATGTCCAGCACATGAAATGGGTTATTCGTTACCGTACGGGAGTCCGTATCACGTTGAAGGAGAAGGAGCCGCTTCTCAGCTTCATGACGACTATATCCAAATGTCATCTCTGTCAGCTCATCCGTGCCAAACGAGAAAAAGTCTGCCTGGCGAGCAATGTGAGTCGCCGTCAGCGCCTCTCTCGGAGCTTCGATCATCGCCCCCACTCTATAGAGACAATGCCGCTTCTCCTCACCAAGCACTTGGTCAGCCACATGATCCACCAGATCTCTCATCACCTGAAGTTCATGCACATGACCGATCTGTGGGATCATAATCTCGGGACGAACCCACCAGCCTTGCCGGATGCCTTTCACCGCTGCGCGGAAAATCGCTTCCAGCTGCATATCAACGATTTCCGGGAACACCGTACTCAGACGACAAGAATGTTGCCCCAATGTCGGATTATGTTCATGCAATTCACTGACTCTGCGAATTACGCGCTCCAGTTCCTCCAGTTCAACCTGATGGTCTTTTTGCTCCTGCCACTCCTCTGCTTGTAACCACTCGCGCCGTTTCTCCAACACTCCCAGATCCGGTAGCAGTTCATGCAACGGCGAATCGAGCAAACGTATCGTTACCGGGTATCCATCCATCGCTTCGAATATTTGTTCAAAATCAGACTGTTGCATCGGCAACAGACGCTCCAAACCACGACTGCGTTCAGATTCACTGTCTGCCAAGATCATTTTTTGTACAAATGGTAACCGCGCAGGTGATAACAGCATGTTCTCCGTCTGGCACAGACCTATTCCCTCAGCCCCTAGTAGCCTTGATGTCATGGCATCCTGTGGATGATCTACATTGGCCAGTACCTTCAACTCTTTCACTTCATCAGCCCAATTGAGCAGTAGTTGCAGATCTGCTGATAAAAGTGGATTTGAGTTGTTATAAGCTGGACATTCATCATTAGTTACTGGCTGGATCTTTATGGGCAGATGTCCATTGCTCACTTCTCTGTTAGAATCTGTGTAGTATTGCTTCAACACTTCCGTGATATGCCCAGTTTCAATGCGTAACAATGCATCCTCTTTGGTGATGAATCCTTCATGGACAAAATCCACGGTACTCCTCAGTGTGGCTGTGGAGGATAATCGGGCGGGCTGGGTCTGCACAACATACAACGCGCCGGCAACAATAACAAAGGTGATTTCCTGCACTTCTCCATTACGCGTCTCCAACTGGTCTCCAATCTCCTGCAAACTTGTGTACAGCTCAGGTTCGTCATTCCGTAAACGCTCCAGACCATGATCTGTTTGGCTCGCGTTCCCGGTTGGGACGTATTGTCCAGTGATCCCCCTTTCTCCTGTAAGTGGACTGCGCGTATACATTGTTCCGGTACCACTTGATTCTCCACATTTCCCATGTATCATCGTCTGTATAAGAACAGGAGCGCTTTGCTCCGAAGAGATGTAATATGATTTACGCACGATCTCGTCCTGTGAACTGGATGCTTTAATACGCTGTGAATGATATAGCGCACGTACTGCTTCTTTGAATTGAATTTGAATATCTTGAGGAAAAGGGTTAGGCCCCTTCGCTTCAATTAAATATTTAAATTGTGTAATGGTTAATTCAAGTTCCGTTTCATCCCGACCCTTGACATGACTCGATATTTCTGTGAAAAATTCAGACGGAATTGCATATACCAGCTGTCCATATTCCTCTAAGTAATCTAAATAACATTGGAGTGCATACACCCGATCACCGGTTTGACGTGCGAGTCCTTCCACAGTAACATCATTCAGACCAACATTGAGCAGTGATCGTGTCGCAGTTGCTGATGCTCGATCCTGGTCCGTACGTACCGCGAGTAGTAGCGGGTTCTCCGAATGTCCGAAGAACTTCCCGGTTTGCTGTTCCAGATGCCGGATCGCGTTAATAATCTCTTCCTCTCCTTCACCGGAAAGATGTCCAAGACGGGTACAGAACTCGCGACAGCATTCCGTTGTGACTACAAATCCGGCTGGAACAGACCACCCTGCAAGGATTAGTTCTGCAAGATCAGCCCCTTTACTGCCCATTAGCCCTTTCATCTCTGCCGTACCTTCTTCCAACAGAATTACCCGTTTTGTCATTACAGCTCTCCCATCCGCCATTCATGGCTATGCTTGAAGACTTCAATCCCTGCGTTACAGATCAGCCTTCATTCTAATGGTATGTCACAATCGTTCAGTCAAGGACATCCGCTTTTGCATTTTGTGCTCGTTATCCTGTTTTTTTGTAAACGCTACACTAAAATAAGATGAAACAAGCCTTTCTGGTAATTGTATTGCCTCATTCATCACACACGTGGCGCAATGATATTTTTGTAGTTTGTCGCTCATTATGATTCCTTCATTGTTCTAATCTCTGAAACGAAAAAGACCGCCATATAAATGACGGTCAGGCTTCAAATTAATTATTGAAATAGATATTTGAAAAATAAAACTGCACAAAGAACACCTATTATCAAAAATATAATTGCTGAGTTCCGATATTTCTTCCACATCCGAATGGCATTAGCAATATTTAGAATGCCTAGTGCAAGCATGTTAATACGAGAATCTACTTGAAACAAGTTATATACTAGCATAATGACAACTACTACCGAGGTACACCAGAACCAAATTGGAATTTTATCCTTAATCATTAATCTGCTCCTTTAGGTTATATCCTATCTGTTAGATGATATTCCTCAATCTAATTGAAATTCCTTTATTTAGTCTATTAAACAAACAGATTATTGATTAAAAAAGGATAATACCAGTAGATTCATAGAGTGCCCGTGAATTACAACACAAAATTTTGATGGCTTTGAAAGTTATATGGTTTTCTTGATGCTTTCGAAAAACATCTCACAGACCATGCATTGTTCAAGCCATAAACCTCAGTACATCCTCAATCTTTTTCCCATGAGAGATCACACCGTAATTCATCCACGACATGAAATCCACTTCGTACACATTGCCACTCTTCACCGCAGGCAGGCGTTTCCATTCGTCCCTGTCGAGCAGTTCGCGCTCATCTCCAGGCTTGGCAGAATTTCCAGTGTCAAATGTAATCAACAAGTGATCCGCATTAAGCTGACTTAACTGGTCCAATCCAATGGGAATCCTCCGCTCGTGTCTTGTCCATTGCTGTACACGGGAGTGCGGAGTCAGACCAAGATCCTGATAAATTACAGGGCCGACGTAGCCCTGCTGATCCCCATAGAGAGTAATATCAGAAGCAGATATGCGCAAAAAGGCTACCGTCTGACCACGCATATAACGTGCTAACCGACTCTTAGCTTCCATTGCCTTGTCCTCATACGCACCAATTACATCTTGAACCCGATTCACCTTCCCTAAAACATCGGCTGTCGATCTTAAAATGGAGCGCCAGTCCTCTCCCAGATGATCTACGTAAAATGTAGGTGCTACCTGCTCAAAGCGGTCCAGATTCCATCGATCATATCCCTTATTCAGCATGATAAAATCCGGGACATTACTCAGATTAAACTGCGCGTCCATCTGGCTCACATCAAATTCAGGTACATCATCCAATCCCAAATAATGCTGTCTCCCCCAAGAATGATGGGAGCATTGCAGTACAGGTTTTACGCCAAGAGCCAACACAAAGTCCTCCAGATACGGAGCAAAGACACGAACCTCTTGACGGTGATGACGGCGGTATAACCCAGGTGAAATACCAGCATATTGCTTAAATCGGCGGCCAAAATAATACTCGCTGCTAAATCCCACATTCTGTGCAATTTCATGGATGCGATCATCCGTGAGCTGCAATAGTTGCTTCGAGCGCTCCAGCCGAACCGCATTTACATATTCAAGCGGGAGCTTACCCGTGATTTTTTTGAATTGCCGAGTGTAGCTGGCTCTTGTTAGACCAATATCTGCTGCGAGCTCATCCACGGTTATCGTCTGATCATAGTGGTCGCCAATATAACGAATTGAACTTTGAAGACGGGCACGGTCATCGGGTAATTCTGTTTCGGGGGCACTCTGTTGAAGCAAGGCACGGAACCACTCCTGAAAATGAAGCTGTACCTCCCATTGCTCCAGCCAATCGCCAGTGACCTGTTGACGCAGCATTTGTTCCAAGGCTTCCAGACAGGAACTCCACGGACTGTAACTCAGTTGAATAAGAGGGAGCGCTTCTTGAGCTTCAATCCCTTTAAGAAACTCTTGCTGCTCAGTCGTGATTATCGTAGGCGAATGGTCTGAAATATCTTCTTTCACCTCAGCCACCACCAGATCAAGCTTATAGTATTGCAAATTACTTTCTGTCCAAGGAGAGCCTTCTATCTTAATCGGTGTTCCCGCTGGAACGAACATAATCATTCCTTTTTCCAAATGAGATTCCCGATCGGTGTAAACCATCAAACCCTTTCCAGACGTAACAACAAATATGGAGTGTGAAGACGATTTTTTATGTAGCAAACGTTTATCGATCTCAGATTTACCGTGGTTTATATATTCCATCTGCTGAATCGTGCACAGCCAGGGCTTGGGAATCCATTGTATTATCGTGGGGTACATGTTCATCGTCCTTAACTGAGAATTATTATCATTTAAAATAGTGTATACGAAAAAAGAAAGCTCTTCAACCCTCGCTGAAGAACTTTCTTTCTTATAGGATTATACTATGGAGTCATCTTTTCCAAGAGATCATCAATTTTCATGGAATTCGCTGTAATTGCACCTGATTGCCAATGTGATCTTTCCATGATGTACACCTGATTGTTTTTAACGGCCGGAAGAGATTTCCACAATTTGCTGTCAAGTACCTTCAAGGCTTCCTTGTTCTCAGGAGAAGACCATTCACCATTGGAGGGGAACACAATAAGATGATCTGCATCAAGTTGCGGCACGGCCTCTTCAGACAGAATTTCCTGATATTCTTCCATCTTGTTAACCAGAGGATGAGGTGTTAAACCAAGCTCGGAATAAATAAATCCGGTAAATCGATTCTTCACACCGAACAACGCCAGTGTGTCATCGTTAACATTCAACCGGACAACTGCGACGGTCTCGTCTCCAACTGCTTCCTGCAGCTTCGCCTTAGCATCTGCAATCTTGGCCTCAAATGCCGCTGCAACTCCTTCACCCTTGTCCGGTTTACCTACAACATCGGCAATGGTTTTCAAAATTTGGTTCGAATCCTGCAGTACGCTCTCAGGCAGACGATACGTCGGTGCCACCTTGGAGTACATCTCATATTTCTCCATATCTGCCCCACCATCTACAATGATGAGATCCGGATCATACTCCAACAAAGCTTCAATACTCCCCGTAGTATCAAATTTCGGAACATCCAGTCCTAAATAATCCTGTACACCCCACATCGGGTTATACCACTGCACTACAGGTGTAATATCGAGCGCCTTCAGATAATCTTCCACATATATTCCAGCAATCCGCTGTGGTTGAACCGGAATCGTCACATCTCCAAATTCATCCTGTACAACCCGTGTCGCAGGCTCTGTCTCGTTTCCAGAAGTATTTTCTCCAGAAGCTGCACTTTCAGTTTCAGTTGCAGGAGTCTGTTCCGCATTCGTAGCGGTATTTGTACTACATCCTGAAATCACCAGACCCATGAGCAGTAATGTGATCGTCCACCCTTTTATACCTTTAATAAAACCTACCATGATACCCTTCACCCCTATATGATCTGTTGATACAATCGTGAGAATGATATACACATAACGTATAATGATTATCATTCTCATCTATTGCTTAGGTGAATTGTAACTCATGCTTCAACCGACTCACAATGTACATTTGATGCTATTTTTTTATACAAACGAGAAGAGCCAACATGGCTCTACCCCCGCTATCGCAGGGGCAACCTACCTTGTCGATAACTTTCCAACAGTTGATCCACAAAGGAATCGTTCGCCGTACCCTGTAACAGTGCAGCACCAATTAAACCAATATCATCACTTACATACCCCGCTAACTCAGGTTCGCCGGTGAGAGCCAAGGTCTGTTTGAACGCCTGTTCCCTGCATGCGCGCAGCACCTCTTCTTCAGCCACAGCAGTAGCTTGAGCCCATCGTTTAAAGGATTGCATCCACTCGTCAGCAAACGTCGAGGCATCCCTGTCATTCAGATAACCTTCCACATCCAATCCT
The DNA here is from genome assembly GCF_008693195.1 of Paenibacillus sp. UASWS1643. NCBI lineage: Bacteria > Bacillati > Bacillota > Bacilli > Caryophanales > Paenibacillaceae > Paenibacillus > Paenibacillus sp. UASWS1643. The sequence continues at coordinate 1,608,065 of NZ_VXKZ01000115.1, forward strand.
TCGAATGTCTGCTGAGTCAGAATCCGTCCTTCGTTAAGTTCCGCCAGTAGCTTCTCCACATATGTTCTGCTCATTGATCTCCCCTCCAGTTCCTCATCATGTCAGATACATCTCCGGTATAACAAAACGCTTCATCATGCGCTTGGGATCGGCTGTAAAATGATCTAATTGAAGTTCCTCATATTCGCTAAGAATACATTCGAAAATACGAGCGATCACTCCACAATCTGCCAAAGCGTTGTGCCTGTGAACTCCATCTGTATTGAGATCGTAATATCGAATCAGAAAATCCGTAGAGACGACCTCGGTAATCTCAGGATGAATGTACGTGAACATCGCTTTTGTATCCAGCACTGGGTTACTCAACATCGGGAGACCATACTCATCACAATGTCGCTTCAAGATGGGCAGATCATATTCATATCCGGCTTGGGTCACAAGAACGCTATCACCAATGAATTCCTGAAAGGACTGAAATGCTTCTACGAACGACGGAGCCTCTACCATATCCTCATTCGAAATGCCTGTTAATTTCGCCACAGCTTCTGGTATAGGTTTGCTCGCCCGTGTAAGTGAAGAAAATGTTGTATTACATTGTTGACCTCTTTGGTAATGCATCGCACCAAATTGTGTCACACTCTCCATCACAGGATTAATGCCCGTACCTTCTAAATCAAATATGCAGTACATCCTATCCTGTAATGGGGATACGCTTAGATTTTCAACAAAGTATGTATCAGGTAACGGCGTCATTTTCATCCGTTCAACTCACACCTCTCTACTCTCATCACGCTTAATGCATTTCTCATATATTAACCTGTCACTCCCACAATCTTGTTACTTGGACAAACTTGTGCGTTCCATCAAACTGCAACTTATAGATATCCGGCATCGTAGTCTTCTCCCAGAAATTATAACCGTAGGAAGCATCATAGTGTTGAAAAATAAGCGTCATCACGTCTCCATGGGTTCCGATGACTACCTTGTGACCCGCATGTTTATCCAGAATTCTATCGATCACCGCTACCGCCCTTGAGCGAGCCTGTTCACCAGATTCTCCTCCAGGATATGCATACGTAGGGTCGCGGTACAATCGCTGCTTGGCTTCACGAAAACTCTCATGCTTTACATCCGAACTCGACAACTGGCGTTCACGCAGATCTTCCTCTGTCACCACAATTCCACCTGACCGATCTGCCAGAATCTGAATTGTATCCACCGCTCGCCTGTAAGGGCTGGAATAGAACAGTTGAATCTGCTCCCCTTGGAGCAGACTGGCAACCGTCCTTGCATCTTGATGACCTTGTTCTGTCAGCCCACGCTCGCGCTCTTGTCCTGCAATATACTGCGACTCCGCATGTCTGACAAAATACAAAAACGTACTGGCCTCACTCATCATCCGTCCGCCAACCCCTTCTTCTCAATAACAATCAGGCAGGTACTGTCTGGCAAAGGCGCAGGGGAGCCATCTTCCTTCATGAAGATCATTCGTTCTCCAAGTGCTTCCGTATAACCCTCCTGAAGGAAATGTTCGAAGGTGATCATCTCGGCTTGTTCGCCCAGCGCTTCTAGAATACAGTTCTTATAGTCGGTCGGAGTAAAGATACCGAACTGTTCCTGTATCTCATGCACATATGCCTCTTCCCCCCACGTATAGGTGTAGAGAAATTCCATCGCATCGTTGATCGGCAATACGACCTCATTGTCGGAGATCCGATCATATTGAATTGCACGTCCCTGAAAATCCTCTGCATACCGCTCCAGCCAGCGCATCCCATCCGGTTCCAGGAAACGAATCCGGCGCTTTTGTGCCTCCGGTTCACTCATGATACCATCCCGAATCAGAATTCTTCCTCCAGGTGACAGTACACGGAATGAACTTCTCAGCGCTGCCACAACCGTATCGGAATTAAATCTTTGACCGTCCAGTTCAATATAAGAATATAATTCATGCAGAATGGATGAAAAAATAACCGTATCCACTGTGCCCGGCTGCACATATTGCTCCAGTTGCAGGGCATCGCCCTTCATCACTTGCCAGCGATGTCCTTCACGTTGTTTTTTGCGTTCCAGCGCTTCAATGACATTGGCTGAGATATCGATACCGATCGGCTCCACTTCCGGTTTTTCCTGCTCAATCAAATCCAGTAGAATCCCTCCACCTGGACCGATATCAAGTACCCGTTTACCGACGATATAGTCGAGCAGTACTTTTTTGTAATCACCAGAGCTGTTCATATCGGACAAATACGTTTCTTCGTTGTGGAACCGGTCATAGGCATCCCGCCGCAATCCGAACAGGTCAAATAACAGCAGTACAGCCTTCTCGTATAACGGTGACTTTTCCGCTTCAATACAGAATGCAATCAGTTTCTCCGCCGCTGGAGAAAATTCAAAGGTCACAAACAGTGTATCCGGCAGATCCGCATGACGCTCCATGCGATGTGTTAGATGGGGATAGACGATCTGCTCCCCTGCCGCAATCTGTTCCCACGAATACTGTTCCAAATATTTTTCAATCATTCGTTTCTTGTAAATATTGAGCTTCTTGACACCCCTGTAGTCGTAATACATCGTATTCATCAATGGTTCAAAGCTGATATGACGAACGATTTCAGATCGACTCTCCATGGATGTGGGATTCATACTCTCGCTGCGAAGCGTCAACAGTAACACTTTCACCATCTCCTGCAACGAAAAATCCTGCATGGCCGACTCCACATACCATAATGTGCGATGAGCCAGCGGAGCCAGCGCCTGTTCTACATCCAGTTCCGTTTGGAGCTTGGCGTAAGCCGTATCCATAGCTTCTCCCTGCCGAATGGATGAACTTCTTAAGCGGGCTAACCGTTCCTTCACGCTCCAGTCTTCATGATCCGGTCCAACGATAATCCAGCCTATAATGCGCTGCACCTCAGCCTGAACCTGATTCCATAAAGCTGGATCAACACCTGCAATAATGCACTCATTTAATGCCATCAGTATGGTGTGCAGTTCATCTGTACTAAGCCATCCTTTGACGATCAAGGCGTGGAGCGAAGCATTCTCGGCAAATGGAATCTCTCCGCGTATGTATTGACCAATAAGTCCATGCGTAGCAATTAGAGTACGTATAATCTCATGCCTTGGAGTGTGTGTATTCAGCGTATCATGCTCGCTTATATCCGCATTCTTACTTAAGGAATCGCCCGGAGAACCAGGTTGATTTATACTCGTCTCCTTGGTCTTACCGATGTCATTATCCAGGTGCTCTGCGCCTGCGTATAGATCATATAACTGAGCCGACCCCACATTGTGTACAAACAAGTTAACGCCCTGCTTTTGCCATACCCGCCTCTGCTCCCGTGATCCGGCCTTCGCCGTCTCTGACCAGATTAATACGTCCTCCAGAATTTCTCGCACCCAAAAAGAAACCTGAAGCTTTTCCAGTACGTGAAGTGTACGCTCGGTGTATTCCAGCACCGGATTTGTTCCCTCAAGTTCGGCAATGGAATGAATGCGCTCGAGGTTAATATGGGGCTTCTCCGCTGCTGCCAGCAGTTGCAGCCATTGCTGCTGGGCTTCCGGCGTGTTACCTGACTTGTATGATTGTATAGCCTTTAATGAATGCAGCATGAATATGTCCCCTCTCTTTCTCTACCTTTTATATAATATAGTTAGATTCGTCTAACCGACGAATATGTTTCTGAACAAACTTGAGCAGCTGTTCCACCTCTTGAGCAGGCAAATCCTCGTCAAGACGCGCGGCAGCATCGGGCAGCATCCATAATTCAATTGATTCGCGTGTAATCCCGGAAAGTTGCATATAATGATGGATGTAATATTCGACCAGTGATTCACGAGCCGTTTCAAAACCCATTCGTATAACAAGCTCTGTATCCTCCGGCAAAGTGCCGCTCATTAATATTACTCAGCTTCGAGCCACATCACCCGCAGGATCCCCCGACATACCAGTCATCCAATCGGTGACCCAGTATTGGTCGCCGGCCTCACTGAGCATAACATTATCGGGGTGAAAATCGCCATGACAGATCTGCTGTTGATCAGGCAATGTTGTATTCATTCTAGACTGCTACGAGAGGAAAATCCATTCGATATAACTTCATAATGTGCTCGTTCGAATACGTATAGATCTCCGCAGTTCTTCCTTGACCGATTCGCTCCATATCTACCTTCCCTTTACTCGAACTCACTGCCTCTGACTTTGGAGAAAACCATACAATCAACCAGCGTACCAGTACTGTCCCGCCGCATCTTGCGCAGTATACCTTCCAGCGTATAACCCGCTCGTTCGGCTACTTTGGCACTTCGCACATTGCGGGCATCACAGCGGATCTCCAGTCGGTTCGCCTCCAGATGAGTAATGGCAAATTGCTCAATGCCTTTCACCGCTTCTGTCATCAAACCCTCACCAGTTCGCGATGTTCGAATCCAGTAACCGATCTCAAAACAGCGTGCATTCCAGTCAATACGATGTAACCCGCTGCTGCCTACGAATTCATCGGTATGCCTATCACGCAAAAGTAACATCATGTCGGTACGCTCCAGATATTGCAGTCTTGCTTTGCGAACAGTCACTTCAGACTCTTCCAATGAAGGGATCTTCTCGGCAAAAGGCAACCACAACCTCAGCTGCTCTGCACTCTCACAGACCGCTTCATTCACGGCCTGGCCATCCCCCCACTGCGGTGCACGAATCGTGAGACGTTCCGTGTGAAAGCTCTCGGGGATCGTTAACATCATCGGATTAAATGAAGACGACTCTGTCATGGTTATACCTACTCCTCCACCTGAAATATGGAATCAATGATCAGGGGCAAGTTGTCCCTCACGGACACTGCACCGAATACTGAACGGGCGTGCACTCCTTGTTCCCCGAATACCTCCATCATCAGATCCGAGAATCCATTCAGCACTTTATGATGCTCCTGATACGAAGCGGACGCATTGATAAAGCCCTGTACTTTAACTACTCTCTTCACCCGATCCAGTGAACCCAACACATCCCGAACGACAGCAAGCACCTCCAGTCCAGCGTTCCGGGCAAAATCATATCCCTGCTCTGTTGTGAAGTCTGATCCCAGTTTGCCACGTTCGGAGGTATCTGGTCCTTTCCCGGATACATACATGATTCCATTGACAATAACGGCATTCGCATATTTCGCTGCGGGGGCGCTGGCCTGTGGCAAAATGATCCCCAGTTCATTCAATCTCGCTTCAATCATCGTATATTCTCTCCCTCTTTTATGGTCCTCACGGAACCTGATTCCTTATATTCCTGCCTATAGACTCTTGGTGATACCTGAACGGTACGCTTGAACATCTTGCCAAAATGAGAGAAGTTACTGAATCCCGCAAGCCAGGCGATATCCGTAATGGATTCCTCACTTTCCCGCAGCAAACGCTGTGCTTCCTTCACTCGTAACAGATTCAGATAATCACTGAAGGTAAATCCCGTCGTTTGTTTGAACAATCGACTCAGATAATGCGGACTAATGCGAAACATGCCCGCCACCTCCGGTAATGTCAGTGGCTTCTGATAGTTCTCATTCAGGTAACGTACAACTGCCTGTGTCTTGGGATGAAGAACCGGCTCACGATCATCGGAGCTTAACCTGCCCAGGTGTTGATTACGATAGGCATGCAGCAACAATTCAATAGCCCGGTGACGGAGCAACAGGTTGCTTCCAGGTTGAGGACAAAGCATTTCATTGACCATTTCGCTCACCATCCGCCCCAAAACCTCCGTCACTTGAGATGGAAACCTTACAATAGGAATGTCCCAGCAGAAGGGTTCCTTTAAGCCTTCAACTAACTCCGCGGAAATAGCTATGGCTGCAAAAAGCTCAGGCTTCAAATACAGCACCATTCGTTCATGGTCAGGCATGCCACTCTCCAATGTTTTATGAACCGTATTTCGATCAACAAACACCAGATCGCCAGCCTTTACCCGATAAGTCCGGTCCTTGATAAAATAGATACGCTCGCCAGACAACAGGTAATACAACTCATAATGATCATGCAGATGGTCATCCGTCATCGAGAAATATCCAATGCGACGATCATATTCGATGTGCAGTAAATCCGTGGGATCATGAAAATCCGCACTGAAAGGTTCTGTCATGGCGCCCTCTCTCCTTTCCATAAATTATAGCAAAATATGCGGCATTTGAAAGCGGTTACGCATAAAATGCGGCGAAAGAAGTACTCCCTTGTTATAGTCTAAAGCTATATTCAAGGAGGCGATAGACATGAGTAACAAGAAACGTTATGTATTAGTTGGAACCGGCGGCCGCGCCGAATTTTTTTATGGTGCTCTAACCCGGGATTACAGGGATACTTCCGAGCTTGTCGGCTTTTGTGATATAAATCAAGTCCGTATGAATTACGCGAATCAATTACTGAAGGAAAAGTACGATTATCCCGAGGTACCCACCTATCCTGCGGATCAGTTTGATCAGATGATTGAGAACGAGAAGCCTGACTATGTCATCGTAACGAGCGTTGACCGCACCCATCACAAGTACATCATTCGCGCGATGGAACTTGGTTGTGACGTTGTCACCGAGAAACCGATGACGATCGATGAGGAGAAATGCCAGGACATTCTGGATGCAGTCAAGCGCACTGGCCAGAACGTCAGAGTTACCTTTAACTACCGTTATGCGCCGCACCATACGAAGATTCGGGAACTTATTCTGAATGATACCATCGGAAAAGTCACGTCCGTTCACTTTGAATGGCTGCTGAATACCCGCCACGGCGCAGATTATTTCCGCCGTTGGCATCGGGACAAGCGTAATAGCGGCGGACTGCTCGTTCACAAATCCACCCATCACTTCGATTTGGTGAATTTCTGGATTGGTTCGCAACCGGATACCGTGTTTGCATTTGGTGATCTGATGTATTACGGGAGAGAAAACGCAGAAGAACGCGGTGTAACGCAGTTCTACAATCGAGCAACTGGCAACCCGATCGCAAAGGATGATCCTTTTGCACTGCATTTGGATTCAGACGCACATATGAAGTCCATGTATCTGGATGCCGAATCAGAAGATGGTTATCAGCGGGATCAGAGTGTATTTGGGGATGGCATCAACATTGAGGATACGATGGGTGTTCTTGTGAAGTATCGGAACAAAGCGATTCTGACCTACTCTCTCGTTGCCTACCAGCCATGGGAAGGTTACCGCATTGCCATTAATGGCACCAAAGGCCGGATTGAAATGAACATTGTGGAGCAATCCTATGTCAATTCATTGGGTGACAAAAGTAAAGAAGGTGCATTGATCGGTAAAACATTGCGGGTTCTCCCGATGTTCGATGCGCCATATGAGGTTGAAGTGGAAGAAAAAGCAGGTGGACATGGCGGAGGTGACCCGGTTCTGCTGAATGATCTGTTTGGAGAGCCTGTAGAAGATCCGTTCCATCGTGCTGCTAACCACGTGGACGGAGCCAGATCCATTCTGACTGGGATTGCGGCCAATCGTGCCATTGCCACAGGCTTGCCTGTCAACGTCAATAATCTGGTTCGTTTCTAAGTCTCCCAGGTCTTCACTACATTATTAATTTTTTAAAGGCTGCGCATATCACGCAGTCTTTTTTATATTTTTATAATTAACCTGCACACAAGTTGACTCGGTAGAAGGAGGAAATCCATGTTCTTCTCTTTAAAAAACCGCCTGATTGCCTTTATCGTTGTCCTGTTTGTCCTCGCTTTTGGTACACTTTCCTACCTGCTCTTCAAGGAATCACGCACGGTCATTCGCTCTTACATCGAATCCTCTGCTCTTGAGAAAATGGAGGAGTACGGTTCATACGTAGACATGGTGCAGATGCAGATCTATGATGCCGCTTCTCTTGTTTTCAATAGTGATATGGGCAAAAACTGGGATAACGCGATCGGTGATCCGAACCTTCCCGAAGGAGAAAAGATGCTGGTCAACCTTGCGATGAGCCGTTTTCTCACTCAGGCAACCAACAGTTACACCAGTATCTCGGATGTATCCATCTATCGACGGAATGGACTGCGAATTGGCAGCGAGAATCAGGTGACATATGACCCTGCCTTTGTACAAGAATCCTGGTATACAAATTTCTACACGTTGGGGGAACGCTGGTTACCTGCACACACCGATCAACATGAACGTGTCAGAGATCATGGTAACCCGGTGGTCAGTCTGCTGATGCCTATTGGCACCTTTCATCATGCTACAGCGCAGAATGTTATGAAGGTGAATGTCAGTGAATCCTATTTTCTGGAACCGCTCCGGCGCATCCATCTGGCGGAGAATAGCACTATTTTTCTACTGGGTGAGCAAGGGAATCCCATTCTTTCACAGCAGGTAGACGCGTTAGGTGCTGTAGCTACGGCAGAGATCGATCGGTTTCGAAACAGCCCGCTCAAATCTGGTGTGGCATACCTCACCAACCATGAAGGACAGCGAGACATCCTTGTTTTCAAGAAACTGGGGCGTACCGGCTGGATGTTGGCGGGTCTGGCACCTGAAGAGGAAATGTATCTCTCTCTCCATAAGCTCCAAAGCACAATTGTGGTGGTAACGATTGCCCTGATTCTGGTCTCCCTCTTGGCTGCTGCATGGTTATCCCACGGCGTAACCAAACCTTTGACCAGACTGGTACTGGCGATGAGACAGGTTCAACGAGGTGCTTTTGACCAAGCGGATTCACTTCTGCCTCCAGATAAAAATGTAAAGAGCGAGATCAGTTATGTCATCTTTACCTTCCGTTATATGATCAGTCAGCTGCGGCAGCATATCCAGAATGAATTTGAACTGAAACTTCTTCGCCAGCAAGCAGAGTACAAGGCACTTCTCATACAGATTAATCCTCATTTTATGTTTAATACCCTGGAGCTGGTAAGCAGTCTTGCCATTCAGCGCCGAACGGATGATACGGTTCAGGTCATTGAGGATTTGGGTAAAATGATGCGCTTTTCTATCAACACCAATGACGACCGTGTTCCCCTAACCGAAGAGCTGGATTATGTGCAGCGTTATATCTCCATTTTGCAGACTCGTTTCGGTCATAAGCTCGACATTTCGGTAACGTTAGAAGGCACACTGAAGTCCATGGTCATCATCAAGTTTATTCTTCAACCACTTATTGAAAATGCAGTGAAATACAGCTTCCAGCATCAGACGACAGCTCAGGTACAAATACGGATCAACCGGATCTATGATCGTCTGCACATCAGCGTTTCAGACAACGGACCGGGTATTCCAGCAGAAATTATCCAAAAGTTGCAACATCCGGTTGCTCCCTCCTCATTGGAATCCATATTGCATAATGAAGGCTGGCATATTGGACTGGGCAATGTTATTGCTCGTTGCCGTCTGCATTATGGTGGCTTGTTCACGGTCCACATGGAGAACGTTGAAAACGGAGGCGCATGTATTGAACTGATTCTACCCGTACAGGAGGAATATGATGTACAACGTATTAATCGCAGATGACGAGATCGAAGTTCGCGAAGGGTTGAAATTGAAAGTCGATTGGCATGGCATGGGCTTTGCCATAATAGGAGAAGCCTCTAACGGGATCGAAGCGGATGAACTTTTGAAATCTGAACATTTTGACTTGCTGATTACCGATATGAATATGCCTGTCATGGATGGCATCAGACTATTGGATGTCTGCCGCAGTTATAACCCTTCCATTCAGATTATCATTATCACGGGTTATGAGGATTTTCAATATGCCAGAGCGGGGGTCCGCAGCCAAGTGATGGATTATTTACTGAAACCTGTAACCCGGGATGAATTGAAAGCCACATTAGGCAAAATCAAAGCGGATCTGGATGAACAACGTAAAGTTCGAGGTGACTCTGAATTGCTGCAATGGCGACTCTCTCAGTATTACCGGGAAATGAAGGAACGTTTCCTTCTTGATCTCGTCAAAGGCAATCGCCTACCGCCTTCCTCCATGCCAGAACGACTCCGATTGTTCCATCTCGAATCATGGCAGGATCAGAAGGTCTGTTTCATCACCGCCAGTATAAGTCACTCGGACAAGCCGGATATTCGAAAAGATCGATTACCCGAGCAGATGCATCTTCCTTTCGAGATGGTATGTTATGAAATCGCCCAGTCTGATTCAGACAATGTCCAGGTTTTTCATGATTCGGCACACGCAGGCATCATGCATTTCATGGTACAAGATGGTATGCAGCATGAATTCATCCAACAGCTCACGGAACATACGGCATCCGTTTTTTCCATGGGACTCAAGATTGGGATGGGACTTTCTGTATCCGGACTTGAGCACTGGAAAGAAGGTTATATCCATTCCCTTTTGGCATGGAATTCAGCTGAACGGGCTGTCAGCGGGCCTAACACTCAGCCAGGAACGGACTATAGTCCATTACTACCTGAAGAAACGACACGCAAGCTGCATCGTTGCCTCATTCGAGGGGAATTGGACTCCTTCCGCAGCATCATCCACAAGGAACTTCACGAGGCATTCCAGCTTTCTCCCTCCCGAATGACGCGAAGTATTTTTCAAATTTCACTGTTGATGGATTTTCCTATAGCCCCGGAATGGATACTGTGGCTTAAGACGCCAGATCAAGCAGAACGCTTATTAATGCAATGGGCTCAAGACTTCCTGGGTCGACAACTTCCTTCGGAAAATGGGGATGGGACGGTTATAGAGTTAGCCAAGCGATATATCGAAGAGAATTACATGCAGGAGCTCACGTTGACGTTACTCGCTGAACGATTCAACTATTACCCTACCTATTTCTCCGAATTGTTTAAGGAAGGGGCAGGTACCTCTTTTGTTCAATATGTGACGGGCGTTCGGATGAATCATGCCTTGCAACTGCTGAAGGATACCCAATTAACCGTATGGGATATTACTGAGCTGACAGGTTTCAGTTCGCCAAGTTATTTCAGTTCGAAATTCAAAAGAATGTTCAACTTGAGTCCTTCAGAATATCGCTTGCAGCATTCCGAAAAAATCGATAGCCATGATCCGAAGAAATAAGATTCAAGCTTCTCCCCTTCCCCGGTATGATGTGGTTACCAAGAGAACGCCGCATGTTGTAAGCGGATTCACAGTGGGTAACCATGAATTTTATCGATTCAGAAGGGAGGCACATGATGAAAAAACAGACCAAGCCCTTATACGGTCAGCAGAATACCACAGCCTACTTGTTTCTTCTGCCCTGGCTGATCGGACTCTTCTGTCTGACACTGGGACCAATGATTGCGTCCTTATACTTATCCATGACCAAATTCAATCTGCTGTCATCACCGACTTGGATCGGACTTAGCAACTATGTTCACATCTTTACCGAGGACGATACCTTTCGCAGGTCCCTGGGGCTGACATTTTATTATGTCTTTTTATCCGTTCCTCTAAGGCTTGCCTTTGCTCTACTGGTGGCAATGGCGCTGAACAAAGGAATTCGAGCCCTTGGCATCTACCGGACTGTATATTACATCCCCTCCCTCTTGGGCGGCAGCGTCGCTATTGCAATCGTCTGGCGGCAACTTTTTGAGGGGAACGGACTGGTCAACCAGTTTTTAAGCTGGTTTGGTATCTCAGGTCCATCCTGGATTGCGCATCCGGATTATGTGGTCTATACCATCATCACACTATCCGTCTGGCAATTCGGGTCTGCCATGGTCATCTTTCTTGCTGGCCTGAAACAGATCCCGGCAGACTTATATGAAGCGTCCGATGTCGATGGAGCGGGAAAGATACGTCAATTTTTCGGAATTACACTGCCCATGCTCTCCCCCGTTATCTTTTTTAACCTGATCATGAGCATGATCAATTCATTCCAGGCGTTTACACCCGCTTACGTGATTGGAGATGGCCGCGGGGGTCCACTCGACGCAACAATGTTCTATACCTTGTATCTGTATCTAAAAGGTTTCTCGTTCTTTGATATGGGTTATGCTTCGGCTCTGGCTTGGATCATGTTGGTCATTATCGGGGTATTCACCGCAATCGTCTTTGTTACATCCCGATTTTGGGTGTTTTACGGGGACAATCAGGAGGGGAGGTAGTGCATATGCCAATCAAACGACAACTGGTTCAGGCCGGGAGGCATGCCGCCATTATACTCTTCGGTCTGCTCATGTTATATCCAGTACTATGGTTGATTCTCAGTTCGTTTAAACCGAACCATCTCATTTTCACCAGTGGAAGTCTATTCCCAACCAGTTTCACGCTGGAGCACTATATTAATGGCTGGAAAGGTCTGCAGGGCATCTCCTTCGGCCGTTTTTTCGGCAACTCCGTTTTGATCTCAGTCATGAGTGTGCTTGGTAATGTGATCTCCTGTTCCCTTGCAGCCTTTGCTTTCTCCAGATTGAAGTTCAGATTCAAAGGCCTGTGGTTCAGCATGATGTTGATCACGATTATGTTGCCTTACCATGTTACTCTGGTGCCACAGTACATTCTCTATAATGAGCTTCAATGGATTAATACGTATTTCCCATTGATTCTGCCTAAATGGCTTGCGCAGGATTCCTTCTTCATCTTGCTTATGGTTCAATTCATACGCGGTATACCGCGGGAGCTGGACGAGAGTGCAACCATTGACGGCTGTGGGCAATCACAGATCTTTTTCCGAATCGTAGTGCCTCTGCTCGTTCCGGCACTGATTACAACAGCGATATTCACCTTCCTGTGGAGCTGGGATGACTTTTTCAGTCAGATGATCTATCTGAGCAAAATTGATCTGTTCACCGTGCAACTGGGCATTCGCTCTCTCTTCGATCCGTCAGGACAATCCGATTGGGGCGCACTACTCGCCATGTCCACCCTGTCCCTGCTTCCCGTGACCATCATCTTTTTATTGTTTCAGCGATATTTCCTTGAGGGCATTGCAACAACAGGTCTGAAGTAACAACACGCTTCTCATATCAATAGACAGGGGGATTTATCATGTTCAAACGTTTCTTGATTGGTATGATTACTTCACTTTTGTTATTCGTAACAGCTTGCTCTGGAACAGACCATACAGGGGCTAATGATAATGCAGGCAATGGTAATGATAATGGAACTACCGAAGGCGGACAGGTCGAACTTCGCATCATGTGGTGGGGTGACCAGAAACGGGCAGATATTACGAATGAAGCCCTGAAGATCTTTCAGGCGAAACATCCGGATATTAAAATTTCAGGAGAATTTGCACCTTCCTCCGGATATTTCGACAAGCTGAATACCCAGCTGGCATCAGGTACAGCACCGGATATCTTTTTCCTCGGGGGAAATGTCGTTGATTATGCCAAAAAAGATGTCCTCCTTAACCTGGACCCGTATGTCGGAAACGAACTGAATCTGGATGGTATGGATGAAACGATGATCGAATACGGACGTCTCGACGGGAAGCTGCAACATATTTCTGCCGGTGCGAACGCACGAGGAATTATTGTTAACAAGGCACTCTTTGAGAAAGCCGGCGTGCCTTTGCCAGCTTCCGATTGGGACTGGGCGGACTATGCCACCATCAGCAAAGAGTTGTCCGACAAGCTCGGAGACGGCTTCTATGGAACGTACAATTTTACCGTCGACGGGATGGATATTTATCTAAAACAACGGGGTAAACAACTGTATGACATGAAAAATGGCACACTTGGATTCGCCAAGGAAGACATTCTGGAATGGTTCCAGTATTGGGAAAAGACTTCGGCATCCGGCGGTGTAGTCACACCGGAATTGCAGGTATCCAACCCGCATGATGATACCAGTAAATCCCTGTTGATCACAGGCAAAGCAGCCATGACTCTACTACCATCCAACCAACTCGCTGCATTCCAGAGCTTGACGGAAGATCCTTTGGTTCTTCTCCCTGTACCACGAGGTCCTAAGGGAACGGGTGTTGTATTTGAATCCAGTCAGGGATTATCAGGTTACGCGAATACCAAACATCCGAAGGAAGTGGCAATGTTAATGGACTTCTGGATTCATGATCCGGAAGCAGCCAAAATCCTCGGTAATGACCGCGGCGTGCCCGTTACGGAAGCCAATCGTACTCTTCTTCAGGAAGGTGCAGGCCCTGTGGAGGAGATTGTCTATAACTATACAAATCTTGTCTCTGAAGCTACGAAGACTGAACCTTTTGAGGTGAGTTACAATCCTCCGGGATTTGCAGAGTTCTCCAAGTTAGCTCAGACGACAAATCAAGAGATCGGATTTGGACGAAAAAGTGTAGAGCAAGCTGTCTCCGACTTCTATAACGGAACCGTTCGTATTTTTGAATCGAATCAATAACCAGAAACAGAATCTGTGAGGAGGAACATATGACAGAAGAGATACTGAATCGGCTGCGCAACATTTCGATTATGGATCAAGTTCAGCCCATTAAACCGGAAGATCAGCAGTTATTACAGGAATGGCATGCGTCGGGTATCCGGTTTGCAGCATCGGGCGGACGAATGGAAGCTACGTATTATGCGGCAGTGGAAAAATTGCTTGCCTGCATCCTGCCCATGGGAGACAGCGATCCCATTTTACAAGAAGGTGGCATCTATCTGGGGTGTTGGTTAGAGAGTACAGGGACCATCAATGCGGAGTTGCTGTCTCGCCTGCTTCCCTCCGTGTCCGAAACAACGTACCTCGCATTAGCCGAGCAGCAAAGAGATGATGGATTGCTTCCGTATAAACTTACGGCAAACGGGCCCTCTTTCCGGCAAATCCAGTTGGTCACTCCACTGGCACGCAGTGTATGGAACCACTATCAGCTTCATGACAATCATGGCAAGCAGTCGCCTTTCCTGAGCACCATGTACAAGGCTATGGTTCGTTACGATGAATGGATTGCACGAAACCGTAATACCCGAGGGACCGGCTGTGTAGAAGCTTTCAGTACGTTTGACACTGGACATGACTTATCCCCCCGATTCTGGCATGTTCCGGATACACCTTATATGAATGATGCTTCTGCCTACCACCCGGATTCTCCGAGTCTGCCTTTTCTGGCACCAGATCTGACTGCCAATATCTATTGTCAGCGCATGTATCTGTCCCGCATGGCTGAGGAGTTGGAGGAGTCGGGAACGGATTGGAAAGCCAAAGCCGAGTCCAGCCTGGAACGTCTCTTCCGTTATTGTTACGACGAACAGGATATGTTCTTCTATGATCGGGATCGCAATGACGAATTCGTCAGAGTGCAATCCGATGTGCTGCTCCGCGTGATGGCCTGCGAGGTGGGCAACCGTGAATTGTTCGATAATCTACTGCGTCGGTACTTGTTGAATACAAGCAAGTTTTTCGCAAAATACCCATTTACATCAATTTCAATGGATGATCCCAGATTTGATCCCTTTTCCTCCTATAACAGCTGGGGAGGGACATCCAATTTTCTGAGTCTGATTCGGGCACCACACGCATTTGAGTATCATCATCGATATGTGGAGCTAACCTGGGTAATGCAGCCTATCTTGTCCGCTCTATCCAAAGATAAGCGTTTTGGTCAGGTACTCAGCCCATGGACCGGCGAACAAGGTTTTACCGAGACATACTCCCCTTCCATCCTCTGTCTTCTCGATTATGTGGAGCGATTATGTGGAATTATGCCTGTTGGATCGAATCAGCTCTGGTTTACCGGTCTACTCCCTATCGATATGGATCATGGCGAGGTCGTATCTGGCAACACGGCTTATAGCCGAAAAGTCAACGGAGTAGGATATGAATTGGTCAACACCCCTGATAGCATGACGGTATATCTGGAAGGCAAGGTTCATCTGGATGGCCCGTCGGGGATTCGACTGGTGACGGATCATAGTGGACATCTGGAAGGCGTTATTGGAATGAGCGTCCGCACCGTCGAGGGAGAGCTTTACTATCAAGGAGAGCGTATTCCGATTCAGATCAAAGGAAATGAAATGCAGCGTTATGCTGATGGAAATTTGAAAACTGAACGCGATATTGGCATCATCTATCCTACGTATCGTTAATTGTTTGTATGCAAAAAAGCGCAAGTTGCAGAGGTTTACTGCCCCTGTACTTGCGCTTTTCCCCTTTTGCGCGTTTACATTTCTTATTTATAAGGACACAAGATAGAAATTGACTGCCACTGCGGAAATCATTCTCTCTCTGGTTACAAGGAGATGAGTTTCGACTTACATCTTCCGGTTCCACGCCGGATGACGATAAAATTCAATCGTATCAATATAATTTACCGTGAACTGCTGTTCCACATCCGACAAGTTCAACAGTTTACGGTCGATTTGCTTCATCCCCATGACCACATCGTGCCTTAGCAGGTCCATCGCAATTTTGCCTACAAACCCGCCTTCCATCTCCTTATGCTTGGCACGGAACTCTTCATTGTAGATCAGTTCAGGTGTGAATGCCGCTTCAACGAATGCATTAACGAGTGTAAGCTCATTACCATCCATCTGTACTGCCAGATAATAATTGCCACGCTCATCCTGAATGAGGTCTTTATACATCTTTACGATCATTTGAATCACTCCTCTATTATAAAATGAAACTCCGTTAGCCGTAACGAACATGGGCTATCAAACGTACACCTTCCTACCCCGTTCCTTCATATACTAGGTACAAATGGCGAACGGAGGAATACTTATGAGCTGGCAGCATCTCCATACTGGAAAAACACTTCAGCAGCGCCTGGCACAACTCCAGGGGCACCTTGCAGAACTGAATACTCCACTCTCCGGGTTGGAACCGGGACGTATTCGTCGTGTCTATCCAAGGCAGTTTATCAAAGTAAACCGTCAGTTATTCATTCCTCTCAGTCTGAACTCCATTCGGGTATTTGATATTCCTCGAACGCGGCGAGGCGTCAGAGTGGGAATCCGCACGACTTTCCCTTCCAGGAATGCATTTAACAATATCAGACTTGTGGGCGTGGGACTGGATTATCTTGAACTTCAGGGAAAAGGCAGAGTCCCTTCCCGTATTTTATTTCCTCTTTCCAGCATCGAGTCGATCTATCGGCCAACCGCCGGAAGAAAAAAACTGAAACGGCCGTGTACCCGGAAGTAAAGCTGGTTCTTTTCGCAAGCCATACAATGGTTCCCAAATGTCTGCATACGGGTGCTCCCTTCCAATATATAATTATAACCCATGCAACCACTCATCTGCTGAAGAATCATTTTATGTCAAAAAGCGGTGAGAACAGAACTGCTTCTGTATCTCACCGCTCAGCCAGTTACGGATCAAGCTGACCCTTCATGTGTACATCAGATTCCTGTCCATACATCCTTGGCATAACGACCTTCCTGCTGAAGCTGATTGAGCCAATCTTCTGCTTCCTTCGCGGACTTGCCATGAATATCAGCGTATGCCTGCTGGAGTGTAGCTTCCACATCAGGTGCCATCTTGCTGCCATCACCACAGATATACAGATGCGCACCCTCTTCAAACAAAGGAATCAGATGCTGAGCATCGTCTCTCATCAGATGCTGTACATAACATTTCTCCTCCCCGTTTACACGGGAGAAGGCCGTATGAAGCTTCACAAGCCCTTCTTGCTGGGCTGCTTGCAATTCATTTTTGTACAGATAATCATGCTCGGGATTCCGGCACCCAAAGTACAGGTGGGCTTCGCCAACCTCTTGACCTTGTTCCTTCAATACATGCCTTGCCTGCAAGAAACCTCGGAATGGAGCAACACCTGTACCCGGGCCTACCATGATGACGGGAACCTGTGTATCCTCCGGCAGTTGAAACCCGGATTCCGGTGTCCGCGTGAACATCACGATCTCGTCACCCGACTTCAGGTTAGCCAGATAGTTGGACGCAATACCTCTGTATTCTCCCTGTCCACTCCATGCCGGGGCACGCACAACACTGACCGTAATACTCGCTTGATCGGGTTGCACACGCGGTGAACTGGAGATCGAATAATATCTGGCTTTTAATGAAGGCAGTAATTCAAGGAAACGCTCAAACGGCAGTTCACATGCCTCATATTTCACCAGATAATCCAGCATGGAGATCCGTTTATTCCGCACTTCATCCATATACACAGATTCATCAAGCAGCGCTTCAAGTTCCTTCTTATGCGGTGGACATACGGTGTATGCTGCCATTTCTCTCAACTGCGCACGAGTTGCCGCCTCCTGAAGCTCGACGCTATGACTGAGCAGATCATACAGGTTAACCGGTTGATGCAGTGGTAGATGTGCGGCACTCCGACCGGATGCATCCAGAACCAGATGCTCAGTACCGGTAAACCCGTATCGACGAAGTACACGTTCCACAAGTTCCGGTGGATTCTGCGGCAGAATGCCCAGGTGATCCCCTTCCTTGTAGGTTATGCCTTCAGGCAATTTAATCTCCAGGTGACGTGTGCTGCGTTCACTGCCCGCGTCGTGAAGCTCCCTGTTCTCGAGCACTTCTGCCACATGAGCATCATACGTATCCGCAAGCGGTGTTACTGCGAGCCCACTGACAAATTGTACAGATAGTGAACTGCGTTCGCTATTGGAGCTTGTGTTTAGCTTCAGTCCCATTGTTCGTGCGAGATCAGGCCATAATTGCTCTGTCCAATCCCCCACCTGTTTCTCGAAATCTCCGCTAGCATCTGACTCACCCAGCGGTGATAACCGCTCTGCTCCTCTGGAAGATAACTGTTCATCGATTAGACGCGGAATACGCTGATAGGTGCTGGCCCAGTTGTGGTCACCACATCCAAGAACGGCGAAACGCACCCCTTTGAATTCATTGGCATCGGCGTGTTCAATCCACTCGACAAACATCTTGGCATTACTTGGCGGCTGACCGTTATAGGATGCACTGACAATAATGACGGCACCATCCTTTGGCAGTTTGCCAACACGATCATCCAGCGCAGCGACCTCACTGCGGAAACCCTGGTATCTGGCGGTATCCGCAATTTCACGTGCAATGCCTTCGGCTGTACCCAGATTGGAACCGTACAGAACAAGCATCGGTGTGTGGTGGGCATTCGCTGCATCCGGCTCCGTTCTTTTGGCAACCGGCTTCGGTTCTTCGACCGCTACACCTGGAACGGCCATGACTGGCTGCCCCCCACGCGCACGTACACGAATGGTGAAGTTATCCGGTTTGAGCGTCAGCGTTTCTTTCACCTTTAACTGATAATCAGAATGATCGATGAAGTCAAAATGCTTCAGCACCATGCCCAGTACCAGCGTTGCTTCCTGAAGTGCAAACTGCTGACCAATGCAGGCCCGTTGGCCGTTACCAAAAGGTTTATAGGCATCATGCGGCACTTTGCTCGGATCTTCGAACCGTTCCGGACGGAATTCCTCTACGTCGTCTCCCCAGGCTTCGCGGTCGCGATGCAGCTTGGGAATAAGTACACTGACGCTGTCTCCTTTTTGCAAAGGATATTGACCCGCAAGTACCGTGTCCTCTTTTGCATACAGGGAAAATGCCGGGGCCGTTGGCCATAACCGCAATGCTTCGTTCAAAACCATGCGGACGTACTTCAGATTGCGAACCTGGTTGTACGTGGGAACCGGATCTTTCAGAATCTGATCCACCTCAGCTTGGGCTTTAGCCAGCGTATCCGGATTCTTCATCAGATAATAAACGGCGAAGGATAACAGTCCACTTGTGGTCTCATGTCCAGCAATCAGGAATGTAATAATCTGATAACGGATGTTCTCATCATCCAGCGTTTCTCCTGTCTCCGGGTCCTTGCCGCTGAGCATGTGGGACAACAGATCATCTGCGCCTTCCTGCGGTTTCTCTTTACGCTCGGCAATAATGTGATCCACCAAAGAGAACATGGAACGGATATCCTGTTCAAACTGTTTCTTTTTGGTGATCATCAGCTTGTCTTGCAGACGCAGTCGCTGCAATGAACTCATGGATTCATCCAATGCACGGACCATACTCGTAATGAATGGATGTGGTTCTTCCCGGTAGAAGCTATTAAACCGATAGTTGAACCCACAGAGTCCAATCGTGTCGAGCGTAAGACGTGTCATATCATCCGGAACGTTAACCGTCTCATCCGGGTTCAATCGTGACCATTTCTGAACCAGCTGCACAGCCAGATCAATCATTTTGTTGTGATATCCCTGCATGGCACGTTGACTGAAACTTGGCAGCAGTACGTTATGGGCTTTTTTCCAATTCGGCTCCTCGGTCCAACTCGTAAATAGCCCATCTCCTGCAAAAGCACGAACCTTTGCAAGGGGTGCCCACACACGTTTGTCGAATTTGGATTCATCCGTTACCTCGGCGACCAGTTTGTGACCGGAAATATACAATTCACTTCGCCCGGGGTACTCCATACGAAAGATCGGTCCATATTCTTCAGCCAGTTTCACCAGGGACTGCACCGGCTCTTCAAAGTTTAATTGCGGCAAATTGCCCAGTGGGCCAAATGTTTTCGGTTGAGGCACTGAAATTGGTGGCATACACTCACTCCTTTTTTCCAAGTTAAGAGTTCTACAACTACAAAATAATGACTTGATTTACAGACGCGATACACTTGCTCTTCAGATCAACAGATTCAAGTTATTTTTTGCACATTTTCATATTTCATCCAGATAACGATAAAACCAACAAAGAACTAACTGACTGAAATGGTATATTGGTCATTTTTGATTAAAAAAAATGGAGGACTTCGTTATCTTCTTTTACCCTAACATTTCCAGTTCCAATCTTCAACAGTCCCAAAGTCATAGGACCTCAGGACAGGGATTAAGGTATACTTATGATTTCTTTAACAGAAACTGAATAGCCGACTCCATCTCTAATGG
This sequence comes from Paenibacillus sp. UASWS1643, assembly GCF_008693195.1. Taxonomy (NCBI): domain Bacteria; kingdom Bacillati; phylum Bacillota; class Bacilli; order Caryophanales; family Paenibacillaceae; genus Paenibacillus; species Paenibacillus sp. UASWS1643. The sequence continues at coordinate 1,628,773 of NZ_VXKZ01000115.1, forward strand.
AGCAACTGTCGTTTCATAACGGCCATGGACGTTCCCACTGCGGTCAATCAGGAATTTGGTGAAATTCCATTTGATCCCGTCCCCTTGATACAATTCTGGATGCTTCTCCTTCACAAAGGTGTCCATCCACTGTCCTTCCTTCGTGTCCAGATCATAACCTTGAAATGGCGCTTCTTCAATCAGATAACGGAACAAAGGATGCATGAATTGCCCAACGACCTCAACCTTCTCGAGGATCAGAAAGGAGATCTGAAACTGACTCCTGCAATACTCGGCAATCTCAAAGCTACTGCCAGGTTCTTTGTCGTTAAACTGATTACAAGGGAACGCCAGAATCTCCAGCCCCTGATCACCATATTTCTCATACATCTGCTGAAGTTCACTGAATTGCCGGGAGTAGCTGCACCGACTTGCTGTATTCACAATAAGCAGAACCTTCCCTTTAAAAGCAGCAAAATCACCGTTGTGTGCCTCCATAAACGGAACTTGGTAAGAAAATATACTCATCTGTATTCATCCTCCTCTTTCACTTTTGTATCTCATATGAATTCTATCTTGAGATGGATTATACACCTCCATTATTAATAGGTAAAATATATAATTAATATAGTTTTAATAGTTTTTAACTATAGTAAACCAAATAAAAAACTGCCCTCAGCATTCAAATACTGCATCTTGGACAGTTATTAAAATCATGATTTGACATCACGCTTAGCACACCGTTAACCCATGATTAAACCATATACAATCCCTGGTCCGTGTACGCCAATGGTTAAATCATTTTCAATATCGGAAGAGCGGCTTGGCCCTGAAATAAAGTGGATACCTGCCGGAAGATTCTCTCTTCCCGCTTCGTCAAATCGATCCAGCGTCTCACCCAGTCTGGTGTACAGTCGATCCACTGGAATAATGATGATGAGTACCGTAGGCAACAGACTAACCGAGCGACCTTTTTCCGGTGAAGAAAGTACAGTAACCGAGCCTGTGTATGCTGTCGCATAATCCGCCATTACCACACCGATATCAGCCTCAGCTGCACGAGCCCTCCAGTTCTCATCCGCCTGACTATTCCAGACTGAGATCTGCACATCCGTTAACTGCTCTTCCAATCCGAGATCCTTTAGCGCCTGTTCATTCTGACGAATGATATATTTGGCACTCAGCTCATGAGATTTGTTGGCTATAAATTGAGATACTTCTTCCATGTTCTGAACCCGGGCAATGTGGGCGCCTACACTTACAAAGTTATCAGTAAATGCTTGAATACGCTTCTCTTCATCCCATTCCAATTCAGTCCAAAAGTCGGGTGCTCCCCGAAAGGGTTGGGTCGGCGCTTGGCGTTGCCTTGGTCTTCTCAATTTCGAAGCAATGTCATTCATAAACTGCTCCTGTTTCTCAATGGACTTCTTCTCCAATTGTGCAAGCCATTGCTGATGTTCAGTGACCATGCTTCTTCCCCTCCCCTTCTTCTCGTTCACGAATAATCTGCTCCATACGGCTGCGAACGGAAGAATCCATGGCTTGTTGCTCCTCGTTCAGTTCCTGATCCAGCTTGTTCCATTGCTGCCGGAAGGATTTCTTGGCGAGACTTGGCGCAACCCGATAATTGTTCCAGCCTTTGAGTGGACCCAGCTTGAGAGTAATGCCGTTGTTGCGTACAACTGCCTTCTGCCCGATCTGTCCCAGACGTATGGCCGCACTGAAACGTTTGGAATTGGATACAACGGCAGCAAATCCCTTCATGCCCATGCTTTCCATTTTGTTTCCATGGCCATCTTCCACTTTACGCCTGCGTAGATAAACGAGCATATCATGCAATGGAATTTTAACTGGACATGCTTCATAACAGGCTCCGCACAGACTCGAAGCACCCGCAATATCGTTCCATTCATCAATGTTGCCATTGAGTGCAGGTGTCAGTACCGCGCCAATCGGACCACTATAGGTGCCGCCATAGGCATGACCTCCAATATGACGATATACCGGGCAAGCATTCAGACAAGCACCACAGCGAATACAATTCAGCAACTCCTGGAATTCAGGATCACCGAGCTGTAAGGATCGACCGTTGTCCACGATAATAATGTGCATTTCATCGGGTCCATCTCCATCCGTTGTGCGGCGAGGACCTGTGATGCCTGACATGTACATCGTTAGTTTCTGACCTGTTGCGGAGCGTGGCAACAAGGTTGCCATGACCTCCAGATCCGTCCACGAGGGGATGATCCGCTCCATGCCCATCAGTGTAATCTGCGTTTTTGGAACAGTGGATACCATACGGGCATTACCTTCATTTTCGAACAAAACCATGGAACCTGTCTCTGCAATCGCAAAATTGCAGCCGGTCATGCCGATATCTGCTTCAAGGAATTTCTCGCGCAGCTTTTTGCGAACAAATCCGGCAAGTACCGTTGTGTCCGGCTCCAGAATTTCACCCGCTTCCTTCGATAACAACTCTGCAATCTGATAGCGGTTCTTATGGATGGCTGGAATGACAATATGAGATGGGGCCTCGCCTGCCAACTGTATGATGTATTCACCCAGGTCGGTCTCGATGGCTTCAATGCCCGCCGACTCCAGCACATGATTCAGATGTACTTCCTCCGACACCATCGATTTGGACTTTACCACTGTAGACGCCTGCTTGTGAGCCGCAATATCCAGCGCAATAGCCGCTGCTTCCACCGATGTATCTGCAAAATGAATATGAACCCCGTTCGCACGGGCATTATTCACAAATTCATTCAGATAATAATCAAGATACGCAATCGTATGCAGACGAATCTGACGGCCACGCTCCCGCCATTCATCCCAATTTCCATGTTCTTCTGAGGCAGACTTCTTTCCGTTACGCAATCGTTCTGTCGTGAATTTGACTGCTTTACGCAGAAAATCATCATTCAAGGCCAGTCCGGCACGTTCTTTGACCGTAGTATCCATCACTCCCGGTTGGCTCATCCTGTTCGCACCCCCTCATACAGTAGTTCCGCCAGATGCATCACACGCACCGGTTCATTCCGATAACGCAGATTACCTGCGATATTCATCAGACAGGCCATGTCCAGACCAACCAGCACTTCAGCTTGTGTCTCTTTGACATGATCAACCTTCTCCGTCACCATCGCTCCCGAAATATCAGACATTTTAATGGCAAACGTACCCCCAAACCCGCAGCAGTCCTCAGCAAACGGCAGTGGAACCAATTCCAGTCCCTTTACTTGGGATAACAATGCCATCGGTTCATCCTTTACACCCAGCAGACGACTGCCATGGCAGGATGGATGATAGGTTACTTTGTGTGGAAAATGTGCGCCCAGATCGGTTATCCCGAGTACCTGAACGAGGAATTGAGTAAACTCATAGGCTTTCGCTTCCAATCGTTTTGCCTTCTCCAGCCACACCGGTTCATCCGCGAACAGTTCGGGATAATGATGAATCATATACGTACACGATCCGGAAGGACATACCACAAAATCACTGTCGTCAAATGCTTCAAGAATCGTTTTGGCCGCTACCCGAGTCTCATCCCAGTACCCGCTATTGTAGGAAGGCTGACCGCAGCAGGTCTGAACCGGTGGAAAATCCAGCCGAACGCCATGAGCGGCGAGCAATCTGACCATGGCTTCCCCCACTCGGGGATAGATGGCATCGCTGAGGCAGGTAATGAATAAGGAGACCTTCATAATTACACGCTCCTATTAACTGATTAGTAGATGAATAACTAAAGAATATTTACACTGAACACTCCGATGACAGAATAACCTTCCGATCGCTGTTATCCCCAGATTTTTTAATTACTTTTTAAAGGATAAAATCCGGGGATAAAGGCGCACGCTTCGCTTCTTCAAGTTATTTCTGTCCTCTCCGTTTCGTGTAAATGTTTAGTTCAATTTATATTAATAAATTCAAAGCTTAAACTGTGATGATCTCGATGTCGTATCCGCTCAAACGTTCTGTCTGTTCAGCCTCCAATGGCTGATCGGTAACGATCTTATGGACTGCATTTAACCCGGATACCCGAGCAAAAGCACGGACACCAAATTTACTGGCATCTGCAAGTAAGATGACTTGATCGGATATGCCAACCATCTTCTGCTTCAGCCTTGCCTGGAGTTCATTGGATTCACTGATTCCGCCACCTTCGAGATGTACACCTTTGCACGACATGAACATTTTATCCACGTGATATGTTTCCAGAGAACGCTCCGCGAGCGGCCCAACAAAAGACAACGAGCGAGATGCCAACTGGCCCCCTGTTGAGATGACCTCAACCTTGTCACGGCTGCTAAGTTCAGTGGCGATTTGAATCGAGTTGGTTAAAACCGTCAGCGGGAAATCCGGCATGTTCGCTGCCATATAACCTGCCGTTGTGCTCGCATCCAACAGAATGCGATCACCCGGATTAATCATCGCCAGAGCCGCTTGTGCAATCCGCTTTTTCTCTTCCGCATGGGTTGTCTCCCTGATCCGGTAAGGGATCTCCGGTTGATCTTCCTTCACACTCACTGCACCACCGTGAGATCGGCGTAGTCGGCCTGCCTGTTCCAGCCGATCCAGGTCACGCCGTATGGTTTCCTCCGTCACCCGGCAGCGCTCACTAAGCTCGGATACACGCATACTGCCCTTTACATTCACCATCTCCACAATTCGGTCATACCGCTCGGCTGCCAGCATTTTACACCTCACTCCCCGCTTGTGAATTAGATGAAGCCGTCACACGCAGAAATCTGCCGTAAGCATCTTCCCAGATTGACCTGTCTTGCGGCTCATACGTAGTTACCGGAAATGAATCTCGAATGGCCTTACGGGCCTCCCAGATATCTTTAAAAGCTCCACTCGCCATCCATTGCACAGCCATATTCCCGATGGCACTTCCCTCTGCCGGACCTGCCCATACCGGCTTGCCAATGGAATTTGCAGTCCACTGACATAACAGGCGGTTCTGGATACCTCCTCCGACCATATGCAATCCGTTGAACGTCTGTCCCGATAATTGTTCCGTCCATTCCAGGACTCTCCTATACTTCAATGCCAGACTCTCCAGAATTGCCCGGGCAATAGCCCCCTGATTCTCTGGTATCACCTGCCCTGTATCACGGCAATACTGACGTATACGCGTCGTCATATCTCCTGCTGGCATAAACAGTTCATCATCCGGATCAAACAAACTGGCAAATGGAGGTGCCTGTTCAGCCTTTGCTAATAACGCATCATAGCTAATTCCCTGCCCTTGGCGGTCCCACTCTCGCATGCTTTCCTGCAAAATCCATAAGCCCATAATGTTCTTCAGCAGACGGAATGTTCCACCCGCCCCGCCTTCATTCGTGAAGTTCAAAGCCAGACTCTCGGCACTAATCGCAGGATGATCTATCTCCGTCCCCATCAGGGACCAGGTTCCACAGCTCAAGTAAGCAAATGAACGTTCCGTTGCAGGAACAGCCACAACGGCTGAACCCGTATCATGCTCCGCAACTGCGATCACAGGTATAGGAGAAAGACCAAGGTCGTTACAGATGCTGCTGCGCAACTGTCCAACACGGGTGCCTGGCATCACCACTTCACCAAAGAGTTTCTCCGAAATGCGAATATGCTTCAGCAACTCACCGTCCCATTGACCCTCCGATGGATTATATAATTGTGTTGTCGTGGCATTGGTGAACTCATTCACGGCTTCTCCCGTCAGGAAATATCGAAGCAGATCCGGAATCATGAGAAACCGCTCTGCTTCATGAAGAAGCGGAGAACCGCTACGTTGAAGGGTTGCCAACTGATACAGGGTATTAAAGCTAAGAAACTGAATCCCTGTACGTTCAAAGATTCGCTGAGAGCTCAGTTCTTGGCGTACCTGATCCATCATGCCGTTAAACTGTGTATCACGGTAATGATACGGGTTACCCAGAAGCTCACCATTACTGCCAAGCAGACCAAAATCAACGCCCCAGGAATCGATCCCCAGACTCTCTGGCTTTTCTCCTTGCTGTTTCACAAGAGTAAGCCCTTGCAACAATTCATGATGCAATCGCAGAATATCCCAGTGCATCCGCTCGCCAACCTTCACCGGTTCATTCTTGAACCGATGAATTTCGCTCGTTTCGATCCCACGATTATTCAGATGTCCCAGTAGCGCTCTCCCGCTCCCAGCGCCCAAATCATAAGCCAGCACACTCACCGTGCTTCACCAACCTTTCGAACCCATCCTATTTTCCAAATGGCATCTCTTATTTCAGTCCGTAATCCTGTACTTTATGCTGTATTTATTGTTTGTTTGTTTTTGTTTAATACTGTTTTACTTTATTTTACGAGTATATCACCATTGTAAGCGTTTGAATACCCTTCGGTTTTTCTTTCTTTTGGGTATACCAAAAACGACTCTCTCCCACTTGGGAGGAGCCGCAGTTCTTTTTTTACGTATAAAATTGACCTTTGTTTACTCCCGACTGGGGCTGTACATCTCTCTCAAAATGCTTGAAACGTGTCCCTTGATACGTCAGCATCCCTCGATCATGTTCAGCCAGCATGCCATAATGGTTTCCACCAACAATCAGTTCAATGCGCTCACCATTGTCAAATTCAAATGTAACATAATAACGGGTCGTTGCACTGCTATCCCCGCTGCCACCTGACACTTCCGTTCGTTTGGCCACCACCGTTGAGTGCAGGGTTAACAAGGCTGCCGCGTTATTTGATGCCGCTGAGCGTATGCCTGAAATAATAACAAAAACAATAACTCCTGCAATGATGAGAAATATCGCGCCAATGAAAATCGAAGCAAATGCATTCATTGTAGCAAACTCATTAAATCCCGAAAAAAAACCACCCTGATTGCCTTCAAAACCTGGTACTCCATTCATGTCGTCAAACACACCAAAGCCATCTACGCTTAATCGGCCCAGCGATGAGGACACGCTCGTTAACGCCATTCATCATCGTTCCTTTCCCCTTGCAAAAATAAGATGCACCGCCCCCCACGCAAGGAAGGCGGTGCATGCAGACAACCCGTTCTGCCTTGTCCGTATACTATATGAACCAGATCAGGAATACAGACGTTCAAGTTCGTCGACCAGACTACCGACATAAGCAACCGCAGAACGAATTGGTTCAGGTCCGGACATATCCACACCCGCAAGCTTCATTAACTCCTGTGGAGTGAGACTTCCACCAGCTTTGAGTGCATCAAGCCAGCGATCTACCGCAGGCTGTCCTTCTTCCCGAATCTTCTGTGCTGCCGCTGTGGAAGCCGTCAAACCTGCCGCATAGGTATATGGATATAGTCCCATATAATAATGAGGTTGTCTCATCCACGTGAGTTTGGCCCCTTCATCAATTACCAGATCAGGTCCCCAGAATTCAGAGAGGATGTCCCCTTTGAGCTGACTTAACGTCTTCGCCGTAATCGGCTCATCATTAGTTGCGAGTGCATATACCCTGCGCTGCAATTCACCTTCCAGTAGATGCGTAACGAAGTTATGGTAATACGTATTCAACAGTTGCAAAATAACCCAACGACGCATTCTCGGATTATCGGAACGCTTCAATAGATGATCTGCCAGCAGCATTTCATTCATGGTCGATGGTGCCTCAATGAAATAAAGCGATGGTCTTGTATTCGTGAGCCGTTGGTAACGTCCCGCAAGCATAAAGTGGCCTGCATGTCCCACTTCATGGGCAAGTGTAAATGCTCCGCGCATATTGTTCGCCCATGAGATCAAGATATAGGAGTGTGAACCATATATAGAGGAACAAAATGCCCCTGTGGATTTGCCTGCATTATCTGCGTAATCCACCCAGCGTTCACTGAATGCGCGCTCTACGATCTCGCCATACTCTGGCCCAAGCACATCAAGTGCTTCTCGGATGAGTGTGCACGCCTCATCATATGTAATGGCGGGACTAAATTCTGGATCAAGCGGAGCCTTCAGATCACAGAACATCAGCTTGTCCAGACCCAGCTCACGTTTCTTGAGAGCCGCCAGTCTGCGCATATGAGGTGCGAATTCCTGCTGGATAATATCCAGAATATTATTGTACATCTCTTTGCTCACTTGTTGTGGGCTGAGAAGCATATCTGTAACATCGTCGTAACCACGCAGCCTGGATAACACAACTTGTTTCTTCACTTCGGTTGCATAACCTTCTGCAAACGTATTTTTGTAATCATTTAATGTCGAGCTGAACGCAGCATAAGCAGAACGGCGCAGCTTGGTATCAGATGACATCTCATAATTATTTTCATAGAATGACCAAGACAGTGGCCGATTATTGTCTTCTCCATCGAGAGCATCGTCAAACGTCATGTCTGCCAGTTTACCGCGCAGATAGATACGGTATGGCGAATCCAGTACCTCTCCTAGTGAAGCGAGTACCTTCTCGGTCTCTGGGGTAAGCCGATGTGCTTTTTCTCGAATCAAACGCTCCAAACTCCGAGCATACGGCTCCAATCCCGGAAGTTCTTCAAGGTAACGTTCAACGGTTCCCTCCGGCAGATCAACGATCTCCGAATTGACAAAAGACAAGGACGACGACAGATTCGATAGGATATCTCCTGCTTTAGCTGAATTCTCAATATTGACCGGATTGGTGCTGTCCTCTGACTGCTTCAAGCGGGCATAAGAAGCCGTCTTGGCGATCCGCTCCTGCAAAGCTTCACGCGCATCCAGACAAGCCAGCAATTGTTCAGCGCCTTCGCCCAGACGTCCTTTGAACGTTTCGATCTGGACAGCAGCCAGTGGAAGTGATCGAAGCTCCTGCTCCCACTCTACATCGGTTACAAACAAGTCTTTCAGATCCCAAGTGGTTTCCGGGTTTACCTCAGCACGTGTACGTATTTTTTCCATCTTTAGTTGTCATCCTCCTTGCATTTTCCAATATCTCTCATCGTATCATAATACGCTTATCTATACATGACATCTGCGAACAATGAGACTTTTGGTATAGATTTATGGTAGAGCAGACAAACGGGTTACTCCATAATTACCCCGCTGGCAGAATAGCCTTTCGATCGCTGTTATCCCCGGATTTTTTGATTCACTTTTAAAAGGTGAAAATCCGGTGATAAAGGCGAACGCTTCGCTTCTTAGGTCTATTTCTGTCCTCTACGTTTCGTATAAACTATTGATCATGTGACCATGGTCTGAAAGTAACTAAAAAACCGCCAGGTTATGGAAGAATCCATCTACCCGGCGGTTCATTATAGAACTTACTTATTTAGTTTTCTTTCCAGATTACATTTTCGCCGTAATTTTTACCCCAGTTATACATCGCGTGCAGGACGGGCATCAGGCTCTGACCGTGATCTGTCAACGTATATTCCACCCGAGGGGGTACCTCTGCATACACCTTGCGCTCAATCAGTTTGTCTTCCTCCAGCTCACGAAGCTGGTTGGTCAGCATCTTCTGGGTAATATGAGGGATTAGGCGTTTCAGCTCACTAAAACGTTTGGTGCCTTCCAGACCCAAATGCCACAAAATGATCAGTTTCCATTTGCCACCGATCACCGCAAGGGTCAATTCCTTCTCACAGTTGATTTCTTTCAGATTAATCCGTTCCTTGACTTCGGCTGCCATGGCTCCGAGCCCCCTCATCTTCAATCTTATATCGCGTATATTACACATATCACGGGGACACTTCACACGAGGTAAGCTTTCCGCTCCATGCATGATGTAATAAGTACATTCATTCGATACAGCTATCTATTAATTCTACTACAGCCTGGTCGGGATGCAAAGTTTAACTGAAAATCACGGATAAAATCTATACAGATGAATGACTATGTATCGCAGAAAAGACCAGAACCCTTCATAATCAAAGGATTCCGGTCTTTCATCTATTCACTATTCCAGGTTCGCGTGGCGGCCAAACATATCCGCTCCGGTCATACCCTTCATTTCCATCATCGTAAGGATGAGAGCATCCATGCCGATTAACAGTCCCTGTTCAAACAGCGAGCCCATTGGCTGGATGGTTACTTCCGCTCCGGAAGTCGCTGTGTCCTCTTTGGCTGAAGCCGGAAGACGCACTACCGTAGTTGCCAATTGACCGATCGTGGACTCTGGCTTGATCGTAATCAGGCCGACAGGTGCACCAGCTTGACTAGCCTTTTGAGCCATCGCTACCAGACTGCCTGTCTCTCCTGAACCAGAGCACAGCAAGAGGAAATCCTTCGAGCTGATCCCAGGTGTTACGGTCTCGCCCACCACATATACACGAAGCCCCATCTGCATCAGTCTCATGGCAAAAGCCTTTCCCATAAGTCCTGACCGGCCTGCTCCTGCTACAAAAATCTGTTCCGCAGCCAGAATGTGTTCAGCCATCGCTTGCATCTCTGCATCGTCGATCTGGCTTAACGTACGTTCCAGCTCCTTCAAGATGTCCGCTGCGTATTGTGTTTTGCTCATTCGCTTACCCTTGTTTAACAAGACGTTGCATTTCAGCTGCAACTGCCGCTTTGTCGGCTTGTCCTGTGATACCGCCGCCTACAATAACCAGATCCGGTTGTGCTTTGATTACTTCTGGCAATGTTTCCAGCTTGATTCCACCAGCGACAGCCGTTTTAGCATTTTTCACAGCAGCTTTGATCGTTTGCAGATCTTCGAACGGGCTTTGTCCTTCAGCTTGCAGGTCATAACCTGTGTGTACACAGATGTAATCTACGCCAAGCGCATCAATTTCACGGGCACGTTGTTCAAGGTTAGGCACGTTGATCATGTCCACAAGAACTTGTTTGTTTTGTTTCTTCGCTTCTGCTACTGCACCTTTGATCGTACTGTCATTGGTTGCCCCAAGCACAGTGATCAGATCCGCACCAGCCTCAGCTGCTTTCATGATTTCATAACCGCCTGCGTCCATGATTTTAAGGTCTGCAAGAACTTGCAGATTAGGGAATGCTTCTTTCATCGCTTTTACCGCGTGCAAACCTTCATTAATAACGATTGGAGTACCAATCTCAACGATATCAATATATTGTTCAACCTCTTTAACCAGTGCGATACCTTCAGGGATATTTACCAAGTCGAGCGCCAATTGCAATTTCATCATTTATTTCTCCTTTGTTGTTCAAGTATGATTCGTTCCTGTAAAAATAATAATCAGATATTTAGCCTGCACCAATTTGTCTGTTCAGATGCATGCAGTGTTTGTTTTGGCTACTCACTCATTGTAGACCCTGACTATCCATTCAGGAAGTACGCACTTTGAAGTGGGGTAGTTACTTGGGCGATACTATTGATAATTTTCCGTTGTTAGGTGAATCAAATATAGAATTAATCCTCTATTCCAATCCACCCGCTTACAGCAGAGCAGCAGGCTAATCATCCAATAAGATATTCAATAGAAAAGACCCCGCCACATGGCAGAGTCTTTATCTTTATCATCGTTATCATTTTCAATCCAGCCAGGGCTGGTTTAGAAATTTATTATTTTTACAGATATACTGGTTTCACGCATACCGGCTTGGATACACCTGTGCTGTGACCTGTGTATTTCAGACGGCCGCTCTCCTGATCCACCGTGAATGTTACGAGGTTGTTCGTATCGCGGTTAGCTGCGATCAGCAATTTGCCGTTAGGTGTCAGAGCAAAATGACGCGGATGCTCACCTTCAGCAGATACATGTTCAACCAGTGTCAGGTGACCTTTGTCTGCATCTACTGCAAATACAACGATGCTGTCATGTCCACGGTTAGAACCATATACATAACGTCCATCATTGGAAACTGTGATTTCCGCTGTTGTATTCTCTTTGCCATCATATCCATCAGGCAATGTAGATACGGTAGACAATTCAGTCAACGTACCCGCTACTGCATCATATTGGAACGAAGTAATGGAAGAATCCACTTCGTTGATCACATAAGCGAATTGACCATTCGGGTGGAACGCCAAGTGACGTGGGCCAGCTCCCGGATGCGTTTTGGTTTCACTGTGCAGCACAAGTTCATTTTTGTCTGTATCAATGGAATAGATCGCAATGTTATCCGCGCCCAGATCCTGTACCATCATATATTTACCATCCGGGCTGAAGAATGCGGAGTGCACATGTGGCTTGTCCTGGCGCTCCGGATGCGCACCTTGTCCTTCATGTTTCTTCTCGTCCAGAAGCGCTCCAACTTCACCGTTATCCGTCAAGGCTTGCAGACCTACCAGACCACCGTGGTAGCTGGAGAGAATCAAGTATTTGCCGGAAGGGTCACGCTGGATGTGACATGGCGGAGCTGAAATGGAGTTATTCCGGTTCAGCAACGTTAATTTTCCTGTAGAAGGATCAATGCTCAGAGCTACAGCTTCAGACATTTTGTTGCCTTCAGCTGACGCTGTTTCACCAATCGCATACAGTTTGTTTCCTTCAGCATCCACGTTGACAAACGTTGGGTTTTTCACGCCCGCGATGCCGTCAAGCTTGGACAAGCTGCCTGTATCCTCATTCAATTCATATGCATAAATGCCCTCATTTTCCGCTTCAGCGTAAGAGCCAGCAAGTACGAGCAAGCGTTTTGATTCACTCATTACAGTTTCCTCCTCTATGTGTATGTAATCTTGTTGCACCTCTTCTATAATAAATCTGCCATATCAAAATAGCAATCTGCTGTCGTTGCCCAGCAGGGAAATCCTTAGTTAAACAAGGCGATTACTACACATCATCATACTGATATCCATTCATATGAGATGCATCTTCTGCTATGATAAAATAGGTTTTTCATCCAGAAGGGACTGAATTGCATTGCTACACTCATTTTTACTCACGTTATACCATGTATTCTTGCCGATATCACTTCCCGTGATTGGAGGTATTCTGTTAAAACGCTTCAAAAATTGGGATACCCGGTCGCTCTCGACCTTTTCCCTTTATATTTTGAGCCCTGCGCTCATCTTCAATACATTGCTGCATGCAGAGATTACCTGGACGGACGTCACCAGCACGTTCTGGTTCTCTATTATTAATCTGATTGCCCTGTGGGCACTCGCCGAGCTGTTAAGCCGGATTTTCCGTCTGGGTGCAAGCGAAAAAGCGGGTCTCACCCTCGTCTCCACGTTTACGAACTGCGTGAATTACGGGCTCCCGCTTGTACTGCTTGCCTTTGGTCAGCTTGGACTGGACAAGGCTTCTGTCTACGTTATTGGACAGATGATTATTGTTAATACGGTAGGTATCTTTTTTGCCGCGAGATCCGAATTCACGGTGAAAGATGCGATCCTGTCCGTTTTCCGCATGCCATCCATTTATGCTGCTGGCATCGCCATTGCGCTGCGTGCGTCCAATCTGAGCCTGCCTGAAGCGCTGGATGGAGGAATCTCCATGCTGGCTGCGGGCTACTCTCCTGTCGTTCTCGCCATTCTTGGGGCACAGATGCTCAGACACAAAGGGGCAATGGTACCTTGGTTGCCCAATGTACGCCGAGCCTTCTGGACCGGACTTGTGGTGCGTCTCGCAGCTGCGCCGATCCTCTCCTGGCTGATTTTGACCGCACTTCAGGTCGAGGGTACCTTGTTCAGTGTGCTGCTGATCCTCGCATCGATGCCGACCGCAGTGAACGCCGTTATTTTGGCTGAACAGTTCAATGCTTCTCCGCAGTTTGTATCCCGCTGCATTCTGTGGACAACTGCTGCATCCATGTTCATGCTGCCCATTATGATTGTGATGGCTTCCTGATTAACACCGGAGGTGATACCGAAGCGATATCCGCTTGTCGGCGTTTCTCCAACCGGCGTTCATAACGCCGGTTGAGCGCTCTGACGTAGAAGAATTTCACGACAAAGTACGAAATCACACCCAGAATAGCACCAAACACGGACATGCCTGCCAGAATATCCAGTCCACCAAGCAACAATTCACTCACGGCCGACCAGTTCCCGCGAAACAACTCCATGAATGCACTCTCATGTACCGGTCCCTGTCCCATGCTGTGAGCAGGCAATATCCATGAGCCAATTTGTTTCGCGAGCGGCATCAGGATAATAGGTAAAAACGTAAGTTTCCCGATCACATTACCAACAATCGCTGCTGGCACCGACCCCCCAGACAATCGCACAATTGGATAAAATACGAGATATATCAGGGAAGCGGTCGAGATCACGATCAGTTCCAGTCCGAACCCTATGGCAAATCCGGTAGATACTTTATGGGCACCTCCGGGAGCACGTAACAATTTGAGAAAATTCAGCTTCATAGCACGTGTTAAACGTACCCAGCGGTTAGTCTTGCGCTTCTGTGTGTTCATACCGTATTACTCCTTATTTTACACAAATGACAACTTGAATCGTCTATTCTTCAGTATATCACACCGCGTTAGCTCCTGTAGTAACAATGACCGGTTGTGTCTCCATCTGGACATTACCTGCCACCGCTCGGGAGATCATACAGGAGGATTCAGCCTTATGCGCCAGGCGCTCAGCCTTGGTCAGATCCGCCTCTGAGGCATCTTGGCTGAGTACAATCCGGGGTCTATGTACGATCCGTTCGTACGTAAATACGTTATTCGTAACATCTACCGTTGCTTCCGATTCAAGCGTCAATTCATCCGGCGTAATATCCGAACGCTCCAGCATCGCGGCCAGTGTGATCAGGTAACAGGTGGAGGCTGCACCCAGCAGCATCTCGTCCGGGTTAGTTCCCGTACCGGGTCCGCCCATCTCCTTCGGAATCGATATGACCGTTTTTAATCCACCTGCATCGATTGTTCCCTCACTGTTACGCCCACCATTCCATACCGCTTTCAGATGAAAAGGATGTTTCATGACATTCATTCCTTTCTTATTTACACACGTATACACGTAATATTCTGCTCAATCAATGCGCTAACTTGCTCTTCATCTACACCCTGATCTGTAATCACTTTTGCCACACTGCTCATCTCAGCGACTCTGGTAAATGCTTGTATATTAAATTTGCTGGAATCTGCAAGTAATATGACTTCATCCGCAATCTGGATCATTTTCTGCTTCACCAAGGCCTGTAATTCATTTGACTCACTGATGCCTTTGGTCAGATGCACCCCTTTGCAAGACAAAAACACTTTATCGACATGATACGCATCCAACGAACGTTCCGCCAGCGGTCCTACAAAAGACAGTGACTTCGAAGCCAATTGCCCACCTGTGGCAATCACACGAATCTGCTCCTTGTTACTCAGCTCTGCGGCCACTTTTATCGAATTGGTTAATACGGTCAGTGGAATGTTCGGCAATCCTGCCGCCATATACCACGCGGTTGTACTTGCATCCAGAGCAATCCGGTCGCCGGGTTCCACCATTTTCACCGCTTCGCTTGCAATTCTGCGCTTCTCTTCTGCATGGGCTACAGCACGTTCCGGATACGGAATCTCCGACTGTAACTCTTCCTTGTATTTTACGCTGACCGCCCCGCCATGGGACCTTCTGAGCCTGCCTGCCTGTTCGAGCTTGTCCAGATCACGACGTATCGTCTCTTCCGTCACCCCGCAGCGCTCACTAAGTTCGGTCACACGTATACTGCCTTGCGTATCCACCCATTCCACTATTTTCTCATACCGTTCAGCTACGAGCATATTCCTTCACTCCAAACCGTTGATTATCCAGTTGATCCTGTTCATCCATCATACCACAGAGCGATGACAAGAAGAATCTGGACCATGTGCAAAAAGAGGGAGCTTTCGCCCCCTCCATTCCAGTTCTGAAGTGTATATTATTTATCTTCTGCCATAGGGAACCAGCCCGGCGTGTGGATGATTGCATTCCACAATCCGTCAGGGATAACCAGACGTTCCTGATCCGATTTGGTCAGAATCGTTTCAATATCTTCTTCCCGTCCGCTCTCGATTTTCTCAACCCAATCCGGTTCAATAATCAGCTCACGTCCAATGGCAAGTAGTGGTACTCCCGTTTGGAGCGCCTCAGCGGCCTGATCAGCCGTATGAATTGAACCTACGCCAATCACAGGCAATTTACCGTTCACACGATCCAGGATGAATTCCATTCTTGAACGTGTATCTGCTTCGCCACGTCTTGGCTTGGACCAGAATTCGTTCAAGGAAACGTGCAGGTAATCCAGTTTTTTATCTTTAAGCGCATCCACCAGTGCATACGTATCTTCCATCGTGAGTCCCGGTGTTTCCGGCTCTTCCGGGGAGAAACGGTAACCAATGATGAACGGCAGTTTCGTATGTTCGGCAACCACTTTCTGAATCTCATCCACTACAGCAAGCGGGAATGTCAGACGTTTCTCTACACTTCCGCCCCAACGATCTTCACGTCGGTTGGAATGAGGGGAGAAGAATTGCTGGATCAGATAACCGTTAGCACCGTGAATCTCAACACCATCAAAACCAGCTTCAATTGCACGACGTGTCGCTTCACCAAAGTCTTTGATAATGGAAGTAATCTCGGCATCCGTCAATTCTCTTGGTTCAGGAGATCCCGGACGCTCACTTGCAACCGCACTAGGAGCAACTACTTGACCCGCAGGTACAGCTTGTTCAGGTGTCAGACGGCCCGCATGGAAAATTTGCAATACGGCAACGGAGCCCTGTTGTTTCATGGTATCAGCCAATTTTTTCAGACCAGGAATGAAGCGATCATCATAGACACCAAATTGAGCGGGGAAACCAATGCCATGCTCGGTTACATGCCCTACAGCCGTAATCGACATGCCAGCCCCACCGGTGCGTCGTGCATAATAAGCGAGTTCAGCGTCGGATATGGTACCATCCGCATTCGAGGACATATGAGTCATGGGAGCGAGCACGATACGGTTTTTCAGTGTAATACCAGTCGGCAGTGAAACTTGTTCAAACATCTGGTTAAACTTTGGATTCATTCGTGGTTCCCTCCTGATTATAAACATCTCTTTTAATAGATATATGAATATATGCGTTCACTTACTGTAATGATTATAGTTACGTTTCTTTGCAATTGCAACTTTTCATTTTCAGAAAGGAAAAAAAGAGCAGAGTGTCTCCAGACTCTCAGCCCCTTAATCTTCTTCATTCTATCCAAAGTCCTTCACTCTATCCAAAGGATATTCAGAAACTCCGAACGTAAGCCAGCTTCTGATCCATCTCTTCTACGCACTCGTAACAGTCGTGTTCATCATTGGCGACCATTGGGGTGACTGGATACAGATTCATCTCTGTACTGTTATACGATTTCAATAGCGGTAACAACTGAGTCACCCGTGTATTAGCCGGATCAAGCCAGGTGTTGATCTCTTCTTCAGAGAGGATCGCTGGCATTTTACTGCCAAACTCGCGTGTAACCATGTTTGCGCCTGTCATAAGCATCGTGCAGGTACGAAGCGGCTCTTTCCGTGTATCTCTCCACACCTCGTATAACCCAGCAATGCCGAACAGACCGCGATCTGGCATGACAACACGAACTGCATAACTTTTCTTGCCCTCTTGCCGCCAGTAATATAATCCATTGCAGGGAATGACGCAGCGCTTGGTCTCTACCAGTTTGTAATAGGAAGGATTCTCATGCACCGTCATAAGATTTGCGTTAACAGCATCACGACCCCAGAATGGAATGAACCCCCACCGGAACTCATCCAATACACGCTCACCATCCTGATGCAAAATAATCGGCGTATGCTGGGTTGGGCTGATATTGTATCGGTTTTTGTAATAATACATCACTCGCTGAATCTTGAAATGATCTCTGACTTCGTCCAAATCGGCTGCCAATGAAAAACGGTTACACATGCTCAAGCACTACCTTTCCCTATGAGAAGTTGAACGTATTGTTTGTAATTTCAGGGAAATTATGCATGAACATTGAACAGAAAATGACTTATTTTTACACCATTAGGGTCTGATCATGATATATTTCATGTTTTTCACGACAAAAACAACGACCTCGGACTCATTTCAACTCAAATATTACTTGTTACTATAATAGAGAATAAAATACATTTATTGGAGGTTTTAAGTATGAAAAGGAAGTTTTTGATGAGCATCATGTTGTTCTCAGCGATTGCGATGTTTGGCAGTACCATTTATGCGGCAACCTTTCTAACCTACGGTTATCCCAGCACCACCATCCCCATTCGTACGTATAATTACGCCTCCGCATGGCAGACTCCCATGGACGCTTCCCTTACCAACTGGAACAATGCAGGTGCCAAAGTTAAATTCACCAAAACAAGTAACTCCCCAAACACCATCACCGCAGGAAACTTCAATAATACAGCATATGGTGTCAACTACGCCTCCGTATCCGGCAGTCAAGTCGTAAGCTTCCGCATCGAACTCAATGCATCCACAATCACCCCTGACGCAACCAACTTATCCAACTTCATTCAAAGCGTATTTGTCCACGAACTCGGACACTCCATCTGGCTCGGTGACAACCCGACAACAAGCAGTCCTTCCATTATGTCTTACTCCCGCAACCGCAATTCCATGACCCAACCTCAAACCTTTGATATCAATAACGTAAGATCCAAGTACTAATCTGCTACGAACTTATCCCAAAAATCCAAGGAGGATTCCTATCCATGAACAAAAATCGAGTATTAACGCTGCTTCTCTCTTCCATTTTCATTTTATCTGCTGTTGGATGTTCTTCTGTTACACCTACTGCGTCCCCATCCGATGCACCCATGACCATTATTGCTTCTGAAGATTACCCGAGTTATGCCAGCATTGGCGACCTGTCCGAGAGAGCAAATACAATTGTGAAAGGCAGTGTTGTCGAGACTCGTGTGGAAGCTTTAAACGATATCGTACAAGTTACTGATGCTGCCAATGAAAACGAGTTAAACCCCGCGTCCAATCCGGGCGGAGAGCCATCTTCTTTTGAGAAAATCTATACGATCCACACGATTCAGGTCGCTGAATCCTATAAGGGCGGTTACACTGCCGGGGAAAAACTTGAAGTGAAGCAACTTGGCGGACAACTTGGCAACAACGAGATTATTAATGATGACAACCTCAAGCTGATTCCTACCAAAGACTATGTACTCTTCCTGGAAACGTATGATGACACCCCTGCCAGCCTGCTCAACTCCGTTCAAAGTCTCTACGTGATCAAACCTGCCGCCAAGTCGAATCAGCCAGGTCAGCAACAATCACAGTCAGAAGTCATTGTGAGTGCAAACCCCGAGAATGACCTCACACTGCAACTGGAGGATCTGCAAGAAATTCAAACCGAACAAAAGAGCGAATAAACTCTTATACGGTAATCACACTGCTACTTCATCTCCCTACAGGCAGCTAATCTCCTTCTACTGTTCAGTCCTACATAGAAATATGAAAACCGTGCTGCTCAGCAAACTGGGAAGCACGGTTTTTCTGAAGTTCCTTACTTAGGCGGTGTATTAAGTCCAATAATCCATTCAGCCAGATCCTGTGTCTGTTTCAACAAGCCGATAGGGTCACGGAACCAGGATTGTTCTTCCGTCCATATGTACACATTTCCATTTTTGATAGCAGGTAATGAACCCCCCATATAAACTCCCTCTCCTAAGCGATCAAACACACAATACCTTGGCATTGTGACTAAAAACCCATCTATAATTGATAATTATCAATTATAACAATGATGGAACCATCTTTGAAGCCGACCTCCGTTTTTGTTAGATGCCGCAAAATAAAAAACGGTCGAACCCCTCATAGAGAGATCTCAACCGTTCTAAAATTATGGCCTTATTCTTTTGATAAAGTCAGCCATGGAACAAACCTGAATGCGTCCTGTATTGGAACCCACATCGGCATATTGCAAGCCTTTTCTGGAATTGAACTGCACTTTCATCTGCTACTGCCCTTCTCTACTCGATAAATGACAGTAAATACCCGTATCTTTCTTCCTCCATCTTGTCTAACGGAATAAACCGAATCGATGCACTGGTAATACAGTAACGTTTGCCGCCGCGATCTTTGGGACCATCATCGAACACATGACCGAGGTGGATGTCATCATCAATACCGCTGCTATCATCACTTTTTTGCTCTTATTCGTTTTCATCATTCTTATCACTCTCCATTCGTTTATTACTTACATGGATTACAATAAGCAAGACAGCTTACGATTCTCTAAGCGAAGTATTACGAAACATTACGATATACAAATGGAGTCAGGTTTCAATAAAAAAACGGTTGAAATCTCTCTTACGAGAGACTCCAACCGTTTCTTCTAGGTCAAACGAATAAAATCAATCATGGATCGAACCTCGATCGGTCCCGGATTTGATATCACATCATGAGACTGCAAACCCTCTCTGGAAGTGAACTGCACCTTCACCGGAATGCCAGGAATCAAGTCGAAGAAGTTATCCGAGAAGACACCCTCCACATCCGAAGATAGCCATACCTGTTTAGCAAGCACATCACTTTCCAGTACCAGATGAACGCCGTTCTCATCCGCTCCTCCGCTTACATTGATGTTTGCAGGCTGCAGAGCAAGGTCTTTGGACGGTACAAAATAGTGTTCCTGTACGATATTCGCCGCACCTTCCTGTTTCAGATCCAGGCGCAGCAGCGTGTTAGCTGTATCATGACCTTCAAGCCATTCCGCGTTACGTAATGACAACACTCGATCACCTGTATTAGGTGCCAAGGTCACGTCATGTGTTTCATCACGATGCACCGTTCCATCGAACCCGAGCAAACGAATCTGTAACTGCCCTTTTACAGGTTGTAATTGATCCGAGATGATATATATATCTGTTGTATCTTCTTTTGTTCCATCTACCGATACCAACACATCGCTGAAGCTGCGTTTCGCATAATATTGCAATGCTTTCCAGCGACCAAGGTAGTCCATACCTGCCCATGAAGCCACCGGCCAGCAGTCATTCATTTGCCAGTAAAGTGTGCCCATGCAGAATGGTTTGCGGCGACGGTGCGCTTCAATGGCTGTCTTCATCGCTTCCGCTTGAAGCACCTGGCTCATGTACAGGAACGATGGGAAGTCCTTCGATTCATGCATGTACATATCCATGTACTGTTTGATCAGACGATTACCTGCCCCATTCTTTTGATGAGCCAGCATGACTTCCGATTCCAGAGCCAGATCTTCTTCTTCCGCGTAAGTGCGTACTGACTTGTACTCCGGGAAAGACTGGAATCCGTATTCACTCATGAAACGACCCACATGCACGTTGTAGTTCTCGAATGGTTCTACATTGTGCCAAACGCCCCAGTAGTGAATATCCCCTTCAGCTGTGGATGGGTGCGCATGCTGCGTCTCATCCCCTGTCAGGGATACCAGTGGTGAGGAAGGCCAGTAATCCACACCTGGAGCATACGCTTCAACCACTTCTGGCAGCAGATCATGGAAGATGGCTTCGTAATCGGCCCAGATGCTCTCACGCTGGTCGGCAGTAAATTCTTTTTTCCAACCCCATCCACCATTCTCAACATAGTGAGCCCAAGCCGAATCAATCTCGTTGTTCCCACACCAGAGTGCAATACTTGGATGGTTGCGCAGACGTTTCACATTATCAATCGCCTCATGTCTCACACTGTTCAGGAACGCTTCATCTCCTGGATACATGCTACATGCAAACATGAAGTCTTGCCATACCAGAATTCCGTATTCATCACACAGTTCGTAGAACACATCCTGTTCATAGATTCCACCACCCCACACACGCAACATATTCATATTGGATTCGGCTGCGGATACGATCTCATGACGATAACGTTCATGAGTAATTTCAGTGATGAAGCTATCATTTGGAATGTGGTTGGCCCCTTTGGCAAAGACCGCAACACCATTTAATTCAAAATAAAAGGATGCTCCTGCTTCATCTTTCTCACGTACCAAGCGAATGGAACGAAGCCCAGTCTTCACTGTAGATTCAGCCACAGCTCGCTCACCTTGAAGCACCTCGGTAAGGAAGGTGTACATATGCGGATCACCAAGCCCACGGCTCCACCACAGTTTCGGTTCATCAATGGAGATTGGAATCTCCACAGTCTGAGTTCCGGGTTGTAGCGATACGGATCTTTCCCATCTCTGTCCATCTGCGCCGATACGAATAATCGTATCTACCGCTTGTGATGTCTCGACTTCCACAACAGCAGTTAATGAAGCTGAGGTAGCGCTTACTTCGTTTTGCTGGATATACACATCATTGATTCGTACCTGTGTCCAACCTTCAAGACGTGCTTCACGCCAGATCCCACTGGTTACAAAACGCGGACCCCAGTCCCAACCATAGTGATACGGGGCTTTACGTGCAAAAATACTTACTCTCTTGTCGCCAAGTCCGCCAACATCGGACTGATCATTGGATGCCGGTAATGCATATCCGAGCTTCTCCAGCTTAGGCAGATCTTCTTGAATCGGTGACCGAAATCGTATTCGGAGAATGTTACCGTTTCCCTTCAATACAGCCTTTACATCTGCCTTCCATACTCGGAACATATTATCTGCTGATAACACATGCACATCATTCACATACACATCCGCATATGTATCCAGACCGTCAAACACCAGTTCCAGATGTTCCTGCGAGAACAACGCATCGGCAACGTCAAATTCCGTCTGATATTCCCAATCTATCTTATCAATCCACTGTACTTCCTTCTCGTTTGTTCCATAAAAAGGATCTGGAATCTTGCCCAGCTTCAGCAAATCTGTATGCACACAGCCGGGCACCTGAGCCGGCATCCATTCTTGATCTTCGCAAGCCTTGAACGTCCAATTCTGAAAAACCTGTGATTGTATTGTGCTCATGACAGCCTCCATTGTTGTTAGAGTTGTTAACCAATATTTTGTTAGGTTTTGTTAGTATAAAAACAAATAACTTACAAAACAAAATTAACACGATATGCTTCTTATAGTCAATCTGTTTTGTAATTTAATTTGTTAAATAGTTTCTACATAACAAAAAGACATGAAGCTCTAACCTCTCCATGTCTTTCACCTCATTTCATTTACCCGTATGATCATTGTTAAAATGAGCCCGCAAGTTCATATCCCATTACTGTATACTGGCGTTATATTCATCACGAATAATTAATTCCGAATAGATCAGCTTGCGTTCATAAGGTTCATCCAGGTGTTTGATCCGCCACAACAGCTGATCTACTGCTCTCGTTCCCAGATTCTCTTTGTTAATATGTACGGAAGCAAGAATGGGTTCATCCGTCTGCGTATTGTCAAATCCGGTTACGGCACAGCGTTCGGGCACCTGAATGCCTCGACTTTGGAGTGCCTGAATGACAATGACAGCTGTATGGTCATTTGCACACACGATAACTTCAGGGATATCCTCCAGCTCCATTTCAGCAATGGATCTCCGAATATGATCATACTCTGGTCCCAGCAAGCCTTCTAGCTGTTCCCCCTCCAACTGTTTCTCTTCCAGCACCGTACGATATCCAAGCCAGCGTTCTCTGAAACTTGCTGCATCGGGCAGTTGCCCGGCAAACTGGAACCTTCTATACCCTTTTCCAACGAGCATGAGAACCAGTTCTTTCATACATTTCATATTGTCCGTAAAAACCGAGTCTGCGTATATGGCTGGGTCTTCATGATCCACCATGACAAGCGGAATACGCAGT
The DNA here is from genome assembly GCF_008693195.1 of Paenibacillus sp. UASWS1643. Taxonomy (NCBI): domain Bacteria; kingdom Bacillati; phylum Bacillota; class Bacilli; order Caryophanales; family Paenibacillaceae; genus Paenibacillus; species Paenibacillus sp. UASWS1643. Next base: position 1,652,253 of record NZ_VXKZ01000115.1, read on the forward strand.
CTGTAAATCTCCAGTAATACCGATGTCGAGATGGTTCCCACGGTAATGACTCCGCTGATTGCTTCGGGATTAAGGACCGAGAACATCCGATCTGAAGAGGGCTCTGTCAGCGTTAAAATATCCATCCCCTTCTCATTCAGCCTCTCAGAAATGCCATCAAACACAGGCCCCCAGTATAAGGAAGCTCGATTCTGAGAACGAATGTTGGGAAACAAAATCAATATGGTGCCTTGTCGCTCTGCTTCTGGCTTCATCTCCGTTGATATCTGTGTCTCCCCCGGATAACGCTTAGGCTCAGTTCTGAAATACCCAAGCTGCCCCGCCGTTCTGACAATCATCTCGCGTGTATGCTCACTCACACCAGGCTTGCCCGTCAGCGCACGGGAGACTGCGAATTTGGACACCCCCGCAGCATCCGCAATTTGCTGCATCGTTACTCTTTTGGCCATCCTACTCACCCGTTTTTCCTAATTTTCCATTCAGTGTAGCATAAAAAACAAAAATCAACAAAACAAGGTTATGTTATTCTGTTTTTGTTAGGTAGTTGTTTATCTGTTTCACAAGGTGTGCGACATAGCCAAAAAAGGTCCTCTCCCACCTTCCATAGAAGATGACGAAAGGACCCTTTGTCCGCCAATTATACGCCTGGTGCTCCCTGATCGCCGAGTTCCGACTGTAAAACCGGGCGTTTTCTGCGCCAGAAGATAGACTGTGGAAGTTTGATCTCTGTGATGAGAACACCAACCAACATCAAAGCTGCTCCCGCATACCCTTGCAACGTTAGCGATTCCCCTTGAAAGGTAAATGCAAATGCTGCTGCAAACAGTGGTTCGAGTGAAAAAATCAGACTTGTTCTTGTAGGAGAGGCATGACGCTGCGCGAGTGTCTGCAGAATATACCCCAAGCCACTACACAAAACACCTAACCCGAGAATGGCTGCCCAGGATTCAGCCGTATCGGGCATACGTGGCGTTTCCAGCATGAATGTAGCTGCAATTCCCCACATCGCTGCAACACCTAATTGAACTGTTCCCAATGTTAGTGGATCATGTTTCGGTGTGAACTTGCCAGCAATCATTATATAGATGGCATACACAAGTGCTGCTAGTATGCACAGAATATCTCCCGTGTGCAGACTAAGCTCATGTTGAAGCGTCAACAAGCCAAGCCCGGTAACTGCAACCAGGATACTGAGCGTCAATCGTTTGTCCGGCATTCGACGATGCTGGATGGTCGTCAGGATCGGTACAAAAATAACGGCCAAACTTATCAAGAATCCCGCTTGGGATGTTGTTGTTCGTTGCACACCATAGGTGATAAATACAAAGGCAGCAAATAAAGCTGTCCCCATAATCGCTCCGGCCACAAGTGTTCTGCGATCCATCTTAAACAACCGCCGATGAAAAAGAAGTCCTGCCGCAATAAAGGCAATTCCAAAACGAAATGCGACCAGATTCAATTCTTGCATGGACTCTAGGCCCGATTTCATAAACAGATAGGAAGATCCCCATATGACCGTTGCGAGCAACATCTGTATGTCCGCTCTTCTTGTTGCCTGACCTTGATTAACCTGTACACCATTCATCTTGCTTCAACCTTCATTCTATGTATTCTGATCTGTGTGATCGTGCGTCGAACTAACTCGCCTTGGCAAGTATAAACGATCTCCTTGCATTATAAAAATGAATATTTATAATAGATTATATGAAATAAACTCATGCATCGAAAATGGGAAGGAACGGGACCATTCATGTCACTGATCAAATACGAAATATTGAATACCGTTGTGGAATATGGCAGTCTCACCAAAGCAGCTGAAGCATTAAACATCACCCAATCCGCAGTCAGCCATGCCATCGCAAGTCTTGAGACAGAATGTGGTTTCTCCCTGCTCCATCGCGGCCGCTCCGGTGTGCGGGTTACTGCTGAAGGGGAACGCATTCTGGGATACACACGTGAGGTTCTGCGCTGGACGGAACTGATGAACCAGGAAATCTCCCTCATTCGCGGCGCAGAGATTGGTACGGTGCGTATTGGTACGTTCGCAAGTGTCTCCACACAATGGTTGCCGGGCATCCTGAAACAATTTCGCCTGCGTCACCCTGGAATTGAGATCAAGCTGTGGGAAGGCGATTATGCTGAGATTGAGGGCTGGCTGGCTGGAGGCGCCATCGATCTCGGATTTCTGTCCCTCGGCGATTCATCACCTTTTGAGACGATTCCATTACAAAAAGACAGGATGATGTGCATCCTGCCTCTGGATCATCCTCTCGCCTCAGAGGAGTCTGTTTCATTTGATATTCTGCTGGAGCAACCCTTTATTCTGCCCAAGTGGGGCGGAGATAACGAGATTGAACGACTGATCCGGCAGCATGCGGCCAAGCTTAATGTCGTCTATGAAGTAGCCGAAGATCAAGCTATCATGGCGATGGTCCGGAATGGTCTCGGAATCAGTTTGCTGCCGGAAATGGTACTTCAAAATCATACTGATTCGCTCGCGCTCGTGCCACTCACTGGAGATCCTTATCGTACGATTGGCATGGCCTGCCCGTCTTTGGTTAATCTATCGCCAGCTACGCGGCGTTTCATTGAAGAGGTGCAACAGTGGCTCGGCCCGGCTATGTAACTTTGGAGAACTCACTACCTGTCGTCATGATCAACTTTTTCTATCCGTTACTCACGTTACTCACAAATTGTATAACACCAAGAGTCAGCAGCAGTATAAATATAACCGCAATCGTGATGCCAAAACCAATTAGGAAGCGCACGCCAGGTGAGCGTTTGCCCTGCTGGCTATCTCCCAGTCTATCCAGCTTTTTCTCAATTTGATTCAACCTTTCATTCACCTGTTTCAGATCTTGATTGGAGCTCATTCATCCATCTCCCTTTTCTGTGTATTCGATCTATTCCCACACCCGATCCAGCTGATCTGCGTAGTAACGGATTGCTCGGTTATAGTCGTTTATTCTCTTATCACTTGATGTGTCCGCGAGCTGTACGAGTAGTCTTTGCATCGCTTCTGCATGTTCACCCAGATTATAGAGCACCATGGCATAGAAAACCTCAAATTCCCGGTACGCCGGGAATTCTTTCATGCCCGTTTCAAACCAAGCCTTTGCCTGCTCATACTGTCCAAGCGTTCGATATGTACTGCCCAGTCCAAGTATTGCACCTGCTCTGTCCTCATCAGAAAGTCCAAGACTCAGTGCCTTCTCATAATGCGGAACAGCTTCTCGCTCTAACCCAAGCGAATCATGCGCCCAAGCCAGCTGATACCAGACATTCGCATTCTCGGGTTCCTGGACTGTAATCTCTTGCAGTAGTTTAATCGCCTCCTGCACCTTACCTTCTTGTCTCCATTGTACGGCCTGTTCCAAATTACTCATGCTGTCACTTCCCATCTTGCATTATAATTCCCACATATATTATTTAATTGTTTGATTATACCAAAAAAGCACACCGGAGAATATGTTGTAACAACTCAAGGTTGTCCAAACGCTATTCCATAGTGTGCTTTTTCATTCGATGCAGCCAACTAGCTTATGCTGAAATCTCTCTGAAAAAGATCTGTTCATCACTTAACTAAGACCATACCGTATTCGCTACCATGACAATAAATACGAGCATGAGATAATTAACTGAGATCAGAAAGTTCACTTTTGCCCACTTCTCATCATCCTGTGTCTTCAGTCCGCTAAGTGTATGCACGAACCAGATCAGTCCACCGACCAGAGATACAATCAGAAATACCAGACCTACGTAGTCGTAATAATACAACAGAAATACAGCAGGAAGCAGCAGAAAAACATAAGGAATCATCTGAAACTTGGTGCGTTTCACCCCTTTAACCACTGGCAATAACGGGAAGCCCGCAGCACGATACTCCTCTACCCGGCGAATACCCAATGACCAGAAGTGTGGTGGTTGCCACAAGAACAAAAGCGCGAACAGCAACCAGGCACCTGCATCAATCTCATTGGTTACAGACGTATAACCGATGACAGGAGGCATCGCTCCCGCAATTCCACCCAGCGACGTGCTCCACGTTGAACTGCGTTTCAACCACATCGTGTAAATCACGATGTAAGCGAACCACCCAAGCAGTGCCATCCAGCCTGATAACGGATTCACCAGGAGATATAGTACTGCTAGTCCCACAACACCAAGGATAATGCCATAGCCAAGTACAAACCCTGGCTTCAGATGGTTAATGTAATCCATCCTTTTTTTGGTGCGCTCCATCTTTTGGTCCAATTCACGATCCCAATAATTGTTGATTACACAAGCTGAAGCAATAACCAAGGTTGATCCAATCACGACCATGAGCAGAGATAACCAGTTGATATCCCATTTTGAAGCTACCCAGAATCCTACCGCCACCGCAAACACATTTAACCTTAGAAGTCCGGGCTTAGTTAATGCAATCATGTCTTTAAGCATGAGGCTCCTCCTGAACTATGTAAAAACGCCATTCCAATAATGATACATGTACCTACCATTAATTACAATCGCTTTCATGAATTTGTCATAACCAAAAAGCATCCCTCACCGTTCCAATGAACAGGAGGAATGCTTGAATGATGAATTTCATCTTATTTATGGGATGTATTGTTGTACAATTTTAGTAACTTTTCCGTCCTGCACCGTCAGATGATACGGGAATACGGACAGATCAAGAATACGGGTATTCTCATACAACGATTCGAACTTGGATAATGTCACGGGTTCATTCCACTGAATGTCTGCGCCCTGCATCGTACCATCCCGATCATACAACTGCATCAATACTTCAGCATTGGCACTAACCTCAACCTGCTCCTGCTCTTTGCTGTCATTGACAATATAGTAACCATCTGGAGCACCGTCTATACCTGCTTCCGGATTGCGCTGTGCAAAAATCGCATCGGCTTCTTCACCCTGATACCAGCCAATCTTGTCCACTGTCATAAACAATTTGCCGTCTTCTATATGCATACCTTCAACATAGGCTGTAAACATCTCGGAGTTTGCAACCTGAGCTTCTTTCGCAGAAGGTTGTTGAGCGTCCGTACTACCTTGAGCATTCGCAGGGGTAAGTAAATATGTAGTCAGCACAATCATGCCAAGTAAAGCAACAACTGCACCGATCATTCCTAGTTTCCATTGTTTTGTCGCGTTCTTCATAGGTAACATCTCTCCTTAATATGAACGTTACTATTCCTTAACCGGAAGTCTTCCTTCTCAAACGCTCATGTGAACTATCGATTGCAATGTTCTTTCTTTTCCTATCATACTTGGAACAGGGATTATAAAAGTATCAGCCAGATTAAAAATAGTTACAAAGTGCGTCATCACTTCTGTCTGTAGTTTCCGGAAAAGATAAGAACCCCTGAAGTCTCGTCACCCAGGGGGGTTCTTGTCTAGTATAATGTCTGTTCATGAACCTTACGCTTAAATGTTAATCTTAATGATTAGTGTTGGCGTCTTGCGCCAAACGAACGAGCATATGAGCCAGCATGTGACGTTCATCTTCCTTGCCGACATTCCACAGTTCCTGAAGCAACTTTTCTTCACGGTTACGAGGCTCTTCGTTCGCAGCCAGATGGTCAGCTACTTTCTGGGCAATTTTAGCCATCTGTTCTTCGCTTAATCCGATAGACTCGCCCATCGCAATTCGTTTACCCAGGTATTCTTTGAACGCATCAAAATTCTGTAGAATCTGTTCTCTTTCTTCCGGCGCAATCTTCTCGATTGCATTGTCCACCTTGTCAGTTGAAACTTGACCATCTTTATGGATTACATGATTTTCTTCATTCATTTGAATAACCTCCTGTATAATAGTTTGTTAATTGGTTTTAAGCTTTAAACTTAATACTCATTGGTTATCTATAATATAAACGTATTGCAGAAGTTTAATCAGTACGTTCAATTCTGTATATATCTTCTATATATGAGCAAGTACGCGTTTCAAAAGAACTACAGCGGTTAATCGTTTACATATACGTAACGGTGTTTGGACATGTTGTTAATAAACACCTTATACAATATTGAACCAGGAGGAATATCCCATGCGTGATAAAACCAAACATGAGAAGAAAAACGATGAACTTGAACCAGGAGTGAATACCGTTATCCATCCAGACAAAAATAATCCCGGACCAACCGATATGATTGAAGGCGTGGTTGGCGATATCGTGGACAACATTCGCAAAGACTTCTCCCATGACTCGAAGGACAAGACGTCTTCTTCCAAGTCAACGGATTCATCAGACAAATAAGTGTAATCCTTTTCTCCCTAGCAAAAGACAGCTCAAAAAGTCCTCCTGCCACATGTATGGCTTGGGAGGACTTTTTGGTAATGGACAATTAAATAATCAACCTCATATTTGGAGGTGAATTCAAAGTGAATCCTTTGTCATCTGCTGTAACGCCTTATGAATCCAGATCGCGGCAATGGAACCTTCACCCATCGCAACGGTTGCTTGTTCTGCGTGCAGGCCCAGATCCCCGGCAATCCACACATTTGTCGCTGCCTGCAAGCTGCGTGGATCAGCTTCTACATGTTTATTATCTGCGATTACAGCTCCAAGCTGCTCCGCCAGTTCATAGTGTACCCGGTTGCCTCCAAATGCGATAAATCCACGCTCCGACTCAAATATCTGTCCATCTTCGGTCAGAACACCGGTGATATGGCCATCCTCAATCTGTTGTACTTCCTGAACAGCCGCTTCCAGATAACGAACTCCCGCCTCTTTCATGCTGCGATGCAGCTCTGCAGATATGGGAGCCTGCTCATGATTGATATATAATAGATCATTCGTACGCTGAATTAAAATCATCGCCATATTGGCACCTGGTTCGCCAGATCCCAATAGTACCGTACGTTGATCCTGAATCTCATAACCATCACAATCAGGGCAGACATAGACTGTACGGCCCAGCGTCGGAGTTAATCCCGGAATATCTGGAACTCTATCCGTGAGCCCCGTTGCCAATAACACGGTTTTGCTCCTATATTCAGTTCCTGAAGTACCGAACAATTGGATCTTCTCTCCATGACGACCTGCTTTAACAATTCGGTCTTTCTCAAAAGATACACCGGTCCGCTCTGCCTGCATCCTGCCTCGTTCTCTAAGCTCTTCACCGGATACCCCATCGGGGAAACCGAGGATATTATGATAAGTCCGGCACAACGTCGATCTGCCTTCTCCCGCGTCGATTACCAACACCTGATGAGCTGAATAACGTCCAAGCTGAATGGCTGCCTGAAGCCCTGCGAGCCCTCCACCTACAATTATGCAATCAACCTCTCGCATGCTCCTTCTCCTCCTGAACTTCCATTTATCTAATTTAATTAAATTGTTTGTCCTTCTATACATTAAACCGTTCAGCCAAGCTTAAACGATTCCTCATATTCCTTATCTTATACCAAAACAAACAGACCCAAACCATCCGGCAACATCCCGGTTCGCTTGAGTCTATCCAATTCATGAATATTTAGAAGTTATACGATTCAAATCGCGAAGCATTCGAAATGGCGTTCCATACATCGGCTGTTTCGCCGCCCATATACCAGTAAGCCAGTCCAGCGATTTGCCGTTGCTCACTCATTAACACTTTGGCTGATAACGAACGACTATCCTCTGCCCATATATATCTTGGCTTACCATTACTGTTGTACCCGATAATATATTGAACCAGACTTGCATCCCATCGTCTTACAGATCCCGTAGCATGCGCACGCATTCCCTGGTCTGCCAATGTAATGTCCCAAGAGCTGGTTGCTGGATTCACTGAAGACCAGTCTCGTGTATACAGCGGAAGGGCCAAAATTGTTTTGGCACGTACCACCTCGGAGAGCATGGTATCCAAAGCCTTTTCCACCCATGGAAGAGAAGCCACTGATCCTGCTTTCGGATCACCGTTCCAGTGTTCCTCGTATCCCATCAGCACCATATAATCCGATACAGCACCCAGTTTGGCATAATCAAATGCATCCGTCCAATCAGTACCCAGGTCTGGCGATACATCCACAGAAACAACTGCACCCAGTGCGTGCAACGTAGCCGTCAAGGAGGTGACAAATGCCGTCAGACCTTCACGGTCCGCTGGATCAACATTCTCGAAGTCCACATTAATGCCGTCCAGTTTATAGGTTTTGACATAAGCGGCTACCTGTGAGATCACTGCCGCTCGGTTGGCTGAGCTGGATAACATCTGATGGGTAAGTGCCGAATCGGAACGATTCCCAAGTAATGGCCATAGCTGCCTGTCGGTGGCGGATGCCCAGGAGATCAATGCCGGGTCCGCGTGATCTGTTACTTTCATACTGCTGTTCAGGAAAAACCAGCGTGGGACGAGCGTATTCACTACAGACTGTTCCACTTGCTTCTTGAATTCAGCTGTAGTGGAGTTATATTGCCAGCCCAACTGAACGCCAAGTTCATCCCCACGTTTTAATTGCTCAGACCATGTTTTCTTTTGTAAAATGGCATCAAGCATTACGGCTGCTTCTTCTCGCGTTACCTGGTCATGTGGTCGAAACACGCCTCCGCTTCCCCGCATTAGTCCAAGTTGATATACCGTCTGCACATAAGGACGTGCCCAGTCCGAGATATCCGCTGCGTCAAAATACGTTGAAGATAAGAGTGATGTCTCCACGGGTTGTTGTTTTAACATTCGAACAAGAAGGGCAGCCGCTTCTTCGCGCGTAATGGAAGCATTAGGCTGGAACGTTCCCTGACCCTTTCCTTCCAAAATAAAAAGATTCGTCATGGCGGCAACATTGCCGTAATACCAAGCATTCATGCTTATATCCTGATAGGGATTTATATTATTTTTAACGGGCTTCAAACCTAGTAATCTCACCGCAAACGTCGCAAATTCTGCACGAGTAACGGCTTTCTTCGGTTCAAACGTAGTCTCTGACGTACCGGCAGCAATACCTTTGGCCACCAGATGTGTAATGGCATCCTTGGCGTAACTGGTGTGCGTATCCTGAAACTGTTGCTGCACGGTTGCAGCCTGAACAGTAGCGCCGTATCCAGCCACCGATCCAAGTGTTAATAACCCGCATAAAGCCATTTTCCATATTCGTTGGTTCGTTATGTCTTTTAATCTATTATTCACATTAAAAAGCCTCGCTTCATTGGATTACGATCAACTATCATCGTATCAAATTGAAGCGAGGCCGTATGTGGTTAAATGTTGGGAATGCGAAGCTTACTTAAATCAATTTCATAACTCATTAAGATGAATTTATGTAACTAGATATAGACAAATTGAAACGTTTTGATCTATATCTAGCCTTGATTGAAGCAGCTAAAGGTATTATGAAATTGATTTACTTGTGTACTTTTACGCGCTCTTCAATTGGTTGGAATTCTTTCTCACCCGGTGCTGCCGTTGGTTTACCAAATGGCATTTGAGCGATCAATCTCCAGTTCTCAGGAATATTCCATTCTTGCTTCACTTTCTCGTCAATCAACGGGTTGTAGTGCTGCAAAGATGCACCCAGACCTTCTTGTTCCAGAGCAGTCCAGATTACCAGTTGCAACATACCGTTGGATTGGTTAGCCCAGATTGGGAAGTTATCTGCATAAGCTGCAAAGTTTTGTTGTAGCTGTGCGATCGCATTGTTATCTTCGAAGAAGAGAACCGTACCATATCCGCTGCGGAATCCAGTCATTTTTTCTGCTGTGGATTTGAAGGCTTCTTCATTGCCTACTACTTCACGCAAAATTTCTTCTGTGTGATTCCACAATTTATCATGTTGTTCACCGAGCAGTACAACGGCACGGGATGTTTGTGAGTTAAAGGAAGTGGGTGTATATTTCACCGCTTCTTCTACGATTTCCTGGATTTTAGCATCCGAAATTGTAGATTCCTTGCTGATTCCATAATAAGATCTTCTGTTTTTCAACGCATCAAAAAAAGTTGTCATTCTTATTCGCCTCCCAAATTTTTTTCAACTGCCAACATAGTAACTATAATATAGTAACATACATTAGTCAACAAACTAATTTATTTTCACTAAATATACATTCACCGAAAATATTTCAACATGTTTGCCCAAAACAACAATTGGAATTATCCTTCGCCCGTCTTTTTGCGATAATCCGCCCGGTATTTCTCTTCCGTAGAAGAGTTACTTTTTGTCTGATCTTTATTCTTCTCTTCCTGAGCCTCCATATTCAGATCTTCCATCGGAATTGGATCTACAGTCTGTTCTTCTTCATGTCGGTCAAGCAGACTTTCGTGCTCTGTCTTATATTGTTCAGGATTGTCACGGGATTGTTCCTGTTGGGTATCGCTGTTATTCTGATCCGGTGTGCGCTGTTTCATTCATATTCGCCTCCTCTGGGTTCATTACCTTTCTTTACCTGTTCTGCGTGTCCTCTAAACACAGTGGTATGCATTCCTCAAACGAAAATCAACAAAAAAAGCCAACCAGACAAGCTGGTCAGCTCAAAGACGACTTCTATGATTGGCGATGCAATTGGGTACGGTACAGATCAGGCGAACATCCCACACTTTGTTTGAACATCCGACTAAAATGCGAAAGGCGTTTGAAACCGGACAATCGACTTGCTTCTGTCACGGTGATCTCGGGCTGGAACTGAAACAAAAGCTTCGCCTGATTGATGCGACGGTCATACAGGTATTTGAATATCGTCAAACCTGTCATTTCCTTGAACATACCTGCCAGATATGGCTTGGATAGATGTAATTCCAGTGCCAGATCATCCAGACCAATGTCCTTCATATAATGGGTATCCACATAACGAATAATGTGTTGGACATGCCGCTCCCTCTCCGATGAGGGAAGTTGTTCCTGGACATCACCCTGGCAGATCTCTGCTACAAAATACAACAGATCACACAGTCTGACATTCATTCGCTCTTGCCTGAAATTGCTCTGACTTTGAGACAGACGATGAAGATCATGCAATAGAGCTTCGAATTCAGAGCGGCTATCCCCCTTCAGATTGACCCGGCAATTTCTGAGTTCTTCAAATGGCCTCAAAACCTCAGCCATACGGTCGGGATGCAGGCTGCTGCGAATGGCAGACGGATCAAAATGCAGTGTGCTTCGCTCGTAAGCACTGCCTGGCTTCGGATGTGGTCGATGAAGAGTCAAGCCATGCATTAACACCAGATCACCTGGCTCCAGATTATATACACGGTCTCCTATGATATAGGTACATTCTCCATCATGAAAATAATAAATCTCATAATGTGGATGTGAATGGAATCCATCTGACTTGCCTGGGTTAAACGTGCTGGTGGATCGGTAACTATACTCCAGTGAAGCACTAAATTGCATCATGCTCGGCACATTCATGCACCTCCTGTTCGGAAGAGGGAAACGATTTGTGTCATGCCCCTGTAAGATATATGAAAGTGAAATTATAGAAGCTGTTTAATACTCTCTTGAATCTCGTCGATGGAATCGATAGGTTCGAAGCGTCTGACCACACGACCCTCTGCATCAATCAGGAACTTTGTGAAATTCCATTTGATTGCATCGCCGTGTAACCATTCCGGTGCCTTCTCGGCCACCATTAATTTCAATAATTTGGCCTGTATATCTGTTTCATCAAAACCAGTAAAAGGCCCTGATCTTTTCAAAAAGTCGTAGAGCGGGTGCGCCGCTTCTCCATTCACATCCAGTTTGGAGAACATCGGAAATTTCACACCATAGTTAATCTGACAAAAGGATTCCGCTTCCGAACTACTTCCAGGCTCTTGCTCTGCAAACTGGTTGCACGGGAAACCAATAATCTGAAGCCCTTGATCCTTGTACTGGTCATACAGCTTCTGCATGTCATCAAACTGGTGCGTATATTTACATTTACTTGCCGTGTTTACGATGAGCACAGGTTTTCCTTCATATTGATAGAGCGGGAAACGCTCTCCACTGGTTCTGGTTACGGTAAAGTCGTAGATAGTTGGCATAAGTCTAGTGCACCTCGCGATAGTTATGTAGTCATACAGCATCATATGATTTTATATTATATACGAAGTTTGAACTATTGTATTGCGGAAAGATCGTTATTCTCCCTTTCAACAGAAAACCCTTCTGCCGCGAAGATTTCCTCGTTCAGCAAAAGGGTTATTTGATGGATTGCAGTGGTAACAGCTTCAGCCCTTCACGGCACTTCCGGCCACGCCCTGGATAATGTAATGTTGCCCCACCAGGAAAACAATGATCATCGGAATAATGCCTGCCGTGGCAGCGGCCATCATGCCGTTGTAATCCACGTTGTTCTCCAGAATAAAGTTCTGCAGACCAAGCGGCACGGTATACAGGTCTTTGTCGATGAGGAACACAAGCGCATTCTCATAGTCATTCCAGTGCCAGGAGAAATCAATGATCGCAAGTGTAGCCAGCGCTGGCTTCGCCAAGGGCAGAATCAGCCTGAAAAATATGCGCAGGTGACCGGCACCGTCGATGAACGCCGCTTCCGAGATCTCTGAAGGCACCGACAGGAAGAATTGCCGCAGCATAAACACCCCAAAGATCGTGAACATTCCCGGCAGGATCAATGCCCAATGCGTATTATATATGCCGACCCATTCAAACATCAGGAACTTCGGTACAAAGAGCACCTGCGGTGGCACCATCATCATCGAGAGATAGATTAGGAACAATGTCTCCCGACCTTTGAATTGAATCCGTGCGAAGCCATAGGCTGCAAAAGCCGAGAGAAATACAGCTCCGATCGTGCTAATTAGTGATATTTTCAACGAGTTCAGATAATAGGTGGCAAAGGTATCCGCTCCGCTCCAGACCTTAATATGATGCTCCCAGTTCAGGCTGGAGGGTATCCACTGGATGGGATAGGTGAATACGTCCGCAGGAGATTTAAACGATGTGCTAATCATCCAGATGAACGGCATAATCATCAGCAGGGCAAACCCGGACATCAGAAGTGTCAATATGATTTTTCGAATCTGGCTCAAGGACTCCATGCGGACTTTAACATGTGGAGCTGTGGGCTTCGCATTCGCGGCAATCTGTTTCTCCATAACGATCCCTCCTCTCCTAGTAGTGAACCCAACGTTTCTGACCAAGCCACTGCAATACTGTGAAGACCATGATGATGGCAAAGAGCGCCCAGCTAATGGCAGCAGCGTAGCCCATCTCGTAGTAGCGGAAGGCATTCTGGTAGATAAACAGCGACAGGACGGTTGTACTGTTCCCCGGCCCACCCTGGGTAATCGCTTGAATGATACCAAAGTTCTTGATGGTCATAATCAGCCCCGTGATCAGCAGTAAAAAGGTCGTTGGACTCACAAGAGGCCAAATCACTTGGCGTATCGTCTGCCAAGGACGGGCTCCATCAATCCGTGCAGCCTCAATCAATTCCTCCGGAATTTCCTGCAAAGCGGCCAGATAAATAATCATGTTGTAACCCAACATGAACCAGATCCAGATGATATCAATCGCATACATGGACCATTCAGTTGTTGATAACCAGCCGGGTGGATTCGTAATACCAATCCCGCGCAAGAAACCATTAATCGGCCCCGACGTTGGCTGGAACAGCAGCATCCAGACAAAGGCGATGGCAACACCGCTGGTGATATAGGGCATGAAATAGAGGGCACGCAGCGTTTTTTGCCAATACACCGACTTGTTCAGCGCCACAGCTACGATAAATGCCAACCCCATCGATACCGGAACCGCCAACAGAAATACAAAAGTATTTCGCAGCGCCACGCCAAACAGATCATCGTTCAACATCCGGCGGATATTGTCCAGCCCGACGAAATTCGTCTCCGGGCTCATGAACTTGTAATCAGTGAACATGAGATAGAACGAATAGACAGCCGGTATAATAAAAAACAACAGCACGCCAATCATATTGGGCCCAATAAACAGATACCCGAGCCTGCTCTGCCGTTTCATCCAGGATTTATGCATATGCTCCCCCACTCCTTAACATCTGTTCTGGAACTAAGCATAACAAGATGTCCTTTCACTTTTAAGGAACATAACCTCTTTCCTGGTATCACAGAACTATGTATTTTGGCAGTGACCTTCGAGATGAAAATAACATGGAATTGTTCTATTACTTTAGTCCGGATATCCCTGGCTCATGTCATACCTCTAATGCTCTTTTTGGTCTATTCATCTATTGGTCTATTGCTTATATTGAGAAGAAAAAAACCGTCCCATTGGGGACGGTCTTCGGACTCATTGCTTTTGCCTTCTATTGATTCTGCTTCAGCCAGTCATTATGGCGTTTAACCATGTTCTCTACCGTAACTTCGGCAGTCTGGTTACCAAGGAAGAACTTTTCATACTCCTGTGCACGCAGATCAACCACTTCCTGCGCAATGCTGCGGACAAACGTAGGTGTCTCGTCACCATACAACACAAATTCCAGTGACTCTTTATCATAAGAATCGGCATAATCGCCCAGCAGATGATCAATGGCAGTCTGTTGATCAACCGCATTAGACGAAGGCAAACGTCCACCCGCAGCCATCGGCATCATTCCCCCATCGGCGTACCATTTCAGGAACTCCCATGCGGCTTCTTTATTTTTTGACTTGGAATTGATCGCAATAAAGTCACCAAGTCCTCCACTCTTCACCATATCTGCTTCTTGTGCAGCCAGTCTCGGTACAGGGGCAAAGGCGATTTTCCAATCCCGCGGGAACTCGGTCATATTGTTTGATGTACGGATCAGCCATTCGCCGATGTTAATCATGGCAGACTCACCGCCAAGGAACATGTTTTCCACCGGCATTTTGGAAGTCAGCTGCTCTCCGAGCGGAGGGGTGGTTGCATCCTCCTTCATCATTCCGTTCAATGTCTCCAGCCATTTGGTAACAAGTGGATCATCGAGGTTGGAAGTGCCGTCTGCCTTAACATAGCCGTTCTTCACCAGAACGGAATCGAGCGGGTCTACATAGGAAGCGGTATGCTGCACCAATCCGTACTTGAAGCCAGCGGACTTCAGCTTAAGTGCATATTCACGGGCTTCATCCCAAGTCCAGGCTTTTGGAACACTCAGTCCGGCCTGATCAAGCGCTTTCATATTTAGTGCGAAAAAGGCAGCGTTTTTCTTGGTTGGCATCCCGTAATATTTTCCGTCCACTTTCCAGGAAGCCGCATCTTCACCCATTTTCTCATCAATGTTGTAATCAGTGAACTCACCCAGATCCAGTGCCGTCCCACCCTTGATGCGTTTATCCAGATTTGTGAGGGTATAGTTGACATACAGATCGACGTTCTGCCCGGTGGACAGCGCCGTATCCAGCTTCAGGTTGCCATCATCATCATTCACAAACCGCACATATTCCACCTGAATATCAGGATGCTCCGCATTCCAGGTATCCACGACTTCCTGTGGACCATTCTCAGGCGGCACCGCACCCCACATGGTGAGCTTCACTTTCCCCCCTGCCGCTCCACCTCCGTTATCTCCACCGTTCGTCTCATTTTTACCTACACAGCCGGCAAGCAAGCCCAGCATCAGCGCACCTACGATTAATCCCGTTAATCCTTTTTTGATTCTCATCTGGTCACATGACCTCCCTGAATTGAAGTGTACCTTCCGTTACATCGTAGCAGGGACCTTGCTGGGTTCATAAGATACATATCCATGATTCGGATTGAACAAAAATACGGATTTACTTGTGCTTGCCTGAGCACTCGGTACACATATTCCTTCTACTCAACCTATGAGTCACGAACGATGGCGATACTGGCTGGGTGTGCAACCGGTCCAACGCTTGAATATTTTGATGAAATAATTATCACTTCCGAACCCCACCCGGTAACCAATCTCCTGTACGGGAAGATCCGTCTCGCGCAAATATTCAGCCGCTTTCTCCATCCGTACCCCATGCAGGTAATGAATCAGGGTATGGCCGGTTTTCTTTTTAAACAAAGCACTCACATAATTCTCGCCCATCATCACATATCGTGACATGGATTTGACGGTAATGTCCTGGTCGTAATGCTGTCCGATGTACTCAATTATTTTGCTAATTTCCGGATGCTTCACAACCGGCTCCCGAACAGGTGTGAACGGAAGATCAGTTTCAGGCGAGGGCGCAGAAGAGACCGTAAGAGAATTAGGCAAATCAGGCGTTGATGTTAGAACCGGTGTGGAAGGTCGCACTTCATGATGATCTGTCTCTGTCCGGGCTTCAGTCGAAGCTCCCAGTTCCGCACTTACTTTACGTAGTGTATCACGCAGTGAATTCACACTCATCGACAGCTTCAGAATATAATTGGAAGCCCCGTATTCCATTGCCTGGCGTACATATTCGAACTCCCCCATACAGGTGAGCATCACAAACTTGGTTTTTAACCCGGCCTGACGGGTCTGTTTGAGTAATTCCAGACCATCCATACCTGGCATGACAATATCGGTCAGTACCAGATCCGGTGTATCCTGTATAATCATCGCCAGTGCTTCGGTCCCGTTACCGGATTCTCCGATGACCGTGAAGCCCAGCTCTTCCCAGGAAATAATCTCTCGCACCGACTCACGTACAAATACTTCATCTTCCACAAGTAAAACTTTCCACATGCCAGATTCCCCTCTCCAGTCGTCTAGTGAGATCGCTTCTGTACGTAAGGCGTCGACAATAAAAAAGGAATGCTGAACCTCACTAATGTCCCCGGCTTGGTATCAATCACTTCAAGTTCACTTTGGCCTTTGAACAATAACCGCAATCGTTCCTTAAGGTTAGACAGGCCGATCCCCGGACGTGTGCGGGTCATTTGCAAACGCCGGGATTCCTCCATTCCAATTCCGTTGTCTGCCACCTCCAGCATCAACATGCCTGTGTCTTGCCTATAAATTCCGATGCGGATCTGACCAAGCTTTTCCAGTGGCCCAACACCGTGGTGAATGGCATTCTCCACCAGTGGCTGCAAACTTAGCTTGGGCACGAGCGCATATTCCAGTTTATCGTCAAATTCACAAGTCACCTCAAAGCTATCGCGGTAACGAATCCGCTGGATATGAAGGTAGGCTTGAACCAACTCAATCTCGTCCTTCAGGTATACCAATTCAACCTGTGAATTCAGGCTGACCTCCAGTAATTTACCCAAGGAAACACACATCTCGGAGATCTCCTCATTCCCGCTGCGGATCGCGCTCCATTTCATTGTATTCAATGTATTCAGGAGAAAGTGCGGATTCATCTGGGCAAGGAGCATATGAAAATGTACCGCTTCCTTCTGGCGTTCCTCCGCCTTGAGTCTGTTGATCATCTGATTGGCATCATCCAGCATCGTATTAAACGTACGTGTTAGTTCCAGTACTTCCCCACGACTGCGGCCTTCGGGAATACGAATCTTGAGGTTTTTGCGTACAACCTCCTTCATCTTATTCTGTAAGTGCGACAAAGGGCGCGTAAACGTTGCCGAGATCATAAAAGCCATCACTACAAATGCTCCTGTGAAACCAAAAAAGGTCAGAAAGTAACGCTGTTTAAGCTCGGATATCTCTGTAAAGAGGATGGAAAGTGGAATACGATTTACCATATACCAATCCAGTGATTCGATATACACGTAGTTAATCAGTGTATCCGAGGCTGGATCGGTCAGATAAGCCTGTGCCGGATGAAGAGCTATTTCACGCGTAACCTCCGGGGAAAGCACCGCTGTTTTGGATGAACTGGCTATGGTCTCTCCGCTACCTGTAATAAGGTAATACTCCTGGTTACTCTGGGAATCCTTCAGCATGGTCTGGAACCAGTAGGAATAATCAATGCTAATTCGTGCCAGCCCGTATCGCTTGCCGCCGCTATCTTTCATGTAAGCATACAGCGACAACAGATATGGGCTGGAGGATAACTCTCTGAGCACAGGGTTGGAATCCCGTGCATCCCAGCGATAGAAAAGTTCTTCCGGTTGAAGCGAGTGTGAATCCGTACCGCCTTTTGGAATGGTTATTTCCCCCAAACGTTCGCGGAATTGTTCCAGATAGGGGCCATACGTCAGTGCTTTTTTGGGCAAATACGAAGTGTAAACGCTATCATTAAAATCCAGCAAGGTAAAATACACCGAAGGATTATATAGGAAAAAGCTGTTGTTGATCATCTTGAACTTTTCTTCTACCAGCGACTTGTTCTCAAGCGGCGTACGACTGTCCGGGGAGGTTAGTACACTTCTTACCGCGGAATCCTGTTCAAGAAAAATGAGCGTTTTGAAGGCAATGCTCATCTGGTCCTCCAAGGAGCGGTACATCTGGACTAGTTGCTCATGGCTCTGCTCACTGATTTTCTGCTCGACCAGCGATTCAATCTGCTGATAATTGTAGACATTCAATGCACTGAACGGCAAAAGAATCAACACCACAAATGCACCGAACAGACGGTACCTGAGCCGCTGTGGCAACCAACTTTTCCAATTTGGCTTCTTCATTCCTTAGTGCTCGCTCCCCTACAATTAATGACCCCATTATAGCATTTACCTGCCATTCACAGCCGGAGTCGGATGATTTGCATGGATTTGTGATATCCGTTGCCTGCATCCATGTGAACTACACAGATATGTTCTATTCGTGTAAGAAAGAAATGAATGAATGCATGAATGCATGGATGGATGGTAGCCTTTTATCATACTTGATGTCTTCTCCGATACTCCGAGGGACTGATTCCTATGGTGGACGAAAATACACGGCTCAGATAAAATCCGTTCTCATATCCACATCTCTCGGCGATCTGCGTAAGGGTCAGACGGCTATCTGCCAGCAAGGCTTTTGCCTTTTTGAGACGAATCGCTTTTAAATAATCAGATGGTGTCTCTTGAAAGGCCTCCCGGAACCTTCGGGTGAGCTGGACTGGACTCAAAGCCAAATGTTCGGCCAACATTCGGAGACTGACCGCCTCTCCTGCCCACTCCTCCAACAACACTGCCGCTTCAGCCATCAGAGCATCCTCCGTAAACTTGGTTTCCATTAGCCTGCTCTGTCTGCGCTCCCATTGATACAGCCGCCACAAATCCAACATCAGATGAGTTTTCCATCCTGTTGTAGCCTCATCGTTGTCCTCGCTCGCCTGACGCAGGTAGGCATATGTTGAAGCCAGACGCTTCGTATCATTAATGAGGGATTTTCCGATTGGCGGCAGGAGACTCTCACCCTCTGCGGAGTTACAACGGAACAGCATATAGTGAAACGTCAGCGGTGTTACCGTCTCTCTGCGAAAAGGAACGTGGGGCGGACATAACACCAGATCAGCAAAACCCGCCTCTCCGCTCTGCCCATCAATCTCATAACGAAATATGCCCTCTTCAACTGCAAAGACCACCCAAGCGTCGTAGATATCTTCTGCCAGAGCAAATTCAGCTTTCTTCTTCCA
This sequence comes from Paenibacillus sp. UASWS1643, assembly GCF_008693195.1. Classification (NCBI taxonomy): domain Bacteria; kingdom Bacillati; phylum Bacillota; class Bacilli; order Caryophanales; family Paenibacillaceae; genus Paenibacillus; species Paenibacillus sp. UASWS1643. The sequence goes on from NZ_VXKZ01000115.1 coordinate 1,671,570, forward strand.
GTAGATGTGATTAAGGAGGTCCATGACACACCTGCCTTTGTTGTGAAATAAAGTATATGCTCGATGATAATATAGTGTATTTGAAAAGTAAATATATAGAACTAATATGAAATTATAGATATGAAATATTAAAATCTGAGCTTAGGCTCATCCATATTCAATGAGAGAGGTGTTCATATGAAGCACGAACTCGTTAAACCGGATATCACCGTCATCGGGGGCGGGCTTGCTGGGGTATGCGCTGCCATATCTGCTGCCCGACTGGGCCAACAGGTCGCGCTGGTGCAGAATCGTCCTGTACTCGGCGGCAATTCCAGCAGTGAAGTACGCGTATGGGTCTGCGGCGCTACCGCCCACGGAATTAACCGCTATGCCCGCGAGACGGGCATCATGGGGGAACTGTTTGTAGAGAATCAGTATCGTAATCCAGAGGGCAATCCTTATCTCTGGGACTTGATCATTCTGGAAGCCGTTCGAACTGAATCCAACATTAGCCTGTATCTGAACACGGATGTACATGAAGTCGAGGCCACTGGGGATGGAGATGAACGCATGATCACCTCCGTTACCGGATGGATGATGGGTTCTGAGCGCAAAATCCGATTCGAAAGTCAGATCTATCTGGACTGTACAGGTGATGGACTGGTTGGCTTTTTGGCTGGTGCCAAGTTTGCGCTCGGCCGGGAAGCCCGCAGCGAATACGGTGAAGAATGGGCACCGGAGGTTGCCGATGAGATCACGCTGGGCAGTACACTTCTCTTCTATACCAAGGATGCTGGTGCGCCTGTCCGTTATATCCCGCCTTCTTTTGCCAAGGATATCACGCAGACGAGTATTCCCATTCGCCGGGTTATTCGCAGCGGGGATTCCGGTTGTCATTACTGGTGGATTGAATGGGGCGGTGAACATGACACCGTACACGATAATGAGTTGATCCGTGATGAACTGTGGTCCGTGATCTACGGGATCTGGGACTATATCAAGAATTCCGGCAAGTTTGATGCGGACAATATGACGCTGGAGTGGATTGGTTCTCTGCCTGGCAAAAGGGAGTACCGCCGCTTCACGGGTGACTATGTGCTCACCCAGAACGATATTATCAGCCAGCGGGAGTTCCCGGATGCCGTTGCCTTTGGCGGCTGGTCCATTGACCTGCATCCCCCGCAGGGCATGTACGCCGAAGCGAGCGGCTCGAAGCATATGCATGCCGATGGCGTGTATCACGTGCCGTTCCGCTCGTTGTATTCCGCGAATGTGCGGAATATGCTCATGGCCGGGCGCGACATCAGTGCATCACATGTCGCCTTCGGCACGACCCGCGTCATGGCAACATGCGCGGTCATCGGCGAAGCCGCGGGTACGGGCGCGGCGCTCTGCGCAGCCATGGGGGTGTCGCCGCGCGAGCTGTACGCGAGGCATTTGGCGGTCCTGCAGCAGACGTTGCTGCGGCAGGACGCTTCCATCATCGGGGTGCGCAGCCACGATGAGCTGGACCTGGCCCGGCGTGCCAAGGTTACAGCCTCCAGCACGCTGACGGGCATCGCTCTTGAGCAGCCCGGCGAGACGTACCCGCTGGGTACGGATGTTGCCCTGCTGCTGCCTGTGCATCCAGTGCTCAGCGGCCTGGAGCTACTGCTGGATGCATCCAGCGATACCGCGCTGACGGTAGAGCTGTGGGATACGGGGCGTAAGGAGAACTACGTCCCGCATTCGTTACAAGTTACGGCGAATGTTAACGTTACAACAGGAACTGCGCAGTGGGTGAAGCTTCCGCTCGAATGGCGACCGGAAGAACCGCAGAATGCTTTTATTATCATCCGCTCCAATAAAGCCGTCTCACTCTACCATTCGACAGAAGCACACAGCGGGGTGCTGATCTTCTTCAAAACAGAAGAAAACCACGTGTCCAAAAATCTGGAGGATCATGCCACGGATCAGCCCGTTGTATTATGGTCCATGCAAGGGTTGGCGCGTCAGCCATTCTGCTGTCGTACCCTTTCTGAGACGACGGCTTATTCACCAGAAAACACAGTCAACGGCTACCATCGCCCTTACGGTGGGCCACAGCAGTGGATGTCCCAACCGATGCAGTCTGGCCAACCGGAATGGGTCCAACTGACATGGGAAGAGCCACAATCCTTGGCTGAACTGCATTTGACCTTCAATGATGATGTGAACGAGGATCTGGTTAATCTGCATCACCATCACACGACATTCCGCGTCATGCCTGAACTTGTACGTAATTATCGGGTAGAAATGTTGAGTCAGTCTGGAGAGTGGCTTGAGATCATAAGTGCAGCGGAAAATCGCAAAAGAAAAGTCATTCATACCCTGGATACACCTGTATATTCACAGGCGCTTAGAGTGAACATGGATGCCACCAATGGAAGCAAGTACGCGGAGTTAATCGAGATTCGTGCCTATGGGGAAGGTACACGGTAGGAAGACTCAAGCAAAAAAGACAGGTTGTCTTGATCATCAAGACAGCCTGTTTATGCGTCATCATGTTTATGTGATATGAAGCGTTTTATTTTCTCCAATGATTCAGTACTCGTGGTAGCCTGCTGAGTCAGTGATCCGGATAGGTTTTTTTTAAGAATTCAACAGACTGCACGATTAGTGCTTTCAATACATCCACATCAATGTCTGCTACCTTGTTGATGTACACACACGCTTTGCCTGTTGTATGTTTGCCAAAGTCCTTAAGGAGATGCTCTCGTTCACTATCACCTGTGGCAAAATATAAACTGATCTTTGCCTTTCGGGGTGAAAAACCCACCAGTGGTGCATCGCCTTCGTGACCTGAATCATACTTGTAATGATATTTGCCGAATCCAATAATACTTGGTCCCCACATCTTTGCTTCATAACCAGTCGTCTCCGTGAAGATATCCAATAATTGATAGGCATCCTCCCTTTTTTGCGGATGTTCGATCTGTTCAATAAATTCAACGATACTTTGGTCTGTTACGGTTGTTTTTGGTTTGTACATTGAGGAATTCACTCCCTAACTTAAGTCCAGTCATCAAAATGCTTTTCAAGAAAGGTAAGCTCCTTCTCATAGTGTGAGAGATGACCTTCCTCTACCATTTTTAAAAAAGCGAATTCCCCCGCAGCCGCTCGTTCAGACAGTGTTTGACACATAAAACGAATGCGGTTTACAACCCACTCCTTCAAATCTGCCGGAATACCCAGACCGTAATTAGTCATGAATAATGCAATGCGATTCTTTCGAATAGCTCCATGCACCTCTCTGGCGTAAGGAATAACACCTTTTCCACCCATCTCTGGTGAGAAACCTGCAAGTGGAACGGATGTATACAAGGTATAGGCGATATCCCACATTCGAGGACCCGGACCCGCCATATCAAAATCAATAATGCCTTGAGGACGGCCATCCTTGTACACCACATTATACGGCGCAAAATCGTTATGACATACAACTTCATCTTCAGTTATGCCTGGATATCTGTTCGTTGATACTGATGTTGTTGTAAATTCAACTGTCGCATCATGGTAACTTCTCAACAGTTTCGCGACTTCAATCAAAGATTCATCTGACCACATATACTCTTCGAAACCAGGATAATCATTACCTGGAACGATGCCTTCTAGATAAGAAAGTATTTCTCGCCCCTGTTCATCTATTCCCAAAAATCGAGGAGCATGATTATAACCAACTTTTTCGAGATGTAAAAGCAATTTAACCACATAAGGATCAGGTTTGGCACTCCGGCGAACCGTCTCTCCGATTCTGACAACCTGATTCACATTACCTCCCGATAACACTTCCTCCTGTTCGGCCACTCTAATCCCTCCTTATACTATCTTTCTTGGGTATGGTTGTGGTTTCGACTCTTCTTATAACTCCCCGGAAATCCCGCGACTAATAGTATAAAACCAACTAAAAACATGAAGTATACGAGTAAACCTGTTGGATGCTCGTTCATCTGAGCAAACTGGGGTACGTTGGTCCCTCCTGAAGCGTATCCTGCTTCTACTATAGCGAAAGAGACTCGTATTGAAATTCTCTCCATCGTCGAAATAAACACACTGCCAAGCATGAGGATTACACCCAGAATCTTATTGATATTGTTCATTTCATGCCTCCTTTTATGATCCATCCACCATGTTACATCAGCACGATCTACTTCATGTCTTTCGATTCTCCATTTCATATTCCTGCATTTTACATTCAAATGTTTTCCAAATACACTCTCATCATAGCAAATAGCACCGCCATCACTGACGCCGCTGTTGTAAACTCTCTGAATATGTTACGTAGCAACCACATGATGCAGATCCATACGATATTCAAAAAAAACTGCTCGTTCCACATGATACAGATCATAGATCTGTTCCTTGGCATTAATGAATTGATATACATCTGGACACACATCATTGGCTAACTTCACATAAGGCAGTTTTTGTACCGCTTTTCTGGATCTTATATTCTGCTTGCGTATCTTCATAAATACCGTTTCAATCCCATGTTCCAGAAACAATTCAACAAAAAAGGCTGATTTGGCTCTTTGGCTATACCCATTTCCAAAAAACGGTGATCCAATCCAAGTGGCTAAAAAACCGGTTTGATGCTCAATATGATATAAATCAATGGTTCCAATAGGCTGCCCTGTTTCATTCAAAATCGTTCGGGAAATCACTGTTTTTTGTTCTTCTTCAGCCATCAATTGTTTAGTCAGGAATAGATATTCCTCATACGATTGGCATGCATAACGAACGTAGGGAAAAACTGCGGGGTCCATCATTAAGCTGTGCAGTGAATGGCATTCCTGCAAATCACGTTTTTTTAACATTCTGTCTACCACCTAGTCCTTTTAGTTCGCTATATCAAGCAAATTAAGTATATAAAAGCTATTGTGGGATTTAATGAATTCTGTATGTCGCTTATGTAAAATGCATTGGTAAATGTTGTTCAAATTTATCTCCGGGTAGCATAAAAACGGCATGTCCCTTTTGAAGGAACACGCCGTTTACACGGATACAGATAGACAGTAAACTATTGCATACCTTGCATGATCGCATTGATGATACTTTGCTGAGTCACGGTATTGTTCGAGCGGTTAAACAATGCGAATCCATGTTGACCGTTGTGTCCGTTATCCCAATAAACAGGAACCATTTTGTATTTCTTGGCTTTTGCTGTAACTGCTTTGGCATAAGCGGCGCGATATACATTGTTGGTTGAATCGTACGTCGTTTTATCAATCGAACCGAATTCACCAATCACTACAGGATAGCCTTGAGTCACAAATTTATCGTACATGGACTTGAACTGCGATTCCAGGTAATCCTCTTGTCCCCAAGTAGACTTTTTGGCAGGATTCGTTGCTGTTGCACCCCACTGCGTGATATTACCGTTTTCCTCACCTGCAAAATCCCACGGTGAGTAATAGTGTGCCGAGATCATGATTCTCTTCTGCGAACTAGGAATTGCGGAGGATCGGAAATTATCCGTCGGGAGCACGAATCCATAATTACCAACGGTGAAGTCAATATTGGTATTCCAACCTGGAATCAGCAACCATCTGGCATTGTTGTTGCCTCCAGTTTGACGAACCGTATCCACAAAGATTTGGTTGTAGGCATTCAGGTTGGCGTAATACGTCGAGTTCGGATTGCCATAGTTGCCATCAAAAACTTCGTTCATGGATTCGAAAATAAGGCGATCATTGTAGTTGCTAAACTTGGTGGCAATCTGCTGCCACACTTTCTTATATTTTTCCTTAATGGCAGTCTGATTGCCACCATTCACAAGCAGCCATCCACCCTGTACGGAATTGTACCCATCGCCATGAATATTGATGATGACATACATACCTTCATTGTACGCATAGTCCACAACTTGCTGAATTCGATTCAACCATGCCGCATTAATCGTATAATTGGGAGCGCTTCCAATGTTATTCAAATAGGAGATGGGAATACGAATAGACTTGAAGCCCGCAGCTTTCACTTTTTGGATCAGCGCCGGAGTCACCGTAGGATTGCCCCAAGCAGTCTCACTCGGTGTGCCGTTCACCGCTGCTTCCAGCTGATTGCCCAGATTCCAACCTGCACCCATCTCAGCCACCACTTGCGAAGCGTCTGCTGCTGATGCTTTAGGGCTCCATCCGGTAAAGGCTACGGCAGCCACTAACACAAGCGCCAAGCTGCTGATGCTGAATTTCTTCCATTTTTTGAACATAACCATACCTCCGCTTATTCTATTATTTTTAACAAGCAGTGCAGTTAATCTATTGATACAGATTGAATGATTCGAGAATTCGCGCCTCCTTTCCTGTCGATCAAACAAATGAAAATTCCGTCTCGCACCAACATAATAACACATATATGGAAAATAAAGCGATATCTTTATTGCTGTTTTTTGACGATTTACTACAAAATAATCCAACTATCCATTAAAGTGGATTGCTTGAATTTGTTCTCGATCAAAATCAATCATCATGATGTGATCGTGCAGGATATTATCCCCGCAAGATATTGTTGCACCGTAGTCGGCTATACTATTAAATGTGATATCTACGCGATAGACTTCAATCTCATTAAACCAATTCTTATGTACCTTTTCATGAAGTTCATTTTCATAATATTCTCGAAAGACAGTCTCACAAGTTGAAAACCACTTAATGTAGTCTTCTATTTTATCATCAATTGAAACTAACGGTGTATTAGTGGACACATATATTCGGACGTCATTTAAATCCTCATCCTGTATGCAATGTTTAAAGATTTGCACAGTATTTGACAGAGTGTAACATCGGTACCTCTCATCACTCTCTTCTTCAAGCTCAATGAATTCACTTAACAATATGATCTTGCTCCTCTCCATGTATATTAAAATAGCTCGTTTAACCACTTTACGAATTTTTCTTTCTCCTCAAACTGTGGGTAATGCGCCGACTCGTTGAATATAATGAAGTCTTTGATCGGTGCATCCAATACGTCAAAATAATCACGTGCTGCATTCGCAGTGGTCATATAATCATATTTACCCGTTACAAAATAGGTAGGCATCTCCAGATGATCAACAATATCAGGTAAATTTTGATCAAATGCTTCCTTCAGTAAGATGTCTTGTGAACTGAACATCCCTGAATAAAAGCGAATCATATCCAGCCCATTGTATTCGGGATTTAAAAGGAATCCTGAAATATAATCTCTATTCTCATGGATGAGCCTGGCTGCACCACCGTACTTTTGCAACAAAATTCTAGGCGTCAGGTCCTTTCCTTGCTCGATCGAGCTGCGAATTAACTCCAGTTTTTTAACGTCCTCTGCATTATCCGCTTGTTTCGCTTGCTCGTATGTGTACTCCAAACTTTCCAGTTCGCTCTGAAGTGTATTAGCCATCTGTCCAATGCCTATATAAGCGTGAAACTGAGTGGGTGCTTTAGCCGCAGCTTTCATCCCGATGTATGTACCAAATGAATGACCAATTAATATAACCTTCTCTTGACCTAACTCTTTAGATACATAATCCCTTAACGCTAACAAATCATCTACTAATACATCTGTTGTCAGATTCGAGTAATCCTCAAAAAAGTGATAGGACTTCCCACTCCCACGTTGATCATAATGCACCACCGTGAAGTGTTGCTCAAGCTCTTTCTGATACTTCCTTACGTATGGAATCTCCGAGCATCCCGGCCCACCATGCACAAAAATCAGGATAGGGTTAGTCCGATCAACACCCCTGATCATGACTTCATGTCCTGTACCGTTAATTTCGACCTGCTCTAACATGCTGATGCTGTTTTCACCTTTAATTTTCGGTGTCCATGTGGGAAATATCAGAGCTACTATAACTATTAAAATAATACTGAATATGCTGTACTTGAGTGTTTTACGTATTTTTTTGCGCATGTATGCTCCTTAATATAAGTTTCATTTGTAATTCTACCAACGGTTCCTCTATCGTAACGGATACAACAATTCAACGGGTTCTAACATCAGCTCTTCTTGGAAGATGTAATTGTGATCGGCTCCAACGATACAGAGGATTCTTTTGCCTGGATGAGCTTCAATGGTATTTTTGACTCGTTGAACCATAATCTGATTACGGACCACCCATCGAAAGTTCTGCGCCTTCGCGTTTACCTGATGCAACCATTCATACTTTTGTCTGGTTACACGATCGAACTCCTTTGAATTAAAAGGAATCTCGCCAAACTGATACGTCTCCATTTGCTCCGCAAACCAATGATCATCCCGTTGTTCAAGTTCTTTGCGTTCCACGCCCGAATAACCGTTGAATGGATCAAAAGCATTCCACACATCCAATTCAAACCAGTCAATAGGGACAAATGGGATGTTATGCTCCTCGCATAAAGGGAATACCATATCCCAAAACTCACTTGCCGGTTCTCCCCAGTATCCTCTATCATTTTGGTCCTTCAGATATCTCAACCAACTCTGTGGATGAACTTCACCACAAATGAGATCTGGCTTAAACTCAGTTATCACATTCTTGTAAAGAGAAAGAGAACAATGATATCGCTCCCTGAGTTCTGGATTATGAATGGTGCCAATTATGCCAACCGTTGTCATGTGCCCAGCTCCTTTATCATGTGTATATCTTTCGGCTCTTTGTCATAAAGTTCATGATCAATTTCACTAGTAATCTGGCTGCCCTGGCTTCTGTAAAAGGATACTGCCGATCTCGTCTCTGTGGAGGAGATATACAGATACTGTGCGCCACGTTTCTTAGCCTCTTCACCTAATTGGTTTAGAATACGTTTTCCAACGCCTTGTCTTCTGTACCCGCGTGAGACATACATCAAGTCAACTTGTAATTGATTTTGTTCTTTTCCTCTAAGTTGATGTGCCAGCACTCCAAATCCAATTAATTGATCGTCAGCAAACGCGCCATATGCCATGCCACCTTGTTCTAATTCGTAGACGTATCGATTTTGAATCTCCTCCAAAAGCTTTTCATCCCAGTTGGAGCACTCATGATTTTGTTCAAGCTCAACCAATCGATTCTCTCTCATTTCATAGATGAGATCAATATGTTCCGAGCGATCTATTGCCTGCAACTGATTCACATCATCCAGGGTCAACGTTCTATACGTTATCATGGTCGTTGCCATCTCTCCTTTAGTTTCAAAACAGATGTCCTCCAAGTTAAATCAGCTTATTTTAATTTCAGGTAACTCATTCAAATGATTTATTTCGATAGTGTATTTCTTAAGCTTATGGTTCTCAAGTCCATCCCATCTGTCTGAGAAACGATAAAACATATCTCCGAAGTTCATCCCTTCAGGTAATACATCCACAAGCTTTATTTCATCAATTTCAGACTCCGGTAAACTCTCCAGCAATTTAACCTCAGCATAAGAAACCATACCAAAGCTCCCATTCCATTCATATACACCATAAGGTATTAATTCGAAGCGTACTGCCCCTGTCTCTTCATAGAGTTCTCGACTTGCCGTGTGTAAAATTGTTTCCCCTATTTCTTTGTTGCCTCCTGGGATCTCCCAACCTCCTCTTTTCCTATTTTTGATAATGATGAATTTATTGTTGTATTTAGCGATCACAACTGCAAATTTGATTAACTCTGGATCAAGTTCATCTAGAACAAACCATTGGCTCATGTTATCTCTCCCATAAACAACTATTCTCTCAAAATATAATCGTTAAACCACTGAAGTGGTAACAAACTATCATCGGATATAATTGTTGTGAATACCGCAACCAAACCTCGCTTTTGGTTAACAAAGATATACTGTCCTCGTCCACCGCCCATACCCATAGCATAAAACGTTTTATTTTCAGCTTCTTCTTGCTTGATGCTTTTCATTAAGCGCCAGTGGTAGCTATATAAGGTGTTGGAAGTAAGAGAAGGACTTACACTTCTAGCAATCCAGTCAGCAGAGATGAGTTGTTTCGAATTCCACTCCCCATTCTGAGCGTATAACACCCCAAACTTCAGCATATCTTCGATCTTCATTCGCAAACCAAAGCCCCCTACAGCAATCCCTTGTGTATCCTGATACCAATGAAAATCGTCAATACCTAAAGGTGCAAATAAGAGCTTTTTAGCAAAATCAGCTGTGTTCATACCAGTAGCCCTCTGTAATATAGCGCTGAGTATATGAGAACTCCCACAACTATATTTCATTTGAATTCCAGGTTCGAATTCAACAGGTTGTTCAAGAACAAATTTTGTCCAATTCCTAGATGGAATCATCGCTTCATTCCCCGGATAATGCAGGCCCGAAGACATCGTTAAAAGATGCTTAATCGTAATCCCCTTTTTGCTATCACCCAAATCGTTAAAATAATTTACAATTGGAATATCCTCGTGCTCAATGTAGCCTTGTTCTATAGCAATTCCCATCAATGCGGAGAGCACACTTTTGGTAATTGAATTCACTTTATGTTGTTTTTCTTTCGTTTTTCGATTTCGATAATATTCATATTGAATTGAGTTTTCTCGGTATAATATGCAGCTCTCCGCTTTATTTCGTTTTATCTCTCTTTCAAGATCATTAAATTCGCTGATATCTAACACTCCCTTGTGGCTCCCATACTCTCCGCCATCCTTTTGTTTCTACAAAAATCACCTGACGTTACGTCCAGTGCGACGTTAAGTATTCGTCTTATAATCTTTTCTTCAAGAAATATTGAACGATTCCATCGGGATACTCATCAATTAATCCAAAGACTTTATATCCCATCATCTTGTAGAATTCAGGAGATTGATATGAAAATGTGCTTGTGTGTGCAAGCTTACATCCTAATTCAGAAGCCATGCTTTCTGCTTGCATGATTAAAGATTTTCCATATCCTTTCTTTCTGTGTTCCACATCTATCCAAAAATTATCAATATATAACGTTTCACAATATGTAGCACAGAAGATCCCACCAACTGCCTTACCTGTCTTGTCCCGTAAAAAAAGATTTATAGTTTGTCCAGGCTTGTTTAATAAACCATTTGTTTCAGAGACATTATAGTTATATAAGTTATTACAAACGGTTTTATAGTCTTCTTCATTATCATCAAATGCGATTTGTAATTCTTCCTCATGATTCATACTATTCAATGTTTAGGTCACCTCATTTAGAAAATCATCACATGTAATCTTTAACACTATTAGAATTTTTCACCTTATTGCCAACCTGTCACTAACTACTTCCAAATGATGTTCAATCAACTGTATAACTTGTTTTTTATTCTTAATGATTGTTGCAGTCTTACGGTTTTTGTTAATTGTACATATAACTTCTTCTATATTATATTGATGATTCCACTTCACAATCATCTTGCATAAATCCTTGAATGACTGCTTGTAATTCCACGGTTGCAAGCCCATTCTGGACAATACAAACCTCTTTATAATCCGATAATCTCTAATGAAAACATTTGGAGCTAATACAAAAATCAAATCCGCTTCCTGGATGGACTTTATTGTCCAATCTTTGCACTGTACTCCTTCTATGATCCACGCTTCTGAACTGACAATAGATTGGACGGATTCATCCCTCATACTTTCAGGATATCTCAGATTTTCGGCGCTTCTGTCCCATATGAGATTGTCTAATTCATAGGAAGGAATACCGTATTGATCCGACAATTCTTTGGCTAATGTTGATTTCCCACTCCCGCAAGATCCGATAATTCGAATTTTCATACATAATCTTTCTTCAACAATGCATAGATGACATTATCAACAAATCGATTTTTCCAATAATAGTTTTCTTTCAATATGCCTTCTTCACTGAAGCCAATTTTCTCAAGCAACGTTCTTGATCCCTCGTTCTCTGGCTCTACAAAAGCTTCAATTCGGTTTAAATCAAGGTTGTTAAATCCATATTCAACAATCTTCTGAGCGACCTCGGTCATGTAACCCTGCTGCCAGAACTCCGGTGCTAACTCATATCCCAGCACAGCTTTATAATGTTGTTTCATCCAACCATGAAAGCCGCATGTTCCAATAATTCTGTTGTCCGATTTCAAAGCAATTCCCCAGCGGATAACCTGACCATTCACGAATCGTTCAGTCCATCTTTGTATGAGTTCTTCTGCTTGTTTTATATTCGTAAAACTTTGTACATCGTAGAATTTTGTAACTTCATCTGACGAAAAATATTGAAATATGTCTTGGGAATCACTCTGTTTAATCTCTCTTAACAGCAATCTTTTGGTTTCTAGCAGGAAATCGAGTCATATTCACTTCACCTCAATCGAGTATACTGCTACATTTTTCCCAATTATATCTACGTCCTTCTCGTGTTTCATGCCATTTTTTTGCGCGACTTTCATAGAACCCACATTGCCATGTTGAATTAAAGATATTAATCTTTTCTGTTTCAAGTGATCCATGCCATATTCTTTCCACGCTTTTGCTTGTTCATATCCGTAACCCATTCCCCAGTATTGTTCGATAACCCAGTAACCAACTTCAAGCTCATCAGTGCCTTCAATAATTTGAGGAATCAGTCCAGAGGTTCCAATGCACTTGTTATCCTCTTTATTGAATGCGAGGAACAGCCCCTTATCATCTTTGTTCCAGTTGATGAACTTTTCCAGGCTTTGCATGGTTTCTTCCTTCGTCCAGGGTCCGCCATGTCTTATAAATCTCATCATATTTGGCTCACGTGTCATCTCAAAAAGTAAATCAAAATCATTTTTGGTATATTTCCTAAAATTAAGTCGCTCTGTCTCTACCATACTCTCATCTCCCTTTTCTTATATTTCACTTCAAAATCGTTTGTTCGCGATCTACTGTCGATGTGAAAAATGCTTGCCTAATTTCTTCGCGAAATACTTCTTGATAACGGTGTCTTCCGATCTGATCAAAACGCGCTTGAACTCGCTTTACGTGTTCTGTATCTGACTTTATCTTTTTCTCAATCTCTTCGTATTGTTCAAGGTTATCGTATTCCCACATCGCAAAAATTTCACTGGTTTCATCATCGATTGGTGTGTGCCATCTCCCAATTAGTCTTGATCCGTATTTCAATTGGGATGGCAGCAAAATATCATTAAATAAAGCATTAAACTCTTCTACAAAAGAAGTCGCAATAATATAGGTTTTTCTCCTATATATCATCATGTGTACCTCCTTATGTGTAATAGAAACAGTACACCTATCTCGTCACAATTCCCGAACAATTTTTGGAGAATACCTAGCTGAATAATCTTGGATTGTTTAAGTCCTTGTAATTCATAGTTTGACATATTAGCGATCCAATGAGGTTCAAAACATATGATTCTACCCTCATGTACTACACTGTCGATCATCTTCTGAAGAACGGTGATAGGCTCTGTCATATGTAATAAGAAGGCATGACTTATCGCAATATCGTATTGACGTTTCACTTGCACCGTTTCAATGTCATCTACTATAAAAGTTGTTTGATAAGAAGTCTTTGAGAAAATCTCTTTGGCCTGCTTAATCAATTCCTCCCCCTTATCTAATCCGGTATAGGTTGATCCTTCGGGTAATATAGGAAGCAGCTTCAACCCGAGATAGCCATAACCACATCCATAATCGATAAGATCTACTGACTTTTCAATCTTCCATACACGTTGAACCAAAAACTCAAGATAATCATCGTTATAGTAAAGCCACCGCGTATTTCTCAGATATTCAATTTGGTCGTCCCAATAGTAATCAGACAAGGTGAAATCCCTCCTTCATAAGATGTAATCGTATTCATAAACATTCACATATCATGGGGAAGCGGACTAGAGTCTGTCTTCAAACTCAGGCGATTTTCTAAGGAACACAGGACATCTTATTCGGCCTTCACGTCCTCTTTTAAAATTGTAAGGAACATGAGACATCTTATTTCCCAAAATCATCTGACAAAAACGCTACAAAAGGATATTTTTTCTGGTATAGCGTGTCTCAGATTCCTTAGATTTCGAAAGGCGTTTCAAATCCCCGAATAAGAGGTGTCAGGTTCGTTAGAGTTTAACACCTAACACTAAACTTAATCCTATGTTAATGCATATCAACGAAAGCATGGGGAGGTCTATCAAACCTTAACAGTTAATCCCATGCTCCTTTATCACCAGACCGATAGTTTTGACCTCGTATCATTCTCATCCGTTAAATATTCGAGAGATTCAAATCCCTGTCTATTTATATGATTATATAATTCCTCGACTTTTTCTAGATCTTTACAATAAACCGTGACGTAGATACTATCGATCACAAGAAGAACCATCTGACACTCACTCTCCACATAATCTTCATAGGTGATTACATCTGTTATTTGTGTGCCTTTTGGAAATGCTTTTAAATTCGCAAATATTAAATAATACTCGTTGTTATCAATAATCTTCTGTAATTCTTCTCCATTCATACCAATAATCATATCCGGAAAAAGATCATCCCCTAACGAATCACCCTCAATGAAATAGGATTCTTCTCCACCAATAAACCAATCGAAATTAGATACCTCCATTGGTTTTAAAGTCTCCCCAAGAAAGCGGCCATAGGTATTTGGTATTTCAAAACGTATTCCTCTGTTCATCAACTCACCCTTTTTACGCATATATAATTAGTACATTAATATTTTTGATTTTTGGATTACAAACGTAATCGAAATTAATAAAGAATACAACTGCACAAAGCTATTGATATTGACATTCCAATTTTATGCCTCTGGAGACTATGACTGCTCATATTCAGTTTTTAAGATACTCATGCAAACACTATCCCAGTATTTCCCCTTTTTATATATCTTCTTTCTGTATCTTCCTTCTTCTTTAAAGCCACATTTTAAATAACATTTGTAAGCAGTCTCATTATACTCGTACACTTCAAGTTCTAATCTGTTTAAATTCAGCTCTTCGAAGACAAACTTCTGTAGTACACGGATTGCTTCACTCCCATAACCTTTACCTAAAAATTCTTTTCTCCCTATTACAATTGCTAAACATGCAAAGCGGTTTTTATAATCAATTTTGTACAAATCAATCTGACCTATATAATCTAGCGAATCCTTTAATCCGATAATAAAACTTCTATTTGAAGACTTGCCTTCAACCATTGTCCTGAAAAAGACTTCTGTCTCATAACTCGAATGAGGATACAAAAAATTATCTGATAATGTCCCTGTGATCTCTGGGTCGTTCACCCATTGTTTGATGTAATCCACATCAGAGTCCTGGTATTCTCTTAACACAATTCTTTCTCCATAAATACGAGACATCGATAATCCCCCCAACGAATTGGTTATTCAACTCTCTTGCATTTTTACAATTCGTAGCATAGTAACAAAGTAATTACTTCACTCGATATTTCTCATTATTTATAATTTCACTTACTATTTCAGGTAATTGTTCTTCTGTAAAATGATTAGTATACAGCTTGTTATCTACTCTCAGATCCAGATGATTTTCAAACGCATCCAGCAAAAGCACACTTCTTTCTTTCATTTGATGTTCCTCTGCTCTTAGAAGGTCTCTATGAATAACGGTTTGACGATCCACCATCAATACAACATAGATTACGCGAACATGATAGTCTGCCAATTCTGTCATTAATCCATCAATGTCTTCCGGAAAGGACACATAGTCCAAAACTACATCGTATTTATAATCCAATAAGTTTTTCACCAGACTAGATATGTTTTTCCACGTTAAGTCGTTTGTATCCTTATCAAGCCAGGGTTTACCTCGCCCTTTAACCGGAAAGTGACTAACCGCATCTCCAGAGATGTATGCACTTTTCTCTAAAGTCTGAACTAACAGCTTGGAAGTTGTAGATTTCCCTACTCCTGGCGGTCCAGATACAATATATAGGTTTTTACTCATTTCGTATTCCCCTTACAATATCTTTTGAAAACTTCCAATATCCAGTTTTCTATCAAATTTATATCCGATCTCTTTGAACAGAGCACATTGTTCATAACCATTTCTCTCGAATAATGATTTACTTCTGGTATTCTCCATGCAAATCGTCGCAATTAAGGTATGGAACCCTTGTTCTTTTGCAACCTTCTCAATAAAACGAAGTGCTTGTTTGCCCAAGCCTTTTCCCAAAATATCGGGCTTCAAATATATGGTGACTTCTCCGCATATGTCATAAGCCTGTTTACTCTTATATTGGGTGATCAGAACATAGCCCATCATTTGATTGTTTTCGAGAATTACGTAAGTTTTATACCGCGTATCCTTGTTCATCACAGAGGATTTAATCTGATCAAGGTCCAATTCCTCCGTATGAAACGAAATCGTTGTATTCATTACATAATAGTTATAAATCTCTCTAATTTCAGGGAGGTGCTGTTCGGTTACTTCTTCAAACGTCA
This sequence comes from Paenibacillus sp. UASWS1643, assembly GCF_008693195.1. NCBI lineage: Bacteria > Bacillati > Bacillota > Bacilli > Caryophanales > Paenibacillaceae > Paenibacillus > Paenibacillus sp. UASWS1643. The sequence goes on from NZ_VXKZ01000115.1 coordinate 1,687,866, forward strand.
CAGTCGTCAATTAGGTTCCATCCTCTTCAGTTCATTTGCTTCAAAATAATTTCGATGATTTCACTGGTCTCCAGATGATCGGTAACAATGTGGGTTTGAAATTGTTCATCCTTGAAAGCTTCAACACACTTGGGCGCTTGTTGATACTGCCAGCCTCCATATTCATCTCCTCGTTTCGCCAAACGATGATATATCGTCTCTTCTGTAGCCGTTAAGCAAAAATGATAAATGTCCTGATCGATCTCTTTCAACCCATTATAGATGTAATTAAAGTTTTCCTCTTTATAGATGGTCATGGGGACAATTAAGTGTTTGTTGTATTTCTGCTTTACTTCTTTAGCCGTCTTTACGGTTAGGATTCTCCACAACTCGATATCTTGAAAATCATCCGTCCGTTCATTCTCCTCTCTATAATTCTCCGGGAGAAGTTTTCTGAGCATATAACCAATTTCTTCAGGATCATAGATCATACTGTTGGAAATTAAAGGTTGAAGTGCTTTTGCTGCCGAAGTTTTCCCCGAACCAAACGCGCCGTTAATCATAATGATCATTGGATCAATCCACTCCTAATAAACAAATGGTTTCAATACACACCAAATTTTCCCTGTCCACATTTTCATCCATTATAAATGTTTCCCTTCAACTTTTGTATTACAAAATGTCCAAAAACACGATGAAATCCCATTGGGCTTCCAATGGGATTTCATCTCTGTACATTTTTCAATTAACCCTGCGATAATTAATTTATTTCCAAGTAATCAATATACACGTCCCATGTTCCATCATCTGCAGTTACAACCAGCTGAATCTCCTGGTTTCCGGTACCGTGACTAACATTATTGAGCGTATACACCGCAGGGCTGTTTCCTCCGAAGTAAAAGGTCCCCTTGGTCTGTCCGCCAATCTTCAAATCCACTCTAGCCATATTGGCATTGTTTGAAGCCCCCCGAAGTGAAAAATTGTGAGTGCCCGTTGCAAAATACTGCGTGTATTTAACCAAATCATTGTTAGCGTACAGCACTACTCCATTGAAAGGAGAGCTTATATTCCCTGTGTACTGGCCACCTTTGGTCATATTCTCAGCTTCCACTTTTGTTGAAGTACCTGGAGGATTGGTGGTGCCTCCATCAGGCGCGACTGCCCGACCTGTCGCCGGTGAGATCATGCCGGAGCAAAGGCCACGATTCTTCAGATTTTGTGCAATCTGCGGAATGGCCTGAAGTGTCGTCTGGTACTGATCATGCATTAGTATGACATCACCACTTTTCATCGTGTTCACAGCCGCCACGATCTGGGCTGCGCTGGCACCATTCCAGTCTTGGGAATCCACGTTCCACAGTACTTCCTTCAGGCCGTTTTGGCTCACAACGGATTTCAAGGTCGCATTTGTCGCACCGTAAGGAGGTCTGAACAGTTTAGGTGAACTTCCGGTAATGGACTGGATCGTCTGCTGTGTCCGAGTAATCTCTGACGACATCTGAGAACTGTTTAATGTAGTCATATTCGGATGTGTATAGGAATGATTGCCAATCCACATACCAGCTGCTACTTGTGCAGTAACCAGAGATTGATTATTTTGCGCATTTTGTCCAACATTGAACATCGTTGCCCGTAAACCGGCCTGCTTCAACGCGTTAAGCATGTTTGTTGTATTTCCAGATGGGCCATCATCAAACGTCAGACCTACATAACCATTCGGACAACTTACCTCTGCAGCACGAGCATCGGGCACCGCCGGAATAGAAAACAAGGTACCGAAAAGTGCGAGAGATATTACCGCCTTTGCTAGCTTTACTTTGAACATAAAATACCTCCTCATATTATATTCACAGCATAATACCTTCTACACTCCCTCTCTTTATCGGACTTTCATCCCTCCAATAAAAGCGCTTTCAAATGCACGCAATCTGCTGCGTGCTTTCTCTTAGATAAGAACTTTTAGTTCAAGGTAAATTAAGTATAAACGAAAGGATTATTTAAAGTAAATTGAATTTTATCCAAAATGTTCTATTTTTTATGTGTTCTAGAATCGCCTGTTGTACATCTCCCGTCTAGCACTCTCCTGTGTAAAAATGTCCTCCGGGGGTACCATGCGCTTCGGGAGTGTGCGCCCTGCAATAATTTCTTTTGTAGCCTGCATAAGCTGGGGACCAAGCAACGGGTTACATTCCACCACAGCGTTGATTTTCCCACTCGCCAGAATTTCAAGTGCTTTGCGGGAGCCGTCCACCGAAACAATGATAATGTCCTCTCCCGGCTTCAGTCCAACTTCTTCTATCGCTTGTATGGCGCCAAAAGCCATTTCATCATTATGGGCAAAAAGGACCTGCGGCCGTTCGTCTTCCGGGACCTGAAGGAATTCTTTCATGACTTGTTTGCCGTTGTCCTCCGTAAAATCGGCAGGAGCACTTTGTGAGAAGATGATATCTGCTCTGGTTTCCAAAATGCTTCTAAAGCCCTCGCCACGCTGGATAGAGGGTGTAGAACCACTCGTGCCTTGCAGTTCGGCAATCCGTATCATACCCGGATGATTTCGCATCCGATCCTGAATGTACTTCCCGGCCTTCACACCTTCCTCATAAAAGTCCGATCCAATCGTTGTCACAAAAAGTGAAGTGTCTTTGACATCAACTGACCGGTCTACGATGATCACAGGTATACCTGCATCCCTGGCCTCCTGAAGAATACCATCCCAGCCCGATTCAACGACCGGTGCAATGGCAATGACATCCACCTTTTGCCTGATGAACGACCGAACAGCCTCGAACTGTTTCGTCTGAGACTGTTCTGCATTTTTTATTACAAGGGAGATTCCCGATTCAGCCGCAGCGTTTCGAATAGACGTGGAGTTTGCCAGACGCCAGGCACTCTCTCTGCCCAGTTGTGAAAAACCCAAGACAATCGGTTTGGTAGAGGTATCCCTTGCTACCGCTGATTCCATCCATTCCTCAACAGAGGGGAAAGTTTCCAAGTTGTTAGACGAGATGGGAGGAGACACAGATTCAGACTCAGGTGTTGTACAACCGACAAGCAGCAGCAGCAGTATGAACAAACACAACCCGATCACATGTCTTCTCATTCACGCATCTCCCATCTCCATGTTAGTCTCAGCATTCCCCAATGCAGAGCGCATATTGTTATATCGTTGTGTCGGTATCCTTATTCAATATCATTTAATTCGATCAACTTAATGCAGTGATTTCGAGGATACTCTCCGCCCGCTAAGCAGTCGTTGGAATAAAATAAAAACAAACAACATTAGGCCAATCACAATCTTGGTCCACCATGAGCTTAGCGTGCCTTCGAAGCTAATTATAGTTTGGATAGCCCCCTGGATCAATACACCAATAAAGGTTCCCGCCACATACCCCACACCACCTGTTAACAAGGTGCCTCCGATTACAACAGCAGCGATGGTATCGAGTTCAAGACCCATGGCGTGTAATCCATAACCGGATAACATATAGAAGGTGAAGACAACACCGGCAAGCGCGGAGCACAAACCGCTGAACGTGTACACCAGGATTTTGGTACGTGCAACCGACAGTCCCATCAGCAGCGCGGATTGCTCGCTTCCGCCGATGGCGTAAACGTTGCGCCCGAACCGGGTGTAATGTGCCAGGTAGATTGCGAGCAGTACAATGACCAGAGCAATAATCACATTAATGGAGACAAAGCTGCCCCCTGGCAGGGAAATTTTCGCCTGCGCAACCTGTGTGTAAAATGGATTCGTAATGGTAATGGTGTCGAGACTGATGACATAACACAGCCCCCTCGCCAAAAACATACCGGCCAGTGTCACGATGAAGGGCTGGATTTTAAAATAGTGGATGATAGCCCCCATGACTGTGCCAAACAACGCACCCATGACAAGCACCATCGGTATAACGATCGCAGGCGACCACCCTTGCTTCTCGACCAGACTTGCGCTAATGATAGTCGTCAGCGCAATGACAGAACCTACCGACAGGTCGATTCCTCCCGATACAATCACAAAAGTCATGCCAATCGCAGTGATAATCAGAAATGCGTTATCAATGAGAAGATTAAGCAGGACCTGTGTGGAGAAGAACCCCGTATACCTGAAAGAGCCTATAGCAAACATCACAGCCAGCAAACCGAAGGTGACAAAGACCGGGAGATACTTACGATTAAGAAACATGGCGGTTAACCCCCTGTTCGGCTGGAAACTTCCGTTTTTTCCAACGGATCACCATGGAATTGCGGAAGGAATCAGATTGAATCAAACATACGGCTAATACAACGAAGGCTTTGACAACCAACGTAACTTCTGGTGGAACGCCAATCATATAGATCGTCGTTGTTAAGGTTTGAATAATCAGCGCTCCAACGACGGTACCCATGAGATAGAAACGTCCACCATTGAGCGAAGTACCCCCGATCACTACAGCAAGAATGGCATCGAGTTCATACCACAGACCTGCGTTATTTCCATCCGCACTGGATACATTTGAGCTGAGAATAAGCCCGGCAATGCCGGCACACAGACCACAGAAGACATATACCGTGAGAATAACTGTTTTTGAACGAATACCTGCCAGTTGGCTCGCGTTTGCGTTACTTCCAACCGATTCAATAAACAGTCCCAGTGCCGTTTTTCTCGTCAGCAATGAGGCAACAAGCAGCACAGTTAATACGATGAAGATGGAGAAAGGCAATGCTGCAAGCGAACCTGCCCCGATATAGGCGTAGTTCGCGTTGGATACAGTAATAATCTGTCCACTCGTAATTAATTGCGCAATCCCACGTCCGGCTACCATCAGGATAAGCGTTGCAATAATGGGCTGGATTCGGGCAACCGAAACCAGCGCCCCGTTCCATATGCCCAAGATCAGTGAGAGACCTATAGATAATCCAAGTGCACCCAACACAAGCCAGAGCGAACTCTGATCCACTCCTCTGCTGATGCTCATACAAGCCACAGCACCGGAGATCGCTACAATGGAGCCCACGGACAAGTCGATACCTCCGGTCGCAATCACCAGTGTCATACCGATCGATACCAGAATTAAAGGCGCTCCAAAATTGAGAATATCAATCAAGCTGCCATACAGATTCCCTTCACGCATGACGAGGGAGAAGAAATCCGGAGAGTACAGCAAATTAAAGATTAAAAGTAAACCAAGCATACATAACGGCCAAAACAAATGATGTTTACGCATCTTGCCCGCCATCTCTTTAACCTCCTGCCATTGCTTTCATGATTTGCTGTTGATGGATCTGATCCCCGCTAAGTTCTTTCACTTTTTTGCGGTCCCGGATTACGGCAATCCGGTGGCTGACACGAATCACTTCTTCCAGCTCGGACGAAATGAACAGCACGGCCATGCCCTGCTTCGACAGAGAGAGCACCAGCTTCTGTATTTCAGTCTTGGCACCGATATCAATTCCACGCGTAGGTTCATCGAGAATCAACAGATCGGGGTTCATCAGCAGCCACCGTGCAAGCAACACCTTTTGCTGATTACCGCCACTCAGATTTTTAATTAAATGCTCCGGGTTTTTCGGATGGATATTTAACAGGTTGATGTACTTTTCGGCGATCTCATCCTGTTTCTTGCGTGAGATTGGTTTGGACCAACCTCGTGTCGCTTGTAAAGCCAGAATAATGTTCTCCCGGATGGTCAGATCATCGATTATGCCTTCGGTTTTACGGTTCTCGGAGCAAAAAGCAATATTCTGATCAATTGCATGACGCGGCGACTTGACCGTACTTCCTGTATCTACAACGAGCAGCTTGCCTACATCTGAACGATCTGCACCAAAGAAAAGGCGAGCGATCTCGGTACGACCAGACCCCAATAACCCAGCCAAGCCCACGACTTCTCCCTTGCGAATGTCCAGATCAAAAGGCTCAATTGCTCCTTTGCGTCCAAGTGCCTTAGCGGTAATTAACAGTTCTCCCGAATCCGCCTGGGCAGCATCCGCTTCCTTCGGAAGCTCCTCAAGCACCTCGAGCTCCTTGCCGATCATCTTGAGCACCAGTTCCATGCGTGGAAGCTCTGCGGCTATGTACTCTCCTTCCAATTCCCCGTTACGGAGCACCGTTAGACGATCCGACATTTCGTATACCTGATCAAGAAAATGAGTAACAAAAAGAATTGCGAGACCTTCACTCTTTAATTTGTGCATAATACGAAACAGTTGCTGAACCTCGTTTTTGTCCAGACTGGATGTGGGTTCATCCAATATGAGCACTTTTGCCGAGATGCTGAGTGCTCTTGCAATTGCAATCAGTTGTTGCATCGCGACCGAGTAGGTCTGTAAAGAAGCCTTAACGTCGATGGACAGATGTAATCTGTCTCGCAGAATGTTCTCCGCATCTTTGTTCATTTGCTTCCAATTGATTTTGCCAAATCGCATCGGCTCCCGCCCGATGAAAATATTCTCAGCGACCGTTAAGTTCGGACAGAGATTAACCTCCTGGTAAACGGTACTGATTCCCGCCTTTTGCGCTTCAAGCGGGCCGGAGATCGAGAGGTCACGGTTATCCATAGTTACCGTTCCTTCGTCAATGGAATAAACGCCGGTCAGAACTTTAATAAGCGTTGACTTCCCCGCTCCGTTCTCACCCATCAAGGCATGAATCTCGCCCGGAAACAAGCGAAAGCTGACGCTGGATAACGCTTTAACCCCGGGAAATTGTTTGGTGATACCTGTCATTTGCAAAATGGGTGCTTGCTCGGCCATATAACCCTCTCCTTTGTTATGGAAAAAAGTCATTTAGCGACAGCCTGGTCGAAAAATGACTTTTCGGTGTTATACGAATCTGCTTTTAATATTCACGTGTTGGCAATGCTTCTTTGGCTTGCTCCGATGTGAAGGTCGTCTCATCCGTAACGATTCGGGGTTCGATGTCTTTCCCGTCTACTACCGATTGAACCGCTTCCATTAATTGAGGTCCTAGCAACGGATTACATTCAACGATAAAGTTGATTTTGCCATCAGCAGCAGCCTGCATCCCATCCTTCACGGCATCCACAGAGATAATGGTAATATCTACGCCTGGTTTCAATCCTGCCGCTTCAATGGCCTGAATTGCACCAAGTGCCATATCGTCATTATGTGCATAGAGAACATCTATTTTTTTATGTGCTTTGAGGAAAGCTTGCATGACTTCTTTGCCTTTGGCACGTGTAAAGTCACCCGATTGTGAAGCAATCACTTTAAGCTTCGAATTGGAAGCAATCAATTCCATAAAGCCCTCTTGACGGTCATTCGCGGGTGCGGAGCCTGTTGTACCCTGCAGCTCAACAATGTTGATCTCGTCTTGTGTGTCCTTGTATTGGTCACTAAGCCACTGACCTGCTTTGCGTCCTTCTTCTACAAAGTCGGAGCCAATAAAGGTTTTGTAGAGGGTTTTATCCGGCGAATCCACAGCACGGTCCGTCAAAATCACGGGAATGCCTGCATCCTTCGCTTCCTTCAATACGGTATCCCAACCGGATTCTACAACAGGGGAAAAAGCGATCACCGTCACCTTCTGCTGGATGAAGGATCGCAAAGCTTTAATTTGATTTTCCTGCTTCTGCTGCGCATCGGAGAATTTCAAATCATAACCCGCTTCTTTGGCTGAATCCTGAATCGACTTGGTATTCGCCGAACGCCAGCCACTCTCCGCACCAACCTGCGAAAAACCAAGCGTAATTGTTTTGGCGCTGGCAGGTGTACTGCCATTCCCACTCGTTGAAGTTTCATTATTGGAGCCTGCTCCTCCATTCGTACTGCTACATGCCGTGCTGACCAGCATCACCATAGCCAATGTTATGGCAAGTCCCCACTTTTTTTTGGTTCGCATGTTGTGATCCTCCCTTTTTTCGTTTCACCTTGTGGTGTGACCACATTATAGAACGCTTTCATTCCGAGCTTATATGGAGTCTCATACTTTATTTATGTAATAATTTAAGTAATTTAAAAAAATGGAGTTTAAAAAGTGTAATTTCTTTGTTTAATTGTGTAGTATTTAGCGATTCTCTTACATATTAGAAAATCATGTTATACTAATGATACATTTTTGATCCCTTCAGATGGAGTGGAATACGTTGAAACTCATTCAATGGATTGCTTCAAGCCTCAGGCTTAAATTACTCAGCATGTTTATCATCCTCAGTTCAGTACCACTGATCGTGGTTGGATTGATTTCTTACCACAAATCCTATACGGTCGTATCCAATCATAACAAGGCCTCGACACAGCTGGTTGCCGACCAGCTTGCCAGGAACATTGACATCTTGTTTGAGGATACGGAACGGCTGCTCGAACTGGGCAAGAACCCGCAAGTGCTTCAATATCTGTATTCTCAATCGGAGTCCTACCCGGAAGCCAAAGCCATCCTTCAGACATACAATCTATATCGGGAAACTTACAAGTATGACAAGGTACTTAATATCTCGTTCGTGAATTTTTACGGAAAAGGCATAAGTGAACGAAAAGGCGTGTTCAAGCTGGAACGAAATCCGCTGCGTAACCCGTACTTCAAGTATCTGATACAGTATCCGGATGCCATTCTGCGCATCCCTCATTCTGCAGCCTATGCCGAATATAACAGGCTGGATGGGTTTGCTTACCCTAAACAGAATGCGCTTTCAATTATAACCACGGTCAAAGAGCGAATTACGCATGAGGTCATCGGGTTCATAGTAATTGATTTGAATGATTCGTTCATTGATGATTTTTTGATGAATACCCCTATTAAGGATTCCGGTTTTTTCTATATTAGTGATCAATACGGAAATACACTCTTCAGGCCGGATGCCACCCCGGCATCCATAACCATGATGGATCAGATCCGATCGGTTCCTTTACATCTACAGCACGACAGCTTTATCCTGTCTGCAGGATCCAAGCCCCAGTTTGTTGTATACAGCACCTCAAAACAGACCGGATGGAAAATGATTGGCGTAGCTCCTTATCAGGAAATCATTGCAGAGGCCAATAGCATTCGCCAATTGATCATCATTACGGTTTTGTTAAGTGCTTTCTTTGCGATATCGTTATATTTCTTCCTGAATAATCGACTGATTCTTCCCATCCGGATTCTGATGAACAAGATGCGTAAAGCTGCAAACGGTTACTTGGAAGCCAAAGTCACACCACACGGCTCGGACGAAATTGCTGATCTGGGCAAAAGCTTCAATGTGATGCTGGATAAGCTCAAAATGCTAATCGAAAAGAGCATTCGAGAGAATGAACAGGTGAAAATTGCTGAACTACGTACGCTGCAAGCTCAGATCAACCCTCATTTCCTCTATAACACGTTGGAATCCATCCTATGGATGGCTGAAGCAGAGAAAAAAGAAAATGTAATCAAACTTGTGCAGGCCCTTTCGAAATTCTTTCGTTTGAGTCTGAACAAAGGATTCGACTGGGTATCCATTCAAGCCGAGCTAGAACATGCGCGAAGTTACTTGGTTATTCAACAGATGAGGTACCACGATATTCTCACCTACGAGATCAGCGTTGATCGTGAGCTTCAGGATTATCCCATTTTGAAAATGACGCTGCAGCCCCTGATTGAAAACGCGCTCTATCATGGGATCAAGAACAAACGCGGTCAAGGGCTGATATCCATACACGGATATGTAGAGGACAATAGCATCATTCTCACCGTACAGGACAACGGAATTGGCATGTCTGCGGATCGATTGGCACAATTACGTGAAGAGCTGGAGAAGCCGGCCGCTTCCCGTTCACCCCAAGATGACGAGCAGGAAGGCGGATTCGGTCTGCTCAATGTACATCACCGGATTCGACTATATTTTGGACCATCTTATGGTGTTGAAATGGAAAGTACGTATATGGAAGGCAGCACATTTATGATTCGTATCCCCAAAAGCAAGGAGGTTAACCGTTGAAAAAGGTGATGATCGTGGATGACGAAATTGGAATTCGGGAGAATATACGGAGCTGCATCGATTGGGAAAAGGAAGGTTTTCACTACTGCGGGGATGCACCCGACGGCGAGCTTGCGTTACCTTTAATTCATGAGTGGGCTCCGGATATTTTGATTACAGATATCAAAATGCCATTTATGAACGGATTGGAACTGACCTCCATCGTTCGCACTCAACAACCTGATATCAAAATCATTATCATGAGTGGTCATGACGAATTCAGCTATGCCCAGGAGGCCATCCGACTTGGGGTGACCGAGTACTGTCTAAAGCCCATTAGTGCAGCAGAGCTAATCCAAATGCTGCATAAGGTCAGCAAACAAATGGATGAAGAACATCAACGCATGACAAACCGGACGATCACCAAAGAAAAACTGCTGGCCGATCTGTGCGGAGGACTCATCGGTACAACCGATGCAATTGAATCAGCCAAACAACTCTCACTTCCTCTCTCGGCCAGGTATTATACCATTGTCATTATCGACGTTCGATTAACAGATGATTCCCGGGACCCGGAATCCCTGATGAAGAAGCTACTTCCCATACTGGAGGAAACTCGTGATCCCCACGTTGAACTTCTTCCTTATATTCGAAGCCGAACCGAGTTGGTGCTTCTGCTCAAGTATCACTCCGATGACAGCATATCCGTATATCTGGAGCAGCTTCGCGGGCGGGTTCGTATGGAACTTGAACATACGTTCAAATGTAATATTATTCTGGGCATTGGCAGTCAGCAGGAGCGTCTGCAAGGAATTCATGTCTCGTATCTGGAAGCGGAGGAGGATAAATATATTACCCGGCTCACCCTTCAGAACAGAGCTTCTCTACGTGAAATCAACCCGGATGAGCACACGACTCTTTTTCTCGACAGGAATTCTTTTCTTGAATTCCTCAAAATCGGCAGCCCCAATCTGCGTGACCATTTTGTGCAGGAGTTTGCCGCTCCATTACAGTCCTTCGACTGGAAGTCCTCCTCGTATGGCTTCTATCTGTTGAATGATCTTACGCTGGAGTCGTTTCGGCTGGCGAATCAGTTGTTCCGCATGAGTGATCATTCGGATGAGAACATTACTTCCTTACAGCAGACAATTCGGAAGATTACGTGTTTGGAGGATTGCACTCAATATCTGTGCTCCCTACTTAACCTGTTATGGCAGAGAAGAGCAGCATGCTCCGGGAAATACAGTGACGTCATTGATCAGGTGAAAGCTTATGTATCCCGTGAATATAATAACGAACAGGTCTCGTTGAAGATGATTTCTGCACACGTCAGAATCAGTCCAAGTCATCTAAGCAAGATTTTCAGTCAGGAAACTGGTCAAACGATAACGGAGTATCTAACCCAGATTCGAATCGGCAAAGCCAAGGAGCTGCTGAAAACAACCAACAACAAAACCTTTGAGGTTGCTTACAAAGTTGGTTACAATGACTCTCACTATTTTTCTAATATATTCAAGAAAACAACAGGTTTTACACCAAGAGAATACCGAACTCAAGGGACCGAGGCATCGCAGACCAGACCATCAGATATGAGAAAAGAGCCAATGTATGAATAAAGCCAGATTTGCACTTTTACTTACACTAATACTCGTGTTCCCGATGATCATTTCATTCGGTTCGGCAAACATTCGTCCACAGCAGATGGCTGCAACACTTCCTGCGACTTCACCTGTAGAGAAATCTGCAGCGAGCAAAACTTTCGGTATTATCTATCCAATGACGTATCCAACCTATGAGATGATCACGAAGGATGCAACGGAGTATGCAGGCAAACACAATATCACATTAATTGTAAACGCACCTGATGAAGCCAATACCGAACAACAGATCCGTATCATGGAGAATATGATCAAACAGCATGTGGACGGGATAGCTATATCTCCTGTGGATGCTGCTGCACTTACACCCGTTATTGATGCAGCCCAAGCTGCGGGTATTCCTGTCATTACATTTGAATCAGATGCCCCATCCAGTCATCGAATCGCTTATGTGGGCGCTGATAACTATCGCACTGGTCAGCAGTTCGCAATGACGACTACAGGGCTTCTGAATAATCAAGGCATGATTCTTGTCGAGAATGGTTTGGAGGAGATGCAAGGTTTGCAGCAGCGGCTTAATGGATTCATTGACTACATCCGCAGTGAAACAGACATCGAAATCTTGGAGGTTCGTTATCATCAAGGGAATGAAGATCGCGCCATGTCCGATATGGAGAACATGATTCAAGCTCACCCTCACTTCAATGCGATTATCGGACTCGATTTTGTTTCCGTCTCTGCTTCTACCCTGATCTGGAAAGCAAAAGGCCTTAACCGGCATTTGATCGCGTTCGGTGACAGCCCGACCAGTGAAAACGGGTTGCTCAACGGTCAACTGTCTGCCGTTATTTCGCAGAATGAAGGAGTCTGGGGTACCAAAATGATGGAGACCTTGTTACTGGCAAGCGACGGTTTGCCCGTGCAGGAATTTATTGATACGGGGATCATTGTAATCAATCAGGAAGGAAGTAAATAAGGTGCTGTCCTCCTGTCATGAAAATGACAGGAGGACAGCACCTTTTAAATTTTCGTACACGTAGTTATTACATCCGTTCATCGAAGTGCTTCTCAAGAAAGATGAACTTTTTCTGAGAGTTGCTCCTATCTACTCTTCACGTTTAAGCTTCATAATGAGCCGATCCAGAATGAACCCCACACCGCCCCAAAAAATCAAATGGAACAAGTATATTAACGGCCTGAACAATGAGTTCGTCTCTGGATTTGTATTTATTTTGGTCAACCAGTCATTCAGCAACGGATTTATAGGATTCGTTAGATAAATCAGAATATTCTTATCATCGTTTCCTGATAGATTAATGAAACATACGGTTAGCGAGAAAATAACAAACCAAAAAGTCAGCTTTTTCAGTATGTTCAGCATGACGGGTGGGTGAACCTCCTCTCAAGTATGATGAGCCCTTTTGAGAAGCTATTTCTTCCATTCGTTTTCTAATATGCTCATCTCGATAAGATTCCAGAATGTATCTTCATGTCTTCTCGCATCACGAATAAGTCCTTCTTGTACAAAGCCCGCTTTTTCATAACATCGGATGGCTGAGACATTAAAATCAAATACACCCAGACTGATCCGGTGTAACTTCTCCTCTTCAAATCCAATTCGAAGTGCTTCATCGATCATTTGCTTTCCATAGCCTTTACCCTGATATGGCTTACCAAGAAGCACCTTACCGATACGTCCTGTACGATTATATCGATCGATACCGCCAAGAGCAATATGGCCCACAATCTCCTGAGTTGATTCATCCATCACTTTATAAATGAACTTATTCGAAGTGTTCTTATCATTCGCACCTTGCAAATAATCCGCCAGCTGTTCCTTAGAAAGTGGATAATGGAACTGCGGGCCAGCCCACTGGAGCAGAAACGCTTCATCTCCACTCCATTCGATTAGTTGATCAAAATCTTCCGGTTCAAAGTATTGGAATGTAATCATGTTGATCTGCCCTTTCTTTTTTTATGTCATATCATAACTTATTTCAGTTCTCTTGTGTCATCATAATGATGAGTTTCATCAAACTCTTTGTTTCTTGCATTCATCTCACGAATGGAGCTCTGAACCCAATTTATTCTAGCTAATAAACAGATAACTCCACCCAAAATACATATCGCACCTATCCAATAATTCAGTTCAAAATTCACTTGATAATCACTCGGTGTATAACTGCCAGCTGCTGCTGACTGGAATGCTGCATACCCTAGCTTCGGAATCACCTCTTCAATCATCTTCGAGATTGTAATAATCACAATGCCTAACATGATAAAGAGCCATGAGAAAATAATGTGTAAATGCTTCAAATCAACCAACCTCTCCTACGATCCGAATCGCATGTGTTTCGGCACTACTCGCACCTTAGAAGCCGAACAACTTCGCCATCAATCAACCCTTCACTTACTCGGTGAAAACCAATGGATTCATACAGATTCCCGGCGATACCATTCTCCGGCCTGTGTCCAATCATGATGCGTTTGCATTTCAGCGATTCTTTCATTAGATCAATCAACTTCCTAAGGGCTTCTCTTCCATAACCTCTGCCCTGATATTTGGTATCTATCATTAGAGCAAGAAGCCAATAGTTATCCTCATGATCGGGCTTATCTGAGTACACAGCAAAACCAACCAGATCCGAATCATAATAGATGGCCATGGGTCGAAAATTGGTCACAACCTTGGATTCAGCAATCCAATATACTACCGGCGCGGGAAAACTCTTTTTCTGCTCTTCAGATACTTCCAGTTGAGTACATGCATACCAATTATCCACTGACACACGTTTTAAATGAATCATAGTTTGAAATTCCTCCTCGTAAAAATTACACAGAGGCATTCCTCGGAACCCTTCCTTGGGTCCTCTGCGTTAGACAAAAACACCTCTGACAACTTTATTTCTTCTACTCAGATTTGTATTTTTTCTCATATCACATCACTCCTTTCACGTTTTTGTGCAAACCTCTGGCAACTTAAATCACCTCATGCTAACCTTTGATCTCTAATAGTTTAGGAGTATGTTTCACAAGGTCAGCTATTTCATAAGAGGCATTAACTGCTAATGCATCTTTAACTGCCTCAGTCCCTCTTGTCTTCCAGATCGAATATATCCATTTGGAAAAACCATATGCATTCATGTGGTGACCACGTTCCTGTATCTGGATAAACAAATTCACACTTTCCTCATACCTTTCGATATCCGTTAAAATACAGGCCAAATTGTTTAACGCAATGTTGATATCTCTCTGCGAATTTCTGGAGACATTAATATCCTCCCAGCTGCCCACCACTTCATCTTTTCTTGAAATGCGTAGTGCTCCATCATTGATTTCATCAATCCAGTCCATCGTTTCGTTTACAAGAGCTTCGACTCCCGCAAAATCCCCGGCATGATACAGATAGACCAAACGCTGTTTGTTGTATGTAATCCGGGCAAAAAGAATATTGGACCATGAATCATCTTCTTGTATGAGCTGGTTCAAATTTTCAAGCACACTGTCCATTTCGCTGTACCTCTCCAAAACCCAAAGCGAACCACCCAAAGCCCGATGGCTCTCGAATCGAGCACCTCGGTTGGTATCCAACTTCGGGGCATGATCACTAGCATATTGGTACCAATCAATCCAATGATCAAAGTAGTTCCCCAGAGATAATGACAACGCTTGTGTCGAATCCGAAACGATCCAGTGTAACTGCTCGGGGGAGAGGTTTTCTTTCCCCCATTCGAAGAATGCCCGGTGATTGGCATAAAGCAGTTCCGGCTCTCTTAACAAGGCGTAACCATCGGAAACATTCCAGTAGACCCAACCTCGTTCATTGACAGATAGCTTGCTGGATTGTTCATATTTTTTGAGCAAATCAATCATACCCTGATGATCTCCTCGCACTACAGTTTCCTGGAAAGCTTGAGCGATATTCATTCCCATCCTCCGTCTCTTAGGAAGCTTAGTCTGTCATAGATAATGTCCGAGCACTGAGCAAGTACAGCTTATTTCAAACGTACACAGCTCTTACAAGGGCTTCGTGCCGCAAGCTGTAATGAAATTCATCATGGCATAGGCTTCCGGCGAATGATTTATCGCATCAGAGGCTTGTTGCAGCTGAGCAAACTCCTCTGAACTGATCACACCTTTTTCAGCAAAATGTACAAAGCGATTAGAGTTAAACTGCTGCTTAAACCCTTCTATGCCTAAAAGATCACTATGTTGAAGGACAGAATCAATGTCAACATCGATGTATCCGCTCTCAGAAAGGAGACGTGGCAGACTTCTGCCAATTAAGCGATTACCGCTGTGTTGTGCCACATAGTCCGAGATTTTCATTAATACCGTATGCAAAACAGGAACGTCAGGATTCACCGCTCCAAAAACACCATCATCCACATCTATAATGGCAAGACGACCGCCAGGCTTAAGCACACGATATATCTCTCGTGCAGCTTCATCAGGATTGTTCAAATGAAGAAAGATAAGTCTTGCCACGACAAAATCAAAAGAATCATCAGGCAGATCCATCTGGTAGATGGAAGACTCTACAAATTGTAATCGCTTGGAAGGAATATCTTTCAGCCGTTCTTTGGCTTGTGCTTGCAGTGAACGATCAATCTCAAGCGAGGTAAGCTCGCTGTCCGGCAGACTGTTTAATAATTGCTCTGTAATGTAACCTGGTCCGCTTCCGACCTCCAATACACGCATTCCATTTTTCAAACCATACCACTCTAGATTTCGGAATTCTTTGGACCACCCCATGACCGCCTGCATCTTTAACCTCTCTAATTCCTCTTGTAAACTTAACACTGCCGTTTGGATACTGTATGTTGAACGCGGATCACTCATATATTCCCTCCTGTTCTTCTGTGAAATAATGAAAACATATATCCTTAGACCTTTTTCTTCCCTAGAAAAAGAGCAACCTTATGTTGTTTCTCTATCGTTCCACCTGCAGCATCGATCGAATCTTTGACTCGCTCCAGAAGTGAACGCCGAACATCATCAGACAGCTGCTGATGTTTGGAATTGGTATTTAACAGCGAGACATACTCTTCGCTGGAACAGGACTGTATCCAGTTATACTCCTTAACCGTAATATCCGCGAACAAGCAGGATCGCTCAGTTAATTCTTTACGCTCCTGGATAACTTCATCTGGCGAAGGTTAGTGAGAATCATCCACATGAGGGGCTAATGCTATGTAGTGGGAACGAATTTCATTGTTCAGCTGGTCATAGACCGGTACATGAATCGTCCAGAAAAGTCCATGCCGCCTGTATTCTCTAACAATTCCCAAGCCCGGCGGTAACCCACTTCCGGATCAATGAAGTGAAAGGCGGTTCCAGAGCCAATCTCAAGAATGGAATCCTCTTTATTAAGATTCAGGTATGTAAAAATATCATGAAACATTTCACTCGGATAAAGGGGTCTATATCGTTCATATTGATTTGTTACGAGATTAAACGTTTCCTTATTTTCCAAGTACGCATCCTCCGATTTTATTCGTGATTTTCCCATAATGCATTGACTAAACTTACCATATCTTATTATTCTTGATAGTAAGAGGATAAACCTTTCAATAATAGAATGATGATAGTTCAAGTTCAAATTATATATCCTGGAGGACTGAGGTGTTCTTGTGAAAAGTATATTTGATACGATAAATGCTGCTGAAATTACAGAGCGCATGGATCAACTTAGTGAAAATTCCATCCCTAAATGGGGCACGATGCAGGTCTCTCAAATGCTGGCTCACTGTTCAGCATTTCATGATATCCCCTTAGGAAATGCTTTTCCACCTAGAGGATTACTTGGGAGACTTATCGGACGGTTCGCAAAACCAATGTTTTATAATGACAAGCCCTTGCCCCATAATATGTCTACGATCCCGACAATCATTATTGATGACCATCGACAGTTTATAGCAGAAAAAGAAAAACTCGAGCAGCAGATTAATATCTTTCAACAAGGTGCTTCAGAAAAATTCTCGCGCCACCCCCATCCCTTCTTCGGAAAATTAACAGCCGAGCAATGGGGTAAAGGCATATACAAGCATTTAGATCATCATCTAAAGCAATTTGGAGTTTAGCAGGTAATATCCGATCCTTATTGTTTTCTGGATTTCATTCTAAATTAGCAATGACTCAACTTCATTAACCCAATCTCCTTCTTTGTCAGCCAGTAAAGTCTCCCAGCCAAGCAGCTTAGCAGAATGTAAATTTTTCTCTTGATCATCTATAAATAGAACCTCTTCTCCAGCTACCAGGAAGGTTTCGACCCGTTGGTATATCTCAATCTCAGGCTTGCATAGACCCACTTGATTAGAGATTGTTATACTTTTGGTAAATGAGCTTAAACGGCTCAGATTCGGCTCAATCCATTCCTTGCAATGATTGCTGAGTAGATGGATATCGGCGGACTCACTCCATCGCTCAAGGTATTGAGCGGCTGGTAAGGGAACAATTGAATGGTACAAGATGTCTTTCGCTCGGCTTATTGATAATTCGGGATACATCTCCTTCAACGATTGCCAGAACTCTTCTTCCCTCATCATTCCTGTCCAGAGCTTTCGTTTGATTCCTGCAAAATGTACTTTCAAAGATTCTGCCGATAGGTTGGTTTCCTCACTCATATCTTTCCAGCACGTCAATGACATATTACTTAACAAAACCCCTGCGATATCTAAAACGATCTGTGGTCTGCCTTTCATTTTATCGACCCCCAAGTTCATCTAATACGACGTATAACAGGCCACAAGTTACTTAAAGGCATCATGGGGAAGGACAGCATGCACACCCTTAACGCCATTCACAATTTGAGTGATACGCAGGTCAATTACCGCGCTTCCAAGTGCAATCGCTTCCACACGCTGCAAGCCGTATAACTCCCCCATCAGATGGAGCATCCCGTCTAATGCTTGAACCGTAGCCTCATTCAGATCTTCATGAAAACCGAAGGTAATCCAGCCTGACGGCGTATGTGCACGAGGATTGGTTAAAATCATATCATCAATCACGTTGATCGTGATATCGACAAGCTCCATCGGACATTCAATGGCCTGACAGCTGACTTCACCGTCCCCCTGCCGTGCATGACCATCACCAATTGCGAGATAACCTCCGTCTACGGGAATAGGTAAATATAATTTACTTCCCTGTACCAGTTCCTTGCAGTCGATATTCCCTCCGCAATAGCGGGGCGGCCATGTTGTATGAATCCCTCGTGACTCTGGTGGCATTCCCACTACTCCCATAAACGGCGAGAGAGACACCGTAAAGGACTTCCCGTGTATTTCACAGGTTCCACTCATCGTTTGACGATCAAGTGTCCAATTCAGCGACAGTTCTTCAACCTCTGTTAGATGTAACTTCTGGTTCTGCCAGTTCGGATATCCGCCAGCAGAAGTAAACCCGTATCTCCCCGGTACGATCTCATTGAAAACAATCTCCAACGTCTGTCCTTGCTTCGCCTCTTCGATATAGATCGGACCGATTAAGGCATGACCTCCATCTTTTTCACCTTGTCGATCAAAAGGTTTCATGCGTTTCGCATAAGTCACACCCGTGCCCCAGCCCGCATCCAGCGTCTGAAAACGAATGGTGTCACCAGATTTCACGCTCAAAATGGGAGTTACCTCATTGGTAAATGAACCGATCAGATTTGCCTGAGTTAATTCAATTGTATGAGTACTCACTACAATCCCTCCCTGGTTTGGGATACATATTATATTCAAAGCAAGCCACATGCTGCATTCCGTGCCGCCTCCTACATGCTAAATCCTTTACGCTTCAAGACTGGCAAGATATTTCTTCAACGGTTCCATATGATGCTGGTCATGCCATATAAAATCTTTCAGGTATTGGGGAATATAAAATACGTTACCCTCTGCGTCCAAATACGTCTGATGAAGCTGCTTTTCCGGTAGCCCTCGAATATCATTCATAATTTTATGGCGGTACGTGATAGCCTTATTTACAATTTCCGACGTCTCTGTGCGGGAACCATACTCAATAGCTTTGCGATTAAACTCTTCAAAATTCATATGTTTCAACGTAACTTCCTGCTTCAGCGCAATCTTCTCAATCGCTTCCTTGTAAAAATATCGGTCCCATAACATGATATGACTTACTATTGATTTTATCGTCCATTTCCCTTCTTCCATGCTGGAATTCCATATCCTCTCCTCGAGATGAGTCATCGTCTTGACAAACAACGCCCACTCTTCAAAAGCTTGAAGCAAATGCTCAATCTCTTTGGTCATGATTACATTTCCCCATTCTTTCTTTTTGAAATGATTCACTGCTCTATATGTTCTCTCAGATAGCCAGGAAGCTGGAACAACATGCTCATGAATGTCCAGCTTCGTTGTATCATTTTTACATATTTTTCAATGGTTCATGATGGGTCTTGAACAGTGCTGCAATAATCCTCTCCGCACATTCTTCCGGTTTGTTCATACTTGTATCAATCGAATAGCTATAGTTGATGTGTTTAGCCATGATTTGATGTTGCTCATCCGATTGCTCTTCTCTGCGATCACCACGCTCAATGTTACGCTGACGACAGATATCGAGAGGGCAATATAACTCAACGATATCCAGTGGATACCCTTCAAAAATCTGTTTGACTTGTTCATAATGCGGCGCAAGCTCCGGTCTTTCCACAAGTATGCCATCAATCAGTACATGCTTGCCATGGTCTGAGAATACTTTTGCCGTATGATACATCATTACAATCGCTTCACTCAGATACTTCCAGTAATCCGTCTGAAGATGTTTATCCCCGATCGTATTTTCAAAAAGATCATTAGCGACCACATAGAAAAACGGATCATCGTATGATTGCATCGCCTCTACAATTGAAGTTTTACCAGAGCTCGTTACACCGTTCAAAAATATAATTTTGCCTTTTTCCATGAAAGTCATCTTCCTTTGCTTAAGTATAATTTTATAAACCTAATTCAGCGTGTATTACGTGTGTTTCATTGATTTTTTGAGCAGCATGATCTGGCCAATATGATAGGCATTATGAATACATAGATTCGATACAACTCCCCACCAAGGCGCGTTGAAATAAGAAGGAATTTCACGGGTCAGTTTATGTTCATCGCTATCTTCGAGTGCCCTGTTCCAATCACTAAAAACGGTTTTCAGTCTATGTAGTGTCTTGCACCACTCCACATCGTTCAGGTTAGACGGATCTATGTCAAATGTATCCTCATTATTCACTGAATGCAGCCCGTCGACCTGTTCGGCAACATATCTCTCAAGCCACCTCTCATTCCAGAAAATAAGATGATTGACGATCGCCCAAATGGAATGCTCTCCCTCATTCTTTACATAAGCGGCTTCCGCAGCATTGAGGTCTGTCAAAATATCATGCAGCGGTATAAACCAGCTCTTGTCATGATAACAAGCATTTAATTGGTCTATGAGAATAGCTTTGTAACTCATCGTTGCACCTCACTCAGATTAATATAAAATTTATCCGTTCATTGAATTCGCAATCTTCATCACAAGATCTTCTGACATGTTTCTGCCAATAATCTCGTATTGAAGTGCCTTCCCATGCACATCCTCTTCGATCCATATCAGTTGGGAAGCTTCGTTATTGACAACATAAAATGTTTGGACGCCACGTATGGCTATTTGCTTAACCGTAGTACCAACATGATCAGGCAACGTGATTCGGCTCTTTGTTGTTCCAAAAATATTAAGTTTATAACCACCGTATTCTTGATACGTGATGCTGATACCCACAACCCTCTTATTTGGCTTCAGATCTCGTATCACTACATTGCTGCCTGACCTGTTACTTTCTTCAATCATTTCTTCGATTTCTTGCGGAGTTACATTATCAAATCCATAAAATACATGAATGGCATCGATATCAGAGTCAATCGGAAATTTCGGCTGCCATGGAGAATAAAGTTTCTGCAATTGTTCGAACCCGTCTTCCCATGGAATGGCTGCATAATTGGTCTGTTGCGTGAATTGGTTCTCTGTAGCATTTGCGGTGTAAATCGCCTTCCCCTCACCAGGCTTTAAGTCAATGACGATCCGGTCAATCGCACTATCTTTGCGTAAAGATTCAATTTGAATTTTTCCAAGCACATCTCCGCTTTTGTTTTTGATATCCATTGGTGTTGAACTCCTTCCCTTTCAAATACCAAAATACCTTTCGTTCTTCATACAATAGTAGCTAAGCGCGACAGAAGATAAAGCGATCATGAGGACTCCAAGTATGTAAATGGTCCGCAAGATATCCCCGTAACCATAACTTGTCGTTTTTTCGTCTGAGATAAAAACCTTTTGGAAAATCAATATCCTCCGTAAGGGCTGCAGATGCTATAGTAATGGAGCCGGACGGAGCTTTCTTCTCCTCTGAAATATGGGTAGAACCTATCTCAGGCTGATCCAAATATTGCAGTCTTAAATAAGGTCCTAACTCAACCGGACAACATTCCAACCCAAGCTCATTTGCTCTTCGAAATAACTGGAGAGTCGTAGCACCCTCAGAAAATCCAAGTTGCCTGACGGTCAACTCAACCGTTTGCAAGCTTTGCTTTGTATTGGAGACTATAAATCTCTCATCATTTATCAACTGTTCTCCATATTTATTCAATAAAATAGAGTGTTGGTCCAGTTTCTGAATAAGCTGTGGCTTTGTTAAGCCGCCAACGTTTACTATTCTTATTTCAACTGAACAGTCAGGATATATTTTCTCGTCTTCAACCAACATCTGCATCCCCCCAATCTAGTTTTCTTATATTTGACTTTATATTTCAAACGGAGTCTCTCATCTAAATCTGAATCCGTTTACATACAAATCCTAGGTAAATGATAGCAGTTGACCAAGGCTCCTCATTAGAGAATTTAAGACTTGGCTCAAAGTGTCCGATCGGAAAACGTATATTCTCATCCAAAGTTGACCACCTCTCCATTTCTCTACTATAGAACCAAATCATATCCAATATAACCCACAATGTTCCATTTGCGAAGGGTAAAAGCGAAAAAAGAAGCAACCTTTGTTCCCGGTCTGCTCCTTATATTAAACTACTCTCATATCTGTATTTTGATTAGAAACTAGCGAAATTAAACCTGAGTTACGAAGGTACAATAATATAAGAAAGCGCCCTATCTTGGGTAGAATGGTGTTTGTCAAGAACATCACCAACCAAGAGAGGAGTGACTCAAATCTATCCAGATCTTCTCTTCGGGCCGAGGTAGCAAACCCAATGCGTTAATTTGTCTTTATCTAATGAGTGACCTTATTCTGAAAATTCAATCAAAAAAGGATGGATTTTCTCATCTAATGCATTATGAATTCTGTTATAGAAATTTCCCCATGTTATCATTTGCCCAGCTTCTTCTAAAGTAAAGTAGCCCACCTCTTCACTTTCATCACTGGTAGTTAAAGCTCCACCAATCGGTTTTCCAGTAAATATATTGTTGCATACGCCTCGCGTTATGTTCTGATACAGACCACAAAATTTAATTAATTCAATGTCAATCCCTGTTTCCTCTTTCACTTCTCGAACTGCTGCCTGCCTAATAGTCTCTCCTTCTTCAACACAACCTTGAGGCATTTCCCAGCCTCTTCGACCTTTCATGAGTAAAATCTCATTATGTTCATTGAGAACGATTACACTTGCAGAAACGATAAATTTCATTCTAATTCCTCCTATGTTGGTTTATATATCCACTCTTCTCTAATCACTATAGCTAAAATCCCTAGAAGTGAAAAGTGTTGTTATCTGATGATCCCAACTTCTTTGATAAACTCCCGAAATGCTATACCATATCTGAAATAAACATGGCTTTTGTGCCTTCTTCTGGCTTAAATCCAAATAATCCATAGAATTTTTCTGCACTATCATAGGATATAAGCACTTTTGTTTTGATATTAGAATAACGACTAAGCATTTGTTCCATCATTCTCTTTCCAATTCCTAATGATTGATATTCTTTGTGTACTAACATGTAATGAAAATATACTGTCATCACGCCGTCAGACAATGCATTTATCAAGCCAACTAATTTGGTATCATCCCACGCTGTTATAACCGTATGCGAGTTGTTTATTGCTTGTCTAAGATCTTCTGGGAAATCTCCTGATTTCCAGTCCACCGAGTGAAACAGTTCTTGAATTGCTTGTGTATCAATGTCTTTTATTTCTTTGAAAATGATTGTCATAATATTGCTCCTATGCTTGTTGTTTTGATCTGATACGTCTGGCTGGATACATCCTTCTGCTTATAACTTCTACCAAACCGAAGAGCACTAGCGACGATGCTTGAACATCTGGTTAGGCGATGTCGTTGCCCTCCATGATTACCCTTACATACTCATCCCAATCCTTACCGTCTGTATTGATTTCGATTGTTGGCACTCTTGAGATTTGAGCTTCATATCTTAATACATTTTGGACTTTTAATAATTCATTTACCGACGATCTTACTTCTGCTTCTGTTTTATAGATCCATTCTTCGGGTTGTCTGCTTTTAATTCTTTCTTCTACAACTTCGGGCGAGATTGTAAGCAAAATACACCTGGCGTTTAAAGACTCAAGCTGTTCTTCTATTTTATTTATCTCATCCAAATCCGAATCTACAAATGCAGCTCTATGATTTAAGTGAAACCTCTCCAGCACATAAAATAGTCCCCTAGATCCTCTAGATGCAGGACCAAGTTGAATTGCCCAATCGTTAAGTTTCTTTAGCATTTCAACCCGCTCTTTAAGTAACTCAATGTGTTCTTCTCGCGTTAGACTCACATATTCTCCATGTTTATTATTCAAAATTTGAGAATAATGTTCTCCAAGAATAACTACACTCCGTTCTGAGTATTCTTCTTGTGATTGATACCGTTTAATCGCTTTTAATACTGAAGTCTTCCCGGCATTTGAGTACCCCTCAAGAATTACTCCTCTAATATGCATTTAATTCTCCTCTCACTAACCATTATTTTACTTAACGTTCCTGTAATCATAACGTTCAACATTAGTTGAATGATTCCGATGAAGCGCTTCCACAAAATACGTCTAGCAGACCATGGCTCCGTCAGGAGCCGCTGCTTGAATATTATGTGATAAGACGAAATCGTCTCTCAGAGTGACCAATATCGTCAAAATGTTGTTAGCCAAATTAATTTCTGGAAGAAGCCATTGTATTTAGAGCGTTCTCAAAATAGCTATATACTTCATCTGCGATTCTCAGAAACTCTTCAACAAGTACATTGCTACTATCCAAGTAACAAGCATATAGATACTCAACTAAAGCGGAGTCAATCTCACAATAGTTTAATATGGCATTCTTCATCTTAATGATTTCATCTTCCCATACCCCTGTATCTTCTAAAACCAAAGAGTATAATGCACGAATTAATCTCTTAGAGTAACCTTTAATATATCTAGTTTTCATTGAGTGATCACTAACATTAGAAAGTGAACGATGTACACGATCTACTTCCTCCTTGGTATCTGTATTTAAGTCTAAAATGAATTCTGGAGAAATTATGATCGGGGGTACTTTTTCACCAATGTCCTCCCCATGTATGCAAACACAAATGATCTTAATCCAAAAACCCCAATCATTCGGTCTACTTAATACATCATCAATCGAGCAAATGATCGTATCCATCTTAGTGACGAATGGATATTCTTCCAAAAGCCTGTCTTTAATCATTGACAATCTTTCGTAATCAATATCTTCGGGATTTGCACATACAATAGTAAAGTCTGCATCTGACTTAAAAGGTTGAGCCGTTCCTTTTGGAATCGAGCCACACATATAAATGCTATGAATCTTACCTTTAAATTCGTTAAGTATATGATCTATATACTTATCAACCAAATCCTTATATTCACTTTGTATTGCAATTCTATTTATAACTTTTTCTAATATCACATAGACTCCTCCTAAAATAGAACTTCTTTCGGCTAACGTTGTTGTATTCCTGACGTTCAAGCAGCTTACCGTAGGGAACGGGCAATAGACTTAGCTGATTGAATGTGTCGCCTTAATCAACTTCTCCGATATCCTTCTTGGCGACCGAGGAGCAAGTGCAACTGTGTATGAATGTACTGTTAGATAAAGTAACCTTGAGTTACCCACAAAATCTTTCTAGACTTACAGCAACACCGTTTTCATCATTATTAACGGTTATTTCATGAGCGATTTCCTTCAATTCCCTAATCGCATTTCCCATAGCAATAGAATATCCTGCCATCTTAAAGAGGCCTACATCATTATGATCATCACCAAATACAATAACGGAATCCAATTCTACATTATATAATTCACAGAGTTTAGTAATTGCCATTTCCTTAGATGCCAGAAGAGGCATGATTTGTACTAAGTTATTATTATCCGTAATTAGTATATTCACTCTACCCTCGAATTTTTCAAACAATCCAGAATTGTGATTATTGCCAGTCAGAAGTATCTTCGTAGCATCATATTGCTTTAGTTCTTTTAAGGGTTTTACTACGGGGTTTGATTGTGTGTTCATTGAGCTAATATAATCAAGCACTCTTAAACTAAACCACTCATCCTTCACTTCCATAGTCAGCTCAATTTGAGGGTCACACTTCAAACAGTAATCAAGAATTTCTGTAGTTACATTAGCAGGGATTGATTCATTAATTTCTATCTTGGTTTCCTTACATATCACTTGAGCTCCGTTGTAATATACAAAAGCCCCGATATCTACTAATCCTTGTGGAAGCAACCAATTAACCGCTCTGGGCGGTCGAGCTGTTGCAAATATTATTCTCATTCCTTTCTGATAACATGATAAGACCGCATCTACGTTTCTCTTAGATACTTCTTTTTTTGAATTTAATAATGTTCCGTCCAAGTCAAGAACTACAGTTGAATACTTCAATGAATCAACTCCCATATAGACTTCTTCGTTATTTTATCTACCGTTGTTGTATTCACGAACCCGAGAGACTGGGTCGAAGACTTAACCTCGCAGGAGTGTTGTGTCTGCGGGACGCTACTTCCTCGAAATCCCACTGGGAGCCTAAGGGGCGTAGCACAGCAGCGTGGATACAGTGTTGGCAAGATTTCAGGGGCTTCTTCGATTCAATGTGCTTGCTTAATTAAGATTGAGATATATTCTTCATCTTTAAGCCTTGTCACCTTACAGTTCTCATTGCGTTCAAATTCTACTATTCTCTCTTCAATTGTTTTATTAGTGCTATCTTTAAATATGTCCTCTCGATCATAGTGAGGAAAAATAAGCTTGTCGGTTACACCTAATGCCTTAAAATCCGTTAAATTCATTGTGTTCATCTGTGGAGTAAAGAAATCCACAATGTTAATATTCGGCCCCAGTAATAACGTTCCAGCACTTACTCCAACTATAATTACATTCTGTGCAGCCAGTGTTCTGATAATTTCATCAGCACCACTTTTCTTCGCGTAATACAATAATGTAAAAGGATTTCCACCATTGATATATATAACATCTCTATGTAAGAGAGTTTGCGGGTCATCAAATTCTATATCTACAAAATTGATATGTTGAAATCCCATGTCCTTAAATTCTTGCATTGCTCTTTGTGCATATCTATTAGTTTCTTTTCTAGGGGATGCTGTTGTAATAATTGAGACTTTTAATTGAGAAATATCTCCATCAATAAAATCCAGAAATTGATTTTTAATATCTTCAGTATAAAAACCACAAGAGGTTAGTAACAAGCTACTCATTGAAATCACCGTCCTTAACTAATAGTTAATCTAATCTTTATAATTTAATTAAGCATTCCCCTGATTTCTGCCAACGTTCCTTTTATTAATGAACCCCAAAAGAGGTTGTCTGCCGAAATTGCCTCATCGGAATCCTTCCAGCAGACCAAGGCTCCTACGGAGCTGCAACTTCAATATTTGTTATGTGAAGTTCCCTCTTCTCGAAAAGCTATCCATTTCATTACAATCGATTTTCTAAGTCATTTATTGTATTTAACCAGATTGGGTATTCTTCTGATTCTTCCCATAGCTCTTTTAGTTCTGAATCTTTCTTAATTTTCTTAACTGCTCGTTTAGCTTTTGAGATGAGTTTTTTTCCTTTTCCTTTATGTCTATTGATCCAGTCATATAGATCCTCTGTATTACTTTGATTATTCAAAATTTCTTTCCCAGGATTACCTTGTAATGCTACAAGGATCTCAATTGCGCCTAAAGCATTGGAAGCTAAATCTGACTCAATATAATCTTCTTCTAGTACTTCTTCAATCGTCTCTTCAATTAATTCGATGTCATCAGAATCAAGTAAATCTGCCTTCCAATCTAATACATCATCGTTCTCGAAAATTCCAGTTCCCCATGCTCCCATCAATTAACCTCCAAAAAGTGTCATTATGTTTTAAAGCTCTTATGGACATAACGTTCCCGTATTCATGAACTCCGAAGGGGTTGTCTGTCGAAATTTCCTCTCCGAAATCCTTGCAGACTAAGGCTCAGTGAGGAGCCGCTGCTTGAATATGATGTCAGCGGCTTATTCGAAAATACTTACACAAATATTCCACTTCCCATGATGTTAAATATATTTTTTCAATTCAAGTAAATCATCAATAATATAATCCGCTTGTTTAAGCTCTCTTTCTTGGGCAAAATCAAATCGACAACCAATAGCTTTCAACCCATTGTTTTTTGCGGCATTGAAATCAGAAATCCTGTCCCCAACTACAGTTGCATTGCTGATGTGATGTTTTTTAAGAATATGACCGACTAAGTCATCCTTATTTTGAGTTCCTATTTGTTGGATGCTATAAGTTTCTGCCACCCACTTATCTAATTTGTAGCAGTTAACGATGGCATTGAGGTATTCGTTTAGTCCATTACTTGCAATAAAAATGAAATAGCCTTCATGTTTCAAGTAATCAAAGATTTCGTTGACATGTGGATATAAGGCGCCATTGCCATTATTAATATTTGCAATTAACTTCTCCAAGAAGATTTCGTCTACCATTCGTCTGATTTCGTTTGAATGGTTCGGTAGTAACGTTTCCCAAACTACTGGTAGAGGAACTCCCATAATTTCACGATATTTTTGAGTTGGAGTTTCACTCGACCATTCATTACGAGACCTCAAGATAGAAAACGTTTCTTCTAACGATAACTCTAAGATTTTGTTTGTTTGAAATAGTGTACCATCCATATCGAAAATAACCGCTTCCAGCATGATTTCACTCCTATCAGAGTTTGAATAATTTATTTTGTATTTTTATACGCTGATTTTCTATAACGTTACTGTATCCACGACATCCTACCGAATTAAGGCTCCGTCAAAAGACGGCCGCGATGCGGTTAGTCGGTGCAGATGTGTCAGCCAGATTCCACTTCCCTGCCAATTCCCTTCGGGCTGACCGAGGGAGCGTCTGGATTGTCAACATTAAATCAGACAACTTTTTTAAGGGCTTCTTGGCGATACTGAACAGGCGTCAAATACCCCAGTGATCCATGAACTCTGTGCCTGTTAAACCAGTTAACGTAGTCGTATAATTCCAATTCCAAATGACGGAGGTTTCGGAATCCCATTTGGTAAATAAACTCCGTTTTCATGACCTTGTAGGTGGCTTCGGCCACAGCGTTATCGTAGGGACATCCTTTCTTGCTGAGTAATCGACCAATACCAAACGTGCCTAGAAGCTGGTCCATCGCGTGGTTCTTAAACTCACTCCCACGATCCGTATGAAACCACTGGATTTGGCTCAAGTCGCCTTCTACCGTTGCAAAGGCTCGCGAAACCAGAGCAGCGTCCTTATGTGGACCTGCACTGTGGCCAATAATTTCTCGATTGAACAGGTCCATGAGCACACAAATGTAATGCCACCGATGACCGACCTTCACATATGTGAGATCGCTGACCACGAAGCGCTTTGCTTCCGTTTGATTAAACTCCCGCCCCAGTTCATTCACTGTTTCCTCCTCATTATAGGCCATTTTATGAGGCTTAAATTGCGCAACGGTTTACGTGGAGACGAGACTCTGCTCTTGCATGATTCGACCAATGCGACGTCTAGATAAGATGAGTCCTCGTCCCTGAAGCTTGGCTTTTATCTTTCGTGTACCATAGACTTTTCGATTTTTATGGAATATCTCCACAATAGCTTCCGTGAGCTCATCTTCATTTAACTTTTCCTTCGCTTCATGATAGAAGGTGCTTTTGGCGATTTCGAGGACGTTACACATTGCTGATACTGAGTATTTATCACGGTTATTCTGGATGATAGTTAATTTCGTCCCATGATCAGCGCGGCTTGCTTTAAAATGTCGTTCTCCATCCGTAAACGTTGGAGTTCTTTACGCATAGCCATTAATTCGTTTTCTTCAGGTGAACGGTTGTCTTTCTCTTTGAAAGAGCCCGTTGCCTGCGATTGCTTGATCCAGCGGTCTAGAGCCGAAGCAGTGAGGTCGTATTCCTCCACAATTGCAGCTCTGGATTTGCCGTTTTCAAAGAGTTGCACCATTTGCTTTTTGAACTCGGTTGTGAATGTGCGTCGTTGTTGTTTAGGCATTGTAGAGATCCGCTCCTTAACATGATAGTTTTATTCTACAAGCCCTTATTTTTTCTGTCCAACTAAGTGTAGCCGATCCACTCTATACTGAGCTTCTGGAGTATCATAAGGAGTACACTCAGCTTTCTTCGGAGACAGATCAACATTTCAAAACACTTCGTGATGCTTTGCCCGATTGGTCATACCCCTGTCAAGTAGACAGATGAAAAAAGCTATGCTGCCAGCGCGCATCGATATTCAATCGGTGCGCGTTGTTTGAGTTTGGCTTGAAAGCGTCGGTAGTTGTAAATGTAATCTTCAATCGCTTGTCGAATCTCCTCTTCTGAATTACCCTGGTTAAGGTACAGCTTCTCGGTTTTGAGATGCGAAAAGAAGGATTCGATGCATGTTATCGAGGCAGGTAGCTTTGTAAGAGTGGCTGCCTTTCACGCCGAATGCTTCTAATCGTGTGTTGTACGCCTGAGACGTGTATTGAAAGCTTTGATCCGAATGGAGCACGGCTTTCGACACGTCTCTTTTTCGTGTCCACTGCTCCAGCGTATCCAATACGAGCTGAACATCGTTTCGTTTGTACAACTGCCAAGCTACAGTCTCGTTGTTGAACAGGTCTTGAATCACAGAGATGTAAACAAATGTGCTTCCATCCCAAATACAGGTAATATCCGTCACCATTTTTTGCTGGAGTGCTGTAGCATGGAATTTCCGCTTTTATGCGATTCGGATAGATGACAGAAGGCGTATAGCTAGACTTCTTCCGCTTCCTGCGGATCACCGATTGGATCGATAGCTCCCGCATGATTCGCCATACTTTCTTGTGATTAACGTTCAGACCGGCCTCCCACAACGCCGTTGTCATGCGAGGATAACCAAACTCCGGGTTTGTAAAATGAATGTCCATCATGTGTTCTTTGATCTCACGATCCATGGTCTTGTCTTGTGTCTCGCTGTGGCTGTGTAGCTCGCCATGTGTAACTCGCTCGAGGTATCCCTGCAATGGTTAATAGGCGTGTAATACCATGTAGACAGCGCAGTTCATCTATGATGTCGTAGTTCTCGCATTGGCTCAGTGCTGGATACCGCTTTTTTAAATAATCCACCTGTGCTTTAAGATAGTCTCGCTCTTCCTCTACGCTGCCAAAGTTTGTACGAGGGCGTCCCTTCATTGGATTCGTTTCGCTACTTTTTCTCGCTCATCGAACGCTTCCCCACTTTTTCACCCACACCTTCAGTTGTGAACAATTTCGAATCCCCTTGCGCTCAGCGACCACCTTATAACTTGAAGAACCTTCGACATACGCTCTAACTGCATTCAATTTGAATTCTTCGGTATACGTCTGAAATATTTGCCCTTTTTTCGCCATAAAAATATCCCCTCCAAGTGTCACTTGAACCCCCATGATAACATGAAGGTTTTTTTAAGTGTCTACTTAAAGGGGATAATACCACTTCAATGGGAATATGTTCTTGTCCCTCGACAAAAACCACCTGAAAGGGTGGCTTTTGAGTTAAACTTAAACGGTATAAACCCTCTTTTCATGTATCAATAGATGCTTACTTCCTTGGTAGCCTCATCAATTAGAGATGCAAGCTGCGTGACATAAGGCTGTCTCATCATCGTAACGTGATTTCCGGGAACATCAATAAAACGTACGTCTCTTAAGCTGTAATTGTTCCATGCCTCAAAACGCTTATCAATCTCATCTGGATGCTCCAGCGTTTTCATGACAATAATAGGGATCGACAGCTTTGTAGCTTCCAGTTCCAGCACTCTTGACATCATTACATTATGAAGCTGAATCTGTAAATATTTATTGAGGTAGTCTGCTGTCATGAAATCCTGGACAAGCTCATCCTGTTTCGCTGCTTCAATGATGGCTTGTTTAGCCTTCTCATATCCCAAAGCTTTGATTTGGTCATTAGGAAGTCCAACCATGTTCCCCATGCCTAAAACCAACAGCATCAGCTTCAATTCTTCTTCTGATAACTCTTCCCCGTCGTCTGCGCCTTGTACCAGCTCAAGAGAGGGAGTTGTATCCAAAATAATTAAGCCTCGCGGCGGCCTTCCTTGGCGTATTAATTCCTGACACATCCCGAAAGCGATATGGCCACCTACGGAATGACCACCCAGATAATCTGTTTCCGGGTCATAGGTATCGTTAATAGACTCTAAGAAACAGCTGATCATTTCCTCGTAGCTTAAATATTGGGGCACCTCATCCTCATATAGTCCGGGACTTTGCAGTCCATATACCGGGTAGTTCAACTGCTGGGCTAAATGAACATAGCCCATAACGGTACCGCCGGCAGGAGGAGCAAGGATCAATCTTGTACCTTTATTCTCTTTGGAATTCAAGTCGATAAGATAGTCCTTAGGCCCTCTCTGCCCAATCTCATCGGGCTCGCCGCTTGCTGCAATCTTTTCTGCTAAGGACATTGGGGTTGAGAACATAAATATACTTTTTGGATCAACTTTGTATCCTCTTTCCCTAAGTTGAGATACCACCTTGATGCTTAACAGCGAGTCCCCACCAAGCTCAAAGAAGGAATCCATAATCCCAATTTTGGACAAGCCCATAACCCGCTGATAGACTTCAACAATATCCTTTTCAATATGATTCGTGGGTTCCATATAGTTATCATCTAGATCTTCTACGCTGTCTGGCTCCGGCAGAGCCTTATAATCCACCTTACCGTTATTAAGCAATGGCAATTGATCTAAGAGTACAATCAAGCTTGGCACCATATACTCCGGCAAAATATGCAGCAGTTCATTTCTGAATGAACCTGCTGTCAAACCGCTGTCTTCAGGAACGGCGTACGCAACTAAATATTTATGGCCACTAAGATCACTTTTGACAACGACTACAGTATCCTTGGCCAGACCCTTGGCCAGAATTGCATTTCGAATCTCTTCAGGTTCAATACGGAAACCTCGTATTTTAACTTGATTGTCTGTTCTTCCGATGTACTCAACAAAACCTTCGCTGTTTAAGCGGACGATATCTCCAGTGCGATACAGTCTGCCCTCACCAGTAAAGGAATGAGGAAGGAATCTCTCCGCGGTCCTTGCCGGATCATTCATATATCCTCTCGCAACTCCATCGCCGCCGGTGTAAAGTTCCCCAGGAACCCCGATCGGACATAACTGCGAGTCTTGATCCAGGATGTAAATAGTGGTGTTGCTGATCGGTTTTCCGATAGGAACCGTTTGAGCATGCTCCCGTATAATCGGAAAAGTAGTTGTAAAGGTTGTATTCTCCGTGGGACCATACCCGTTTATGATAGTCAATTCAGAACAGGCCTGTTTCACTCTGTTGATATGGTTGACTGATAAGACATCTCCGCCTATGATCAGGGTATTAAGAGGTAAGAACATAGCCGGATTGTCTTGCGCCAATTGATTGAATAAGGGTGAACTGAGCCACATGACAGTAATGCTATGGTCTGATAGATGTTGAGATAATTCCAAAGCATCCAATAATACATGGTCATCCACCATATACAGCGTCGATCCGTTTAATAGAGCGCCCCATATTTCAAAAGTTGAGGCGTCAAATGTCAGAGCCCCTGTCAGTAAAATGCAATCCTTCTGATGTAATGACAACGACTGATTGTTTCGAACCAATCGGACTACATTCCGCTGTTCTACCATAACTCCTTTGGGCTTGCCGGTAGAGCCCGAAGTGTATAGAACATAAGCCAAATCTGTAGCCTGATTTACAGGTAACGGGTTGTTGATATTATCATCTTCCAACCATTGCAAACGGTCCAGAGGAATGCAATATGCAGCTTTTCCAGCGAGACTTTCGCAATCTTGCAGCGTAAGTACCACCCTTACTCCGGAGTCATTCAGCATACTTGTTATGCGTTCCGCTGGATAATCCGGATGAATAGGCATATAAGCAGCTCCAGATTTTATGATGCCCATAATACCCGCAATGGCGTTGAAAGAACGCTCAACCATAATACCCACAACCTCATCACGCTGTACTTCCAATTGGCGCAATTTATTCGCAATGATGTTAGCTCGCTGATTTAATTCAGCATAGGTCAGTTTCTGTCCATTCCAGCACAACGCTGTTTGGCCTGGAGTAGCCTTTACCTGCGCCTCAAACAGCTCATGGATACTGCGATCACGCGGATACGGATTATGGGTCTTGTTTACCTCATGAATAAGGTAAGAACGTTCAGCTTCATCAAGAAAGTCAACTTCGTTTAACTTGCGGGAAGGATTTAAGCTTAGGACTTCCAGCAAACGTTCGAAATATTTCATGAAACGCTGAATAGTTTCCAGCCGAAACAGATCGGTATTGTACTCAAAATAAACCAGCAGAGCTTCGCTTCGTTCAAAAACATGAAGTGTTAAATCAAATTTAGCTACAGTATGCTCCTGGATCATTTCCTGAATCTTCAGATCCTTTAACTGCAGCTCCAGTGGGAGATTTGCCATGCCCATCATAACTTGAAAAATAGGAGTTCGGCTGATGTCCCTTTCAGGATGAAGTTCGTCAACAAGTCTGTCAAAAGGGTATTCCTGATGCTCATAGCCCTCCAGAGCGGTTTCTTTTACCTTTTCCAAAAGATCAGTAAAACTCTCAGTTGAATCTAATTGCGTCCTGAGAGCGAGTGTGTTCACAAACATACCTATCATTTTCTCTGTAGCATGATTTCGTCCCGCAATCGGAGATCCAACAATAATATCCCGAGTTCCAGTAAGCTTGTACAACAACACCTTAAAAACGGCTAGCAGTGTCATAAACAGTGAAACACCGTGTTTTTGGCTCATGCCCTCCAGCAGACGGGTCATCTCAGGAGAGATGGTTAATAGTTTGGTATCTCCATGGTAGGTTTGCATGACGGGCCTAATGAAATCAGTTGGAAGCTCCAGAGCGGGAAGTTCCCCTGCGAGCTTGTCCAGCCAATACTTACGGCTCTTCTGATTCAGTTCAACCATCCGGTTATGCCAGGCGAAGTAATCCGTTGGATCAAGCTCTGTCTGCATAGTCTCGGGAACTTTTCCTTGAAGTAACGTTTCATAGATATCACCCAGTTCTTTCATCAGAAGACCTAATGACCAGCCATCCGAGATAATATGATGTTGTGCAACGAGAAGCATATGTCGTTGAGGTGCGATTTTTACGAGAGTAAGCTGCATCAACGGACCGTTCTCCAGATCATAGCTTTTTTCCGCCTCATGTCTCACAATGCTCTGTATGGCATCTTTTCTTTCCTTCTCTTGCATAGCCGAAACATCCAGGTAACTGTAATCGAGAGCTGCCTTCTCGGCAATTTGCTGTACAGGCGTTCCATCCACCAATACAAACGTAGCTCTCAGCCCCTGGTGACGGTTAATGATCTGCTGGAATGCCTCCTTCAGTACCTCTGGGTGTAAAACACCTTGCAGCTCCCAAGTCCCCAGAATATTGTAGTTATTGCTTTGCGAATCCATTTCAGTTAGAATGTACACTCTTTTTTGCGCATGTGACAGCTCGTAATAACGCTGTTCCGGGAGTTTCGGAATATGGATCTCTGCGCTTTGATGAGACTCGCGAGTTTCATCAATAATCGTTGCCAATTGTTTAACTACAGGATGTTTGAAAATCATCTGAACAGGAAGCTTGATGTTTAACTCTTGCTGCATTCTCGACAGCACCAAAGTTGCTTTAAGTGAATGACCTCCTAGTTCAAAAAAACTGTCATTTCGGTTAACCTGACTAATTTGCAGTATCTCTTTAAAGATGTTAACGATGGCAGCTTCCGTTGCCGACAATGGCTCTTCATCTTCAGGTAACGTTTGATAATTCCCCTGCATAAGGCTTAAACGGGCATAATCAATTGTCCCCTCTTGTGTTTCTGGCATTTCTACCAGCTCAACCAGCCTGTAATCGTCCACTGTGTGTTCAGCGAGCTTCTCCATGATGGCCCGTGAAGATCGTTCCATATCTGTAGAAGTATAATATATGATAGGCTTAATTTCGGTGCTTTGGCTATAGCTCATCCCACTTCTGATTTCCTGGTGATTGCGATCCAGACCTACCAAGACAAGTGGAGTGCTGGCTGTAAGTCCGTATAGCAAGGAATGAATGCCCTGCTCCCGGGACAATGGAAGAAACCCACGACTTGAAGTGGCCTGGGTAGCCAGATTATTACGGCTCATGCCTAAGTTTTCCCATTGACTCCAGGCGAAACAGTAAGTATTGGGATAGCCGTTATTCGCCCTATAGATACTAAACTGATCAACAAAACTGTTGGCTGCAGCATATGCACTAAATGACGAAGCACCGAAATAGCCATTTACAGAAGAGAAAAGTATCAGGGAAGCCTCTGGATTATCAAAGAGCGCCTCATGCAATGCTAACGTTCCGCTTACCTTTGCTGTAAACATACGCTCGTAGATGCTTGTATCCGTTGCATGAACAAAACGTTCCTCGAAACTTCTCCAGTGTTCCTCTAAATTTCCCTCACCCGCCAAATGTAGTGCGCCTGCTAGTGGCTTATTCCATTGTGCCTGGCCTTGAGCAATCGCGTTTTTTAGAAAATCAGCATCTGTCAAATCACCGTGCAGATAGAGAAAATCCACGTTGTTTTTCTCTAAATCCTTGTAGGCCTTTAATCTGAGGAGTGCCTGTTCGCTGGTAGCGCTACTCTTCCCGTGCTGCTTTTCGTCCTCCAGATTTGTTCGGCCTACTACAATAAATTTGATATTGAGCCGCTCAGCTAACTCTTTAATTACTTCAGTACCTATGCCACCTAGCCCGCCGGTTATCAGGTACACGCCTTCTGCCTGGAGATTGACTGTTTGCTTGCCGCTCTGCTGGATATCCATTGGAACAAGCTGAGGCAGCAGCCTCCTGTTTTGACGGTAAGCGACTTCGTTTTGGGGCTTTACGTTTTTAAGTTCTTCGATCAGACCGCTATATTCCTTATCCTTGCAATCAAAGTCCAAATGGCTACAGGACAGCCAAGGATTCTCCAATACAGCACTCTTCAGGAAACCTTGGATAGGTACATCACCGTAATTCAGCGACGGCTCGTCCATGCATTGCTGGCTGTTTTTAGTCACAACATAGAGCTGAATTTTCTCAGGTTTTACTTTATGCAATGTCTGCATGAGAGATAGCAATCCAAACAGGCCTCTACGTTGAAAAGATTTCATTTCGGCTCCCGATAACATTTCACCGTCAAACCGGGAATTGGAGATATACAGAATATCAGTAGGTAGCGGGCTAAACGGGGTAAGCTCTTCTGGATGAGCAGACAGCAATACTTGTCCACCTTGAGACAAAATCGCATTAGCCAGAAAACGGTTATCCCCATCATCAACAATCCAAAATGATCGGCCTGATAAATCGGGAGCAGTTGCAGATGGTTGGACATGACTCCACTTCTTTTCAAAGAACCAGTTAGGCACCGTTCGGTCATTTTTCTCGAATACATCCACTTCCCGCTGGATCCCACTGAATTCTCCGGCCAGAAACTGTGACGCAAGCTTGGAACGCTGTATTTTACCTATGTTAGTCTTTGGAATGTCATTCTTTGTCACAGGGAGGATAAAATCAATCTTTAAGCCTAAAGCATCACTTAACTTCTTCCGTACTGTGCGAACCTGACTTAGGATCTCTTCACGATGCTCTAGCTCTGAGACAAAAAATACTGCAATTTTATCTGTGTCGCTGTTTTGACCCCGTATGGCACAAACTGCGGTAAAAGAGAGTGCGATTCCATCTATTTCCTCAACCAGCCCCTCTAGTTCCACATTGCTGTAGTTGACTCCATTAATTATTAGCAGATCTTTTAAGCGTCCTGTAATGGTCAGAGAGCCGTTCCAAATGAAACCCTGATCACCAGTATTAAACCAGCCATCTGGAGTAAAGGCTTTTTCATTTTCCTCTGGATTATTGTAATAACCTGGAGTCGTGGTGAGACCTCGGATTTGAATTCTGCCAATTTCCCCTTCATGAATCAGCTCATTCTTCGAGTTTACAATTCTTGCATCAACTCCTGGAATTGGCTGACCAAGCTCGGTAAAGGTTATGCCGTCTTCCATCCGGTTTGACAATCTAAACGTTCCGGTTAACGCATCAGTTTCAAGTACACGTATACCTGTAAAGGGTTCTGCGTCAAAAGTATTAGAGTAGATAACCCCCGAGCATGTTTCAGACATCCCCCATGTGGGGAACATGGCATTTGAACGCAGCCGGAAAGGTTGAAGCTTGTTCAGAAACAGTTTGCAGCTTTTGGCGGTGATCGCCTCACCGGCATTGAGAATAAATCTCATGGTGGAAAAATCCCATGTTCTGTTCACGGTTTGTTCTAATCTCTCGGCAACCAGAGAATAGGCAAAATTAGGCGCCCAGGTTAGCGTAGCCTTATACCGATCCATAAGGTCAAGCCAATGTAAGGGCTCTGCCAAAATAAAGTTAGTCTGTACTTGCACTTGCGTACAGCCTACGTAAATTTCCTTGATGTGAAACATCACGATTCCGCCTACATGTTCCAAAGGCATCCAGTTTAAAGAAACATCTTCTGCATTAAACCGGTTTAAGAGAGTGGTTCCTCGCTCCCGGCTAATAATGGTTTGGTGTGTTTGCAACACGCCTTTGGGTGAACCTGTGCTTCCAGATGTAAACAAAATGATTGCGAGATCTTCTGGAGTAGCACGATGAGTGATTTCTGAAGCGGGATATCCATGCAGTTCTTCCAGCTTCAGAAGTTTTAACGATTGGCCAGCACTTGAAAGCAGGCCTCTAACCTCATCAAAACGATTATTATTTGTTATGATATATGGCTGATCCAATGTATTTATAATGTAGCTGAGCGTGTTCAATTCCGTACCTGATTGTGCAAACGAACGCGGCACCGTAACGGGAACAGGAACAAATCCTCCTAATATGCAGGCCCAAAAAGCGAGAACGAAGTCCTTTTTTTCTTCCAACTGGAAGATGACCTTATCCTGTGGCTTCAAGCCATGTTTCTCTAGTCCCGTTAATATCTCTCTAGCCTGCTGAAGCAAAGCGGAGTATGACTGATATTGGTTTTGCCCCTCATCATTAATATAGTGAATTCCATGCTCAGGATAGTTCCGGGCAGCTTTCTCTAGTACATCCGTTAAGGTTGCAGGCTCATCGGATGAATACGTTGGAGTACCTCCATGAATAATGGCTAGCGGTCCGGTTCTCATCTCTGTGTTAGTACGTTCCTCGAATACCTTTCCTTGCGGCAAGGATGGCTCCTTCTTTGTATATCCAATATGGATTAAATCATCGATATGAACATGTTCGATCTCCGGAAGTATTTCTTCTGCAACAATTGCGGCTTGGCCAATATCAGGAAGCGACTGAATAGTCGCCTCCCAATGGAGTAATTCTGCATTTTTTTCAGCGTATAAAAAGAGTGTTTCTTTGTCGATCTTGCCTTCTGGTAAAAGAGGAAAAGAGGATATCTGAATACAAACAACATTATCGCTGCCTTCAGGAAGATTGATTTCGGACCGAAGTTTCCGGCAGTCCAACCTGTCTTGACTTGATACAAAAGCAACCAAACGTAAGTCGGAGGAATCCCCTTTAACAGCCACAATAGAACATTGCATTACTGCCGGATGCTTGCTCCATTCCTTTTCCAATTGCGAAAGATCCACTCGTTTGCCATTAATTCTTACCAGGTTCATCACACGACTGTTGGAATAATTCATTAAATGTACCTCTCTCCCTATACCAGATCTAGTATTTTTATCGTGCCATTCCCTTGCCACATTCCGATATCACCAGTCTTATACAATCGCTTACCACTGGTAGGCGCCAGAAAATCCTTTACTTCATGCTCTGTCATCCATTCCGCCCAGCTTCCGCAATCCCGGTACAGATTATCACTGGCTACGCATATTTCTCCTGGAACCCCTATTGGGACGGGCTGCTGCCATCGATCAAGTATATACACCTCTGTGCTGATTTCGGGATCGTTAACACCCTTATAAATTTCTTCCTGGTCCTCATATAACACTTCCACTTTAACAGTCTTGGCCAAATGCCGAAGAATGGTTTCGCTCTCCTCCGTGGACA
Organism: Paenibacillus sp. UASWS1643; assembly: GCF_008693195.1. Taxonomy (NCBI): domain Bacteria; kingdom Bacillati; phylum Bacillota; class Bacilli; order Caryophanales; family Paenibacillaceae; genus Paenibacillus; species Paenibacillus sp. UASWS1643. Next base: position 1,727,896 of record NZ_VXKZ01000115.1, read on the forward strand.
GGATCGAGATATTCGCTATGGCCTTATCAGAGCCCATAACTAGAGACCTCAGTAGACTTTGAAAATGATAGGACATTCGTTCTATGGATTCTTGCTCCCACAAAGCACGGTTGTAGTAAACTTCTAACAAAATGGTTTTATCCCGTGGTGCTATCTCCACAATAAGGTCATAATTAATGTCAACTGAGCCTTGCACATGATTAAGCTTCAGTACTCTATTTGAATTAGTCATGTCAGCATCTACAGGATAGTTCTGGTATATCAGTAAAGAGTGGAACAAAGCCTCTCCAAACGGGATGTTACTGACTTCCTGAATATCTGGCAATAAGCTGTACTCATATTCCTTAATGTCTAAGGTGGACGTTTGAAGGTTCTCCAGCAGCTCAGTAGTTGTAGTGCATTGTGCTAAATTAACCCTTAGCGGCAGGGAATTGATAAAGAGACCGATCATCTTTTCTACATCCGGAAGCGTATGCGGTCTCCCTGAGACGGTACAACCGAATAATACGTCTTCTTTGCCAGTGTATCGGCTTAAAAGCAATCCCCAAGCAGCTTGAAGCAAAGTATTCAGCGTGAAAGGTTGCTCTTTGATGAATTTTTGAATAAGTTCAGTAGTTTCAGCCTGAATTGTGCAGGTATATTTAGTGATATCTCTACTCTGCGCTGAAGATTCTCTATCACTGTTCGGTGAAACCCCTGGCAGCGGAGTTGCCACTTTTATGCCCTTAAGGTATTCCTTCCAAAATCCCTTTGCCTTGTGTTGGTCTTGAGTCAAATACCACTGAATGTACTCCTTATAGTGGGGCACATGTGATAGTCCGATCTTCCGTTTGTTATAGAGAGCATCATATATGCCGAGAAGTTCGCTAAGTAAGGCAAATACACTCCATCCGTCTAGGGCGATATGATGAAAGCTGCATATCAACTGATTTTTATTCTGATCAGATGTATTGCTCAAAAGCATGATCCGTACGGGTGCCTCATTTTCCAAATTAAAGGCTCTGTTCGTAAAAGCGTGAATTATTTGCTCACGTTCTTCTTCTCCATCAACAAGTCTATATTCAACAGGGTGACTAAGGCTTTTAAGTACAAGCTGAACAGGCTCTGTTCTACCCTCCCATAGATAAGTTGTCCGCAGAATAGGATGCCTGTCCGCAATTTCCTCCCATGCTTTTTGCATCAAGGAAGGGACAAGCCGGCCATTCAAGTAGGCATATATTCTGCCGCTGTAAGAAGATGACATCTCATCCGACAGCGCATGATATAACATCCCCTGTTGCATTGGAGAGAGTGGATACGCATCCTCGGTTGATGCAGGAAGATTGGAAAGCTCATATGAGGATAGGCCTATTAATGGAAAATCCGAAGCCGTAAACTCTCTGGGAGCCTCATTCACACAATGATTGTAAATAGCCATGATCTCCTGCTCTATAGACAATGCTAGTGCCGCGGCCATTCCGTGCTTCACCATAGCCTTTGTCACAGAGATATGAACAATGAGTTCCTCATGAATGACCATGCTGTTCAATTCCAGCAAGTAAGAACGTTTGGCAGCAGGGCTATGGAAGTCCCCGTTAGATGCACTTGCCAGCTCCATATTCATGGAGGAATTTCCATCTACCTGACCGAGATAATTAAAGAGTACAGAAGGCTGTTTGCCAGCACGAAGCTCTGCATCCTTGGTTAAATATTTTAGGATTCCATATCCAATACCTTTGTTTGGGACAGCCCGAAGAGTCTCTTTGACCCCTTTGATTTGCTCACTGATTGTCTCGCTATACTCTTCCAGCACAACCGGGTAAGCACTTGTGAACCAACCTACGGTTCTGGTAACATCCAGATCCTTCATAATGTTCTCACGGCCGTGACCCTCCAGCATAACGGATAAGGTGTCACTACCGATGCAAGCTTTGGTTGCCCGATAGAGAGCGGTTAGCAGCAAGTCGTTAATATCCGTATTGTAAGGGTAGTTGGCAGCCCTAAGCAGATGGTCAGTGCAAACCTTATTAATCACAATAGGAATAAGGATACTATCATTTTCCATACCCGGGTCCTGGAACAAATCTTCCGCAAAACAACTGATATTTAGAGCCGTTTTCTTCCAATAAGGCAGCTCAGCCTGTATTTCTGTACCTTGAGCATAGTTATGCTGTGCTTCAGCCCATTCCTTGAATGACGTTGTTTTGGCCATGAGCTCAGCCTGTTTATTATTCATCTGTGCATCCAGCAAAAGTTGTAGGTCTTCAGCAATGATTCTCCAGGATACACCATCAACAATTAAATGATGGATCGCCAGCAGAAGTTTTTGCGTTCCGTCATGACATTTAAACAGCACAGGTGCGATCAAAAGCCCGGTATCCCATTTCATTGATCTTTGGGCAAGGTTGGATTCTTCCAGAATAACTGCGTTTTGTGCTTCCAAGGACATTCCCGTACAGTCCACCGTATGAATGGATATGTCATGGATCATTGGCTGGTTGATTTGTTGAATATCCCCGGTGCCACCGAAAAATTGAATTCTTAGTCCATCATGGTGATTTATAACGCCTAACAGGGCTTTTTTGATCATATGCTCTGGATATGGGACTGAAAACGAGAAGAAAGCAGGTAAATTCCAATGTTCAGCATTAGTGAAATTTTCCTTGAAGAACCACTGCTGAATAGGCGTAAGCTTAATTTCTCCAGTCACTTCAATTTGAGATTGGACCCTATTTAGACTTGACTTAGTTATTTTTCGACCAAGCAGTGCAAGTGTTTTGTTCAGATAGACGGCTTTCGGTTCAAGCTGGTAACCTTGCTTGCGTAACCGCGAGATCATCTGAATGATAGCGATAGAATCGCCACCCAGCTTAAAAAAATCATCTGTTCTGCCGACACAGGTTACTCCCAGTAACTCTTCCCAAACTGCTGCCAGCACCCGTTCTGCCTCGTTAGCGGGTTCGACATAATTCTCACTGTCCTTCATTACATTAGCTTTCGGTTGTGGCAGAGCTTTTCTGTCTATTTTCCCGCTAGCATTGATAGGCAAACTTTCCAGCGTAATGAAGAAGTGGGGAATCATATATTCAGGTAGCCGACCTCTCAGATACTCAGACCAATCCATGCTTATCTCCCGTGACAGCACAAGATAAGCAGCAAGACGTTTGTTTCCGTGAGAATCACTTATCGCATTTACTACGCATTCCTGGATCTCTTCATGCTGAAGAATCGTTGTTTCAATCTCGCTTAGCTCAATCCGGATCCCCCTGATTTTCACTTGATGGTCTATACGGCCTAAGTATTCAATCTGACCATCTTCATTCCATCGTGCTAAATCCCCGGTACGATATAACTTACTTCCAGTCTTAAGTGGGTGGTCCGTGAACTTTTCCCTGCTTAACTTTTCATTATTAATGTAGCCTCTCGCCAGTCCCGCCCCGCCAATACACAATTCTCCAATAACACCCACAGGCTGTAGTTGATTACAGGAGTTCACGATTAAGATGCCAATATTACGCATGGGTGATCCTATCGGAACCAGTCCTGACTCTTGCGTATTGTTTAAAGAATATCGGGTAGCATAAATTGTCGATTCTGTAGGGCCATAAATATTTTCCAGTCGCGCCTTGTCTGTCATGCTATAGAACTGCCGGACGGTATCTCGGGAGATTGCCTCTCCTGCAGCAAATACATATTTTAGAGAGCATAGCTGGCTGTATTCTGCAGTCTCTAGGGAGTTCATAAATGCATTAAGCATGGAAGGTACAAAATTAATGTGTGTAATCCCGTACTTATATATGGCTTTAAGAATAGAAAGAGGTTCCTTCTCCTCTCCTTGATTGAGAATGACCAGGCGCCCTCCCCCATGAAACCATCCGAACAATTCCGCAACAGACACATCGAAGGTTACAGGTGTTTTGAACAAATAAGCATCCGTCTTCTTCAGGGGATACTTCTCCTGAAGGTCAATAATGATGTTCGCAACACTTGAATGCTCAATCATTACTCCTTTGGGTTTACCGGTAGTGCCAGATGTGTAAATAACATATGCTAATTGCTTGGAATCGGGGCTCAGCTGTAAATTCTCACCATCGCCTGCATAAATCCCCGGACTGTCAAGATCTACGACCTCTGCAACTGCGCATACCAGGTCAGCCAGGCTATTCTGAACCAAAACCTTCCGAGCACGGCTGTCATCAATCATGTAGTGGATACGCTCCGCAGGAAAAGCAGGATCAATTGGCATATAAGCGCATCCGGCTTTGAGCACAGCCAAAATACCAACAATCATCATGAAGGATCGCTCTGTCAAAATGCCGACGACTTCTTCTTGTTCCAAACCTTGCTGCAGCAAAAACAATGCAAGTTTGTTGGACCGCTCATTCAATTCACTGTAGGTCATCCGCTCGCCATCGTGTACTAATGCATAAGAATCAGGCGTTTCTTTCACCGCTCGTTCAAATAACGAAACCAGTGTTTCTCCGTGGGCAGCTTCCTGCATGACTAACGGTGTTTGCCAATCTTCAAGAATCTGCAGTCGCTCTTCATGAGTAATGATCTCATAAGAATCGACTGGTCTGGAAGGAGTGGATACCGCCCCCTCCAGAAGTGTTCTGTAATGGTTCAGCATCCTCTGCATTGAAGATTGAACATAAAGATCGGTACTGTACTCCAAAATAACCTTCAATTCGCCTTGATCTTCAAAAACCTGCATGGACAAATCAAATTTGGAGGTCTCATTGTAATAAATATCCGCTTCCATTCGTGCATCTGCATGGGATACCGGCTCCATAGGTGCATTTTGCAGAACAAACATAGTTTGAAATAACGGATGTCTGGATGGATCGCGCTCGACATTTAAGTGCTCTATAATTTCTTCAAACTGAATATCCTGATTCTTTTGTGCATCCAGCACCGTTGATTTCACTTTTTTTAGAAATTCACGGAATGTTCCTCTGCAGGTTAGCCTTAAAGGCAGTGTATTCGTGAAAAAACCAATAAGCGGTTCTAACTCTCTGCGATTCCGGTTGGCAAACAAGGAGCCAAGCAAGAGTTCATCTTGGTTGGAATAACGCTTAAGGAGAGTTGCGAATCCTGTCAATAAAACCATGTAAAGGGTGGCTCCTTCTTCCTGTGCCATCCTTTTTAAATCAGCTGTCAGGTTCTTGCTGATCTGAAGCACCTCTACTGTACCGCGATAGGTTTGGATATCAGGACGGGGCTTGTCCGTCGGCAAGTCCAGAACCGGAAGCTGGCCCTCCAATTGCTTTTCCCAGTAAATCATCTGCTGGTGATGCTCATCACTTTGAAACCAGTTCTCTTGCCAAAGTGCAAAATCGGAATATTGAATCTCCAATTCTTCTTCCGGGAGAGGGTGTCCGTCCAGCAGGGTGAAGTAATAATGAGAGAATTCGTTAAGCAATACGCCAACGGACCATCCATCGGAAATAATGTGATGAATGGAGACAATCAGAGTACATTGATCTTCTCCTGTTCTAAGAATCTGAAATCTGCAAACCGGACCATTTACCAGATCAAACGGATTCATAGACTCCTCTCTTATAAGAGTTTCCACAGTCTCTTTCAGTAGATTCTCTTTCAGTGAAGTGAGGTCACGGATTACATGCTCAATAGGTGATATACCTTGAATAATCTGAACAGGTTCATCTTCAAGAACGTCAAAGGTTGTTCTCAACGTTTCATGCCGCCGAATAACTTCTTGGAATGCCTGCTCTAAATATTTTATGTGAATACGGCCTTTTATTTGAATTAATACAGTATTGTTGTAGAAGGGATTTTCCGGTTCGAGTTCGTATAAAACCCATTGCCGTTTCTGTGCAGAAGACATGGGAACCTTTGAACCGTGAACTCTGGACACGATAGGTTCTCCCATGCTTTTTTCTTCTTTAAACAGTCTTTCATTCAATACATCAGATAACTTCTTCAATTCAGGGAAGTTAAATAAGTCTTCAAGCTCTACCTGAGCATTAATTTCGCTGCGCAACATCGAGACCAATTGAGTCGCTTGTAATGAATTCCCGCCCAGTTCAAAAAAATGATCATCAGTTGTGATACGGGAAGCTCTGAGAATTTTCTTCCAGCACGTGATAAGGGTTTGGTCCAAATGATTTCTAGGGCTGCTTTCCGCTGCTTTAGCTGGCGCAGAAAGCTCAGCGAGCATTCCTAGATCAACCTCTCCAAATTCATCAAGAGGCATCTGTTCCATCAGCTTCAGTTCAATTAGAGCGGCTTTCGTCTCCGTGGATGCTGCAGCTATTTCTGTAAAAACATCGTTAACCTCATCAAGCTGGTTCAGTTCAGCCGTTGCTTGAATAAATATCGTTATTCGATGGATAGGTGTGATCTCTGCATGGCTTAATTCCTGGATTTCTTTCTTAGCACCATTCAGACCAATAAATTGTAGAGGTTCCCCAGACCTCAACCCAGCCCATAAGGACAAAATCCCATTCTGTTTGTTAATAGGACTGTACCCTCTGCTGCCTAATTGGTTTTTAATGATTAAGCCGCTTCCCATACCGAGTTCATCCCACAGGCTCCAGGAAAAGCAGTAAGCCTGCATAAGAGGAGATTGATTCTGATAAGTTGCAAAGATTTCCATGAATTGATTGGCAGAGCAATATGCTCCTACTGTCATCCCGGAATGTAAGGTTCTTGCCGATGACGACGAAATAAACAGGATATCTTTCTTATCCTTAACAAGTTGGTGCAGGACCCAAGTACCGTAAACCTTGGCTTCATACATTTCATGCAACTGCTCCTGGGTCTGGTCTTCCATGAGGTATTCCTGAATAATACCTGCAAAATGAATAACGCCACTTAAAGATTGCTGTTGCTCTGCTTCAAATTGGGCAATCAGGTTGGATATTCGATTGTAATCTGTCAGAGGAGCTGTCTCATATCGGATCGTTCCACCAGCTGCTTCTTTATTTTTCAATCGCTCGAAAGTTTCTCTTTTCTGAGCAACATTCAATGGCGTCCTGCCGATAACCAAAATGTGAGCTGCATATTGCTCCAGAAGCTGCTCGCATACAAGCGTGCCTATTCCGCCTAATCCACCAGTCACTATGTATAATCCGTGCTTCTTCAAAGGAGTTTGGCGACTCGCTGTAGTAAGCATATCCATCTTTTCGATGACAGGAACCAATCGGCAGTGATTTCTGTAGGCAACAACCCGATATTGATCCTGTGCAACATATTCTCTGTTCAAAATTTTCACTAATTCAAAATTTTCATTACCTGCTATATCTATTTGCTTAGAATAAATATGGGGCAATTCATGGGGAATAGTTTTAATTAAGCCTGGGATGGTTGCCTGTTCATAATGAACAGCCTCATTCTCTAATGCCCCTAATGCCTGGAAGGTCACCATGAAAAGATGAATATCTCGATCAGCGCATCTCTTCAGCGCTTTGGTTAAATACAGCAGACTAATACTTGCATCTAGTTGAGCTTCTTTCATGTCATGGACCGAGCTAATCTCTTTCCCCGGACCCATGTTCCACAAATGAACTACGCACTCCACCCACAAGGCTTCTTCCGCTAAGCATTCCATAAGATTTTGATAATCGTCCGGATTAGTAGGACTGATATAATAATGCCTGGAATCGATTTTGTGGAATTGCTCACCTTTCAAAACAAGTATCCCTTCCTGAAGTTCTAAAGGTGTTTCTTCTAGCGACTTGGCAAAAACAACTGTATTCATGGCATTAATTCCGCTATTTTCCGTTTCATCAAGTTCGCAGCTTATCCACTTCTGTTTATAGCTCCAGTCCGGAAGCGTATGTTCATTTCCTAGCAATATATCGATTTGTTTTTTGATCGGAACGAAATCACCGTTTTTATACTTTTGAATCAGCTCATTACGTTGAATTTTCCCACTGTTGGTTTTAGGAAACTCTTCCTTAGATACGGGTATGATGATCGCGGGATAGAGACCGAATTTTCTGCTGACGTCATTTTTGATTTTGTCTATCATGTGCGGCAGACGGCAACCCGAATGTTCATCCGGTACAAAAAATATTGCGAGTTGGTCCACATTCTGATCATCCGGAATGGCACATGCGGCTACATAGGTAACCTCAATTCCGTCAATCTCCTCAATAGCTGCTTCAATATCGTAGTTATAATGATTGTTTCCGTTTATGATGATAACGTCCTTTGCCCTGCCGGTAACCGTAAGTCTCCCGTCAATCAAAAATCCCAAGTCTCCAGTTTCAAACCACCCATCAATAAAAGATTCTTGATTAGCTTCGTCATTTTTGTAATATCCATTCATAACGGAAGGACTTTTAACTTGCAAACGGCCAATATTCCCCTCATTCAGAATGGCGTTAGCACTGTCAACAATTCGTAATGCTACACCTGGAATCGGCTCACCTGATTCTGTGAACACGACATGATTCGGATCATCGGCAGAAACGTGTCTTATGGTATGATTCAGCGAGTTTTTGTCTATGTAATGGATCCCTGAAGAAGTATCTCGCTTTAGCAGATGGGATTCAACAATGCCTGATGAAGTTTCAGACATTCCGTAAGCTGGAACAAGCGCGTTGGATGGAAGATGAAATGGCTTTAACAGATTGAGAAAACGGTGTGCCACCTTACCTACAACAGCTTCTCCCCCGTTCAACACATAGCGCATCGAAGACAAGTCCCATTTTCGTTCTCCAGCTGCCGCTACTGCATCATTTAACATGGAAAAGGCAAAGTTTGGTGCCCAAGTCAACGTTGCTTTATAATAATCTATCCAGTCCAACCAGATTAATGGGTTATTCACAACACTGTCTATGTGGCCTATGACTTGTTGACAGCCCAAGTAAACATCTCTTACGTGAAACATTACAATACCGCCCACGTGATCCAGGGGCATCCAGTTAAGCGAAATATCCTGATGATTAAACTGATTGTGTACGGAAGTAGCAATTGATCTCCAAATAATCGAGCTGTTACGATGCTGTACACATTTAGGCTTACCGGTACTTCCAGAAGTAAGCAGGTTGAGAACAAAGCTGTCCTCTGTTGCTTCAAACCAATTTGTGTCAGGCGTCTCTGACTTTATCTTTTCATAACAGGCGACTCGCACTTCACTTTCATTCCAGAGAGCTTCAAGGCCTGCCAGCTTGGCTTCAAGTTCAAGCTCAGATAAAATGACAGGATGACCCAACAAACTCCATGAATTATAAATTTTAGTCAGCAAGGCGTTCATCTCGGAATAAATAGGGGCTATAGCAATCGGAGTTGGCAAAAATCCGCCTAATATACATGCCCAGAAGGAAATAATAATCTTTTTGTTGTCTCTAAACTGGAAGATCACAGAGTCTCCAGGCTGCAGGGCAAGCCTTTTCAATCCTGTCAGAAGACACTGGGCTTCATGGAAAAGTTCGGTATAACTACAGAAGCTCTCTCCTCCATCCTTATCTAAAAAGGTAATTCCTTGAGTTCCATGCTGCTCAGCCGCATTTTTCAACAACTGCTGCAAGGTTTTAGGAGAGTTAGGCTCCGTGTTCAGAGGAGCCCCATAACTTATTGCTGATTTTTGTAGATTAATGGCTTCTTGCTCAATAACCGAAGCCTTTGGAAGAATGTTGTCTGGAATGTAAGGAGTGCGTATCGTTTCTATACTGCCATCGGGGAAAAGATCGTTCAAATGTAAGGGGGGAATCGAGTTTTCAGCTTCAGTTACGATGATTCCAGATTTCTTGATCAAGGGAATACTCTGAATCGCTTTTTCCAGTTCCTGGACAACCGTTTGTATCTCTTCATTAATGGAAGAATTCATTGTTCACCTCGCTATAATATTAGTCAATGCTCAACCTTTATACTGGAATGAATAATATGAATTACCTGAGATAAATGCTCATCAATAAAAAAATGTCCACCTTTAAAAGAAATTACAGCACAGGTGTTCGTAGTGTGCATCTCCCATGCTTTAACTTCCTCCTCTGTCATATAATCATGGCTGCCGTTTAAAATCGTTATCGGGCAATTCATTCTGTACCGATCAGCAATGAATTGGTAGGTCTCAACCATACGGAAATCAGCCCGAATTACAGGCAAAAACATCTTGATGAGCTCATGATTATTGAGAAATTCCTGTGTAACCCCATTGTATTCTTTTAACTTCTCCAAAAGTTGCTCATCCGGCAGCCCATGGATTTTTTCCCTACGGGTCATAAACAGGTTAATATGTGGAGCCTGTTTACCTGAAAAAAACATATGTCTAGGAAGAGCCTTCTGGTTAAAATGCAGTTTCTGATACAATTCAAAACCAAATAATGCCCCCATACTATGGCCAAAAATAGCGTAGGGCTCCTCTGTGTCGAGTTCTCTCAATAAGTGGTTGTAAAGATCATCTACCGCATCTTGAAAGTTTCGGTGTAGAGGTTCTTCAAACCGTGCTCCCCGGCCCGAGAGTTCCAACGGGACCAATTTAATATCTTGATCCAAATGTCTCCTCCACTTTAAATAGTAAGTTGCAGAACCTCCTGCATACGGTATACAGAATAATTTCAACTGTCTTCTCTCCCCGTTCACAAATGAATTGATTCAATCACAAAGACAAATCCCTTTTTTGGAATATAAAGGATGCAGCTGTAAAAAAAATAACGGATACAACAATGAGCATAAGGCTTATGCTTACCGTATTATACGTTCCTTGCATAATTCTCTCAGGCTGATACAAAGTGAATATGGTAAAATATTTGATCCATGACAGTTTATCAGACAATTTGCTGGCCATATCAAGTCCATAGAATAATAGCGTAACCCCAAAACCTGCTCCGAGCGCTGTCTTCTCTTCATTGTAAATACAGGAGAACAAAAAAGAATAAGATCCAATTACAAGAAATATCAGCATGACTATAATATTTAATTCAGTAAAAACACCTAAATCAAATGAATCGTTATTAACGAATGAAAGCACTCCAAAATACCCTCCAAGATAGGTGAGTAGACACAATACAATAAGCCCTGTTATAAGAACTAATGCTTGTGTATTAATCACCTTTCTTCTCGTTACTGGAGTTGATAATAGATATGCCATTGATCCTCGATCCACAAATCTGCTGACTAATTGGCAAGCCGTCAGAATTGTGTAGGCCATCAGTATATACAAGTAAAGAGAATTATAAAAATTCATAGCCATGTATTCCACTGCATTGGTCAAATTTCCCTGGATTCCGAATGCCTCCATTAGACTTGGGGGCAAGCTGTTGATAACGTCATTGAATTGCTGCGAATCGGACAGCAATGGAAAACTCATAACGAGTAAGTACAAGCAGAGAAAGCTGGAGAAAGCACAAGTAAAGAGAAACTTCCCGTGCCCTTTAATCATCGCTTTATATAGGGAGAAGTTCATGACTTAAGCCTCCTCGTTATAATAATATTTCATAAATACATCTTCCAAGCGCTGTCGTGGGATGTCCAAAGCTTTAATCGGATATTGACTAATTTGTTTCAAAATCTCGCTAATCTCCCTATCGACAGAAATAACCGCCTTATTCCCGGAGTGGCTTTGTACGACAAGCCCGGAGTGAACAATCGTCTGAAGATCTTCCTGACGGTAAAACTCAACCTCATAACTATTAGCAGTCATCTCACCTTTTAAGAGAGACAGCTCCTGAACGGTTATAATTTGACCTTTACGGATAATAGCAATAGTATCCGCAGTATCCTCCAGTTCACTGAAAATATGAGAGGAAATGAGAATTGTTTTCCCTTTACTCTTCTCCTCATGCAACAAATCTACAAATGTTTTTTGCATCAGAGGGTCCAGACCTGAGCTGGGTTCATCAAGAATAATAACCTCTGGGTCGTGCATAAAAGCATTAACAATTGCCAATTTCTGTTTCATTCCTTTGGACATTTTCCGGATAGGCACTCTCATATCTAAATCAAACGTTTCAATCAATTCCTTACGCCGCGTGGTTGACTTTAGATTTCTCATGCCTGCCATGGCATCCAAAAACCCCACCGCAGTCATGCCTTCTACAAAAGAGATTTCACCTGGTACATACCCTAATAAACTATGTATCTTGTCTGGTTCTTTCCAGCAATCATATCCGTTGATCGTTGCTTTGCCGATGTCAGGTTGCATATAGCCCATTAAATGACGGATGGTGGTAGATTTCCCAGCTCCATTCGGTCCAAGATAACCAAATATCTGCCCCTTATCAACTTGAATGCTAACATCAAATAAACCTTTTTGATTTGGAAATTTTTTGGTTAAATGATCAATTTGAATCATGCATGCACCTTCCTTTTTGAATTCATGAGTGAATAAATCAGCTAAAGTAAAACCTACATTTACGACTTTTAACCATCTACCTCCCTCCAGTAACTTATTATGGGATATAATTCCTATAATTGTCAAGAAAACTATCATTATCTATGCTAGAGCATGGCGATGTATCCCTTACTTTTTCCACGGCTTTACGTCCAGCTCCCAGTGTCAAAAGATTTCCCGAGAACGAACTTCATTCGGACGGTGGGAAATGAGCTTCCCAATGATAATTTACAGCGAGTTTCAGCGGGTTTCTGGTGCTTCCCTTTGTGCCGAGAGACGTGTAGCGAGCCACGAACCAATTTTCCTGTATAAATCCAGCAGTGGTTGGTTTTGAAGGAGGTCATAGACGAGCCATCCCTGCGAAAACGTGCGTTAATCTGGCCTGGAGACCAAGTGTCAATCAGCTTTTTCTCTAGCGAAGCAGCTAAGGTCGCGGACCATTTGCCTTTGGATACAGAAGCCTTATAACTTTCCTAATATGCCTGCTGAGCTTGTTCTGCTTTGTAGGCCTCAGCCGAAGCTGTGCGCTCTAATTTACAACAAATTGTGAAAGGTTGTCGAACAAGCTCCATTGGTTAAACGACCGCAAATACACTTGAAACTGTTCTGCCTGTTTTCCTTTATAAGGTAACTCACTTAGCGTCATATCAAACACAAAATCTTGAGATCAGTTTTTGTGGGTATTTGTTTATAATGAAAAAAAACGATGTTGGAGCGGAAATATTAGACGAAAAGATTACTGACGAAGAAAGAACAAGAACAACTAAAACGAAATTTAAATGTAATTGCTGTTAGTGAAAAGGCGAATACATACACAGTTGAATTTAAGCGCCATTTTATTACACAAAATGAACAGGGTAAACTGCCACGGGACATTTTTGAAGAAGCCGGCTTAGATGTCGATTTAACTGGTTTGGAACGTATCCATTCTTGTGGAAAACGTTGGCGTGCCTCGTATCGTGAAGCAGGCGTAAAGGGCTTACAGGATACACGCAAAATCCATTCAAGCCGCCCATTAAAACGTGAATTGACATTAGAGGAAAAGATTAAACGGTTAGAAGCAAAAAAATCAATTGTTGCAACTGGAGAGTGAACTGCTAAAAAAGCTCGATCTACTCGAAAGGCGGATGTTGAAAAAGAAATAAACATTGCAATAGAACTGAAATTTCAATTCATTCATCACACGATTAAAACGTACAACTTGAAGCGGTTCGTTCGCTATTTATGGACGTTATGGAAGTGTCATGTTCGGGCTATTACAATTACCTCACTGAAAATCAGTATAAAACCGAGAGTTTTTCCCGATAGGTACCGATCTCGCTCAAGTGGAAGATGAAGATCTCGCCAGTTCACTAGATCTAATTAACCACAGACCACGAAAATGCTTGGGTTGGAGAACCGCTCACGAATCTTTTACAGAGGAACTGTCGCAATTGGTTTGACAATCTGTCATATTCAAGAAATTGGGCAATCATTGAATCCCTGGATTGAGTTTTTTGCATATTCCCTAGCATTAGCATTAAATTCATCAAAGTTCAAATGCCTGGCTGTCACAGGTTCTTCAAGTTAAATCTTCTCAATAGCCTTCTTATAAAAATACTTGTCCCACAGCATAATACGACTTAGTCTCGCAGAGTTGTCTGCCGGAATCCACTTCCTCGAAAAACATCGGGCAGATCAAGGAGCGAACGCAAAGCAGCAGGAAAACGATGTTAACTGAAGTCAACGATCTCTTCGAATGACTCAAAAAATCCTCTTTCAACTTGTCTCTGAATTACCTTCATAATATCGTCTTCAACCTATTCAACTGAATAGACTTCCCACAATTCCGTTGATTCCAGTTAACGTTTCCCCATCTACGACGTGTCCCGAATTTAGGTAGCTCTTATCTAAGGCCAGTAATATGTTGTCTGAGTTGACTTCCCTAATTAAACACCTGACAACCAAGGGGTGAATGCCCCGCAGTGGAGTTACTCTGTTAACTGGTGTCAACGGCTTCCTCGAATATTTTCAATCCATTACTTTTTTATATCGGTAAGTCCACTCGGTAGTTCTCTGTCATTAATCCAAGCATCAACAATCTTGTTAAATAACTCAGGTTGGGCGAGGGATACTCCATGACCAACACTCGGTATGATAATACCTTTACAGTTAATAGTTTTGTCTAATATGTCTAATACCGATTTTTTCATGATTTTTTTCTCTTTATCTCCAACAGTAATTAATTTTTTTGATTTAGAAATACTGAAGTCTCTTGGTATACTAAAAGACATGTTTTCTTCTAGAATCTTAATAAGAGTGTTAAGATCCATGTTACTGGTTTCTTTATAGTAAGTCTCGAACATTTGTTCACCAATGTATAACTGTTTTGCTTGAAGCTTCGAAAAGGTTCGATTTTTTGTTATCCTATAAGTTAACCGGATAGCAGGTTTAATAATTTTAGTAGCTAATGGTGTAGGTCTAACAAGTGCACTATTTATTATTGCGTAATCTATTATATTCGGGTTCATACTAAGTATTTTAATAGCGACTTGAGCACCTAAGGAAAATCCGATTAGAACAACTTTTTTACTTTGTGCCCTAGTTACAATCAAACTTAATATTTCTTCAGCACAATTATTAATAGAAAAATCCGTACTAGAACTCAAGCCATGTCCAGGTAAGTCCGGAACTAAACAATGGTAATCACTAAAGTATTCAATTTGTTTCTTCCACATCCAACCACTTACTCCTCCCCCATGTAAGAAAACAATGAGAGAAGCTTCTATATTTCCCGACTCCTTATAATATAACTTCAATGGAACTCACACCTTTACTTTTTCGATTAATCTTATCTTATATATCTCTCCGTTGATTTCAGTTAACGTTCCTGTATTCATGAACCCCGAAGGGGTTGTCTTCGGAAATGCCTCTTCGGAATCCACCTCGCAGACCAAGGCTCCGAAGAAGCCGCTACTTGAATATTATGTTATACGACGGAATCACATCTTCGAGTTAACCAACATCCTCTTATCTATTCTCTCATTGGTCTGTTAGATGTTCCAAAAGATCTCCAGGTTGGCATTCCAATGCCGTACATAATTTATCAATGACTTCTAAAGATACATACTCATTTGTGTTGAGCTTTGCCATCGTTGCCGATGAAATCCCCGTCATTTTCAATAAATCTTGTTTCTTAATCTCCCTGTCAATCAATAATTTTTGAAATGGTTTATAACTTATCATATGGTACTCCTTCGTATCCGAATTGAATTTTTCTTTAATTATATGAAAATATATTTCCTTAATCAAAAATATCTTTGATATGTCTTGACTATAATTTTCATTATGATAAAATAATATTCAATAAGTTAAATTTTTGTTCGTAAAATAAAACATAACGGAAGGTGATCATTTATGCACAATTCTTTAGAAGTCTTAATTGATTCGTTGATTCGTAATCGAATTGAAGCCTTATATAGCAATCTTCTCAAGAACAACACCATTTATAATCAATTCTCAGCTGATCGAAATTTTTACTTCAAACAGTTATATGAACTTCTACCTCAGGATATGCATAAAACTCTGTTTCTTTACGATGATGCAGACCTCTCAGTTCAAACAATACTAGAACGTGAAATATACTTGCAAGGTTTTAAAGATGCTCTTCAATTACATAATGAATTAAATATAACTTCTAATTGAGAGCCAAACGGCTCTCTTTTCACTTGATTTTGTCGTATAACATCATATCTACGAACTTCGTAAATACCTCTCTTTTTAACAAATATCCGAACTACATATAATATAACCCATATTAATCCATCTGCGAAGTCACGAACATACTCAAAAAAAGCAGCCCCAGTGCGAACTGCTCCATTCGTTAGAATAGACTAACCTGTTGGATGCAGTTTAACATTTGGGCTGCTCTTTTTTTACTCAACAATAGGAGAATTACCGATAACTTTTAGTGATCATCCCTCGCCTTCTTCCCTTCACCTAAAACATTTACTTCGCTCCGCTACTCCATACCACGCGTTCGCTCATCGCTTTATGCTGTGCAATCAGACAGAGTTCTGCCGCTTTGAATGCATGTTCCTGTGTCATGGCTGTCTCGGTGCGATCCAGGCAATCGCGAATGAGTTGGCCGAAGAACGGGTAACCGACCTTGCCTTTTACATTGTAGCGGTATTCCCCTTCATGATTGACCAGGTACACCTGATCACCTTCTGGCTCCCTTGCGATGTCGATATACTTCCGTAGTTCAATATAACCGTCCGTTCCCAGAATAACTGTACGCCCATCGCCCCATGTGCCCAGACCATCCGGTGTGAACCAGTCCACTCGGAAGTAACCGGAAGCACCGTTATCACCAATCAGCGAAGCTTCGCCGAAGTCTTCCAATTCCGGGAACTGTGGGTGATTGAAGTTATGCACCCGGCTGAACCCTACCTCAGCGTCCGTACATGATGCAAACGTCAGAAATTGTTCGATCTGGTGACTTCCGATATCGCAGAGAATGCCGCCATACTGCTCATGATTGAAGAACCAGTCGGGTCTTCCTCCGGCATTTAAGCGATGCGGACCAGTACCCATAACTTGCACTACCTTGCCGATTGCCCCTTGTTCAATGAGCTGTCCTGCGTAGATCGCACTTTCTACATGCAGTCGTTCACTGTAATACACCATGTACTTTTTGCCTGTTCGCTTCACTTCTTCTCGTGCAAGCTTTAATTGCTCCAGCGTCGTAAATGGGGCTTTGTCTGTAAAATAATCTTTGCCTGCGGCCAGAACTCTCATGCCAAGCGGCGCGCGATCTGAAGTGATTGCTGCACTTGCCACCAATAACACCTCATCATCTGCAAGCACCTCTGCTTCAGATCCAGCGACTTGAGCCTGTGGGAAGTGCTTCTGAAATGCCTCTACCTTCGCCGGGTCCGGATCATATACCCACTTGAGGGTAGCCCCTGCCTCCAACAATCCCCCAACCATGCCGTAGATGTGTCCATGATCCAGCGCAACAGCAGCAATGGTGAATTCACCCGGACCACATACGACTTCTTTTGTAACACTTTTTGGTGCATAAAACATTCCGTCTTTAGCCATGTCATCCCATCCTTATTATAAAATTTTGATTACAATGAACTCGCCTATATAAGCTGAACTAAAGATTATCTACACTGATACTACGATGACAGAATTACCTTCCAATCGCTGTTATCCCCAGATTTTTCGATTCCCTTTTCCAGAGGGGAAAATCCGGAGATAAGCGTATGCTTCCGATGTAGCTTTCTTCCAGAAAGCTTTTAGGCGAACGCTTCGCTTTTTCAGGTATTTTCTGTCCTCTCCGTTACGTGTAAATGATTAGTTTAACTTATATAACAAATCGTCTTCATTTAAACGTCTGACTCAGATCAGCAGGTTGACTGCCACTGAATGCCTTGTCTTTCTTAGTCGTTGAACCGGCAATGCGTTCCTGCAAATGCTCGTAGAACAGATCCTCATCGATCGGCAGATCCACCCAGTTATCCGTCCAGGTGGACAGCAACATAGCGTTCGACAATGTTAATCCGTGTATACCATCTTCACCGGGAGCAATGAGGGGTGCGCCTGTACGAATCGCATCCACCCAGTTACGAATCAGACCCGGGTGACCCGTTTCCACACCTGTAATCGGAACCTCACACTTCCAGCATTCCGGCTGTCCAAAACCTCCGGTAAACCGCTGATTGAATTCAGGCTCTGATTCGCGAAGTCGCCAGAACGTAAGCTTTCCATCTTCGATGACAATTTTACCCCGGTCTCCGTTGACCTCAAATCGGTTCGTACCTGGTGCTTCACCAGTAGTCGTTACAAAGACACCTGTCGCTCCATTTTCATACTCCACATAAGCGGTTACATCATCTTCCACTTCAATGTTCCGATACTTGCCAAACGAACAGAAAGCACGCATTCGCACCGGCATCATGCCGATCGTCCACTGCCATAGATCCAGTTGATGCGGGTCCTGATTAATCAGCACACCACCGCCTTCACCTGCCCAGGTTGCCCGCCAGCCGCCGGAATCATAGTAACTTTGGGACCGATACCAGTTCGTAATAATCCAGTTGGTGCGCCGTACCTCTCCTAGTTCTCCCGAAGCAATCAAGTCTCTCAGTTTAATGTAGAGCGGGTTGGTACGCTGGTTGTACATCATGGAAAAGACTTTACCGCTGGCTGCGGCCGCTTCATTCATCTTGCGTACCTGTTTCGTATACACGCCTGCTGGCTTCTCGATCATGACATGCAAGCCATGCTGGAAAGCCTGAATCGCCTGTTCCGGGTGGTCATAGTGCGGCGTTGCAATAATGACCGCATCAATCGTACCCGAAGCCATCATCTGCTCTGCATCCTGCCAATAGGTGACCGTAGCCGGAAGATGACTGGATACCCAGCTCTCCATTTCTCTTCTTACATCACATACGGCGACCAATTCTGCACCCGGTACTTCTCCGGCAACCAATGTTCTGGCATGAGCTGCTCCCATGTTTCCAATACCAATCACCGCTACTCGTACGATACTCATGACTGCTCCTCCTCGTCCACACGACGCTCAATTTCGGCAAAAACGTCTGCAAAATGCTGTAACATCGCCTTGGATTCCAAAGCACCGCTAAAGTCCTCAATCCCGTAATATCCGTCATACCCGACGGCACGAAGATCCCGCACCATCTGTACCCAATCCACCATGCCTTCAGTCAGCGGTGTCCAGTGACATTTCCAGGCTGTATTCAGAGCCACTCCGCTGCTCTTCCCAGTCACATTAGCCTTTTGCGAATCTTTCCCTTCTGGTTCAAACCACCCGGCATTTTTTACATGTACATGAGCCAGGTAAGGGCCTAACAACTCAAGTCCCATCCGATGATTCTCATATCCTTCATGTACCATATTGCCTGGATCGTACAATACACCAACATGCTGCGGATCGAGCGATTGCACAAGCCGATAGGCCAGCGATGCGGTCGGTGCAATCGTCTGATGATGTGTCTCTACAATCGCCTTGATGTTGTACTGTTTGGCCAGATCCTGTACTTCACTCAGGTAATCAACGGCTTTACGATACAACTCAGGATAACTGGTCTTGCGATCATATCCAGGAACACCCACACGCATCATAGATGCTTCCAACCCAGCCGCAGCCTGAAACGCCTGCTCGGTGGCAGCTAGATCTCCACAGTTCAGATACGGCACAAGTGCAATGGATTTCCGACCTTGCCCTAACGCTGCTTCACGAAAAACAGGAATCTGTTCCTGCCAACGGCCCGGATCTACCGAGCATCGATTATTTCTCCAGTAAGAAGGCTTCTCAGATATCGCATCTTCAGGAATTCCGCGGAAACGCCACTCTATTCCGTCAATCCCCGCTGCTACCGCAGCCGATGCCAATTCTTCTGCATTCAGATCAGGGGTAGCCACAGTGAATACAGACAGTTTCATCATGCTCCATCTCCTTATGTAAACGTATTCATTTTATGTCGTAAAAGCATTGTATCACTCCACTGAACGTCACCATAGGGGAAAACGCCAACAGATGAATGACAGATAACGAACAGAGCATATTCCCCATTCAGAGATAACTTCTCCAGAGAATGATAAGATCTCAAATCATACAGCAATAATTTTATATACAACGGAAAAGATCAAGTCAAAAAGGTACAACAAGTATGCTGCATAGGAAATTATGAGACGTAGAACAAGAGTTAGTAAAATTATCTTTCTAATAAATTCAGAAATGCTAGCGATGAAACAGCTAATATCGATTCTCAACCTCCCATTAGAAATAAATTAAAAGGTGGCTGCTAGACAACAATGCATTTCTTATATTCATCCCAAAATTCCCCTATTTAAAGTAATTCTCATTACAATTCCAACTGGCTGAACAGTCACTGTGACGTTTCGAATAACACTCGACTAGTATGTGTCTTTAAGAAGGAGGGCTCCCGCAGCGGACAACCGATGGCGTGCATATATAATTTGTGGAATTTTGATACCTCATTTTATATAGTTGGTATTGAAAGTAAAGAAATAGAAAAGATTTGTTTCTGACATTCGCCTCGAGTAGAATTACAGACTCCGTTCTTTAACCATCACTGATATTTGATCATAAAGAACAGCACAGATACTAAGCCCGTAATATAATGATGTGGATTTTTTGCGTATTTATTAGCTCTGTCCAGCAGAGCCCCATTAATACAAGTGCTCAATGTTTAAACATTCACCTCATCAGCAATAGGTATGTCAATTATAAAAATATTAGCAATAATTTTAGTTATTAAAATGGATTACGAGAAGTTTATGCTCAGGGTTATTTTCAATCAATTCATCCGTAAGTTACATAAGCCTCTAAATAACCTAAATAATGGTTGACAATCACCAAGTGCAACGTTACAATAATTTGAAATTGAGTAATTTAATAGAGTTACTGCAATTGGGGGAGTTAAAGTGAAAAGAGTATAATAGAGGAGATGAGTATATGTTGCTTAAACGTATTAAATTTTTAAGTATTTTCTTAATTGCTGGTATTATTTTCGGTTCTTTAACACCATCCGTATTTGCAGCGTATACATCCAGTAGCTGGTCTTCCGGCTACGGTACTAAGGGCTTCGCATCCCTTGATGATTCAAGCCCTATGACAGCAGGTGCTTTGGTTCAAACCACTAATGGTAGTTCAGTTGATGTAGGGTATTTAGGAGCGAAGGCAATATTGTATAAAAATGGTGGCATGGTAAATGGAGGAACCTACACCTATAATAAATCTGTATCTTCATATGCAAATAACTCCATGACTATTAATTACGGGTCAGGCGATTACCAAACTGAGGCAATATTTGCCGTTTGGCAGTCTGGTAAGTATGAATATTACGCTAGTTCTAAAACACCAGTCATTCAACATTAGGAGGATTTTCCAATGAAAACAATATCACTAAAATTAATTACAGTTGGAGTGACTTTTGCTTTAGGGGTTGGAATAGGTGTTTATGGCTGGGGGGCTGCCTCTGCTGAAACTAGTCCCTCTAAAGATCAAATGGAAATAAAAATCAATGATAAAGGTAAAACGTATGGTTCACTTCTTTATCATGATGAAACAGAATTAGATCTTGTTAAGGCTTTTGGTGTAGACGGAACTGAAGGTTACATCAAGACTTCAGATATGAATCAAGATTTGCCACGAACTCCTGAAGAAGCAATTCAGAGTATGAACGAACCAAAAGTCGATAAGTATATAAATTTGTATGATAGCAACGAGAATATTATCGGAAAATTTCTAATCGAGAGTTCAGAAGATTAACACTAAACTACACTACTCCCCCAAAAAAAGGCTCCCCATAATGATTGAGGGCACTTTAAAATCTCAACATTTATAAACAGGATACCCCAACTCATTTTTGAGAAGGGTTATCCTGTTTTCTCTAGCTCCTTGTTACGCCCTTCTAAGCTGATATGTGAGAACCCCTTACAAATTAGTCAAACAAACAAGTTAATAGATAAACACATATAATTATAAGGAATAAATTTCACGCATTTCAATTTTATCAAAGTACAACTCCTCAAGTTTACCTTCAAAATTAAAACAATCAATTCTGTTAATCTCTATAATGTAGTAAATATTATCCAAATTAATAATTTTTTTTCTAAAATCTCCTTTACTTTATTAGGAATAATGATGTATTAATTTCTCTCTGGTAAACGGTGGATTGTGTATCATTGAAGCCTTTTATTAGGATTTATTCATCATTATTGATAAAATTTCGGTTCTGCAAATAAAACATAAGCAGTGCCATCTCCTACTTTAAATTCGATTTAAACTTACGAACTAAATTTACTTTGATATCTACTGGAAGTGCACGATCCCCACCTTTTAAACCCTCGAAAGTGGATCACTTCACCATCACTAGAAAGTGACTGAATACTCACTTTTGGCATTTTTGAACCAATCCTCTACACTAATTAATGCTGTAAACCTCTTGTATATTCCATCTATGTTATGCTCTATTCCAGTTAAAGTCTTAGGAACATATCATCAACAATTGGTGCTGGGTTTTCTTTAAACTCGGTTGATTCTTCTGGAGCAAAGTCCTGGATCTTCTTTGGCGTGCTTCTTTTTCACATCTTTCAACAGTCAAAATCTGAAGCAACTTTTCTGATTCAATATCGCGACCGTATGAAGTGATTTTTCTCCCCCATCTTAGATGATCAGTTTGATCCGGAGCTTGTTATCACGATATTCTTCAGTGACTTCTTTCAGTTTCCCATGGTGCCGGTAACGTATCGTGTAAGGACCGTCTTCTAATGTCTCTTTTATAATTCCCGTTTCATTTTGTGTTGCCTTGTTTCCCGCACTTAAAACATCACTTTGGATACCGATTATTTTTATTTTATTTATTTATACAGATACCATTAAGATTGTAAGTAAAGAACCTCATATTCCTTATATTGGTATCCAACCCTTAATTCGCTATACATATAACGCTTCGTCCAAATCATAACATTCATTCACGTATACTCAAACAAAATATTCTAAGGGATTAGATCAAGGATTCATAACTTACCACAATAATCGGGTTCAAACATCATTATGCTAAAACGTGCTTCCATTATCCAAAAAGTAAGCAGAGTTACTGGTAGAATAGTTGGACCAGATTCAAACAGATAGCACTGCTCCACGATAAGTAATTATCGCTCGAAACTTCTAACACATTATAAAGAACTTAAGTCGTGTTTAGAAAATAAGTTCTTAATTGTTTGACTTATTATAAATGTTACAAAACTGACATTTCCTTTTTGTGAGATTATATGGTATATTATGTATATCTCTTTTATTTACATATATAAGTTAAATAGTAAATATAAAGGGTGATAATATTATTTTTACATATCAAAAAACCACTAAAAAGGAGACTTGAAAATGTTAAAAAAAATAATTGCTGTTTCTGTAGTCGCCGCAATGGCACTTCCAGTAACTGGAGCTTTTGCATCGGATAATCCAACGGATAGGATCAGACCTAATACACCAAATGTTATTGACTCAACAATCACAGTTGAGCCAGGAAAAGATGAAATTACCATTATGGCTTATACATGGACTGTCAGAACTGTAGCAAATATTAGAAAAACTCCATCGCCAACTGGGGCACATGTACTCACAGTATATCCAGGATATACTTTAACCGGTCAGCATGGCGGTGAAGTTTTTGTTGTGAACGGACAAGAATGGGTTTATGTCTGGAACAATTCAGGTGTAGCGGGCTACATTTTGCTCTCAGCTCTTGAAGAGACTGGTTAATAATTACTGGGAATATGTCAAAATTTGGACGTGAAATTTTAATTACTAAATAAAATATTTACTAAAAAGATCCTTCGCGATGTAACTAAGCGATTGGATCTTTTTTTAGTGAAAATATATCCGCGAATAAAAACTTGAAATAACGCGGTAAAAGCTAAATCCTAATCAATTAAAGTAACCCAGTCAAAATTTTATTATAAATTTCTATCGCTCTGTCTTTCGAAAACTCTTATGAGCTACTTAGAAGTGAATTCAATAAATACGTATTAGATCTAATGGCGCTATTTTATAGACTCCAGCTATGCACCGGCCATAGCTACAATTGGAGAATTTTTAATATTTACTTTTTCAGAGTGGATTCCAAGCCATCAGTTTTCTAGCAGGCTACTTTTTAACAAAGGTTTATTGTTTTTTTTAAACACCAAAAGAGCAATTAAGCCTTTAGCTTGATTAATCTTTTCCACTAGCTCAATTCACTGTAAATGTATTTAGCCGAAGCGTTACAGCAGGACATGCTTTTTCTTCAGTAGGGTCAAAGCTGTTTTAACCTTGTGCTCTAGCCAGCACACCATTCATCTTGCCGTGTCCTCCTCTTTAAAGCCGTCATACTCTCTCTCAGCTATCGGATTTCATCCACATAGTATATCGACTCTGAACATGGGGTTGAGTAGTATACACTTAGTGGATCCGACAAAGCGTTAACTTTATCATCAGCTCCATCTGTGTCCCTACACATATTGGTGTAGTTAAATGTCCAGCTAACTACCTACAATCGATCAAAAATATCTTAGACATTTTCTTAGAATCAGCTTCTAAGCCTCTCGAGGTCTCACCCATAATGGTGCCTAAATCCATCCATTATAATCATCCGAAAGCGTAAGATTCTGGACTACTGAAAGACAAAATATATTCACGTAATTCATTATCATAGTTCTTATCACAGTTTACGAAAACATTATTAACAGCAATGAATTGGGTAATTTCCTATTCAGTCCAACTATATTTAACACTATGCAGAGATTTTGTTATACACAGTGCAGCTTGTTTATAGTTATAAGCATTTCTAAAAAAGAAATATTTTACATTTGGATTGCGTTTATATTATGCAGATAACGATCTGAAGGAACCACATCACATATCCGCCTCCCCAACAGAAGGAGAGGTTTCTAATGAAATACACCAATGTTTTATTGTTAAGCGTCATTGTCTTAGGAAGCGTAGGCACATTATCATCAGCTTCCTTCCATACTCTTTATAAGTAAGTAGCTCCAATTACTGCTAAATCAACTTCTGTGAACTCTTCAACATACCAGAGTATAACTAAGTTTAAAAAAACGAAAGGCAAACAAATTGTTTGGAAAGGTAACAACATCACACTAACCGCGAAAACCTTAATGCAAGATGTTGCTTCAGATTTCGAACAAAACATCATTGACACCATTGTAGTTACTCATGGTAAAAAATAGCACACTCTACAAACGGGAGATTTTGAAGTTAAATTACTTAATATCACTACTGTAGTTGGATCCCCCTCTAACGGGTGGATTACTATTCAAGCAGAACACAGTGCAGGTAGCAACCTCATTCGCATTTTCTTATGGAAATACGGAGAAAAGCACTTTAGCAATATACGATACTAAAAAAGAGCGTTTTGTTTATCTCCCTCGGGCAACCAACTATATTAGTACAGGTTTAATTTTATGGCATAAGAACGGAAAAAGTATTGATTTCATTAGTGAGTATCCTTCAGATCAATGGATTCTTTTCAGATATAATACAGAGAGCAAAAAAGTTAAGCCTGTTAAAAAAAAAATACCTCCATATCTTACCAATATATCAATCAATGCTTTTTGATCCGCATTAGAAAGTCTGATACAACCATAATTTGGACGAAGTGGGTACCAAGAAAGTGATAAGTCGGTGGCAGGAGAACCTTCGTGAATCATAATTTCGCTGCGACCATTTTTTTCTGCGTTGAGGAAATTACCGCTGACAGCTTGATTTAACCATACACGCTTATGAGGTCCATAACACGATTCAGAACTCCCCTTGTCATATACGACAGTTTTAGCCACACCCGTGGGAATATCTGCATTTTGTATATTCCAGCTTGTAATATTTTTACCATTTTTTCCTGATCATTTTAACCTCTGCCTAGAGCATCCTTTGGACCAAAAACCAAATCACCATTATCAGAATACACTTTCAACGTATCTCTTTTTGTCACGATTAGTTGGAAAATTTGCTATAATATGATAGCCCATTGTTAAACGCCTCCATAAGTAGTTTTTAAGCGAACAAGATGGAGTTTACAAACACCTGAATGGCTCCACATTCTTACTTTGTATGTATTTAAGGTGTATTCAAACATCAAATAACAACCATTTACTGAGTTTTCTTTAAATAATTTATTAAGAATTTTTTTAAAGTAAGTTTTGGTCCATTGTTTGAAACAAGCATGACTTCAAAACAACAAAGTTATTGAAGGCACAGTCTCCATAAAATATTCTACAGTCTAATATAGATCAGTTCCTATACTAACTTAAGCTGGACTACCGTTCCGTTAACTTAATGAGGAAAATTAGTAATCTAATCGTTATTTTGAAAAAGTACGTATCCTAGCCTTCGGACAATGATTATCTTGAATAGCCACAAACATAATATCGACTGACTCAATTTGGAATGACTCATTATTTCCCCTTACGCGCCATTGTTTCATTATTTTTCATATAGACAAATTTTGTGAAATTCGTGTGGTTACCTTATTGAAATCAAGTAAAAATGTTTCCACAATATGAGATTATATGGTATATTGTGTATATATCTTATATGGAATATACAAGGATATAAGTAAGGTGATAGTTATATATTTATTTTTTAACAATTTTTCTTGTTATACTTCTATATAAGATAACTACAATCATGAACAAGGAGTGTTGTGAAGATGTTGAAAAAATTTATTGCTGTTTCCCTAGTGTCCGCAACAGTGCTTCTCCCTGCAACAGGCGCATTTGCATCTGAAGGAATAACTGATCGTGCCGTTTCTTCTAGTCCAGATGTTCAAATTACTACACAACCCGGATCTGATGTTGTTACAATTATGTCGACAACATGGCAGGTTAATGCATCTTCCAATTTTAGAAAAACGCCTTCCCCTACTGGTGAGTATATCGGCTCTCACTACGCTGGGGACTTGGTGAACGGTAATGAAACACGAGTTGTGAACGGAGTTACTTGGGTAAATGTATACAGCTACAAATTTCAACAATGGGGTTGGATCCAAGCATCCTATTTGGTAGAATACGGTTGATTAAATCTAATGTCTAATTCCTACTAATATGGTTTAAAGCACCCCAAACTCTTCAGTTGGAGAATTTGGGGTGTATATTTCTCCCTAACTTAAATCCCTCCTAAAAACCTTATATAATCTTCCTTCACTTATAGCTGACGGCTAACTAAGTTCAACATCCCCATGAGCTCTGTGACCCATAATTTGAATAATTTTGTATCAAAACCAATTTTTGCGCAACTTTTGTACAGGTTATAGCGTTCTTATTAATGTGCAGAAAATTTGGAATTTTTTTCTCCCAAAATTACATCTTGAGGAAACTATAGTAAACATTAAATATCGGGATAGTTACATATATTTCCATTTTTTTGTACGGATTCTCAGGATAAATATGTATAACTGTAGGATGATGTCATAATTAAGAATAGTTAGTATTTCAGATTTCTAAACTAACTTGCGGGTTGTAGGAGGTGATTGGTTTTCCCGTGATTTTGATTCCTTTCAGTTTTATAGTATCAGTTCAACTTTCTCTGGGTTGGTCACTTCAAATAATAGGTTATTTTCCTGTGATTCCTTTTTATAGATGAAGACCTTATTGTAACCTTGTCATTCAGCTTTAAGTTTAATACTACGTAAATTTAAACCGAGGTGTAAAATGAAGAAATCTATAATCATGTTACTGTTTAGTGCGTTTCTACTCTTTCTGATTCCTATGCATACTCAAGCAGCTACAAATCAGACCAAAATTATTTTAGATGGTCAAGAACTAATTTTACCTAATGATGTTGAAGTAGTTAATGTCCGAAACAATATTATGATCCCAATCCGAGTAGTTGCAGAGAATTTAAAATTCAATGTGAACTGGGACCAAAAAACACAAAACGTGAATATCCAACAAGGTTCTAATGCAGTTTCTTTAACCGTTGGAAAAGATCAAGCAAATGTTCAAAATAACACCGTATCTCTTAACATTGCTCCGCAAATGATCAAAAATACAGTTGTTGTTCCCATACGTTTTGTTAGTGAAGAGATGGGTCTCAGAGTTGGCTGGAATAACCAAACCAAGATCGTTACTCTAACTAGCAATAATACATCAATCCCATCTCCTCCCTCTAATGGGAATGTAAATGAAGCAACCACTAACCTGATTCATGATATAAATTATACTAATAATCAATTGGTCGTTTCATTAGAACGTGAAGTTACTCCAGTCATATCAACACTAAAAAATCCAGAACGAATTATTGTGGATTTCCCATCTACCAACTTTGGTAATATGGGACAAGTACCCTCTGGAGGCTCCATGGGAAGGTTGGATACTAGCGACTTTCCAGGTGTTACTGAGGTACGATATTCGCTTTTCAAAAATGATCCTGCTCAAGTTCGAATCGTCGTTGAATTAAACAATGTAAGTTCGGTTAATTATACGCAAGAGACTACATCTGGAAAATTCATCCTAGACTTAAGTATGGTAAATCAACCTGCACCTGCCACTCCTGTCAGCAGTGGCAAAAAAATAGTCGTTATTGATCCAGGACATGGAGGAAGTGATCCAGGTACAATAAGTTTCACCAAAAAACCTGAGAAGATTTTTGCCCTTGCTTTAGGGCTGAAAGTGCAGGCTCTTCTAGAAAAAGAACCTGATATAGAGTTAATTATGACTCGTGAAACGGATATTTACCCTACACGTTCGGAACGTGTGAAGCTTGCAAACGATCTTAAGGCAGATGTGTTTGTATCTATACACGGCAACAGCGTAACCGCTGCCCCTCAAGTATCGGGAACCGAAACTTATTATTACCAACGTGAAAGTAGTAAAGAACTCGCGACCATTATTCATAAAAATTTAATTAAGGCCTTGGGATTTAAAGATCGTGGCGTTAAGAACGGAAACTATCAGGTCATCCGCGAAACTACAATGTCGGCTGTTCTCTTAGAAATCGGATTCTTAAGTAACAAGTCTGAGGAAGAGGCCATGATGTCAGAAACCAATCTAAATAAAGCCGCCCAAGCCATTGTGGATGGAATAAAAGAGTATCTAAAGTTATAGGACAGCGAATACTTTAAGAGGATGTGCTTCTATGAAAAAACGAATCTATGTTGCTATCGCAATTTGTGCCATAAGCTTACTAGCGGTGGGTTGTGGTAGTAAACCTACTTCTTCAAGTCCAGTGCAGGGTTCTGATCCTACAATTACTACACCAGCTCCAATAGCTAATCAGGACGAAAATAGCGAGGAATCTAAAGAAATTAATGTTTATTACGCTGATGATCAGCTATTACAACTCGATCAACGAAAGAAGGAAATTACATTCGAAGATGAATCCGATAAATATAGCAAAACTTACGCATCCCTTCAAAGTACCGATCAGATGGAACTAATCCCTCTGTGGAAAAATATTGATTTACTTTCATCAACTTTTGATCAAGGAAAATTGACATTAGATGTAAATATTCCGGATGAAGCAAGATTAGGATCTGGTGGAGAACTTTTAGCAATTGATGCATTAAGAAAGACATTTTTTCAGTTTGATGAAGTAACAAGCATTGAACTGCTTGTTAACGGAAATGCAACTGAAAGTTTAATGGGGCATGTTGAATTAGAAAACCCATTAACCCGTGAATAACTTTTGACGAATGAAAAAACAGCCGAATCTCTATTAGAAACGGCTGTTTTTCTTCACACAGAATATTATTTTGCTTAAAATATCGTCAACTATTAGCACGATATTTAGGAATTTCACGAATGAAAACAGAGATGACCTGCTGATTATCACTAGCAGAAACTAATCTACTTTTTGGAATTGTATATTAAGACTGTCAACTGACTAGTTTATGAATCCATTCTTATATCTGTTGAGGTAATTACACTAATGCATTCAAACACATCTTCGTTATTGCACTGCCAAAGATTCGTTTAAAGAGGTCACTTAACTCCACAACAATTTACTCTATTACCTCTATAGTTAACAAAAATTAAAGTCGTTAGAAGATAAAAAATATTGTAGCTATGATTTGACTATAACCATAAAAGTCTGGTTTTTACTTATATTATACCCAATTACATACTATAGAATAGGAAGTACTTTTGCTCTTTACAAGCTATACACACTAATTTTTTTAGGGGCATATGTGTTGAATAATTTCTCAATTCCCTCAGGTGTAGGTGGTTACAGTATAAAAATTTAGTATGCTATTACTTCATGACGAACTTCTAGTGCTCTGCGAGAAAATAGAACTGGAAGTTCCCATATTTGTGTAAAACAGCAAGAGGAAGATTATATATCATTGTTTGTAGGATGAAAGAAATCCAAGTCTATTCCACTACTCTCTTTAATTTTATATTCCATCCACCCTCGCTTCAAATGTTACATTACCTAACAAGATCCTTGAATACATTGTTCACTTGGTATAAAAACAACTAGATCAATTTCTCTTATTATGCGCTAACTGACCTAATTCAATTTATTTTAGCTCCTCGCTACAAAATTATTTATTCCATTGAATTAAATTATAGATAATCATTGCTGCTTCTTCGCGAGTTAGTTCTCTTTTCGTCATAAACTTTTGATTAGGATATCCCTTCATAATCGATTCTTGAGATACCAAATCCACACCTGCACATTCCCAAAGAGAAACCTCATTATTATCTTGGTATGGAGTATATGAGGATACTACAGCACCATTGTTCAACAATATATACCACATTTTGTAAACAAATTATAAAAAGTCTCTTTGTTAAGAAAATATACCATTCCTCGGAAAAATGGGAGTACAACCATCATTTTAAAGGAGGCGGTTTCTTTGTACATTTAATACTTCATGTATTAAATCCGGAGAGAAACATCCCCGAAAATCACCTTATACATGTTAAACTACATCGTTGATACCTGAGCGGAAGTTTTCGACGCTACATCTCCTAGCTTTATCGCCATACTCATTATGCTTAAGTGCTCATCTAAATAATCATTTGTGGCTATTTGCAAGAAGATTCAGTATATATGACGTTTCTTAGTAGAAACAGAACTTCTCTCCATTAAACGGTGACTGCTTCTTCCTAAACCATTCTTTAGTCTGTTCCGGAAAAACTCCACCTGCCTTCGCTTACTCAAAAACAAATAATGCTATTCCAGGATCTTGTTCTGCATCATATTTTTGTCGTTGTTTCCACACATTCTCAGACATGAAATTAATTGATTCTAGTTGGGATACTATCGATTCTTCATATGTTCCGGATTAAACAGCCTTAATTATTCCTCTTAGTTTCCTTCATTTCTGTACTTTGTTGATAGATTACTACTTTATTCATTTCTAGCTCGTCACCATCATAACCTTTTTCATCAATATATACATTTTTCTCTTGTAGATTTTAAGCACCCTCTTCTCAAGTATAATACTAGAGAAGACTCACATGTTGTTTCAAAGGAATTATAAACTTCTTTAACCCTTCCCTGAATTAGATAAAAATATGATATATAGGTTTAAATTTGAGGAAAAGGTGCCCTATCAGTTATCAAGTCGCCACTTCAGTAGCTGGTTCTTGTACTTGTTCAACTTGTAACCAGCGCCCATATCTCTCTACTCCCGATCAAAAAAAACGTGTTCAGCCTGTATCTTACCTTGCTCTACTGTCATGATACCAAATGAGTATTGCTTCTGAAAACGTTTATCCGTAGGCGACCCCGGATTAAATACCAGCGTGTTGTCAACAGTATGCATCACCGGGATGTGTGAGTGTCCGTAGATCACAGCATCCACATGCTGGCCTGCAAAGGTATGAATTGCATTCTGCTCCGTACCCTTTGATCCCAGATGACCGTGTACAAGACCCAGACGAAGTCCTTCCACTTCAACAATACGGGAATATCCTAGTTTTTCAGCGATTTCGGACGGGTCCGTATTACCAGCTACCCCTTCAACTGGTGCATACTCACTAAGCAATGGGTATACACTCCAATCCGACCAGTCACCAGCGTGAAGAATGAGATCGGCACTCGCAAGTACATCAACGAGCCTGGCAGGTAACTTCTGTGATTTACGTGAACAATGCGTATCGGAAATGACTACAATTTTTTTCATATCACAACCCACCTTTCCGTTACCTCTGATTACAATCTACTCTGACTGCGATGGGACAGCTAACATCTGGGAACTGGAACGTTCCATATCTTCAAGGGTAATGGATGCGAAGAACTGCTCCACCTTCGCCTCGGCAACCTGATACAGATTGGTCAGCAAGCTGTCTATATGCAAGCCCACTTCACAATCCGGGTTACAGTTGCCGTGAATCGGGAACAATGGACCTTCGTCCTTCGCAGCCTGATAGATCATGTCTAATGTGATTTCACTTGATGGCTTCGCCAGGTAGAAACCTCTTGTTCCAGGAGAAGAGTTCACTAATCCTGCCTTTTTCAGCCCGCCCAGTATACGTCTGACGACGACAGGGTTGGTATTCACGCTACCTGCAATATGTGCAGACGTGATTCGTTCAGGCGCGCTGAGTGACAATAACAACAAACAATGCACACTGACCGAAAAATGAGTACTCATGATTAACCACCTTTATTTAATATAATCCTAGTCATGCTGATTTTATTCAGAGAACAGATCCTTCTCGGGACGTGCTCTGATCTTGAGCTGTCGCACACTATATTCCAGTTGTTTCACAATATCATCCAGCTGTTTGCGATCAATCTTGGTTGGATCTTCCACCGGTTTCGCGGACGACTTGAGATCTCGGATCGTTAACTGCTGCTCTTGCCATTTGTCCATCAGATCTGCAATATTGGCATAAAAACGTTCGTAATCTTTGATGACCAGGTCAAGATAAGCATCTACCTCATCCGGATCATAACCACGAAGTTTATAATTAAATTGTTTTTCATGAATCGATAACGCATCTAGCTGCACTCCCAATTGTTTGAACAATTGTCTCTGTTTATCCAATCTTCGTTTCATATGTTCATCCATATTGACAACCTCCATTATAGGCCAAGCCGTGGTTCTATTTCCTGTGAAGAACATACGGCATTTTCTCTCTCTATTTTTTATAACACATAATCCGTCAGATATAAAACGATACAGCCCTATTCCTCACGAAAATGATTGCTTTTCATCCATTTCGGGTAAAGACACACTACACCCCACAACGGGAAAGGAGCATGCCCTTATGAGTACATTAACTAAAGATCAACATCAAATACTGAAAAACGCCCTTTTGGAGCAACGTGAAAACTTGCAGCGTCATTTTGAATCCAGCATGGAAGACGGTGCTCCAGTCGAGTCGCTGAAAGATTCAACCGGTGAGCTGTCCTCCTACGATAATCATCCGGCAGATGCCGGTACGGAAACATTTGAACGCAGCCGTGATCTGGCGATCGACGATACATTAACAGACGAATTCAATCAAGTGAATGATGCATTGGAACGTATGGAACAAGGTACATACGGAGCCTGTGTAACGTGTGGAAAAGATATTCCCTTTGAACGCCTCGAAGCTATCCCTTATACCGCTTACTGTATAGATGACACGCCTAACCGGGACATCAGCAACGATCGACCCGTTGAAGAAGAAGTAATGACCATGCCACCAAGTGGTGCTGGGGAAGGAAGACAGCAGCGGGCCGGCAAGTTCGACAACGCAGATGCCTGGGAAGCGGTTCAAGAATATGGCACATCTAATTCCCCCGCAACCGCAGCCAAACGTGATGTGAAGGGCTACGATGAGAACATGTAACTTCGTTATGAACTGAAACGGTAGGCGTCAAAATTGAATTGGATTCAATAGGCTGCTCCACCATTAGCCTTCCTTATCACGCATTAAAAAGCCGCCATTGGGCGGCTTTTTCTAGTTTTCTCCTAAGCAGTCTCTCACGATTTCCACTTCCTTCCAGCGATAACGCTGAACCCATGGATTCGATCCATTTATTCTTTCGATTCACTACCAGATGATGCAGATCCCTGCCGCTTCGACACAGATCGAGACGTTTTCGAAGTTGATTTGCCCTTATCAGACGTAGCTTTCTTTTTCTCTTTTGCATCTGTCTTGGAAACAGGTATTTTCACTATAGGTTTGGAGAGAGCAGAGAATAACTGAAAAACCTCCTGTTCCCCTTGCTGATTCTCTTTTGTAGTATAGGGTTCACAGAGTTTTATGATGTTTTTATACAACTGCTCTACTTCCTCACGGGTTGCATACAGCGTAATGTCCGAGAGAAACATCCGATCTTCGTTTTCCGCCTGATGCATGAATCGCTGACGACTTTGTTCGAACATCTCATTTAATAATTTGAGCGTCTCGGACCGAAACACCTGCTTCAATGGTGAGTTTTCCTTGTCTTCATCTTCGTGACGGAGATGGATCTCTCCGGTGAATGGTTCATAGTATTTTGCGATAATCCCATTAATCTCACGTGTGGAAACGATCGTCAGCAGACCAATTCTCTCCAGCTTTTTTACATGATAGTGAACTTTGGCTGGCACCTCACCCATCTGGTCGGCGATCTCTTTGACAGTGGATGGTCTGCCTTGCTTGTTAAACATATTCATAATCTGTATCCGATACGGATCGGAGTAGATCTTAATTTCTTCAATTGTTGAAAGAACTTTGTGCTGCATCCCTGTAGCCTCATTTCCGGGTACCTGTTGTCCATCGATATCTCTATTATACCGCTGCGTCAGGACTTCGGTCAAAGCAAGCCGGCGATGACATGTTATCAAAAAATCAGATCATGCTTCTTTCTAAATATCCTTCACATCGCACTTCGAAAACTTTTGCTAAATAATAGCATACCTGCTGACATGGCAAGCATAATACCAAAAACGATAAACAGAACAGGCATGGTCATCCAATCTGCAAGTGCTCCCGAAACCAGACTCCCAAGTGGTGCAACACTCAAGACGAGCATAGTCTGAAGGGCATACACCCTGCCCAGCATCTCCGAAGGGGTAACTTCCATTAGATAGGTACCTAGCGGGGTTGTAGCCAGTGGAATCCCCATCCCCATCAGAAGACAAAAGGCAGCCGCAACTGGCAATTGGAAGGAAGTCATATAGGCTGGTAGTGCCGTCATGGCATAACTGAGACCCAGCATGACAATACCGCTGATGACCAGCACACTTTTACGATAATTCGCTCCCCTTTGTGTCAACCATACACCGCTAAGCAGCATACCTCCCACCATCAGCCCACTGAGCAGACTTAATCCCCCAGCGCCAGCATGCAACGTTTCAATGACATAGGGTGTACGGAGAACATTGAACGGCATCAGGCAGAAATTAACGAAGGCAAACAGGATGGAGACAATTAACAATAAGGCATGTTTACGGAGAAAATGAAAAGCTTCCGCCATTTCGGAGAATATGCTACTTTTGTCGGATGGAAGATAATCTATTTCCATTGTTGTTTTATCTTCATTGTTAGCAGATGTTGATACTTCAGGATAGCCCACTCGGCTCATAATTAAAGCACTTAGCGCAAACAACCCCGCATCAATCAGGATCGTCCAGGCAATGCCTATTGTAGCAATAAGGGCACCAGCCACTGCAAGTCCTGCGAGTTCGGCCACTCTGGTTGCGGAAGAGGACATCGCATTACCCGAAAGCAGCATCGATGGGGGAAGCAATCGGGGGACACTTGATACTTCCGCAGGACTAGTGAAGCATTCCAGCAAAGAATTCAGAATTGTCATGACAAACAGATGCCAGACTTCAAGTTGGCCCAATCCAAACAGCAGAGCTGTAATACCAACAAATAATCCGCGACCAGTATTCGTAATCACGATCACTCTTTTGGGAGACATGCGATCAACCAAAGCCCCGGCGAACAGACCCAGAAGGATATTGGGCAAAAAATTCACCGCCAGCAACGTACCCATCAACACTTTCGAACCAGTTAGAATGTAAACCATCCAACTGTAGGCAATCGAGTCAATCGAATCACCAAATCTGGATACCACTTTACTAAGCATAAATTGCATGTACGGTCTGATTCGTATTAACTCACCCATACCTTGCTTGCCAACTGCTGAGTTATCATTCATTCTTTTTCTCTCCTCAACGTTAAAATATTTTTCATGTTAATTTTATTTTAACGTAAATCATGCAGAAATCAACACCTCCGTGAAAATAATTTTAACGATAAGTAGGCAAAGTAAAATCTCGCTCTGCTTTCAGAAGATTCGTAATTAACAGCGGAATTTTGAACAATCTCCTATAACACACAAAAAAACAGACCACATGTGGTCTGCTCGGCTGGATTGCATATTTGAACTGCCTTTATTTGCTGCTACTTCTCAACACGCAATTGAAATCCAGCCTGTTCAGCCTGTACCTCCAACATCAAATCACGTACCCGGCCTGCTTCATTCCCCAGTCGTTCTTCGCTGATTTGGTAGTTGGTCCATTTTAGCTCTAGTGGAAGTTCAATCGTACCCGTCAGGCAATCCCACAGAGCGTCGAGATTACCGCCATAAAAATCCGGTAGCTTCAGCTTGTCCTTTAATTGTTGATGAAGTTCAGCGCTACTAGCAAAGTCTTCTCCATCCAGAATCACGGTAATCATGGCTGCTCCTTCCTCTACTTCATGCGTGTAAATGATGCATAGTGATCTGTCGTTTTGTAGATGAGTCCATCATTGGAGTACACAATCCGATCCGAATTACGGAAGCCGGAAGTATAGTTAATATCCGCTTCGCGCCATGTACGTCCGCTGGCCGAAGGCAGCAGTCCCTCCCGATTGCCAAATGTGTCCCCACCGATGCTTTTCCCAGGAGCAACTACAGCCAAGTTTCCTTTTGACGCTACCCAGCCAAGTCCTGTTGCCTGTGATTTGGTAATAAAGTTACATGGCAACGTTCCGTTTGCACTCAAATAATTTGCTACACCTGTAAACGTATTGATTATGGTACATGTTGCAGCAGACGCCTTCTGCTGTGGAACTGGAGTGAGCTGTGAGCCTGTGAGGAAAACAAACGTTAACAACAATGCCAGTACAGCGGTTGATAGTAATCTTTTCATTAATTCAGCCTCCCGATCCTTCAAAGTAGATGAACCTGTCACGATATACGTTCTGCAAGCCGCAACGCTCTAGTTGGATGTTCTGCTAGATTATAGTAAACAAGTCATCTCATTACTATTTATATCACATCATTTTGGTAGAAATATCAAATGAAGACGTTTGAATTGTAAAATATTATAATTTTAACATTTTAATACAAAAAAAGACTCTCATCCCTGAAGATGGAGTCTACTTTTCTAGTATGTTTAAACTGAGCTGACCTAATCGATCAGTTGCACACGTTGACGAGTTCGAGCCGATTCCAGGCACGCATCAATAACGCGCATGTTTTGAATGGTATTTTCCGGACTGAAAGGCAAGGCTTCTCCTTCAAGCACAGCCGTTGCAAACGTCTCTACCTGAAGCACATAGGAATTCGACACGGATACACGCTCCTCACGGCTGACCGAATCGGTGTGCACAATAATCTGAGGTGGAATATCACTATTCTCCCAGCCAAATACTTTTGGCAGTTCAATCCGCCCTTCCGTCCCGAGAATCTCCATTTCCGCCCGTCCTGAAGCCCACATGCCGCAGTCAAAAGTTAAAGCGACCGAATTCGGAAATTCTACCAGTCCCGACGCCATCATATCCACGCCATCATGCTTGTCCGAGAATAGAGCGTGTACGGTCACCGCTTCCGGTTCCTGTCCCAGATACATTCGGGCTGCCGAGATCGGATACACGCCAAGATCAAATAATGATCCGCCGCCCATTTCTCTTTTGAACCTTACATTTTCCTTGTCATCAGCGGTATTACAGGTAAAGTTACCATGGATGGCTCTAACGATGCCAATCTCTCCACTAGCTATAATCTCTTGCACACGTCTGTGCTTGGGATGATATCGATACATAATCGCCTCTGCAAAAAGAACACCATGCTGCTCACACACCTCGATCATTTCTGCTGATTCATCTGCATTCAGGGCAGCTGGTTTCTCACACAACACATGTTTGCCAGCCTGTGCCGCTTTGATGGTCCATTCTTTGTGCATATGGTTAGGCAAAGGAATATAGACGGCTTCAATGTCCGGATCAGCGATGAGCTCTTCATAACTGCCATATGATCTGGCAATGTCGAGTTCTTCGGCAAGGGTTTCCGCTTTTTCCTTGCTACGGCTGGCAATCGCCAACACCTCACCACGTTCAGACTGCTGGATCGCCGGAATGACTGCATTTTTGGCAATGGTTGACGTACCGAGTACTCCCCACTGTAAGTGTCTGTTCATGCTCATCTTCCTTTCGTACCGTAATTGTCCTCTTCTGCCTTGTGTAACATGCCGAGACAACGATCCAGATCCGTTTTGACCTGTTTCTTATATAACTCAGCTTTTTCCGCACCATCATCTGTGAAATGATATAGAACGATTTCCTGGAAATCGACCTTTGGATCATTGCCCTTCAGCTTCTTCGTGCGATAAAAAACACCTTGCTGTACCAATTCATGCAGTGCCCGATATACTTCGCTCTGGGGTGGTACATAACCGTAGTCTTTGAATTCCTGCTTCATCGCCTCCAGCATCTCGTAACCATACCCCCTGTGCTGTTCAACCATCGTAATCAGATACAGCTTGATAAATGCCCGCTGTGCAATCATAAAAGCCACGTTCATTCCCCTCCTGTCAGAACCTATATATCTAGTATTATAAAACTTATGTTCGGGTTCTGCCATCTTTCTCCGCTTGGTCTGCCTTTTATCCATCTTCAAAGAAGGTAGAAAGAAATCGTGTGAATACGCGTTAAGCTGGGGGAAGCACGGAAAAAGGTTTTCTGTTGTGAATTTTTCATATGTTGATATATTCATTTATTGCGGGCAGGCTTGGGCACAGTCCCCACAATCCATTTGCCCCAGCTTACACGCGAGATAAGCCATGTCAGTACACAGGATAATGTAAGAGCGAGCAACCAGGTGATGATCATTCGAACGACAGGGTTCCAGCCTATAGCAACGTAAAATAACTCATCCGGAATGTAGCTATACCGCAGCATCAACATATGCATCAGATAACCGCCATACGATACACCACCAATCCATCCCAGCAATCGTGTAGCCCTGAGGTTATGCAGTTTCCCGGCCAGCTGGTACATGACCATAATGGAAGCGATCAGAAAGAGTGCCATATCAGGGCGGATCAAGCTGACCGTGTAGAATGTAATTTTGATTCCCTCAGGCTTCTGAAACTCCAGCATTAATAAATAAGTAAACCGCAGACCCAGAACAATAAACACTGTCCAGTATATCCAGCGCAATCGATGAATCCAGTCATTCCAGTGCTGGACGGATAACCCCGCTGCTGCACCAAGTACAAAATAAATAAAGAAATAGAGGAAATTGCGGTCTGCATACGTTGTAAAAGCATCTGTCAGCACCGGGATATTCACCCGTTCCATGAACTTGGCGATGTTTCTTAATTGATCCGCAAGTACAAGATACACCACACCAGAAATCAATAATGCGATCAAGCGCCCCTTGGCCTCATATCGGTTATATACATAACGAATGGCTCGCAAAAAGAGCGGAAATAACAGATAAAACTGAATCAACATAATGATGTACCAAAAGTGTGAAGTCGTTTTGCCCGTAAGCAACTTCAGGCCTAGGTCTGGGATGTCATTCCATCCGAATCCGGTCCAACCACGCGGTGCAAGTGTAAAATAAAGGAGTGACCAGATCAGATAAGGCACGATCACGTCGTTTACTCTTTTTCTCATAAACTTGTCGTAATGCAGCTTGTCTCCCGTGTTATAAAAAAGCACCATCCCTGTTATGAATATGAATAAAGGAACGGCAAATTTGGAGAGCATCAGCAGTATGGCCAGTAACACCCCATCCTCCAGTCTCGTTTCCGGGACCAGAGAGTAATGTGCGATGGAATGCTGGAGAACCACTGCGGCAAAGGCGATTCCCCTTAAGCTCTCTATTTCTGTAATTCGTTCTTTGTGAGGCATGCATTCAGCCATCCTTTCTTGGTTTTGCGATAAAAACAAAGTACAATGAATCCGTATATTTAATGAACGGAGTTGATTCACATTTCTTTAACAGACAAAGACGTAACCACTACCGAATCCAAGTATGTCCAACAACATCTGGCTAACGAGCGAACTTTTCTGGCCTGGGTACGCACTGGTATTGCCATGGCGGGCATCGGCTTTCTTGCTGCCGGATTTGGCTTCAATTCGTCGGCGTATGATCGGCTTGCACATATTGCGGCGATTATAACTGGTATCACTTCTCTGATTGGCGGCATATCCATCATTGTGTATTCGGCAACAGCCTATCATCGGAAGCGTACACAAATCAATGAACAGACGTTTCAGGCATCGACCGGTTTAATTCGGTTTCTCACATGGATGCTACTGGTGATTGGACTCGCTTTAGCTGTACTGTTATATGTATTGTTATTCCCTGCTTGACTGGGTAAAAACACCATCCGGCATTACTGACACCCACCCATATGCAACACAGGGACAAAAGCCGGCTTCCCTTAAGGAAACCGGCTAATGACCATCTGGTGGATCATATATGTCATTCCATTTTACAGATATTAAGTCATTGGGTTTTATTTCATATCGATTATATTTGCGGCAAGATTACAGGAATGTATTGTTACCGAATCGCGCTGCCTTGTTTTGGGCTTCCAATCTGCGTTCTTCCATATCCAGATCCGGCCGTTCGGCTGGCACATCTCCGCGATGAGCTGCTTCGGCTCTGTCCCGGTTAAGCTGGCTGTTGCCACTGAATACATCGTACACATCGGAGTCCCGATCCGTAGAATCTACGAGTAGCAGGATCTTACCATTCTGTACATACTCCTCATACTGTTTAGCGTCCTCTTCCGGAATACCAAGACCCACAAGTCCACCCACCAGTCCACCAGCTCCTGCACCCACAGCTGCACCGGTAAATGCTGCTGCGATAGGGCCTGCGGCCAGAATGGGTCCTATGCCGGGTATGGCCAGTGCACCGATACCTGCGAGCAGACCGGCTACGCCACCAAGTACACCACCTGTTGCTGCACCTGCAGCCACGCCTTCAGGGGCTTTGGTACCTGTCTCTTCCCGAATTGCCTTCAGTTCATCCCGATCTTGTGTAACAACGGAGATTTCGTCTGAAGTGAATCCTTGTGCCTTCAGACCCTCGATAGCTTGCGATGCTTCACGTTCTGTATTAAACACACCTACGATTTTCTTTTGCATAATGAATCCCTCCTCATCTGATTGAGTGGTTCGTTATGTTATTACCCGCCTTCGTTTCTTTCAAACGCTTGCAAGTCAATATCGTATGTGTTAATAGCAATGAATTGCTGAGGTTCATTCCTTTTTATTCCTCATCAGGGTATGCGTTCAAACTCAGGCATGTGATACGTTGTCAGGCAAGCTCTACGTTGAAGGACGTCGGCGTCCAAAACATCTTGAAGTCCATACTCGCTGATCCTGGCGGATTGTCCCAGACGATTTTCTAAGGAAGCGAGGACGTCTTATTTAGCCCTTCGGGTCCTCATTTTATTTTTTAAGGAACATGAGACACGTTATTTACCAAAATCACCTGACAAACCCGTTGTAAACGGCTGGTTATTCGAATATAACGTGTTTCAGATTCCTTAGATTGCTGCGGGCGCTTTTAAGTCGCTGAAAAAGACGACACAAGTTCGTTAGCGCTCCGCTCCATGTTCAGTTCCAGGCACGTTCAGTTACGCTTCGACTTCGGCAGGTATGAAGATACGCTCTGGGTGTGCCTTCAACCTCTAAACAAGCAGATTTTGCTGAATTCTCGTTCCATGCCGTAAGTTTTCGGTAGGCGTGCAAGGGCACGTCAATGGAAAGTAACGCAGCATGGAGCGAAAAGGCAAAGTGACGTAACATGGGTCGAAAAGGCCGTAAAATCTGCATGTTAGCGAGTTTTGAGACATGTCCTGGTTAGAGGATGATGCTTTAAGGTAGAGAATGATTCGATCAGTTACAAAACTGAGAATTGTTCAGCAGATTCTAACCCTGATGAAGAGCGCGCCCTTTGGGAACCACATCGTTGATATCTGAAAAAACGGAATAATTCATCTATTTCCCCCTTGGTTTGGCCCGATTTGTGGCGACCGCTTCAAGTGGATTATCCGGCCAGTAGTGCTTCGGATACCGACCTTTCAGATCTTTTTTGACGTCAAAGTACGTCTCTCGCCAAAAATTGGCCAAGTCTCGTGTAACCTGTACAGGTCGCTGAGCCGGCGATAACAAATGGATCGTCAACGGGACTCGCCCACCCGCTATACGCGGTGTCTCCTGTTGTCCAAACATCTCCTGTAATCTTACCGCCAGCGCAGGGTCCTCTGGACGACTGTAGTCCACAGGAATACGCGATCCACTGGGCACCTGTATATGCGTCGGCGCTTCATCGTCCAGTTGTTGTCGTTGCGCCCAGCTCAATCCACCCAGTAATACATCCTGCATCGACAATCTCTTGAGGTCGGCTGCCGAACGCATGCCTGTCAGATAAGGGGTAAGATGTTCTGCCAACTCTTCGGTCAGATCATCTTCGATCAGGTCGGGCCACTCAGGTAGATGGAGATGCAGGAACCGCAGCCTGTCCGCAAGTTGTCTGGATGTTTTTGTCCAGGGCAGACAATCCAGCCCTTCCATTCGAATTCCGGTTAATAGTGCTTCCAGCACCTGATCTTCAGGTGGCTGTGCAATACTGCTCTCTTTCATCACAAGGGCTCCAATACGAAGTCTCTTATGTGCTCGCACGCTGCGGGTATTAGAATCCCAGGCCACTTGCACTTCATCTTGCAGCAGGTGCTGAGCTGCCTGCACCAATGTCTGCTCCTGCAACGGCGCAGCCAGCAGGATGCGCGCATCTGCGCCCTGGTCGTCTGCCTCGGCTGCGACCAGATAC
Source organism: Paenibacillus sp. UASWS1643 (assembly GCF_008693195.1). Taxonomy (NCBI): domain Bacteria; kingdom Bacillati; phylum Bacillota; class Bacilli; order Caryophanales; family Paenibacillaceae; genus Paenibacillus; species Paenibacillus sp. UASWS1643. Next base: position 1,770,714 of record NZ_VXKZ01000115.1, read on the forward strand.
GCTGAACGGCTCAGCGATTCTGTCGCTGCGAGCCGTACGCCGCGGCCGCTACTCAGCAGATAGCGACCGTCCTCCCGGCGTTGCCCGATCCGGTCCGGATAGGCGAAGGCCAGCAGCAATCCGCAGCTGTCCTCATCCGGCCGCACCGGATCGGCCGCCGGGCCGAGCGCCGAGCGCAGCTGGCGGCTCTCCTGGAGCATGCGCCGCACGGCCGCGCCGTCTAGGGCAGCCGCTGCCGCTTGCGGCATGCCGCTGCTGTCCGCGGTCAGCAGCGCCTCTACGCGCGGGCGAAGGTCCGTGCCCGCGCCTGCACTGCCATTGCTGCGGAGGCCGGCAGGCTCCTGCAGCAGTGCCGCCAGCATGCTGGCGTAGCTGGCCAGCCCAAGCTCCGCCGCGCGGAGCAGCATGCTGGCCAGTCGCGGATGCACGCCCAGCGTGTTCATCCGCCGCCCGAAGGGCGTGATGCGGCCTGCGTCGTCCAGGCCGCCCAGCTGGCGCAGCAGCGCCTGTGCCTGGCCGTAGGCGGCGTCAGGCGGGGTGTCCAGCCATTGCAGCTCTGCTGGGGACTGGACACCCCAGACGGCAAGCTCCAGCGCCAGCGGCGCAAGATCCGCGGAAGTGATCTCCGGGCGAGAGGCCTCAGGCAGTCCCCCATGAACCTCTTCGCTCCATAGCCGGTAACACACCCCCGGGGCAATTCGCCCTGCACGTCCCCGCCGTTGGTCGGCTGACGCCTTGGACACCGGCAGGGTGACAAGCCGGCTCATGCCCGTCCGCGGCGAGAATGCCGATGCACGACTCAGCCCTGCGTCTACCACAATCTTGACTCCAGCGAGTGTGAGGCTGGATTCCGCAATGGAAGTGGACAGCACAACTTTGCGCGACCCCTCAGGGGCCGGCCGTATGGCTTCATCCTGTTGTTCCACCGGCATACTGCCATACAGGGAATGAACTTTCACATGCGCAGGAAGAGAACCGTTTAATAACTCTCGCTCTGTACGGTGTATCTCTCTTGCGCCAGGAAGGAAAACAAGCACGTCTCCCTCCTGTTCAGCTAATGCCCTGGTCACCGTCTGAGCCGTGAATTGTTCCAACTGCATAGCTGCCGGTCTTGGCACATATCGTGTTTCCACCGGAAAAGTGCGCCCGGGACAGTGAATTGATTTTGTACCTTCGCCAAGCAACCCACAGACGGGAACAGGATCAAGGGTCGCCGACATCACCAGCAATTTCAGATCTGGACGTAACATCGCTCGGGATTCCAATGCCAGGGCCAAGCCCAAATCCCCGTGTAAATGCCGCTCATGGAATTCATCAAATATAATCATCGCCGTATCCTCAAGACCCTGGTCCTGCTGCAACATCCGGGTCAATACCCCTTCCGTCACAACTTCAATGCGTGTCCCCTGACTCACCCGGGTATCCATGCGTACACGATATCCTACGGTCTGACCCGCTTTTTCCCCTAGCGTAGCCGCCATTCTCGATGCAGCCGAACGCGCAGCCAGCCTTCGGGGTTCCAGCATAATGATTTTCCGTCCCGCAACCCACGGCTCCTCCATCAAAGCCAGCGGTACAACAGTTGTTTTTCCCGCCCCCGGCTCTGCAATTAACACCCCTGTATCTTGATCCCGAAATAATTGTCTTAACTCCGGAATAACTTCTTGTATCGGTAACTCTATATGCATATAATCGCTCCTAATGAATGTACCCTACTGCTCTTCAGTATCTCTATTCGAATGTTAGCATTATAACAAAAAAAGCCGTTCCAGAGGAACGACTATCGCAGACACACTCTAAGACACGCCTTAGTAAAATGAAAATTATCCAGAATGCTCACTTAGCTGAGCAATGACTCGGCACCATCAATGACGATCTCTGCTCCGGTAATATGTCTGGATTCGGACGATGCAAGGAAACTTACCAGATCGGCAACATGTTCCGGCTGACCCGGCCCGTCCGCAAGTGGTTGCTGTCCTTCCGGGAACTCCATCGGAATAATGATCTGCTGCAGATCATCCGTTTTGACCGTACTTTGATCGATATTTGTCGCAATCGCTCCTGGGCAGATTACGTTCACACGTATCTTGAACTTCGCCAGTTCAAGCGCAGCCATCTTGGCAAAAGCAACCTGTCCTGCCTTGGACGTGCTGTACGCCGACATGCCAAAGCTTGAGAAGCGTTGATTGCCGTTGATCGAACTCGTGATGATGATACTGCCGCCACCCCGTTTTTTCACGTGAGGCAATGCATATTTAATGGTGAAAAATGTACCATTCAGGTTGGTTGTAATAATCTGCTGCCAATCTTCAACCTGAATTTCCTCAATGGGTGCCGAGACACCGTTAATGCCCGCATTGGCAAAAACAATATCTAGACCGCCGAATAACTCAACGGTTTCAAGTACGGCCTTTTCCACACGGGCCGGGTCGGAAATGTCTACATCAAACGCTCTTGCCGTACCCGGGTGCTGCGCATTAATCTCTGTTTCCGTTTCCGAGATCCGATCATTCACCAGATCAAACAATGCAACATGTGCACCCTCTTTAGCCAGCTTGACTGCAGCAGCCTTCCCAATACCGGAACCTGCTCCGGTAATAATCGCAACCTTGCCTTGAAACCGTGACTTGCCGTTATGTTGTGTCATTATCCATTCCACTCCTTCATTTTAGCAATTATGTAAGAATGTACGTTCAAGCTTTCATTAGCCAATTCTTCACAAGATTACCCAAAAAGAGTGTCTTTTAAATCAACACCAGCAAGTTTTTTCACGTTTGGACTTCAACAAAGTTACAGCATCATTCGGATCGGATCCACAACTTGCTATCCGGCGCTCACCATTCCAGCTCAATGAAAGCGGCATCATCTTCAAGTCCACCGGTATGTGTAGCATCCAGCAATACCTGAATGTGTTCATCCGGGACATAAGCTTGAATGGCATCCAGGTCGTTCAGTCCATCCGTATATAACTGAAGACGCAGTGAATCCCCTGCCGACCCTTTCATCTCGCAGATGTGCGGCTTACCACCAACAGGTCCTTCAAGTGTAGACCAACGCTCATTTGTCTTGCAGTGAGTCTGAAATAATTCAGACTGTTCCTGGCCATTACGCCACAGACGAATACGGGAATCTCCTTGCCACGCTAACCATACACGGCTTTTGCGGCCGCCTCCCGTGAGCTCGATCCGCCCACACACATACATGGCCTGACTGCCCCGACTTCGCTTTTCCATCAACACTTCACGCAGCAACAAAGGGGAACTTTCCAGTGGCTGTAATTTCTCCAATTGCTCAGATGCGGGAAGGGTAAGATCATGGAGAAGACGCTCAACACCCTCTACCGTTGTGTGTTGCGTCGTTTCCAACCAATCCAGCAAAGCATTCCCCAGAAAACGCGCTGCAAAATCGCCCAGGTAACTCATGCCTACGCCATCACACAAAACAAAATTGCAAATATTCCCTTTCATACGTACCGCAGCAAAGTCCTGTCCGGTATCTCCCTGATGTACCGTCTCAGCCGCTCTACCATAACCATATCTGCACTTAAATGTGCCCTGATAGCGAGTTAGCGGCTGTTCCCCGGTCTGTACACTCACATAGCGAAAGTTGCCATGCCGTTGCTCGGCATGGCCCCCCTTATCTCCAGCAGACAATGTTGCCAAACGCATCGCTCTCATGATTCCCCTCCTATCTCACAGGCGTAGCAGCGGACATCTGGAATCCGATTGATACTAATTCTGCACATGTACCTGGCAGCATCATGAGTGCACCGGGTGCAAGCAAATAATCAGCTTCAACAAGCATTTCCCGATAACTTTCGGGCAGGACGGATGACATATTCCGCAGCTTCTCTCCATGCTCATCCTGTAGATTCGTTTCCGAAGAGATTCCCTTCCATCTTCTAGGTTCAGCAATTGGCCCATCCAGCAGATGATCCGATATAAAAATGTTCTCCACCAGTACATTGCCGTCAGGTACACTCATCCCCATGATTCTTTTTGCAATAGGTTCGGGATCTTCACCTGTGGCTACCCCATCGGTCATGTGGCATACAAGTGGCGCAGGACAGTCCTGCATATTCGGAATTTCGGCCTGTAGAATCTTTTCCGCCTGTAGGAAAGCCTTCGCAGAATCTGAAAACCGTCTCGGAGTCAGGTCAGGCAAAGAACCAACGGCAGCGATCTCGTCAATCCCTTTGATTCCGTTCAACAAGTCATATACATCATCGCTGTAAGCCAATATGGCTATACGATAGCGAGGTGTCAGACGATTTCCCTTAGTAGAGCGAAATACCATTTGGCGGATCGCGAGAGATAGGGCATCATAGACGACGTCAATCCGTCGACGATTTTCCAGAACCATGTTCATGGAGGCGCTAATATCAATTAAATATATAATAAGTGCAGGTGTACGCTGTGATGCTTGAATCGTGTAGTTCATCTAGGGTGAGTCACCTCCATCGTTCACGTGTTATTTTATAAGTTGGGCAACGTGTAGCTGTTGTTGCTCAGGAATTTGTTAATGGCACTCATTCGAGCCGCCACTTTGCCGACACCTTTGAAATAGGAAGCATCGGTATTGTAAAGATTTTTGAAATCACGGGCATATGCTTCCGCATTTTCAATTTTTCTGCCTTTTTGCGCGTTATACGTCTTATTGTAATGAGCAATCAGCGTGACCACATTCTGGGCACGTTTTTTCTTCAGAGCTGCTTTCTGAGCAATCTCCTGTTGACGTTTAACTTCAGCTGCCGCTTTACGCTCCGCTTCCTGTTTTGCAAGCTTGGCATCATTCTCTTTTTTCCAGACCAGATAAGCTTCATATTTTGCCTGTTTATCGTACTTCTCCTGCTGCGCTCTCTTGGCGGCTTCTTTCTTCTGCTGCTCCTGCTTCACCAGATAGGCCTCATATTTCGCCTGTTTGTCGTACTTGGCCTGTAACGCCTTGCGTTCATCTTCTTTTTTCTTTGCTTCAGCTTCCTTCTGCTTGGCTTCAGCGAGCTTTTTCTTTTCCTCTGCGTCCAGTTTTGCAGCATCTGCGGCCTTTTGCTTCTCTTTTTCTTCCTGCTGTTTGAGTGCAGCTGCCTTTGCTGCTTCAGCCTCTTCCGCAGCTTTGAACTCTGCCAGTCGTGTGGCTTCCTGCTGTTCTTTCTGTTTCACCTCTGCCTGATCGGCGAGTATTTTGACCGTTGGCACGCCACCTGCCAGCAATACAATAAGCACAGCGGAGGATATCATGAACTTTTTGGATCTGTAGAATGGCACAGGTACAGGTTTGTCTGTGTCTTCTTTTGGATTAAGCTTGGCATCCAGTTCCTTGATTGCAGCCTCCACTTCCATCTGCATCGCGCTGTTATGAGGAATAAAATGATAAAGCGAGCGGTACACTTCCAGTGCTGCAGCCGGTTTATCTTCATCCTCCAGGGCTCTTGCTTGCAGGAACAGACGGTTCACAACCGCTTCCTGATCGGGAGAGTGCGGCGTTTGGGGACGGTTCCCGTCTTGCTTATTCACCGGTTCACTTACTGGTTCTGAGCTCTTTTTCAGATTCACATCAGCTTCCGACGGATTGGCAGCTTCTTCTTCCGATGTCGCAGCAGCCGCCGCATTGGCCTGATCCACGTCTACCGCAGCCAATGCAACATACCACTCACCAAACGTCGGACAGCTGCTCAGATCGTGACTTTCCCAAGCTCGAATGAACAGATCGGACAGTTTGGAACCCCAACGCTTCTCAAGGGACTCCCGCATCGCATAATACCGTTCACTCACCGTTTGCATTTCATGCTGGTCAAAATAACTTTCGCCCCACGCTTTCTCTACAATCACAGGGTCCGACCAACTTAACATTTCAGCAATGATAACAGCTCCGGCAAATCGGTCAGCATATGAACTCCACAAACCGCTGTGCACTGTTCGATGGGCTGCATAACCGGGTGACCCGGCAAGCAAGGCATCCGGACGATCCATCTTGGAACCGTACATCTGCTCGACATCCACAAGTTCTACCGCAGACGTCTTCCCCAGGTTCTCCACTTCGGAAAAAAACGGAATCATTACATTGGGAGCGGACATATCACAGTGAGCCAGTCCACGTTGTTCCATAGCCGAACCCGTTCCTGCAAGCGCTCTAGCCAGCTTCAGGCTCTCCTCAGCCGTCAACTGTCTCTGATCACTGATCACATCGAACCAGGTCTGACCTTGCACCCATGGCATCAACACCGCATATAACAGATCGGGATGTTTTCCAATGAGCGCTCCGTTTCTTTCCGGAGTGAGCACATCACGCTTGCATACCTGCAAACCTGGCAGTTCACTATAAGACTCCATATGCTCAGACTGATATACCATAGCCGGAATACGGAATTTAGGAAAAAATACTTTTAGTGCTTTAGCCCCATGAATGGAACCATTACGGGGTATCAACTGATAAACAATCCCCTGCCTTCCGGCTTGGGCATAAGCCAGACCCGGCGCAGCCGGATGTTGCCCAATCGTATAGGCAATGTCGTTAATCACCACTTCATCCCCGGGATTTGGTTGAAAAGACATGCTTATCCCTCTCTCTGTCCTAGTGTCATAGTTGCAGCAAAAACCGGGTGTTGTGACAACGCCCGGTTTTTGCTGTAGTTGTACATCTTCAGCTTGCTATCCACCTATAACTCAGGACGAATTCAGACTTCACATCGGCCTGATCTATGTAAAGCAGATTAACGAGCTTGGTCAGCTGTACGGAATTTGTTAGCAATAGCTGTAAGTTCAGCGCTGATGCTGTTCAGCGTTTGAACAAATGATTGCATTTGTTTGCTAGCTTCTTGGAACTCCTGGAAGAAGCGTTGCTTTGTCATACCTTCCCATTGTCCTTCCATACTTGTGATGGATTGAGTCAATGTAGATACGATTTGCTGACTTTGCTCACCGCTTTGTTTAAATTGGTTGGAAACCTGATCAAGCTGCTCTGGGGTAACTAAAATACGTCCTGCCATTTGTAAATTCCTCCTTGGTTTGTGCAATTAAATTTTTACTTGTTCAAATTGTACTATACCAGGATCAATCGGACAAAAGCCGAAGGACCTAATCCTATTTACCCCATTTTCAGCACTTGAAACTTCTCCTAACAGCCTATTTACAAAAAAAGATTCACTTTCTGCTGTTACTTTTATTCATGCTGTTCAGGAAACCACAGGCTCGGTCCCTCTTCTTCCCCGAAAGGAAGGATCTGTGAATCTCCATGCTACAGGCTCAGGCTGCATAGCCTGCACCAGTGTAGCCGGGGAGCCATCAGGCGGAGCGGCATCCTGAACACGATATACGGCCGCCATTGCGGAAAGGGGATCGGATACTACAGCTACAGTTGCAGAATGTGCAGGCATGATTTCTCCTGTACGATTGTTCTGAAGAACATTCAGCATATTGACCGCATTACCATAGGCTGTGTTCACATGACTCAGCACGGAACGATACTCCATGTCTGCCTGCTGGAATAACAACGCTTTGCGTCCCAGCTGTACGCTTAAGTCCATTAATCGACGCAGCGCATCCTCGCCCAGTCGTTTACTGTGATTCCATTCATTCATCACCGCTGCGCGGGATTCAACCTCCCACTCCAGCGAATGAATCGCCTGATCCAACACTGTCATCTTTTGCTGTATTTGCTCCGCTGCATACTGAATCTGCTTGCTCAGTGCCCGAAGCACATCCGGTTCCACACGAATGCGCATTTACCATCACCTTTCCTCTTCCCCTGCAGGCTGTTTAAGCCAGTCCAGCAGCATCTCGTGAAACTGTTCTCTAGTCGTCAGTGCTGCAACAAGCCAATCATCTGAAGCCGCAGTGCTCATTCGGAACAACCAGTTGGATACCGAACTAGCAGCAAATGCTGCCGACTGCGACTTCCACCCGTCTTCATTCCATACAAGCAACCTAAGCTCCCCGTCTGACTCCTTACCCACCAAACAGCGTGCCAGTGCTAGTGAGCCCTCAGGATCACTTGTCTCCTGTTCGAGTTCCGCTGCTACGGTCTGTACTCCGCTGTTTTCGAGCTCATTCATGACATCATAAAATTTTTTCTTGGAGCACATTAGGGCCGGTTTCTCCGCAGGAGAATGGCCGCTCCATTTCATCCGCTCTATCAGAACATCAATGGCTTCACGAACACTTCCCAGATCGCTGAGCCGGAACGAGTCCGGTACGTCGTCAACACGGGAAACTTCAACGACCCGCTCATCCGTGCAATGTATATAACTCTCATACGACTTGCCGTTGATCGTGTAGCGAATCCAACAAGCTCTGTCGGACAATCCGGCAATGGCTACCCTGGAGAAAACGGTCGGTGTCATGATCAGCTCATCGGTATCCTGATCCCGAATCAGATATCCTTTGTCAAGCAGGGAGGTTTTGACACGCTCCCACTCCATCGCGATATCCTCCGCCATATAGCCGCGAAACGGATCTTCCACACCAAGCAGTCGGTCTGAACCGAGAATACCAGCCAGGAAAAAAAGTTCCTTTGTTTGCAACGTGACTACCTTTTGCTTAGAATCATGAACCGTCAACATTATGAGCCACCTCCCCTCAAACTACAACATGCCATCGGTCACGAATTTCAGAAATCCAATCGGTCATTTTCCAGCTGTCATCACATGGAACTGCACCTTTAACCCTGGAATATTTACGTTTTACATAATAACCTTGACCCGGAGGCAGTACCTTCAGCCCACCTGAACTACCTCCAGATTCGGAATAAGGTATACGGAAGAACGAGAGATCGTTAGGGTCTAAAGTCCCGAACAGCATTCCGCTCTGGGAAGCCTTCACATCCGTTACCCAGTCAGAACCAAAGGTTGGGAAGTCTGCTGGAACCCCGGATAGAATCACGTGTACACCGCGATCCCTTCCTTGACGAACAATCGCTCCCAATTGATCTTTTACATTAAAATCGTTTAGCTGCTTGGACAAGGTGTCCGCATCGTCGATGACGAGCACAAGTTCCGGTCCACCGGAAATCTCGCCTCTTTTCAGAACTTCATCGTACAACTGTTGAATGACAGGTGCAAGCTGTTCTTCTCGCGATACATGTCCACGGACATGGGGCAAACTGCTGATTTCCCCCAGCCCACCTGAGCCATAACGCATATCTACTGTGTATATTTGCACATCTTCCGGAGAAGCATGATAAGCCAGTGATAACATCCATGTTAATAAAAATGTCGTTTTGCCGCCTTCCATCGGACTCGTTACCATGAAATGCGGACCTTCACGCAGATTAAGCTCGAATGGTTCCAGATCATCCGTAAGCAATCCCACAGGGACAGTTACAGACGATGTATCCCAAGCTTGACCATATGATCCTGTCCGAATGAGCAGATCTTTCAGTTTGATCTCTTCCGGAAGTGGAGCAATCTGCGGTGCTTCTTCCCCTGTCCAGCCTTGGCGAATCTCAGCAATCGTACGGCGCAGTGCCGATGAACGCTTGCCCTCATCTGCCCCTGAAGAAGGTAATGCCGCCTGGAACATTAATGGGGGCACTTGCCCTTTGACCAGACCTCTTCCTGGCGGAAGTTGGCTTGGTGCCTTGGAAGGTCTCCCCACGGCATAATAATAATCGCTTGGATCGGATAACTCAAATGAAACCGCATTGGGAATATTACTTCTGAATTTTTCAAATACATCTGTTACCCGATTCGCAGTAAGCACAAAGGTGATACCCAGACTTCCGCCTTCACGCAGGATCGTCTCCAGAAGTTCATTTTCTTCCGGATAGGCATTGCGGAATGAAAGATAACCATCAATAACGACCACAACCTGCGGGACTGCCGCGTGAGCTGAACGGCGGTACGCCGAAATCGTTTTAACACCCGCCTCCGAGATGATATCTTTGCGTTGTGCTGACAGCTTGAGAATATAGCGGAATAACCGCTTGATCCGGTCTTCCTCTTCAGCCATCATCACGCCACCGATCTGAGGTAGTGCTGCAAAGTCCTTCATCATGCGACCCATGTCGATAATGTAACCATGCCAAGGCTCAGTTCTGTGGGAACGGGCCAGAGACATAAGCAAGGTCTGAACAAATGTTGTTTTGCCCAGTCCTGGCATGCCGTACACGACCAAATGGCCTTGATCCACAGGCAATGCGAGCGGCTGTTGGCGCTGATTAGGGAGATCATCCAGCAAACCAACCAGTGGTTTCAGACCACTCGCCCCGCCATCAAGCAGCAGATCCCGTTTCTCTTCTTCCTGCCATTCCTGAAGACCTTCCCATTCCAGTGTCTCTGGTAGAGGTGGCAACCATGGGCCTGGCAAACGACGGATACCCGCATCCGCTGCAGACTGCGCAACATAATCAATAAATACCTGAAGCTGTTTCGGAACATCTTCACCTTTGAGAACGGCTCTGCGCTCTCCAGTTAACAGAGGCTCCCGCTTACCGTTCAGGCGCACTTCCATAACAGGCAATACCGTTGTTGAATCCTCTTGCTGGTTATAAGGTGCACCACTCCAGGCAAATTGCATTTCTTCAAACACTTCATCACTACCAACCTGGAAATATCCACGACCAGGCTTTGTAATCCAGGCAGCATTTGGAATCTTGATCATATCCCTGCTATCTCCCTCACTCTGTACGCGAAGGCAGATCCGGAAGCGCGAATTACTCCATATTTTATCATCCACAACACCAGCCGGCTTTTGGGTTGCCAGAATTAGATGAACCCCAAGTGTCCGGCCAATCGCCGCTATACTGATCAATTCATCCATGAACTCCGGCTGATCCCGCTTCAATTGAGCAAACTCGTCAATGATAATAACCAGATGTGGAAGTGGCTGTTCATGTCTGGAACGCAAAATCTTGTAATATTCATCAATATGCTGGAGGTTTCCCGCATCATTTAATATTTTTTGCCTTCTGACCAGTTCGGCACGAAGTGAGATATTCGCCCGCTCGATCAGATTCCCATCCAGATTGGTGATCGTCCCTACCACATGAGGCAGATCAACAAATGTATTGGACATTCCGCCACCTTTATAGTCAATCAACATGAAGGCCAGATCATGTGGATGGAATTCAGCAGCGAGTGAAGCAACGATGGACTGGATGACCTCACTTTTACCTGAACCGGTTGTACCTGCAATCAGACCATGTGGACCATGACCCTGACGTTCGATTTTGTCATGCAGATTTATCGCTATTTTTTTGCCGCCAGCTCGTACACCCATGGGTACGGGCAGCGTGTCAGGATATCTCGTCTGTCCCCACCTGGACACCACATCCAGATCTTCCACGCGTGATGTACTCAGCATATCGAATAACGGAAGCACTTGCGGGATATCTGAAGCAGATGACCGCTTTAACCGGATCGGTGACATATAACGGGAAAGCGCCTCTGCCATCTCCTTCGAGATCACATCAGGCTTGTACGTTTGTTGAATAACATCCGCATCTTCTGTTTTTTTGATATACACCCCTTTGCCTTTGGAGGCATCCATAATCAACTGACAATGCATCGGTAGAGACTCCTTGCGATTAGCCAGTATGATGGTGCATACATCAATGTCCTGAGCCGACTCCAACAGCAGCGGAAGTAACGGTTCTTCTTCAATCAATTGCGTATCGGAGAGAATCACAACGTAACATGGCGTTTGTACGCTTTTCTTATAACGGTCTTCCTTATTGTTACGGCGCCGGTTCAACACGGAAAACAAGCTGTCCGCCAATTGATGCGCACCGCTGTGCCTGTCGGCCATATAGCGTTGTCCCTGGTCTTCATCCCAGATATGGGGCATCCAGCGAAGCCAGTCCCATTCCTTACTGTCCTTTTCTTCATAGAAAGCAGCAAGCTTCAGTTCATCCGGGGAATGGCGTACCGTCAGTTGTGAGATGATGACTCGCAGGGAAGCAAGCACTTCCTCCCGATCACCGACCAGTCCCATAACCTTCGATTGGAACAAAGGCAATGTAATGGAAGCATCCGGTACCGTCTGGAATTCAGCCGCAAGTTCATGGGCCGCTTCAATCAGCTCATCCTTCTCGTAACCATCAATCCGCGGAACCTGAAGTTTGATGCGGAATGGAATCTCCCCTGTACCAATGCGCACCTGAAGGAAATCATCATCCTCTGGTGAACGCTCCCACAAGGAACTGTTCCGGTTCTTCACCACTTGAAGACACACACCCGGATCACCATGAATCTCGTACAGGCTCTTCACTTGCTCCGCCTGAGCTTCTTTCAGTTCTTCCCGGTGTTTGTCCAGTTGGGCAAGATACATTGTTTTTCGTTCTTCCAATTTTTTGCGATATGATTTCTTGTTGCTCAGATACACGAAGAATGGAATGGTGTAAGAAGTAAGCATCATCATGACCGTCATCATCTGAAACATCATATAATTGCTGTTATTCATTTTGCCGGTCATATTGATATATACGTAGAAACCAATGCTAACCATGGTCATCATGATCGGCACAATAATGGATATCATGGAAAACGTGGGTTTACTCGGTTCTGTTGGAGGCCTGAGTATTTCGAGTCTCTCTTCCTTGAGAACCGGTGTCATTCTTGGAGAACGCTGATATAACACATTCACGAAGAGAAGACCTCCTTTAGTTCGTTCAATAATGAATGTATACGTTCAAAAGCCCTATTCGTTGCTGTCCTGTTGAAACAATGAACGTCTTCCATATACAGGCGCTTCTTCCGAAGTCGTTGAAAAAGCCCGCTGGACACGTACGCAACTGCCTTGTCGCAGCCCTGTTTCCATTAACTGCTGTGCGTTCTGCGGAGAGAACCACAGACCTTCCGGAAACTTGGCTTCAAGGATGTACTGAATGCCGTCTCCCGGTGCCTGTCCAAAAATGCGAACGCCGAGTAATGTCTTCAAATGTTCAATGGTACATTCGTCCGGAACATCGATGTCGAACCATTCTCCTTCCTCGCGGCCGGAATACACGGTTAGAATCATCCGAATCCCTCCCATGGTCTCATATGTAAATTGTCCTAATGTCAGATTAAATCAAAAAAAAGAGAATGAATCGTTATATCATCCCTATTTTCTTACATAAACACCCTGTTTGCAATGTACCACCTGTAATTTTGTTACATATGACCCACGTATATATTAAAATATCGTACATTCGACTCAGAACTTTCGTGGCAGGTATGCAATTAAATATTGCGAGGATACGAAAATTATCGTTTTTTGTTCCATTTAAATGGTAATTAAGTTACGTTTTTCAGGACTTTTATTCCTTCGCCCACAATTGAATTGTGAACACTTTTCAAACATTACCCACCTTTATGTTTTCATAAGCTGATTTTAAGGTAATTTTAAGCATTGGAATTTAATATTAGCTGTATGAAATAACAACCGTGAGGTGATTTCAAGTGAGAACCCTAATAACCTTTCAAAACAAATCAATCCCTGTATATTTTAATCAAGAAAACAAACAACCTATGCAGAAGACATTAAGATTGCTTAGCAGTGCTCTTGAGCATAAAATTAGCAACGGTAAACGCGCCATTCAAAAATGTCTGCATTCTTTAATTAGTATTGAGATTATTAATGGAGAAGCCATTCTCCATAGTCGAAGTGAAAACGACTCCCTTGCTTTATCCTTATATTAAAAGGAGTCAACCCAGACACATTTATTACAAGACATGAAAAAGGAAGCTGTCGTTATAGACAAGCTTCCTTTTTTGAGTTGTATACACGTTAACAGCGGCTCACAATCATTATCGGCCATCACTCAGTGCAGTTTGCTCAGGACATAGGCGGCATCATGTTCTTCCGCAATCTCGGCTTTACGAATACGAATGACAAACAGCCGAACCAAATTGGCACGTGTATGTTCTTCCTGACAGGTATTCAGTTTCCTCAGAATAAAGCGGTCAATGGACATGAAATTAAAGCCCCTTTGCCATTGGATTTACGGATCGATTCTTCCGTGTATCCATAAATAACCAGATAGCGTCAGCCCCAAACAGCTTTTCCGTTCTTATATTAAGCCGTATTTTGCTGAGGTGTAAAATTGTGCAAAAAGCCCGTCCACCAAGCTGGAGACGGACTTTCGCATGATTTGTCGATCTTTTTGTTACCCATTCTATTCATTCATAAATGCACCTGTTAGTTCACTCTTTTTCGACTTATTTCACTCCCGGATATTCCCGATATTGGTGCTGAATGCTGATCCAACGAGTACGTGTAAACTTCTCAATGGCCCAATCACCACCGAAACGTCCAATCCCTGAAGCTTTTTCACCGCCAAACATCACATGCGCTTCATCGTTCACAGACTGATCATTTACATGCACCATACCCGATTCAATGCGCTGGGCAACCTGATATCCCCGATTCAGATCTTTAGTGAATACGGAACCACTAAGTCCATAAGGAGTATCATTCGCCAAACGTACAGCTTCCTGCTCATCATGAGCCTTCATGATCACTGCTACTGGGCCAAACAATTCCTGCTGCACGATATCCTGTTCAGGTTTAACATCGGCAAGTACAGTAGGAGACAGCACGCTGCCTTTACTGTTCCCCCCGAGCATTACCCGTGCGCCTTCGGCCTTGGTTTTGTTCACAAGCTCCAGCAATCGTTCTACCTCTTTTTCCCGAATGAGAGGACCCACGAGTGTTTTAGCATCCGCTGGATCACCTGCCTGGACATTCTTCGTTTTGGCAACAAATGAATCTACGAATTGGTCGTAAATATCGGCATGCACGATGATACGATTCAGAGCCATGCAGATCTGTCCCTGATGCAGAAACTTGCCAAAGACTGCCGCTTCGGCAGCACGTTCAATGTCCGCATCTTCCAGCACAACCATGGCGTTGTTGCCGCCAAGTTCCAGTGCCGTTTCTTTTAAATGTTCACCCGCCAGTTTACCGATCCCTTGTCCAACTTCGGTGGAACCCGTAAATGAAATTACTTTGGGAACCGGATGAGCGACAAAGTAATCCCCGATCTCGCTGCCACTTCCCGCAACGACATTCAGCACGCCCTCAGGCAGACCGGCCTGTTCAAACAAATCGGCAATGAGCCAACCTGCCGTAATTGGAGTGTCTGATGCTGGTTTAATCACTACACCATTACCAAGAGCAATCGCTGGAGCTACAGATCGCAGGCATAGATGCAAAGGGAAGTTCCATGGCCCGATAACACCAATCACTCCCTTCGGCTCTCGAACCACACGGTTCTCTTTGCCAGGAGTATTTGACGGAATAATCTCACCTTTCATGCGATAAGGAAAAGATGCTGCTTCATCCACAATCCGTTTAGCCGCTGCAAACTCCGCCTCCGATTTGATTCGGGTACTCCCGGATTCCGTGATCAACAGTTGAATGATCTCATCTTTCCGCTCTGCCATCAGGGATGAAACTTTACGCAATACCTCTTCTTTCGCAGCAGGTAATGACTTCGCCCATTCAATCGAATTTTTCTGAGCTGACTCATAAGCCTTATCTATGTCTTTTTTATTGGAAGAGCGCCATGTGGCAATAACTTCTCCCGTATAAGGATTGATATTCTCCATTGTTTTCTCACCGGAGCCATCTACCCATTGGCCATTAATATATTGTTTCGTCCATGTTGTATGTTCAGTGTTCATTAAAGTCATGTGAATACGCCTCCTGATCAAAATTAAATGTCACATTTGCACAACGGTGTAATACATCATTAACCTTGTTCAGAATTACGCAAACGTGCAGACCTGAATTAGCTATTCCATTCTTTAAGCTTAAGGAAACAACACAACCCACACTATTCTCTCGCCATCTGGACGTCTTTCAACAGTCGGGCAGGCTCTTCTCTCCAAAGAGGCTCAAGTCTTCCCATCCGTAGCCAACTTCGATCAGATCTAGACCACCAATGCGGATGGACTGCGTCTGGACCGGAGTGCCTCCCATCTTTTCATAGAAGCGACAAGCTGAATTACGCTCCAAAGCCCATATGATCAAACGTTTCATATTGTGGGTCTGCAGATGATGAACGACATGTGTCGCCAGTTGCCCACCTATCCCCGTTTGCTGCACTTCCTTCAGCAAATATATAGCGTACAACTCTCCATCATAAGGTAATTTGCCTTCACGCTCCTTACCCCCACAAGCAAATCCGACAATGTTCCCATCATCCTGTTCAGCTATCACCAGGATCTGATCCTTTTCGCCAGAACGAATGGTCTTCTCCCACTGGGACAATCTTGATTCTATAGTCAAATGATCCAAAAAATCGTCGGGCACAATTCCCTGATACGTTGTTTTCCAACTCTCTGTATGTACATGGGCTATTCCTTGCGCATCCCCTTCACGCGCCCGCCTGATCAGCATAGCTATCACTCACTTTCTCTCGTAACTGCCGCAACTTTACCATATTATATGTTCTTCTTTCTATAATTCCAAATTCATCCATTATGAACTTATTTGCTACCCGGTTACTCTTGACCTTATAATGCGTGTTCAAAAAGTCTGGTTTTCAGTACCGTGAAGATGGAATGAAGCTAGAAATGGAGTAGCGGAGCGTAGATAGAGCTACGTGAGCAACCACAATGTTTCCTTCGGAAACATACTTCGAAAGCCACCCGCTTATTTCGGCTGAATTTCATATTCGATGCTGATGATGCCGCTATGCATGATTCGTAATCAAAAGTGGACTTTTTGAACTACCTCTTATAAAGTAAAATCCGGCCCTACGGCCGGATCGTTACTCTAGTGCCTACAGATACCTTGGAAGACAAATCCAGTACATCCGAGTTGTACATGCGTATACAACCATGGGAGACGGATTTGCCAATAGACCACGGCTCATTGGTTCCGTGTATGCCATAATGGGGAGCAGACAGCCCCATCCACAACACACCAAATGGCCCACCTGGATTGGATTGTTTGTTAATAATAGTGAACTCCCCGTTTGGAGTCTGCGTGAGCATCTTGCCGGTGGCTACGGGATAACCCTTAATCACCTGATTGCCATCCAGAAGATATAACATGTGGTCAGACAGATCTACAATAATCCTGTAATCTGGCATAATGACATCCCTCCTGACCTATCTTATGCAAGATACCGGATGATGCCCGCCTGATTTCAGGCTTCCTCCCATTCTTTCACACTACGGGAGTACTTGGGTTTGCGACTATTGGCCGGTTTGCTGGAGGCGGTACGCCTTCTGGATGCCACTTCTTCCTTGCGTTGCTGATATTGCAATTCCTTCTGCATTTTCAGATAATTATTCAGTCTTTTTTCATCCAATGAACCATCCTCTATGGCCTCTTTCACTGCACACCCAGCTTCCCGTGTATGACTGCAATCCAGAAATCTGCACACGGCGGCAAGCTCTTCAATTTCTCCAAACGCATGCGACAGCCCATCATTGCCTTCATCCCAAAGATTAAGCTCACGCATTCCTGGAGTATCGATCAATACGGCTCCCTGTGGAAGTACAAACATCTCCCGGTGTGTTGTCGTATGTCTCCCACGGCTGTCTCCCTCACGGACGGATTGTGTAAGCTGTACATCTTCACCCATCATCCAGTTCACCAGCGTAGACTTGCCACTGCCAGAAGATCCTGTGAGCGCAACTGTCAGCCCTGGCTGCAAATATCGTTCCAGTAAGGATTTGCCTCGACCCTCCACTGCAGATATCGCAAGCACTTCAACGCCTGGAGCAATCCCTTCTACACTTCGGATCTGTTCTTCCACATTGTTGCACAGATCACTTTTGCTCAAGACAATGACTGGCCTTACGCCACCATTCCAAGCCATCATCACGTATCTTTCGAGTCGTCTAAGGTTGAAATCATGATTAAGTGCAGCCACGATTAACAGTGTATCTACGTTTGCGGCGATTAATTGTTCCTTGGTCACCGGACCTGCCGCCTGTCTCGATACCCTGCTCCGACGTGGCACCAGACCGTGAATAATTGCTTCTTCACCTGCCTGACCTGTAATTGCTACCCAATCTCCAACCGCCGGTGCCAAGCTGGTCTCCAGACTATCATGACGCATTCGGCCCGAAATTCTTCCCCAGCATTCGCCCTCTTCTGTAATCAAACGTAGCAGATGTCCATGGTCTGCGATAATTCTGGCTGGCTTTTTCTCCTGCTCTTCCATCCCTGTCTCTTGCCACAGTTCCTGCCACTTTGCAGACCAGCCGTACTTCTCAATATGGTTATCTAAAATAAAAATTCCTCCCAAAACAAGTTTGTTTACCTCGTTCAAGCCGAGTGAACAATTATCTCCGGTTAGATTAAAACAAAAAACCACGAGTAAAAATACACCCGCGGCAATAAGTAGTTAGCCGAATCAAAGATCATCCCTTCTTGTAGATCTACCGGATAGAATACTTAACCCTCCGATATAAACCATTCAGGAACACCCTTTTATCGGCAAACAAAAAAGCCACGGGTGCGTCACCCGTGGCTTCATCTGAGCATGCGATACTTCACGTTACAATGGATACTGCTATCCAGCTAACGCAAAATTACATGCTTTGATCCGTTCCGGAGACGCTGTTCATATTCAAATTAACGTATACTGCATTTAAGTTTGTCATAAACAATCGCCTCCCTTGTAGAATTATCCATTATGTTACACACCGAGCTTTACAGTTGTCAAGCCCAAACTTTTTTACCACCAGCCTACTCTATTTGACCTGATCCCAGCGTGTCCACATTTCCTTCGGATTCAATTCATAGATCTCCTCTTCCCGATACATGAACTGATGCATGATAAATTCCCGCCGAATCGTGGCAAAGTCTTCATGGTATTGCTTTATAAATGTATTGATTTCTTTCTCCGTATACTTCCGACCAAATTCGAGCTGCTCGACCAGATGACCAAGTACAATCAGTTTTTTCTTGTATTGAGCCGGAATCTGACGCAGTCGTCCATCTTTGGAGAAAAAATTTCTCATGACTGACGCTTTCAATGTTTCGTTCACATCACTCATATCCGTAACCTCCTCTCGCTTAAAGATAAAATCAACCGAAGCCTGTGCATTCTCGCGGATAAACGAAGGATTGAGTGTGAAATACACTGTATTTTTCTCCCGTCGTTCCTTGATCAGCGCTGCCTCTCTCAGCTTGGATGCATGATGTGTCACGGTTGGTTGTGACAGATTCAGCCGCTCGGCAAGTGCCTGTCCATGCAGTTCCCCCTGTGCCAACAACAGCAGCATGCGAAGCCGGGTCGGATCAGCCAACGCTTTATGATAAGCCACAATTTTCTCCAGCTGCATCATCGTTCATCTCGCTTTCATTTAGATATATATCTAATTTGATATTAGTCTTTTCCCCTCTCCACGTCAACTTCTTTGGATTCAAGTAAGCTTGTCTAATTTAAGCTCACGCTTGAACTGGCATTGGCTCGTTATTTACGGTAGGATTATATTGCTTGAAATAAGGAGGATTAAGAACATGGAAGATGTCATTATTATCGGCGGAGGCCCATGCGGTCTGTCTGCTGCCATTGAATGTGAGCGGCTGGGACTGTCCGCTGTGATCGTTGAGAAATACAATATCGTTCAATCTATTTATCTGTATCCAACCCATATGCAGTTTTTCAGCACAGCCGAGCTGCTTGAGATCGGGAACGTTCCGTTCAGCACACCTAATGATAAACCGTTTCGTTATGAAGCACTTGCCTATTATCGCAGGGTAGCCGAACATTTTGGTCTGCGTGTTCATAACTATGAGGAAGCCCGTGAAATTAAACGCAAGGATGATGGTACGTTTGAGGTACATACGCTCAATCGCCGCGGGGAGGCCATCGTACATGTTGGACGCAATGTAGTTGTAGCTACCGGTTATTTTGACCATCCTAACTATCTGGGCATTCCTGGAGAAGATAAAGATAAAGTAACCCACTACTTCCGGGAAGCCCACCCTTATACCCGTACACGTGTCGCCATTATTGGCGGAAGCAACTCAGCCGTGGATGCGGCCATGGAACTGGTTCGGGTCGGAGCGTATATTGATATGGTTTATCGCGGCAGTGGTCTGTCCCAGCATATTAAACCATGGGTACGTCCGCTATTCGAGAGCATGGTGACAAAAGGGCGTATCACACTCCACTTGGAATCACGCGTGAATGAAATACTGGATGATTCGATTCGTCTGATACACACCGATGGTTCCACTCGGGAACTGGATAATGACTTCGTACTGGCCATGACCGGTTTCCGTCCAGATCGTCAACTACTCACGTCGGTAGGTGTGGAGATGTCTGATGATATGGATAAACCTCTATATGATGCACAAACGATGGAAAGCAGCGTACCTGGTGTATATGTGGGCGGAGTCATTGCTTCGGGTCGTAATGCCAATGAAGTCTTTATTGAATCCGGGCGCTGGCATGGACGTTACATTGCGGAACATATCGTTAGCAAACAACGTGGACAGACTGAAGGGAAATGAAAACAATGGATATGACTTCCCTGCTGTTGCTCGTATTTGCAGCTCTCGGGATTATCAGCAGCAACACACCTGTGACCGTAGCGATGGTATTTCTGTTGTTGCTACGAGTCCTGAACCTGAATCAGGCATTTCCATGGCTTGAAAAATACGGACTTACACTGGGCATTATTATTCTGACCATTGGCGTGATGGCACCTCTTGCCAGTGGCAAGATGAGTTTGCAGACGATCGGCGAGTCTTTCCTGCACTGGAAATCACTACTCGCTATCGGCGTAGGATTACTGGTGGCATATCTCGGAGGACGTGGCGCTACGCTGATGGGTACACAGCCAACTGTCGTTGCAGGGCTGTTAATCGGAACGGTACTTGGGGTTGCCCTGTTCAAGGGTGTACCTGTGGGTCCATTGATTGCGGCGGGAATTTTATCATTGCTACTGGGCAAATCCTGATTCAAGTTGTGAAGGTGGTGACCTGACATGCTATGCAGATTGGCTGTATTTCCCACCGTTGTGTGATATACTTCTATTCATGCAAATTATGTACACGAATCTACAGCAGAATAATCCATATTAGAGGTTGTTCAAAAAGTCCGCTTTTGATTACGAAGGATGCCTAGAGGCATCATCAGCATCGAATATGGAATTCAGCCGAAATAAGCGGGAGGCTTACGAAGTATGTTTCCGAAGGAAACATTTTGGTTGCTCACGTAGTTTTCCCTACGCTCCGCTACTCCATTTCTAGCTTCATCCCATCTTCTCGGTACTGAAAACCGTCCTTTTTGAACACGTTCTATTGTGGTTATGCTGTTGCATAAACGTATAGATTCACTTTGCAACTATTAATGGCGCAGGAGGATTCAGGAACCATGTCACGTCAGTTTATTACAGAAGCCGTGATGGTGGCCATTTACGGTCAATTGTTAGCGCCGCCCGCGCCTGTAGAATATATCGTTCCTTATACCACCATCCTTGAGCTATATGAATTTCAGACCAGCCCTGATCCCATGATGGATAACCCGGCAGATGATCAGCATGTGAAATCCAAAATCAATGAAATGATTTCTTATTTCGAGGAACCGCTGAATAAGAAAAAAATAGAGCGTGCGTTACTTGTTCCATGGGCCAAAAGCCCCTCCATTTTATTTGGTGACCAAGTATCCATTGCCATTATCAACGCAATAGATACGGCACAGTACGGGGAGTATTTCGATCCCATTGAGACAGAACTGCTGCTGACATCTCAGCGTCTGAGTATCCCGATTCTCACCGATCAGGTTGAACTGATTGCACGTATTATTGAGTCTGAATCACCTGTGCAGGTATTCGATATTGATGATTTTGATTTTGCGATGGATGATGAACCACTGGATCAGGTGTAATTCATACTCTGAGCACCTGAATCGGATTTTAAAAAAATGACCTTGGCATCCACTTTATCGTGCATGCCAAGGTCATTTTTTTTGTATCAACACTTATTTTATTCTGCAATATCCCGCGCTAACAGGATTCGGCTAATCTGATTCAGAGGTGGTAACGATTCCAGCGCAAAAAACTTCAGACCTGCATCACTATTTACACGCGACTCGACAAGGTCATCCTGAATGATCACTGTCCGGAACAGGGCAATGACATAATACTCTTCATCTCCGCTTGAATGCAGATACCGAAGGTCAGGCCCCGAATAGAGACCTTCCAGTGTCATAATATCAGCAGTCCAACCTGTCTCTTCCCATAACTCCCGATGCGCAGCATCTTCTATGGCTTCCCCAGGGCGCATCTCACCAGATGGCAACCGCCATTGACCGTGTTCCACATGCTGAATCAGCAGTAATTCACCTTGTTCGTTCTCAGCCCGCACCGCCGCTTTTACAACAATATGAGAGCGTTTTGCGATATACTGGGCCAAATCTCGTGCTGGCAGATTCACTGCTTATCCCCTCCTCCTACTCGGAAGCCGGTGGCGACCTGTAATCCATCTATTGCTTAGCAGAATACTTCAAGTATTAGACTTCCGTGTAACGATATTCGATATCCTGACCTTCATCAACGATATCCACATGCAGTTGGTGCCCTTTCAGATACCAATAATCGTGATCTTCCATAAAGAATTGAATCCCCGACACTTCGGTTTGATCCGCAGGATGTCTTGGTTTCTCCACAGCAATACCAAGCGAAAATCCAGGATGAAGACCTCCGCCAGAGCTATAACGGGCAAAAAATCGAATGCTGTCTCCCTCGTTCAAATTCAGTTCTTCCTTGTACCAGCGAGCAGCTTGATCGGATACATGTATGGTACTCATTTGGTGTCAGCTCCTTCTGTATATATATGTTCCATCATATCTCGACAGGGACTTGAATACAAACCCGAGTGACCACATAAAGACAAAATAAGTTGTGAAAAATGTTTGACAGATTGTAAAAGCCGGTGTTAAGATGCAAACATACGAGGTCTACATTGTATTTATTTCCAAAAAAAGAAAGGGTGATTACGGTGTTTAACAAACATATGATTGGTCAATTCAGCACACAACTAAATACCGGAACACACCCGAAATCATTATTCCGTTCATAAGTCGGCATGACAAGGCGTTCTTTCATTAGAACCTCTGTGATGTATACTCACAATCGAACTTATATATGGTGACGGCTCTGTTCTCTGAGCCATGCTGCCGTATGATTATATGAAGACATACCGCCTGCGTGCGGTATGTCTTTTTTTGTGGGTACATTTCGGCATACATGAACGGAATCTGCATTTCTCGGACATCGAAAGGAAGGGATAACACTTGTTCTCTGTACTTAAAAACCTGGCCTGGTTCTTCCGGCTGGAACGCAAACGATACCTAATCGGTGTCATCTTGCTTATTCTGGTGGGCATTGCCGAACTGCTGCCTCCTCGTCTTCTTGGTAATGCCATCGACGAGATTGTGCGCGGTTCCATTACCGGCACCTCACTTACGCGTTATATCTTGCTTATTTTAGGAACGGTCATCATTATCTATCTGGTTACATACGTTTGGATGCACAAACTGTTCGGTGGTGCCAATCTGGTGGAGCGGCTGCTTCGTTCACGCTTTATGGACCACTTGTTAAGGATGACTCCTCCCTTTTTTGAGAAAAACAGAACAGGAGATTTGATGGCTCGGGCCACCAATGATCTTCGTTCCATTGCTACTACAGCAGGCTTCGGCATGCTGACCTTAACAGACTCTACAGCCTTTCTGGCCACCGTATTGTTCGCCATGGGTTTCCTGGTCAGTTGGAAACTGACCTTGGCGGCAATCCTGCCATTACCTTTTATCGCCATTGCCATGATGATCTATGGTAAAGCTGTACATCAACGTTACACCCTGGCACAGGATGCATTCGGAGATATGAATGACCAGGTGCTGGAATCCATCGCCGGGATCCGTGTTGTGCGTGCCTATGTGCAAGAACGTCTCGACGAGCAACGGTTCGCCGACGTGACCGAGGATGTGTATCGCAAAAACCTGGCTGTTGCCAGAATGGATGCCCTATTTGAACCCACCATCCGCCTCTTCGTTGGACTCAGTTATGTGATTGCACTTGCCTACGGCATATATCTTGTATTTCATAATGAAATTACCCTGGGGGATCTCGTATCATTCAATATGTACCTGGGGATGATGATCTGGCCCATGTTTGCTATCGGTGAATTGATTAACCTGATGCAACGTGGTAGCGCTTCGCTTGATCGGGTCAACGAGACTTTATCGGTAGAACCTGCCGTACAAGATGTGGAGCAACCTGCTCACGTTACGAACCCGGAAGAAATTGCGATGCAGGATGTTACATTCCGTTACCCCAGCTCCACAGTCGATAATCTCAGTCATATCAGCTTTTCGCTGCGACGGGGGCAAACATTGGGTGTTGTGGGTCGTACGGGCAGCGGTAAGTCTACTTTGCTCAAACAACTGCTTCATGAATACCCTGCTGGTTCGGGCACATTAAGCATCTCAGGTCATCCGATTCAGGATATCGCCAAAGATGACTTGCACAGCTGGATCGGGTACGTACCACAGGAACAGGTTCTTTTCTCCAAATCTGTTCGTCAAAATATTCAATTCGGTAAACCCGGGGCCAGTGATGAAGTCATCATGGAAGCCATTCGTACCGCCGCTTTTGACGGGGATCTGGGAACTTTGTCCGATGGACTGGATACACTTGTTGGTGAAAAAGGAATCTCTCTGTCCGGTGGACAGAAACAACGGGTATCGCTGGCGCGTGCCTTTATTGCTAATCCTGATATTCTGATCCTCGATGATGCCTTATCTGCGGTCGATGCACGTACTGAAGCCAAAATTATTGAAAATATACGCAACAAACGCTCGGGCAAAACCACGTTGATCTCGACTCATCGCCTGTCTGCTATTGAACACGCTGACCGAATCATCGTACTGGAGCACGGGAAAATTACGGAAGAAGGCACTCACCAGGAACTGTTAGCCATGAACGGCTGGTACCGTGAACAGTATGAACGGCAACAGGTCGAGTCCAATCTGTCCACGTAGGAGGTCAATTCATTGAAGTCTAATACAGGCAAAAGGCTGCTTGATTACGCCTTGAAAGCCAAAGGAACATTTATCGCTGCATTAATTATGCTTACCATTGGTGTTGCGGCCGAGCTTGCCGGTCCGTTCATCGCCAAATCCATGATCGACAATCACTTGCTCGCGATTGAGCAGCCTTTCTATGAGACAACAGCTTCAGATGAAGCCGCAGTCTACAACGGCAAGAACTACAAACGCGAAGGTTTGTTCGAACCGGATGAAAACAAAGGTTCCGAAGTGCGGGTATTACAAGCCGGCAGAAGTTTTTATTTTGTAAACGAACCGGTAAGCGCACCTGACGGGGACCGCACATATACGGATGGAACCCTCACGGTTACACGCGCAGGTGAGGTAACAGGCCAATATCCGGCAACCCCCCTGTCCGCTGGTGAACTGTTTGCTTTTTACAAACCGGAGATGCCCAGCATCTATCAATTAATTGTGTATTACATGATCTTCCTCGTGATCTCGGTCATTATGGAGTTTGGTAAAACATTCTGGCTGCAATCCTCGGCCAACAAGGTCATTCAAAGACTGCGTAACGATGTGTATGCCCATATTCAGCGACTGCCGGTGCACTTTTTTGATAACCTGCCCGCAGGTAAAGTTGTATCTCGGGTCACAAACGATACAGAAGCCGTCAAGGATCTGTTCGTTGCTGTTCTTTCGAACTTTTTCTCAGGAATCATCACGATTACAGGTGTGTATGTCGCACTCTTCCTGCTTGATGTTCGCCTGGGTCTAATCTCATTATTCGTTGTGCCGATGCTCATTACATGGATTGTGCTCTATCGCAAATTCGCCACTCGTTACAACACGATCATTCGATCCCGACTGAGTGAGATCAATGCAATCATTAACGAGTCCATTCAGGGGATGTCCATTATCCGCGTATTCCGCCATCAGAAACAAACCAAACAGGAATTCGAAGATCTGAATGATGACTATATGAAACACCAGAACAAAATGCTGAACCTGAATACCTTCACCTCACACAACCTGGTTAACGTATTACGGAATATCGCCTTTGCGGTGGTCCTGTGGTACTTCGGTTCCAGTGTGCTGGATGGCACAAGTATTATCTCTCTGGGTGTTCTGTATGCCTTCGTTGATGTTCTGGGTCGCTTGTTCCAGCCAATCACCGGTATGGTGAATCAACTCGCCAACCTGGACTCCTCCCTCGTATCTGCTGGTCGCGTTTTTGAGCTGATGGATGAAAAGGGAGAAGCTGTAACCGATGGCTCGATGCCAAGATACAAAGGGAATGTTGTCTTCGATGATGTATCCTTTGCCTATAAAAAGGATTATGTACTCAACAATATCTCGTTTAAAGCATCCCAAGGTCAGACGGTGGCTCTGGTCGGCCACACCGGTTCGGGTAAAAGCTCCATCATCAACCTGCTGTTCCGGTTCTACGACCCGCAAAAAGGCAAGATCACGATCGACGGTCAGAACGTCAAGGATCTGCCTAAACAGTGGATTCGGGAGCATATGGGGATTGTACTTCAGGACCCCTATCTGTTCACAGGCACCATTGCTTCCAACGTCAGTCTCGGCGATGAGAAGATCTCCCGTGAACGAATTGAACAGGCGCTGCGTGATGTAGGGGCCGAACGCATACTGGCTCATTTGCCTCAAGGCTTTGACGAACCTGTCATCGAAAAAGGAAGTACATTGTCTGCTGGACAGCGTCAGTTGATCTCCTTTGCTCGTGCACTGGCGTTTGATCCAGCCATCCTCATACTGGATGAAGCGACTGCCAATATTGATACAGAAACGGAAGCACTAATTCAGAACGCACTCGAGGTCCTCAAAAAAGGACGTACGACCTTCATCATTGCTCACCGCCTGTCCACCATTCGTTCGGCAGATCAAATTCTGGTTCTGCATCGTGGGCGTATCGTTGAGCAAGGTGCACATGATGAACTGATGGAGCTTAAAGGCCGCTATTATAAAATGTATCAGCTCCAGCAAGGTGCGCAAGCAGCAGCAAGTGCAACCAGCGAGAATCCGTCGGGTGAGATCATTCCAACCTCAACCTCCCTTGCCGGAGGCACTGCATAACAGAGTAAAACAGTACGCTACTTAAGTAACCACTCAAAATGATGTACTCGACGGCAACACAAAAACCGATCTACACAGCTACCTCAGGGTTTACGGTGTAGATCGGTTTTTTGTATTTTCATCTGGAGGCATGTTCGGTTACTGTTTATTTTGTCCAGACAAAAAAACAATCCGCGTACAACCTCATGGCTGCTGCGGATTGTCTATCCATCCTTTGATCGTATATCCCATGTACATAACGGTCTCTCTTGCTAGAAAAGGAAACTTGCTGCGCCAGGTTCGATACGCCGTAGTTCGTGTCGGAGATGGTACGGCATCCATACCCAGTCCGGCAGCCAGCTTCATGGCCCGTTTCATATGTAACGGATCACTCACAATCGTATAGGTTTGATAACCGGCCTGTTCACCAATTGGAATTGAATTGACCAGATTCTCCTCGGTAATTCTGGATTTGGTCTCTATGCGAATGTCCGCAGGATCTACTCCATGTGCGATGGCATACTTCTGACCCACTTCAGCTTCCGTATGTTCTCCATCATCAGCTGACCCGCCTGTGAAAAGCAGATTACGAACTGTACCCTGACGGTATAATTCAATCCCGTGTTCAATACGTTCGCGAAATACAGGTGAAGGGTTATCCCCCGCCACGGCTGCGCCCAGAATGATCGCTGCATCCGATATCCTGGATGAATCCTCATCCGTGTATACTGATATACGTACTGCCGTAACCACAGTCCACAGGATTCCAACCAATACTACAGCCAGAACCGTCATTAATATCCAGCGTTTCGTTATCCGTTTGCTTGTCATTCATCCTCTTCCAAAGCCCTTGCTTGCATACTCTCGGTGTGCATACGCTCCAGCGTTTGCAGAGCTGCTGCGGATTCGGCATCCAGACCAAGCTCTGCAATCCATGCACCCGTATATTGCTGAAGACGGATCTCCAACTCCTGTGCACGGTCTTTGAAATCCTCCAATTCCTTAATCATGCGTGATCGTCCTTCCGGACTGAATGTCTCGTGAATTCGTTCTTTGAAATAATGATGTACGATACGGTTACGTTGCTGCCATAACTCATTCAATTGGCGAGTCTCTTCCTCAGAGAATGTAAAATGATGGCGCACTTCGTGAATGAGCTGCCCCAGTGAACTGCTCATCTTTCGTTCGTACAGATCTTCCAAATCCTCTTCAGACACGGCTTTGCCCTGAGACATTTTCATTAATAAAATCAGATTGACCAGCTGCTGTTCAAGCGCCTGTCCGTAGTACACTGCCAATCCGTAATAGGCAAACAATTCCCTGGAGTGTTCGCTGTCCAGCATGTCACCATTCTGGATATCTGTATTTTGCATATGCGAGCGCCCCCTTCAACCGTACAATGTTAACCATTCCATGTCCCTCTATCCTAACCAAACCAAGAGTAACATTCAAGTTATCGGGAAGCGCGTCTTCTAACTCCGCAGATCTCTTCTTCCGGACAGCCACACATGGATGATTAGTAACACCGATGCATAGAACACAGTCCATAGCGTAACCGAAACAAAAGAGTCCATCTTCGATTCATCAAATAACATCATCTCACGAACCAGATAAAAGGCTGGCGGAAGAATGCGGCCAAGCCATTCTAACGATTCAGGCAAACGTTCACTTAAGGAACCTTGAATAAACGAAAGTAATAATACAATAATGAGAGCAGGCATACTTCGACTAAGCAAGGGAATGTACGATTTTTGAAAAAATACACTGATGCCCAATCCCAGCAGTGATAACCCCAGATGTCCTAACCAGGTCATCATCCACTCCTCACCTGTGGGTTGTCTTTCGAACATTCCCGCAAACACGGGATACAGCACAGTGATTGCGGTGAGCATGAATTGCATTATCCAGGCACAGATGAGTTGACTTGTTACCACCTTACGCCTGCTTCCTGCATGAAGGACAAGTAATTGATACTGCTTTGCAGGTTCGGTATTCATCACCATTACTCCGAGCCAAGCAGCTGCCAGAAATAACAGCATTGCCGTGACACTGTAACTGTCCGCAATAGGGTTGGGTTTGTAGGAATAGATCAGCAGCATGGCGATGATATAAAAGATAACCGGTGCAAAATATTTCTGTGAGCGAATGTGATGCCTTAACAAATATCGGGTCAGATAGATCATTTGACTTCTCCCCCCGCATCATCCATGGAAGAGCTTAAGTCCACAGATTCTGTGACACCTCTATGACTCGCATGTACAGCTGGATGTTGTCCTTCCAGCAGACTTTCCATATGTAATTGACTTTCTTCCTGTTGTACAGACACAACCGAACCTCCAGATGCCAGAATCATTCTGAGAACATCATCTGTTGATTTCTGAACCACTTTCCAATCCCACAACCAAGAATTGGATTTCTCCAAGCTTGTATTACGAACTAAAGACAGTACTCCTGGTTGTTGTACAATAGATAGATCGTTAGCCAGATCCTCACCAGCTTTCGTCAGACTTTGAATTCGTACAACGGGTCCGCCAGCTTGTAGTATATCTTCACGACTCCAGTAGCGGAGCACGCGGCCTTTCTTCAACACAATCACCTGGTCTGCCAAACGTTCAATAAGCAACGGTTCATGACAAGCTGTAACGATGGATGTCCCTTCATCCTTCCATTGCCCCAATAAGGATACAATGCCCTCTTGAGCTGGAATATCCAAGCCTGACAACGGTTCATCCAGCAACAAAAGACCACCCGGTCCAGGTAACAGGGCCTGAATCAAATTTACTTTTTGCAATGTGCCCTTGGATAATAAGGGTAACTTCTGATCGATCGCGGTATCCAGATATAAAAGTTCACTAAGTTCTCTAATCCGCTCACGCAGTATTTCGGGGCGAATGCCCCGAATCCGACCCATGTCCCACAAGTACTCTCCAGAGGTAAAGGGTAAACGTGGCATGCCATCTACTGCATACCCATCAGAACCCTTCATTGTGCGCTGGATCGATCCTGTATCGGGTAACAAAATACCTGCCAACATACGTAGCAACGTGCTTTTGCCCGAGCCGTTTCTGCCCACAAGTACAGTACATTCGCCCTGCTTCACTTCCAGATTAATTTCATCAAGTACTTGAGCATTACCTAATCGCTTGCTCACTTGTTGAAGCAACATACCTCGACCTGAAGAGTCTGGTGCAGCTTGATCCGACTTCTTGAAAAGACCACGTGTACTCCATGTCATTGGGATCACATCCGTTCTGGAGCTTGCACACCTAGCAACTGTAAACTGTACGCGAGGCGTTCGGCAGTCCGTTTGGCCAATGCCACCCGGAAGGATCTTACATCAGATGACGCATCCGCAATCCGTTCGGCGTGATAGAAGCGGTTGAACGCCTGAGCGACATCTATTGTGTATTTGGCAATAACCGAAGGCTCATTCCGATGAATTGCTTTTTCCAGATACTCGGGATATTCACCCAGCAGTTTCAGCAATGCCCATGAGGTATCTCCGATAAGGGATGAAGTCGTTTCTGTGTTATTCTCGCCTTCCGCAAGGTTGGGTTTAGTCAAAGGGTTTTCATTTTCCATACGGGTCGCCTCTTCTGCCTTGGCAAGCACACTTTGAATCCGAGCATGGGTGTATTGCACATAAGGTCCGGTCTCCCCTTCAAAACTCACCGCATCTTCCAGTGAGAAGTCCACATCGTTAAGCCGATTATTCCGCAGATCACCGAAGATAATGGCACCGACACCAACAGCCTCAGCCACGTTCTGAGGGTTCTCCAGATTCGGGTTTTTCTCCTGAATAATCTGCAAAGCACGAGCAACTGCCTCATCCAACACTTCCTGCAAAAAGACAACTTTACCGCGGCGGGTAGACATTTTCCGTCCCTCAAAACGCATTAAGCCAAACGGGATATGTTCACACTTCGCAGACCATTCATGACCCATCCGGGATAGGACCGCAAATACCTGCCGGAAATGTAACTTCTGCTCGCCTCCGACCACGTATAACAACCGATCTGCCTTCATCACCTCATGACGATAGACTGCCGTAGCCAAATCCCGAGTAGGATAGATTGTTGTTCCATCTTTTTTGATAATCAGGCACGGGGGCATGTTCTCGTCCTCCAGACGTACCACGAGTGCTCCATCACTCTCTTCAAGTAAACCTTTTGCCTTGAGTTCTTCAACCACTGCGCCCATCTTGTCATTGTAAAAGCTCTCTCCCAGTGTATGGTCGAACTGTACATTCAGACGTTCATACATCCGGTTGAATTCCTTCATGCTCACTTCCACAAAGAACGCCCATAACCGCTGTGCTTCATCATCTCCTTGCTCCAGCTTGCGGAACCACTCGCGTGCCTCAATCTCCAGTGAAGGATCGTTCTCCGCCTCATCGTGGAAGCGCACATACAGCTCCAGAGAAGTACGGATCGGGTCTGCCTGCAGCGCTTCATCATTGCCCCACCGTTTATACGCTGCGATCTGCTTGCCAAACTGGGTTCCCCAGTCTCCCAAGTGATTCACACTTACAGAGGTATAACCCGCTTCGATATACAACCGATACAGTGCTGCACCAATTACAGTAGAACGCAAATGTCCGATTCCGAAGGGTTTTGCGATGTTAGGGGAAGACATATCAATCACAACACGCGAACCTTGACCAAGCTGAAGTTTACCAAATGCCGCATTCCCCAGTTCTTTCAGCAGATTCGGCGCGAGCTTCTCCCGATTGAAACGGATATTTACATACGGCCCGGCGGGAGTCGCTTCAATTCCAGATGCCTGTAATCCCGTTGCGAGCTCAGTTGCAATGACTGTCGGTGCTTTCTTTAATGACTTCGCTAATGCAAAACAAGGGAATGCTGCATCACCCATCTCCGCCTGTGGTGGGACTTCCAGTAATCTCAGAACCTCTTGTTCATTCAATCCCGTTAAAGGGGCAATATCGGCCGCAGCCTGCTTCATCAACATGTCGAACACTCCTTATAATTCATAATTGGCTGAAAATAAACACAAAAAAGCTCTCGTCTCTAAATAAGAGACGAGAGCTGAATTAACAGTTCCCGCGGTACCACTCTAGGTGAACAGCTACTCCTAATATGCATGAACATGCATACCAGTAGAACCTGTTCCGCTCGATGCGTATAACGGTCGCAAGCCGGATTACCCTCAGACAGACATGGCCTATCCCCAATCGGGATACGTACATCTTTTCGGATAACCATCTCACGGGTGCGGTTCACTCAGGTCATGTCATACCGGCTTCCACCTCTCCCGGCTCGCTGTCATGTATGGATCTGGCTACTCTCCCGATCATTGATATTCTTCGTTTCAATTCATTGCCATCATTATACATACCACGATCAGACTTGGCAACCTGCATTAAAAATCCCCTACTGAAAGGCAACACATAGGCACATCGTCTCAGATGCCTGTGTTCACTGCCTTCCCTTAGGGGACAACGGTCATTATCGGTTTTAATTATATATTCCAGTGAAATAATATTTACGCTACTGCTGCCATCAATCGGCAAGCTTCTGCACATCTGCGGCAAGCCTCTGCACATGCTTGGCAGTGATCATGGTGATGTTTGCCACACTCTGCGGCGCAAGCTTCACAAGCTTTCACACACAATTCGCATATTTCAGCAATGAAATCACTTCCACGTGTCATCGCTTGTGCAGCAAAACTGCAGATCTCCGCACATTCCCGATTCAAACGGATACAATCACGCAGCATCGCCAGATCATATTCTTTCAGACTCGATATGTAACATACGTTGCAAGCATTCATGCACTCCAGGCAAGCATCGATACATTGTTGATATTGTTGTTGTGTCATTTAAAGTTACCTCCCAGGCAAAGTTTGCTATGCTTCTTAATACCCAGTTGGGAGGATTATTGAATCATCTAACTTACTTTATCGCTTCCAATTCCAGTAATTGGTCACGAATGACAGTTTGGTCAAAATGTTCACCTATAAACACAGCAACATTAGGGACATTTCCCTGAGGTGTGATCTTCATGTAGTCCGATTCACGGTAGGCATACTGGAACCAGAAGCGGCTCGCCGTGTCACTAAACGATAAAATGCCTTTTGCTCGATACACATCACGTGGCAATGCGGATACAAATTGTTCAAACGCCTCGCTGTTCACCGGTTTACTGAAATAATGCGTGTATACCATGACATGTTCGTGTGAGGCATGAGGAGCAGCATGCTCGTGACTGTGGTCATGACTATGGTTATGAGATGCGTCAGTATTCGTAGCATCGCCTTGAACCGCCTGATGTTCATGTCCATGATTGCAGCCATGTGTACCACAGGTTTCCGTATGCACATGATGCTCTTGGTGAGCCGGCTTACCTGCTTCAGAAGCTGAATCACGCACGTGTACGTCTGCCCCGCTGCGAAGCAACAGATCCATCTCCACCTCACATTTGACCGTAGGGATTACAGGTGCGAAGCCATTCCATTTTGCCAAAAGCTGCTCCAGATCTTGCAGTTCCTGTGCACTCACCCGATCCGTTTTGTTTAAGAGAAGCACAGACGCACAACGAATCTGCTCCTGCATTAGTTTGAAGGTCTGCCCCTTCTGCTCCTGATATAGACCAGATAGATGTGCTGCATCCACAACGGTAATGAGACTTTTCAGTTCCAGTCGCATGTAGAGTGAGGTCTCCGTTACCGCGTCCAGAATCTCCATTGGATTCGCCGCACCGGTTGCTTCAATGATGATCACATCCGGTGATTCCTCTTGAACGAGATCAGCAAGCTGCAATCCCAAGTCACCACGTACGGTACAACAGATGCAGCCACCTAACATCTCTGTCATTGGAACGGTGGAATCCACAATCTGACCATCCAGATTAACTTCGCCTAACTCATTCATGACCACTGCGGGACGCAAACCCTGCTGTTGCCAATGTTCGATCAACTGAACAAGCAGTGTTGTTTTGCCACTCCCCAAAAAACCTGACAGTATATATACAGGTATGGATTGTTCTTTTAAAATCGTTTCATTCATGCGTATACACCTCTCTGATTGTCCTTCTTGTAACCTAGTCTATCTATATCTAGCGAGTGTACACCATCCCGCATTCGTTATGCAATCATGTTCAATTCTTCCCCAGTACATTGCCTGATGCTAACGGATGGTCTATGCTATGAGGACATGTTGATTGAAGGAGGAAGTTTCATGACTAATTCAGTGGAACAACATCGCCAGGAAGCTCCGACCACGGTATCGTGCATGATTGTTACAGTATCGGACACACGCACCAAAGACACCGATGCCAGTGGCCAGCTCATGCATCAGCTTCTGAATGAAGCGGGTTATCAGATTGTTGAATACATCATCACACCAGATGAAACGGAGAACATTCGAAGCATCCTGCAAGATGCAGCTGTTCGTGATGATATCGAAGCCGTGCTGCTCAGCGGGGGAACAGGGATTGCACCCCGAGATACAACCTACGAAGCGGTATCCTCGCTACTCGACAAGGAACTTCCGGGCTTTGGTGAGATCTTCCGTTTTCTCAGTTACACCGAGGATATCGGTTCCGCTGCCATCCTGAGCAGAGCCGTCGCCGGAACGATTGGACGCACAGCCGTCTTCTCCATGCCGGGCTCCAAAGGAGCTGTCAAATTGGCAATGGAAAAACTCATTTTGCCCGAGCTGCGGCATGTGATGCGTGAAATATATAAACCCGTCTGAAAGATCAGACGGGTTTTTCGGGTTTATTTTCAGCTGTATAATAAAGTACGAAGGGGATCTCGCTCAACTTACCTTATTTGCCCCAGCACATGTTGGAACACCTGCATAACATCCTGTTCATACTTGTCCTTTTCCCCACCCGAAGCTGTATAAACAAGTGAGACGTATCCTTTGCTGCGAATCGTTGTCCGGCCAAGCGCATTCTCCAAGACAGCCTCATCACGATTCTCACTATACATTTGTTTCATGCTCGCAGCCCGGGTAGCTGCATCACTGAAAATATGGACTTTCACGATGTGTCTGCCACTTCCATTCAACAAATACATATAAGAGATCCCACCATGCCCGTCATCGGCAGACATATTATTCATCAGCTGAATACCTTTTGCTTCAAAACTCTTACTGATCTCACTCACCAATTCACCGTTTAATCCGTGTCCTTGACTCTGTGCCCGCACATTTCCTTCATCTGTCGCTTCACGGGTGTAGACCTTCCGCTCCTGCTCAATGGATGATGCCGAACAAGCCACCAGGGACCAGACACTTGTGATCAACACGCCACATACAAGTACCGACTTCATTGTTCTTCGAACCAGACTTCGTCCTTTTCTATCAAAACACATGCCAATCCTTCCTTTCCAGTCACATGTACTGTGACCCAATCAGGTAGAATTAGCATGTCTTAGGACTTGGAAACTTATGCGGATGGCAGATCTGATATTGTATTGACCACAGTCCGACCTACCGCACCACCTTGGAGTATCGTCTCAAGCGTATGCGGCAACTGATCTAGAGAAATTTCGCGGATTCCCAGTTCCAGCGCACGCTCCGGTTTCCATTCTCCACCGAGCAGTTCCCACAGCCGTTCCCGACGTTCCATCGGACAATATACAGAGTCTATACCAATAAGCTGGATACCACGCAGAATAAACGGAAGTACCGTAGATTCAAAAGCTGTACCTCCGGTCAACCCGGATACCGCTACTGCACCTCCATATTGAATCTGTTTCAATCGCTCCGCGAGAGCAGGTCCTCCTGTTGGATCAACAACACCCGCCCATAGCTGTTTCCCCATGGCTCCTTTAGCTGGAGCATCAGCTTCTTCACGAGTAATGACCTCTGAGGCGCCCAAGTTTCGGAGCAATGACTCCTCCTGCTCCTTCTTGCCTGTGCTGGCTGTTACTTCAAAGCCAAGTTTCGCCAGAATGGCAACTGCCATACTGCCAACGCCACCCGTTGCACCCGTAACCAGAACCTTGCCCATCTCCGGTGTCACTCCAGCCTGTAACAGCGCATCTACCGAAAGTGCAGCCGTAAATCCTGCGGTTCCAATTGCCATGGCTTCTTTTTCACTGAGACCCGGTGGCAGAGGCACCAGCCATTCACTGCGCAGACGAGCATACTCGCTGTACCCTCCGTAATGGGATACGCCAGGTTCAAATCCTGTACTGATCACCCGATCTCCTGGTGCAAAACGTCCACTGACCGATTCCTCTACCGTTCCGGCCAGATCAATTCCCGGTACCATCGGGTACTCACGAACGACACCACCCTTTTCAAGAGTCGCGAGTCCGTCTTTATAATTGACACTGGAATATTGCACCTGTACCGTTACATCTCCATTTGGCAGATCTTCCTTCTTCAGTTGCTCTATATCCGCTTTCACTCCGCCCTGTTCTACTTTACGGACAACATATGCGTTAAAATGGTTTTTCATCGATAGTCACTCCTTCTTTGGATTTTATATATTTTTCCATTAAGCACATGAATTGTTCGTATTCAGGCTTAACGGCTACCTTTTACCTATGAATTCTTCCCCATGTTGATGATCAAGCTCTGTCTCTCCTGAGCGTCAACAGATAGATTAGCGGACCCACAATAGGGATGATGCCTGCCGCGGCCCAAGCTGGTGAACGTCGACTGCCTTTGGCATCCCTGTATATCGCAATCACGGTAAGCAAGGTCAGCAGTACAAAATCAATCGTCATGATATGTACAAAGGCAGATTGCTTGAACGCGTCCATATATACATCCGGATGACCTTGCGTCACGGCATAGAATGCCGTACCCAGCGTCAACAGCAGAAGGACTACATGCGTCAACTTATGGGCTGCTACCCGTCCAATTCCCGACTCCCGCTGACGACCAAAGTGCAAGCTTGCGTAACCCGAAGCTCTATTTGCGGACGATGACCACGCATAATAGGGAAGCAGGGCAAAAGCACCCAGTCCGAAAGAAAGTATGACAAAAGGCCAAGCCGGTACACGGCCACCTCGTTCTTTCACAGATGTTCTTAACAGCATACAGGCATAAACTGCCGGGAAAATACCCAACCACGAAAACACAGTAAGTAACCAAGGCTCTTTGCTTTGCATTGTGATCAGTTCTTTGAATACCGGATCACTTCCAAGTGACTGCCCCGGTGCCAACAACAATGCATAGGCAATAAAAGCGATCCAGACCAGTCCTAATATCCATCTCATGTCTGCACCTCCTCTTACTTTCATCCCCTACAGCTACGGGATTGAATCAATAGATGCGGAATTTGGCGTCTCCTGCGCTTTCCCGAGAAATAATTACTGTTTTCCCCTACAACCTCTTGAATTGGGCATGACCATTTCCAGTATAGCCTGCTACCTTGGCAGTCTGTCCATGAGATTTCTTACATCACTGGTCCAACCCATCGGGATCATATAAGAAAAAAGTCTATCGACGTACTTTCATAGAAGACAGACCGCATTTAGCTGAGGTTTTTCTTGCGATCATCGAATCGTTCAACTCCGCTGAAAACGTATAATCCTAAGATCTTCAAAAAGGCATAACCAGTATTCCTCACTGGTTATGCCTCTCTGCATATTGTATGTGTGAATTATTCCTCTGTGGATTTCACATGTTCCGCAATGAGCTTCTGCTTCATATTCCATGCCGCAGGGCTGATGTTCACACGGTAGATCTCCGGGTTGAGTTTCCGTTGGTATTCCGGCCAGAAGAGGTTCATCTGTTCCCGGTGGTACGCCCGAATCTCATCCAGATTAGGCAGTTCATACACTTTACGTCCATTCACAAAGATTGGCTCCAGCATATTAACCGCTTCGTAGCGGGTAACCGTCTTTTTCAGGTAAGGGTGTAGCGGGTTGAACAGCTTGAGCGGTCCGCCCTGTAGCGGCTGCTCTTCATCTGGATAGCAGATATAATCTGCAATCGCTTTGCCATGTTTCGGATCAATGATCCGGAACACTTCCTTTTTACCTGGAGTGGACACCTTTTCAGGATTGGCAGATATTTTGATCGTAGGCAGCATGGCACCGTCCACTTCACGCTCCACCAATTTGTACACTCCACCCAAAGATGGCTGGTCAGAAGCCGTAATCAACTGTGTACCAACACCCCATGTATCTATCCGTGCTCCTTGAGCCTTCAGGTTGAAAATCGTATTTTCATCCAAATCATTGGATGCTACAATTTTCACATAATCCAGCCCAGCCTCATCCAACATCTGACGTGCCTGAATCGACAAGTACGCTAGGTCACCACTGTCGAGACGAATGGCATTCATCTTTTTGCCTTGGCTCTCCAACTTCTTGGCTGTCTTGATGGCGTGAGGTACTCCACTGTTCAATGTGTCAAAGGTATCAACCAGCAGCGTAACCTGATCAGGCAACACTTTGGCATACACGTCAAACGCCTCCTGCTCGCTCATAAAGCTCTGTACCCAGGAATGGGCATGTGTACCTGCTGTTGGGATCCCAAAGCGCTCTCCGGCCAGCATATTAGACGTTGCATGGAAACCTGCTACATACGAGGCACGTGCCCCCCAGATGGCAGCATCCGCTTCCTGTGCACGCCGTGTGCCGAATTCGAGCAACGTATCCTGTTGTGCTACCTGTTTGATCCGTGAAGCCTTGGTTGCAATCAACGTCTGATAATTCATGAAGTTAAGTATCGCCGTCTCTACCAATTGTGTCTCCATAATGGAGCCTTCTACCCGAATGAGCGGTTCGTCAGGGAAAACAATTGCCCCCTCCTTCATGGAATGAATCGTCCCCTGAAATGAAAACTGGAGCAATTCTTCCAGAAAGACCGGATCGTAATTTTCCTCTTGTTTGGATAAAAATTTGATGTCGTCCATCGTGAACCGAAGCTGGCTAATATAGTTCACAATACGTTCCAATCCGGCAAATACCGCATATCCGTTGCCAAAAGGAAGCTTACGGAAATAGGCTTCAAATACCGCCTTCCGCTTGTGAGTACCATTCACCCAATGGGCGTACATCATATTGATCTGATATTTATCCGTATGTAAAGCCAGGCTAGTTGTCTGCATTTGTCTCATCCTCTCTGACTTCCGCTCGTGCCCCCAGATTTCATCTGTGGACACGGGTTAACATATGGAGACTTATTCTTCATGATTCTGTTCATCCGTATTAAACAAACAAGTCTCCCGTAAAACTCTATACACCATTCACCACATTCATCCGGTTCCTAACATGAAGTCAACCAAACATGACTATGGAGCAAATTAAGCCAAGACTGTCTCGCTCGCCTTAACCACCGAAGCACCAAGGCTGGAACGAAAATGTCCAAGTGCCCACTCATGCCCTGCCGGATTGAAGCTGGCAACAGCATCTTCATATATTGTAATATGAAAACCTTTATTGTAAGCGTCCACTGCGGTATGCAATATGCAAATATCCGTGCATACCCCAATCAGTGCAATATCCGTAATACCACGTGCACGCAGTCTGAGTTCCAGATCGGTCCCACAGAATGCACTATATCTCGTCTTATCCATCCACTGTATATCTGTTTTCCGTTCTTCCATCACTTGGGCAAGACGACCATATAACTGTCTTCCCTCCGTATTTCTAATGTTATGAGGTGGGAAAAGTACAGTCTCCGGGTGATACGGATCATTTTCTTCGTGCAGATCCACAGCCATGATTACCTCATGTTTGTTCTTACAATAGGCCTCGGTTACAGCTGCAATCGTCTCTTCAATCTCAACTGCCGGCTGACCTACAGGCAAAGAACCTGTCACAAAATCCTTCGTAAAATCAATGACAATCAGTGCTTTCATCGTCAACACTCCCTTACCCAGAAATGGTTGATTCTGATTCAATCCAATTGACGCACCTACACCTTATTACGTATAGATGGAAAGTCGTGGTACGAGTTCTGTAAAACGATATAGCTGCGCCGGACGCTGCGAGTACTGGTTGGAACTCACCAGGTTCCCCTCTTCATCCCGTACTTCTTCCACAATGCCTTTACGGCTGCGGGTAGACGTAATCTTGCGAATGAAGTTTGGTTCTTCAAAATCCGGTACAACACTTTGAATAACCTGATATAATTCACTTAATGTAAAATCACGTGGCAGGAATTGACGAGCAATCGTCGTTTCCAGCATCTGCTGTTGAATACGTCGATAAGCATCTTCAATGATTGTTCTGTGATCAAAGGCCAGCTCCAGTTCTTGCAGCGCCTCCTGGATAGTGAACAATCCAACATCCTCAGCATCATCTGCGGCTTGACGTTGATCCAACATCCATTCTTCTACAAGTGCGAAAAATGCGTGAGAGATAATCCAGCCCCTTGGGTCACGACCCGGCTGACTGTATACATTCAAGTACTCCAGATGTCCACCGTCTACACCTGTCTCTTCCATCAGCTCACGCTTAGCTGCACCGTAGATGGATTCATTCTCCTGACAAAATCCACCGGGTAATGCCCATCTGCCTGCAAAAGGCCAGCCTTTGCGCTTGATTAGCATCACTTTCAGTTCCCGAATGGGAAGTGTCTTCGTCACCGTCTTGCGCTCCCGCTTGGTCAAGGTGAACATAACGATATCCGCAGGAACACCATCGGGGGTACGATATTTTTTGGAACTATAAGCACGTGCTGCTTGTTCGTCGCTCTCTGCATTGAAGTGTTCGTAATTTTCGCTCATGGGCACCACCGACTATTTTCATTTTGATAATTTCATTATGACATAATAATATCTTTTGTCAACCGCAGCATTCGTACGTTATGTTCTAGGGCGTACTATGCGGAATGTCGCCGTAGCCATACATCCCAACGTGCCCGATGCATCACGAACCTCCGATTGAGTCGTCACACTGCGTCCTGCTTGATGCAGTACCGTAGCTGTCACCGTTAATTCCCCTTGTTTCATTGGTGCGAGAAAATGTACGTTCAGATTCGTTGTCACACAGCCGTCCACTTCCATTGCTGCTGTTGCAACCATACCCATCGCCTGATCCATCAGTGAAGTTAATACACCCCCATGAATAATCCCCATGGAGTTGGTATGATGTTCGCCTGCTGTCAACGCGATCTGTACTTCTTTGCCGTCTCCTTTAATATATCGACAGCCGAGAAATCCCCAGAATCGTCCGTCTCCGTCTTCCACCATTTTGTCCAAAATACTCATTATTCATTTCTCCTTTATTTACTGTACGTATCAAGCTCTCTTGATGTCATGTGCCTTTATCATTAAAAATCAGCTATGCCACACAAAATAACCCCACAGCGTGGAGCTTTGCTTGGAATTATATTCCGAGTACTTGGCGATAGCCACTCCACGTTAACGGTTATGTAATGTCAAAAAAGGCGCGGACAGCGTCCGCACCCTTCCGTCATTTAACCGCAACTGGTCGGAGGTGAATCCGTTCCAGCCTCCACGTTTACTTTTTCAGAAACCGTATCCCGGATTACCGAGATTACGAGTTGAAGCAAGTAGTTGATGTCGCTCTGGCTCTGCTGGAATTCCGTAACCAATGGAATACTGTCCAGTTCGCTTTGCAGATCGTCAATTTCCTGTTCAATTTTGCTGACCATCTCTACATTTTTGAAGCTTTCAAAAGCAACAATCTCTTTTTGTTTTTTCTTGATCGTTGCAATCAACT
The DNA here is from genome assembly GCF_008693195.1 of Paenibacillus sp. UASWS1643. Classification (NCBI taxonomy): domain Bacteria; kingdom Bacillati; phylum Bacillota; class Bacilli; order Caryophanales; family Paenibacillaceae; genus Paenibacillus; species Paenibacillus sp. UASWS1643. Next base: position 1,812,351 of record NZ_VXKZ01000115.1, read on the forward strand.
GCTGGATGCGCTCATGATCACGAATTTTGGTTTCAGCCTGTTGAAACTGTCTAACTTCCTCACTCGTTCCGAGCATATCAGCCAATTCTTTGGCTTTTCCCATAATGTCGTCGCGTATGACCAGATTGCGCGTATCGTAGGTTGGCATTCCATAATGGTTGTACTGCACTTCTTCCTGCGCCACTGAAATCGCTCCATTCTATGAGATGATATAAGATGAATACTGGATGTTGCACTAAGCTCATTCGACTGCTGAGTGACCGCTGCGGTGTCGGATCGTTCTTTTGATCGCTGTTGTCTCCGGATTTTTTCGATTGAAAATTGTTCAAGGTTAAAATTCGGAGACAAAGGCGAACGCTTCGCTTCTACAGAATCGATTCCGTCACCTTCGCTACGCTCGGCTGCAACCCCACTAAGTGCAAAAATCATTCATCTTATTGGTGTGTGTATTACTGATTGGCAGCTACCGGCTCGGAGAGCAGGTTGCCCCGAATATAAAAAGTCATTGGATCGGTGATTTCCACTTGTACGAAAGTACCGATCAATTCTTTGGGTCCTTCAAAATGCACCAGCTTGTTGCTGCGGGTACGTCCTGCCAGAACTTCAGAATTCCGTTTGCTCTCGCCTTCAACGAGTACTTCAACGATTTTGCCGCGTTGCTCTTCATTGCTTCGATGGCTGTATTCGTTGATCGTTTCGTTCAAGCGCTTCAAACGTTCCTTCTTCACTTCCATCGGTACGTTGTCTTCCATCACCGCAGCCGGTGTACCTTCCCGTGGGGAATAAATAAAGGTATAGGCAAAATCATACCCTACTTCACGGACAAGGGAAAGTGTATCTTCAAACTGTTCTTCCGTTTCCCCCGGAAAACCAACAATAATATCCGTTGTCAACACAACATCCGGGATGGCCTTTTTAATTTTGTCAGCCAGTTTCAGATAGTGTTCCCGGCTATACTTGCGGCTCATACGTTTGAGCACTTCCGAACTGCCAGATTGCACCGGAAGATGAATGTGCTCCACCAGATTTCCACCCTTGGCCAGCACTTCAATCAAGCGGTCATCAAAGTCACGTGGGTGACTGGTTGTAAACCGTACTCGCGGAATATCAATTTGACGAATGGCATCCATTAAGTCACCAAAGCTGTAGTTCAGGTCGGTGAAGTCCTTGCCGTACGCATTCACATTTTGACCAAGCAGCGTGATCTCCTTAAAGCCTTGTCGGGCCAAATCCCGAACTTCGGCAATGACATCTTCAGGACGACGGCTGCGTTCTTTGCCCCGCGTAAACGGAACGATGCAATATGTACAGAACTTGTCGCAGCCATACATAATGTTCACCCAGCCGCGCATACCCTCACGTTTCTTCGGCAGGTTCTCAATAATGTCGCCTTCCTTGGACCACACCTCAACAACCATTTCTTTGCTGAACAACGCTTCCTGGATTAGATGTGGCAGTCGATGTACATTATGTGTACCAAAGATCATATCCACAAAGCCATGCTTCTGCATGATTCGGTTGACGACGCCTTCTTCTTGGGACATACAACCGCATACGCCAAGTAACAATCCCGGACGTTCAAGTTTTAGCGTTTTCAGGTGACCAAGCTCACCAAATACTTTATCTTCCGCATTTTCCCGTATGGCACACGTATTGAGCAGAATAATATCAGCTTCTTTGCGATTCTCTGTAGCCTGATATCCCATAGACTCAAGCAGTCCTTTGATGGTTTCCGAGTCATGCTCGTTCATCTGACATCCATACGTATAAACAATATAATGTTTGCCTTTCCCTATGTTTTTCAGTTCATCGGGAACGGCATTTTCGTAAAGCACCTGGACGTCTTCCTTGCCCCGCTGTTTCTCCTGACGATGATTGGGTTCCGATTTGATGTTAATCTCACGGCCCCGGATTCTTATCTTTTTGCTGAATTCATCTTGCGAAATTACTTTGGCATCGGAGAAATCAAAATATTGGGAGTAATCCTTTTTTGAGTCTTTAGCCATTTCCTTCGGTCACTCCTTACAGCCTCTATTAATAAAAAATCGTTCATTCATCCCTGTTCCACGTGAATTTCTTGCTTGGAACACTAAAAGAGCATTACAGCAAATTATAGCATGAATTGGGCTGTAGTTCCACATCCAAACCGCATGTCCCTTCGTCTAATCCGAAACATGCCATGCTCAGAAGAACAATCAGAAAATACAAAAACCTGAGCCTTGCCATCAGGGCTGGAATTAACCGGCTCTTGTTGGCTGTGCTCAGGTTTAAACGTTATTCAGACCGCCCTAATTGGCGGCTGAAGCTATTACATGTAATTAATCGATGATTTCAGCAGTGTCGCCATTACGAGCGCCAGCAGCGTTAGCTTCATCTGTATCAATATGCATGTCCAGTGCGAAAGAATCGGATACACGAGCCAGTACATTTTCCAGTACAAGACCGCGATCTCCGCCCAGGCGAACTTTCAGCATTTGTTTGTCCTCAATACCCCATTTAGCAGCATCAGAAGTATGGAAGTGAATATGACGAGCAGCAACGATAACACCTTTATCGATCGTTACTTCGCCAGCAGGGCCTTTAATTGTGATTCCCGGTGTACCTTCAATGCTTCCAGATTCACGTACAGGTGCTTTAACACCAATCGCAAATGAATCTGTCATGGAGATCTCCAGTTGCGTTTCAGGGCGAACAGGTCCAAGGATACGCACTTTATCAAACTGTCCTTTCGAACCAATTACCGCTACAGTTTCGTTAGCAGCGTATTGGCCAGGCTGGGACAGAGGTTTAAATTCAGTCAGTTCATAACCTTTGCCAAACAAAATTTCAACGTGTTCTTGGGATACATGAATGTGACGGGCAGATACGCCCACAGGTACTGTTTTACTCATTGTAAATTTCACTCCTTGTTTATCTATGGCCTGTACTCAGGCTCTTAACAATCCAATGGTATTATACCCCTTTTTGGAGTGAAATGAAAACGAACTGGTGAAAATTCATGAAATACACTTATTTCACCATCATTCCAGTCCTTTATTTGGAAAATTAGTTTCAATTCAACACATCAACGCACACACCAGTTCACTATTTCATGGAAGCCCCCTTTATCTTTGGATTGCTCTCTGGCAAGTGTTCCCCCAGATAACTCATTGCATTCCCCCACAACCAGCCACGAACCAGATGTTCATCATAATGTTTGAGCAAGATTTCTGTCAGTCTCGGATAATGTCCTGAATGTTCAAGTCTCTGAATATACGTTGAAATTCCATCAAAATCGGACCCCATCATCAGGTGATGTTGCCCGCCCAGAGAGCAGATCTCCTCAATATGAGGCAACAGATCTTCTATACGTACCTCACCCTCCTGCTTGACAAACCAGGGTACAAACGTCAGTCCAATCCGCCCTTCCCGGGCAATGATAGCCTGAATCTGATCATCTTTCAGATTACGCACATGGGAACATACGCTATAGCTGTTGGAGTGGGAGGCGATAAAAGGACGTTTACTCAAGTCAGCCAGTTCCCAGAATCCTTTCTCCGTCAGATGTGACACATCCAGCAGCATTCCGATTTCATTACACTGGCGCACCAGTTCTTTCCCCTTCTCCGTCAGACCTGCTCCACGCTTCTCCATGACTCCGTCAGCCGCCCAATTGGCATAATTCCACGTTAGTCCAATAATTCGAACGCCCATCTGATAACATAACTCCAGATAGAACAGGTTGCCCTCCAGGCCATCCACACCCTCCAGAGTGATTAATCCCCACTGACCCTCTGTTTGCCCCACCAGAGCCACCTGTTCCCGCCATAACAACGTCTGCGTGCCGCCAGGTTGCTCCTGACTTCTCTCTACACGTCTACGATAAATTTCCAACTGCCCCATCACATGTTCAAATTTGCCTCTGCCAAGTACTTCGGGTAAATAGATGGCGAACGCCTGCAATCCTACATTTCCCTCTTTCAAACGTTGCAAGTTCACATCCAGTTGTGGGGCATCTTGGAATGAAAGAGCAGGCTGCATCAAAATTTTGCTCAGTGCATCACAGTGAAAATCAGCTACACGCCAATCAGACATGGACATCTTAAACCCTCCTCCATATGTTATTGCAAAAAAAACGCAAAAAAACCTGTCTACATCGTAAACAGGTTCAATGCATACTGCATGTATTATCTGGGCTCCACAATCAGCTTAATGGCCGTTCGGTCCTCGCCGTCGATCACAATGTCTGTAAAAGCTGGAATACAAATCAGGTCAACTCCGCTTGGTGCTACAAATCCCCGGGCTATCGCTACCGCTTTAATGGCTTGGTTCAGTGCTCCCGCTCCAATTGCCTGCAGTTCAGCATTTCCACGTTCACGAAGAACCCCTGCAAGAGCGCCGGCTACAGAATTAGGATTGGACTTTGCTGAAACTTTTAATACATCCATGGTAAGTACCTCCCTGGGAATGTTGAAAGTTTGTTTCCACTTACTAGATGTTATTCGCGGGAGGCAAAAAAATTCCTTCTTTTTAGACGGGTTTCCCTGCAAATTGGGACAATGCCCCTATTCCATGCGCCACTCGTCCTCCATCAGACGAATTTTTTCGATGCGTGTTGCCGCACCTGTGGCTTCATCAATTTCAACAAACACACCATGGAAGTGCCATTTGCCATCATCCACAACAAAACGTACAGGTAGCTGAGTGTAGAACTTACGCAGTACGGCCTCACGCTCCATGCCCAAAATGCCGTCACGAGGCCCTACCATGCCTGCATCCGTCAAGTAAGCTGTTCCTCCAGGCAAAATCCGATCATCATTACTCTGTACATGCGTATGTGTTCCTACAACGAGAGACGCACGTCCATCCAAATGCCATCCCATGGCAATCTTTTCTGACGTCGCTTCAGCATGCATATCGACCAAAATACATTTATGGTCTTGGCGCAGCTCATCTACAATTTCATCAGCTACACGGAATGGACAATCCAGAGCAGGCAGGAACGTTCTTCCTTGAAGATTGACAATCGCCAGCTCTTTCCCTTCGCCTTTGACAACCGTGTATCCTCGTCCTGGTGTGCCTGGTGGAAAGTTCGCTGGACGAATCATGCGGGGCTCATCATCTATAAAATCAAAAATATCCTTATTGTCCCAAGTATGATTACCAAGTGTAATACCATGTACACCCCAGTTGAAAAACTCATTTGCGATTGCACCGGTAATGCCGCGACCTGCTGCCGCATTTTCACCATTCACAATCACCACATGTGGCTTATACTTCGATTTCAGGTACGGTAAATTTTCCTTTAATGCCTTACGTCCCACGTTACCTACAATGTCACCAATAAACAAAACTTTCATTGATTACTGCCTCCTCAATTCCTGCAAAGTCCTCTTACTTCAAATGTTGAACCTTTGCAGGACTCTATCTCATGCTCCATGATGTGTAGTTGCCTTTTAACAGGCTATCAACAGGAAAAGTGGCCCACTACTGCGGCCACTTTTCCGTAATGCTCTATTTTGCGTATTCAACCGCACGGGTTTCCCGGATGACGGTGACTTTGATGTGACCCGGATAGTCGAGTTCATTCTCAATCATCTTCGTGATGTCACGGGCTAAGCGGAAGGCTTCAGCATCATCGATCTTCTCAGGCTGTACCATAACGCGAACTTCGCGTCCGGCCTGAATGGCGTACGATTTCTCGACACCTTCGAAGGACTCTGAGATTTCTTCCAGCTTCTCCAGTCGTTTGATATACGTTTCCAGCGTTTCGCGGCGTGCGCCTGGTCTTGCTGCGGAGAGCGCATCTGCTGCGCCAACCAACATGGCAATGACCGAAGTCGCTTCGCAATCTCCGTGATGGGACGCGATACTGTTGATTACAACCGGATGTTCTTTGTATTTCTTCGCTAGTTCCACGCCAATTTCGACGTGTGATCCTTCCACTTCGTGATCCAGCGCTTTACCGATGTCATGCAATAGACCTGCACGTCTTGCCAGAGTTACGTCTTCTCCGAGTTCGCCAGCCATCAGTCCAGCCAGATAAGCGACTTCCATGGAATGTTTCAAGACGTTTTGACCGTAACTTGTACGGAACTTCAACCGGCCCAAAATTTTGATCAGATCCGGATGCAGACCATGCACGCCCACTTCAAAGGTAGCTTGCTCACCGTATTCACGGATGCGCTCATCCACTTCTTTGCGGGATTTCTCAACCATCTCTTCAATCCTTGCCGGGTGAATCCGTCCATCAGCCACCAGTTTCTCCAGGGCAGTACGGGCGATCTCACGGCGAATCGGGTCAAAGCCCGACAGAATAACAGCTTCTGGCGTATCATCGATAATGAGGTCAATCCCTGTAAGGGTTTCAAGCGCACGGATGTTACGTCCTTCACGACCGATAATCCGGCCTTTCATTTCTTCATTTGGCAGAGTAACAACAGATACCGTTGTTTCCGCTACGTGGTCAGCCGCACAACGTTGGATGGCGAGTGTGATAATCTCGCGGGACTTTTTGTCCGCTTCTTCCTTCGCTTGTTGTTCAATGTCCTTGATCATTTGAGCCGTCTCATGACGAACTTCCTGTTCTACGTTGGACAGTATGATACTGCGTGCGTCTTCCATGGTGAGGTTGGATATACGTTCCAACTCTGTCACCTGGTTTTTGTAAATCATTTCGATCTGCTGCTGAGTCTCATCAATTCGTTTCTCTTTGTTAGCCACTTGCTCTTCTTTACGTTCGAGTGATTCCAATTTTTTATCCAGCGACTCTTCTTTTTGCAACAATCGTCTTTCTTGTCGTTGAATTTCATTCCGACGTTCACGAGTGTCTTTTTCAGCTTCAGCACGAATGCGATGGATTTCATCCTTCGCTTCCAGCACCGTTTCTTTCTTCAGTGCCTCTGCCTCTTTCTTCGCGTTCTCCACGATTTGTACGGCAGCTTGTTCCGCACTAGAGATTTTAGCCTCTGCAAGAGATTTGCGAATAAAATATCCTACTCCGAACCCAATGATTAGCGCGGCCACAACGAGAGCGATCGTGATTGCAGGATTCATACTGTTCACCTCCTCGTTGGTTCCTCCAAGGCATTCCTTGGGTCAATTTGCAGTTTTCAAACCTTACATATGTTTGGGAATAACGAATACTCACGGCGATCCCCCGCCGATTTTCATTTCACATGTACATGTTTCCACGTACTATTCACTGTTTCCAGCGAACCCATAATTAAGAATGGTATAAATCTTAAGAAACCGAAACCGCTTTTTTGGAAGGAAAAAGGGTTGTCCATTTCTTACAGACTCATGTCCATTTTAGTATTTGACGAAAGAAATTGTCAAGAGAATGCAGTATAGAGACTCTAGTCTGCTAATCCCATAACAACGCTTCGTCATCTTCAGGGTCCCCAGCCTCATCTTCTTCAATTAAACAATTCACGACCCGGCGCACCATATCCATTGAAAAACCACGTCTCATTAGGAAGGGAAGCGTTTTATTTTTCTTTGCTTTGACGTCCCCTTTGACCTGATTCCATTTTTTGCGTCCGGCACTCAGAGCAGTCTCAAATTCCGCATCCGTACTAACACCTTCCAGTGCTTCAGCAATTAGATCATTGGCAATGCCCTTTTGACGCAGCTCTTGCCTTATCCACAGTTTTCCCTTCCGCTTGCCCTCCATACGCTGTCTTGTCCATTCCTTCGCAAATAGATCGTCATCCACTAACTTCTCCCGCTCAAGTCGATCCAGCGTCTCTTCAATTAATGGTGCAGCAAACTCTTTTTGACGAAGTTTCTGACTTAATTCATGGCGTGTTCGCGGCTTATGCTCCAAAAAGCGCAGAGACTGTGCATACGTCCGCTGTCGCTCATCAGCTACAATGATTTCTTCCAGATCCTTCTTCATAAACGTATTGCCTTGAGTCATCCTGTATTTAATCATCACATCTTCAAGAACCGTAATGGAGTGGATACCAAAAGTGATTCGATAGCGAGCTTGCCTGCTCTTCGTTCGTTCTACACGTGTAATAATAAGTTCTTCGTTGTCCGGAAATTGGGATAGGCCGTCCTGTTCTGCTTCTTCATATAAGTCCTCGTCATGTTGATCCATTCAGGTCTCCCCTTTCATAACATTTTCATTCTGACTACGCCAAGCACATCTTCACATAAGACAAAGAAGACAAAGAACACTAATAATACAAAAGACCGGGAACTCAGCCCGGCCTTTACTCCACAGTTAGCGTGCTAACAGCCCCTGTCCATTGGGACAGGGGCTGTTAGGCAGCACGAGTACACCCACTACAATCCATTATCCAGATTGATCCAAGCTCAATCAGATAAGTTTACGGAATCCAGAGGGCAACACCCTCAGGATCCTCCCTACAAGGGAGGACTTGAGAGATTACTCGTTGATTTCAAACAATTCTTGTTCTTCTGCTGCTTCTTTTTGTTGCTCTTCACTAGTTGGCGCAGGAACTGCAGTAGTCAAGTTACTTGCTACACGAATTTTTTGTTCAATGATTTCAGCAATATCTTTATGCTCTTTCATGAACTGCTTTGCGTTCTCACGGCCTTGTCCTAAACGTTCGCCTTCGTATGAGTACCATGCACCACTTTTATTAACGATGTCCAGCTCTGTACCAATGTCAATGATACTGCCTTCTCTCGAGATACCCTCACCATACATGATATCCACTTCCGCTTGTTTAAACGGAGGTGCTACTTTGTTTTTCACGACTTTAATACGAGTACGGTTACCAATCATGTCATTGCCTGATTTGATACTCTCAATACGACGCACATCCAGACGTACTGTGGAATAAAACTTCAGAGCACGACCACCAGGTGTTGTTTCCGGGTTACCAAACATAACGCCGACTTTCTCACGAAGCTGGTTGATGAAGATTGCGATTGTTTTGGATTTGCTGATTGCACCAGACAATTTACGCAGCGCCTGAGACATCAAACGCGCTTGCAAACCTACGTGTGAATCACCCATTTCGCCTTCAATCTCTGCTTTTGGTACCAATGCGGCTACAGAGTCAATAACAACGATATCTACTGCACCACTGCGCACAAGAGCTTCTGCAATTTCCAGCCCTTGCTCACCCGTATCTGGCTGAGATAGAAGCAATTCGTCAATGTTAACACCCAATTTGCTTGCATATTGAGGATCAAGAGCATGCTCGGCATCGATAAATGCTGCTTGTCCACCAACGCGTTGTACTTCAGCAATCGCATGCAATGCGACAGTTGTTTTACCTGAGGATTCAGGTCCATATATTTCAACAATACGGCCTTTAGGCAAGCCGCCTGTTCCTAATGCAATATCCAAAGCCAAGGAACCACTGGGAATAATTTCCACATTCATATGCGTGGACTCACCCAGTTTCATGATGGATCCTTTACCAAATTGCTTCTCTATTTGACGGAGCGCCATATCAAGCGCGGCACGACGGTCTGACAATAAGCTCACACCCTTTACTGTTTATAAGATAATGATACCTTGTTTTAACACGTTTGCCAAGCTTTTTTTCGAACATACATTCGTTTTTTTTGTAAAGGCCGAGGCGCCTCTTCCTCAAGGAAACTTTCCATTAAACAGAAAAAAGAACCGTAAACAAGGCTGTAAAGCCTAATTCTACGGTTCTTCCGTCTTCCTTAATTATACTTGCTTGGAACTGTAAATGCAATCGAAGCTATTAACTAATCAATCCATCGCCACAAGTTTTTGCCATAAACGATAGAGAATCGCTTTGGCTGAACGAATGCGAACCGTCTCGCGATTACCATTAATACGCAGCTCATGAATTTCCGTTTCTTTTCCACGTTCAGCAAGAGCGATGAAGACAAGTCCGGGTGGTTTGCGTTCCGAATATCCCGGTCCAGCTACACCGGTAACAGCCAAGCCAAAATCAGCATCGCCAATCATGCGGATCTGCTCAGCAAGCACTTTTGCAACCTCAGGACTTACCGCCCCTGGTGCATCTTCACCTTCCAGATAATCATGAGGCACATTCAGCAGCTTTTCTTTAATTTCATTGGAGTAACAAACAATTCCACCTTTGAGCATTGACGCACTTCCGGGTACAGAGGTCAGACTTTGCATGACAAGCCCTCCTGTACAGCTCTCAGCAGCGCTGAGCGTCAGCCCCATGTCAGACATCATGGTTACAATCGTGTACTCTATAGGCACATCCTCATTCGCGTAGAGATGTTCTGTCAAACGCTCCCGAATCTGAACCTCCATCGCATCCAGCTTCAGCTTCGCCTCTCCCTCACTCGCAGCCTTTGTGGATACACGTACCGTAACTTCGCCTTCGCTCGCGTAAGGAGCAATCGTAGGGTCTGTCTGCGCGTCAATCAGATCCAATAGTCGATCTTCCAAAGCAGATTCACCAATACCTGCGAATTTGAGCATTCGGGAATAGATCGGCATCTCTTCTGTGAGTACATGCTGGAACAGCCAAGGTTTGACTTCCTGTTCAAACATTGGAATCAGCTCTTTAGGTGGTCCAGGCATCACAACATAATATTTGTCATTGTCAGAAATCGCATTTCCTGCCGCAAGGCCCGTTTCATTGGCCAGAGGTGTTCCGCCATCAATAACGATCGCCTGACGTCGGTTATTCTCTGTCATGTCCACATTACGATCTCTGAAAAAGCTCTCAATTTTGTCCATTGCCATTCGATCTGTATGCAGTTTTCGGTTAAGAACAGCTGCGAGCGCATCCTTGGTCAGATCATCTTGGGTAGGTCCGATGCCACCGGAAAATAAAATAACGTCTGCACGGCTCTGCGCAATGCGAATAGCTTCACTAAGTCGGTTCAGGTTATCCCCAACCACCGTTTGGAAATATACATCGATCCCCATCGCAGCCAATTCACGGGATAGGTATCTGGCATTGGTATTGACGATTTGTCCAAGCAGCAGCTCTGTGCCAACTGCAATGATTTCTGCCTTCATTGAGCATCCTCCTATACACGTGGTGAGTGATCAAAGGGCAATAGGATAATTTCCTATTGCCCCTGACCCAATGCTTCCTTCATGATTACCCATTTAAGAACAAACCATTATGCTTTTGTTAAATGAAGCAAATTTTTGTTTTTGATAAAGTAATCGATACCCGACCAGATGGTAATAAGCGCTGCTGCCCATACCGCAATAATATCGACGTGAATACCCGTGTATGAAAACGGGAAATTGTTCAACAGCAACAGCACAATCGCCACAATCTGCACTACAGTCTTCAGCTTGCCCCAAGCACTGGCGGCAACAACCGAACCATCAAGCAATGCAATTTGACGCAAGCCGGTAACTGCAAATTCACGACTAATAATAACAACTGCAATCCAGGAATCCAGCTTGCCCATCTCCACAAGCGAGATCAATACTGCAGTAACCAGCAGCTTGTCTGCGAGTGGATCGAGCAGTTTCCCCAGATTGGTAACCATGTTATTTTTCCGCGCAAGGTATCCGTCAATTCCATCTGTGCTTGCGGCGATGATAAAAATAACAGCAGCAATCAGTTGATTATACGGAAGCGAAAAGCTTCCAAGCTGCAACGGCTCTGGATAAAATGGAAAATCCACGAGCAGGAACACCATCAAAAAAGGGATTAAGCAAATTCGTGCAAGCGTAATCCGGTTGGGTAAATTCACAAGACGCCCTCCCTCATATCCTCCATTACTCCAAACAATCATCATAATCCCGTTATCATCATCCGGAACATGAAATGTACAGTTTCAATGTCAATCCAGATTAACATGATCCCACTATGTAGAAACGCAAAAAATAAAGTCAACCGCTCAAAAGCAAAACCGCTTTAAACGTTCCGGTGACTTCCAGAAGATGTACTGCTTTTCACAAAGTCAGCAAACGATGAGGACTGGACTTGATGCTTGACTGCCAGCAATGCACACTTAGTATAATATACGCCCAATACCGTGTCAAAAAACACTTTAGCTACAAAATGACCATATTACTTAAAATTTGTATATTGCAAATCCAGAGGTAGGTTAGCACCATTTAGCAGCTGCATGACAGCTTGCAAATCATTTTTACTCTTACCAGTTACCCGCAGCTGGTCTCCCTGAATCTGACTCTTCACTTTCATCTTGGAGTCCCGAATAAGAATATTGATTTTCTTGGCGATGTCCTGATCAATCCCCTGTTTAAAATTCAAACGCTGGCGGACTGTACCAGAAGACGCTGGCTCTACCTTTGCGTAATCGATGTTTTTCAATGGTAGACCCCGCTTCGCCATTTTGGATTGCAGCACGTCAATGACAGCCTTGAGTTTGGTCTCATCATCAGATACGATCGTTAACGCATCCTTATCCAGTTTCAGGCTGCTCTTGCTGCCCTTGAAGTCATAACGAGTGCCAATTTCTTTCTCGGTTTGTGTAACGGCATTTGTCAGTTCTTGTAAGTCCATTTTGGACACGATATCAAATGAATTTTCTGAGCTCAAACCAGTCACCCTTTCAGTTAATCGTATGTTCTGTAACATTATAGAGGATACCTTAAGCAAAAGTCTAATTTCAAGCTGTTTTACACAAAGAAAAAAGCATTTTTGGCAGCCACTTGTAGTGGCTGCCAAAAATGCTTGCTGATCCAGCTTCCAACTAATAGCGGCTGCGGTTGGGCTGTCTGAACATATCGAGCACACCCAAAAGTACATGTGCAAGTCCAAAACCCAATATTCCGTAACCCCAAGCACTTGGTGTCAGGTAATAACCCAGGAGGCTGACAATGATCCCTAAACCTGTTACGATCCAGCTGACTGTCACAGCCATCCACCTCACTTCACCAAAAGTTAACTGCAAGTTAAGACACGATTATTGTCTCCTGCAGTTGACCTGGTTATTCGCTACCCGTGGTACCCCCTGTACCGTCCGTTGATCCATTTTCAACACCTGTGGAAGAAGTAGTGTTACTACTGTCTTCACCAAGCTTCAGACGGATCCGATTGGTCGCCTTGCCATCCGTTACAACTTGCCCGCCAACCTCAATCGTGGTCGCTGCAGCGTAACCGGACTTAATATACATTCCTGTACTATCCAACTCAAAGGTATAGCTGTCACCTTCGGCTGTGTTACCATACTCCAACTTCTCTCCACTGGAGTTTTCGCCTTTGTACACTTCCAGCCAGCTATGACCTGTTGCTTTGATCGTAACCGTTACAGGTTGCCCTGCACTACCGTTAACTTTAAAGTTCGTAATATTTCCTGATTTCCCATCTTCTGCAACAGTCACATTAGACGGTGAATTGTCTGTCGGTTCTTCCTGATTTTCTCCCGTTTGTCCGTCGGTTTGACCATCAGTTTGACCGTCCGTCTGTCCTTCAGTGTCTGTACCGCCACCATTACCGCCAGCGTCGCCCTCACCTGTACCGTCAGTACCTGAATCTGTCGCAGGCGGATTAGATGCCTGTCCGTTGTCGGCAGGTGGATCCGGTTTATCCTCAGGCTGTTGTTGACTGTCTGTAATTTTGACTGAATCAAGCCCCGGATTGTCTGATTCATCACCATTGTTATACACCACGTATACATACAACAGTACTACGATCAAAACAGGGAATGTCCACATCAGCGCGACAGACATCCACCGATTACTACGCTCAACCGGACGGCTGGAACGCTTCTGAATAACCGGTTCCATTGTTGCTTCCGTCTCTTCTGCGGGTACGTCTTTTTTGTGTCCCTCCAGCAGCTCATCAGGATTCAGTCCCACGGTCTCCGCATAGGTTTTGATGAAAGCACGCACATAGAAGCTACCCGGCAGCACTTTATAGTCTCCTGCTTCTATGGCCTCCAGATACCTCTTGCGAATTTTTGTCATTTCCTGTACATCGTCAAGACTCATCCCTTTTTGCAGCCGGGCCTCCCTTAACTGCTGACCCAGTTCAGACATGCCATCTCCTCCTTATGTTTATCTCTTGAGTTGTTGCTAATCTATTTCATGATTCCGTACGGTTCCTTACAATTCGTCGGTGTAGCTAGCCGTAAACGTATCATAAATAATTTCTTCATTCGGATTGTTGCGAAGTTCAATAATAATATCAAAATCATTAAAATCATATTCGGATTCCTGCACAAAAATATCCGGATGTTCAATAACTTTGGTACTTTGCATCGACATAATATCCTGCAACAAATTGTAATGCCGCTCGCTGGAACGAATCGTACTTACAATTCCGTCAATGATGAAGACATTGTTCGGGTTCAATTCGTCTTCGGACATTTGACTCCTTATCGTCTGACGAAGAAGTGTGGAGGAAACAAACGTCCATCGCTTCATTGCACATACGCTGCCCGCAATAATAGACTCCGTTTTACCAACACGAGGCATTCCGCGCAAACCGATGACCTGATTGCCTTCCCTCTTAAATACTTCACCCAAAAAGTCCACAAGTAACCCAAGTTCATCTCGTGTGAAACGAAATGTCTTGCGATCATCCGAGTCACGGTCAATGTATCTGCCATGACGCACCGCCAAAATATCCACCAATTTAGGTTGACGCAAAGCCGATACGGTGATGCTGTTTACTTTGCCAAGCATTTCACCAAGCAAACGGATTTTTTCATCATCATCCGATTCAAGCAGCATGCCTCGAGTTTTGCCTTCAACACCGTTAATGGTCAATATATTCACTTCAAGCATCCCCAGCATAGAGGCGATATCACCTAACAAACCGGGTCTGTTCTTATGTATTTTATATTCCATGTACCATTGTTTAGATTCCATTTCAACACCCCGTAATGCATTATTCCACATTATTCGACAGCAACAGAACGTGTCCACTGGACAACAATCTGAGACATCTTCTAAAAATGGGTCACGTTAATGATATATAAAATGAAAATGAATTACAAGAACAGCTCTGTAATCCGTTTGTAATCATTAGAGAAAAGCCCCCTTGCGGGAGCTCTTCATCTGTAATCTTATGCGTTTTGTTTGGCCAATTTGACCATCAGGCACGCAATCGTACGACGCTCATCTGCATCGCCGACATCCCATAACTCTTTCAATGCCCGGTTGGAATGGTTCGCCGGATCGACTTTCTCATCAAGGAAGTCGCCGATTTCATACGCAAGTTTGTTGATGGTTTCTTCACTCATTCCCATCTTCTCTGCTTGCAGTACGCGGTCACCCAGGAACTTCTTCCATGTGTCAAAACTGGAGAGCACTGTTTTTTCTGTTGACATGATAAATCCTCCTTAGATGACGCATGAGATTTAAAATCAACAGTTGTAATATGTGCTTTCGAGGCATTTTATATACGAGCATTTTGAAAATAATCCGGAAGACGGCTGCTTCTCAGCAACCTTCACCTGTTTTGTTCACAGCCAGTCAAGTTTTCTTGCTTTTTTACGTTAACCAACCGCCGTTTGGACTAATAATCTGCCCGTTGATATAACCCGATTCAGGGAGGGCCAGAAAATAAACCAGTGATGAGATTTCATCAGGTTGAGCAAGTCTTCCTGCCGGAATTTCCTCTTCCAGCATCTTCAGTTCACTCTGATCCAGATGGTTCAACATGGATGTCTGAACGGCGCCAGGAGCAACAGCATTTACGGTTACTCCAGAAGGTGCGAGTTCTTTTGCAAGTGCCTTGGTGAATGCATTCACCCCGCCCTTGGTTGTAGAATACAACACTTCGCAAGAGGCACCGGACAGCCCCCAGATCGACGATACATTAATGATTCGACCATACCTTTGGGAGATCATGTGAGGCATCATTTCCTGTGTACACATAAACGTGCCTTTGAGATTAATGGCCATCACTTCATCCCAGATCTCCTCTGTAACATCAGACAACATCCCATAGTGCGAGATGCCTGCATTGTTCACGAGGATATCTGGCATGAGATTGTGTGACTCCAGCTTCTCACGCATACGTTCAATCTGTTCCCGGCTGCGAAGATCCGCAGACACGGTCATGATTTTTCCATTGCCCTGTTCCATGCACCGTCTGGCGGCTTCATTCGCTGCTTCATGCGATTTCATATAGTGTATAACAACATTCATTCCCACTCTGGCGAAACGTTCTGCGATAGCGGCTCCGATGCCACCGCTTGCTCCAGTCACCAGTACAGTCATTTCCCCAATTGCCTTCAATTGTCCTGTTCCCCTCTCCATATCAAGGACTCACGACTAGCGATACAGCCAGTTGATCCCAGCGAATATGCTCTCTCAGTCTGAGATTTACATCTTCCAGTGTAATCGATTCATAAAGCGGAAGCATATTGAAGAAATCACCGCCACGGAATTGCTGACGTGTAAATTCATGTGCAATGTTCTCCGGAGAATTGAGCATACGCAAATATCCGCCTATTTTCTTTTTGCGTGCACGTTCAAAATCCGTGGATTCGAACCCCTTTTCTACAATGGCATCCACTTCTTCACGTATACGTGCCAGCAGTTGATCCGGATCTTTCGTGTCACCACCAATAGCTGAAAACGCGTATTGCGGCGAACTGTTATACTCATGTCCAAAGCTGTCCGAGATCAGATCTTCATCGTAGAGCTTCTGAAATAATCGTGTGCTTGAGCCAAACAAAAGATCCATCATCAGCTGTGTTGTCATATCCCGCCGTAACAATTGTTCCCCTGTAAGTCCAACGTCCGTCTCCTTGAACCCAAACAGACATTTGGGCAGTGAAACAGCCAGTTTTGCTTCCCTTCTGGCTTCTCCTACCTGCTCAGGCTCCGGCTCAAAGAAACGTTGAATACTCCCCTGTGGCTTATAATCTTTCTGTTCCTGGTTCGAACGGACCATATCAATGACTTCCTGTGGATCTACACCACCTACCACGAATAAGAGCATATTACTCGGGTGATAGAAGGTGTTATAACACTCATACAACATCTCTTTGGTAATCGTACGAATGGATTCCACCGTTCCTGCAATATCGATATGCACCGGATGTTTCTGATACATTGCCTCAATCAATCCAAAATAAACACGCCAATCCGGATTATCAGCATACATGTCAATTTCCTGTCCGATAATGCCTTTTTCCTTTTCCACATTTTGATCCGTGAAGTAAGGATTTTGCACAAAGTCAACTAATGTTTGTATATTTTCATTCACATATTCGGTCGCTGAAAACAAATAAACCGTCTGATCGAAGCTCGTAAATGCGTTAGCTGAGGCACCGTGAGACGCAAATGTTGCAAAGATATCGCCTGTTGGTTCTTCAAACATTTTATGCTCCAGAAAATGGGCAATTCCATCCGGAACCTTGACTGCTTCCTGTCCCTCAACCTGAAAATGATTATCCACCGATCCATACTTGGTTGCAAACGTAGCATACGTTTTCTGGAATCCCGGTTTAGGCAAAATATAGACATGCAGTCCGTTATCCATTACTTCGTAATATAGTGTCTCCTGCAAATGTTCATACCGAATGCTCTCCACCGACTATTCCTCCTTCTCGTCCCGCAAGAAATAAATCGTATCCAGACGGAACTGTTCTGCCGCCTCACGAACATCTTCCTTGCTAATATGTCCTACCTGAGCCAGCAGTTCTTCAGCCGTTCTCTCTTTGCCAGACAACTGTCGATTGAAATCATAAGCGATCATCTCAAAAGCCGAATCCTGCATTTCCTTAAGCAGGTTACGGATCATTGCTTTGGTCTGGGACATTTCCAGATCACTGATTGTACCGCTTTTCATTTCTTCCAGCTGCTGCTTGATGATCGTGACGGCCTTCTCATAATTAGGGATTTCAATCCCGGATTGAATCGTGGCAATGCCTTTATGTCCGTCATATCGCGAAGAAGCGTAATACGCCAGGCTTTCTTTTTCACGAACATTAACAAACAGTTTGGAATGAGGATAACCACCGAGAATCCCGTTGTACATTAGTGCTGCTGCATACTGAGGATCTCCATAAGTGATCGATGTACGGAGTCCCATATTGAGTTTTCCCTGACTCACATTCAGTCGCTCAATAACGGTCTCTGCTTCCTTATCTCCTCGAACCGCTGCCTGTGTCTGGTAATCGGAGGAGGACGTTCGATCTACATTGAAATGACGCTGAACAAGGTTCTCCACTTCCTCCAGTGTCGTATCCCCTACCACGTAAAGATCCATACTCGCCTGTTGCAGCCACTCCTGATAAGACGCAGTCAGTGTGTCAGGCTCAATCCCGGGCAGATCCTTTCGCTCACCCAGGGGATGAAGACGGTACGGCTCGTTCTTGCACATTTCCTCGATACTGCGTTCAGCGGCATAGCGCATTTTATCATTTACGATGGACTCCAGCTTTTTCCGCACAGTCTCTCGCTCTGCTTGTACATAAGACGTCCTGAAATGTCCATTCTCCTGTGCAGGTCGTGTAAGAACCTCTCCAAGGAAGGAAAATGAACGATCCAGTAACTGCTCATCCCCTCCAACAAAGGAATCATTAATGGTATCCATTCGGAACTGTACAATCTGGTAATCCCCGCGTTTATAAACGTCAAAACCAAAACCTGCTCCATACAGATGCTCCAGTTGCTCACGAAATTGCGTTGTTTCCGGATAGGACTCCGTGCCGCGTCGCAGAACAAAAGGTGTCAGTGCTACTTTGGTTACTGTATCTTCCCGTAAGGGAACTCCTGCATATAACGATATAGCAAACGTTTTGAAACGTTTAGTCGGAAGCACATGTATACGAAACTCTCTCTTGCTACCTCGTTCGAATCCTGATGTATTCAAATGTCAAAACCCCTTTACGGCGTCATTTATCATGCAATCGTATTAAGCTAAACGTAACAACCATTTTAACCCATTCAAAAGGCAAGAAGCAACCGAAGTCACGCCTTCTGGTTGCTTCCAACATCATCACATACAAAAGATATGCTGTCCGATTGTTTTCACTTGTGGACGGGTCCAGATCCATTTGGATGTTGCTGTCTTCGGGTTAAAATAATAGAGACATCCACCAGACGGATCCCATCCATTCAGGGCCTGCTCAACTGCCTTTTTGGCTTGTGCGTTCGGTTCCAGATAGATCTGTCCGTCCGCTACAGCCGTAAATGCACCTGGTTGAAAAATCACACCAGAAGGCGTACTTGGAAAACTTGGTGAATTTACGCGATTCAGAATTACTGCTGCTACTGCGACTTGACCTTCAAACGGTTCCCCTCGGGCTTCACCATATACTGCGTTAGCCATAATCTTGAGTTCATTCTCAGAGAGACCAAGTGCATTGGCAGATCCCATATTGTCTTGCTCTTTATCTGCTGTATTGTTGCCGCCTCCACCCCCACCTGAGGATTCCTTGTGTAGCGGCGGCTCTGTTGGCGACCATTTGGTTGACGCATTGTACAGCTTGAGCTTGGTCTCAGCTCCAACCACACCATCTGCCTTCATGCCAAATTCGGATTGAAACCATTTGACGGATTTCAGCGTGCTGCTGCCAAAATTACTGTCGATTTTACCATTGTAAAATCCCAGGTACTTCAGACGCCCTTGAAGCTCATATACATCCTGACCGTAACTTCCATATTTCACTGTATTACTGCTAAACGTAGGCAAGGCCTTTTCTTCTACCTGCGGTGTACGCTCGGCTGAACTTTCAGTTGCTGTATTCCCAGGAAGCAAATAACGAATTCCCAATGCGGATATCAGCAAAATAGCAGTGAAAAGCCATAGGTTCATTTTTCGCATCGACTGTGCTCTACCTTTCTCTTGTGGGATTAACAGAATCGCTAAGGTTATTATGACAAGCCTGCTTGTTTCCTATGCACCAAATCATCCGATCTTTGGAGTAGATGGCAATACTTCAGTCTGCTGAGCAAGCAAAAAGCCCTCAACCAATAAGGTTGAGGGCTTAAACGATTCGTTGTAACCATGTTACATGTTACACTACGAGCTTATTTTATTCTGCTGATACTGTTCAAGTGAAACCAGTACTTCCCTTGGTTTGCTGCCCTCGTAAGGACCGATTACACCCCGGGCTTCCATGGAGTCAATTAATCGCGCTGCACGTGTGTAACCAACCCGCATACGACGCTGCAACAGGGAGACTGAAGCTTGTTTTGCCTCCAAAATAATCTGTACAGCTTGCTCATATAACTCATCCTGTACTTCATCTGCTGCCTGAATGGAATCATCCACTTCAGGTACAATGGATTCATCATACTGCGCTTCACCTTGACCACGTACGTAGTTTACAATATTCTCGACTTCTTCATCGCTCATAAATGCACCTTGTACACGAACCGGTTTTGACGCGCCCATAGGCATGAACAACATGTCTCCACGACCCAACAGCTTCTCAGCCCCACCCATATCCAGAATCGTTCGGGAATCGACTTGGGAGGATACGCCGAAGGCAATCCGCGATGGAATGTTAGCCTTGATTACCCCGGTAATAACGTCAACAGATGGACGTTGTGTGGCAATAATCAGATGGATTCCAGCTGCACGAGCCATTTGAGCGAGTCTTGCAATGGCATCCTCCACATCTCCGGCTGCAACCATCATCAGATCTGCAAGCTCATCCACAATGACAACGATATAAGGCAGAACAGCCGCAGGATTATCTTTCATCAGATTATTGTAACCCTCGACGTTACGCGTGCCTGATTTGGAGAACAGTTCATATCGTTTCTCCATCTCAACCACAATCTTTTTGAGAGCAAGTGACGCTCGTTTAGGATCCGTTACTACTGGTGCCATCAGATGTGGAATTCCGTTATATACGTTCAACTCAACCATCTTGGGATCGACCATCAGGAACTTCACTTCATCCGGCTTGGCTTTGTACAATATGCTGGTAATAATACCGTTAATACACACCGACTTACCGGAACCTGTAGCACCCGCAACCAGCAAATGGGGCATACGAGCCAAGTTACCAATAATTGTCTGTCCCGAGATATCTCGGCCAAATGCAATGGTCACTTTGGATTCTGCATCCTGGAACGTCGCCGTCTCCATTACCTCACGCATCGTTACAACCGATACCTCGCCATTAGGTACTTCGATACCAATAGCAGACTTTCCGGGAATCGGTGCTTCCATCCGAATATCCTTTGCCGCCAGAGCCAACGCGATATCATCAGTTAGGCTGACAATCCTGCTGACCTTAACACCAATATCAGGCTGAATTTCATACCTTGTAACGGCAGGGCCCCGGACCACTTCAAGCACCTTGGCGCGAACACCAAAACTCTCCAGTGTAGCTTCCAGCTTGCGTGCTGTCTGCATATAATCCTTCTGGTCACCCGCCTTGCCCCCATTGTTTGGCTTGGCAAGGAGACGGAATGACGGCAGCTTGTACGGCTTAGGAGGTGGCGGTGGTGGTTTCACCGGTTGTGTGTCCTGCCCTTCAGGAGTAGGAGTATCTGTTCCCTGCATTGCATCATTAGGTACTTCTTCTCCACTCTGAATCTCATCCACAGCATTCAATCCGTTCGTACCCGTATCGGATGCAGACCACTCTGTCTCAACCAGTTCATCCGTTATTTTAATGGCATGCTCGCCCTGTTGTACTACGTTTGGATCGGCCAGATCATCCGGGAACGGATAAGCATCGTCCAGATCATCTTCAATGCTTGCCTCTTCTGCTCTAACGTGCTCGAAAAAGTCTCGAATGATCGGCGCTGAGTTAGGTTTAGCCTGAACAGGAACACGTGATGAAGCTGATTTGTTCACTACGTCTTCGGTCGCATCCTGCCACGCCTCTACATTGTGATCTTGTTCGGCGCGGTACACAATCTGTTCTGTTTCTGCCGAATCGACCTCATCCATTTCACGTCCTGATGTCGCCTGTTCACGATTAGCTCCCCATTTCCCGAAAAGTTGGAAGAATATTGGCGCTTTTCGTTTTGGCAGATGCTGTTCCTCTAATTCATCCTCATACTCGTCTTCGTCATCTTCAACAGGAACAGGCACCACTTTACGAGCGTTACCTTTCTTCCTTCCATCAGATGCTGAAGCAGAACGTGCAGAAGGCCTCGACTCCAGCTTTTTGTACATCGAACTCCCGGCATCCCAGATCTTGGTTCGGAATATTCGAATCAGATCCACATAAGATAGACTTGTAATCAGCATAAAACTGATGATAAACATGACAATCATGATGAGTCTCGCCCCGAGGCTGCCGAACAGCCACAGGAAGAGAGCAAATTGCCCAGCTCCGAGATAACCACCGCTGATGTCCTTGTTAAGCATGGAGTCCCTCTCCCCTGGCACAGCAGGGGTTAGCAACTCGGTTTGCATATCATTATGTACCTGCGTAATCACAGCACCAGGCTCAAGCGCACCAACCGGAATGAGTTTCTGGTGCATTGCAGAGACGGTACTCATCAGGGTTAAAGCAAAGACCAGCAATACCAGTCCTGTTTTACGTGTAGTCCAGCCACTCGGCCATTTCCGGTGAATCATCACCATGAGACCATAATAAATACCAACAAGTGGAATCGCAAAATAAAACTTACCAAGCATCAGTCCGAACATCTTGGAAAGCGAACGTCCAACGGTGGCTTCACCCGATAATGCTATGACAGCAAGAGTAATAAGCACAATCCCGTAAATTTCATATTTTAAAACGCCACTAAAACCAGCGCCCTTTTTTTTCCTCTTTTTTCTTCTGGCCAAAATCAGGTCACCCCCAGAAGAATATTATACCATACAAATATAATCCGTACATATGTTCTTTTTCTGCTCAATTTGTCTGAATTCGTCGCGTTATGCTGATCCCAAGTTACCCGAAAGCGGGATGGTCGAACCGGGCATATTAGCAGGATTGAGATAGGCTTCAAGTGGACAATCCAGCAAACGTACAATGATGGCTTCATTGTCATTAACAGGTCTCACCTGCATCAATAAACCATTCATCTTGATCTCCTTTGTATCTTCGCCCTCTTTCCACATTCCCGACCAGAGTTGTTCCGGGGGCATCACTGTATATAATGTCATTGTGTATAACCTCCCGCCTGCAGGGTCTGTCTCTTGTCTCCTATGAGCTGATTTAACTGAGCAATAGCCTGCCCAATCCCGCCTACTGCATCCATCAATCCATATTTCACTGCATCTGCGCTTCCTACAGCTGTACCAATATCCCGATTTAACTCACCGGTCTTAAACATCAGTTCTTTGAACATCTCTTCAGAGATATTCGAATGCGAAGTCACGAACCGAACAACCCGCTCCTGCATTTTCTCCATATACTCAAACGTTTGAGGTACACCAATGACTAGGCCGTTCATCCGAATCGGATGGATCGTCATCGTTGCACTTCCCGCAATCAGGGAATACGTTGAAGCTACAGCAATCGGTACTCCAATGCTATGCCCGCCTCCAATGACCACAGTAACCGTAGGTTTGCTTAGAGAAGCAATCATCTCTGCAATGGCCAGACCCGCCTCTACATCTCCACCTACCGTGTTCAAAATGATCAATATACCTTCAATACGCTGATTCTGTTCTGCGGCCACCAGCTGTGGAATGATATGCTCATACTTTGTTGTTTTATTTTGTGGTGGCAAAATCAAATGCCCTTCGACCTGTCCAATAATGGTCATACAGAAAATATTCGATTCACCTGCAGGCGACTGTGTCTGCCCAAATTGCTGAATAGTCTCTGTCACGGGAGAGATGGCCTTGTCCTCCTGAATCGGAATCTCCGGTGCTTCGACTTCCGGTTGATTGGATCTTGACGCCTGTTTGCCATTCATACGTTCATTCATTTCAATAATCCCCTTCTCCAGAAACATTTAATGTATTTCCTTAGTATGGGGATTTTTCCAACCGCCTTATACCCGCTACCTCAAATTGCTTCACATATTGATCCTATTGCAGATCTTCCTGAAAACGCAAAAAAGCCCCTTCTCTACGAGGAACCGTCCAATATTACTCGTAGAGAAGGGGCGACTGTGTGCCTGAATATATGTTTTTGTTTAGCCTATTTTAAACTTCCATAATGATTGGCAAAATCATCGGTCTACGACGAGTTTGCTCATACAGGAAGCGTCCCAGTGCATCTTTAACATTTGTTTTGAGTGAAGCCCACTCGTTAACGTTCTCACTCATCAACTTCTGCAATGTGCTGCTAACGATCCGGTTGGCCTCATCCAGTAGTCCTTCCGATTCACGTACATACACAAATCCGCGAGAGATGATGTCAGGACCGGAAACAATTTTTCCATCCTGTTTGCTCAGTGTTACCACAACAACAAGGATACCATCTTGTGACAACAATTTGCGGTCACGAAGTACAATGTTACCCACATCGCCTACACCCAAGCCGTCAATCAACACATTACCTGCAGTAACTTTACCTGCTCTACGTGCTGCTCCACCTTGAATTTCAATCACTTCACCGATATCCGTGATGAAAATGTTCTCAGGTTCTACCCCTACAGATTCAGCAAGAACCGCGTGGCGACGCTGCATACGGAATTCACCGTGAATTGGCAAGAAGAATTTCGGTTTCATCAGGTTGAGCATCAGTTTCAGCTCTTCCTGGCTACCGTGACCAGATACGTGGACACCACTGTTAGCACCGCTGTAATGCACGTTAGCACCCAGACGGAACAGTTCATCAATCGTACGGCCTACATATTTTTCATTACCTGGAACCGGTGTTGCTGCGATAATGACAGTGTCACCTGGCAGGATGTCCACTTTACGGTGTGTGGAACGAGCCATACGTGTCAGTGCTGACATTGGCTCTCCTTGACTTCCTGTGCAGAGAATCACGACACGATCAGCAGCCATCTTGCCTACTTCTTCAGGTTCAATGATCATGCCATCCGGAATCTCAAGATAGCCCAGTTCTGAAGCAATACCAACCACATTCACCATGCTCCGTCCGATAACTGCAACTTTACGTCCAGTCACTTCTGCTGCATTGATCACCTGTTGGATACGGTGTACGTTGGAAGCAAATGTCGCTACAACAACACGTTGACTAGCTTTACGGAAGATATCTTCCAGAACGATACCCACATTTTTCTCCGATGGTGTGAATCCAGGTTTCTCAGCGTTCGTACTGTCGGACAACAGTGCTAACACGCCATTTGTTCCGATCTGTGCCATACGCTGAAGATCTGCATATTGACCATTGACTGGAGTATGGTCGAATTTGAAGTCACCTGTGTGAACAACTGCACCTTCCGGTGTTTCGACACATACACCAACAGAATCCGGAATACTATGGTTAGTAGCGAAGAACGATGCTTTCAGAACAGATCCAAGTTGGATCTCGGAATCAGCATCAATCAGAATACGTTTTGTTTCACCCAGCAGATTCGCTTCTTTCAACTTGTTTTCTACAAGTCCAAGCGTAAGTCTTGTTCCGTATACAGGAACATTCAGATGTTTGAGAACATATGGCAGACCACCAATGTGATCTTCATGTCCGTGAGTAAGGATGATTCCTCTTACTTTGTCACGGTTCTCAGTCAGGTAAGAAATGTCAGGGATGACAATATCAATACCCAGCATATCTTCTTCCGGGAATTTAAGACCAGCATCTACGACTACAATGTCGTTGGCGTATTGGATGACATACATATTTTTACCAATCTCGCCTACGCCGCCCAAAGCAAAAATCATCAGTTTATCGTTATTATTTTTCTTAGACAAATGAATCTAAACCTCCTATGGTAGTTGGACGTCGTACCTTATTATTTATTGTAAGTTAAGAAAAGTAGTCCATACATCACATACCCACCTATCGGGATGAATGTAAAAGAACACCTCTATTCACGATATTTGGAAGAAGTTCTTCGAAGTTATTCCCTTTGACCAACAAGTTGGATCTGAGATTCCCTCTTAGCCGTTCCTTCCTTTTTCACCGCAAAGCTACACCACGAAACGATGTCGCTTTCAATTTCAAAAAAATACCGCACCCAGTCACTTGACATCATTATACATGATTAAAAACAAAAAAACAAGTCACTCTCTCGTTAACCTGTAGGTTTCCCCTTGGCAGTGGAAAAGAAACCTCACATTACTCGTAAAAAAAAGAACCGCAGCCTCTACGAAGAGGAGCGGTTCTTTTACTGATCTAAAGGATATTCCCATGATTAATAAAATAGTCCATATACAACCAAAATGATTACAAATTAAGCAAACCTTTGATATAAACCTGCTCCTCTTCCGTTGGTGGAATAAGGGGCAACCGAACGGAACCAACGTCTAGACCACGCAATGTGAGCGCATATTTCACCGCTACCGGGTTTGGTAGAGGCTGTGGACACTCAAACAGGCCTTTGAACACTGGGAACAACTGCTGATGAATCTGAGCAGCCTGAAGAGGTGCTCCGCCATAGAAGGCGTCAATCATTTTCTTCATTTCTGCCCCTACGACATGACTGGCCACGCTGACAATTCCATGTGCTCCAACCGCAATCGCTGGTAAGCCTGAAGCATCATCACCGGAATAAACTCTGAAATTTTCTGGAGCACTTGCTGCAATCAGCGTAACCTGCTCCATAGATGCACATTCCTTCGTAGCGACGATGTTAGGAATCTGTGCAAGACGAAGCGTTGTCGCTGCTGACAGGCTGGTTACTGTACGTCCAGGCACGTTGTAGAGCATAATTGGCAGTTTGGTGGATCCTGCAATCGCTTCAAAATGTTTGAACAAACCTTCTTGGCTGGGTTTGTTGTAATACGGAACAACCAACAATATGCCATCCACTCCGGCACGTTCAGCTTCCTGTGTCAAATGGATGGAATGTGCCGTGTTATTGCTTCCCGTTCCGGCTATAATTTTGCACCGACCGGCCGCATGTTTCACTGCAAATTCGAATAATTGAACTTTCTCAGTATCACTAAGTGTTGGAGACTCCCCTGTTGTTCCAGAAACCACAAGCGTCTCCGACTTTTGATCTACAATTAGATAGTCGATTAGACGTGCAGTTTCCTCCCAATGAATCTCTCCTTGTTCATTGAACGGAGTGACCATTGCTGTAATCAATCTTCCAAAGTCCAATTCGATTCCTCCTTCAAAACAGGTTTGGCTCCTCTAACTTCAGTTATTTACAAATGAAGTTCGAATGAGGCGTGAAGTGCCCTCAGGGCCTGAACCATATCTTCTTTTTTTACGAGTACCCAGATCGTTGTATTCGAATCTGCCGATTGCAGGATCTGAATGTCTGCCAGTGTCAAGGACTCCACGATTCGAGCCATGATTCCAGGTACACCATTAATGCCTCCGCCAATGACGGACACTTTGGCACAACCGGACAGGCTTTGTGGCTTGAGACCTATCTCCTGCAATACCTGTATGGCTTTCTCGGAATCACTGTCAAAAACCGTATAGACAACTCCCGAGGGGGTAACATTAATAAAATCAACGCTGATTGAATTCTCAGCCATGGTTTTGAACACTTTTAGTTGCAATCGATCTGCACCACCAGGCACATCCACCGTAATTTGCGTTACATTGCTCACGTAGGCGATGCCTGTTACATAACGGTCAACAATGCCTGTCTGCACATCCTGGAATCCTTCCGGATGCGTAACCAGCGTTCCTTCCGTGTCTGCAAAAGTAGATCTTACCCGTACTGGAATCTGGGATTGCATCGCAATCTCAACCGCACGTGGATGGATTACCTTGGCCCCGTGGTGGGCCATGTTACAGATCTCTGCATAACTCACAACAGTCAGTGGACGTGCATCCTCAACAATTCGCGGATCAGCGGTAAGTATCCCGTTCACATCTGTGTAGATATCCACCATTTCAGCACGTAATGCTGCACCCAGAGCTGTAGCAGACGTATCGCTTCCCCCACGACCCAGTGTCGTGAAGTCTCCGTTCTCTGTCTGCCCCTGGAATCCGGTTACAACAACGACACGGCCGAGCTGAAGCTGCTCCAACACACGAACAGGACGGACATCCAATATCCGGGCATTCCCGAAATTGTCGTCCGTCACAAAACCTGCTTGTGCACCGGTCAGCACTGTAGTTGGAATGCCTTCATGTTCGAGTAAACTGCTCAACGTTGTCGCAGATATGATTTCACCACAGCACAGCAGTAAATCCTTTTCGCGTGCGGATAGTGCGTTTCCGTTCTGTGCAGCCCAGTCCAGCAACGTATCAGTCGCATATGGCTCGCCGCGGCGTCCCATCGCAGACACAACGATGACCAGACTCAATCCTGCTTCAAGTTCACGTTTAACGTGACGGAGCACATGCTCTCTCGCCTGAACAGTGGAGAGAGACGTGCCTCCGAATTTCTGTACCATGATACGCATCTTTATTCCTCCATTTGTGTACGCAAGAAGACTGGACACGGGTCAAATCAACAAATGGATCACTCTAGGGAGCGTTCTGATGCGATAATTTCAGCATTTTATACGGCATTCCATGCCGCTCCTTGTTTTTTTTGTAATTGTCTGGGACAATCGCAAATCAAAGGTCGCGGTTGTTATCGAGGTCATGACGCATACATTCACAATAGACCTCTCCCGCTTGCTTAACCTGTACTGCCCGCAAGCAGGAATGCCTTATAGACAGGAACGTGGACATAGTAGCTGTTCAATCCAGCATATCGTCCCCCATGATTTTCTTTGTCTCTCGAACCCTTCTTCATTTCTCCAAGCGCATAAACGTTGTCACCGAATCATTGTTCCATCAAGCCTGTGAAGAACGCTCCACAATCATCGGCTGCAACTGTTTGCCCTCAAGAGCACTCCAGCAAGCCTCTGGAATCAATTCCATTTTGGCGACTAACGAGTTTGGTTTTTTCACTGGATCGTCTTGCCCAAATGGCACAAAATACAAGTATTTAGCCACGAGCAATTTGGCGATATTCGCAGCATTCAAGCCCAGACCGTCATTCGTGGAAATCGCGAGCACAAGCGGACGCTGATTGCGCATCTGCGCTTTGGCTGCCATTAGCACTGGACTGTCGGTCATCGCATTAGCCAGCTTGCTTGTTGTATTCCCTGTGCATGGAGCAATAACCAGCACATCAAGCAGCTTGGAAGGCCCTAATGGCTCCGCTTCAACAATTGTAGAAATGATATCATTACCTGTTATATCTTTCAACTGTTTTTGCCAATTTTGCGCCGTACCAAAGCGTGTATCCGTCGTCAGAACCGAATTCGAAATAATCGGAATGACGTTGGCACCTTCAGCTACGAAGCGGCTAATTACCGGCATAACCTCTTCAAACGTACAATGAGAACCCGTAATTGCATAACCTACCGTTTTTCCCTGCCAGTTCATGATTTAACCTCCCGTGCGTTCTGTTCTTCCAAAAGCAAACGGATCAACGCGTCGGCAATAATGCCGCCAGCCGTTTTGGGAGCAACAATGCCGGGGAGGCCAGGCGCAAGTAGCGCTTTGATACCGCGTTTGTCGGCATACCTGAAATCACAGCCGCCAGGAGCGGATGCGAGGTCGATAATGACAGCCTTTTGCGGCATTCTGGACAGGATTTGTGCTGTGATTATCATAGTCGGTATCGTATTAAAAAGCAAGTCAACTTCCCCGGTTTGAGCGGCCAAATCCGTTGTCATGAAAGGCTTCCAGCCCATTATTGTAGCGCGGGCAGCATCCTCTTCCCGCCTGATTCCCACCCGTACATTTGCTCCAAGTCCCTGCAGTGTTTTGGCCATTGTGAATCCTGTTCGACCAATGCCAAGCACAATGCATTCCGAACCATGGATTGTGAAGTCCGTCTCCCGAATAGCTATGGCGATGGCTCCCTCAGCTGTTGGAATAGAGTTGTAAAGTGCAATATCATCACGATCAAGTACTTCAACAAGTCGCAGCCCATTTTCAAGACAAAGTTCGCGCAAGAACGGCTTTGCCATACCTGTGAACACAATACAATGCTCAGGTAATGCTGCAATATGTTCCTTTTTCAAATAGATCGGTGTGTCACTGAATGAAGTACTTACTTTTCCCAGGTCATCGCAACCGACGACAGGCAGTACCAGTACATCTGCGGAAGCAAACACTTCATCCTCCAGTTCCTGGTGCTCAATCCCTGGAATGGAACGCTCTATTTTATCGAAACCCACCACACTTACCGTTGCATCCAGCTCAGCGCACTTTTGAATGACTTCAAGCTGCCGCGCATCTCCGCCCAGGACTACAATCCGGACTCCGGTCAGCATCGGGACGTCACTCCTTTCACCACATGTATGCCTTATCGTATGCAGGGGCCCACAGGGGGGTGAAAACAATAATTGCATTCCACCTTCCGTTTCTCGAATGTAAAAAAGAGCCGCCCCTGTCAGGGGCGACTCTAAAGAATGGGTATATTTACGCTGCTTATTTCCCGGTATGACCGAATCCGCCTTCACCGCGTACCGTTTCCGAAAGTTCATTCACTTCCGTCAACTCAACCGCAGGCACGGTCTGGAAGACGATCTGTGCGATGCGCTCTCCCCGTACAATCGTGAACGGTTCCTGACCCAGATTAATCAACAGAACTTTAACTTCTCCGCGATAATCCGCATCAATGGTCCCCGGTGTGTTGAGGCAGGTAATTCCATGTTTGAAAGCCAGTCCGCTCCGAGGACGGATCTGTGCTTCCAATCCAGCTGGCATTGCCATCGCAAGTCCGGTAGGAATCAGCGTACGCTGACCCGGCTGCAACACAACATCTTCCTGAAGTGCAGCTACTACATCAAAGCCGGATGCCAGCTCCGACATTTTTTGAGGCAGTTTAATATCTTCATTGCCCGGCAGTTTCTGTATTTGAACGTAATGCAACAAAATCATCCCTTCTTAATCCAGCGATCGTCTTATCTGAAGCGCCAACCATAGCAAGTGCAAAAGGTTCAGCAAACATCAGATCAAGTACCGCGTTAATATCGTCCATGGTAACTTGCTCAATTTTGGTGATCATCTCATCCAGCGTATGGTGTCTGCCCAGCATGAGTTCGTTTTTACCCAGACGATTCATGCGACTGCCTGTGCTTTCCAAGCTCAGAATCAAGCTGCCTTTCAGCTGTTCTTTTCCTTTACGAAGTTCATCTTCGGACAAGCCGTTTACGGCCAGGTCGCGCAGAACCTCTTTGGTCAGATCAAGCACTTCTTTGGTCTGTTTCGGTGCTGTACCCGCATATATCGTGAAAAGTCCGCTGTCCGCATGAGAGCTATGATAGGAATACACGGAGTACGCAAGACCCCGTTTCTCACGAATTTCTTGGAACAGTCTAGAGCTCATGCCTCCACCAATGGCGTTATTCAGAACAACCATAGCGAATTGCAGGGGATCTCCGATTTTACAGCCCGGGAACGAAATACAGATATGATTCTGTTCCGTTTTCTTTTTGTGAAAGAGCTGTCCGCTTTGGAAGGCTGGCATCGTGACTGCTTCCGTTACTCCATTTACATCAAAAGCACCAAAATGTTTCTCCATCAGATCGATTACACTGTCATCAATATTACCCGCGATACTAATGACTGTGTTCTCAATCGTGTAGTGCTCCTTCATATATGCACGCAGATGACTGGAATCCATCGCTTTGAGACGTTCTTCCGTACCCAGGATTGGGTATGCGAGTGGATGCTCACCATAGGCGGCCAAGGCCATCAGATCATGAACCATATCATCAGGCGTATCTTCATACATCGAGATTTCTTCCAGAATGACGTTTTTCTCCTTGATCAATTCACCATCATCCATTTTGGAGCGGAAAAACATATCAGACAATACATCAACCGCAATCGGCAAATGTTCATCCAACACTTTAGCATAATAACACGTGTATTCTTTGGAAGTGAACGCGTTCACGTTACCACCGATCGCATCGAACTGCTCCGCAATCGCCTTGGCATCATAACGATCTGTTCCTTTGAACAACATGTGTTCAATAAAATGTGATACTCCGTTACTTGCAGGTTGCTCATTGCGCGAACCTGTCTTGACCCATATTCCGAAAGACACAGAACGGCAGGTCGGTATCTGTTCCATGACAACTCTGAGGCCATTGCCCAGCTGAATTTTTTTCATGGTGGCCCTCCTACATCTCTATAATTGCCTTGATCTCAACCTTGAAATTGAAATCGACATTTGGTTCCAACTGTTTGATATTAACAAAAAAACAACGTTCACTCAACCGCAGAGGTATTTACACGTTCCGAAGACAGCGTCTCACTTACTGTTCCGAGCACCAAACCTTTGGCCCGTATGGATTGAATCATGCCCTTTAGAGCTCCCGAAGAAGCAGCTGTAGGGTGCATTAGAATTAACGTGCCTGCCTCGGTATTTTTCGCAATTTTGGCAACAACGGCATCCGGGCTTGGCTTACGCCAATCCACAGTATCTACTGTCCATAACACGGTTTGCAGTCCCATGGATGAAGCAATGTCAACGGTCTTTTGATTAAAGTCACCGGAAGGCGGAGCAAACCAACGATTCTCTACGCCCAGTGTTTTATGGAGCAGATCCTGGGTTTTGCTAATTTCCAGCTTGGCCCGTTCTGCGCTCAATCGACTCATATTAGGGTGAGAATATGCATGGTTGGACATCTCATGCCCACGTTTCTGAATTTCTTTGGCCAGTTCAACGTTTTTGCTTAACCAACTTCCATCCAGAAAAAAAGTAGCCTTCACTTTCTCGGCATCAAGCGTATCCAGCATCGGTTTAATGTACTCGTTCCCCCAGGCTACATTAATCATAAAAGAAACCATCGGTTTGTTTGCATTACCCCGATAGATCGGATGTGCACCCAAATCTTTAAGCTGAATCTCCGGCTCAATCTGACGGTAGACATACGCTATTTTGGTATTCAACGTTCCACTCAGCGCCTTACGGTATGTCGCTTCCACATCAATCTCAATGCCATTATAACCAGGAATCGCTTTCCATACCCGATCCACTCTGGCATTCACCGGAGCAATTTTCGTTTCAGCCGCTTTATCCCGAATCGCAGACAACAGTGCATCTTCTCCAGTTGCCTCCTTAAACATGTCAAAAGCATTTTGCGTACCTGGCCCATCACGGATCTCCGTAATGTATGTACGTACACTGCCAACTTGTCCGATCAATATGACCGCAGTCACACCCGCCAGAACAGCCGCCAGCTTTTTGGATTGGTTTCCCACAGCTCCATCCTCCCGCCGTCTTTGTCCCCATCATATGAGGACAAGGGCAAAAATATGAATGCTAAGCCATGGTTTCATCCTTGCTTTACATATTTAAACGTTAAAAAAAGAGCCAGAAATTCACATTCTGTCTCTTCATTCAATCTATTCATTTATAACCTGTCGATTCGGTATCCTAGGATTGAGCCGGAGCTTCAGCAGTCAAAACTGCTTTACGGGACAAATTGATTCGACCTTGTGGGTCAATTTCCGTTACTTTTACCGTAATGGAATCACCGATAGCTACAACATCTTCCACTTTGGCAACACGTTCAGTTGACAGTTGCGAGATGTGTACCAGACCTTCTTTGTTCGGAAGTACTTCAACGAATGCACCGAATTTCTCTACGCGTTTTACTTTGCCAACATAAATCTCGCCGACCAATACTTCGCGCACAATACCTTCGATGATCGCTTTGGCTTTATCATTCATCTCCTGGTTGGAAGAAGCGATAAAGACACGTCCATCCTGTTCAATATCAATTTTAACACCGGTTTCTTCGATGATTTTATTGATAATTTTACCACCTGCACCGATCACATCACGGATTTTGTCCGGATTGATATGCATCGTTGTAATTTTAGGTGCATATTGTGATAACTGCTCACGTGGCGTATTCATCACTTCAGTCATTTTGCTCAAGATGTGCAAACGACCTTCTTTGGCTTGAGCCAATGCTTCAGACAAAATTTGACGATCAATACCATCAATTTTGATGTCCATTTGAATCGCAGTTACACCTTCAGGTGTTCCGGCTACTTTGAAGTCCATATCACCGAGGTGATCTTCCATACCTTGAATATCACTCAGAATGGATACATGATCTCCATCTTTGATCAGACCCATAGCTACACCCGCAACTGGAGCTTTGATTGGTACACCTGCATCCATCATAGCTAGTGTGCTGGCACAGATACTTGCCTGGGAAGTTGAACCGTTGGATTCCAGAACTTCAGATACGAGACGAATCGTGTATGGGAAGTCTGTTTCGGAAGGGATGACTTTGGAAAGCGCACGCTCACCCAGAGCACCATGTCCGATTTCGCGACGGCCTGGAGCACGTAATGGACGAGCTTCACCTACGCTGAATGGTGGGAAATTATAGTGATGCATGAAACGTTTCGTTTCTTCAAGGCTGATTCCGTCCAAAATCTGAACATCGCCCAGTGCACCAAGGGTACAGATGCTAAGTGCTTGAGTTTGTCCACGTGTGAACAAACCTGAACCGTGCGTACGTGGCAGCAGGGAAGTATCACATTCAATTGGACGAATCTCAGCAAGTCCACGTCCATCCGGACGAACTTTATCATGTGTGATCAGACGGCGCACTTCTTCTTTAACGATATCGTGCAGGACTTCCTTCACGTCTTTAAGCAATTCAGGACTTTCAATATATTTCTCTTCAAAGTGAGCAACAGTTTCGTCATTCACTAGATCGATTGCATCTTGACGAGCATGCTTCTCGGCAATTTTAACGGCTTCAACCAGACGAGCACTTGCGAAATCACGCACACTGCTGTTGACTTCAGCATTAACGGCATGCAACTTAACAGCCATTTTTTCTTTACCAGCAACTTGCACGAGTTGTTCGATTACCGCAACAATGTTTTTGATCTCGTCATGTCCAAACATGATTGCTTCAAGCATTACTTCTTCCGGTAATTCGTTTGCTTCAGCCTCAACCATCATGATGGCATCCTTGGTTCCTGCAACCACCAGCTCAAGTTCACTGACTTCAAGCTGTGCAATCGTTGGGTTAATGATGAACTCGCCATCAATACGTCCAACTTTCACGCCACCAATCGGTCCGCTGAATGGAACATCCGAAATGCTCAATGCTGCTGATGTACCGATCATTGCAGCGATTTGCGGTTCGCAATCCTGGTCCACACTCATAACGATATTCAGAACTTGTACATCATTCCGGAAGCCTTCCGGGAACAATGGACGAATTGGACGGTCTGTCAGACGGCTTGAAAGAATAGCTTTCTCACTCGGTCTGCCTTCACGTTTAATAAATCCACCCGGAATTTTACCTACGGCGTACAATCTTTCTTCATAGTTCACTGTTAATGGGAAAAAGTCCAAATCTTTCGGCTCACTTGATGCTGTCACGGTACACAATACCACGGTATCCCCGTATGTTACCTTAACGGCAGCATTAGCCTGCTTGGCCAAACGCCCGGTCTCAAACGTAAGCTTTCTTCCACCAAGCTGCATTTCAACACGCTGTTCCATGAAACCCCTCCTTTTGTTCGTTCCTAATTCAATGGATTCTGCATATTCACAGTATTTCCTGCTTGTCCTGCATTCATTAGCTATGTATGGAACTTTCAACATGCTAACCTGCACAACAAAAGCTCCTCACGGAGCCCCATCTACAAATATATGGCAACATGTTCATCTACAAAACAACCCGGCTGTAAGTTCCGCTTGTCCTTTTAGACAAAAGAATGACGGATAACAGCCAGGTTGGTTTTGAAAACATGTACGATAATTAACGACGCAATCCGAGTTTTTCGATCAGTGCGCTGTAACGTTTAACATCTTTGTTTTTCACGTAAGCCAAAAGCTTACGACGTTGACCTACCATTTTCAAAAGTCCACGACGTGAGTGGTGGTCTTTCTTATGCGTACGCAAGTGGTCTGTCAAACTTCTGATGTTTTCCGTAAGGATAGCAACTTGCACCTCTGGAGATCCTGTATCGGACTCGTGAGTTTTGTGCTCGTCGATCAGTTGTTGTTTACGTTCTTGAGTCAATGCCATCCTGTTCACCTCCTTCAATATAATCGCCATTAGCCTCGTCACCGCCGGTGAGAGCAAGCAACCAAGCCAAGGTTAATGTTGTCTCAATCGACAACGTAGTACAGTATATCATAATTGCCTAGTTAAAGTAAATGTAAACATGCATTTAATCCAGAACCTTTAAGATAACAGGCGGCCGGCAGTTAATGCATCTTCACGAATCTGGCTAATCAATGCATCAATGGAGTCAAACTTTCGTTCTGCACGAATATAGTGAACGAGCTCAACCTTTAGTTCCTGGTCATACAAGTGTCCGTCAAAATCAAGCAGGTGCACTTCAAACGTAGGTTTCATCCCGCTTTCGTGAAACGTAGGTTTCACACCGAGATTCATTACGCCGTGCAGTTCCTGTTCGCCATACTGCACACGAACAGCGTAAACACCCTTCGATGGGGTAACGTAATGATCCGTGAGTTCAAGGTTGGCTGTAGGAAATCCAATCGTTCGTCCACGCTTCTCCCCGTGAATGACGGTTCCTCTGATGCTGTAAGGTCGGCCAAGCCACTGACTGGCTTCATCTATCTCCCCACGCTTCAACAGGCCACGAATGAGAGAGCTGCTCACTTTTTCACCATTTAAAAGGAATGGAGGAACGGTCTCCACCGTCATCTCTCCTTCTCCCAAAGTACGAAGAAGCTGTTCATCCCCTGCACCCTTATGACCGAAACGGAAGTCAAAACCCACCACTGCTGTTCGTGTCTGAAGAGGAATCAACAGGTCCTGTACGAATTGTTGTGGCGTCAACCGGGAGAAATCTTCATTGAACTCCACCACATAAAGTACATCAACGCCCATTCCTGCCAAGATGTCTTCTTTATCTCTCAAGGGAGTTAAATAACCCTCGTAATCCCCTTTGCGCATAACTTCCTTCGGATGTGGATGAAAGGTCATGACCGCTGCCTGCATGCCCGTTTCCCGCGCAATGCGGACAGCTGATAAAATGACACTTGCATGTCCGAGATGCAGTCCGTCGAATTGACCAATCGCAAGCACTTGCGGAAGTGTGCTCAGCTCAGTCGAATGTAACGTCTGCGGATAGGTTAGCATTACGGTTTTCACAATCATTCACCTGCATTTCACTAGATAGGCCAAGCTTGAGCATCACCACAACAGCTTCAAGCCCGAGACCTCTTTATTCCGGCAAAAAGACTTTAACTGCCCTCACCGTTGGTTTTAGTTCATCCCGTTCAAATATCCCCAGAAACGTATCATCCTGAGCATACAACCGTAACAAACCAGGTTGCTCTACAGGGGGTTCCAGAAGACGTGCAGACAGTTTCTGACCTTGAAGTGCTCCTTTGGCCTGTTCTTCTCCAACCTTGTGGGCCGGAATCGAAGCAATAGCCTCGTCAACAGGAATCAGCGCCTCCGCCAAAGTCCCATCAGCCATAAGTTGTTCCACTTCTTCAATACGAAGACAACGATCTGCAGAGATACCTGCCGATATCGTACGCTCCAGTCGAACCATGGTCGATGGATATCCGAGTTGTCGGCCGATGTCTACACACAATGTCCGAATATAGGTACCTTTTGAACATAAGGCCCGGAAGGATATATCGGTGGTCTCACCCTGAGTCTCAATTCCTGTAAGTTCGAGCTCATAGATTGTGACCTCACGGCTCTTACGCTCTACCGTCTTACCTTCACGAGCAAGCTCATAAAGACGTTTGCCGTCTACCTTTACCGCAGAATACATAGGTGGTACCTGTGAGATCGTGCCCAGAAACTGCTCAAGCACCTGTTGAACCTGTTCCTGTGTTACTTCCACAGTCGTTTCAGCCCGCTCAATGACTTCCCCTGTCATATCCTCTGTGTCAGTAGACAGTCCCAATCTAAGCGTAGCCAGATATTCCTTCGGAAGCTCCTGCATGTACTCCACCACACGTGTCGCCCGTCCAAGACAGAGCGGCAGAACGCCTGTAACTTGTGGGTCAAGTGTGCCCGTATGGCCAATGCGCTTCATTTTGAGAATGCGACGCATTTTGGCTACAACATCATGAGAAGTAAATCCCGCCGGTTTATATACCGGAAGTACACCTTCAAATGGCTTTACCATTGTGAATTCACCTGCTTCAGTACTTTTGCGACAATATCATCAAATCTGCCTTCCAGACGACATCCGGCTGCGAGCACATGCCCGCCTCCGCCAAAGGTCTGTGCTAGTGCAGCAACATCAATCTTACCAGCTGAACGCAAAGAAACCTTGACTGCATTCTCGTTGATGACTTTGAAAAAGATACCAACTTCCACGCCCTGAATGTTGCGCGGATAGTTCACCACCCCTTCAAGATCTTCATTAGCTGCTCCACAAGCGACCATATCATCTGGTGTAATAACAACCCAGGCTATCTTTCCATCATCTGTCATCCGCAGGCTTGATAGTGCCTGATTCAAAATCCGAACTTGTGGAAGAGTCACCTGCTCCAACAAAGTCTGGGCGAGATAGGGTCCATCCACGCCATGTTCAAGCAGTCTGGATGCCGTTGTCATTACATTTGGACTGGTGTTGGCATAACGGAACCCACCTGTATCGGTAAGCAATCCTGTATAAACTGCCGTCGCAACATCTTTATCCCATGTAACTTGGAACAGGTTAAGAAAATCGAACAAAATTTCAGCCGTTGCAGCAGCATCTGACTTAATGATGTTGACTGTACCATAACCGTCATTTGTAGGATGATGATCAATATTCAAAATAACAGCATCGTCTTCGAAATAATGACGTGTCAAACCTACCCTGGCAAAGTCTGCACAGTCCACACAGATAACAGCTTTATATTTTCGCTGCAGTGGTTGTTCGGTCATGTTCACAATGTTGCCTGCTTCCCACAAAAATTGCATTCGCCCGGGGATTTCGCCTTCATTAATCATCGTGAATGTCTTACCCAGACATGACAGCAGCCAGCCCACCGTTACCGTCGAGCTGACTGCGTCACCGTCCGGCTGTACATGCGACACGACCAGGTAATCATCATGCTCCAGCAGAAATTGCTTTCCGGCCTGGAGCGCCTGTTCATAAGTGTGCATTGCCGTCTCCTCTATTCTGTTACTGGGATTCGTTCTTGTCGGAACCAATATCGCCAAGCAGCTTCTCAATTCGGCTGCCATAAGCGATGGATTCATCAATCTTAAATATCAATTCGGGAACATGCCGGAACCGGATACGTTTACCCAGCTCGGAACGCAAAAATCCATTTGCTTTTGCCAGAGCTTTGAGCGTGTTATCTTTTTGTTCCTGTTCACCGAAGACACTCAGATAAACTTTGGCTTGCGACAAGTCTCCTGTCACTTCGACTCCCGTTACCGTAATAAAGCCGATACGTGGATCTTTCAGTTCAGACTGGATGAGCAGACTGATTTCTTTCTTGATTTGCTCGCCCACTCTACCTGTACGAATCTTAGCCATCGTTGTTCACCTCATGCTTCCTTGCTTATCGTTGTACTGTCTCCATAATGAAAGCTTCGATAACGTCGCCTTCTTTGAGATCATTATATTTATCAAGTGTGATACCGCACTCGTAACCTTGTGCTACTTCTTTGGCATCATCTTTATAACGTTTCAGGGAATCCAGCTTACCTTCGTAAAGGACAATGCCATCACGAATCAGGCGTGCTTCCGCAGAACGCGTAATTTTACCCGAGGTAACCATACAACCAGCGATGGTACCCACTTTACTGATGGAGAACGTGCTCCGAACTTCAGCATGACCGATAACTTTTTCTTTGTAGATCGGATCAAGCATACCTTTCATCGCTTGTTCAATTTCTTCGATAACACTGTAGATTACGCGATGCAGACGAATGTCTACTTGCTCTTGATCTGCAGTTGCTTTCGCCTGGTTATCAGGACGAACGTTGAAACCAATCACGATGGCATTGGATGCTGCCGCCAAAATGATGTCGGACTCAGTGATTGCACCAGCGCCGCTATGAATGATTTTCACGCGTACACCTTCAACTTCGATCTTCGCAAGGGAACCTTTCAATGCTTCAACCGAACCTTGTACGTCACCTTTGATGATTACGTTCAGATCTTTGATCTCGCCATCTTTGATGTGCTGGAACAGATCATCCAACGTTACGCGAGTATGTGTACCCAGATCGGATTCACGTTGGGTAATCGCACGTTTGTCAGCGATGGAACGCGCTTTGCGCTCATCTTCAAACACCATGAATGGATCTCCCGCACCTGGAACTTCAGTCAAACCTGTGATTTCTACAGGTGTTGAAGGTCCAGCCTCTTTCAGACGACGACCTTTGTCATTGACCATCGCACGGACACGACCGAAGCAGTTACCTGCTACGAAAGCATCGCCGACTTTCAATGTACCGTGCTGTACGAGGATACGTGCAACTGGGCCACGTCCTTTATCCAGCTCGGCTTCAATCACTGTACCACGGGCACGTTTGTCCGGGTTCGCTTTGTATTCGTTCACTTCTGCAACGAGCAGAATCATTTCAAGCAGACCTTCCAGACCCATTCTTTGTTTTGCTGATACGTTAACAAAGATGGTATCTCCGCCCCACTCTTCCGGAACGAGTTCATAGTTAGTCAATTCTTGTTTTACTTTATCCGGATCAGCGCCCGGTTTGTCAATTTTATTGACAGCCACGATAATTGGAAGCCCCGCAGCTTTGGCATGGTTAATTGCCTCAACCGTTTGTGGCATAACACCGTCATCGGCAGCTACAACAATAATTGTAATATCCGTAACCTGTGCTCCACGTGCACGCATCGCTGTAAACGCTTCATGACCCGGAGTATCCAGGAACGTAATTTTTTTGTTGTTGATTTCGACTTGGTATGCACCAATATGTTGCGTGATTCCGCCTGCTTCGCCGCCTGTTACATTCGTGGAACGAATGGCATCCAGCAAAGTTGTTTTACCATGGTCAACGTGACCCATGATTGTAACTACCGGAGGACGAGCTTGCAAGTCAGCAGCATCATCATTCTCTTCCAGTGTTTCAAAACGGTCATCTTCAAGCACAATCTTCACTTCAACCTCAACACCGAATTCACCTGAAAGCAGAAGGATCGTTTCGATATCAAGCTCTTGGTTGATTGTTGCCATAACGCCCATAGCGATGAGCTTTTTGATAACTTCGGAAGCATCCTTATGGAGCAACTTCGCTGTTTCACCTACAGTCATATCACCACGAACGATGATTTTCTTAGGTGTGTTATCAATTTTCTCACGTTGTTGGTACTGTTGTTGATTTCTGTTGCGGTTGTTCTTGCCACCACGGTTACCACGGAAGTTACCGCCACGGTTGTCATCATAACGACGTCCACCGCCACCGCTGTTCGAACGGTTACCACTGTTGTTGTTGCTGCCAGTAGTACCACCTGGGCCGCTTCGACGTTGGCCTTGTCCTTGGCTCTGACCTTGGCCACCGCTACGGTTGCCAGCAGTACCTGTATTACCACCGCTATTAGGTCCTGAAGTTCTTACTTGACCGCCACCGCTGTTATTCGGACGTTGACCCGATCCTTGCGGACGGGATGCAGTACTGCTTTGTCCACCTTGAGCTGGTCTTGGGCGGTTAGTTGATTGTCCTCCTTGGCTTGAGCCTTGGGAAGAGTTCGTTCTGTTGCGGCTGTCTTGGCCGCTGGGTCTTTGGGTGCCATTGTTATTGTTGGAATTTGGTCTATTGTTCATACCTACCTGCTTTTCCTGTTGTATTTTTGTTTGTACGGGACTACCGGATGGGTTACTGCTCTTCGGCGTGTTCACTCCGCCGGCCGGCTTGTTGCTGTCCACTGGTTTGTCACTGCGCACTGCCGAAGTAGCAACTGGTTTTGCATCGTTGCCTTGTTTCGAAGCAGCAGTGGATTTTATATCTTTAAAAAATTGTTCCACCTTACCGACTGAACCATTCTCCATGACACTCATATGATTGTTTACGGGAATTTCCAGCTTTTTAAGAATGGTTATAATTTCTTTACTACTCATATTAAGGGACTTCGCATATTCATAAACTCGCAATTTATCCTTGTTTTCCTGTTTACTCAATATACTCCACCTCCGACATTATACCGACTTGCTTGGAGATCATTTTTGCAAACCCTCGATCCGTTACTGCAAGAACAACACGCGTGTCTTTACCGATACTTGAACCCAGACTATCCCGGTCAAATCCGATCAACAGAGGAACCTTATAAGTTCCGCATTTATCGCGAAATTTCTTTTGTGTATTGGCTGAGGCGTCACCCGCAACAATAACCATTTTAGCTTCGGAAGAACGGATCGCTTTAAGTACAATTTCTTCACCTGTTACAAGTTTACCTGCACGCATAGAGAGTCCCAAATAAGACAGCGTTTTAATATTAGTCATGTTCACGCTCCTGTGCTGCTTTGAATTCATTCTCAACCGCGATGAAGTCAGCTGCTAATTGCTCGTAAATTTCAGGTGAGACTTTGCCTTTTAACGCCCGATCCAAAGCCCGGTTTTTGAGTGCGAGCTTAAAACAGGACTCTTTGCCGCATAAATAGGCACCACGTCCGGATTTTTTGCCAGTCAAATCGATCAGCACTTCATCCTCTGGCGTTTTAACAATGCGAATCAGCTGCTTTTTGGGCATCATTTCTTGGCATGCCACACATTTGCGCAGCGGCACTTTTTTTGGTTTCATACGTCAGCGCCCCCCGTACTTTACTTTAGTCGACGGAGACGGAATCCTGATGCATTTCAGAAGAAGAATCTTTTTCTCTGCCGAATTCCTGTTCCGCTTGGCTCTCGCTCTTAATGTCGATTTTCCAGCCGGTTAATTTGGCTGCCAATCTGGCATTTTGGCCTTTGATACCAATTGCGAGCGACAGTTGATAGTCCGGAACGATAACCCGAGCCATCTTTTCTTCCTCAAATACATGAACTTCCAATACTTTGGAAGGACTCAGTGCATTAGCAACATATTCGTCTACCTGATCAGAGAAACGAACGATGTCGATTTTTTCACCGCGCAGCTCACCCACAATGGTCTGCACGCGCATTCCCTTAGGACCTACACAAGATCCAACTGGATCCACTTCCTCGTTGCGGGAATGAACGGCAATCTTGGAGCGGAACCCTGCTTCGCGAGCGACGGAGCGAATTTCAACTACACCGTCAAAGATCTCGGGCACTTCCAGTTCAAAGAGACGTTTCAAGAGGCCCGGATGGGTACGGGACAAAATGATTTGCGGCCCTTTCGTCGTATTCTCGACCTTGGTGATATACGCCTTAATACGGTCACCATGAACAAACTTCTCGTTCGGCATCAATTCGGTCAGCGGTAAAGCCGCTTCGATTTTGCCCAGATCGATGTAGATATTGCGCAAATCCTGACGCTGCACCACTCCCGTAACGATATCTTCTTCCTTATCTACGAAAGCGTTGTAGATCAGGCCGCGTTCGGCTTCACGAATCCGCTGGGTCACTACCTGTTTGGCAGTTTGTGCGGCGATACGTCCGAAATCACGCGGCGTAACTTCAATCTCCGCAATATCTTCCAGCTGGAAGTGTGGGTTGATTTCTCGTGCAGCAGGCAATGAAATTTCGGTACGTGAATCCAGGACTTCTTCCACGATCAATTTACGGGCATACACCCGAATAACTCCCGTATTACGGTTCATGTCAACACGCACATTCTGGGCCGTGTTGAAATTCCGCTTGTAGCTGGAAATTAGTGCAGCCTCGATCGCTTCAAACAGCACATCCTTGCTGATCCCTTTTTCCCGTTCCAATTCATTCATTGCTTCAATAAAATCCATACTCATGAATGTTGATCCCCCTTTCAAACATGGCATCTCATACGTAAAACGGCGAAAGGCTCTGAACTCATGAGCACCTTGCCGTTATCGTGAGATGTGTCTTTTTCATTAATAAAGTGAACAAGGCACTTAAAACAAAATAGCTAGGCGCGCACTGGCAACCTTATCATAAGAAATGGC
Organism: Paenibacillus sp. UASWS1643; assembly: GCF_008693195.1. Lineage (NCBI taxonomy): Bacteria > Bacillati > Bacillota > Bacilli > Caryophanales > Paenibacillaceae > Paenibacillus > Paenibacillus sp. UASWS1643. The sequence goes on from NZ_VXKZ01000115.1 coordinate 1,856,128, forward strand.
ATGCTGTTTTTTGCCTGCTTCGATCACGAGTTCCCCGTCATCAAAGGAAAGCAGCTTGCCTTCAAATTCCTTCAATCCGTTCACCGGCTCGTAGGTTGTAACAAAAACATTTTTGCCTACAGATTTGGTAACGTCCTCAGGTTTTTTTAGTGGACGCTCCGCACCGGGAGAAGACACTTCAAGGAAATAGATGGTTGGAATCGGATCGTTCTCATCCAGCTTGGCACTCAGCTTTTCGCTGATCAAGACGCAATCGTCGATGTCGATGCCACCCTCTTTGTCGACATACACCCGTAAAAACCAGTTGCTGCCTTCTTTGACGTATTCGATGTCAACCAGCTCGAAGCCTTGTTCGTTCAAGTAGGGTTGGATCATTTCTTCCACGGTAGATTTAATGTTCGTTGTGCTCAAAACCAATAACCTCCAACTTAGGTTACACCAGCAAAAAAGCACTGGCAGATTATTCAATACCCAAGATTCTTGTATACCAAAGACTAAAGAGTGGGTTTCCCCACTCTTTAGAAATTCGTACTATCTCGTTCACTTCAAAAATTATAACATAGTCTGGTAATAGTGACAAGTAAGCGATGGTTCAGGCAGTTTACTTACTAATGAAGGAAAAATTACGTTCCCCCAGCAATCGCTATGTTTAAATCCAAATTCAATCCTAGAAAAGGGAAAGCTGATTGCTCTCTGGCAAGCCACGGAAACATCCCATATTCGACAGGAGTTCAACAATGGTCTTACTTGCTTTCGACTTCTGCTGGAAGTCCTCGACCGATAGAAACTCACCATGATCTCTTGCTGCAGCAATATTGCGAGCAGCATTATCCCCGATTCCTGCCAACGCCGAAAATGGAGGGATTAGTGATTTTCCGTCAACGATGAACTTTGTCGCTTCCGAACGGTATAAGTCAATGGACTTCAGCGAGAATCCGCGTGCTGCCATTTCCAGACCCATTTCCAGGACAGGTAACATGTTTTTCTCTTTTGGAGGTGCTTGGAAACCCAATTGCTCAATTTCCGTAATTTTACGATAGATCGCGTCATATCCCTGACACATCAGTTCGATATCAATCTCATCCGCCCGCACGGTAAAGTAAGTTGCGTAATATTCAATCGGATGATACAGCTTGAAGAACGCTGTACGTACTGCCGAAATAACATAAGCGGCCGCGTGAGCCTTCGGGAACATGTACTGGATTTTGAGACACGAATCAATGTACCATTGAGGCACTTTACAATTCTTCATCTCGTCAATCCATTCCTGTGGCAGCCCCCGTCCCTTACGAACACTCTCGGTAATCTTAAAGGCAAGACTTGCGTCCATGCCTGTTTTATAGATCAGGAATAACATGATATCATCCCGACAACCAATTACCGTCTTAATGTTACACGTTCCGTTCTTAATCAGATCCTGAGCGTTTCCAAGCCATACCCCTGTACCATGGGACAATCCGGAAATCTGCAGTAAATCGGCAAAGGACGTCGGTTGGGATTCAACAAGCATCTGACGTACAAACTTCGTTCCCATTTCCGGCACACCAAACGTCGCGACCGGCGACCTAATCTGTTCCGGTGTAACACCCAGAGCATCGGTTGAGTTAAACATGCTCATGACTTTGGGATCATTCATCGGAATGGTCGTTGGGTCGACCCCTGTCAAATCCTGCAACATCCGCATCATAGTTGGATCATCGTGCCCCAGAATATCAAGTTTCAGCAAGTTTTCTTCAAAAGCATGATAATCAAAGTGTGTCGTTTTCCACTCCGCATTAACGTCGTCAGCCGGAAACTGAACAGGTGTAACGTCTTCGACCTCGATATAATCAGGTACCACGACAATACCGCCGGGGTGCTGTCCAGTACTCCGTTTCACCCCAGTACAGCCAGAGGCCAAACGATTCAATTCAGCTCCGCGCCATTTCTTGTGATGTTCTTCCTCATACTTCTTGGCAAAACCAAATGCTGTTTTCTCAGCCACCGTACCAATGGTACCCGCACGGAAAACACTCTTCTCACTAAATAGTACTTTCGTATAGTTATGGGCATGAGGCTGATAATCACCAGAGAAGTTCAAGTCAATATCGGGAACTTTATCTCCTTTAAATCCAAGGAAGGTCTCAAAAGGGATATCCTGGCCTTCTCCTTTAAGCGTACCACCACAATTCGGACATTCTTTCTCTGGAAGGTCAAAACCACTCCGAACACTGCCGTCCAGGAACCACTCGCTGTGTTTGCATTCTGAATTCACACAAATATAATGAGCAGGTAGTGGATTAACCTCGGATATCCCCAGGAATGTAGCAACAACCGAGGAGCCAACCGATCCCCGCGAACCTACGAGGTAACCATCCTGATTCGATTTTTTAACCAAGCGTTCCGAGATCAGATAGTTGGCAGAAAAACCGTATTTAATGATTGGAATGAGTTCTTTCTCTAGTCGTGCCACGATTACTTCTGGTAATTCCTCGCCATAGATGGACTTGGCAGTGTTATAGCAGGTATTACGGATTTCTTCGTCCGCACCTTCCAGAATTGGAGTAAACAGTTTGTCCGGGAACAGCTTAATTTCCTCAAATCGGTCAGACAACTCCACCGTATTTGTAACAACGACCTCGTATGCTTTGTCTTGACCCAGGAACTGGAACTCTTCCAGCATTTCCTCTGTTGTTCTAAAATGTGCATCCGGTTTACGTTGATCTTTCAGTGGACTAAATCCTGTAATACCGTGAATGGTGATATCCCGATATAACTTGTCACGTGGTTCCAAATAGTGCACGTTACCTGTAGCTATGACCGGTTTATTAAGTTTTACACCTATATCAATGACTTTACGGATCGCTGTTTTGATTTCTTCGGGTGTAGCCACCAACCCTTTATCCACCAAATGCATATACATGGTAAGTGGTTGAATCTCCAGTATGTCATAGAACTCAGCGATCTCTTCCGCTTCTTCGAGCGATTTGTTAAGCACCGCTTCGAAAAACTCCCCTTTTTCACAGCCCGATATAACTACAAGGCCTTCACGCAAATTAATCAGTTTTGATTTGGGAATGCACGGTACCCGCTTGAAATGTTCCGTATGAGAAAGAGATACCAGCTTATATAGATTTTTCTTACCGACATCATTCAATGCATAGATTCCACAATGGAAAGGTCTTGTATTCGACAAGTCGACACCTACATAATCGTTCAAGCGATCAAGCCTCGTTAATCCTTTCATCTGAGCAGCATCATTTAATAATCCGATTAGTATACCCGCGAGTGCAACCGTATCATCAATGGCACGGTGATGACTTTCAAGTCCAACCTTATACTTATCCGCCATTGTATTCAGACGGTGGTTCTTGTTTTTTGGAAATAACAATCTCGCCAGTTCCAATGTGTCAAGGACCGGGTTAGGAAGCTCTGGCAATCCAATTTGCTTCAGGGAAGCCTGGATAAAGCCCATGTCAAAACGTGCATTATGCGCAACAAGCACACCATCACCAGCAAACTGTACAAAATCACGGATAACAGGCTCCAGCTCAGGTGCGTCTTTTACCATGTCATCATTAATATTGGTCAACTGCTGAATGTTGTAGGGAATACGTTCATGCGGATTCACAAACGTTGCAAACCGATCGATTTCTTTACCATCTTGCATCTTCACGGCTGCAATCTCAATGATTTTGTTCTGTGTTACCGACAAACCTGTGGTCTCGATATCAAATACGATGTATGTTGCTGTTTGGAGATCCAATGGCTGAGGAGCCATTACAACGGCAACAGAGTCATTCACGACATTGGCCTCAAGGCCGTAGATCATCTTAATCCCGTTTTTCTTAGCAGCCTTGGAAGCCTCGGGATATACCTGCACCCCACCATGATCAGTGACAGCAATCGCCTTATGTCCCCACTCGGCTGCCATTTTCACGTATTTGTCAATTGAAGTTACAGCATCCATCGTACTCATTGTAGAGTGCAAATGGAACTCCACCCGTTTCTCTGGTGCATTATCTTTGCGAGACGGCGGTGCTTTAACTTCAATCAAATCCGAAGGAATCATGGCGAGTTCAGGAATTTGCATAAACCGGTCATATTCTACACGACCACGCACTTTCACCCATTTACCGTTAGCCAACAAACTGAGAATCTTAACATCCTCTTTTGTTTTGGCAAACATCTTCATTTGCATGGAATCCGTGAAGTCGGTCAGGTAGAAGGTAAACAACGTATTTCCGTTTCGCAATTCTTTACGATCCAATCCAAACACCGAACCTTGAAGCGTGACCTTTTTCTCTTCATCCTGGATTTCCTGCATGGGTACTGCTGGCTCCTTGATGTCATAACCCATTTGCAAACGCAGATCACCCTGCTCCTCATCCACCGGGATTTCTGTGTCCACTTCACTCATCATCTTCTCGATGACCTCAAGTTCTTCTACACGTTTTTGGGCCTGGAACTGTTCCATGGCCTCTTTATTGCTTCCCACTTCACCCACTTGCATCTTGATGCGAAGAGGTAGATGAAAGTATTTTTCATAGAATTTTGTGATAGCTTGATCAATCTGTTTCTTACGAGCCAATTCCATCGACGTTGCATCACTCATTGTCAGTTGTAGAAGATCCTCTTCACATTTAAAGGTTGTCCGGTTCATCCAACCATTTACAGATGGAATCTCACGGGTAACCCACTCCAGAAACAGATTCCAATATTCACTGACGATATCACCATTTTGTACTTGGTCCGTGTATTTGAAGCCAAATGAAATTTTGGCGATATGATTCATCTTCTCTTGAATATGCAGGCAAAATGTGCGATAGATTGGAGCGGGTACCAACGTATCCTTTGCAATCAGAATATTCCATTCCCGATTACTTCGATTGGTCTCTACTTGTTCAATCCATCCATCCAAAAAATAGGGCTCTAACAGACCAGCCGGGAGCTCTGCCTGTTTCATCAACAACTCAAACCGTTTTCTCTTCTCCTCGAATCCGCTCATCGTGTTCCTCCTTGTACCCCCTTAAAGCATGAAAAGCCCCTGCATTCAAAAATGTCACCGATCCGAACTCGCACCGACTCATTTTATCCGACAGAAGCTCTCCATTCATTACTTAAACGGTGAATAAGTGCCTTTCGTCAAGTGATCCTGACTTAGTATGCTCTTGCAAACACAACCGTGTGTTCTGCCTTTTCACCACAAGCCAGGCACGTATGCTTTTCTTCCGCAGGCTGGAACGGAATGTTCCGGCTTGTTGCACCTGTGACTTCTCTTACTTTATCTTCGCAAGCTTCTGAACCGCACCATCCAGCCAGTGTAAACCCGCGTTTATTTTCCATCAGTTCTTTCATCTCATCGAGTGTATCCACAGAGTAGAAGTTATCCGACATAAATGTGCGAGCACGCTCTAACATATCTACCTGAATCTGTGTCAGCATAGCCTGGATCTCTTCTACCAGGTTTGCTTGTTCTACCACTTTCTTCTCACCTGTGATCCGTGATACGAGTACACAAACGCCATTTTCCATATCACGTGGACCAATCTCCAGACGAATCGGAACACCGCGCATCTCGTATTCATTGAACTTCCAACCTGGGCGAACATCGCTGCGATCATCCATTTTTACACGGACTCCAGCTTTTTTCAACTCAGTGAACAACTCATCTGCACGCCCAACAACAGCATCACGCGTTTTCGGAGGTCCAATTGGAATCATAACCACTTGTGTTGGTGCGACTTTAGGAGGAAGTACTAGACCACGGTCATCTCCGTGAACCATAATTAATGCACCGATCAAACGTGTGCTTACTCCCCATGAAGTAGTGTAAGCCAGCTCCAGCACATTATTGCGGCTAAGATACTGGATTTCAAATGCTTTTGCAAAGTTCGTCCCCATGTAGTGAGATGTACCTGCTTGTACTGCACGTCCATCCTTCATCATGGCTTCGATCGAGTACGTATCCACCGCACCCGCAAACTTCTCGGACTTGGTTTTCTGACCCACAATTACAGGAATAGCCAAGTATTCCTCAACCACTTCACGATAAATCTCAAGCATTTTCATCGTTTCTTCACGTGCTTCTTCTTCCGTCTCATGCGCAGTATGACCTTCCTGCCACAGGAACTCACTTGTGCGAAGGAAAGGCAACGTTCTTTTTTCCCAACGAACTACGTTAGCCCACTGGTTGATCAGTACCGGAAGGTCCCGATAAGACTGAATCCACTTGGAATACATGTGACCAATAATCGTTTCGGATGTAGGACGGATTGCCAGCCGTTCTTCCAGCTTCTCTCCGCCGGCTTCCGTAACCCATGGTAATTCAGGATTAAAACCTTCTACGTGCTCTTTTTCCTTTTGAAAGAAGCTCTCAGGAATGAACATCGGGAAGTACGCATTGCGATGACCCGTTTCCCGGAAACGACGATCCAACTCATCCTTAATATGTTCCCAGATTTCAAAGCCGTCTGGTTTAAACACAATACAACCGCGTACGGGTGCATAGTCCATGAGATCAGCTTTTTTGATAACATCAATGTACCAGCGTGAGAAGTCCTCACCCTGTGGTGTGATTTCAGTCACGAACTGTTTATCATTTTCCTTTGACATAAGACTCCAGCGTCCTCCCATAACGACTATCTCTGAATGTCCAGAGCCTAGTCCAACCGTAATTATCCGTTAATTAAACGTAATATATCATTGTAAGTTACTGCCAGCATTAACACAAACAACATCGCAAATCCGATGAAATGCACCATGCCTTCGCGATTGGGATCAACAGGTCTGCCGCGCAGCGCTTCAATTCCCAAAAATACCAGACGACTGCCGTCCAGTGCAGGTATTGGTAGCAGGTTAAATATCCCAAGATATAGACTCAAAATCGCTGCCCATCTCGTTAACTGCTCAATGCCTTGTTTAGCAATTTGCCCTGTCACTTCAAATGTACGAACTGGACCACCAATATCATCCATGTTGAATTGATTGATCAGATGTTTAAAACCTTCAAATATTATTTTGGTTGTATCAACCATGGCCACGCCTGAGACTTTTAATGTCTCTACAAATCCAACAGATCGGGTTGGTAACGTAGGTACGATTCCCACTTTACCGCCCTCTTGTCCTTCTACAGCACGTGGAGTAATCGTTATATTAAACGTATCCGAACCCCGGCGCAGCGTCCATTCCATCGGCTTGTCTTTGGAATCGGCAATCATCGACACCATTTTTTGTGAATCTGTACCAATAACAGTACCATTGATCGTCTCAATAATATCACCCTTTTGCAGGTTCGCCTGATCGGCTGCCCCACCTTCAAGCACTTCACCAATTTCAAGATTTTTTGGATTTTCCACCGGAACTCCTGCCATCTGTGCATATACAGCAAACAGCACAAAGGCCAAGATAAAGTTCATGAGTGGGCCCGCAAAAATAGCCAATGCACGCTGTCCAACGGTTTTGCTGCCGAATTGACGATCTTTCGGTGCAATCTGCGTTTGTTTGCCACGGCTTACCAACATTGCTTGAGGATGAATACGATACTCTTGAATCTCACCATCTACATCCAGTTGAAGCTTCAGTGCATTCTCCATATCAATGGAGATGACTTCACCACGTATTACATTTTTACGATTATCCAGCTGATCCAGATAGATCATCTTCACCTGGTCATCCGCTGATCTTACCGCGATGGTCTGTCCTTCCTGGATCTCTACCAGTTCCGGATCTTCCCCTGCCATCCGTGCATATCCACCAAAAGGCAACAAACGCAATGTAAACTGAGTCTCGTTTCTTTTATATGAGAACAATTTGGGACCAAAACCGATCGCAAACTCCCGTACAAGAATACCGGCGCGTTTGGCAAAATAATAATGCCCCCATTCATGAACCGTCACGATGACAAAGAACATGAGCACCGTTAGAAATACCACTTGTATGGTTTCCAATCCCTATCCATCCTCCTTCACGGCACATACCGCAGTCTGTCCCTCTAGATTATCATTATTCTCTGATGCAGCACAAGAGAATCACTTCTTCCAATTTGTTATGAAAAAAGAGATTACAGACTGGCCGCAAGCTTGCGGCTCTCCTGATCACAACGCGCGATCTCCTGCAGATCAGGCTCGTCCACATTGTGGTGTGCTTCCAGCACAGAAGCAATAATATCTTCTATTTTAAGGAATGAAATCTCTTTACGCAAGAAACGGGCTACAGCAACCTCGTTGGCTGCATTAAACGCCGTTGTTGCGGTTCCTCCCATTTTACCACACTCATACGCCATTCTTAAACACGGGAACCGTTCCATATCCATTTCACGGAAATGTAATTTCCCAGCTTGAGCAAGAGACAGACGCTGTGCTGGTGATGGCAAGCGATCAGGGTAAGTCAGTGCATATTGAATTGGAACTCGCATATCCGGATTCCCCAGTTGTGCGATGATGCTGGTGTCATCAAATTCCACATAGGAATGAATAACACTCTCTGGGTGAAGCAATACATTAATCTGATCATATCGAAGACCAAATAACCAATGTGCTTCAATGACCTCGAGACCCTTGTTAACCATCGTTGCCGAGTCTATCGTAATTTTGGACCCCATTGACCAATTCGGATGTTTAAGCGCATCCTCTATAGTCACACTCTTCAACTGCTCACGGGTAAGATCACGGAATGATCCACCTGAAGCGGTGAGCGTAATACCTGCCAAGCGTTCTCTGTTTTCACCATTCAAACATTGGTATATCGCAGAGTGCTCACTATCGATGGGTAGCAAAGAGACTCCTTTGGCAGCCGCTCTTGTAGTAACAATATGCCCCGCCGTAACCAATGTCTCCTTGTTGGCCAGCCCGATCTGTTTGCCTGCGTCTATGGCAGCAAGCGTTGACTCCAATCCAACACTCCCCACCACCGCTGTAACAACCGTATGCGCATCGGTTCCTGCCGCAACTTCTACGAGTCCTTCTGTGCCATAAAACAGTTGCGTTCCTGCAGGCAAATGTGGAGCTACCTTCTCCGCTAATTCTTTGGACCCCACCGATACCTTCTTCGGTCGGTAACGTTTGGTTTGTTCGATCAGCAGGTCTGTATTGCCTCCGGCAGCCAGTCCCTCCACTTGAAAGAGTTCTGGATGCATATCAACTACATCCAGTGTCTGGGTTCCAATGGAACCGGTTGACCCGAGAATCGCAATTTTTTTCATGCTGCACCTCATCTTTAATTATCCAATGCCTACGGCGAACACTGCTGTTATCTCAGACTCATGTTCTTCTTTAGTAGGGCAGTAGCATTAGTATATGTACGAATGGAAAAACAACAATCCAGCTGTCGCACCGATCAAGAATGCCTCCATGCCCTGGGAGAAGACTGCCTGAATCCTTGATATTATATACACGTTTGTATGCAGACTGGATCAAGTCACCCATCTGACCTACAACTGCACAGGCAATTCCGATCACAATCGCTCTCTGCCAGGAAAGCAAACCATCTGATACTAATGCAAAAATAACAGAAGTAACAATTGCAATCACGATGCCACCCAGTGCACCCTCTATAGTCTTGTTTGGACTGATGGAAGGCCACAGTTTGTTTTTACCAATTAGTTTCCCAACAAAATAAGCTCCTGCATCACTGGCCCATATGGAGCCCAGCAACAGGAACGTCCAGAACAATCCATGATGCAGATGTCTGGATTCTGCAATGTAGTAGAAACCGATTCCTATATATAACACGCCAAGGAAAAGCATCGCCACTGTATTCACGGGAACCTTATTTTTAGTGACAACCGAAGCTGTCATCAGTACAAGCATTACTATCCAGATGACCTGAAATAAGGATAGCGGTCTTGCCTCCCAAAGCATTTCCCAAGGAAACACGATGGCAAAAACACCAGCATATCCAATCAGGGCCACACCTGAAAAAGGCATCACCCCGGTCATTTTAACAAATTCATAATAACCGATGAGAGCCATAAGCAATACCAAACCATGGTACCAGGGTCCGCCCAGCATGCAAAAACCTAAAAACAACACACCTGCTATGATTCCTGTCGTTAATCGCTGTTTCAACGGCTTCATCCTCCATCTATTTCAAACCGCCGTAACGCCTTGTTCTGCGCTGATATTCGGCTACTGCTTCAAGCAAATGCTTTTTGCCAAATTCGGGCCAGTATATATCCGTAAACCATAATTCACTATATGCAAGCTGCCAGAGCATAAAGTTGCTTAATCTCAACTCTCCACTCGTCCGGATCAGCAGATCCGGATCGGGCATGTCAACCGTCAGCATATGTCTATCAATGAGTTCAGGTGTTATGTCCTCTGCCGATAGTTCCCCCGATTTCACCTGCAGAGCGATCTGTTTAACACAGTCCGTCATTTCACGACGACTTCCATAGTTCATTGCAAAGTTCAAAACGAGACCTGTATTATGTTCCGTAAGACGAATGGCTTCCCGCAAGGCATTAATGGTATGAGAAGGTAAATGTTCTTCTTGACCCATCATGCGAATGCGCACATTTTTTTCTATAAGTTCATCCAGCTCTATGGCTAGAAATTCTTGCGGAAGTCGCATCAGAAAATCCACTTCTTCTTTTGGACGCGTCCAGTTTTCTGTCGAAAAAGCGTACATCGTCAGATATTTGATGCCCAGTTCATCCGCCGCGATGGTCGCACGTTTGACCGCCTTCATGCCATTTTGGTGCCCGGCTATACGCGGGAGTCCCAAACGTTTGGCCCATCGTCCATTGCCGTCCATGATGATGGCGACGTGCTGCGGGATATTGTCCTCGGATATAGTCAGCGTTTCCTGCTTGTCAGCCCCATTCCACCACGACCGAACCCGTTTGATCATTCCTGTTCCTCCAAAATCCCTGAAGTTTCTTTATCTGAAGCTTGGAAAAAGAGACAAAACCCCACCGTATTGGAGGGGCTGCGCTTGTCTTACACTTCCATGATTTCTTTTTCTTTGGCAGCGAGTACCTTATCGACTTCAGCAATAAACTTGTCGGTCGATTTTTGGATATCGTCCTGATGTCTCCGGGATTCATCCTCGGAAATATCTGACTTCTCCATTTTCTTGATGTCATCATTCGCGTCACGGCGAATGTTACGAATCGCTACTTTACCTTCTTCACCGAACTTCTTCGTCAACTTAACAAGTTCCGCTCTGCGTTCTTCCGTCAATGCCGGAATAGACAAACGGATCATGCTACCATCATTGGCTGGAGTAAGACCCAGATCCGATTTCATGATGGCACGCTCGATGTCACCCATGGAGGATTTGTCCCAAGGTTGAATCATCAGTGTACGGGAATCCGGAGTACTGATATTAGCGAGTTGATTCAATGGCGTCATTGCTCCATAATACTCTACCTGAATTCGGTCCAGAAGAGCTGGAGTTGCGCGGCCTGCACGCAAAGTAGCCAGGTCACGACGCAATGCTTGAATTGCTTTTTCCATACGCTCTTCGGCATGTTGTTTAACCGCTTGTGGCATTAATCTACACTCCCTTTAACGATTGTTCCGATACGTTCGCCCAGAACAACACGTTTGATGTTACCTTGTTCCGTAATGGCAAATACGATCAACGGGATGTTGTTGTCCTTACAAAGCGAGGATGCCGTCGAATCCATTACACCAAGGTCTTTGTTAAGAATATCCATGTAAGTCAACTGATCAAATTTCACAGCTGTACTGTCCTTAAACGGATCTGCTGAGTATACACCATCAACTTTATTTTTGGCCATCAAGATAACTTCTGCTTCAATCTCCGCTGCGCGCAGTGCTGCTGTTGTATCCGTGGAAAAGAACGGGTTACCTGTACCTGCTGCAAAAATAACGACCCGGCCTTTCTCCAGATGGCGAATAGCTCTACGACGAATATAAGGCTCTGCAATCTGTTGCATTGCAATAGATGTCTGTACACGCGTAGGCACTTCAATCTGTTCCAAAGCATCCTGCAGTGCCAGCGAGTTCATTACTGTCGCCAGCATACCCATATAATCGGCAGTTGCACGATCGATGCCGTTTTCGCTACCGGCAATACCACGCCAGATGTTTCCGCCGCCACATACAATAGCAACCTGTACACCAAGTGCAACAACCTCTTTTACCTGTTGGGCAATCGACGAGATCGTATCTGCATCAATACCGTAGCCGTTTTGACCGGAAAGAGACTCTCCGCTGACCTTTAAGACAACACGTTTAAATACTGGCTGTTCCAATTATTCACCCTCCACTTTGAATCGAACACGCTTGGTGTTCAACCAACAAAACTTCTCGCGCATGGCCTCCTGCTTAAAAAGAAAGGAACACAGTTGTGTTCCGCTCTTTTAGGAAAAACGTTTAACCGGTAAGGCACTGTTTTCCTGAGATATAAGGGAGTTTACGCTTCGAAGTTTCATCATTCTTATATCTTCGAAAATCAATTCTGCTCGCCGGTTTATAGAAACCGTCTTATTTGTTTACTTGGGACATTACTTCTTCTACGAAGTTGTCTACTTTTTTCTCAAGACCTTCACCCAGTTCGTAACGAACGAAACGACGGATGGAGATATTTTCACCAATCTGGCTGATTTTTTCGTTCAGCAATTGAGAGATCGTTTTGTCTGGATCTTTAACGAAAGTTTGTTCCATCAGGCAGTATTCTTCGTAGTATTTACCGATACGGCCTTCAACCATTTTTTCAATGATTTTCTCTGGTTTGCCTTCGTTAAGAGCTTGAGCTTTCAGGATTTCTTTTTCTTTTTCCAGCTCATCTGCAGGAACTTCTTCGCGTGTAACGAATTTAGGATTAGCTGCAGCGATTTGCATAGCTACATCTTTAACGAAATCCTTAAATTGATCCGTTTTACCAACGAAGTCTGTTTCACAGTTAACTTCAACCAAGACGCCAATACGTCCACCAGCGTGGATGTAAGATTCAACAACACCTTCAGTTGCTGCACGGCCTGCTTTGCTTGCTGCTGCAGAAAGACCTTTCTCACGCAACAATTCAGCTGCTTTTGTTACATCACCGTTTGCTTCTTCCAGTGCTTTCTTACAATCGAGCATACCAGCGCCCGTTCTTTCGCGAAGTTCTTTTACTGCACTCGCATTAACTGCCATTATAAATTCCCTCCAAAATTAAGTATTGTACGTACACTCTAAAAAAAGGGCAGTGAGAGGTTATCCACCTGCCAACCACCCTTTTCATTTAGTTTATAACATATGTTCGAATCTATTAAGCGGAAGTTTCTTCGCCTTGGTTAGCTTCGATTACAGCGTCAGCCATTTTACCTGTCAGCAATTTAACAGCGCGGATCGCGTCGTCGTTACCTGGGATAACATAATCGATCTCGTCCGGATCGCAGTTAGTATCAACGATACCAACAATTGGGATACCCAATTTGCGAGCTTCCGCAACAGCGATACGCTCTTTGCGTGGATCGATGATGAACAGGGCGCTTGGCAGGCCTTTCATATTTTTAATACCGCCCAAGAATTTCTCCAGACGATCTTTTTCTTTGCGAAGCAAGATAACTTCTTTTTTAGGCAATACAGCGAATGTACCATCTTCTTCCCAAGCTTCCAACTGTTTCAAACGATCAATACGTTTTTGAATAGTTTGGAAGTTAGTCAGGGTACCGCCGAGCCAGCGTTGGTTAATGTAGAATTGACCAGCACGTTCAGCTTCTTCTTTAACGGAATCTTGAGCTTGTTTCTTAGTACCCACGAAAAGAATTTTACCATTCTCTCCTGCGATTCCTTTAACGAAGTTGTAAGCCTCTTCGACTTTTTTCACCGTCTTTTGCAAGTCGATGATATAAATTCCGTTTCTTTCAGTGAAGATATAACGATCCATTTTTGGGTTCCAACGACGAGTTTGGTGACCGAAGTGTACCCCAGCTTCGAGAAGCTGCTTCATGGAGATTACTGCCATCTTCACACACCTCCTAATATGGTTTTTATTGTGTCCTCCGCCGGCATCATTTTTCGCCAAGACTCTCCATAAGGAAAGCACCCTCAACAAAATTAGCACATGCGTGTGTTTTAACACCGTTATCTAATATAGCATAACTGACTGTCCGATGCAACAGCCTTTAAAGCTAAAATCTACTTTTCGTTTTTTGCTAGTATCGAATCAATTTAAACCTGATATGTAACTCAACGCTAATTATTATCAAGCTTTGAAAATGCACCGTTTAATACGCAAAAACCGTCCTGTCCGAGCATGCTCAGTTTGACGGTTCTTTCGTAATTTTTGCGATAATGGATTTGAAACTTTCGCCTTTTTCAAGCGCATAGGTACCCACTTGGATTTTGGTATTGATTCGCTCAGCCTTGCCAGCCTTTATGAATGCTTGAGCATCATCTACGATTCCCGCGGTTTTTAGGTTTGCTGCAACGATCGCCAGACTATTGCCTGGACGTACTTTAAATGATACTGTTGCGCCTTTCGGATTGCTCGGCGTTACAGGTTCTGTTGTCTTCGGTTCAGTTATCTCTTTCTGCCCTTCACCTTCACTTGCAGCAGGCTCTTGTGGCTTCTCAGGCTCTGCAGGTGTTTCCGTAGAGTTTACTGCCTCAGGTGGTGTTGCTGTTTCCCCTTGCAACTCACTGCTTTCCTGCTTTTTCTTCTCTACCCACTCAGCTTCTGTGTACAATTCCTCTTCAGAACCGACCAACTTCATATCCAGGCTTTTTGCGACTGTTTCCAGCTGTTCTTTCGTCATATTGGCGGTCTGCTCAGGGTCAAGATTACTATCAGATAATGCATTTTGTCCTACTGTGGCCAGTTGAAGCAAAACTGCACCAATAATCATACCGCTCCCCAGACCAATCCATAAGGATCGCTTGTCCATGACTTAGCTTTCCTCCCGTTCTGCCAGTTGCAGTATTAACTGTACCTCACCACGCTGAATGCCTGTCTGCTTGGATATGGCATCCATCGACTTACCCTCAGCATGTAGATTAAAGAGTTCTGCATATCGATCTTTAATCGACGCACGCCCAGGCAGAGATTCGACTTCACTGGTCTGTAGGTCTGCTTCTAACGCCTGCTGGGCTGCCTCTGCTTGTACACTTTTCACGAGCGCTTGTGCTTGCAAACCTTCGGAAGATTGTACGGGTACATTACCGGAATGTGGAACAGTTGCGACAGGTTCATTCTTTTTGCTCTGTTCCAGCTGATCCAACCGCTGCTGTAATTCCTGAAGTTGCAATTGCATACGTTGATCGGCTGCTGTCGCTTCTCCCTTCATTTCAGCCACACGTTGAATAAGAGCATCATTATCGTTTTCGATCTCGGTCATGTAGTGTTCAAGCGTAGATTCCATTTCCTGCACCAGTTGATGCCCAGGCTCTTGCGCCTTGTTTTTCCGAGGCATAATATAAGCGTAGGCGATGGCGCAGGCCCCTAATATGACAATAATGATCCATGGTGACAAATTGGGTTCTCTCCTTCTGATTCAACCATCGGTGCGCAAGACTGCATGTCCATAACAACCATTTATTATAAAGACAGAGCTATGTGTTTTCCCTTATACGGATGCTCTGCAGGTTTGACATGTTCTTGAGCCTGAGAAGTCTCCTGTCCATCGGAACCACTCTGCTGATCCCCATCATGGCTATGACCATCACGCACCGAAGTCTGTGAAGTTTCGTCCATTGCTTCACTTCGTTGCCTTGCTTCATTTGCTTCTTTCGACGTTTGCTCTGCCAAAAGATTCTGATCCGTAATCGGTCGCTGCTGGGCTTCACTTTGATAACGTCCCGCTTCACTTGTTCGTGGTACCGCAATCTGCAACTCCACTGCTTTGAAACTCATACGCTCACCTCACGGTTTCGAATGGATTTCTTCCTGTGCCTGAATGCTGTACTTAAACATATGGAACCATCGTAATATCACCATCGTGATAATAAAATGAAATTCGACTCACTGGATCTTTAATAAATTTCGTGTATCTGCCGATAACTATTTTAGAGCCTCCATAAATCATCTTCAGAATATCAACACGAGCCTTACTTGTATCTTCAAGTGCCCTTTCAATTTCAAAGATACGCATTTTCGTTTCTTCACTTATGCGAAGAGCAGATTTCTGCGTAGCATTCAGCTTGATTCGCATCGACATCTTATCTGGAGTTAGTTGTCCAGCGGCAGCTAATTGGTCCAGCAATGTCAAAGCTTTCTTCGTTTTATCCAAGGAATCCATCTGCTCTCTGACTTCCTTGCGCAAATCATTGAGTTCGTTACGCAGCTTTGGTAGCACACCAACCTCAATGGAAGTGACCGTGGACATGCTGTTGCCCACAACACGCGCTGAGACGTTCTGACCAGCCTGGATCGAGCCACCAACGATAAGACCCTTGGTACCCGCACAGATGACACCGTGGCCAGCACGAATATTGGAATGCATAATACTTTGGGAAACCAGAACATCTTCACCGGCATCCACGTTGCCTTCTTGAATGAAAGTACATTTAACATTATGGCCTGCTTGTACCAGTCCTTTGTTATAACCAATAATACCACCGGTAATTTCGATTGAGCCGCCTGCTTCCAGTTCAGCTCCTTCGACACCTCCGACGACACGAATGTCACCTGCTGCTTTTACTTTAAATCCGGTAAGTACATTGCCGCGTATGACAACTGTGCCTACAAAGTCGATATTACCGTTATTGTAGTCAACGTCACCATTGACTTCATAAACCGGAAAAACATTCAGTTTGTTACCGTCCGTTTTGGTAACCAGCCCATCCAGTGCAGCATACATCGCAGAACCATCCGGGTTAATCACAACGTTTTTCCCAACTTTAAACCGAGCTTCTTTTCCCGGACGATAAGGAATTTCCTCACCCGTTACTGCCCTGCCTGGTATGCCATCGCTAGGAGCGATCCGCTCTGCAATGATCTGGCCACTACGGACATTGTTTAACCGGGTCACTTCTTTGTAATCGACAGTTCCATCTTCCGATTCCAGTGGACGTCGTTCATTCGTATCATCCATTCCAACCAGAACCTTGATGAAGCCATCTGTTCCTTGAATGGGAGCGACACCTTCTGCAATCTTGTATTTATCTTTCAAATAGGTTTCAGGGTTGTTCACAAAAAGTAATAGTGCCTCTCGCGATACACCTTGTTTGATGCCCTTGTTTGCCACAAATTGTTCAAGTTCATCGATCGTGCAGGCAAAGCCTTCTTCCTCTTTGGAAAATTCAAGGTAGGCTGTGCATTTGTCGTCCGATAAAACAATGTTTAAACATTGTTCCAAAGCAGTCCGCTGTGTCACCGCAATTCTTCCCCCTTTTAGACTTTCCACTCCCCAAACTCCAATGATATTACTTCTCTCTATTAATCTTTACGCATCAACAAATCTTTCTGTTTGTCCAACGTGCCGCGTAATCGTAATATTGCCTTGGAATGTAACTGGGATATACGAGACGGAGAAAGAGACATAACCTCAGCAATTTCACTAAGAGAAAGATCTTCGTAATACAATAGTGAAACAACCGTTCTCTCTTTTACCGTCAACTTGTCAAGCCCTTGCACCAAAGCTTCCTTCAAATAAAACTCATTCACTTTATAATCCGGATTTTTGGCTTTCTCATCCACCATCAAAGACAGACGAGTCTCAGACTCTTCCTCACGAATTGGGTCCTCCAGCGAGCAAAGTGACATGACTGCCACTTCCTGAAGCATATGTTGAAAATCTTTAGTGGATACGTCCAAGTACTCGCTCATTTCCTCATCACTAACAGACCTGAGATAACTTTGTTCCAGCTGTTGGTAGGCGTCTTCGATTCGCTTGGCCTTCTCCCGCACAGAACGCGGAACCCAATCACCTTGACGCAGACCGTCAAGAATGGCTCCGCGGACCCTCCATGAGGCATAAGTTTCAAATTGCAGACCACGTTCATAGTCGAACTTCTCCAATGCATCAATTAAACCCATAACGCCATTGCTTTCCAAGTCATCCTTGGGAACATTTTTGGGCAAACCCACAGCCAGTCGACCGGATACATAATTTACAATATGAAGATACTTTTCAATCAAAGTTTTCTTGGCTTCAAGATCTCCATGTTCTTTCCACTTTTCCCACAGATCAGAATGGTTCAAATGTGAAGCTTTACGCTCGTTCAATTGCTTTCACCCTCCTTATTTGTCTGTCAGGTGACGAACGGCCTGCGCCAATTCCTCCGGATCCTTGGTCCGGACAAGTTTAGGCGGATCCAAAGGGGCGAATCCCGTTGGAGCTTTCGTCTCAGGTGGCGGAAGATCGTCCCCAGATGAAGCGTTCTGTCCACTCTTAAGCAAATCATTCAGCTCTTGTCCATCGTCTTCGATTTTAATGTCCACCTGTGAACCTCTTTGATCTTGAGCATTTGGTGAATCATAGCCATACCCATTTCCCTCGATCTGAGGGTTCAGCAGCAATCCCAATCCCCAGCGTAAACCATATGCAAGGACAAACCAGGCTACGAATCCGATCAATCCGCGAATTAAACTGGTCATCAGCACATTGCTGCTGTATGCTACAAAAAAAGTAAGAATAAACCCAACGATGCCTGCTCCAAGATTAATGCGGTAGTTTCCTATCATAGTCTTATAGTTCCTTTACACCCATTTGTACGCTTCGAATAGTCAAAAGTCCAGTTTCACAATCCATCTCAATCGTTCGTCCATAATTCCCACCCGTATCTTCTGCTAGAAGAGGGATATTGAGTTTTTGAAGCCACTCTCGACAAGAATCTGCATTCCTTGGTCCAATGCGCATTGTATCTCCAGCGCCAGCAAAGGCAAACATCTGAGAGCCTCCGGCCATTTTAGACACAATACGTGAGTGAGAAGCGCCTAGTTTTATCATCTTTTCCAAAAGCTCAGGCAACGCTGTATCCGCATATTTCGCAGTGTTCAGTTTCCCTTCACGGGCGATCTCTGAAGTAGGAAGCATGACATGCGCCATTCCAGCCAGCTTCAAATGTGGGTCATACATTGTTAATCCCACACACGAACCCAAGCCAGTCGTACGGATTACACCAGGAAGATGAGCGATGTTTAAATCCGCCATACCGACTTTAACGACGCTTTTGTCCTCAATCATGGCTCAGTGGCACCCCTAGCGATTCAAATATCTTTGCAAAGGATGGTGGATCCGGAATGAGGAAAAACTGACCCTCCACTTGATCTTCACCTTCAAAGAAAGATGTGTCAATCAACAATGCAGCGTCACCCATCTCGCCAAATTGCAGCAAACCATAACTTAGAATGGCACCCGCCATGTCGATGGCAAGTCCAGGAACAGTTGGATACATAGACAACTTTGTGAAATCTGCCAAAGAAGAGAGATAGGATCCGGCCAGAATATTTCCAATTTCGGAAAGCGCTGATTGTTCCATATCTGTAAAAGCGAGCCCTTCTTTCAGATCAAACCCGGCAAGTCTATTCAACAACATTTTAGCAGCCTCTGGTGTCATCATAAAGAAAAGATTTCCCGGTGCTTCGCCTTCTACACGAAGAAACACGGTAACCACGATGCGTTCATCTCCGCCCACTTTTTCGGCAACTTCTTCAAAAGGGAGCATTTGTACTGTAGGTACACCCATGTCAATCGGTCTGTTGAGGAGTTGAGACAACGCCGTTGCGGCGTTGCCTGCTCCAATGTTACCGACCTCTTTGAGCACATCCATCTGGAATACCTCAAATCGGTTGAACATCTCCACGGTACTAGCCCTCAACACTTTCCAGCTGTACAATCTCGCTTTTATTTAATACTTCATTTAGGTTGAGCATAATCAACAAGCGTGAATCCTCCAATTTAGCAACACCTCGCAGGTATCTCGCTTTGACGCCGCCAACCACTTCTGGCGGGCTATCGATCGCACTGCTCTTGATATCAATAACATCATTGGCAGAATCTACGATAAAGCCAACTTGCATGTCGTCTACACCTACGATAACAATACGAGTCTGATCCGTGTATTCCGTTTCCGGAAGGGAGAAACGACCGCGTAGATCAATGACTGGAATTACAACACCGCGTAGATTAATAACTCCTTTTACAAAGGAAAGTGTTTTGGGAACACGGGTAATTGGCATCATGCGCTCAATCGTCTGAACCTTGTCTACCTCAATACCATACTCTTCGGAACCCAATTTAAAGACGATGACTTTCAACTCTTCTTCCATGTAAAAAACCTCCCTATTAAATGTAAGACTTAGCTCTATGCTTATTTAATAAATGCATTAGGATCAAGAATCAGGGCTACTTGTCCATCTCCGAGAATGGTTGCTCCAGAGATTCCTTCAATAGCAGGAAGATAGGTTCCCATTGATTTGAGAACAATCTCACTTTGTCCAATAAATTCTTCAACAGCTACGGCTGCAAGACGGTCGCCTTTGCGAATCACGACGATTTCTGTTTCTTGCTCATCAGCATCATTGAAATCCGGTACGGAGAATACTTCGCTCAAGGACAAGTACGGAATCAGTGACTCACGGAACGTGATCATTTTATTGCCGTGAATATTACGAACTTGCTCACGTTGTACAATGGCCGTCTCTACAATGGAGGACAACGGAACAGCGTATTTCTCTGAACCAAGTCGTACAAGCATTGCAGCAATAATGGATAGAGTCAACGGAAGCTGAACAGAGAAGTTCGTGCCTTTGCCTGGAGTTGAATGAATCGTTACATTACCGCCAAGCGAAGTGATCTTCGATTTTACTACATCCAAGCCAACGCCCCGGCCAGAGATATCCGAGATAATATCAGCAGTACTAAAACCAGGTGCGAACAACAATTGATTCACTTCATCATCACTCATCTTGGCACCTTGTTCTTCGGTTACAACACCACGTTTGATCGCGGTTTTCAAGAGCTTGTCGCGATAGATACCTTTACCATCATCTTCAATCTCGATAAATACGTGATTTCCACTGTGGAAGGCACGCAGGTTTACTGTACCCATCTCTGGTTTGCCTGCAGCTACACGCTCTGCAATGGATTCCACACCATGATCAACCGCGTTACGCAGTAAATGCACAAGCGGATCACCAATCTCATCAATTACCGTACGATCCAGTTCCGTCTCAGCACCTGTAATCACCAGATCGATTTTTTTATCAAGTGTCTTAGCCAGATCACGGATCATGCGCGGGAATCGATTAAATACGGTATCTACCGGAACCATCCGCAATTTCAGTACAATATTTTGCAAATCTGTGCTAACTCGACTTAAATGAGCTACTGTATCGGATAAATCATTGTTGCCTGTTTCGCTGGCCAGTTGCTCCAGACGTGAACGGTCAATCAACAATTCACTGAACAGGTTCATCAATACGTCGAGGCGTTCAATATCCACACGAATGGTACGTGAAGGTGCAGCAGCTTGCTTCGGTGCAGCTGTTTTAGCTGGTGCCGTTGTGGCTTCTTCTTTGGGTACAGAATTCTTATCCGGCGAAGCAACCTCAGCTACAGCTGTTGGAGCGGGTGGCGCTTCAACTGTAGCTGCTACCTGATTGGCCATCTGCTGAAGAGTCTCCTGATCCAGTTGAATGAGCTTTGCACTTTCAATTTCAGAGATACTCATGATGCCTTCTTCCAGTTCGTGCGCCTCTTTAGTTGTTATGTAATACAACGAGAAACTGCGCTCAAACTTCTCTTGCTCAATATCCTGAACGGATGGGTAAGCCTTAACGACTTCACCTGAACGTTCCAGCATATCAAAGACCATATAAGCCCGTACACCTTTTAACTGGCTATGCTCGCTAACAAGCACGTCCACATAGAATACACGATGACCTTCGGCGATCGACTGATCCAGCACTGAATATTGGAATTCATCCAGCTCCACAGCCGAAGAGATTGAAGTGTTAGCCGGCTTGTTTGTTTCTGCAGCAGGTCCGTTTCCGTTTGTCATTTCACCATTTTCAATGGCCTGAAGTGAAGCTACGATTGACGACACATCTGCTTTACCTTGTCCACCTTCGGTAATATCCTGAACCATGGTTTCCAAAGCGTCCAGACTCTTGAACATGGTATCAAAAATGTAATCCTGCATTTTCAACTTCTCATTACGAACCAGATCCAACACATTTTCCATTTTATGCGTCAGTGATGCCAAATCTTCAAAGCCCATAGTTGCTGCCATACCCTTCAAGGTATGAGCGGAGCGGAATATAACCTGAACTATGCCCAGGTCTTCCGGATTGCCTTCAAGTTGAAGCATGTTTTCGTTAAGCGATTGCAGATGATCATTAGACTCATCAATAAACATGGATAAATATTGGTTCATGTCCATTGTGAGGCACCTCCTCCGTGAGTTACACTCCGTTATTTCACTGCTTGAACAAGTTTAGACGCAATCTCCTGCAATGGCAGAAGATGACGAACGCATTGCAGCTCTACAGCAGAACGCGGCATACCATATACAACACATGTTTCTTCATTCTCGGCAAAGGTTGATGTAACTCCAGCTTCGTATAATCTCTTCATCATACGTGCTCCATCACTTCCCATTCCCGTCAGCAAAACAAGATGCCTTTGTAAAGATGTAAACGGCAGAAGTGACTCAAACATCGTATCCACTGAAGGTCTATGTCCATTCACTGGTTGATCTTCAGTCAGCTTCACGATAAACTTCCCGTCTGCTGTTTTGTTAACTTTCACATGGAATCCGCCGGGTGCTATATAGGCGGTTCCTTTTTTCAGAACCATGCCCTCTTCAGCTTCAACCACATGCAGTGGACTGAATGTATTCAATCGTTGAGCCAGAGAACGTGTGAAATTGGGCGGCATATGCTGCACAATAATGACCGGTGCAGGCAAATCAGCAGGCAACTGCTCAAGCAATGTCTTGAGAGCCCTCGGTCCACCCGTAGAACAACCTATTGCCACAAGTTTGTTGAATGGTCCTTCCAGCCCCCCTCCACCTTTGGGGACAGGATTGGGCTTGATTACATCCTTGGCTTTTGCAGAGGCAGAAGTTGCCGCTATTTGATCAGCTGCCACTCTAGCTGCATTAGGTAGTCGAACTTCCTTTGGAGTCTGTACTGGATTAGCAGACCTCACTGCTTTTTCTGCCTTCGTCCCCAAATTACGCTCAGCTTTTGGCAATGGCTCCGGTTTGTTCTCTACGCGACCTGGTTTTGAAGGTGACACTGGTTCAATTGGTTTCTTTGATTTGGTCTGAAAGGCTTCAGTCCGCTCTCGAAGAGAGCGTTGACTCGTCTCGACAGGTTCGATCGTTTTTTTCACAGGCTCCGCTCGATCCCTGGCCGGCAGTTCTTTCTGCACTGGCTGAGTTGGGGGAGCAACTGCTCCTCGCAACATGTCTCTATTTTTCATGGATAACTCACGATCAGCTTTTCTTTTGATCTCATTCATCGCAGCACGCATGCGCTCAACCAAGGCTTTACCGACTTGAGCAATATCCTGGTCATGTGAAATAGATGGTTTGCGAATGAAGTCAAATGCCCCGGCTTCAAGCGCCATAATGGTTTCTTTCATGCCTTGTTCATTGATACCAGAGAGCATAATCACAGGAACGAAGGATTCCTTCATAATTGATTTTAATGCGTCCAACCCATTCATTTCGGGCATCTCAACGTCCATTGTAATAATATCGGGTTTTAATTCTAGTGATTTTTGAATCGCTTCTCTACCGTTTGATGCTGTTGCCGTGACCTTGAATTCCGGATCCGCTTGAATCAAATCCGTAACAATCTTACGCATAAAAGCGGAATCATCGACAACCAATACTTGATACACCGCCATGTTGTGTCACCCCTGTTTCCTTTATTCAGAAATCATGTTGTCCGTTTAAGCCACTTATTCATAAATCCCCTGATTCCTGTCAAGGTTCCGGATCCCGGAGTTGCAGGTACAGCCAGATAACGAAGAGCAAGTTTCTCTATATCTTTGGAGGCTTTGGCATTCGGATAAGCCAGACTATAGGGCATTTGCCTTTTAACCGCCTTGACTACTTGGGCGTCTTCTGAAATATACCCAAGCAGCGGAATATCCGTCTGCAAAAACCGTCTCGCCACTCCAGCTATTTTTTCTGCCACCCGTTCCGCTTCTCGTTCATCTTCCACCCGGTTAACGATCATCCGAAAGGGCGTAGCATTTTCCTGGCCGTGCATAACTTTGACTAAAGCATAAGCATCGGTTATTGAAGTCGGTTCAGGTGTAGTTATAATCAGGCATTCATCAGCAGCACCGATGAACTTCATATTCTCTCTGGAGAGTCCTGCCCCAGTGTCAAAGATGACATAATCCATTTCCTGGGCAATATCCTCGACTTGACTGGCGAAAAACTCCAGATCACGATCTGACAATGAGAACAACTCTTTCATGCCCGATCCTCCAGCAATGTAAGGCAAGCCACTGGCACCCAGTTGTATGATTTCTCTTATGGATTTTTGTCGGTACAACAGGTGGTAAAGATTATAGGAAGAAGACGTACCCATAAGAACATCAATATTAGCCATTCCAATATCGGCATCAAATACAAGTACCTTTTGCCCCAAAGCCTGCAATGCCAAGGCAAAGTTCAGTGTGAAATTGGATTTACCAACACCTCCCTTACCACTGGCCACAGTAATGATTTTTGAGGATCGAATATCTCGCTCAATGCCTTCCAATTCCAATGGCGCGGAGACCATACTTCGAAGTGCAGCTGCCTGATCCTTCATTGTGACCATTCTCCCAGCAACTGTTTAGACAATGAATCTGCATCTGGTTTCAACAAATCGTCCGGAACATTTTGTCCATTTGCCACATATGCGAGCTTGAGTGGAAAACGGTGTAACAAGTTAAATAGCGGACCGCAGCTCCCAGTCTCATCCATTTTGGTGAAAATCACCTTATCCAGACCATATTTACTGAAATGTTCCGTTATCTGCACCATATCAGCACTTTTGGAGGTCATGCTCATGACCAGAAAGGTTTCGCTATTCTCTACAGGAGCAAGCAAACTTTGCAGTTCCGAAACAAGTAATTCATTTCTGTAATTTCTACCCGCTGTATCCATAAAGATCAAGTCACAATTCTCTAATCGAGAAATGGCACGTTGTGTATCACCGGGCGATTGTACCACCTCAAGTGGAACATTCAGTATAGATGCATATGTTCTCAGCTGTTCTACCGCCGAGATCCGATACGTATCTGATGTTATGAATCCAACTTTACGCTGTTTTTTGAACATTTGTTCAGCTGCCAATTTTGCAATTGTCGTCGTTTTCCCTACACCGGTCGGTCCAGCTACATAGACGATTCGCGTGGTAGGAAGAATGCCTTCTTCAATACGTTGCTCCAAAAAGTGCATGACCTCAAGCTTCACTAATTGTTCTACATCCTGTTCTTTCAATCCATCCTCAGACCATTTTGCTTGAATTGAATCAAACCAGGATTCCCATACTTCAGGCCAGACATCTTGTTCTGTCAAACGTTCTCGGATCATATGCAATTCCTCTGGCACAGGGTCCGCAGAAGTACCTTGCTTTGAAAGCCTGTTCACCATCTGTTTAAGATCCTGCAATTCAGTCATCAACTTATCCTGCTGCAGGTCTGAACCTGTTGGCTTTGGACCAGTTGTTGAACCCGAAAAATCCGCCCCTTGCGGTCGCGGTTTATGATCCGTGCTCGAAGAACCTGAGCCGCTGTCTATGTCTGAACCGATATTACGCGATTCAAACACAGACGGGGCAGCAGCAGATTGGTCCTGTACACTTTGATCAGCTGTATTCGTTGTAGCCGACTCATCAGAAGCCGCAACAAACGAACGAGCTGTTTGCCGATAAGCCTCAGGTACAAATGCACGAGGTACAGGTGTGAATTGATTTTGTACTGGCTTTGTTGTTTGCTTGTTTTCTTCCTTATCCACTGCAGCTACAACTTCGATCCGTTTTTTGCGAAACATTCCCATCACCCCGCCCACCTTAATCTCTTTGGTGGACAGAATAACGGCATCACTTCCCAGGTCCTTGCGAATTTGAAGCATAGCTTCGGGCATGGTCTCAACAACGTATTGTTTTACTCTCATAAGTTCACCACCCCGATACTTTGAATTTCAACATTCGGCTCCAACTCGCTGTAGGAAAGCACAGGAATGTCCTGCATAGTACGTTCAATAACCTGACGCAGATACATCCGAATGGTTGGAGAAGTTAATACAACAGGTTGTTGACCTGATTGAATCAAACGGTTCACTTGTTCACTCAGCTTCTGATACACACTTTGTGTAGATACAGGGTCTAGCGCAAGATAACTGCCTTGATCCGATTGTTGCACACTTTCAGCAATTTTCTTCTCAAGACCAGGTCCAACCGTGATCACTCGAAGTGTCTCACCTTTCTGTGAGAACTGCTGAGTAATCTGACGTGAGAGGGATTGTCTGACGTATTCAGTCAGCACATCAGGATCCTTCGTATACGTACCATAGTCAGCCAGTGTCTCGAAGATGGTAACCATATCCCGAATAGATATTTTCTCACGCAATAACTTAGCAAGCACTTTCTGTACATCACCAATGGAAAGTAGAGAAGGGATCAGTTCATCCACAAGGGCAGAATAGTTCTCTCTGAGATTATCCACAAGTGCTTTTGTCTCTTGTCTTCCAAGTAACTCATGCGCATGTTTCTTAATCAGTTCCGTCAGATGTGTAGCCACAACGGAAGGCGGATCAACGACCGTATATCCTGCAAGTTCGGCTCTGTCTTTGGTTACTTCATCAATCCATAGTGCCGGAAGTCCAAAAGCAGGTTCTGTCGTTTCAATACCTGTCACAGACTCCTCATCATAGCCAGGACTCATGGCAAGGTAATGATTCAACAACAGTTCTCCGCCCCCTACCACATTACCCTTGATTTTGATAACATACTCATTAGGTCTGAGCTGGATATTATCTCGAATCCGTATGACTGGAACGACCAACCCCAGTTCAAGAGCACACTGCCTCCGAATCATAATGATCCGATCCAATAAGTCCCCACCCTGCTGATTATCAGCAAGCGGTATTAAACCATAACCAAATTCAAACTCAATAGGGTCCACCTGAAGCAGGTTAATTACACTTTCAGGACTTCTAACCTCTTCAATCTGCTGTTCTTCTTCCAACTGTTCTTCCGCTACTTGTTTCAAATTCAGATTATTCTGCATACGCCACGCGGCATATGCCAACACACCTGCCAACGGAAGTGTAGTAATAACATGAATTGGTGTGAAGAAACCGAGCATGGCAATAACGAAAGCTACGATATAAATAAGTATTGGATATGTAAACAGTTGCCCCGTAATATCATCTGCCAGATTTCCTTCTGAAGACGCTCTGGTGACGATAAGTCCTGCTGCTGTGGAAATAAGCAAAGCAGGGATTTGGCTTACCAGTCCATCTCCGATAGTCAATACAGAGTACGTTGACATTGCATCTGCAAAAGCCATCCCATGCACAGTCATACCGATTATAAATCCACCAATGAGATTGATCAGGAGGATGATAATGCTTGCAATTGCGTCACCTTTTACGAATTTACTTGCTCCATCCATCGCTCCATAAAAATCGGCTTCACGTTCAATTTTGGAACGACGCTCACGAGCTTGTTGCTCGTTGATCAGACCCGCATTCAGATCCGCATCGATACTCATTTGTTTACCAGGCATCGCATCGAGAGTGAATCGTGCAGCAACTTCAGCTACACGCTCAGACCCCTTTGTAATAACGATAAACTGAACAACAACGAGGATCAAAAACACGATAAATCCAATCGCAATTTGCCCTCCAGCAATCCAGCTGCCAAAGGTAGCAACTACAGCTCCGGCATCCCCTTCACCAAGGATTAGCTTGGTTGTCGATATGTTCAGAGCCAGTCGGAATAGTGTAGTGATCAACAGCAAAGCTGGAAAAATAGAAAACTGCAACGCTTCTTTGCTGTTCATTGCAACAAGGAGTATCATCAGTGCAATTGAAATATTGACGACCAGCAACAAGTCCAACAGCCAGGTTGGGATCGGAAGAATCATCATCAACACAATGCCAATGATACCCGCAAGGACAGCTATATCTTTAATCTTCAATGAATGTACGGCCTCCGATCCCCTTTTATTTCGTTCTGCCCTTTAGTTTATATACATAAGCCAGCACTTCAGCTACCGCTTGAAACAAATCGGCTGGTATAGCGTCACCAATCTCGGCTCTCTGGAACAATGCCCGTGCTAACGGCTTGTTTTCCATCGTAATAACACCGTTTTCTTTGGCAATTTCCTTAATACGCAAGGCGACATAATCCTGACCTTTGGCAATAATCTGTGGTGCCTCCATCTCGGAACCTTCATACTTTAGCGCAACCGCAAAGTGAGTTGGGTTCGTGATGATTACATCCGCATTCGGCACTTCCTGCATCATACGCTGCATAGCCATACGACGCTGGCGTTCCCGGATTTTACCTTTGATCAGCGGATCACCTTCCATTTTCTTGTACTCGTCTTTGATGTCTTGCTTGGACATACGAATCTTCTTCTCATGGTCATACTTCTGATACATGTAATCAAATATCGCAAGTATCATTAATGCCACTGCAATCTTGATACCAAGACTTAAAGTGATCGACGCAGCGAAATGTAAAATAGCATCCAATGAAAAATGAGAAAGTGAAGCAATATCTGACTGGTAGCCTTTAATTGTACTGTAAACGAGATAACCGATAATCGACATTTTCAAAATAGATTTAGCAAATTCCACTAATGAGCGGAGAGAGAATATATTTTTGAAACCTTTAATCGGGTCCAGTTTCTCAAGTTTTGGCTTCAAACCTTCCCCTACAAGAAGAAAACCAACTTGCATGTAGTTAACGATCAAAGCAACCAGTAACGCACCCAGCAAAACGGGAGCGATCAATAACAAAACTTCAATGCCATAGCGCATCATAAGCGCCATTACATTCTCTCCGGTGATATCCATACTCAATCGATTGATGAAGATATCTGTAAACAGACGAACTATACGTTCTTTATAGAAATTGCTGAATACCATCATGATCAAAAACACGATTAGGAGAATGGATGCGCCAGATAGTTCAGCGCTTTTGACAATCTGTCCTTTTTTTTCGTGTATCCTGTCTCTTTTTCGGGGTAGCTTTCTCCGTCTTCTCCCCTGAAAACAACTGGAGGTCGAGTTGAAGTTTCATCCGTGTCTTTTCCTCCGTTTCACTCAGCCGGGCCTTTGTCCAATGGTTCCAAGCAATTTTTCCATCGATCTGAATATCGCTTCGAACAATTGACTAAATACAAAGGAGAAACTGGGAACCAGCAAAAGCAAAATAGCAAGACCAACGAGTAACTTAAGCGGCAACCCAACTGCAAATACATTAAATTGAGGAGCAGTTTTGGCCAAAAAACCTAATCCAACATCCGTCAAAAACAACGCAACTACAATCGGAGCCGACATCTGAAAAGCCAGCATAAATGATTGACCTAAGGTCTGAATCAAAAATTCAGCAATACTTCCATCTGCCAACCGTAGGAAAAACACATTCGATAATGGTACCCACCGGTAACTGTAAACGATCGCATCCAGCAAATAATGGTGTCCATTCATCGTCAGAAACAGAAGCATAGCAAATGCATACTTCAAGTTTCCCGTAAGTGGCGCTGAAGCACCTGTCATTGGATCGTATACATTGGCCATACCAAAACCGATCTGTAGATCGATAAAGGTTCCCGCAGTCTGAACAGCCGTCATCAACAGATAAGCCACAAAACCTAAAAGCAGGCCAATTAGAATCTCTCTGATGATCAATAAAACATAGCTCAGATCGGTGGGTACGGTCTGGTCTATTCCGTAAATCAGATAGACAGACAATGTGACAAATGCAGAGATACCAATTTTAACTGAAGCCGGCACATTTCGAGCCGAAAAAACTGGCGCAGTTACAAAAAATGATGTGATTCGACAAAACATAAGCAGAGCGACAGGGAAACTTTGCAACAATGTCTCCATCTGCTAAAGCCTACCCTATGTATCTGTATAGATTATCGAGAATGTTAAACGTAAAATCGACCAAGATATTTAAGATCCAAGGTCCAAACAAAAGTACTGACAGAAGTACGGCAACAATCTTGGGTACAAAAGCTAATGTTTGTTCCTGAATTTGAGTTGTCGCTTGAAAAATACTGATTGCAAGTCCTACAACCAGAGCTAGTATAAGCATGGGTGCACTGGCCAGCAATGACGTGTATACCGCTTTCCCGGCCAGACCGATAATAAATTCCGAAGTCATGACCGTCCTCCTTTAACTTTCCGGATCAAGTGTTAAAACTCAGTAACAGTGACTTGACAACCAGATACCACCCGTCCACAAGGACAAAGAGCAGTATTTTGAAAGGTAATGAGATCATGACCGGCGGAAGCATCATCATCCCCATTGCCATGAGTGTACTCGCGACAACAATGTCTATAACCAGAAACGGAATAAAAATCATAAACCCCATCTGGAATGCTGTCTTCAACTCACTGATTACATATGCCGGCACCATAACAGTAATTGGGATATCCTGATAGGTCTTTGGTTGTTCAGTCTGATTGTACTTCATAAACAGCAGAAGATCTTTTTCTCTGGTGTGACTAAACATGAATTTCTTCATGGGATCCGCTGCTTTTTCAAGTGCCTCGGTTTGCGTTAGCTCTCCCTGGAGATAGGGCTGGAGCGCTACCTGATTTATGGAAGACAATGTCGGCGACATAATGAAAAGTGTCAGAAATAGCGCCAAACCGACCAGCACCTGATTGGGTGGCATTTGTTGTGTACCCAAAGATGTACGTATAAAACCGAGCACAATCACAATCCGAGTAAAACTGGTCATCAGTACAAGCATTGCTGGAGCAATGCTAAGCACCGTAATTAACAGAATGATGGACAGTGAACTCGTGCTTGGTGTCCCTCCATCACCGTTTCCAATCTGAATATCAATATTCGGAATGGGTTCGGCAAAGGCAACCGTTACAGATGCCAGACTGATAAGTCCTAATAAACAACACGCTAACCAAATCTTTTTCTTCATGAATCCCTCGACCGATCTGTAGTATTGTCTTTATCCAGGAGCTTTTCCATCTTCTCTTTACGGTTAGGCATCTGCCGAAGTTTGGATTCAAACATTTCGTGAAAAGAAGTTGTGTCCTCTAGTTCCATTTCCCGCGGCGGTTCTTCTCTACGGAAACGTTTTGTGAGCTTGGCAATGAGAGGTGAGAGATTTCCTTGTTGTGCAGCAGCATCTCGTTCGAAGGAATCAATGATTCTTTGGGCCTCTTCCAGATCCGAAACCTTGTCTATCAACTGGATGTCTTCACCTACACCAAGCAGATATACACATCCACCAATCTCCATAATTTGCAACGACTTGTTTTGCCCCAGTCCAACCCCGCCCAGAGTACGAATTGTGCCGTGCCGGAACATTTGCTGATTCCGTTTGTTTAAAAAACGAATCAGATAAACAATAAGGGCCAGGATGACGGCCAGGACAACAATCACCCATACAAGCTGTAAATAATAATTACTTCCCACGCCAGCTCCTCCTGGAATATCACCCTGAGCCATCATCATGTCTCTTAAACGCCCAGTGTCTTGCTGATCGCTTCGATAACCCGGTCAGATTGGAACGGTTTAACGATAAAGTCTTTAGCACCTGCTTGAATAGCGTCGATTACCATCGCTTGTTGACCCATCGCGGAGCACATAATTACTTTAGCGTTAGCATCAATCTTCTTGATTTCTTTCAAAGCTGCAATGCCGTCCATCTCAGGCATCGTAATATCCATTGTGATCAGATCCGGACGAAGCTCTTTAAATTTCTCAATTGCTTGTGAGCCATCCTGTGCCTCACCAACAACCTCATATCCATTTTTGGACAAAATGTCCCGGATCATCATTCTCATAAATGCAGCGTCGTCTACGACTAAAATTCGGTTTGCCATCTTGATTCAAGTCCTCCCTAAATTGTGCTTATTGTAATTTCTGAATTCGGTCCCATTGGCTAACGATATCTATAACACGTACACCAAAGTTTTCGTCAATAACGACAACTTCTCCCTTGGCGATCAGTTTGTTATTCACCAAAATATCGACGGGTTCCCCGGCTAACTTATCCAGTTCGACAATCGAACCCTGTGACAGTTCCAAAATATCTTTAATTTGCTTCTGGGTCCTTCCTAATTCTACGGTGACTTTAAGGGGAATGTCCATCAATAAATTCAAATTGTTTTCGTCTACCTGACCATACGCCCCATTTTGCAAATTGGCGAATTGAACTGGTTGTACGTTAACATTCCTATTTGGCATTCCACCGTAATGTTGAGGTGCACCATAAGGTTGCTGTGGTGGCATGCCATACGGCTGCTGTGGCGGCATTCCTTGAGGCATACCCATCGGGGCCTGTCCATATCCGTTATAGTCCTGAGCAGGCTGTTGTGGAGCCTGTGGAGCCTGTTGGTGCTGAACGGGCGGCTGCTCCGCAACCGGTGGTGGCGTTGCTGGTACAGCTGCTGGTGCAGGTTCAGGTGTTGATGCCACTGGTGCGCTGGCAGTTGACTCCTGAGCGCCTCCAATTAGCATATCTACCATGTTTTTGGCAAAATGAACTGGAAGCAACTGCATCAGATTGGAATCGATCAGATCCCCGATTAACAAACGAAATGAAACTTGAATGAGGGTCTCATCTGCTGGAAGATTACTTACACCCTCTCCACTCTCCAGATTGAGAATATCGATTCCCGGAGGGGAAATATTCACAAAACGATTAAAAATCGTGGACATTGAGGTTGCAGAGGAACCCATCATCTGGTTCATCGCTTCCTGTACCGCACTAATATGGATTTCATTCAGTTCTTCATCGACCGGATTTCCTTCGCCACCCAGCATCAAATCAGCGATGACTTGAGCATCTCTCTTCTTGATAACAAGTGAGTTAATGCCTTCGAATCCATCCACGTAATTCACATGAACGGCAACATGTGGCTTAGGAAAAGCTTCTTCAAACTGCGTTCGACTAATGATAGAAACTTTAGGTGTTGTAATATCTACTTTGAGGCCTAATAGCGTGGATAAGGCTGTTGCCGCGCTACCAAATGTAATGTTACCAATCTCCCCCAAGGCATCTTGCTCCAGCTCGGTCAAAAAATCATCCACCGTCTTTTCAGCGGGTTCCGAGCTGTTTATCGATTCCGATTGCCTGAGCAAAGCATCGATTTCTTCTTGGGATAAATAATCCTTACTCGTCAAATTCTTCAACTCCTTCGGTGACAATCTCGTCTATTTGCACAGCCACACGGTCCTTGATTGTTCCCGGACTGCCCATGTATTTCAGTTTGTCACCCACTTTAATGGAAAGTCCCTCATCAACTGGTTTGTTCAACGTAATGACATCACCAACGGATAGACCCAGAAATTCTGCAATTGAAATTCTGGATTCTCCCAATTCCGCAACGATGGGTAACTTGGCTTTGTTCACGCGCTCTCTTAGAGCATCATACTCCTCCGGAGCTCTCGTTTTCTTCTCCGAAACAAACCACTGATGAGTGGACAACCGTGACATAATAGGTTCAAGAACGACATGCGGTATACATAGATTGATCATGCCTGTCGTGTCACCAATTTTGGTACTGAGCGAGATCAGAGCAATGGTCTCATTGGGAGATACAATCTGCATAAATTGCGGATTGGTCTCGAGCGCTTCCATCCTCGGGGTAATATCCAACACGGTCTTCCATGCTTCTTGCAAACTTTCAAATGCACGGCTGAATATTCGTTCCATGATGGTCGTTTCAATCTCCGTCATCGATGCAATCTTTGTTGGAGCACTCCCGGTTCCACCAAGAAGGCGATCCAGCATCGCATATCCCACGTTTGGATGGACTTCCATCACCATTCGTCCCTGTAGTGGCTCCGCTTCAAAAATGTTCAATATCGTCATCTTAGGAATAGAACGGATAAACTCATCATAAGGCAACTGTTCGACCTGAACGACATTGATTTGAACGAACGTCCGCAGTTGGGCTGAAAAATAAGTGGTGAGAAAGCGTGCAAAGTTTTCGTGAATACGAGTCAAGCTTCTGATATGGTCTTTGGAAAAACGCACTGCCCGCTTAAAATCGTACGATCTGATTTTCTTCTGAGTTTCTTCCTTCTTCAATTCTTCTGCGTCCATTTCACCAGAAGAAAGGGCAGCTAATAGGGCGTCAATCTCATTTTGTGATAATACATCCACCATGTTCTCACCCCCTTACAGGTCTACAGCGTGTTCTGTTCATTACATTGGTGCTATAACAATGTCTGAAAAACTAGTGCTTTTCAATTTTGGCTCAGGCAATACCTCATTAATTAGACCTGTCAATTTCTCATTGAATTGTTTCATGCCCTTGGCCGAACTCAGTTCCTCAGCCTTGGTATCTGCAAGTGCCTGAATAATAATGGGCTTCACCGTAATGCTTTTAATTTTTTCAAAATCTTCTTTGGCTGTTTTGTCAGATAACTTGAAAGAAAAACTAACCATAATAATACGATCCGGATCGGCCAGATTCGTTTTAATCTGTGCAAGCTCTGACGATACCTCTACAATTTCATCCGCAGTCATTTTTTTTTCTTCAGCAGCTGACGCCGTATGTGTGTCGTCCTTATTCCCGTTCTGTCCTTGCATAAATACAAACACAACCACCACAATGAGTGTTATTGCCAGCAACATTGTTGCAAGCCAGGGCATCATTTTTTTCATCAGGATTCCTCCGTTTGCTGCACTTTAATAGTGGCTGCCTGAACCCCGATTTCACGGTTGTAATCTTTAATCTTGGAAATAACGTCATCGGCTTTTTCAAGCACAATGAGTCTCTTTCCAGTTACCAGAGTAATATACGTATCCGGCGTCTCTTCCACAATTTCAACCATCAGCGCATTTAACCACATGGGAGAACCATTTAACCGCGTAACCGAAATCATGCTAAGCCCCCTTGATCAGAGTGGGAGGAGCAAGCTCCCCCACGTTTTAAAAATTCATTAATCAGTTATTAACGTTTCAGGTTAACAACTTCTTGAAGTATTTCATCCGACGTTGTAATGATGCGGGAGTTTGCCTGGAATCCACGTTGAGCTACGATCATCTCAGTAAACTCTCCTGTCAGATCCACGTTAGACATCTCGAGCTGTCCAGCAATGATTGCTCCTGTTCCGTCCTCAGCACTGTTCGCTGTTAAAGGATCAAGAGTACCGTCAGGATTTGCGTTAGCTGTCATCCGGTATAGGTTACCCCCTATTTTTTCCAATCCTTCAGGGTTAACTACCTTCCCTATTCCAATTTGAGTATCGCCTTCGATTGTTCCATCAGCCATTGTCTGATTAATCATACCGTTCTGTCCGATTGTGAATGAAACAACATCATCACCAATAGTGATTGCTTCCCCTTCACTGTCTAATACGAAGAGGCCATCAGATGTAACCAGATTACGAGCTGCATCTACATGGAAATCCCCGGCGCGAGTCAAAAATGGAACTTCCTGATCTCCCCCCATGGAAACTAAGAAGAACCCGTCACCATTGATACGCAAGTCCGTTGGATTGTTTGTTGTCATAGGACTTCCTGCAAGATGCAATGTATCTATAGATCCCACAGATACACCCAAACCGATTTGCTTTGCATTCACACCACCAGATGGAGCATCAGTTGGGGCAGTTACCCCTGCCGTAGTTTGGCTCATAATATCTTTGAACATAACCCGACTGCCTTTGAAGCCAACCGTGTTTACGTTCGCAATATTGTTACCAATTACGTCGAGTTTTGTTTGGAAACCCCGCATCCCGGAAACGCCTGAGTACATTGATTTCAACATTTTTAAAAATCCTCCCAGTCTTCATTTGGTTACCGCATCAGTCGGTCAGCGGCATTCCGGCTCCCGAGAAGGGCCAGCCGGTCAAGAAATGATTACGGCACTATCAATCTGAGTGAACACATTATCCTTCATGCTCTCACTATCCATAGCTGTAACCACAGTACGATTTTTGACATTGACGATAAAAGCCATATCCTGCATTAAAATCAATGACTCTTTGGCTCCTTTGGCAGCAGCTTTGTCCAAAGCAGAACCAATCTGTTCCATTTGCTCGGTCTTGAGTTCAATACCACGCTGTTCCAATCGTTTGGCAGCATGATTGCTCAATTTCAGAAGGTTATCTTCCAGTACCTTTGCAAAAGGTTTTTCGGGTATAGCCGAAGCTTCTCCCGTTTTGGGTCTTTGAAGCATATTCGGTGTAATCGGGCCTGCGTATAATTGTCCAACCGTTATGCGATCACTCATATCGTTTTCCCGCTATCTTCCGTATCACCCGTTTCAGCGGATGATTCAACTTCTTGACTCTCGTTCGTTTCAGGGGTTACATCCTGAACGTTCTGTACCGGAGTTTGACTCTCTTCTGCCTGTTTTGGATAATTCACCTGAATGATCTCATCCAGCTTAATTTCGTCGTTGCCCACTTTTGCGTATTGAACGCCATCTCTTACAATGATGGAATCTACAATACCCTGACGAAGAGTTCCGTTATCATCTTTATTAGAAGAAAGCCAACTTACCTCCATGCCAATCATACCGGATACAGCACCAAGTGACTGGTTCAATGTTTTAAGCTGCGTAGAAATATTGACCAGTTGTTCCACTGAGCTGAACTGTGCCATTTGAGCGATAAATTCCTTATCCTCCATCGGCTGCATCGGGTCTTGATTTTGCAGCTGGGTGATCAGGATTTTTAGAAACTGATCTTTACCCAATTCTTTTGTTGCTGCACTTGTGGTTGCTTTATTAGCTGCCGAATAGTTCGGCCAGGTATTATTCATTGAAACAATTTCATTAGCCATTTGCTCACCTCATTTCTGTTTAAGCCTTAGCACTAAACGTATCTCTCTGTAATTCGTTTCCTTCGACTTGCTCGCTACGCCAGTTACGCAATTCTTCTTGAATCCCTGCTGTAGCTATAGCATCATCCGATTGTTCCTCACGCTCACGCGAACGGCGTTGTTGCTGAGAGTTACTTCCCGGCTGACGGCCTCCGTCCTGATACATCTGTGATCCGATTGAACTGTTCTGAGTAACCTCAAGTCGTTCCACCTGAATCCCCTGGGCTTGAAGTGAAGAACGCAGCTGCGTCATTTGTTGTTCAAGCATGTCTTTAGCCATCGTATGCTCAGTCATAAACCGTGCAACCAACTGCCCGTTCTGCAAGGTAATTTGAACATCCAATTTACCTAGATGCTCAGGCCGAAGTGAGATGGTCGCCTCGGAAAATCCTTTTTGCTGGACAATATCCAGCTTGTTAACAACAAACTGTGTCATTTCCTTGGCAAACTGTGATGTTTGCATTACAGGTTCAGCCGGTTTTCCTGCTGTTGTACCTGATGAACGCAAGGACAGCTCTCCTGCAGTAATGATGGTTGAGTGTTCCACTTCTCCACCTGCATTTGGAGCAGACGTGGTCTCAGCCTCAGCTTTCACCTGGGTTCCAGAATTCGCCACTGCCGCTACAAGAACTTGTGGTACGACAGAATCCTGTTTGGATGCTTGAAGCGAAGTACTTGGAGTCACTTGTGCAATCTGATCCTTAACTGCAGTCAATGTATCCAGTATCGATTTCAGTTCAGTCCACCCTTTGTTGCTAGTGGTATCCACTCCAGCCTCTTGAAGCTGACTCTGCAGAGATTGTAACAAATGTTTGAACTCAGGAGCATTCTTCACAACGTTACTCTCTGGATCATTCATTCCGGCTACTAATTGTGTAAGCATATCTTGCAGAACAAAACGTACTGCTGCCGGATGCTGCGACAGTTCAATTGCGGGTACTGTTTTTACGCTTTCTGCTCCGTTCAAAGACTCGTCGGAACCTTCTGCATTAGTACCTGAAGGATTACTTAATTGTGTATACATCTGTTGAATCAGAGTTTGCAAACCTGCAAGTAGAGCTGGGTCATTTTCCAAAGCTTCGTCAAGTGAATCCAAGTCCGTGAACAACGAATTCAGTATAGCCGTGATTGATGCCGCTTCTCCTTCTTCACTTGTAGCAAGAGAAAACACCAACGGATTGGCAGTTAAGCTTCCGGTAGCGCTTGAACTATCACCTTCTGTGTTTCCTCCAGATAGCGATTGTGCAAGAGTTTGGAGAAATTCACCGCTAGCACCTGTAGCTGAACCTTTGGATTGTGCTCCAGTTGTCTGACCTGCTCCTGTTGCTTTTGCAGATGCTGTGGATGCCATTTGATATACAATCGACATTTATTTTCACCTCCTCTCGGTTATACAGTGTAATCAGATCTACTTGTTACCCATTAATCTGTTCAAAATTTTTGCAGTTGCAACCGAGTCCTCTGAAGACATGTTCTCAAGCAATTGAGAACGTGTTGCATCATCAACTGAATTCAGGATGGTCAATGTTTTGTCAGGACTTAACTTGTATGTTTCCAATAATAGCTTGGCACCACTTGAAGCAGACATCGAAGCAAATGTTTGACTAAGCTGGTTTTTATCCAGGTTTTTGCTTGTGGTTGTGGATGCAGTTGAAGTTGCTGCGGTTTCTTTCTTCAATCTGGATTGCAGCGCATCCAGTGCCAGATCTCCGGACGGTTTAGCATCCTTCATCATCATGGTGACATCGGCTGCTGTTTTCGGGTCCATCTTTTCAAGCACCTTGGTCCGAGCAGATGACTGCATGGCATTCAACAACAATACCATTTCCTCATTCGTCATATTTTGCAAAATCGGTGCAGCTTTGCTTGGGCTCATGTCAGCATACATTTTAGCCAAATCTTTGATTTGTTTTTGATAATCAGATTCCGTCTCTGGCGTTGCTGCTGTAGCCGTTTCAGCCGCTTTTTCCGCATCATCCAATTTCTTCTGAAGATCCGTGGCCTTCTTTGCTTCGGTTGTTGTCGCTTCCTGTGCAGCCTTGAGCTCTGTTTCTTTGGCAGTTACCTGGGATTTCAGCTTTTCGATTGTGGCTTCAGCACTTTCAACCTGCTGCTCACTCTTCTCCAGCTTCTCCTTCTCCGGATCCAGTACAGGATCAGGTACCCATTCCTTGACTACCGGTATCTTATTGGCGAATTCAAACAAATTATTACGAATATCTACATTAAATAGCGTAAGTAGTACACCTAGAAGTACTACGGTGAATACAATCGGGATTGAAATCATCAGAAATTTTTCCCAACCGCCTCCCGACTCTTTTTCCATGTCGCTATCATCTTTAACAGCCATCGTTCATTCCTCCTTCACGAGACAACTTCGCGTCCGGCTCACATCAATTCGCGCGTCCGGCTTTGGCAGCGAAGCGTACAGTAGCCATCTCGTCCAGATCGTTCTGTTCCCGGAGGAGCATCTCCTGCTGAAATTTGATTTTGGCCTTGTCTCTCGCTCCAAGCCATACTTTTTCGTCAATCATCTTACCGTTTAGAAACGTCTGATTCCGCTGCACATTGACCTGAGCATGTTTAACATCACTGTTTTTGCGTGAAATGCACTCGTCAAGGTGATGTACATAACGCTGCATCTCCTGCAGACTGTTTACAGACGCTGTATTTTCCGTAGCAGATTGGATAATGCCGATCAGATTACTTCTATCATTAAGAAGTTGTATCAGATGTTCTTCCTCCGTCTGAAGTTTACCGATCGCTGTGGATAACATCCACTCTGCCTGTGTTTTTTCATTACTCTTCAGGTCAACAACTTTCTGGAAATGATATCGAAATTTCATCGTTTACCCATTCATCTCCTTGCAAATTCAAGAATCAAACGTTCCTGTACTTCACTTAAAGTGACTTTCTCGTCGACTTTCTGCTTGGTAAAGTTCCATATACTATCAATCTGGTCTATCGATTCATCTATGGCTGCATTTGATCCCCGCTGGTAAGCTCCAATATTGATCAAATCTTCAGATTCTTTGTACACAGCCATCAAACGTTTCATATTATTAACGGCTTCCAACTGCTCTTCCGGAGCAATATCCTTCATAACACGACTTATGCTGGCTAGCACATCAATCGCTGGAAAATGACCTTTATTTGCAATGGATCGATTTAACACAATGTGTCCATCCAGAATACCCCTTACCGCATCCGCGATTGGTTCATTCATGTCATCCCCATCGACCAGAACGGTGTAAAAGGCTGTAATCGAACCGGTAGGTCCTGTACCCGCCCGTTCAAGCAGTTTGGGCAAACTTGCAAAAACCGATGGCGTATATCCTCTCATTGCCGGAGGTTCACCCACGGCCAGACCAACTTCCCTTTGTGCCATTGCATATCGGGTTACCGAATCCATCATGAGCATCACGTTCATTCCACGATCTCGGAAATACTCTGCAATAGTGGTCGCAATAACTGCTCCCTTAATCCGAATCAGGGCAGGCTGATCTGAAGTTGCAACAATGACTACGGAGCGTTCCAGTCCTTCCGGCCCCAGATCCCGTTCAATAAAGTCGCGCACCTCACGTCCACGCTCACCCACAAGCGCGATGACATTGACATCTGCTGCTGTATTACGAGCGATCATGCCCATCAATGTACTCTTACCAACACCAGAGCCGGCAAAAATACCTACACGCTGTCCCTTACCTACGGTCAGCAATCCATCGATAGCTCTTACACCAACACCCATCGTTTCAAGTACACGTGGACGATCCATTGGATTAACCGGTGTATTGGAGGTAGAGTACATCGGCATTCTGGATGGGAGAAGGGAGCCGTCTAGCGGCTGCCCAAGTCCGTCCAGCACTTTACCTAGCAATTCGGAGCCTACCTGAACGCCGAGTGGTTTACCTGTACCTACTACATCACAACCAGGACCGATGGATTGAAGTTCTCCCAGTGGCATAAGAAGCACTTTGTTATCTCGAAATCCAACAACTTCGGCCTGAAGAGGCTTGGCTGATTTACCAGGATAGATATAACATACGTCACCGATACTTGCATCTGGCCCTTCTGACTCCACCATAAGACCAATGACCTGAGTAACTTTGCCGTTAATACGAACAGGATCGAATTGGCGCAAATGTTCCATATATCGCTGTGAACTAAGAACCTTCATGTTGATTTTTTCGCTCCTCATCCTCAAGTGCTATGCGGACCAGTTCTTTTTTAATCTCAGCAAGTTGTGTATCAATTCTCGCATCTACACTTCCGAACGAAGAACGAATGACACATCCCTTATCTTTGACCGTTGAATCAGGCAAAATCTGCAATTCTGCCTGAGAGTCAATAGACAGAGACAATTCTTCACGAGCTGCCTGTACAAATGTAAACTGATCAGGTGCCACACAGAGTGTGATCAAACCCTGCTCCCGTTTACGTGACAAACTCTGACGAATCAGTTCCAATGTATGATCGGGTTCAATGGTAAGTTGCTTATCAATGACTTTCTCAGCGATCCCGCAAGCGAGGTCCACGAGGAACGGTTCGGCTTCCTGAATGATCTGATCTTTAGCTACATAAGCTTCCTTGAGCACTTCCTGGGCTTCAATCATCATCTTTTCGATCTGCACCTGGAGATCCAGTTCAGCTTGTACTTTGCCTTCTTCAAAACCCTGTTGGAAACCTTGTGAACGAAGCGCTTCAGTGAGATGTTCATCCTGTTGTCGTTGTTCCTGCCACCAGCTGTCGATCTGTTCACGGGCCTCTTGAAGCATGCGCTCTGCCTCTTCTGAAGCTTCACGTACTTGCTTTTCTGCAAACTCCTTGGCATCTTCCAGCATCTCTGCGGTAAGACGTTTTGTTTCTTCGTCCACGCGTGCTTGAAGCGTTTCTGCTTCAGAATCTTCAGCACTATCACCGTATAATTCCGTTTCAGACTCCTCAGCACCACCATAATGATGATGATTTTCAAGTTTTTTACGGTCATCAACAGGTACATACTGGAAAGACTTAATCAAATTAGACAATGATATCATCTCCTCCACCGCGTGCGATAATGATCTCACCGGCTTCTTCCAATCTGCGTATCGTTCCTACGATACGTGTCTGAGCTTCCTCAACATCACGCAATCGCACAGGTCCCATGAACTCCATCTCTTCTTTGAATGTCTCGGACATCCGTTTCGACATATTCCGGAACACGGCATCCCGAACTTCTTCGCTTGCCACTTTGAGTGCCAGCTGCAAATCTGCGTTGTCGATATCCCGAATAATGCGCTGAATCGATCGATCATCCACATTGACGATATCTTCGAATACAAACATGCGTTTTTTGATTTCCTCTGCAAGCTCCGGATCCTGAATCTCGAGCGAGTCCAAAATGGTACGTTCTGTACCCCGATCGACCCCGTTCAGAATCTGAACGATCGATTCGATACCACCCGCATTCGTGTAATCCTGCGTTACGGTAGAAGATAGTTTCTGTTCCAGAACCCGCTCCACTTGAGAGATGACTTCCGGCGAAGTACTATCCATAACAGCCACCCGGCGAGCGACATCTGCCTGTTTCTCTTGCGGCAAGGATGATAGAATCGCCGCAGCTTGTTCGAATTGGAGGTAAGACAGAACCAGGGCAATCGTTTGCGGGCTTTCATTCTGAATAAAGTTCAAAATCTGGTTCGGATCTGCTTTGCGCGCAAAGTCAAATGGTCTGACTTGCAGCGTAGCTGTCAAACGGTTAATGACTTCAAGTGCTTTTGATGAACCCAGAGCTTTCTCCAGGATTTCTCTGGCGTAATTGATACCGCCCTGTGAGATATATTCCTGCGCCAGACAGATCTGGTGAAACTCGGCCATGATCATGTCCTTTTCGGAAGAATCAACCTTGCGAACGTTGGCAATCTCCAACGTAAGTTGCTCAATCTCCTCATCACGCAGATGTTTGAAGATCTGAGCTGATACTTCCGGACCTAATGTAATCAACAAAATTGCTGCTTTTTGTCTGCCAGTCAAACCTTGACTGCTTGCCTTCGCCAATGCGTTCACCTCTAT
The DNA here is from genome assembly GCF_008693195.1 of Paenibacillus sp. UASWS1643. NCBI lineage: Bacteria > Bacillati > Bacillota > Bacilli > Caryophanales > Paenibacillaceae > Paenibacillus > Paenibacillus sp. UASWS1643. The sequence goes on from NZ_VXKZ01000115.1 coordinate 1,899,062, forward strand.
TCGTCAGCCAGCCATGTACGCAGCAGATTGACGAATTCGTCTGGCTTTTTCTTGGCCAAACTCTCCAATTGTTTGCGCACCTGACTTTCGTTCGTTACACTGTCCAGCGTAATGGACGGGAACTCTGTTGCTATTGGAAGAGGAATCTCTTCTTCTTCGACTTCGTTTTGTTTGCGGCGACGGCGTACTAACAAAATAACTACCGCTGCGATCAATGCCGCTATGAGTGCGCCTCCACCCCACATCATCGTTGAGGAAAGCTGGAAACCTGTATTGTCTGCAGAGGCAGTCTGGAATCCTTGTGACATGACTGAAACTTTCTTTGTCAGATCGGCGTCACTTATTACAGTGCCTGAGTCTGCCAGTGAAGCACGAACAATGTTAACCAAAATGTTCTCAATTGCGTCCTGAACCGGTCCCTGTAATTCTGTTTCTCCATTCGGTGGTTCAACTGCAACGTTAATGGTTAAGTCTTTTACAGTATACGGACTAGAAATGATATCCTTGGCGATTCGATTAACATCGTAGTTTATAGTGCTGGATGATTCTTCGGAGGTAGAGTTACCGGTTGCATCAGATGATGGGTAACCCGGAACTTCCTCTTGTCCTGTGCCAGCAACACCACCTGTTGGGTTGCTTGCGCCAGTGTAGCTCTTTTGAATCTCCTGCACACTGATTTCGATGCCTTTCATATTATCTACATCAACAGGTGTGACCAGATTTTCCTTACGTGTTTCTTTGTCAAAATTAAGCTTGGAGGCTACCAAAACATTAACTTTGTCTTCGCCTACAATCTGGGAAAGGAATTGCTTTACGTTATTACGGACATCGTTTTCAAACTTTTTCTGTAATGCCATGTTCTCTTGAACTTCGGAAGACAACCCGCCACTGCCACCTCGGGCAGTTGGAATCAATTCTGCTTCATCTGTGTTCGTAATTGTGATGTTTTCAACAGGCAGATTAGGAATTGCAGTCTTAACCAAGTTAAAGTAGCCATCTACCGCTGACTGATTGGGGTGATAACCCGGTTTGAATTGGAGAGCTACCGATGCTGATGCTTTGTCTTGTTCTTCTAAACCAGCAAAGATGTTATCTTTCGGCATATTAACGAGTACTTTGGCATCCTGTATCCCTTGCATCCGCTGAAGTAACTGTTCAACTTCTCCGTTTATAGCGTTGTTGTACTTTACATCAAACTCTTTATCCGTCATCCCGATGGGGGATGATGACTCCTCGAATGACTTATACCCTAATGAACCATTCTGAATAATCCCTTGAGATCCAACATTCACCTTTGCAATTGCAACACTTGTACTCGGTACTGATATGGTCTTGCCATCTGAACTTAATTTGTATGGAATGCTAGATGAATCGAGATAACTGATCACGCCTGCTGAATCACTTGCATTCAAATCTGTAAAAGCAACTTCATATTCCGTTTTTGACAATTGCATCGTGAGTACAACTGCAGCCAAAATCAGAAACAGGAAGGTGGATATAAATAATACTTTTTGTTTTTTGCTAAAACTATTCCAATACTGGGATGCCTTATCCCTGTACTGGGCGATTCTCTCATTCACTCTGTCACCCCATCCGAAACTTTGCTTAGTCTGTCCTTACTCAACCCTAGCCGTTTCATAGGTTGACGATCAGGAGCAGCATCGCAGCTGCTTTGTTGTAATGATCAGCGCTATTATCGAAGCGCAAGTAGGTTATTTTATAACTGCGTTCGCATAACTTCCTGGTATGCTTCGACCACTTTGTTTCGGACTTGAGTTGTGAGTTGTAGGCTTAACAAGGCCTGTTCTGAAGCAATCATCACCTGATCCACATTCGCTTTGCCGACCAAAAATTGATTTGACATTTCATGCGATTGAGCCTCCTGTGCTGCAACGGACCCTAATGCATTCTGTAAGTATGTACCGAAGCTCTGAATGGTTTCGGCTGGTGTAGAAGGCTTACTTTCGGTTGCACTCTTCATCTGTAGCGGTTGTATTCCCTGTGTGCTAAACATGTTGTTCTGAATCATTAATGTCCCTCCCCTTCATCCCTGGTTTGTATTTTTCTTATTTTCATCTCAAAGCAGATTATCTTCCAATCTCCAAAGCTTTGGAGATCATCGCTTTGGTTGAATTCAGTGCTGTTACGTTTGCTTCATAGGAACGCGAGGCAGAAATCATGTCGACCATTTCTTTCGCAATATCCACATTAGGCATAAATACATATCCTTCTGCATTGGCATCCGGATGAGAAGGGTCATACACAGGTTTCAAAGGTGACTGATCCTCGCGAATCTCCGTTACTCTTACGCCATCTCCTGAACCGCTACCTCTCATCTGGTTTTGCAGCATCGTACCAAATGACGTTTTATTCGGCTCAAGCACAACCATTTTACGTTTGTAAGGGACCGCTTCACCATTAGATACGCTCGCGCGCGTCGTCTCTGCGTTGGCAATGTTGGAAGATATTACGTCCATCCGCAACCGTTGGGCTGTCAGAGCTGAGCTACTGATACTAAAACTATTACTAATGTTCAATTTAGGTTATCTCCCTTCCACGCCAACACGCATGATTTTAATTTGTTCGTTCACTTGCTGAATATAAGCGTTATAGCGTAACTGATTCTCCGCCAGAAGACTCATTTCTCTGTCTATATCGACATTGTTTTCGTTGTTATTCATGGAGGTTGACTGGTCCATATTAACTACTGGCGTTGGCACGGAAGAGGAAGGACCTATGACAAAATGCCTTGCATCAGTTACTTTACCCTTAAGAACAGGCATATCTCCATTCATTTGCCCTTGCAACATTTCTTCAAAAGAAACGTTCGAGCGCTTGAAATACGGGGTATCGGCGTTCGCGATGTTGTCAGCAATCGTTCGTTGTCTGATATTGGACGCATCGAGTGCACCTTGCAATCTTTTAAAGCTGATATCGTTTAAAAGATTCACAATCCCCCTCCTCTCTTTAGAAGTAATGGAAAAAGATAGAATCTTTTCCCTTGAAAATTCTTATGTTTTTTTCGACAAAAACATTCGTCTTTACACGGTTTTCTAGGACTTAAGTAGAATTAACTCTGATGTTGTCGTATAACATAAGTTTCTTCGAGTTTGGGATTTATTACAATAAGAAAAAAGCCCTATCTTTTCTGAAAGACGGGGCTTTTTGTGTATTTTCTGCAAATTATGAATTTTTTCGTAAATGTTCGGGCCCAAAACAAAAGTATGTTAATACTCTCCCTTATTGTTCTTAAACATTCTTAAAATAAAAAAAAACTTTCAAGTCTCAACATGAGCTTACAACGCCCGTAATTATGTATATTTCCGAATATTTCATAGTTGATAATGTTAGAATTTTTTGCCGTTATACTAAGGGTTTATGGACAATATGATAGGTATACATACAAAGCTGTATATTAATCAATTGACAAGTTATCTTTCAAGAATGAAGAAAACTTGTCTCTCCCACACAACACTTTCTTAACAATTAAGCGGGGTCTATATATTTTAATTTCAAGAAAACAATTAGTAGCTTCACACTTTTCTACAATTCATCATTTTGCGCATTTACGCAACATTTACCAATCTATCGACTAAACCGATGACCAGACTTGGAATAAGGAAAATCCTTTTATATGGGAATCGTTGGGTATTGAAACGAAGAATAATTATCACTCCGATAGGTTTTAACTTCGTATACATGCGGCACAAGTCCTAGGTTTTGTCGATCCCGTACAACAACCCCACATCTTTTATCGGTTGTAACATCGAAATCCTTTAGATGGAAACAAAAATAAACGATATGCGTTAAGTATGAGGGCCTTTGTGATTCGCTAAAGGATTGCTTCCCTTTGTCGATCACACAAATGTTCTCTACTCTCGTGCATATCGTTCATTTATAGCATCGTTTTAACAGCTACATTGCTAGCTCCATGTTACAGGATATACTGACTCAAATCACGATCAAGCGCAATATCATTTAATTTCTCCCGGACATACTCCGGAGTAATCACCATACGTTCCAGTGTAAGCTCAGGTGCCTCAAAAGATAAATCCTCCAAAAGCTTTTCAAGAATCGTATGCAATCGACGAGCGCCTATATTTTCTGTATTTTGATTGACGGATTCAGCCAATTTGGCAATCTCGCGAATGGCCTCATCCGAGAACTCAATCTCAATATTCTCTGTCCGCAACAGATCAACATACTGCTTGGTCAGTGCATTTTGGGGTTCAGTCAGAATGGATACAAACTCCTCCAGTGTTAGACTGCTTAGTTCCACACGAATTGGGAAGCGTCCCTGAAGCTCCGGAATCAGATCAGAGGGTTTGGCGACATGGAATGCGCCAGCTGCCATAAACAGAATATAATCCGTTTTGACAGGACCATACTTCGTCATTACTGTACAGCCCTCTACGATAGGCAGAATGTCACGTTGCACACCCTCACGTGATACATCGGGTCCACTACCACGCCCTTGACTGGCAACCTTGTCAATTTCATCTATGAAAATGATACCTGTCTGCTCCGCCCGGCGAATGGACTCCTGGGTAACATCGTCCATGTCGATCAATTTCCCTGCTTCTTCCTGGATCAACACTTTACGCGCTTCTTTAATAGCGAGTTTACGTTTTTTCGTACGACGAGGCAACAAGCTACCAAACATCTCCTGCATGTTCATGCCCATCTGATCATTACCTTGACCAGCAAACATGTCCATCATGTTAGGTGCAGTGTCTTCGACATCAATTTCAATGATGTCATCCTCCAACTTGCCAGATAACAAATCAAACTTGATCTTACGGCGGCGTTCGGCAACCCCAGTATCCGGTTCAGGCTCATCCTGTTCCTGAACGTTGTTGCCATTATTCCCAAAGATCATCTCAAAGGGATTACGCTGATTCTTGGACTTGGACTGTGAAGGAGCCAAAATATGTACAATTCGTTCATTGGCAGCTTCTTCAGCTTTGTCCTTCACTTTTTCAGTCCGCTCCAGCTTCACCATCCGCAGTGATGTCTCAATCAGATCACGCACCATCGATTCAACGTCACGGCCAACGTAACCTACTTCGGTGAACTTGGTAGCTTCCACTTTCACAAATGGCGCACCTACCAGTTTAGCGAGGCGACGGGCGATCTCCGTTTTACCCACACC
>NZ_VXKZ01000012.1:0-243 GCF_008693195.1 Paenibacillus sp. UASWS1643
GTGGCTCGGGACGGAATCGAACCGCCGACACGAGGATTTTCAGTCCTCTGCTCTACCGACTGAGCTACCGAGCCATAATAAAGTCTAATCTTAATTCCTTACACTTTATATAGGGCATCAGTGCCATACAGCAGATGTAGTGAACAGTTTGCCTCATGTAAAGATTAAATGGCGGAACCGACGGGATTCGAACCCGCGATCTCCTGCGTGACAGGCAGGCATGTTAGGCCAACTACACCACGG
>NZ_VXKZ01000013.1:0-243 GCF_008693195.1 Paenibacillus sp. UASWS1643
GCTTTCCGAGGAACGGAAGGATCCAGCACTTGGGATAGAAAAGCTCCTGATTTAAAAGCGGATGTTCTAAATATAGGCCTTCCTGAAGTGGGAGCTACGGTTGCTAGAGAATACTATCCGTGGCCTGAATCTTGGAGAGAGGGTGTTCAAGCTACCGAAGATACCCTAGGGATCACCTGGCTCAATAACTTGTTTGGGGATACGGGCAAAAGTATAGATAAAGAGTTCGGACCTGATAATCAG
>NZ_VXKZ01000014.1:0-245 GCF_008693195.1 Paenibacillus sp. UASWS1643
TTTATATTATGAATATTAAAAAAGGAACCTAATATATAGGTTCCTTTTCTTTATGATTATTTAATTGCTTCTCTCACAGCGTCTTTTTCAGATTCAACCAATTCAACGGTACTTGTGATTGCTCTAGTATCCATCTTAATTTCACGGGTTAAACCTGGAGTGTCTAGTTTTGGTTCAAAGAATGCTTTGAATTCATCTAGACGAATTCTGGTATGGAAGATGTTTGAGATAACTGTAATAAATGT
>NZ_VXKZ01000015.1:0-247 GCF_008693195.1 Paenibacillus sp. UASWS1643
CCGGTGTAGCTCAACTGGTAGAGCAACTGACTTGTAATCAGTAGGTTGGGGGTTCAAGTCCTCTCGCCGGCACCATTTTTAGTATTTTCATCTGAATTTGTGATAGAATGTATATTATAGATACAGTTGCTAATACTAAGATACTCTTAGTGGATGAATGGCTTACTCTATGGCGATCGTGGCGAAGTGGTTAACGCACCGGTTTGTGGATCCGGCATTCGGGGGTTCAATTCCCCTCGATCGCCCC
>NZ_VXKZ01000016.1:0-250 GCF_008693195.1 Paenibacillus sp. UASWS1643
TGATTAATCCTCTTAAAACGGGTTATTCTACCACAATGCGTGTTAGACTATAAGTGAGTAATCAAGAAAAAAAATAATGAATTGTATAACAATATGACGCAATGTCTTGTAAAGTAATCTTTTCTTTACCGTCTTGACCCACAATTGTAACTTTTGTACCTGGCTCTACTGGTTCATCTACTTTAAGCATTAGTTGATCCATGCAAACTCGACCCACAATTGGACAAAACTTGCCGTTAACTAATAGTGA
>NZ_VXKZ01000017.1:0-253 GCF_008693195.1 Paenibacillus sp. UASWS1643
GAACCCCCGACCCTCTGCTTGTAAGGCAGATGCTCTCCCAGCTGAGCTAAGCCTCCATATTATGACCCGTAGGGGATACTCTCACTTCGTTCGAGACTGCGAAGCTGTTGCCAACGAAGTACATCCTCCGACGAACCTTTGGGATTCTCATCCCTTGTTGAAGCAATAGATATTGCTATGACCCGTAGGGGATTCGAACCCCTGTTACCTCCGTGAAAGGGAGGTGTCTTAACCCCTTGACCAACGGGCCTTA
>NZ_VXKZ01000018.1:0-256 GCF_008693195.1 Paenibacillus sp. UASWS1643
GACCCTGCGAAGCGGTCAACCCCATAAGACCGAGCCAAACAATGGCTCGAAGTTGAGTTGTAACCCAGCGAGCGCGAAAAGAGCGAGCTGCTGAACCAAAGGTGCACAAGCAGTGAGGGGGAGGAAGGAGCCGCAGGGGTGAGTTTGGCATCCGATTCCAACCGCCAGGAGCGGTGATAAAAAGAAATCGGAGGACAAGAGAGCGCCAAGGCCCTGCCGCCCCCGAACGTCCGCTGTGCATGCAAAGCTAGCCTAT
>NZ_VXKZ01000019.1:0-260 GCF_008693195.1 Paenibacillus sp. UASWS1643
GCAGTCTCGACTGCAAGGAGAGTATCCCTCCTGGGACGTCTTAAAAAGAAGCTTCCTTCGGGAAGCTTTTTTTGCGTCTGGGGATGAGAACCCCAATGGTTCGTCGGAGCATTCGCTTCGTTAGTACCACTTCGCAGTCTCGACTGCAAGGAGAGTATCCCTCCTGGGACGTCTTAAAAAGAAGCTTCCTTCGGGAAGCTTTTTTTGCGTTCTGGGGATGAGAACCCCAACGGTTCGTCGGAGCATTCGCTTCGTTAGCA
>NZ_VXKZ01000002.1:0-209 GCF_008693195.1 Paenibacillus sp. UASWS1643
ATAGGCTGGGGGTGGAAGTGCAGCAATGCATGGAGCTGACCAGTACTAATCGGTCGAGGGCTTATCCAATAGCAAGTGATAATTCGCATGTTTCGTTTCGAATCTAGTTTTCAGAGAACGATCTCTGAAGCATATTCCCTGATAGCTCAGTTGGTAGAGCACTCGACTGTTAATCGAGTTGTCACAGGTTCGAGCCCTGTTCGGGGAGC
>NZ_VXKZ01000020.1:0-264 GCF_008693195.1 Paenibacillus sp. UASWS1643
GGAGCTTGTTCTTTGAAAACTAGATATCGAAACGAAACAAACGCGAATTAGAACATTCCTTTTTAGCTGAACTTGTGTTAAACAAGTTTCAATAAAAACGGTAGATTGCATGAGCGAGTGATCGAAATGGAACGACTTTTGGATTTGCGCAAGCAAACCAAGTGGAGTGACAGCTCGAACACGAGCGATATGGTTAAGCTACTAAGAGCACACGGAGGATGCCTAGGCGCTAGGAGCCGATGAAGGACGTGGCGAACAACGAAA
>NZ_VXKZ01000021.1:0-268 GCF_008693195.1 Paenibacillus sp. UASWS1643
TTGAGTACAGAAGAGGAAAGTGGAACTCCATGTGTATCGGTGAAATGCTTAGATATATTGAATAAAAAAAATATAAAAGAATGCTTTCTGGTATTTTACTGACGATGAGGCTCGAAAGCATGGGTAGCGAACAGGATTAGATACCCTGGTAGTCCATGCCGTAAACGATGAATACTAGGTGTTGGAGGGTTTCCGCCCTTCAGTGCCGCAGCTAACGCATTAAGTATTCCGCCTGGGGAGTACGACCGCAAGGTTGAAACTCAAAGGA
>NZ_VXKZ01000022.1:0-270 GCF_008693195.1 Paenibacillus sp. UASWS1643
TTCGGTTAATTTAATACTTTCTTAAACAATTTTCCAACAAAAAAAGAGATAATCCAAATGATTACCTCTTTTTTAATTATTATGATAATGGTTTGAAATCGTGAATGATGTTGTTTCGACGATCAAATTCTTTGTAAGCTAGGTCGATTAATCTATCAATTAGTTCAGTGTAACTGATACCTGAAGCTTCCCATAGTTGTGGGTATAGACTAATGTTAGTGAAACCAGGTAATGTGTTAACTTCTCCTAGGTAAGGAACCCCTTCCTTAG
>NZ_VXKZ01000023.1:0-271 GCF_008693195.1 Paenibacillus sp. UASWS1643
GTTATCAGCATGACCCTTAGTCCATTTAAAGTTTAAGTGCTTAAACTGGCTTAATAGTGCGGATAATTGCATTAAATCTTATTTGTTTTTGATTGTCGATCCATCGCTTTTCTTCCAACCACGACGGCGCCATGAATTTAACCATCCCTTTGTAATAGAATCTAAGACGTATTTTGAGTCCAATATAGCTTCAATAGGCTGTTTTTGCCATCCGTTGTCTAAGATGTATTGCTAAGCATTAACTAGCCCTAAGACTTCCATTTTATTGTTT
>NZ_VXKZ01000024.1:0-271 GCF_008693195.1 Paenibacillus sp. UASWS1643
CTCGACACTGCAGACACCACGCTATGACGAAAGCCTGTGGCTGATCCGCAACGGCCAGCCGGGTGCGGCGGACGCCTTGCATGAGCAGTTGCAGCGCAGCGATCTGCCGGCGATTCAGCGTGCGACGTTACTCGCCGAACTGCCGCTGTACCCAAGCGATCAATCGCTGAAACTGGCCACCCGGGATCTGCAGAATCCGGCGCCGCAGGTTCGCGAAAGCGCAGTGCGGGCGATCAGTGCCTTCCTGCCACCCATCGAGCGCGCATCGTTG
>NZ_VXKZ01000025.1:0-272 GCF_008693195.1 Paenibacillus sp. UASWS1643
TTCCATCCAGTGTAACTACCCAGACCAGCAGGAATGTTTTCGGCAACCACCTTGATAATGCCACCAAGGGTATCTCCATCACGTTTCGTTTGATCAATCATGGCGTGGACTGCGTCGACCTTGTCTTCGTTTAAAACACGTAAATCATTGTTTTTAATCTTGTCTTCAATTTCCGCAACCGGTAGTAAATGGTCAACATCGGCATTCACCGCACCAATTTGTTTAACGTATCCGACAATGTTAATGCCCAATTGTTCTAGTAGTTGTTTGCA
>NZ_VXKZ01000026.1:0-275 GCF_008693195.1 Paenibacillus sp. UASWS1643
CCCCCCCCACCCCCCTTGCAAAACCAAACCGCCACCCCAGAACACCACGCACAAGAGCTTCCTCAATATGATCACGAGCAATCAGAACAAGAAGCAGATCCACTCGCAGCACATGATCAAGCACAAAAAGAACAAGAGCAAGCTCAAGTAGCAGAACAAGAGCAAGCACAAAAAGCTCAAGAGCAAGATCAAGCAGCCCTAGATGGAGAGGACGAAAAAGCTCAAGCGCAAAAAGTACAAGCGCTACCTCTACCAGCAAAGCTTAGAGGGGGCGG
>NZ_VXKZ01000027.1:0-277 GCF_008693195.1 Paenibacillus sp. UASWS1643
TGGCCCTTCGACGTCATTGCGAGCGTAGCGAAGCAATCCACGATCTCTCCGCGGCGAGGATCTGGATTGCTTCGCTGCGCTCGCGATGACGGATTGGGACGCTAGCAGGGTTCAGATCTTCAGCTCTGTCCCGGTCACGCGCCGGTACGCGTCCAGATACCGCTTGCTGGTGGCCTCCACCACGCTGGCGGGCAGCGGCGGTGGCGGGGCGTCGCCATTCCAGCGGCCGGCGCGGCGCTCGACGTCGAGATAGTCGCGCAGCGGCTGCTTGTCGAAG
>NZ_VXKZ01000028.1:0-285 GCF_008693195.1 Paenibacillus sp. UASWS1643
AACCGTGGTGTAGTTGGCCTAACATGCCTGCCTGTCACGCAGGAGATCGCGGGTTCGAATCCCGTCGGTTCCGCCATCTTGTATATGCTTCAGGGATGAGAATCCGTTTTTGGGTTCGTCGGAGCATTCACTTCGAGAGCATAAGCTTCGCAGTCTCGAACGAAGTGAGAGTATCCCGTGGGTTCCGCCATTTTTTTTAATGTAGTAAGGCTCGGTAGCTCAGTCGGTAGAGCAGAGGACTGAAAATCCTCGTGTCGGCGGTTCGATTCCGTCCCGAGCCACCAT
>NZ_VXKZ01000003.1:0-212 GCF_008693195.1 Paenibacillus sp. UASWS1643
TGGCTCAATAACTTGTTTGGGGATACGGGCAAAAGTATAGATAAAGAGTTCGGACCTGATAATCAGTTGTACGAAGCGGAAGATTATGTGAAAGAGATGCAAAGTAAGTATCCCGATGCAGACTTTACACTTACGGGGCATTCATTAGGCGGGGCAAATGCACAATATGCAGCGGTGTATACAGGACTGGATGCAGTCACGTTTAGTGCGCC
>NZ_VXKZ01000029.1:0-286 GCF_008693195.1 Paenibacillus sp. UASWS1643
AAGTGGCTATAAGGGGACCCTCTGCTAAGGGGTTAGACTGCGTAAGCGGTGCGAGGGTTCGAATCCCTCTCTCTCCGCCATCTTTACCTAAAGATGGACAAGCAATCAAGACACAATTAATATGGCGGTGTAGCTCAGCTGGCTAGAGCGTACGGTTCATACCCGTAAGGTCGGGGGTTCGATCCCCTCCGCCGCTACCATATTACCCAGGAGGCTTAGCTCAGCTGGGAGAGCATCTGCCTTACAAGCAGAGGGTCGGGGGTTCGATCCCCTCAGCCTCCACCAT
>NZ_VXKZ01000030.1:0-292 GCF_008693195.1 Paenibacillus sp. UASWS1643
ACTTCGTCGCTGGCCAGATGATAGGTTAGATCTGTGTTGGCATCGGGTTGGGCATTGCTTCTGGACATCGATTCAAAATCGGCAGGTGCATTCTCTGCAATATTACGGAACTCCACCTGGTAATCTCCCTCATCTACCCACACAGGCAGATAGAAATCGGTATCGAGCACGTACACCGGAATATCGATCCACGTACTCCGCGGGTAGAACTGTGACCGGTCGGCACTGTACACGTCAAACGGAAACCGCACCTGTTTGATTCGATAATATTTGGCATAATCCCGATCCCCAT
>NZ_VXKZ01000031.1:0-296 GCF_008693195.1 Paenibacillus sp. UASWS1643
ACACGACCGTTAAGCCCTCTAGCGCCGATGGTACTTGGACCGCAGGGTCCTGGGAGAGTAGGACGCCGCCAAGCGAAACCCCACTGGGGTATTTTTTTTCGAAAATTGATAAGGGCCCTTAGCTCAGTTGGTTAGAGCGCACCTCTGATAAGGGTGAGGCCGGTGGTTCGAGTCCACCAGGGCCCATAGCAAGACCACAACAAGAAATACACCAGAGTAAGGGGCCATAGCTCAGCTGGGAGAGCGCCTGCCTTGCAAGCAGGAGGTCAGCGGTTCGATCCCGCTTGGCTCCACCA
>NZ_VXKZ01000032.1:0-304 GCF_008693195.1 Paenibacillus sp. UASWS1643
TCGCCCTATTCAGACTCGCTTTCGCTGCGGCTCCGGCTCTTCACCTTAACCTTGCACGGGAACGTAACTCGCCGGTTCATTCTACAAAAGGCACGCCATCACCCCTAAAACGGGCTCTGACTTTTTGTAAGCACACGGTTTCAGGTTCTATTTCACTCCCCTTCCGGGGTGCTTTTCACCTTTCCCTCACGGTACTGCTTCACTATCGGTCGCTAGGAAGTATTTAGCCTTGGCAGATGGTCCTGCCGGATTCATACGGGGTTTCACGTGCCCCGCACTACTCGGGATCCGTCTCGGAGGGAAC
>NZ_VXKZ01000033.1:0-315 GCF_008693195.1 Paenibacillus sp. UASWS1643
GTGGAGCCAAGCGGGATCGAACCGCTGACCTCCTGCTTGCAAGGCAGGCGCTCTCCCAGCTGAGCTATGGCCCCATACACTGTGTATTTCTTGTTGTGGTCTTGCAATGGGCCCTGGTGGACTCGAACCACCGGCCTCACCCTTATCAGAGGTGCGCTCTAACCAACTGAGCTAAGGGCCCTAATATATATCCCTTATTCCTTGGCAAGGGGGGCAAAAAAAATACCCCAAAGGGAAATCGCTTGGCGGCGTCCTACTCTCCCAGGACCCTGCGGTCCAAGTACCATCGGCGCTAGAGGGCTTAACGGTCGTGTT
>NZ_VXKZ01000034.1:0-315 GCF_008693195.1 Paenibacillus sp. UASWS1643
TGGTGGAGGCTGAGGGGATCGAACCCCCGACCCTCTGCTTGTAAGGCAGATGCTCTCCCAGCTGAGCTAAGCCTCCAACTATATGACCCGTAGGGGATTCGAACCCCTGTTACCTCCGTGAAAGGGAGGTGTCTTAACCCCTTGACCAACGGGCCCCATTTCCAAAGCTCTCAACCGGGATCGAACCGGTGACCTCATCCTTACCATGGATGCACTCTACCTACTGAGCTATGAGAGCAAATGGCTCCCCGAACAGGGCTCGAACCTGTGACAACTCGATTAACAGTCGAGTGCTCTACCAACTGAGCTATCAGG
>NZ_VXKZ01000035.1:0-322 GCF_008693195.1 Paenibacillus sp. UASWS1643
GGAGTTACTGGTGTCACAGGGGAAACAGGAGTCACAGGTATAACGGGAGCAACTGGAGTCGGCGTAACGGGAAGTACCGGAGCTACAGGTATAACGGGAGCAACGGGAGTCGGCACAACGGGAAGTACCGGAGCTACAGGTATAACCGGAGCCACAGGAGTCGGGGTAACGGGAAGTACCGGGGCAACTGGTATCACGGGGGAAACCGGAGCCACAGGTATAACCGGAGCCACAGGATTCGGGGTAACGGGAAGTACCGGAGCAACTGGTGTCACAGGGGAAACAGGAGTCACAGGTATAACGGGAGCAACTGGAGTCGGCA
>NZ_VXKZ01000036.1:0-326 GCF_008693195.1 Paenibacillus sp. UASWS1643
CCTTGCTGTTTGCCAAAGGTATGCTGGAACAGATAATTCATCGCCCACGTATTGGCATACAGGTGCTCTGAAGTCGGAATCCCCCGCGTGGCATCAAAATGAATGCCATTGGTTGGGTCATCCTCCAAAATATGCCCTTGAGCACCCGGATCCATATATTCTACTTGCGGTGAAGCTATCTCGTTCGGTGGATTAATGTTAGGTTTGCAGGCTACCTTCCCGTCCGGGATAGGATCATCAGGAATAACTGTCGTTACTTTACGATATACACCTACTACATTCGTACCTCCAAGATAATTTGTAAAATTTCTTTCTGATAACTTTGC
>NZ_VXKZ01000037.1:0-335 GCF_008693195.1 Paenibacillus sp. UASWS1643
TGGGTTACAACTCAACTTCGAGCCATTGTTTGGCTCGGTCTTATGGGGTTGACCGCTTCGCAGGGTCAACTCTCCCCTTACTTAGTGCATGTTTGGCCATAACTACAGGCCGGTACAATGTATCTTGAGTGTCTAAAGGCAATAATACCTTGGAGTAATACCTTGGCGTTAACGCGCCTTAACAGGCAATCTTTGGCATACACTGCGGACGTTCGGGGGTGGCAGGGCCTTGGTGCTTTCTTGTCCTCCGATTTCTTTTTCCCACCGCTCCTGGCGGTTGAAATCGGATGCCAAACTCACCCCTGCGGCTCCTTCCTCCCCCTCACTGCTTGTGC
>NZ_VXKZ01000038.1:0-337 GCF_008693195.1 Paenibacillus sp. UASWS1643
AATCGTTTTATCTTCTCCCAAACAGACACTTTTTCTTGCTGTGGCTCATCAGCCGCAGCTTTCCGCTTGGCTAAACTTTTCGCCATAGTTACACCCCCTGTATTTGAGCACCGATTCCGGTGAGATCAAGCGCGTTGCGAACATAGACACGAGCCACATAAGGCGCACCGTCCTGCTCAATAGTCTTCCGGCATAAGAAAACTTCGCCTGTACCAAGTCCGCGAATATCATCCGGATGCGCCCGGTAACGCTGTACCATTCGTACAGTCCCCATTTCAGATTCAAACCGCTTCTTCCAAGCGTTTTTCTCCACCTGACTGGTAATGTCTGCGTCTTC
>NZ_VXKZ01000004.1:0-214 GCF_008693195.1 Paenibacillus sp. UASWS1643
TTCGAACCCTCGCACCGCTTACGCAGTCTAACCCCTTAGCAGAGGGTCCCCTTATAGCCACTTGGGTATCTCTCCAAATAACAATCTTCAACATCATCAAGGATTGCTCCCTGAAAACTAGATTCGAAACGAAACATGCGAATTACAACTTGCTATTGGATAAGCCCTCGACCGATTAGTACTGGTCAGCTCCATGCATTGCTGCACTTCCACC
>NZ_VXKZ01000039.1:0-340 GCF_008693195.1 Paenibacillus sp. UASWS1643
CATAGCTCAGCTGGGAGAGCGCCTGCCTTGCAAGCAGGAGGTCAGCGGTTCGATCCCGCTTGGCTCCACCAAAAATGCTTTACAAGTTTGTTCTTTGAAAACTAGATATCGAAACGAAATAAACGCGAATTAGAACATTCCTTTTTAGCTGAACTTGTGTAAACAAGTTTCAATAAAAACGGTAGTTAAATTGCTTTTGCGATGGTATTGAATGGGAGCGACTTTTGGCTTTGCGCAAGCAAAACAAGGGAAGCGAGCAGTCAAAACCGGAGCAATATGGTTAAGCTACTAAGAGCACACGGAGGATGCCTAGGCGCTAGGAGCCGATGAAGGACGTGGC
>NZ_VXKZ01000040.1:0-342 GCF_008693195.1 Paenibacillus sp. UASWS1643
GGATTATATGATGAAAAGAAGCATGCTCATGCAATTACGTATTGAGCGTGCCAGGAATCGCCTTCACGTCCTGGCAGAAAAATACGGGGAGTTTCAGCATCCTGCTGTAATCAAACAATCTATGATATTGGATGAATTAATTAATCAATATAATAGAGCAGGAGAGCAAATAAAAAAGCCGATTGTATGACCAATCGACTCTGGGCGAGAAACTTTTGCCGGGTTCACTCGCCCCTTTATTTTAACAGATCAAGCTCAAAAACGGGATGCCGTCATGTAAATAAATTTTAAATTAAAATGCGAGGAAGGAGTCCAGATCATGCAGACATGTGCGTATTGCGG
>NZ_VXKZ01000041.1:0-349 GCF_008693195.1 Paenibacillus sp. UASWS1643
TTTTTAGGATCAAGTTGTACCCCGATGTAGGTATGATATTCATTGGTTTCCCGGGAAGAACGTTGATTACTGAGCGTCTGTTTCAACCTTTGGAAGTAATCAATCCCATTCTCTCTCAGGGGATAATCCTTTCTCATAATGCTCTCTATCGTTTCATCCAAAATCCCGTTAACGTCCGTAAGGGACGGGATCATAAGGAAATGTAGATCACTCATATTTTCGACATAATAGGATAACTGATTATTGAAAGGGTGGATCTTCTGGACATAATCCCGGAAGTCATACCCATAACCTTCGACCTGATAATAAGCCCACACGCTTCCATCCCGCCCAAAAGCCAAGTTTCCTT
>NZ_VXKZ01000042.1:0-350 GCF_008693195.1 Paenibacillus sp. UASWS1643
GCAAAGAAATTAACTATTCTTATTGAAATGAGGCCAACACAGATGAAAAAGAAAGTAATCGTCATGAGTACGATAATAGCCCTTTTAGCAGCGACAGTTCAGGTTCATGCGGAAACATCAATTTCCTTGGATGGTAGTTTAAATAGCAAGCCAATGAATTCAAATACAGATCGTGACGCGGGACAAAAAATATCATTCAAGGATATTCAAGGGCATTGGGCAGTATCCAGTATTCAGGAGGCGCTGGATAAAGGGATTGTTAGTGGTTATCCCAATGGCATGTTTTATCCGGAAAATAAAGTAACGCGTGCAGAGTTTCTAAAGCTCATCGTTAGTTCACTGGGCCATGA
>NZ_VXKZ01000043.1:0-363 GCF_008693195.1 Paenibacillus sp. UASWS1643
GCAGTTTCGTTGTTCGCCACGTCCTTCATCGGCTCCTAGCGCCTAGGCATCCTCCGTGTGCTCTTAGTAGCTTAACCTCGTGCTCCGGTTTCGACTGCTCGCTTCCCTTGGTTTGCTTGCGCAAAGCCAAAAGTCGCTCCCATTCGATACCATCGTACGTGCAATCTACCGTTTTTATTTAAACTTGTTTAACACAAGTTTAGCTAAAAAGGAATGTTCTAATTCGCGTTTGTTTCGTTTCGATATCTAGTTTTCAAAGAACAAACTCCATGCAAAAGCAAGCTGTTTTGAGAGTTTGAGCTCTCAAAACTGAGCAACGAGTGAGTAACTAGCCGACCTGGCTAGATTTTATATTTGAATGTT
>NZ_VXKZ01000044.1:0-377 GCF_008693195.1 Paenibacillus sp. UASWS1643
GGTCAGGTTGTAACGTTCAACGGCAGTACGTATATTGCGAATGTGGCATCGCCAACCGGAACGCCGGGCACATCGCCGGATTACACATTGCTTGCTGGCGCGGGAACAACGGGTGTGACGGGGGCAACTGGAGTTGGAGTGACAGGAAGTACTGGTGAAACAGGAGCAACAGGCGTAACGGGATTGACTGGCGCAACGGGAGTAAGCGTAACAGGTGAAACAGGAGCCACGGGAGTTGGTATAACGGGAAGTACCGGAGCAACTGGTGTCACGGGGGGAACCGGAGCGACAGGTATCGGGGTAACGGGAAGTACCGGAGTTACTGGTGTCACAGGGGAAACAGGAGTCACAGGTATAACGGGAGCAACTGGAGTCGG
>NZ_VXKZ01000045.1:0-393 GCF_008693195.1 Paenibacillus sp. UASWS1643
GACGTGGAACCACCATTAGGAACCTCAAAAGTGAACAATGACGTGGAACCACAATTAGGAACCTCAGAAGTGAACAATGACGTGGAACCACCATTAGGAACATCAAAAATGAACAATGGAGTGGAACCGCAATTAGGAACCGCCAGAGGGAGTAATGATGTGATTCAGCGCCAAGAGGATGATGACTTCTTACGAATTTTTAGAGAGGAAATGGGCACCAAGCCTCTCACAGTGGAAGAAACGCATACACGTGACACATTTCTGATTGAAAATCAGCTTTTGGCCCGGTTGCGTCATTTAATCAAAATTGAAGACAAAGGTTTCAAAAAACGATTTATCAACTATGTGTTAGAAAAAGAAATTTCAAAGATCGAAAGGGCCAAGGGGATTCAG
>NZ_VXKZ01000047.1:0-458 GCF_008693195.1 Paenibacillus sp. UASWS1643
AGGGTATCCCATGCTTCACGTGCATGATCCAGGATGTTATGATCCGAAGGTTTTCGCGGAGAGTAACTCACTCGTTCACCCGTAATTTCATCATACAATGTATTGTCGATATATCCATCCTCATCGAAACTGTAATGTTTCATATCGTGATATCCAGGACCCCCCAGTGTATCCTTTATTTTATCCACAGCACCGTAACTGGCATTAAAATCGTCATAACTTTTATTAATCACGAGGGTTGAGCCCACATGCCTCTCATATCCTCCGAGCATACCACTTGCAATGAAATCCCCAGGATGAATGAAGTTAGTCACCTGACGATCAAAAGCACCTTCTTCTGCATTCCTACGCATCTCTGGTGTTAACGATGCCACGACGGTAGGCGCACTAAACGTGACTGCATCCAGTCCTGTATACACCGCTGCATATTGTGCATTTGCCCCGCCTAATGAATGCCC
>NZ_VXKZ01000048.1:0-494 GCF_008693195.1 Paenibacillus sp. UASWS1643
ACTTGATCCTCTGCTGAACCAATACGAATAAAACTTCGCTGGTTCGTCGAGTAATACAGATCTACCGGTACGCGTGTTTTCCCATCTTTGCTTACAAAATCAAAGGTCGGAGTCAGGCGAATACCGTCTCTGGGCCCGAACATATTGCCCTTGGTTTTGAAATCAAACTTAAAGTGATATCCCGTCTTCACAGCCACATTCTGATACCCTTGCAGCGGATGACTACCTGGGCGAATCGGTACGGTGAACTGCGGTTTGTTCCCTCGCTTGTCACCGTCGATGCCCTGCGTTCCCGTCCAATAACTGATCCAGGTTGGGGCAATACTGCCCTTAAATCGCCGGAAAACAAGCTCCCAGTTGTAGTCTGCAATGTCCGTGATTTCAAAGTCGTATAATCTCCCAATGACCTCCACAGATACTTCGTCGCTGGCCAGATGATAGGTTAGATCTGTGTTGGCATCGGGTTGGGCATTGCTTCTGGACATCGATTCAAA
>NZ_VXKZ01000005.1:0-217 GCF_008693195.1 Paenibacillus sp. UASWS1643
ATGGTGGAGGCTGAGGGGATCGAACCCCCGACCCTCTGCTTGTAAGGCAGATGCTCTCCCAGCTGAGCTAAGCCTCCGAACAACACATTTATGATCATATCATAATCTTGTTGTAAAAATCAACTTCTTTTTTGAAGTTAATATGACCCGTAGGGGATTCGAACCCCTGTTACCTCCGTGAAAGGGAGGTGTCTTAACCCCTTGACCAACGGGCCTT
>NZ_VXKZ01000049.1:0-520 GCF_008693195.1 Paenibacillus sp. UASWS1643
GGAAACGATTCTCCATAGAAAGGAGGTGATCCAGCCGCACCTTCCGATACGGCTACCTTGTTACGACTTCACCCCAATCATCTATCCCACCTTCGGCGGCTGGCTCCTTGCGGTTACCCCACCGACTTCGGGTGTTATAAACTCTCGTGGTGTGACGGGCGGTGTGTACAAGACCCGGGAACGTATTCACCGCGGCATGCTGATCCGCGATTACTAGCAATTCCGACTTCATGCAGGCGAGTTGCAGCCTGCAATCCGAACTGAGACCGGCTTTGTTGGGATTGGCTCCATCTCGCGATTTCGCAGCCCGTTGTACCGGCCATTGTAGTACGTGTGTAGCCCAGGTCATAAGGGGCATGATGATTTGACGTCATCCCCACCTTCCTCCGGTTTGTCACCGGCAGTCTATCTAGAGTGCCCACCCGAAGTGCTGGCAACTAAATATAAGGGTTGCGCTCGTTGCGGGACTTAACCCAACATCTCACGACACGAGCTGACGACAACCATGCACCACCTGTCT
>NZ_VXKZ01000050.1:0-526 GCF_008693195.1 Paenibacillus sp. UASWS1643
AGGCTCCCACCTATCCTGTACAGATCGTACCCAAATTCAATATCAAGCTGCAGTAAAGCTCCATGGGGTCTTTCCGTCTTGTCGCGGGTAACCTGCATCTTCACAGGTATTAAAATTTCACCGGATCTCTCGTTGAGACAGCGCCCAAGTCGTTACGCCATTCGTGCGGGTCAGAATTTACCTGACAAGGAATTTCGCTACCTTAGGACCGTTATAGTTACGGCCGCCGTTTACTGGGGCTTCGGTTCACAGCTTCGGGATTGCTCCCTAACCACTCCCCTTAACCTTCCAGCACCGGGCAGGCGTCAGCCCGTATACTTCGCCTTACGGCTTCGCACAGACCTGTGTTTTTGCTAAACAGTCGCTTGGGCCTTTTCACTGCGGCCCCCTCGTGCTATTCACACTACCGGGGCACCCCTTCTCCCGAAGTTACGGGGTCATTTTGCCGAGTTCCTTAACGAGAGTTCTTCCGCGCGCCTTAGAATACTCTTCTCGCCTACCTGTGTCGGTTTGCGGTACGGGCACC
>NZ_VXKZ01000051.1:0-537 GCF_008693195.1 Paenibacillus sp. UASWS1643
CTGAATCACGCTGCCTAGAGGATGAGATTAAGAAGAATCTTGGGGGACTAGGATATGAGTTTCTTTAAAGAGTGGTCAAATTATAAACTATCTGATCTAATGACCATTATTGGCGGGGGGACCCCTAAAACAAATAATGAGGAATATTGGAATGGTAATATTCCATGGTTATCAGTAAAAGATTTTAATTCAGATGCAAGAAAAGTTTATTACACTGAAAAGCACATATCAGAATTAGGCTTAGCAAAGAGTTCTACTAAGATGTTAGATGAAGGAGATCTTATTATTTCAGCTAGAGGGACAGTTGGAGCACTTGCGCAGTTAGGCGTACCAATGACTTTTAATCAATCTTGTTATGGACTAAAAGCAAATAATAAGACTCTCAATGATTTTCTTTATTATCTAATAAAATATAAAGTGGAATATATTCAACGAAATACGCATGGTTCCATATTTGATACTATTACTAGAGAAACTTTTAAAGTACTAGATGTTCAAATACCTAATAGTATTGAAGAACAAAAAACCATTGCAAAT
>NZ_VXKZ01000052.1:0-624 GCF_008693195.1 Paenibacillus sp. UASWS1643
CATGGCGGCATCATGTCCGCTCCGCTTCGCTGCGCTCCCATCAAGCAGCCATGCATAAAGGCAGCACCATGATTCCGCTGCGCTCCATCATCGTGCCAGGGATCTGTGAGTTGAATCAGGGAAGGAAGGAGAGAACCGGCATGCGCCGGTTCTTTTGGATTGAAAGCATTTTTTTCCCTTTTGCCTTCCGCATGGTAACCCGGGCAAAAGCCTACTAAGTGTCCGGCAGGCCGAGCCTCCGGCTTCGCCCCTCCACCTCCCGGACACTAAGTAGGCGGCCAGTCGTTCAAGGGGCAACAAAACTTTTTCTTCCCATTGGAAAAGAAAAAGCGGAAGAAAAACTTTTGTGTGCTGATCCCTTGACCGTCTGGCATTGCCCGGGTTCCCAAGCATGCGTCAAAAGGGAAAAAAATTCCCCTTTGGGGATGCCAGCCCCGCGGCAGGCAACGTCCAAAAAATCTTTTTTGACACCCAAACCCAATTCAAAAAGAGAAAGGATGAAGTGCAATGCAAAAGCAAATTTTTATCGGGTTGTTTCCATTAGGAACGGTGGTAGTGACACCGGGATGCAAGGAAGTAACGAGCGAGGAAGAACGGATTTCAGCACTAACCCGCCACGTAAAT
>NZ_VXKZ01000053.1:0-647 GCF_008693195.1 Paenibacillus sp. UASWS1643
CCTAAGAGTCGCTACGCACCGCTACGGGGTTACTTGGCCCGATAACCTAGAGCGCCCCGGTTTAGGCGCTCTAGGTTCCTGTGCCGAGCTTTACACAAGGTCAAGGGCGTTTTGGGGCAGATCAGAGAAGGAAGGAGAGAACCGGCATACGCCGGTTCTTTTGGATTGGAAGCATTTTTTCCCTTTGGGGATGCCAGCCAAGTGGCAGGCAACGTCCAAAAAATCTTTTTGACACCCAGACCCAATTCAAAAAGAGAAAGGATGAAAAATGTGCCAGCTTGGGGGATGTGATACTAAAATCTTGGATTTTGATAGTGAAGAAGAAAAAGCTTACCATACCAGAAGGCGGTGGAACTGACTAAGCTGGGGAAAACGACGAAGGTAGGGGCACCTTGCGCGGAATGTTAAGAAGAATACTTAAACGATTGTATGTAAGTTGGACAAGCAATAAAAAAGGCTATAACCGCTCGCAACGGTTATAGCCCCTAAACTTATAAATGGTTTCAACCTCTGCTAAAGGTTGGGTAAGAGGTAGATGCTTTCTCAACTCTTACATGTAAAGTATACCATACTGCGACTGCATATGCCAATGTCTAACTGTTCATTTTATCGGTTTTTGTGCCGTTAAAAGATAATTCTATTATCTG
>NZ_VXKZ01000054.1:0-652 GCF_008693195.1 Paenibacillus sp. UASWS1643
TGAACAGGTAGAGGCGAAGGAGCTGTTCATGTTTGCAAATCAGTACGGTGAAGCGATGAAAATTCAAGTACAGGATCAGGTCACCTCAGAAAAGCGGGACCATCTACAAGCACAGATTGATATTTTAGAAAAAGCACTCCGGATACAGTCGGTGGACTATTTGGGTCAAATGGTCCCGATCAACACGAATATTGCGCAGCATGCATTGTTTTCAGCTCAGCCACGAACTAGTGTTTCTGTTAATAATCCTGTAGGGGTACGGGCTGTTCACTTTAAGAGCAATAACGGGGCTGTCTTAACTACGTATGAAGCCCGGGTCATGGGGGCGGTGCAGGCGATTTCATATAAACAGTATCACGGTCATGGCGTCGTAGAATTGAAATATTCAGACATAATCCGGGAAATGGGCCTATCCGATGGAGCGGCCAACTATAAGCGTATCCAGGAAGCGTTAATGCGTCTGAAGGACATTGAGGTTACTCTTACGCAGTACCAGCGTTCGAAGGGGGCAGAGTACGAAGAGATCAAGCTTACCCGGCTCATCGACGAGATTGTGTTCCGTCGAAAAGTAGGCTCGGCCAGTCATTATCAGTTCAAATTTCAGATTCGCCTACCACAATGGCTGACTGATGCAAACCGGGAAGGGAACCTA
>NZ_VXKZ01000055.1:0-739 GCF_008693195.1 Paenibacillus sp. UASWS1643
GTGGAGGCAACGTTGGGATACCACCCTGATCGTATCTAGGTTCTAACCTGGTACCGTAATCCGGTGCGGGGACAGTGTCAGGTGGGCAGTTTGACTGGGGCGGTCGCCTCCTAAAGAGTAACGGAGGCGCCCAAAGGTTCCCTCAGAATGGTTGGAAATCATTCGAAGAGTGCAAAGGCATAAGGGAGCTTGACTGCGAGACCTACAAGTCGAGCAGGGACGAAAGTCGGGCTTAGTGATCCGGTGGTACCGCATGGAAGGGCCATCGCTCAACGGATAAAAGCTACCCTGGGGATAACAGGCTTATCTCCCCCAAGAGTCCACATCGACGGGGAGGTTTGGCACCTCGATGTCGGCTCATCGCATCCTGGGGCTGAAGTAGGTCCCAAGGGTTGGGCTGTTCGCCCATTAAAGCGGTACGCGAGCTGGGTTCAGAACGTCGTGAGACAGTTCGGTCCCTATCTGTCGTGGGCGTAGGAAATTTGAGAGGAGCTGTCCTTAGTACGAGAGGACCGGGATGGACGTACCGCTGGTGTACCAGTTGTTCCGCCAGGAGCACCGCTGGGTAGCTATGTACGGACGGGATAAACGCTGAAAGCATCTAAGCGTGAAGCCCCCCTCAAGATGAGATTTCCCAGTATGTAAGACCCCTTGAAGACGACGAGGTAGATAGGCTGGGGGTGGAAGTGCAGCAATGCATGGAGCTGACCAGTACTAATCGGTCGAGGGCTTATCCAAT
>NZ_VXKZ01000056.1:0-747 GCF_008693195.1 Paenibacillus sp. UASWS1643
TGAGCTGCTGGATACTCCTTTGCCGTGCCGAGAAATTGAAAAAAAAGTAAAAAGTGCATTCCGTGAAGGGGCGAAAAAAGGCCCGAAAGCATCCTTCGTAACGGAACTCTCCGGAATCGCATTTCAATATGGCCCGATCTGGGAGCCAGCGAAGCCGAGAGAAGAACGTAAAAACAGCCATTTTGACGAATGGGCAAATGATGTAATTGAATCCCTGAAGGCTTTGCCTGGGAATGTAATAGCAGATTCACAACGAAAACTGGCCGCTCATTGGGGCATGTCTTTATCATCTTTTCAGCATGTAATTCGCATGTTAATTGACTCGGGACGTATTACCGTAGAGGTTACCGGTAAAGGACGGGCAGCTCAGACGATTATTCAACTAGTCTGTACAGATGTGGAACTGGCAGAAATGGACCTCAGATCCCCCATTGTATCCAGAGAGTCGAAGACTCAAAGTTTTAATGTACCAAGCTCCAATACACTTATCCTAGATACGGAGGTGGGTGGGGCTGGCTTTCTTGTAGGGAGTTTCATTTACATGCATGGGTGGCTTCCTGGGCCTGATCCCCCTTGATCAGATGTTTCCTCTTTTTGGGACTTCTTGGAACTGTTTCTCTAGGTCTAGTTTCTGTTTCTATCTAGTTCCTATGTTCCATATGGGTAAAGTTTGGAGTATATGAATCTGGGAGTTTCTGTTCATTTTTTGGGTATTTTATACATTTTTATGGTAGTTTATTGTCGTAC
>NZ_VXKZ01000058.1:0-963 GCF_008693195.1 Paenibacillus sp. UASWS1643
TGTGTAGTCTGTTCTACGAATTGTCCTCCTGAACCGTCCTGACGCCGCCACCAGGCGACCCCAACGGTCTTACCCTTATATCCAGGGACGTGTTCCTTTACCCGCACAATAATTTTTTCATTTAGCACGTCTGTTATCCCCCCACAAACGGCAAAGGATTTACTTTTCTGCCATTGATAATGATTTCGAAATGTAGATGGTTTCCGGTGCTGCTGCCGGTTGACCCACACCCACCAAGCACAGTTCCCGCAGCTACTTGATCGCCTACACGAGCATTGATCGAAGACAAATGGGCATAAGTAGTCACATAGCCGCCCCCATGATCCACACGTACATACTGGCCGTAACCTTTACTGGGGTTACTCGCATCTTGCCAGCCCGCCATAATAACCTTTCCAGCTTTAGATGCTGGTATCAGCTGCCCGTGGGAACAAGCAAAGTCTACACCTTCATGCGGTTTTCCTACTTCGCCAGTAACGGGATGGGTACGCGGACCAAATCCGGACGTAACCTGGCCGTTGACCGGACGACTAAAGCCTGCTTTACCCGGTTGCGGAATCGTAATAGCATCGTACCCTTCAGTGACGTAAAGGGTAGCGTACTTCATGACTTCAGAAATATATTCCTGGCTGTGGTTGTATTGGTATAGCGCTGCTTCAACGTTACCTGAAGCTGCACCGTTTTTTCCGAGGTAATTGGCTGCCGAAAAGACAGCATCCTCTAAATCCCACATATCTGCTTTTCCATCACCATTCGCATCTACGCCATAGCCGCCATATCGGGCAATGACGACCAAGCTTGTCTTTTCTTCGGCACTAAAATTCCCTGCTCCTGAACCACTGCAGGAGCTATGTCCCCATCCGATAAAAGTACAAGGCATGAACTGCATGTGCCCTTCTGCTCCCACGGATGAAATCATGGGATCTAACGTAGAGAACCGGGTTTCAATTCGATGGACTGCCG
>NZ_VXKZ01000006.1:0-222 GCF_008693195.1 Paenibacillus sp. UASWS1643
TGGTGGAGCCAAGCGGGATCGAACCGCTGACCTCCTGCTTGCAAGGCAGGCGCTCTCCCAGCTGAGCTATGGCCCCTCAAATTCCATCAAAACTGAACAAATGGATAAGTAACTGTGTTGCTTTTGCAGGTTCTAAGAACCTGCTTATTTGAATGTTTCCGTTGCAGGAAACGATTCTCCATAGAAAGGAGGTGATCCAGCCGCACCTTCCGATACGGCTAC
>NZ_VXKZ01000059.1:0-976 GCF_008693195.1 Paenibacillus sp. UASWS1643
TAATATCATAACGGGAGAGCTTAGCTCAGCCTAAGGCGCAGAAAAATATTAGATCTTTTTAAGCTGGGGGAAAAAGGAGCGAAAAAGAAATCCAAGAAGGAAATTGAAGCTCGAGTTAATCAAATGCTCGAACGTTCAATCATTTCGGAAGATGTCATTGATGTTTTTGATAGTCTTGGGATTCAGCGCCCAGACGTCTCGATCCTCTCAGATGAGTTTTTAGAAGAAGTTCGTCATCTTCAGCATAAGAACTTAGCTGTAGAAATGCTCCGTAAACTACTTGAAGGCAATCTGAAAGTTATGGAGAAAAGTAATCTCGTAAAATCCGAAAAATTCTCCGAAAAACTGAAGAAAGCAATCAATAAATACCGCAATCAAGCCATTACTAATGCGGAAGTTATTGAAGAACTAATTAAGATGGCACATGAAATCAAACAGGCGAAGAAAGAAGAACAAGCCTTAGGACTAAATAGTGATGAAATCGCCTTCTATACCGCACTAACTTCCGATGAGATTGTTAAACAAATGATGGGTGATGAAACGTTAAAGAAGATCGCCCAGGAACTAACCACTGCTATCCGAAATAATATTACCATTGACTGGAGCGTACGCAAAAGTGCCCAGGCAGGGATGCGCCGTATCATCAAGCGATTGTTGAAGGAGTATGATTATCCACCAAAGCAAGCAAAAGAAGCACTGGAAGTTGTTATGAAGCAGGCGGAATTAATGTGTGAAAACATGTGAGGAAGGGCTTCAGCTTCTGCAGGAGGATCGAAGGTGTTGCAGTTGAAGATACTTATACAAATTAGAGTAAGAGATTAGTTAAGAGGCTGATGCTAGCGGCTCTAAGGCCAAAAAATATTAACGTTACAAGTAGAGAACCTTGGGGATTTAATGCCAAGGTTCTTTCTTATGAAATGGGTACTAGAAGGTATAAAACCATACTCGTCATCCTCTCTATACAAAGGGCGACAAG
>NZ_VXKZ01000060.1:0-993 GCF_008693195.1 Paenibacillus sp. UASWS1643
TGGTCATTATATTGATGTGTACGATATGACAAGAGCAGTAGAAGATGAAGCAACGGTCAAGATATTCTATGAAAACCGCATCATTAAACTAGATACAGATGAAGAAGAATGGAAAAAGCTTGATGATGAGTTTGAAGAAATTACAGAAGGCCAAGAAGATAACGATCGGGAAAAGTATAAGACTAAATGGTCCCGTATGGAAGCCATTGTAGGAGCACCCAATCGTGTGAAGCGATTAGCCACAGATATTGTAGAACATTACGAGGAAAAGTCAAAAACGATTGCTGGTAAAGCGATGGTTGTGTGTGTGAGTCGTAAAATATGTGTGGATTTATATGATGAAATTATTAAAATCCGTCCAGAGTGGCACAGTGATGATCTTGAAAAAGGTGTAATTAAAGTCGTTATGACAGGCAGTGCTGGTGATGAAGAACGTTTGCAAAAACATATCGGTGGGAAACATCGTCGTGATACCCTGGCAAGAAGAATGAAGGACACAAGTGATGAACTGCAAATCGTTCTAGTACGTGATATGTGGTTAACAGGATTCGACGTACCTTCCATGCATACAATGTACATTGATAAGCCGATGAAAGGTCATAATTTAATGCAGGCCATCGCACGTGTCAATCGTGTGTTTAAAGACAAGCCGGGCGGTGTAGTTGTTGACTATATCGGGATTCTGGAAAACTTAAAAAAAGCATTAAAGCAGTATACTGATAGTGACCGAGCCAATACAGCGATTGACACAGATGAAGCCATTGCTGTTATGCAAGAAAAGCTAGAAGTACTGCGAAGTATGTTCCATACATACGATTACTCTGCTTACATGGGATCATCGCAAGCAGGAAGAATCCGGGCGATTACTGGCGGAATGAACTTTGTTTTAGGATTAGACGAGAAAGAGCAAAAGGAATTCAAACAATTTTCCATAGAAGCAGCAAAAGCTCATTCACTGTGCGCAGCTACGGAAGAAGGAAAGAAAACTGCACT
>NZ_VXKZ01000061.1:0-1015 GCF_008693195.1 Paenibacillus sp. UASWS1643
GTTCCTTAACGAGAGTTCTTCCGCGCGCCTTAGAATACTCTTCTCGCCTACCTGTGTCGGTTTGCGGTACGGGCACCATCACCTGGCTAGAGGCTTTTCTTGGCAGTGTGAGATCATGACCTTCGCTACTACAATTTTCGCTCCCCATCACAGCTCAGCCTTACAATGTGCGGATTTGCCTACACATCAGCCTTACTGCTTAGACGGACATCCATCAGTCCGCGTCACTACCCTACTGCGTCCCCCCATTGCTCATAACGGCTTACGGTGGTACAGGAATTTCGACCTGTTGTCCTTCGACTACGCCTTTCGGCCTCGCCTTAGGTCCCGACTTACCCTGAGCGGACGAGCCTTCCTCAGGAACCCTTAGGCTTTCGGCGGATCAGATTCTCACTGATCTTTTCGTTACTCATACCGGCATTCTCACTTGTATAATGTCCAGCGCTCCTTACGGTACACCTTCAACCCTTATACAACGCTCCCCTACCCCTGATGCAAAGCATCAAGCCATAGCTTCGGTGGTGTGTTTAGCCCCGTTACATTTTCGGCGCAGAGTCACTCGACCAGTGAGCTATTACGCACTCTTTCAATGGTGGCTGCTTCTAAGCCAACATCCTGGTTGTCTGTGCAACTCCACATCCTTTCCCACTTAACACACACTTGGGGACCTTAGCTGATGGTCTGGGCTGTTTCCCTTTTGACAATGGATCTTAGCACTCACTGTCTGACTCCCGGAAGTAAGTCTATGGCATTCGGAGTTTGACTGAGCTTGGTAACCCTTGCGGGCCCCGCACCCAATCAGTGCTCTACCTCCACGACTCTGTTTTCCGAGGCTAGCCCTAAAGCTATTTCGGGGAGAACCAGCTATCTCCGAGTTCGATTGGAATTTCTCCGCTACCCCCACCTCATCCCCGCATTTTTCAACATGCGTGGGTTCGGGCCTCCAGTGCGTGTTACCGCACCTTCACCCTGGACAGGGGTAGATCACCCGGTTTCGGGTCTACGTCCACGTACT
>NZ_VXKZ01000062.1:0-1079 GCF_008693195.1 Paenibacillus sp. UASWS1643
GCCTTATTGAAGGCTTGTTTTTGGAAGAAGTTACTTCTGTCCTTTTTCTCGTTCTTTGGCCGCTTGGCGTTCAGCGTCACGCCGTTTCTTGGCTATGGCCCACTGTACTAATGTGGGGATTGCAGAGCTAACGAGTTTATCCATAGATCCGAACCGCTTCCCAGTAAAGGGGCATACATATTGATCCCGTGTTTCAACAACTGCATTTTCGGCTTGATCAGGAAAGAGAATCTGATACATGGATTGTTTCGCCGCTTCTATGATATCGTCAGGCGGTAGAGGCTTATCAGAGAATCGCCAATGGACGTCCCACTGTTCTTCAGCGTGGCGGCGGGGATAGGTAACCGGATTACGTTCCTGTTTCCATTCCGGTCTTTGGACCAGAATGGGAACAGGAACGTTCTTTTTCATTTTATTCTTTAGAAAGGCGGCCACAGTTTTGCCTGATTGATCAATCTCGTGCCACTCTTCTTCGGTCAGCGTTAGCGAAACTTTTTTTGTGATTCCTTGGGGCGGGCGGCCAACTGGCCGAGGTTTCTCATTCAATAAGGTTCCCTCCTTGGAATTAAAGTAACCTAAATTGAAAGGTAATATAGGTTACTTTAATTGCCGAGATAGAAGCTGTCTCCCAAGAGTAAAGTTGATATAATGATGATAGACAAGTAACCGGTGGGATTTTTGTCACGGCGAAGCTACCCGAGAGGGGGTGACGCTGTGTCACTTGATCTGATCGTGAAGATTCTGGATTTGTTGCTAAAATTGGTCGGCATATTTGCTGGCCTAAAGACTTTGTTTGGCAGCCGGAAACAGAAGAAGTCACGTAAAGACAAGAAAAACCACCGGCGATAGGTTGGGCCCTTGATCCGGTGGTTTTTCGATCATTTGTAATGAAATCTCGCCGTGGTCGCCCACTGGAAATTTGTCTGGATAGTCGTGATGCGGTCAACATCACGGCTATTTTTATTATACCCAATGTCCATTGATATATGACGAAGGGAAATTCAATTGCCGTTGTGCCAAGTATAGCACAACCATATCCTTATTTCTACAGATCGGTATGGTCGCTAGGGAATTTCCAT
>NZ_VXKZ01000063.1:0-1085 GCF_008693195.1 Paenibacillus sp. UASWS1643
TACAGGGCTTTTACCTTCTTTGGCGGGCCTTTCCAGACCTCTTCGCTTAACCGGTTCCTTTGTAACTCCATGTGAGACGTCCCACAACCCCAAAGAGCAAGCTCTCTGGTTTGGGCTTCTCCGCGTTCGCTCGCCGCTACTGACGGAATCACTATTGTTTTCTCTTCCTCAGGGTACTTAGATGTTTCAGTTCCCCTGGTATGCCTCTACATAACCTATGTATTCAGTTATGAGTAACTGGAAATTACCCCAGCTGGGTTTCCCCATTCGGACACCCCCGGATCAAAGCTTGCTTACAGCTCCCCGAGGCAGTTTCGTTGTTCGCCACGTCCTTCATCGGCTCCTAGCGCCTAGGCATCCTCCGTGTGCTCTTAGTAGCTTAACCATTTTGTTCCGGTTTCGGTCGCTCGCTTCCCTTGGTTTGCTTGCGCAAAGCCAAAAGTCGCTCTTACCCGATACCATCACAAAAGCAATTTAACTACCTTTATACACTTGACTTGTTTGCACAAGTTCAGCTATAAAGGAATGTTCTAATTCGCGTTTGTTTCGTTTCGATATCTAGTTTTCAAAGAACAAACTTGTAAAACATTTTTGGTGGAGCCAAGCGGGATCGAACCGCTGACCTCCTGCTTGCAAGGCAGGCGCTCTCCCAGCTGAGCTATGGCCCCATATAAAGTTTAAAGGTATAGATGGTGGGCCCTGGTGGACTCGAACCACCGGCCTCACCCTTATCAGAGGTGCGCTCTAACCAACTGAGCTAAGGGCCCACATTATATATACTATTTGAACCCAAAATGGGTTACGCTTGGCGGCGTTCTACTCTCCCAGGACCCTGCGGTCCAAGTACCATTGACGCTGAAGGGCTTAACGGTCGTGTTCGGGATGGGAACGTGTGGAACCCCTTCGCTATCGCCACCAAACGTTTGAGAGTTTGAGCTCTCAAAACTGAGCAACGAGTGAGTAACTAGCCGACCTGGCTAGATTTTATATTTGAATGTTTCCGTTGCAGGAAACGATTCTCCATAGAAAGGAGGTGATCCAGCCGCACCTTCCGATACGGCTACCTTGTTACGACTTCACCCCAA
>NZ_VXKZ01000064.1:0-1107 GCF_008693195.1 Paenibacillus sp. UASWS1643
GGAAGACGAGGGGCGGCTTTTATCGGCTTATCTAACGTCCAGCGGGTTGAGATTTTGGATCATCACTGAATGGGATAGAAGCGCAACCACAATCCTGCTTCCGGAAGAGCATTGATCATGACAGAAGAACAAAGTTGGTCATTGCTGTTAACCCTGTGTTATCAACGTATCCATTGGTTGGAGGCTCGTATTTCCATATGTGAGAGCTTGAATCAAGATGTGAAGTGCTACAAAGCGGAACTGGCTTGCTATCAAGACCTGAAAAAATTTGTGGATGAAAAGCTTGGTGGAAGATAGATTCTAGCGCGTTCAAACCTGAAAGGAGGTGAGGACGATGCAAAATGAAACGCTGCTCATGTTGGCCGTTATAGCGGCCGGGCTGCAAGTCATCATTCAGCTACTTGGTGCACTTAAAGCATTCTTGGAATGGCTGACAGTTAGAGATAAGCGAAAGGGTTCCAATCGCTCGCAACGATTGCGGACTAAAAAAAATCCCAAGCCTAAATAGTTTTAGATTTCAACGTTTCAATTTCTGCTAAATGTTGGGTAAGGGGTTGCCCCCTTACCCTCCTATCAAACTACAGGAGGACAAGCCTAATGGAAATGTTACTTTTGATACTCATTTTGTTTTCAATTTTCCTTCAGTCCGTCACGTTCCTGCTCAACTGGTCAGCTAATAAATACCGCGAATAGGAACACGCAGCAGCAGCCGCCCGGCTGCTGCCCAATCTACTAAACGAGTCGGAGGAAAATCATGAAAACTCATAAACCTAAGATTGTAGCAGCTTTGACTGTCTGTCATGGCATTTATAAAAAAGCGATCTTTGTCTTGAATGGACAACCTGTGAAGATAAATTTTTTGACGATGGACGAGTACAGGGAAATGGTCGGTAATCTTTCACCCGCCAGAACGCATGAGTGGGCGGGGATGCTGAAGAGGGTAGACGAAAGAAAACCAATCTATTACTGCATTTGGACAGTAAAAGTCACTGAATGTCACCTGATAACCAACAAGATTCAAGAACTAATCGATGCTCCGGCGATTGAGATCATTCAGCGTTTGCTTGAGCAGGGGGCAGTGATTCGGGCGTATGACCCCATCGCTAC
>NZ_VXKZ01000065.1:0-1179 GCF_008693195.1 Paenibacillus sp. UASWS1643
AAGATAAAGTGAACATGAAATCCACCTGAAGGTGTCCGGACAATAAGCGAGGGTTGGGGCAGACCGGCTGCGCTGATCCGATCCAAAAGATCAGGCAAAATAAGCCCATCATTTTGGCCATTTTTTGTATCAACGTCCAATACAAAAGCATTTAGCCAGCGAAGGGTCTCCTGGGCGCGCCGATCGTTGCGAAAAAATGTATTCGGGGTATAGTATGTGTTACTTTCCGCTTGCCAAGCTAACGTATCATATGACCGGCATGCATTATATGTATGGCAATCCTGGCTGGTATAAATCCAACCGAAGTCGTATCCACGGCCAGCACCTGATTGTTTGTGCTTGCTAGGAACCTCTTGAATTTGCGATCTAAAAAAACGACGTAATACATGGCCTAGCGGCACCTTTGACTGCACAACAATAGACTTATAAAAACTCCCAATTTCCGCACACACACCAAAAATGGCAATAGGAAAGCAGGAGTTAGCCCTTCACCTTCTTTCCCAAAAAGGGTATAATAACCCTATAAATTGCGAATACAAAGTAGAAGCTCTCAACTCGGTGGTACCTTATGAATGGTTAGTTTGGCGACCAGGCATTCATAAAGTGTGGAGGTGTGGGCTTTTATTTTTTATGTAAAAATCTTAAACCTATATGTCTATCATACGACAAATATTTTTGATTTGGCAAATTTGGACAAAAGTAATTTTCCGTAGTTGAACGGATGTTTTTAGGGGGTTTTCCGTAGTCGAAGGGATGTTTTAAAGCAGTTTTCCGTAGTTAAACGGATGTTTCGTCTTTTTTCGACTAAAACCGACTTAAAATTCATGAATCTCATTTTTTTTTACTCCAATCTCCGTAGTCGAAAGGATGTTTTTCGGAATTCTCCGTAGTTAAACGGATGTTTTTATGATTTTCACGAGGATTTGACCATGCTTGTTCAAAAATTTTTTCTGAAACTTAATCGGTCTTAAAAACAAAAGCGCTACAAGCCTCCTTTTTGAGGATTGCAGCGTCTTTGTCTATTCGAGTTGAAACAAGTCCATTTGAACTGGCTCATTCAAGCCACGAACTGGACCATCCAAAAACACTGGATTTTTGGTGACACTTAAGTAGCGATCCGCCAACCCCTGTTTTTTTCCTGAGAAGACAAACTGCTCAATGAAACCCACAGTTTGCAAT
>NZ_VXKZ01000066.1:0-1185 GCF_008693195.1 Paenibacillus sp. UASWS1643
GTGAAAATCGGACAATTTATTGACGATGCAATGATTTTAATTGAAAAAGAAAACCCTGTGCTAAAGGGAGTTTTAGATAAACGCTACGCTAGACCTGAAATAGATAAGCGCCGCTTAGGAGAACTCATTGATTTAATTTCTACTATTAAATTGCACAGTAGCGGCGAGAAAGATTTACTTGGTCGTGTATATGAATATTTCTTAGGCAAATTTGCAAGTGCAGAAGGAAAGGGCGGCGGTGAGTTCTATACGCCGACAAGTATAGTTAAAACACTAGTTGAACTCATCGAACCATATAAAGGGCGTATTTATGACCCGGCATGCGGCAGCGGAGGGATGTTCATTCAAAGTGAAAAATTCGTCACTGAACATCAAGGGAAACTTAACGATCTTTCGATTTACGGGCAAGAATTAAATTCGACAACTTGGAAATTGTGCCGTATGAACCTTGCTATTCGGGGATTAGACGGAAATCTAGGTGAACATCACGCGGATACATTCCATGATGATTTACACCGTACATTAAAAGCGGATTATATATTAGCAAACCCTCCGTTTAACATCAGTGATTGGAGCGGCAGCAGTTTAACTGACGATGTGCGCTGGAAATACGGCACACCGCCAGAAGGTAATGCCAACTATGCTTGGCTACAGCATATGGTCTATCACTTGTCACCAAATGGAGTGGCTGGAATTGTATTAGCAAACGGTTCACTAAGCTCGAATACATCAAACGAAGGTGAAATCCGTAAAAACCTAATTAATGCTGATCTGGTCGATTGTATCGTGTCATTACCAGGAAGCTTATTCTATTCTACTTCTATTCCAGTATGTCTATGGATCTTAAATAGAAATAAGAAACAACATGGCAAATTCCGCAATCGTGAAAATGAAATTCTCTTTATTGATGGCCGTAACCTTGGAAACATGGTCGATCGTCGCCACCGTGAGTTAGGTGATGTAGATATTATGAAAATAGCTGATACGTATCATAATTGGCGAAATGAGAATGGAATGTATGAAGATGTGCAAGGGTTCTGTAAAGAAGCAAGACTCGAAGAGGTACGTGAACATGATTATGTACTAACTCCTGGACGCTATGTAGGGATTGAAGAATTAGAAGATGATGGTATCCCGTATGAAGAAAAGATGGAAAAATTGACAAGTGAACTTAGCGAATTATTT
>NZ_VXKZ01000067.1:0-1539 GCF_008693195.1 Paenibacillus sp. UASWS1643
CAAAATTCTGTTCATTTAACTTCCGTTTAGACTGAACATACGACTTCACTAGCTTATAGGTATCACCTTGAAACGGAAAAGTTTTATCTAACATTACTGTATCTACTGGTTTACCTACTGGCCAATTTTTATCTACATCTTCAATGTCGCTCTCTACTTTTGCAGAATACATCTCTGTACCTTCACTAGTTCGATATATCTTGGTAACTGGATAGAATCCATTCACTTTTACAGGAATATCATAGTACTGTCTGAACTTACTTGGGTCAGCCCAACTTTCAGCATTCTTTATACTCTGAAGAGTCACGAAATCCGTATTAGGTCTGGATCCGTTAATAACATGAAATATAGAGCTTAACCAAATCTGTCCACCATTGGTTATCTTCTCGAGTCCAGCAGCTTCTAAAGCATCATTCACTTGATTAACTGGCACTCGAAAATACGTAGTAACTGTTCTGTCTCCATTATCTACTTCACGATATTGGGTTATTCTCACTACACCAAACGGCCCCCCTTGCTGGGGAGCACAATTGGTTGACGTACATCTTGCATTGCGAGCTATTGTGAATCCCACCGTTTTATATCGAATGGATGTAGATGCTTGTGTAGAAGTTGTACTAAATTCAATTGAACCAGAGGGGTTAAATCGAATATCATCTGCAGCATATGCTACAGGTTTGATACTGAATACAACCAGTAATTCGATCAGTAATGAAACCATCAAAAAACATAGGACCAATCTCTTGACAAGCTTCTTCATTTCATTTCACGCAAAATTGAGTTTTTACTAAATAATGTAGTCATGCCACTAACCTTCAAATCATACGTATTTGAATTCGTGGATAACGGAATATCTGCATATCCTGCATATTTTTTTCCTTTTTTTAAGTTCCCAGCATTTACGAAACGTTCATCAAACATGATATTTTTGTATTTTATATAGGATTTAATTTCAAAACTAAATTTAGTTCGAATAAAATAAAACGATAAGTCATCCGATTCGGTCACCATAGAAGGCTCCGCTATTAAAGAACCCGTCATGATGATCTTGTTCTCCTTAACCCATTTCACATATCGTCTCATATCCGCAAGTACCACCCTAAATCCTTGATTATGATATGTAAATAATGTATTGGCCCATTCTTCATCAATTGTTCTGTAATCTACATTAAGCATTAAGTTATAGTAATTCTCCGTTGTTTGTTTCCATTGATCCATTAGAGCCTTATTGTTAAAGTTTCTATCCATCTTGGCTAGTTGGGCAGAAGTTCTATCTACAATAATATTGGGCTTCATCTCATACATTTCATTCGGATACTCTTCCAAAATAAAAGGGAATTCTTTTGCATTTTTAGGCAAATTGTTGGTTCGAATAAGCCGTCCCCACGGATCCCGCTCCGCGTTCTTCGCTTTTTCTGCATTCTTTAAAGCTACTGTATCTACTTTCAGTGTCTGTCCACTTCGCACTTTACCAATTCGGTCTACAACGGTTAACGCTTGAGCACGAGTGGTTGTACCCTCGGGATCAAGCTTTCCGTT
>NZ_VXKZ01000068.1:0-1571 GCF_008693195.1 Paenibacillus sp. UASWS1643
AACTCAATAATTATACTTGATGGAAATCATAGAGTTATGAGGGGATTTAATCGAAATCCATCCGGTGCTATCAACGCGTATTGGTTGGAAGCTACAGATCATTTACCGGGTTTGGCCGATCCTGTATTCAGTACCCTATTTAAATTACATCATAATGTAAACGTTATGGCTAATTACATGGCAGGTAATATTAGAAAGATGAAATATAATTATAAGCATCACAACCAAAGTCTATATGAAGTTTAATTAAGACGGGGAGTGGGAAATCTAATGTTCGGCTTTTAAAGCTATTTGGATCCCAGGAAAGCTCCTGCAGCTGATCGTTCTTGGCTCGATACCCGGACGTTTAAATTATGGCCAATTGAAAAAAAGAAGCAGAAACCGAATATTGATGAAGCGATATCAGTGTTCATTATGCCAGGAAAACAATAAAATGAGTTTGGATCCCCAAGCCAGCTTTCCGAAGCTGGCTTTTAATGTTGTGTCCAATAGTCGATATTATTGATCGACTCGATGGGACCAGCTTTGGATTCAACGATTTCCCAGCCTTGTAGTATTTTAATAGACTCGACTTGTCTTTTGTCGTCCCAAGAAATAAAGAGCTGATCCTCCAGACGGATTAGACACTTCTGGATCTCGCCCTTAGACTTGCCTGTTTTAACTGTCAATTCGTGCATCGATGGCATTCTTCTACGGGCGTGAGAGTAGTTGTACAATATTCGATGGATCTTGCGCTCAAGATCTGAAAGCATCGTAGCACCTCCGGAGCTATTTGATTACTCTATTATAAGAGAACGCATGTTCCATATCAACATTGTAATGATCTGAAAGTTAATAGTACATATGATACAATGAGGAAAAAAATGGGAGAAGAAGTAGGATGAATAGATCTAAAAATACGGGGATGGTACGCAAGTTGGATGCGCTTGGCCGTATTGTACTGCCTATTGAATTACGGCGTACCCTGGGAATCAAGCTTGGCGATCCGCTTGAATATTTTGTTGATGATTCTGATGAACGTCTGACTTTAAGGAAATATAGAACAGCTGAGTGTACGTTTTGTTCCTCTACGGAGGGACTTGCCTACTTTAAAGATTATTTCATTTGCAGTTCTTGTATAAACGAAGCAGTCACAACAGAGCCTATTGTTGAAAAGAAGCAGCCCCGCAGTAAGGATACAGCGCTGAGGCTTGTTAAGATCATGGCAGAGTACCCCGCTGCTTCACAAAAGAAATGGGCGGATCTGCTTGGTGTATCCCAGGGCCGAGTGAGTCAGTTAATTCAAAAAATAAATCAGTCAGTTCCGAAGTTTTCCGGATCGGAAGAGAAATAAAGTACTTGGTTAAAACTGAAGATAAAATTTTGAAGCAAGGGCGTTCCTGGATTACCAGGAACGCTTTTTTCCTGTGCCTGGTTTTAACCAGGCATGGAATTGGTTTCAACCAATATTCGTTTAAAAGGGTGTCATATATTCAATAGGGATGTAGAGGTCATTTTCGGACCGGATCGGTACAAGGTCACGTTATAAAGACGGAAATTCAAACTTATGATGAAAATGTATCTGAATCAGC
>NZ_VXKZ01000007.1:0-230 GCF_008693195.1 Paenibacillus sp. UASWS1643
AGGGCTTATCCAATTAGCAAGTTGTAATTCGCATGTTTCGTTTCGAATCTAGTTTTCAGAGAATGATCTCTGAAATGAAAATTGGTACATCACAGATTGTGTGTATGATTTTCAGTTCCATATCTGATTTCAAGAAGCTATGCTTCGACAAATCGCGTTTGGTGGCGATGGCGGAGGGGTTCCACACGTACCCATCCCGAACACGACCGTTAAGCCCTCTAGCGCCGATG
>NZ_VXKZ01000069.1:0-1720 GCF_008693195.1 Paenibacillus sp. UASWS1643
CCATTTAATTCTTTTGATTGATCTTTTGCCTGCTGTTTCTTTTGTTCTTCGGTTAGCTTACGAATATGGGCTTGTTTAGGAGTTTGACGTAAAATATCTTCAGACTTCGCAAACGTTGTATATAATTGTTCATCCAAGTCATTTCGATCCGTAATGACAACAATCGTAGGGTTATTTAGTTCGTTTACTAAAGATGCGGTGTAAAATACCATGGAATAACTTTTCCCTGATCCTTGGGTATGCCATACCACACCGATTTTACGGTCACCTTGCTTTGCGGTGGCTTGTTTTGTGCTTTCTACTGCTTTTTTAACCGCAAAGTACTGATGGTAGGCCGCCATGATTTTAATAATGGTTTTGTTGTCACCGATTTTATTCCCATTCTCATCATGAATCGCTTCTTTTGATTCTTGAAAGAGGATAAAGTTTTGAATAATATCGACTAAACGTTTTTTATCTAGCATACCGCGGATAGCTACTTCGTATTGAGGAACGTCTAAAGGTTCGATATTAATCCCATCTACTGTTCTCCAGTTCATAAAGCGCTCTTCATTCGAAGTAATGGTACCTGCTTTGGCATTAATGCCATCTGAGATGATGCTAAACGCATTGTAACGGAATAGAGAAGGGATATCATTTTTATATGTCTGAATCTGGTTATAGGCTTGTTCAATGCCTACATTTTCATCAGAAGCTGATTTTAATTCAATAACCACAAGCGGAAGACCATTTACAAAGATGAGCACATCGGGTCTACGCTCTTCTTTTTCAATAATCGTAAACTGATTGACGACGACAAAACTGTTTCGCTCTGGCTGATTAAAATCTAGCACCATCGCTTTTTCGGTTTTAATCTGTCCGTCTTGATGAAAGCTTACATCAATACCTTCAACTAAAAGCTTATGAAATTGTTTATTATTTTCATGTAAGGAAGGACTATTAAACGAAATAATCTGACGATATGCATCTTCTAGTGCATCCTCTGGCAAATGACGATTCAGTGTAAAGAGGGCATCCCGAAGACGCTGGTTTAAAATCACTTCGCGGTAGTCATTCCGTTCTGGATATTCACCACCATGACCGATTTCCGGACCGAATACATATTCATAATCCATCTCCTGCAGGATTTCGATGACCGCTTGTTCCAATAAATCTTCTGTGAAGTTCTCTAAAAGGCTCACTTTATTTCCCCCTTTCTAATGCAAAAACTATTCTTTATCTATAAGGACACGGATTTCACCTGACATTAGTTTTGGAAGGAGAGAGTTGCGAATCTCCATTAATTTTTGATTCTGTTGTTGATTAATCCATATTTGTTTATGCTGTACTTCAATCATATCTGATAACTCGTTTAATTGTTTTTCTAGTGGAACTAGTATTTTAATTGATAGAATATCACCTGGTTTAATTGATGGGTAGGTACTAGTACTTTGTTCAGCAATAGACTGTAACTTTGTTGTTGTTTCTTCTTGGTTAAGCCATAAATAGATTAAGTCATTTGAATATCTTCCCTTACTTGTCAGAACCACAAATCCTGTGGAAGCTAACATATTTTCAACAGGTACTTTTATTATTCCATGATGGTGTTGATTTGGTCTAACAGTAGAATAAACAATATCATTCTGTTTGACTTTTCTTTTTGCTCTGCTTGGAATTTTATCATTAAAAACATCTAATTTTTGTATATTATAGATGTGATTTTTAGTTATATTGCTGGTAT
>NZ_VXKZ01000070.1:0-1816 GCF_008693195.1 Paenibacillus sp. UASWS1643
TTGTCGGAAATTCGGTAAATACCTTCATTAGATCACCTTCCTTCCTCTAATCTCGCATGGTCATGTACCCTTCAAATTGGTAATGGGTACGCTTCTTCTTTTTCTTCTTCAAACGATATTCTCTGGCAGATAGCTGACCGCCAAAGCCATATGACTTTGGTCGGTCCAGCTCCATTCCCTTAAAGTAAGTGACGCGCTTTGCCTTCCTCATATGATAAAGCACCATGCTTCTAGCAAACTTAATCGGTGGTCGATTCTCCGTCCCCACGTCAATTAGGAGATACGTAAGCATGAACGGTGCCGCAATTAAAATGGAGCTTGGTATTATTTTCAAAGGTATATTCAGCACAGGAAAGTAATACCAACCAACCATAATTGCGGCGATACCGAAAAAGTAGCCAATAGACTTCAATTTGAGAGGTCGCCCAACTTTAAAACCAGCAAACTGATACAGCTTGCGTTCAAACTTCAGAAACTCATTGAGAACAAACATATCCTTTCGCTGCTGCATAAAGGTAGCCCCCTTAATTGATGCCGACTAGTTTCGCAGCCCATTCAGAAATTTTCCCTAGTACATCTGGTTTCGAAACAATCAAATATGCCACCAAAAGTACCAAAAATGTACCAATAGCACCGATAAACTGACGTTTAAAGGCAAGCATAATAGCGAAGAAAATAGCAGCAACCAGGATCAAATTCCCTCCTTGCTCTGAAGCCCAGTCCAGCAACCCATCAAAACCAATATTCATGTTGATTCCTCCTATTGTTGATCTATTTTACTTACAACGTAACGCCCATCTTTTTGTGTAATATCCAATCTGTAATTGGTTACGAAGCGATCCTCTGAAACGGGATCTTCCAATACAACAGTGGCAAAGACAATATACGTTTCGGGAGTTTCACCCTGATAAATTTGCGAATTTTTAACGTTCACAAAGTTCATGCGCTTATTCAGTCCGCTTGGATGATCTTTGTCTTCAAGCAGATAGGCTAACTTGTCGGCAGGATCTGTAGCATAAGAGCCAAAGAAAGTATCAAGGAAATTGCGAATATTTTGCTTCACCTCAGATTCTGCTACATCCTGTAAACCATTTTTCGGATCTGACGCGACAACGGTAGTCTGCGGATTGATATAGGTGTACTTCGGTAGATCATAGATTCCATAATTCTGTGCATAGGCTACCGGTACAACAAAAAATTTACTAACTTCCTTAGGTTCATATTTAGTGGTTGTGGTTTTCTTTTTCGTCTTTTTGTCTGTAGTCTCAACTTCCTTCGGAATACCAATCTTCTGATACACCTTGAGGGTAACGTAAGCCTTGTTATCACCCTTTTCCTCGATATTAGCGATTTCCGTTGACAATAAGACCGAAGTGGTTTTTAATGACGTTGGCTCTAAGCCAGCGTGTGGATCGATGCCTTCAGCCAGATATGGCGCCAAACGCTCTTGACGCTTCGCCAGCGCTTCGCTACCTGGCTTCCAAGTAAAATACTCCTTGGCAAAATTCTCAGCATATTGGACAGCTGTAGTGGTTGTGGCCGGGTTTAGTGTTGGAGTTTGTTCCACAGCTGCTGCATTCACATCCTCTTGCTTAGACGGATTCAGTATGGAAAAGAAAAACACCAGAAACACAAAACCAAACATGATCCAAAAAACGATTGTTCCAAATTTCCTTGTACGATAGCCACGTGGACGATAGGCTTTACGTTCTTCCACCTTGGGTTTCTGTAAGTTCCGAAAAAATCGTTTTATCTTCTCCCAAACAGACACTTTTTCTTGCTGTGGCGCATCAGCCGCAGCTTTCCGCTTGGCTAA
>NZ_VXKZ01000071.1:0-2150 GCF_008693195.1 Paenibacillus sp. UASWS1643
TGATAATCCGGTTGGAGCGATTAAAAAACCACCTGCAGCTCGTCGCCTACCGAAGTGGCTAACCAGGCAAGAACAAAATTCTCTTTTAAGGGAACTTCGAGACAATCGAAGTCCAGAAGCAAAGAGAGATACTGCAATTGTGCTTACTATGCTTCGGCTCGGTCTTCGAGTGCACGAACTGTGCGATCTGAAGATTACGGACTTAACCATGAGTGATCGCAAGGGTATAGCTTATATTCACGGTAAAGGAGATAAGGATAGAGAGCTCCCGATCAGTGCAGAGCTTAGACATGTTATCCAGGCTTATCTGCAGGTGAGGGATGATAAGAGCCCATATGTTTTTGTTTCACAGCGTTCTTCTAAAATGTCCGTTAGGGCAGTGCAACATATGATCAGTAAATACAAATTACGGACAGGAATAAAAAATATGACTTGCCACGGATTGCGTCATACGTTTGGGCATGACTTGGTTGTAGCTGGAAACGATCTACAACGAGTTGCCATGCTTATGGGGCATTACAAAGAGGATGGATCACCCAACATTGCTATGACCATGATTTACACGACTCCTGGTGTCGAGGATCTGGAGTCAGCGGTGGAGTCGATTAGCTGGACATAATAATAGAAAATATAACAGAAGGGAAGTGTGTGTATGCTCACACCCACAGCTAAAGCGAATATCGAGCATATGGCAGAATGGGATCAAGTTACCGTTGGGGGATATGTAGTAGGAGAAAATATACGTTTTGAAGTAAACCGTACCGACAAGATATTTACGGTTAAGATGTTCGATCGCCTTGTCCTTTTAAATGAGGATTCTTTCTTAACGGCAGCTGAAGTAATCAAGTATATAGATAGATCGTAGAATTTCAGAATTCAGGGAAAACGTATTAAACAGACAGCTGTGTGCAACCGGCGTACCGAGGAAAAAGGGACGAATGAAAAGAACACTCCCACTAAGGAGTGTTCTTTTCATTCGTGCTGATTAAAAACAGGTATATATATTGTTTTAGCGTATGAATATTATCTATATGTTGTGTTTCGACAAAATTCGACATCAACATGTTGTATTTGGGTGTTGACTAAACGAAAAAAAACCCTTATACTGAAATAGAATAATACTTCCAGCAGGGTTAGTATGAACTCAGACAATTTTTATCTCTGTTTGATAGATTGATTTGCCGATCAATTATCAAAATTATATGTTCCCAAAAACCTATGTCTTTTACTAGCCAATATATATTTTTTTGACAAATATATATACAACCATTGCAATTATCTTATCAAAACCTTAGGTAAGATGCAACAACATTTAATGTTCTGGGCATGTATCAGATAAAAATACATATGTAGAGATTGTTGTTTGAGTCCTTGCTTCCTAATCAGTTGGAGTAAGGAAGGTGATCTGAATGGCTATTCAGTGCGCTTACCCTCGTAGTATTCGCGTTCGAGCTCATTTCCGTTGTTCTCATCCAGTAAGAGGATATTTCAACAGTTGGGGTACTTGGGTTTCACCTCATATTCGTAGTGGCTCGTTGATTTC
This sequence comes from Paenibacillus sp. UASWS1643, assembly GCF_008693195.1. NCBI lineage: Bacteria > Bacillati > Bacillota > Bacilli > Caryophanales > Paenibacillaceae > Paenibacillus > Paenibacillus sp. UASWS1643. Next base: position 1,544 of record NZ_VXKZ01000071.1, read on the forward strand.
TGAACATTGTCGTTCATAGTAAGCAAAGGAGAGGATAACTGGTTTACCAGCCGTCCTCTCCTTTTGCGTTTAGCTACTTAATCAATGTCTATATCCTAACGCAAGTGTGAAGATCTAGAAGGGCTCGGGCAGCTCATTATGGAACTCGTGCTTCAGATCCTGAGTTGGTTGGCTGAAGGAAGAACGTAAAGGGATCAATCAAGCGCAGGCTGAGGATATTGCTGAAGCCAAGAAATATGAGTCCCTTCGCCCCAGGGATTGGATACAATGCTGTAGCCGGATCTTCCGGAAATTAAAAAAGTATAGCGAAAGGAATGAGATCATATGTCCTTAAAACAAATTATTATTGACGCACCATTTATTAATACTACGTCGGAATTTTGGCCTACCATGTTAGATATGTCATTTATGAGAGGTACACCTATTAAGCAAAAGATAAAAAACTATTCTGAAATGGTTGCCTATTTCAGCCAGGTTAGCAGGGACTTACCTTCTACATATCCAAGTGTGGCTAATAGAGAGTATTATGATCACGATTTTTGGATGGACACAGACGGAAAGTATCATTATCAACTCACATGGGATATTGATAAATTAAAAGATATTA
>NZ_VXKZ01000072.1:0-2668 GCF_008693195.1 Paenibacillus sp. UASWS1643
TCTCATCAACTCGTACCGGTCTTCTCATTCCGTTATTTTGTATATCGTCCTGGTAGACTTCCATATCACAAAACGAGCAAAACATCCCGTTTCCGACTGGTTCAACTGTGCTTCCGCAATACGCACATGTCTGCTGAGAGTGGTTAATAAAGGAGCAGCCTTACAACCAGGCGAATCATCTTTTAAGTCTGCACAAGATGAAGGTGCGCGGAATTATCGCTATTGGACTCGGAAAGCGTGGATTATTGAAAACATTCTACACGATAGAGCCGGTCACTATCCGGCAAAAATAACTGATAATATGCTCAATGGCATCATTGAACAAGTCCAGCAAAGTAATGAGAAACCGATGACGTTTTCTCCAAAATGATTGTTCGTGATTTGTTTCAAAATAGATCTGGGATCAGCTCCTGCAGTTGTCTTTGTTTGGCTATAAAGTCGAACATTAAAAAAATGGCCAACGTATAGAAGTTTTGAAAATCCGAACGATAAGCGATAACTGAATTCGTCCGTAGCGTCAGTAATAATGGGGGGGATTCTAAGTTAGTGTGGTGTGTGATTTTTAGATTTACAGAGGTGGATGAGGTGTATAGGGAGGGGGAGAAAGTTAAAAGATTTATAATCATAGCCTGATTCTTTATCAAAAAGCTCGGCATACCTTTTTCCTTGCACTATTTGAACAATTTTACACAATTTTGAGTTATACATTTCAAGAATTATGGATAACTGGTTTCCTTTTGTTGTACTTTGTAATACAATTGATATACAAATGATGTACAAAAATGTTCGTATGATGTTTTAAAAATATCGCTATTAGTTATTTTATATCTTTTATAGTTATTTTTAAGAACTAAAAAAAGTACTGACTGTGTTGGCGCACAATCAGCACTTTTTTATACAAAACTACAGGCTTCTTCCCTTAATGACCCTCTGACCTAGACAATCAAACAGGGTCATTTCGACTTTTTCATATGAATTATAAGTTGAAGAATAAAGCCTAATGATGCAATAAGAAATGCTCCGAATTGAAACAGTAATCCACCGAGTTTAATAACATCATCCATCCAACATCCCTCCTTTCCTATGAAAAGGAAGGTCTTACCTGTAGCTTGTACAACAATTATAATACCTTATTTACTTTACCCCTTTTTTAATTATCCTCATTTACCCATAAAAACCGCAGTTTTTCTCTGAATTTCTCCATATTACTAAGTATTTCGCATTTAATCTCAGATATGTTCCGATTTTTTAGTTAGCATTAAGATTTTCTTCATACTCACTAACTCGACGATAAAATGTCGTATTACTCATACTAATGGCCGAGATCCGGAATCTTTAGAGCACTATAGATACTTTACGCAAGGGAGCAGCTCCACAAAGTAAAATCCCCAAGCGGCCAGCTGGCGCTATCAGAATAATTATGAATGGGTCTTCAGAATCTAAAAAATAATTTTCCGGGCAAATGCCAGGGAGATTTTTTTTGTGCGTCGGCATGGGCGATATCTTGGCGGTCTATGTCCGCTATAGGTTTGCCAGTAGGAACTGTTAGCCAAGGGCTCTGCCTCCAGGTGGAATCTGAAGGAAGCTGCCGCTGAGCAGCTACTTGCGAGCTACTGAAGAAGGAATCAGCTTTTCTTTTCTATGCGAAACATAAAAACTATGGTATTTTAAATTTACTGAACATTTTATGGAACCATAACATGGTTTAATGATTTGGAACAAATTTTATGAACCATATAAAGGAGTTGAATGTAATGGGAATAGTCTACGCTATATCTGCAAATAAAGGGGGCGTTGGTAAGACTAGCTTTGTTACGAACCTGGCTGCAGCTATTGTCTTGAAAAAGCCCAAGGCACGAGTGCTGATTGTGGATACAGATGCTCAGGGAAATGCCGCTTTAGCATTCGGAAAAACGCCTAAAAGCTTTGAGAATACTATCTATGAGGTAATGGCCGGGGGCGAATCTATTGAAGCTGTGAGAATTAACTTGATGGATCGACTCGACCTTGTACCATCGAACGTAGATATGGATTTTTTGGACTTTGATGTATTAACCAATCAGGATCGCTATAAGCGCCCGTTTAATTTGCTACAGGAGCCTTTGGAACGTATTCGGGCTCAATACGATTACATATTCATTGATACACCTCCTGCTATGGGGTTAGTGGCGGGGAATGTGCTTGTCGCAGCGGATCGGGTAATTGTTCCCTTTGCACCAGAAACTTTTGCAGTAGCCGGTATCGTTCGGGTGTTGGAAGCCATCAATGATTTTAAGGAAAAACAGAATTCTGCACTTCAGATTGATGGTATGGTTGGGATGATGGTTGATTCTCGTACCGTTCTACATTCGGAAATGCTGGCACAGGCCCGGAAATATTGTCATGAGAATGGATACCACCTATATGAAACGATTATCCCTCGTTCCATTCGCTTCGCAGCTTCCACAGCCTATGAAGGAAAGCCTGCTGTGTTGTCTGATTCTGATAATCATATTGTGGCGGCGTATTTTAAACTCATGACGGAGGTGTTAGAACATGGCGAGAAAAGAACGCAAATTGGCTAATATTGGTTTTGAACCACAATTAGGAATCTTGAAAGTGAACAATAACGTGGAACCACAATCAGGAACCTCAAAAGTGAACAATGACGTGGAACCACCATTAGGAA
>NZ_VXKZ01000073.1:0-2689 GCF_008693195.1 Paenibacillus sp. UASWS1643
CTATTACAGAACCGAATAGGAGGGAAGGGATCATCGGGATCTGGGAACGGGTCGGTACAATCACCATCACAGTTTGTATCCCCCGGACCACCACAACTAACTATAGTTGGGTCAACTGCTGAGGGGTGAATACCATATAATTTTGCAATCTCTATTCGATATTCATCTTCTGTCATAGGTCTCCAAAGTTTTCAACAAGCCCTGTTAACGATTTTCCATCCATAATCTGAGTACATAAAATCTGGTATTCTAGGTACATCAGGACCAAAATACGGTCCAAAACCTGGTTTATAAATGACGTACCCGTTTCTAACTCCAGCAATTCCATAAGGATATTTCATGTTTTGGGAAGAAGTATTTGCACCTTGATACGGATTTGGAGAACACGGGCGTTGATATAATTCCATTTCAAATCTCCTTTTCGGTTTGGTGATGCCATTATATGGGCAATCGTCTAATTGGGCACAAATATAGGTATTTACCTATTTGGCCCAAAAATGATTTTACTGGCTAGTTCCTCTCTATCCATAAGAGTTCTGCCCCCTCCCGATCAGACCGATCCTGAACAATCTAAAGACGATGACTCCACACCCCCCCTATATATTGCGTTGCTCAAAATGAGCAATGCCACATATAGGGTGTGCTCATTTCGAGCAATGGGTTTTGGTTAAGGTCAGTTTGTTCCAGGCTTGGTTTAAACCAAGCCCCAGGTTACAACCAGGGAAACGAAAAAAAGGTGCTCCCGAGAATCAGGAACACCCTTCGTACTTTTCGCTTTAAGTTCCCCACCCATGCCCCATTGTAGCTAATGTTATTGGCGTAGAAACGACAATCGCAACACTACATAGAGTCAAGAAGAACAACACTTTTTTTCGCATTGAGTCGCTGCACCTCACTTGATAGTTTTTTATATTTCTCTTTTGCTTCGAGATCCGCACAATCCCTGTATTGCTCAAAAAGGGTCATACAAGTAATGATATTCTTACCACTATTAATTGTAATCGATATATTCAAACCTTCTAGCACAAGTTTTATCGCAGTGATAGTATCCTTGCTTTGATTGAAACGATACACCGCAAGGTCACTGAGAAACTGAGCATAGCTCTCTTTTAAAATAGCCGGCTTATACTCGCCGAACTCCGTTTTGTCCGATTGATAAGGTATATATGCTGCAAAACGCTCCAGGATGCTATCGACATTCAACCCATATAGATTAGCTGCTTGGACAATATGCCGTACAGCAATAAATATTTCATCTTCTTGAGACGCTATGTAATCAGCATACTCATTCAGTACCTCCACTTCTCCGGACATTAAACGATACAGATAAGTGTTGGCAACGCCCCACTCAGCAAATTGCCCTACAATTTGGCTGGCTTCCTCGTCTTTCTCCTGTACCCAACTTTCACCATTGGCATACAAATCCACAAATGTTAATGCTCTGTTGTAGTCGCCGCATTCTTCACTAGCTGTAGCTCGGGCCAAATAAGCATACAAAATATAATAGTACAAAGGCCGCTCCGTGAGCTTCTGCCCTTCTTCTATTCGTTCAGATCGACATTGCAACTCATATTGTATCGTTGCGATTCGGTGCATTTCCTTAGCTAATGCATCCACTTTCGGCCACTTGTGAACCATACCAAAAACGTGCATCAGTTGCTTTAAGGCTTCAAGCTGATCAGCTTCATCGAGACGATTAACGTACAGCTCAAATTGAGTTGCCGCACGCAAATTTTCCTCCAGATCATCTCCCAGCTCAATCAGAAACAAACGGTACTGACACAACGCCAACCGTTCAGAATGCTGATATTTTTCGGCTTCGCTCACACCTTTATACAATATCCGAGCGGCAAGACGTCTGTTATTCGAAAACAATTCTTCAGCCATATCAAAAAGCACAGATACATAAGATAGATCCTCGAGCAGACGATTCACGATTTGTTCAACATATTCTAATCGATCTAATTCTGCACAACGAAAAATAAACGGCCGTATACGTCGTATAGAGATCAAAAAGGAAAAGCATTCCTCTATGTAATCCTCAAAAAAGTAGTCTTCAGGTAATCCCATCCCTGCGGTGATGGCAATGAGCTGTCTCATAGATATGGGCTTATTCCCCTGTAAGATCCGGCTAAGTGTCCCGGAATTGATACCCGATATATCCGCAAATTGCGAATGAATAATATGATTACTCTGCATATGCTGCATCAATTTTTCTCGAATAGAATTTACAGATCCCAATCAAAGACACCCCCAGCTAAAAAAACCAAAATTTAGGATTAAAAGCCTATATATAGTTGATACTAATTATGAATCAAACGACGGTCAATAACGTATATGCGTCTTTAACAGACTTAAAATAGAAAAAAGCCCCTACAAACAATAGTAAGAGCTTTCCCAATTCACCCGGCAAAGGTTTCAAAAGCTGAAAATCATCAGCTTTTCCTAATTATATCCAGAACAATATGCAACACGCAATATATTTCGTGAAATATAAATCGTGATGAAAATTTCATATCTACTCTATCATTTATATTAAAAAGAGGAGCTTTGGGCATTAATGAAGTTAAAGAAAGCTCGGATAGCAGCAGGATTTACTCAAGAATCAATAGTCCTAGAAATAAACAATTACATGAAATGTTCACTGCGAAATTATCAAAACATAGAGTATGGCGTCGTTATTCCAGGT
>NZ_VXKZ01000074.1:0-3074 GCF_008693195.1 Paenibacillus sp. UASWS1643
TCCGCTTTTAAATCAGGAGCTTTTCTATCCCAAGTGCTGGATCCTTCCGTTCCTCGGAAAGCAACGACGGCTTGTTTTGTATCAGGATTATAAAAGGTCACTACATCCATGCCCGATGAATTGTGTTTCTGGTCTAGTACTTCCCAACCAGGGAGAACGCCTATTTTCTTACCAGTTTCATAATCCTTATACGCTTCTTGTGACATTTTCTTATAAACAAGATCAGTAATTTCTCTATTATTTGAACTCTCTTTATTCATTTAAACGCCCACCTTTCATTGTCATTCCAATTTGTATGGATCGTAACCTTCATTTAATAAAAAAGTTTCTAATTCTGGGCTAAAACTAAATGACTCCGCTCTGTTTTCTTCATAATTAATGGAAACATTAAAAGATTGTTCTTCATGTTGAGAAACATAGCCATAAAAAGTAACCCAACTCATTGCCATTTTAGGTTGCATTTGCTCCCTAGTAATTGTCACATCCAAGTCATATGTTTCTTTCAAATACTTAATAGCAATTGCCCTCGAACGGTCTATAATTTCTTTATCTTTTGTATCCACTCTTGAACACCCTCCTAAAATGAAAACTATCATTATGGTAAATGTAATTATCGTTATTATCCGGGACACAACCATCCCTCACTTTATCGACGTAGTTGTAAAATAGAAGAAATCCTCTAGTAAAAGGATTTCTTCTATCCAGTAACTGATTGTAATACTTACATTTGTTTCTTAATGCGGTACCTGTGCACTGAAATCATCCCGGCTGGAGCGATCCGCATGGTAAAAGACCACGTCTCCGTCACGCAACGTAAAGCTGTTTCCGTAGCTATCCTCTACCTTACGCTGGAATCCTTCTAGCAACCATTGATTCATCAGCGGGGCATGGATATATTGCAGATGCGGTGCCGCGAGATTTCCCTCTCGAATGGACTCAAAGTTGAAGTTCACCACGATATACCCATCCTTCAGGAAGATTGGCGATTTAGCATCCAATCCGCCATGCGTACGTCCATACTCCGCCAAGTTTTTTCCCGCTTGCACTACATAGGGCTCGGCGGGTAGACTGTATTCCCCGTACCATTGTTGAATGGCTGCATTCGCACGCAGTACATCGGCACTGGCGGTCGTTGGAATATTCGTTTTCGGACCAATAAACGTCCGAAGTTGTTCCGGCATCAAGAGTAGACTATACCCGCCTACGGGTGTTTTCATTTTCGTGAACTTGTCTCGATAGTATTCTTGATACGCTCGCTCACTCATCATCCCTGGATGGATTTCACCATACCGGTTGTATTTGTACGTCGCTGTATCTCGGAGTTGTTCGGACGGAACTTGACGTAGCCGATCGTTTAAAATCACGAATCGCTTCACTTGATCTTCTGTCGAACCGATGCGAATAAAGTTCCGTTGGTTGGTGGAGTAATACAGATCCACGGGCACACGTGTACTTCCATCCTTACTCACAAAATCAAAGGTTGGCGTAAGACGTATGCCGTCCCTTGGGCCAAACATGTTGCCTTTCGTTTTAAAATCAAACTTGAAGTGATATCCCGTTTTCACCGCCACATTTTGATACCCTTGCAGGGGGTGACTGCCCGGGCGAATCGGGACGGTAAACTGGGGTTTGTTCCCCCGCTTGTCCCCGTCGATATCCTGCGTACCCGTCCAGTAACTGATCCAGGTCGGCGCAAGGCTATTTTTGAAACGGCGGAAGACCAGCTCCCAGTTATAATCGGCGATATCGGTAATTTCAAAGTCGTATAGTCGCCCTATCACCTCCACAGATACTTCGTCCGAAGCGGCGTGGTAGTATAGATCTTTGTTCGCATCGGGCTGGGCGTCGATCTCTGGCTCAGTACTAAAATTCGACGGAGCATTTTCAGCGATATTCCGGAATTGCACCTGGTAGTCTCCTTCATCTACCCACACGGGCAGATAGAAGGTCGTATCCAGTACCGGTACCTGGATGTCGATCCACGTGTTTCGTGGATAAAATTGCGCTCGGTCAGCACTGTACACGTCAAAAGGAAACCGAACTTGTTTAATCCGATAATATTTAGCGTAATCCCGATCGCCATATCCGGGGTAGGCCCCCGCATCCAGATGCTGTCCGTTGGTCGGGATGCGAACTGTGAACGGTCGCTCCAAAATGAGCGCGGACCGGTTCATGTTCGGCACCGTTTTCTGGTTATGGGGCTGATCATCCGAGACAAGCGAGTAGTTCACCACTGGTGTATGGACGGTGACGGAGTTAATGGAATTGATCGGAAAAGTCATTCCTTCGCTGCCTCCCAAGGTCGTAGGATGAAGCGCATACTCAATCTCCCCCGTCGACTCTGTATTCGCCCTGTTCAAGCGGTCCTGGGGGATTAACAGCTGATCTGCGTAGAGCACCTGCTCTCCGGTGTTTTTATACGAACCGATCTTTGTCGGTGCTGGGATTTGCGTCGGATCCGGTCCATTTTCAACGACAGTGCTGCCATCCATTACCTTCGTGGTTAAACCTTCCCACGTAAAGTCAAGTGCATCATTCTTCACATCAGGCGGGCCCGTTTGACCCTCAGCTATGCCTTTAAGCAGTTCTGTGTCATCCGGTACTTCAGGCGGATCATATCCATCGCCTGCCACCACATCGGGAATGAAGTTAATTTCCCCCGTTTCCTGCGGTATCACATGAATCTCCACCTCCTCATCATGCTCCATCTCCAGGTCGGGCGCTGTATACCCCTGAGGCCAGAGCGTGATCCGACCACCATCAGGGAGAGCATAATTCTCCATTTCGGCTTGCTCAATGGAATACAGTTCAACGTTATTGATCTTCCAGTAGCTGTAATTCCTCTCAAAGCTGAACTTGTACTGGTATGGATATTCATCGGAACCTTGAGTATCTGGTTGCGGAATCGTTGTGCCATTTGGTCCCGGTAGGGCTGGTTGTTTAACCTTCCAAGTGCGGGCATAGGTAATATCGGCGGTACAATTATAGGTAATTGTGCCTTGCTGTTTGCCAAAGGTATGCTGGAACAGATAATTCATCGCCCACGTATTGGCATACAGGTGCTCTGAAGTCGG
>NZ_VXKZ01000075.1:0-3271 GCF_008693195.1 Paenibacillus sp. UASWS1643
CTGGTATGCATGCGGCAGAATATAAACACACTACATCATAGTAGGTATTACACACTTTAAGCACATAATGAATTGCTTCAGATGCCAAAAACCCCGATATCCACATCTGTGGACGATCGGGGTTTTTGGGCATTGTTCCATTTTAGAAAAATTGGCTCGAACTGCTCTTAGCTTCTGATACTTCTATGCTTTCACACTGCCTGAAAATCCATCAGCCGAATCATCGTATGTCGGGTCATCGCTATAGTTATGTCTGCCTTGCTCCGTCTGGCTTCCTTGGTTTCCGCTCGCATAACCCTCATTCCAGTCCTCATTCACGAGATGAGCCGGAATTGATATATTCTGAAACTGATCCAGCTCTTCCGTTTGCGAGGCAAATACGGCACTTCCTCCATGAGATTGTACAATCTCTACGGCAGACTGAGGATCTTGGCGATCTGTGGGGATGTACAATTCCAGCGGGCCGGACTGATATGGCTTATATCCCAATTCCTCCAAGGTTGCCCTGGCGGCATTCAACGCTGAATCGTCTGAAAAATGCACCTGTAGTTCGCTATTATCCATCATCGTCTCTTCCTCCTTGCTACAGCTAATCTCTCATCATCCATAGATGAGATTATTCTTCTATAGCATGGTCAGTTATAGCGCGTGATATGCTCTGACTTAGAAAGTAATTCCTTAGGCCCTGGTCAGCCGAACCCATCCGGCAATAGATAACACACAGAGTCCAAAGGCCACCGCACCTGCAGCTGTCAGAATACCGACCATCCAGCCGAGCCAGGCCAATCCCAGCGTGAATCCCATAAAAATACCAATCGGGACAAACAACATCCGAACCATCATTGAACCTGCAAGATGCAGCGCCTCCGAGTCATATGTTATAAGCTGAACATAGTCGGACGTGGCAAAAACATCCCAGGAACGATAAAACATCACCGTCAACATGATGATTAATAACGCACATACAATGACATTGACCGGAAAAGGTGGTAATGCGACTGCTGCGATGGATAGTCCTCCAAGCTGCAGATACAATTTCATCGTGGCCGAGTTCCTGAAAAATGCCTTGAATGCAATCTCCGCTGTCCGATTCGCGATGGAACGATTGCGTAACAGTTTACGCGGTTTGCGGAAGATGATGGACCGTGTTCGTGGGGCTTTCGGCTTACTCACCGCCCGGCTTAACATTATAGCTGTAAGCTGTAGCCTGCTCCGCAAATCCTCCCGTACATCCCCTTCAAACGTTCCCTTCATCACTAGCCTCATCTGTCCAACTGTAATTAGAAGAAGCATGATAATTACGATTCCAAATAAGATTTTCCACGTCTGTCCATACATCCATGATGTCGCATGAATGGTCATATAACCTATGCCAATGATGAGAGGGATCATCTGAATCCAGCGTCGCCATCCTGTATGTCGAACCTTCGTCATATGTAGTGTTATGGATTGAAATGAAGCTACTGCACCAAACCAGACAGCCATAAGTGCAATCTGGAGATTCGACATCTCATAGACACGGGACCACAGGGGAGCAGTCAGCGCTGTAATCAGGATCATTTTGCCCAGATGTTGCAGACAGGACCGGTAGAGCCCTTGCCTCATTAACGTTCGTATCCATAACGGCCTTGATTTCAGAAACAATACATCCGCTTCCTCCACAAATATCAACACACCACCGGTAAGCATAACCACTTCGATCAGCCCAGTCAGTACGGGGAGAGGTAATCCTGTCGCCCATACAGGCAGTGGTTTGGTCCACAGACTCGTGTACCATCCAACCAGATAGAGCAGACCCGGAACAAGCAGGTATACCCACACCGTCCAATCCACGACGAGTCTGAGATTTTTCATCTGTTCCCTGAAGTGCTCTTTGCGTCTTCGCCTGTATAACCGAAGTGGTGTATAACGCTGGGAAGTTTCCATTCTCTCTCACCCTCTCTCTATCTAAGACGTCAGTATATCAAAACAGTCAAACAAAGAGGCTTCCGGCAATCCTGCCACTTCACGGATCTCATCCAATGTTCCCTCGGCAGCAGATCTGCCCGAAGCAATCAGAATAAACCGGTCGCAGATTCGTTCAGCGGTATCCAGTACATGCGTAGACATGAGCACACCCGCACCGCGGCGACGTTCATCATCAAGTAATTTTAGAAAATCCTTGGTTGCACGAGGGTCCAGTCCGATGAACGGCTCGTCCACAATATAGATATCCGGTGAAGACAGAAATCCGATCATCAACATCATTTTCTGCCGCATGCCCTTTGAGAAACTGGCTGGAAGATCATTTCGAACGTGGTCCATACCGAAACGAACCAACAGTTCCTCCGCTCGGGCAACAAAAGCTTCTTCCTCCATTTCATACGCCGCTGCAGCCAGATCAAGATGTTCCCATAGCGTCATATATTCATAAAAAACCGGTTGTTCCGGGATATAGGCATAACGACCATCTCCCCCAATCGTCACTTCATAGTTCGCATGTTCCAGCAGACCAAGAAGCGTTTTGATTGTGGTACTTTTGCCCGCACCATTTGGTCCGATAATACCTACCAGCTCTCCTCGCGCCACATTCATTCGAATATTGCGTATTGTCGATTGTCCTGGCTCGTATCCTGCCTCTGTAATATGTACGTCCAATATGGACTCCTGTGTAACTGTACCTTCATGCTCTATCTTCATATCGAACACTCCTGTTCTGATTCGGGGCTTATTAGATCAACTCATTTTATTGTATACGAGTTGTGAGCTGTTTGTTTGATCATTTTGAGCGTTTTTATTTCGGCAAAAAAAGAAGCAGGGGTTCCGGAGCCCCTGCTTCTTCATATTACAGTGAAAATCTCATATTACCGATTTGTCTCCACCACAGATGTAGTTTCGCTCTCTGCATCCGCATCCACGTTCAGACCCAGATCCAGTACTCCACGACTTTCGTTCGCGAAGTTACTGCTTGCGTTACGCTCGCTGTCGTTCACGCTGTTGGTGCGTTCAGTTTGAGCCATCGTTGCACTCTCGCCTTCCGCTTTTGCGTTCAGACCCAGATCCAGTGCTCCGCGGCTTTCGTTCGTGAAGTTACTGCTTGCGTTACGCTCGCTGTCTTTCACGCTGTTGTTGCGTTCGGATTGAGCCATTGTTGCACTCTCGCCTTCGGCTTTCGCGTTCAGACCCAGATCCAATGCTCCACGGCTTTCGCTTGCAAAGTTACTGCTTGCGTTACGCTCACGGTCGTTTACGCTGTTGTTGCGTTCAGTTTGAGCCATTGTTGCACTCTCGC
>NZ_VXKZ01000076.1:0-3498 GCF_008693195.1 Paenibacillus sp. UASWS1643
AGATTAAGTTCAAGAGATGAAAGAGAAAGAGTTACAGGTGAGGTTATGAGTTAGTGTGGAGGTAGGAGTTAAGTTAGATCGGAGTATTGATGTGACTGTGTGGTTTGAGTTACTTTAGTGCGGATCGTGGAGATACTTTGTGCTGATATTGGATATGTTTGTGGTGGGTGTTACCTAGTGCATTGAGTGCGAGCGGGTAGAGAATTGGTTAGAGATTGCTTGCGACAGGTCGTCGCTGAGCATTGATGTTGATTTGCTGCGAAGGGACATTGATACTTGTTGATAATTTATAGTCTTAGTTACGTTTTTAGTTACACTTTTTTATGTGGTGTATCTGCGAAAGTGTTGAAGCATGTGTTGTGGTTTTGGTGAGTGACAGGAAATGTGCTTTAGATTAGAAGGTGGTCGGTAAGTATGCTGATTTAGGAAGACGTATCTACGCGACTTTTTTTCATTGATATACTGCGACTAACACTTTGTAATAATGATGCACAATTTGTGATCTTAGTTACGTTGCTAGTTACTGTTCAGAAACGTTTACGAATGATATCCGAAATTTGGTATAGTTAGAAGGAGAGTGATTTAGTCAACGAACGGGGGGCGCTTTTTTGATTAGCAAATACACGGATTTTAAAGCGAAGGACTTGGAGATTCTACGCTTTATTCTGAAACATGGAATCGTTACATCAAAGCAAATCCAGACCCACATTAATGAAGATGGTATTCATAATGTTTATCGTAGATTGCGAAAGTTGGAGAATGCAGGAATGATCTGGAAGAAGAAACTTGCGCTCACATTGAACGTTTATTTTCCAAAGCGCGATGCCAGGGATTTTTTAGACTATCCGGTTACTGTTGCAAACGATACAACTATGTATACTGCGCAGCATGATTTGATTATCAACGATCTGATCTTGCATTTGAAGGCGCAGCTGAAGAACGAAACATTTGACTACAAAACGGAACGGGAATATCGCTTTGAATTGCTGGAAGATCGAGGTAAGGCGGATATGCTCAAAAAGTGGAATGAGATCCGCGAAACGTTGCCCGATTTTGTCATTCTGCTGACGAATCATACGATAGCTGTTGAAGCCGAACTGAATACGAAAGCTGTATCTAGGCTGCAAAAAAAGATTGATCTTTATGCGAGAGAGATACGGGAGGGGAAATATACTGATGTTTGGTATTTTGTCCCTAACGGCACGGTGGGAAATGCTATCGAACGTGCGAAGGTTCTAGTGGCAAAAGAATGGGCAAACAAAGCCAGACCTGCGGAAACCGAAGCTGGCGTGAATGTATTCCGGCAAATCAGCGTGAAATCCCTACCGGAAGAGGTAAGGGGATGAACATGTGCAGCGAAGTGCTGACGACGATCAACTACTACAAGGCAGAGGAACTGATGAAGAAGCCAAGACGGTAGGACAGATAGCAATTGCTGTGATCGGGCTTGTGGCTGCGTGCTTTACTTTATTCGCTCTTATAGCGGCGGCATTGATTTATGTGGGGGCAGTGTTTGGAATCAAGAAAAAATGGGTTTTGTACACGCTCCTACCAATGGCTGCATTCGGGTTACTGATTATACACGGGGCTCACGAATGGATGGCTCTATTAGGTTTCATGTCCTGGCTTCAGATCCCGTATGTTACTCCATTGGCAGAAGAATACTTGAATCGAAACCAACCTTTTCCGATCAATGCTTTTAGCTATTTAGGGACGTTATCCCTGGGAATCCTGATGGCAAATGCGGCGCATCCGTTTATCGAATACTACCGCAGTAAAATCATCAAGTCGAAACATGATGGACTCCGAAAGCGGAAAAAGGAACGCGACTATCGACAATTCCGACTAAACAGGGAAAAGTACTTGAATAAAAAACAACTTCAGTTCCGGAGATCTAACTCGTCCGAAAACTTTATTGGATATGACGAATTTCAGGAACGAGTGGCTTTGAAAGCACATGAGCCGAACCAGCATATCTTGGCTGTTGCCACAACCGGTGGCGGTAAGACCGTCTTGATCGGAACAAACGTGGAAAACGCATTGCGTCAAAACAAGCCCATCATTTTTATGGATGGGAAGGGTGAGCTTAAATCGATGCTTGAATTCAAGGAAATGTGCGAGAAACACGGACGTACCGTCCATATGTTCACCGATATAGACGAATTATCATTTAACTTTCTGCGGCATGGATCTCCAACGCAACTGCGCGATAAGGTCATGAACCTGTTTGAATGGTCCGAACCATTTTATAAAACGAACTGTTCCAGGTTTCTGCAGCTCGTTTTTCGGATGCTTCGAGACTTTGACCAGCCGATAGAACTTGCAACGGTATACGATTTTACAGCCAAATCGAAGGTTGCGCGATTTCTCGCTGAACAGACTGAACGTGCGAAGGTGATGATTGAGGTTCCCAAGCCGGCTAAATTTATTCTGGATCAAGAACTGCCGCCGGAAGAACCACAGCCAGAACCGGCACCCATTGAGCTGACCAGTGAAGAACTCACGAAAGTGTTGAATGAAGAATATTCATCAATGGAACCGCCAGAGGAACCGGAGCCAACGCCAGAACCACCCGTTGAACTCACCAGTGAAGAACTTGCGAAACTGTTAGACGGTGAACCTTCAGTCGCAGTAGAGCCGGAACCTGATTCTGCCGCGTCCCTTTTCGGGCTTCAGGAAATGAACGAATTGTTCGTTTCCGTTGAACCAGAACCAGTGCAATTATCGGTGGCAGCAGGACCTCTAGAGGAAGAAGCTAAGGAGCTTCCAGCAGATGCTATGTCTAAAGAGCCTATAAAAGTAGATCCGGAAGAGGAAAGAGCTCCGGTGAAAGCAAGCATGTTGTTTGAAGGGCTTGACCATGGCGAGGATGAGGAACTGAGTGAACCCGAGGTGCGGTATCAGGTTGAATGGGACGAGGAAATGAGAGCCAAAATCCAATATTACCGGGAGCGTTTTTTTGGATTAGAAGAAGAGGATGACGAGGATGAACCATCAGGAATCAATTTTGGCGCACTCACGAGTTTGCGTAATCAACTGGCCGAACTCATTGAATCGGATCTTGGACATTTATTTGTTGAAATAGAAGATGGTATCGACCTTAAAACGATCACAGATAACAATGAAGTTGCGATATTCTCCATATCCGGAAACAAGTATAAGGATTATATCAAGACCCTTGGCCGTGTCGTGATAATGGAAGTGAATACTTTGGTAGACTACCGTCAAAAAGAGGGCAAGAAGTCTATCATGTCGGTCTACGACGAATTTTCGGCTTACGTCAGCCATGAAGTGGTGGACGTTATTAATAAGAGCCGGTCTGCTGGTTTCGAGTGTCTGTTGTCCGTACAGGGCTTGTCAGATATTGATGCTGTTGATCCTGTGCTTTCCCGGCAGATCATTAACAACTGCAATACCTACATGATTGGGCGGGTCAACGATCCTGCAGTTGCAGAGGTACTCGCGGCGGCATGCGGTACTTATGAAGACGCAGACATT
>NZ_VXKZ01000077.1:0-5119 GCF_008693195.1 Paenibacillus sp. UASWS1643
GAGTGCAAAAACTTCTAAATAAGGATTGTCATCGGCAACCTCAATTGCCGCTTTAAAACGGGCGACCAGCTTTGCTTTGTCAATGGATCGCTCGATCGCATTAATCTCTGCTTTGTCATAGATGGGAACGTCGATAAGATATTCCGATTCTTCATCTAAACTAAACTGTGTCTCATGAGTCTCAATAACCGGCTTAAGTTCTTGCTTAAGTTTTTCCTTTTGGATTTCCAGTTTATCGAGATCTGTTAACTCTTTTTGAAAATAGCTCGCTGGAATATGAAATAACTCTTCGAGGATAGGAAGATACTTTTTCGGTACACTCTGTTTTCCTTTTATCCACATATTAATATTTTGTTTCTTAATACCGAGTTTATCGGCTAACTCAATATGTTGCATATGGAACAAATTAAGTATGTACTCGAGACCATTCAAATCCTCACCCCCGTCATTATTGTCCTAGTCAATAGATTTCATTTTATCTGTTATGACGTTAGTTTTCAATAAGGGAGTGTTTTCATCGCTAGGGTTAAGAAAGAGGTAGAGATATAACCACTGTCTGCTAATTAATTCTATTTTAATGCTCGCATATTCTTAGCCGCCTATCCTGTATCACTTGTAGCTATAACTGCTAGAATCCGCAGGTAACTTGAATATGAGTAGTCCTGTCTTTATTTTGGAATTTTAACCATAACTTTCATAAAACAATTGTCTGAGTCAATAATATAATAACGTATATAATTGTCTGAGTCAATAATATAATAATCAGTCAATCGGTGATAATTTGAAACATGTCTGTTGAGAAGGCAGGAATGAGCTACTTGCAAAATGAAAATTGGCTTTTTTTGTATCAATAGATGAATGGTATTACCTTTACCGCAATTAGCAAAAGCAATTGATGTTAGTAGAGGGTTCAAAAGGTTTTCCACCATCCTTAAAGGTATACCTTTACAAACAATACTATTCGTTTGTAAAGCTAAGAACCTCCTGAAGAAATGTCGATCCCCTTATCACTTGAAATATAACGTTTCGTATTGTTACGCTATATGATATTATATAAAAAAACGCCTTTTCTAAAAAAAGGTTTTTTTGAAAATGGAGTTATAAAGCACCCGCTTGATATCTCCTAAAAAAACATTATTTGATAAAATTAACAACAAAACGTCAATATTGTAACCTGAAAAATCGAAACATATGGCTCTTTCCAGACGTAAAAAATATACTCCTATGGAAATTGAACCCTTAACATGCGAACGCACGTTTGGTATAATAGACATACCTAGTATAGAAACGGTATTCAATTAAAAAGGGGGTTCCTCGTCTTATGTTAGTTTATGAAAACAAGTTGCCTGTAGACTGCTCCAATCTAATCTCATCATATGTAAAGCAACATATTATGGGGATCATGGAGGCAAGCCCAACATCTCAATTTCATTGTCATATAACAACAGAAATACCTAATGTTCATGTTTATCTAATCGAACACAACCCGTCCGAAAAGTATTCTCTTTTTCATGTTTTTTCGTGTGATCAAATTGGTGAGGATTACTCCTATCAAAGTTTTTCGGCTGATCAAATCCATATCATGCACCAATTTATGTTACAGGCTAATATCACTTAGCCTTTTTTTCTCTTATCACCCGTTCATATTCTTCTTCAATGATTTTGGATAACAGTTCAGTTGCTGTCATATTCAGCTTTTTTGCGGTCGTAGCAAGTTGTTTTTTTATATACACCGGTACGTCATAATGGAATTTAACCTTATTTCCGTATGCCATTGTCTATTCCACCTATCCTATGATTTCTTGATATTTGTTTTCGATAATACGGATCAATAATTGAGTAGCTGATATTTCTTGTAATGCGGCTGCCTCAATTAGTTTTTCTTTAATTTCAGGCTGGAACTCATAGGGTAGTTTTAATTTAGGTTCTACCATGCGGCCATCTAATGTCTTTTCAGCATCCAATGCAAGTTTCACTAAAGAATCTAAGGACGAATCATTAGAAGCTTCCCTTCCATACTTGGGCAATACGCGTATTAAATACTGCTTTAATGCTTTCTGATTTTCCTCCGGTATTTCTAGGCCAAAATGTTCACCATCGATTTTAATATCACAATCGACTGAAAATCCAAATAAGTTGATACTGTACTTCATATTCACCCTCCTTTTCAGCTATGGATATTATATAGCGATTCGTAACGCCTCACAATATTATTACCCCTTTTTTTGCAACTCATTTCCATTAAAATTTGAACCAATACCTAACAATTCTGAAAAAATAGCATTGCCTTTAGCATTATGGTTAGCAATTAAACTATGCGTTGCTAGGACCACCAGCTGTGATTGGGACAAACCAGTATCTAGAGAGATCTGCAATAAATCTGCCCTCGCCTTTTCAGGAAGATAAACTGTGAGCCTAGAAGGCTTTTCTTTCGATTCCATCCGCATCACCCTATCATTATTTATCTCTATTATAGCACATATTTTATGTCATTGTAACATATAATATAGTTCATTATTCTGTATAGCGTTACGTAACGCTATACAGAATAATGAAGTTAAAGAAGGGAGGTTTTTACTTATGGATCTACAGGCTGTTGTTCAGCTAATCGGAAATGTTGGATTCCCAATTGCCCTTTCTCTGATTCTTCTTCAGACGATACTTGTCAAATTCAATAAACAAATGGATGGATTAGAGAAGCGTTTGGCTCAACTTGATAAGACGATGAATCTGTTACTTAGGACATTTCATCAAAATACTTCTAAAACAGCTATTCGTCAGGACAAAAAGGAAGACGGGTGATAATACTCATATACTGGCCCATGAGCATCTCTCTGAACGTGCGCAATAGCCGATTGCTCAAAATGAGCGATCGGCTATTGCGCACGTTATACAGAAAAAAGGACGGGGGATATCCCGTCCTTGAATACCACTTGACCAACTTAACGCAAAGCCTTATGCCCAAGAAGAAGGGGTAGCTGCAACCATGTTGTAAACACCAACGGTTGCTCCTACATTAATAGGCGTGTTACTTGCTGATGTTTTACCTTTAATTTGAGAAGACGAACCAGAATCAAGCATAACACCTTCCGTGCATCCCAATGCGATCAAAACACCACGAACTTCATAAGCTTCTGCGCTACGAATGTATCCCATAATCACTCGCTGATTGGATGGTTTATACCCAATAAACGTACGAGCACGTTTGACACCTGAACCAAAAGATCCAATACCACTAGGACTTTCTTCAGCGTTCACTTTGGCATAGTAGGCTTCCTTACCGAGATTTCGACGAACATGAAGGCTCAAGCCTCCAATAGCCCAGTTGATCCAGCTTCTTTGACCTGGATATTCAGTAACCTCTGTAACTACATGTTCAGAACAAGTAATTTGCGAGGCTTGAGCCTCTGCGTTATAACAGAAGAGTGTTCCTCTTTTGAATCTTTTAGGAGTTCGTTCGCCACCATTCTTTACAGCCACTCCGTTAGGACCTACAGCAATACCAAGCAATTCATTCGCATTATTAAAGAATGTTCCATTAACACCTGAATAACTGGAATTAGCAAGATTACCACCGATACTTTTAACTGAAACATCTCGAACATCAGCCGAGATATAATATACGCCGCTTACTCCCCCAACCGTTGTATTCTGTACAAAAGATGCTTGTGCCATAATTATCATTCTCCTTAATTTAGAGTAATTAATTAAAGAGAGGGTATCCACTATTCTTGATGCACCCTAACATCAAGGAGTGGCTCTTTATGAATCATATAATATCATATAGCGTAACGTTACGCAATATAAAAGTGCAACTTTTTTTTCTCCCTTGCGTTCTTACATATATACCAAAACTTACAAGGAGGATTCAAATTAATGAAAAATCTCTCGCGCGGTATTCTATCTTTATGTTTAATCGGAGCATTACTTCTCTCTGCATGCGGGAAATCAGATGACACTGACACTCTTTCCAATAGTGAAGAACCTACCAACACAACAAGCCAAGCACCTTCAACCAACAATACAGCAACAAACACAGAAAATCTGATCGAACCAGCCGAGAAAGAAGCAATTAAGGACATCACATCGGCCGATTTTAAGAAAGGCGTCTCTATTGACTTTGACAAATATAAAGGCAGCTTCTTTGACGAAAACATTATCTCCAAATTAAGGAACAATCTTGAATCAGTTGTGGAGAACAACAAAGAAAAGTTTAAAGAGAATTTGAATAAGGAGTCTTTAGAATCTATAAGAGAAGGCTTCTTTTACACAAACGAAAACGATCAATTTATGTTCTATGATTTGGATCTTATCGAAAAAGTCGATGAACAAATTAGAGTAGGCGTGCGCTTTGCAAAAAAAACCTCAGACGGCAGTATTGAAAATCAAGGTATTACGTACTTCTTTACTAAAAACGAAGCAGGAGAATGGGGGATTGAAAATATAGATTAAAACCCATACAAAAAATAGAGGCGGCTCCCTCGTAAGGAGTCGCCTTGTTGTTGGTAAAAAGAAACTAATCTTCTCCTTCTATGCCTTCATACAGCTCCGTTAAATAGTGCTGTGCAGCAAGAACAGTAAAGTCTATATTTCGTTCAGTAGGGAACCCGGACCGCTCCAAAGCCTGTTTAAAAGTGTCTGAGTTGAAACATACGGACTCATCGATGTACTTCTGTTTGACTTCCATCAAAGCCCATTTTTTTGGGAAGACAATAATTCCGTTTAGCGCTTGAACAGCAATGAATTCGTTATGATCGGCAGTAATGCGGACTTCCGGATATTGCTCCTTATGAGTTTGGACGTATTGGTAAACGTCCGCTGCCGTTTCTAATGGATCAGGTGGAAGATACTTTCCACCACGCCTTATAAATCTATAGGCCTTGAACATGCATTCTCCTCCTTATAAGCACCCATGCCAGAAAATAGAATCGTCTGTTTTGAAATATATAGAATCTGTTTCTATAGAGCTGTGTCCGGCCCTGACCTCAAATATCTTACTAATGCCCTTGATCATCTCGTATACCTGATCGATTCGCCTAACATTCGCGAGCTCATTTTTTTCAAGTTCTCTAACTTTACGCCATAGAAACTGGTTAAAGAGCATCAGATCCGTACAGTT
>NZ_VXKZ01000008.1:0-231 GCF_008693195.1 Paenibacillus sp. UASWS1643
TAGAAGTTTTTGCACTCGTCGTGAAACTTCTTGAAAAATCGCAACACGAGGCCATACTTCATAGAACGATAGAAGGATTAGCTCATTACCTTGAGGTTCTGCCTGACTTTATTGACAGTGATGAATCACAGTCCGAGTTTGAAAGTGAGCTTTTTGAAGTTCTTGATGATTATAACTACTAATAGAAAATGAACCGGGGGAAACAAACATCATGTCTACAACCGCGAATGT
>NZ_VXKZ01000078.1:0-5635 GCF_008693195.1 Paenibacillus sp. UASWS1643
GGATTAAGGCCAATCCGCCAAATATAGTGAATTTCTTCATGGATTCCACGCCCTTGAACGTACACCAAGATCATCAATCTTCCATTTTCCATCTATCAATTTGACCTTAATGATATAGGCTAACGTACTTGCACGAGTTTGGCCGTCCTGATCGGTATGCTCCACCTCAATGTCTGCATTCCACCATTGTTCCTGCAATCCCTCTTTCTGCGGTTCCAGGTCTACATTGATCAGCTTGGTTTTGACGATCGTTAGTGTACCCCGGCGTTGCTCCTGTTCTAATGCTTTATAGAGGTTATCAGTTACATAAGGCTTAGACTGTTCCAAAAAATCACTTGGACTTTCAACATCGAACGGTACGTATACCTTCAGAAATTCCGGAATAACTTTTTGGATCTCCGTTTGCATTTCTTCCGTTGGGGCCGCTACCTCTTCAGCCTCCTTCTCTGATACGGCTTGCTCATTTGGGGTGTACTGGCGAACCGGCTTCTCCTGAGTAACAGGCTGCTGCTTCTGTTCAGCAGCAGCCCGTTCTTTTTCAATGCGATTCCCTTCAAAAATCGATCCAATAAGTAAGGCTACCATACCTAAAGCTATAATTGAGCCAAGCCATGTTTTCACTGGTCCCTTCATGACTCGTCGCCCCCCTCGTTGTTAGAAGGATTTAACGGAATATTCTGCACCCGGTTTTCCTGTTGTCCAGAACGTATAGGTATGGAATCGGCATGATCTGCTGCTTGACGTTCTACGCTTCTGTTCCCAAGAGATTCTACCCCTCTGGATGTTCGTATTCTCTCTGGCTGCGGTCTTCTTGGACTTGAGCTTTGGCTTTGTTCCCGTCTTGTGCCAGGAATGACGTTAAGAGGTACCGTCTGTGGCGCTTGTCCACTATTAGTGGTGCTATGCGGCACACGCGAGTCTATCGCTTGATCCTCATTAGGCAAAGACGCAAATAATGAAGCGTCATTCCCTGATGATCCTTGGCCGCCTGATAAGGACTCAGGTTCATTCCGTAAATTCCCACCGCCAGTGAAATAATCATTGGATCTAATAGATTCATCATAATTTGCGTTTCCTGGTGCCCCTACGCCGCCGTGTAGCGGCGTAACGTTAGAACCATTACCCATTCCCTGAACACTTCCAGACGATTGGCCGTTATCCGGTCTTTGGCGCATGAAGGCTGGTATTGCCAAGTCTCCCGCAGCGCCAGGGCTGCCTTTCGTATCGTTTAAAGACACCGTTTGTGGCACGCTCCGGCACTACCCGCCATTACCCCAGCTAACACCCTGGCGCTCACGCCGCTTCCACTGGCACCTAGTGGTGGCGGATCTCCTAAACTTTCAGTTTGCAACGGCGCATTATCGTCAAGATCGTTATCTGTATCAGTACCGGCAGTAGCATTAATATCCGAAGAGTCCAGGCGTTCATTCTCCAATGCTGCTACGGTGCTTGTATCTCTGCCGCTCTCCATACTATCTACGGCCGCTCCCGCCGCAGCTCCCGCCGCTGGTCCACCGGCCATGGTTCCTGCTGCCTGAGCAGCTCCACGTGTCACCTTATGCCTAGCAGCATTCATGCGACGGTCAAACTGCGATGCTTCCATAGCCAGTTGCCGCGCAGCTTGGTTGCCGGCAAACAATATTTTGATTAGGCGATTACGAATCAGGAAGATCAACACCAGGATAACAAACTCAATGATGGCAACGGCAATGTATCCGATGCTGTCGGTATTCCCCTCCTGATATACAATCTCCGACATGGTAAATACGATTAGTGCTATAAACGATACGCCCAATTTAAGAATGAGCGGCAATGCCAGTTCCTCCGTATACCGACGGAACACACCTCCACCCGCCGGAAATGCTGCAATGAGTAAGTAAAACGGTGCAAGTGAGGCCACGGCCAAAAACCAAAACTGAAGCACGATGATGAGTAATGCCAAGGCGAATATCGGAATGGATGTAATCCCATTAACTACAGTGTACAATCCAGTGAACACCAAGCGCTCCGGGACTTGTACATAAGTCATCATTCCATTTCCTGACTCTTTGACTTCGTTCTTTTCTACAAAATCCTGCCTCACTTGTCCTGGCGGCTTACTCAAAAGTTCATCAACCCGACTTTCTCCTACCTCACTTTCCTTATCCGTTCCATATTGCATATATAAATAGGGACGATGTACAAATAAATCCCACATATTGTTGCCCATGCTTTGCCTTGCGCTTAAGCCGTCTTCACTTAGGGACGAACCCGCTCCCATGATAATGGCTGAAGCTTCTGTCGTAAGAGAATTAGCCCCCTTCAGCACAGTGCCATAGTTGCTGAAGAACAATAGCGTAACAACCAAGATTAGGAATGTCTTAACCAGGTTTCCGACTGCTTCAATTTGCGCGTGCTTGAAGAAATACTGATAAGCAAATAGTAATCCAACAGAAATTCCAATGATTCCAATTAACTTCCCGTACAGTCCCATACCACTAAAACCTATGGAGGATATGCCCGTTACACTTTGCATGACTCCCTCAATACGCTCGATCAATGTATTTACTACATCAAAATCAAATGCGTAGTCCAGCACGGTTAACATCGCATTCGTCATGTACAAGTTCATTTTGAAAAGGATGTTGACCATGAAGTTCATGGCTTCATAGAATTGGGCCATGATCGAGTCCTTAACGGCATCACCCGAAATCCAGCTACCAACCGTCGAGAAAGCTTTAGTAAAAACGTTACCCTCTTCCTCTTCGTCTCCTGTTTTTGAAGTTACATCGATCTGGTAATAGGCTGGAGATCCGTTGCTGGTTACTTCATGATCTGTGTTAAACAGGTTTGACGAAATGTTTTTACCAGCCAGCACATCCGGATCGGCTGCACTAGCTATTGGCAGCATACAGCTCACGAAAAAAATAAGGACGAGCATGCCATATCGAATCCAGCGTTTCATTCTGGATCACCCCTCGTCATCGCTTTTGTGAACAGTTATTACTTCGTCTGGATTCGCATTTCTCGACATTTCCTCTTCGTCAATTTCTCGAATCTTCCACTGCTCGTCTTCTTTGCTCATTCTCAGCAGATCTGAGAAATACTTTTGATGATTATCCAAAAAATAACTTACCTTATAATAAATTTGGCCCTGTTCGTTGGGTTTTTCACTGTAACGATAGATTGAATATTTCTCTCCAAGTTTCTCAAAATTCCCAGGATTAGAATGCTTCCCTGCTTTCAAATTTGCGTATCTTGGCTGATCCGAAAATAATATGGTCTTCAATAGATCATCATCGAATTCAACACTAGCCTGAATATAGGTTAAAGCCAGGGCATCCGCTGACTTCACATCAGCGGATGGTTCAGTACCCCCTTGCTTTGAACAGCCGATAAGAAGCAACAGAAACATTAGGCTTACAAGGCTCGTGTTAAAGATAGTCCGACCTGTCCACATGTTCATACCCCCATCCGAATTTTTTCTTGGCGTTCCCGCTCGTATTCCCGGTCTTCCTGGGTAGCGGTTGAGCTATCGAATGCTTCCTCAATCTCTTTGTATACTGGGTGAATCCGGACTGCAGCCACTCGGCCATAAATATCCTGGAAGAGCGCTGTTCCACGGCCAAGGCTATTTAAATACTCCACGTTGGCCGGTGTATCCGGCAGGTTGAAGTATTTCAGCATTTCAACAGCTTCCTCATACTTTTTCAGGGCAAAGGAAAACTTCATGCCCATGTTGGCCACATCTTCATCATAGTCACTGGCGTTCTGCGTTCCTTTCACCAACGTCGTGTTGTAGTGGCGTCCCATCCGTGTAATAAAGTCCATCATCGCTTTCCCCTCTGCCGAGCGCTCAACCGTCTTGGCCTCATCTTGAACTACAATCTTATGAATAGAACGGTCATAGTTGAACATGAACTGTTTGGTGTATGCGGTAATGGATATCAAGATGGCTTCTGAAATTTTCTCCAGCGGACGTGCCGCTTTCTCATTCTTAGGCAACTGCAGATTCTGAACCATAAGAACCTGGATCGGCTTACTGACCTGCAGAACCCGATAATCTTGTCCCCGCTCTCCAAAAAGAAGCCGGGCAATCTGTGTCCGTTTAAGCGTTTCTAATGTCTCGATGATTGCATACATCGATTCTCGTCGGGCCGGCCGATGCTCGATATTATCCACGCGGCTCTTCAAGCTTTCCAGCATACCACCAAGACACGGATCTCCATGTGTGGCTTCAACTTCAACAGCTTCACTCAATATAGTGAAACCAGCATCCCCAAGCTCTTGATCACAAAGGTACGATAAGATATCCAACGCGACTTCCTGCGCTTCCTGGATGCTGGTACTGGTCCGGAATGGATCAAGACAACCTGCATCCTGTTCGTCGGAGCCCAGCGTCCAAATGGAGATAAATTCCGGAGGAATAAACGGTAGCCCCTTGGCCCAGCCTTTCCGATCTCCTTTCGGATCGACAATCAAGGCCGTCGATCCAGACAACACGGATAAATAGGTGAACAGGTTAATCCAGAACGATTTTCGCTTACCGGTCATCCCAGCCACCATCATAGCCAGGGAATCGACAACGTTATTTACGCCTTCAAATGCTTTTGCGGCCAAGTCAGGTTGGATAAACACTGGCCGGTTGAGCTTGAGCGTCTGCCCGATGTAAAAACCGCGATTGTCGCCAATGTTCGTCGTGGCTCCAAACATCATCCCGGCCAGCTTTGTTGGCTCCACGTATTGAATATAGTCCTTATTGATCCGCGGACAAGTCGGAATAAATTCCATAAAGTACGAGATCATTTCCCCATACGGACTAAGCAAGTGAATACCGAAAGCTTGCATTTCCCGCTTCAACTCGTCTACTCTGACACGCAGCTGGTCTTTGTCTTTGGCCGATACACGGAAAACAAAGCTACATCCATATGCCGGGTAACCAGTATCCGTAAACCGGCTTTCCATTTGAATAGCTCCACTCTCAGCCTTTTCGGTGTTGAGATCCACGTGACTGTCGCCCTTGTGGGCTTCCTCTCGCTGGTCCTGGTAGGAAAGCCGCACGTTACTGAGGTTTTTAATGATCTGATCATTTCGCAGCAGCCCAGCTTTGACCGACACTGCAACCGGAAAGCGTAGCCGGTTTTGGATATGAAACATCCATTCGGATCCTGGATGCAAACTGTGTGGCGTCATTTTATCAGCAACCAGGTATTGGACGTAACTTTCCTTGATTTCCTCGTCCACCATTTTGTAAAGCTTGAGAGTTTTTTGATCATATTCTTCAATTTCTGCATTTTGAAGTTCATAGAATGACTGCGCCCGGCCACGGCGTGCCTCATGCTCCTTGCGTTCTCCGTCAATACCGGAAACGTCTACGCTGGTTTCATACCCCTTCCGTAGCTTGGTATCGTTCGGCGTAACGCTAAAGTTTTGCTCGATCAGAAACAGCGTTTCTTCCTTACTGAGCATCCGGACCAGGGAAGACATGGACTGACTCAGGGTTTCTCGCAGCCCTTCAGCCTGAAGTTTATATTGCTCAATGTCTACTTTCAGAATATCGTTCGGTTCCAGCCCCATTGCGCGGTACACTGGCGATTTAAAACCATTGATGAAGTCCGTCAGTCCGGCAACCACCGCTAGGCCGGTATTACCAACC
>NZ_VXKZ01000079.1:0-13218 GCF_008693195.1 Paenibacillus sp. UASWS1643
AGTTTCTAAGATTGAATTCACCTGCAAAGGCAACTAGGCTCGATTTTATTAAACACTACAAACGATTGACCTTTCTTGAACTGCGTGGCAAATTCAACGGATTTGCTTCCATTGCTGCATGCCTCCAACTGCATACGCTCATTCTGAACTGCACGGTCGAAAGTGCTGATGTGTTGGCGGAACTGCCCATGCTTCAATATCTATCCCTGGATCACTGTGAGTTAAAAGGGGGATTGGATGTATTGACACAGTCGACCATCTCGATGTTGAAGCTCAGCTCTGTTCGCAAACTGACAAGCATTCAGGGACTCGAACAGATGCGCGGGCTGGAATATCTGCATCTGTCCTTGCCTAAGCTGGAGCATTTATGCGACTTTTCCCATCTGAACTCTCTCAGACAACTCGAACTGGACTATATGAAATCGTTACGGGATACCCAACATCTATGGACAGCCCGTGCTTTGGAGTCTATTGAACTGAAAGAGATTAATACGGCGCTCAAGGCGGATTCATTTGCTGGACTGACCGGGCTGGAGCATTTGCGCCAAATCGATTTTCGTTTTATTGATGTTAACAAAGGACGAATTGCAGCTATGCGTGATCACCTGGACAATGCCGGAAAATCCCATTTGTTATATGAAAATATCCCTGAGCATGAACGCCTGAATTCTATAGGTATTGCGCACTTATCGCATGTATTAATTTAAACGGGCTTCTGTCCAGCGTGTGTATACAGAGCGCACTCCGGTGAACGGACCGATTGAGGCGTGTAGATGTCATTGCTATCTAGGTGTTCGTATCCGTTAATGCAGGCATGTTGATCTCTTTCACGCAGGCCGCTTTGGACAAGCTGATGATACATCGAACGATGGTAACCATATCCTGCAGGGGAATGCGGGTCCCGTCATACTCGGCCAGTGCACGTTCCATCCCGTCTTCATACGGAATTTCTGCCGCCAGTTCTCCCGGGTTGATGCATGTCACCGCGATGCGGTCATTCCTCGTATGTTCTCTTAGAGCTTCCGTAATACCCCGTATGGCAAATTTGGAGGCGACAAAAGAAACCTGGCTGCTGCCTGCATTGCTCAAACCGGCTGTTGAACCGATCAGGATGATCTTCCCTGCTTCAGACTGGCGGAGCTGAGGCAGTAAAGCCTGTATACATACAATCGTAGAAGTCACATTCACATGGATCAGCTGACTGATATCTGCTGGTTCATCCTTATCAAACGTGTAGTGCTCTTCGAATCCTTCCTTTTCCCAGATCCCCACGTTATAAATAAGCACATCCAACGTCTCGCCTTGAAGCTCGCTGGCAACTTGCTCCGCGGCCTGAAGCTCGGAAAGATCAGCCTGAATCCATATTCGCTGGACGCCATCCTCCACGGACAGACTTTCCGGCTTGCTGCGGGAGACCACCCAGACCTTTTCACCGGATTGTGGCACGCCTCTGACAAATGCATCGCCTAATCCCTTGCTTGCACCAAAGACAATTATATTTTTCATACGGAACCCTCCTTGTTGAATAGCATTTAGTGAATATACATTAATCTATATCTTACTATAGAGGTGATGTATGGAACATGAAGTTTGAATGAGGTATGCTTCATCCTTGGCATAGAAAAACCACCCCTGCTCCCGCAAGAACGGGAGAGAGGTGGTTGAACAGATCGTGATGACATTAATGGTAAAGTTTTAACTCGGCAATGGACCACCACCACTCGGGAGTGTCCGCGGTCAAAACCATTTTGATGTATCGCGCCGTTTGTTTGGAGAACGTATGTGAAATGACGGGTTCTGTTCCCAGGACTTCCGTAACCCCATCCCAATGTTCGCCATCATCAGAAGTGTAGAACTGGAAACTGCGAGCATAATCGTTAATGCTGCTGCCCGAATCCATGGTCAAGCGGCTGAAGCTCTGCTTGCTTCCCAGATCAATCTGGACCCATTGATCGGCATGTTGACCAGATGAAGAGGTCCAGCGTGAATTCAGATCGTCGTCTAGCATCGCCAGAACATCTCCAGAGGTGGAGGCAGTCGCTGTCCATGATGTTCGATCCAGTTCAGCAGGTAGCAGATGATCCTGTTCCCCGGATATCCAGGGTGTCTGATCAGCGGTATAGACCTCTAATTCAGCCACGGACCACCAATGAGAATCAGTACCCGTCTGTACGACCTTAATATAACGTGCTTCATGCGATGCAAAGGGGATAGAAACCAGCGGATCTGATCCTTCACCCGAAGCCAGGGCTTCCCCCCATTGCTCTCCATCCAGGGAAGTAAATACTTCATAACCGCGAGCAAAGTCTTCACCGCTGTGCGCGCTGTCCAGCACAATCCGATTCACTGGTTGCGAGGCTCCCAGATCAATCTGAATCCATTCGCCGCCTGTTTGAGTCTGACCGGAGGTCCAGCGTGTTTGGTCCGAGCCGTCGAGTATAGCCGATGCATCGTCTCCGGTTGAAGTTGTTACGGACCAGCCGTCTGGCAGCAACCGCTTTTGTTTGCCCGTTCCATTATAATGAATAAACAACTCGGAGATCGTCCACCATTGATCGGAATCCCCAATCTGTACCATTTTCACATAACGAGCCTGCTGTTCAGGGAAGGTGATGGACATGCGTCCAGGCGTGCCTTCGCCGCCCGTAATGGATGTGCCCCAGTGTTCACCGTCATCCGAGACATAAATCCGATACTGTCTCGGATAGTCTTCTTTCGCATGGCCCGGGTCCAATTCTATGGCATCGAAAAAACTCTTCTGGCCAAGGTCAATGGTAATCCATTGTCCTTTGGTTTGCTTCCTACCGTTTGTCCATACTGTATCTGAACTTCCGTCCAGCATATTGGCTGTCACATCTGCTCCTTGAGTAGAGGAGGCGGTTACGATCCATGAAGAGCGATCTGGAGGCGGTACGGGCTGTGGGAGCTCTGGTGTTGCTTCAAGTTTGCCAAATCGGGCAAGCTTGAGTTCAGAGATCGACCACCAGCTGTCCGCAGAGGAAGTCAATACAATCTTGACATAACGGGCAGTTTGCATGCCCAATTCCACGGACAAACTTGGAGATGTTCCAGCGCTCTCTGCGATAGGCTGGCCCCAGTTCTCGTTATCTTTGGATACGTAGATTTCGTACCCGTGAGCATAATCACCGCCGTTGTTGCCGGAGTTCATGAATACCGTATCCATAGACTGTTCGCTTCCCAGATCAATATGCAGCCAATCGCCGGGCTTCTGAAGCTGTCCGGATGACCAGCGTGTAGTCAGATCACCGTCGACCATGCGCTCTACCGGCTCCGAACTGGAGGATGCCGTAATGGTCCATTGGCTCCGATCGAGATAGACTACACCCTGAGAGGCATCCGGCTGTTTAACAACGGAATGTTCCAGCGGGTTAACCTTTACTTGCGCTTTGGCATAAACGGTAGCCGAACCCAAAGCGCCATTGGCATTGTAGAAATGCACTGTTTTGACAGTGTCGGACGGATTCCAGATTTGCGCTGTATAGACGCCGTCTTTTTCGTACACGGTTGCTGCCGGATCATCTGCCCAGATTTCCATCGTGCGTGTTCCGGTAGAAGCCATGCTGTGCATGAACCAGTACGCGTTAAAGACTTCATTTTGCTGCATCTCGCTCGTATTCCATTTGGCTAGAGCACCTTGCGGGTCTCCAATGGACTGGAACGGCCAGATAATATGTTGCCATGTGCGCTCCTGCTGACCGCCAAGATCCTTGATGAGACCATTGTAGAGAGCCTTAGTATTCTGCGGATCACGTCCATAATAGGTCATCCATTCCGCTGGTGGCAGCCAGTGAATACCGTAAATGTGCTCGGCCTCATTCGAGAAGTAGGTTCCATACAGGTAGGCGCTGCCGTAGACATGACCTACCGTAGCATGTTGGTAATCCTCCAGCCAGTTATCCCCGTCATAGTTAAACCAGTATTGCTCGGCAGCCTTCTCTTCGGTCACGAAACCCCAGATTCCGGTGTCGCGATAGGCTTTGTTGCCTGTCACCTCACCCCACATATATTGGCCGACCCAACTAAAGAGGGCTTCACCTGCCGCCTCCTGGTTATTCCCGCTGCGATTATCAGCGTAACCACCTGCCCAGGAGTGGCCTGCGTACGCATCAAAATTGCGAAGTCTTGGAAACTGATCATCTGTCCGTGAAGGATTGGCATAGTCCCGAATCAGAAGCTCAACCATGTCGCCGTAATCTTGCAAGAATGCTTGGTCATATGTGGCCAACACAGCCGATGCAATAACGTAATAGCCGTAGGTAAAATGATGATCTGTCAATCCGGTATTAACACCAAATCCACTACCGTAAGGGAAAATGGTTCCCCATTCATCCGAATAATAAAAATAATACGAGTGCAAAGGTTCATCCGGCGAATAAGTATACCAATCTGTCAAAATGTTTCGAAGCAGGGACAGATAGTGGTCTCGTCGCACCGTATCTCCGATCTGGTCGCTGATAAGTACACCCAGCGCAAGCGGATGAAGCTTTTTCCCTTGCCAGTAAGGATCCTCGCTCATCAGATTGCCTGCCGTATCCGCGTCAAGCTGATCCAGATAGCTGATTAATTGTGCACGTGAGTAGGTCGGATCATCCGGCTCTACAAACTGCGGAATAATGCCATAGAATCGATCCTGTGTCGTAAACGTATTGCCTTCACTTACTTTCATCATGCCGCGAATGGAAGGGTAAGCAAGCTCCGTTAACGGAGTAGTCGCCAGTTTCCATTGGTGCGGAAACAAGGCCATGAGTGTCTCGGAGGAAAAGCCTGCCCGTTTCGTCTGGGTTACCGAGTTGAAGGTAGTCGTTACCAGTGAAGTGCTCTCGTTATATTTGTAGTCCACTTGTGTATCGGTAACAAAGGCGTAGGCATGCTGGTAATAATAAGGCAGCTCTGCCGCGGACGGCAGGGTAGCCAGTGACAGATAGTTTTCGCTCTGGCCCAGCTTGATCTTGAGCGTATTGCCAAGTTTCATAAATACGGTTCCTTCAGGTGCAAAGATCCCGTAATTTCTTGTAAAGGTCTGAGGCTTTGGCGCTCTGTCCTGATTGGTTATTTCAACGCCGATATGATCGGCTGTCAGCGATTCTCCATCCTTCAGAACAATTTCACGGTTCTGATCATCGAAGAGACGTGTGATGTTGGGCGAACGAACAATAATGGTATCCGGGTTAGCGAAGGTGTTGTACAGGAAAGGGGAACCCTTCACAAACGTGGTGTTCATTTTGGCCGTGTCATCATCACTCATGATGATCGTGGCGGAATAATCCCCATACCCCGCCACCTTGGTATTGACCTCCGCCGGGTTCATATTGCTGGTGGTCATGATCAGATCCGGTTCTCCGTCAGCGTCCATAGAACCGCCATCGGCCGAAACGTAGCCAGCTCCGGGATTCAGAATTTGAAGTCCTTGTTTGGTATATCTGCTTTTGAGCGGGAGTGTGACCAGACTGTTGCCATCCCCCAGATCGGATACAAGAATAGACTGCCACCAGTCATTGGAAGGGAGAGGCGCCGTAATATCAGATGTACGATTTTTCGGATTTTTCGGTTGCAGCATCGTGATGTCATTTACAGCGTAACTGCCGGAACCCATCTGTACGGATGACGGTTCAGGGATATTCGGAATGGTATGCACAGGTTTGGCATCACCTTCGATATACTCGTAGACATCAAATGCGTACAGGGAGTATCCATTGGTTGTTCCTCTGCCAAGTCCGGCCAATTTCACATACCGTGCTTCGGCGTATACCGGAATTTCATCCCGTCCACCGTTGCTGTGCAGTTCCCGGTACAATGTAGTCCATTGCTGTGCATCATTGGATACTTGAATATCATATGCACGTCCGAAAGCGTTTTCCCATTGCAGGGATACATTCCCGATTTCCCGGCTTAGTCCAAGGTCTACAACAATCCATTCCTGATCCTTGTAGATGGAAGACCAGCGTGTATCCGAATTGCCATCCGTTACATTCCGGGCTTCGTAATTCCCTTTTTCCATTTTGGCTTTATCCTCGGCTGAACGGCTGGGCTCATCAATTTCTTCCGAAGACGCGGTAACCGGTTGTCCAAGTGCAAGGTTCATGGCTGCTGGTTTGGGAGGTGGATTTGCTCCGCCCGTCCCGTATACATTGAATTCGTATACAGAGATGCCATAGGCTGGCTGTGCTCTTTGATGACTGAACAAGCGCACATATCGTGCCTCCGCTGTGACCTCAATTTCGGTCAGGCCGCCTTGCCCCTTCGTTGTGGAGTAAACAGACTGCCAATGGACCTCGTCGTTGGATACTTCCAGATCAAAGCTGGAAGCATACGCATTTTCCCACTGGATGGAGATGCCCGAGATGGAGGCCACCGCGCCTAAGTCAACATAGATCCACTGCGGATCTTGCTGCCATATGCTTTCCCAGCGGGTGTTTTTGTTGCCGTCAACCACATGGTCTGCCGTATTGCCGCTCAGAGATGAGGAACTGTACACCGGCCGGTTCAGGGATAACAGATGATGTTCCTCATCTGCGGCGTGCACTTTTGAGATTGGCCACAGCGGGATGCTGCTAATCAATAACAGAACAGATAACATCAAGTTGATGTAGATGTGGCGTGTTTTTCCTTTTTGACTCGTTCTTACCTTCATATGACTCTCCTTCTCCTTTGTTAGCCCTCCATCTCACCAGATAGAGCTTATTTTCCTTCTCTTACTCGCTACCGTATGTATCATTCTGTTCTCCCGTGTTGCATTTGTGAGATGTGAATCCAATGCTCAACACGGGATATTCAGGTGCCCCATTTTGTATATCGATCATTTGGTCTGGAATATAAAGGTTTTTTAATCGTTTTCGTGGAAAAAGAGACATATGTCCTACATAATGTATGGGGGATGTGCAACTGTGAAATCAAGATTCGGAATCGTGGTTCTCCAACAATACGATATCTTCGCCCCGTTGTTGTCTGAGAGCAATATTGTCCCTCCCCCAAGCACACATGACATCCACGCTGCCGCATTATGCAGTCTACGGTGCCTCGTTCCAGGCTACGGATGAAGAGATTAACCGAAGTGCTGAAGAATACATGCGTTATATAAAACAGTTCCGGGATTTTTAAAAGTTAAAAGCTGAAACTCTTCATAAGAAATGTACTGAAAAGGACCTGGCTCACACATGGTGAAGTCCAGGTCCTGATTAATAACCGAAAAATTAATAACCGAATACAACCACATTTATTCTACGCGGAAATAATCAAAATCTGCATATCCTCCGGTAGACTTCGTTGCATAATTGAATAGTGCAAACCGGTATCCCATAAAGTGTGGCAGGGTGTAAGACATTTGAAGTGTATTGCCGATGGTTGTCCAGTTGCTGCCATTCAGGCTATAAGCAAAGTAGGCTTTGTCGGTTTGGTTCGTAAAATCACAGATGACGCGGAGATAGATTCTGTTCTGGTTTAATGGCACCGTTGCTACTTCGGTCATGGTGCCGGAACTGGCATTAGCCATAATGATGGATTTGGTGCTGCCTGTCATTTTAACGCCGACAAAACCATATTTGGCCTGAAAAGCAGCGAGCCCAGCATAATCACCATCCTTCATGCCTGCTGTATCCAAAGAAGTAATCCCTGTGCTTTTTGGACCATAGGTTCGTTGTGTCAGCGTGTTGCGGGCTTCCAACAGGTTTTTGCTGATTTTGCCAGCGGTTAACCGCATGAACCCGGGCCGCTGGAGCAGGGACCAGTTGGCAGCATCGGGGTTATGATTCCATTGCCAGTATGGAGCCAGACTGGATGTGCCGGTAGATGAATTGCTCGTCAGGGAGACGTCATCCACATAAAACGCCATCAGATCATTGGTCGGGTCAGGATTCGAGTTATATGGTGTTTCCACAAAAATAAAGCTTTGGGACAGGTCTGCATTCGACGGAACAGTATACGTACCTTGAAGAGCACCCCATTGTCCGCGGGTTAGCGTCGCACTTCCCATAATGGAAATTCCGGTATAACTTGCACCGTTCTGGATGCTAAGATTGAACGTTTTGGTTGCAGGACCAGTCGTGTATTTGATTTTTGCCGAAAAAGAGTACGTTTCTCCTGGTACCAGCTTGCCTGTAACCATCTGTTTGGCTCCGCCTGCTGTCTGCTGTCTGCTGCTGACGAGCAGGCTTTTTGTACCGCTGAACGCTTCGGCATTTGTTACGGTGATGGTCGCCGTATTGTTGCTGGTCCAGGGCTGAATGCTGCTCTCCTCAAAGCCGCCGTTCACTAACAGTTGCGTTACTGAGGGTGTGCCTGATGTGGTTGCGTTGAACTCATCGGACCCGTAGATTTTGGCAGCTGGCTGACCTTCAACGGGCAAATTCATGTTCAAGGGGACCTTGCCATTCACCCCAAACACAGGCCAGTTATCCGACCACGTCACCGGCACGAGATAGGGGATGCGTCCAATGGCCCCGCTATCTCGAAACAGCAAGCCGTACCATGCACCGGATCCGGTATCCACGATGCCTCCTTGCGCAATACCCGAGTCTCTGAGTACAACTTTACCTGTGTATGGCCCTGTCAATGTGTTTGCACGATAGGCAAGCTGAATGCGACCATCACCCGAAGGCCAGGCAATCAGGAATACATAGTACATACCATTGATCTTCTGAATGTGTGCTCCTTCTGCCTTCACAATCATGTTGGAGCCGGCTACACTGCTCGCGTTGAGAATCAGGACCTGATTGAGGCCGCCGGACTTGACCGCCTTGGCATCAGGTGTCAGTTCAACGATACTGATATTGTCACTGCCGTGAACAAGAAAGGTTCGATTCCCGTCAAACAAGAGGGAGGGGTCATGGTAATAACTGTTCAATGTGTAAGGTGTCCACGGCCCTGTTTCAATATTGCTGGTTTGGTAAATATACGTATTGCCGGTGGAAAGCGAGCCAAAAGCCACATAATAGACACCGTTGTTGTACCGCAAGCTGCTCGCCCAGGAACCACGCCCATACTCGTTTTGTCCGTTGTTCAGGTTCTGTATATCCCCGTTTCCAAGCGTATCATATACATAGTTTACGATGCTCCAGTTGACCAGATCATAAGACTTCATGACGGGTACTCCCGGATTCATGTGCATCGTTGTGCTTGTCATATAAAATGCATTGCCCACCCGAATGACGTCACTGTCAGGAACATCCGCGTAAATAATCGGATTGCTGAACGTTGCTGCTGAAGCTGCCGGACTGGTCAAAGGGAATGATGTTATAAGCAAAGGAAGAGCGAGTAGAAGAGCACTGATTTTTTTCCACATATTCTATCCTCCCAATTGATCATGTCCTATGAATTAAAGCGAGTACTCCAGATAATCAATGTAAGCATCCCAAGTGCCATTATCCGTTGTTACGACCAGCTTGATTTCCTGGTTGCCTGTAGCGTGAGTGATGCCGGTGAGGGTTTGAACGGTCGGCTCCGTTCCCGTGAAGTAGAAAGAACCAGCGGTTACACCCCCGATGACCAGATCAACACGGGCTGTATTATTGTTGTTGGAAGCGCCGCGGACAGAGAATTGATGGGTTGGGAATGCAAAATATTGATTGTATGCTGCATAATCATTGTTCCCGTAAAGAGCGACTCCATTAAAAGGAGAACTAATTACGCCAGCGTATTGGCCGCCAAGCGTCATATTCTCGGCTTCGTAACGGGTAACGTTTGGATTTGGATTAGGATTTGGGTTAGGGTTGCCGCCCGAACCGGATGTGAATTGCCAGTAGTCCAGTTTGAACAGGTTACCATTGCCCGAGCCTGTAAACACCAGATACAAACGATGTACCCCTGTAGCGTTGGTAACATTGGTCTCCATCTCGCGCCAAGTTTGCGAACCGCCAGTTGAACTTACGTTAAGTGTTCCAACTAGTGGGCCTGTCGGACTGTCCAATCGGACCTCGATGTTGCCATTTCCGGTAGAAGCGACATTAGCCTTGAATTTGGAGGCTCCGGCTGAGCCAAAATCAACATTGCCGACCGCGATCCAATCTCCATTATGAATATTAGTAACATTCTGATTGGCTACAGGTCCACCGCTCGCTTGACTCGGTTCAGTGTTAATTCCCGCTTGCCAGCCGATGGTTTCCGCTTCCACCCGGACATACGGGTTGAGGTTGGTCGTTTGGGATACACCAGTCATGTTACCCTGCACTTCCTGGATGGAGCCATCCGCGTTGTGGGTCAGCTTGTTAATGTGGGTGGAACGGTACCCTTTGCCATCACCGAGGAATGCCTTACTCACCGTTTGTGCATGGTACGCCACATACCATTCGTTGTTGAACTGGAACACGGCATGGTGGTTATTGCCGCCTACGCCGAAGAACGTGCCAGGATTTTTCAGAAAGTGACCTTTATACGTAAAAGGGCCCATCGGGCTGTCGCTGACCATGTATCCAATCTCACCTTTTGGATATGCAGTGGGATGCGTCCCTGCAAAGTTGATGCAGTAGGAGTAGTAATATTTGCCGTTATACTTGTGAATGCCAGAATCTTCGAACATATAAGGAGAATCAATAGTAACCGCACTGCCCACCACGCTGGTCATGTCGGCACCGAGACGAATGACCCGAGCTGTTTTGGGATTGGCAATGGAAGCAGCATTGGTATCGTTTGGAATACCGCCTCCAGCATACAAGTAAGCAGAGCCATCATCATCGACAAGAACAGCCGGATCAAAGAGCCAGGTTACACCAGACATCCCCGGTGTTCCGTGTGTCAGGAGGGCACGTCCGATTGGGTCGGACCAAGGACCGATGGGAGAATCCGCTGTGAGTACCCCGATACCTCCGCCCGAGTTGGCAAAATAGAGAAAAAACTTTTCTTTGCCGGCAATGGTTTTCTTCGCCATGGCAGGAGCCCAGGATTGGGTAGCCCATTTGGCAATACCTTGTCCATTATTGGCATTATTCGCACCCGCTACAGGGATGGAACCATGGTCTGTCCAGTTCACCATGTCAGCTGAAGAGATGACGTTAATTTTCCCGATGGTGCTGTACTGGTTCTCTCTGACAGAGCCGTCACTGTTGTACAGATATGCATCACCTGTCATGTAGACATAGACCCGATTGTTATGGACGAGCACATAAGGATCAGCTCCCAGTTTATGATCGATGAGGGCATTGGAATTTCCAGGGAGTTTGGCAACTGCTGCATTGGCTGCATGGCTCGATTCAACGGGTAGGGTGACAAAGATTAGCAGACACGACAACAACAAAACTAGCGGTTTACGAATCATACGTTTCGCCTCCATGAGATTGTTTAGTTGGTGAGTCGAAATTCAGAATAGCAGTGATGATGAAATGCCCAAAAACGAAGAGATTTTCCTCATGTCACCCCCTTCTTGAAATAATGGTTAGGTTGGCTGTTAAGTTAAGTCTTCATGTTGTCATATATGGTTTAAGCCAGACGACCTGTGCACCGGGTACATGGGCACGGCAGCAAGGAGAGTGGCTATAACCCGAAGTACGCCTGCATCTGTGTGTGCGATTAGAAAAGCTATAATCTGTCAGGTTTCTTTTTGTAATCGCTTTCAATAAAATGGGTTAGAACACATGAAATTTGGCGAAGAAAGAGATTTGGTCACGTTTAAATGTAATTATTTTTCATATTTTCTTTTAAATGTTTATTAACTTGACGATATCATATCACAATTTTAAGATAATACAATCTTTTTCTATTTGGTGGAGAATCAAGAAGGATTACTATTCTATGGATAAAACTCAAACGGATGGTTCAGCATCAACTGTATGTTCATAACCTCATCAAATAAACACGAATATAAACACGTCTTAAGCAGCGGCCGTGATCGAATGGGGGATAGGTCGTTTTTTTTGCTGGAATCGAGTTAGGTCATTAAACAACAAACTCGCCTACTGATGCTCAACTTTCACTAGCAAAATGTCTTCTCCCTGTTGTACATATTTCATTCAGTGTATAGATAAGCACGGGGCATACAAGGTTGTTGTTTATTGATAATGGTGAAAAAGCCCCCTGTGTTTTGTCCACACCGTCGATTGAGTTTTTGAATATTACTATCAAGTGAGCTTATGCCAAATATTGATAGAGTATGAGGTTCATAAAAAGGTGGGATGGGGAAAAATGTCTATTTTATTAACAGGACCGATTGAAAACAACCCGGTTTCCGGAGTTAGACCGACACAACAGATAACGATTAAATTGGTAAGTCAGACTGATGTGGATTCTGTAACAGTATCCATTCAGGGTTATGTGCTAAGCACAACGAGAACGTTGTATGTAAGTGAAGTGATTAGTATAGCCCCTAACGAAGCAGTGACCAGAGATTATTTTGCAGATTTAGATGCGTTTGAGTTTGTATTTGAAACAGATGTGGCAAGTGTGAAGGAAGTAGGGATTTCAGTGTGGGGCAAACAAGCCTCTGGACAATTGGTTGATGCACACCGGGTGGTGGAGCACGAAAAAACAGCTAATAACATTTAGAAGATAAGAAATAACCAAAAGAGGAGATGTAGCGATGAGCTTTTTATCTACAGGGCCGATAGAAAATAATGTTGTTAGCGGTGTAAGACCGACTCAGACAGTTACTGTCAGAATTGATAACCGTAGTGATGTGACAGCCTCAACCGTACAAATACAAGGGTATTACATGAGTGGTGGAATAAGAGTACTGTATGTCAGTGAGTCTTTTGACATCGTACCCAATCAAGTAATAACCAACAACTATTATGGCAATTTTGATGCCTTCGAGTTTACTTTTACAACACCAGCGGTAGGTAATGATCCTGTTCAAATATCCGTATGGGGTAAGAGCAGCACAGGAGCTTTGGTAACAGCCCATCGTCTGGTTTCTTCCGAATTACTGGGTGAAATTCCAAGCATCACCGGGGCCACAGGAGCAACAGGGGCAACGGGAGTAACAGGGACTGCAGGTGTAACCGGAGTTACGGGAGCAACAGGGACCGCAGGTGTAACCGGAGTTACGGGAGCAACAGGCATCGCAGGTGTAACCGGAGTTACGGGAGCAACAGGGACCGCAGGTGTAACCGGAGTTACAGGAGCAACAGGCACCGCAGGTGTAACCGGGGCTACGGGAGCAACAGGGACCGCAGGTGTAACCGGGGCTACGGGAGCAACAGGGACCGCAGGTGTAACCGGAGTTACGGGAGCAACAGGCATCGCAGGTGTAACCGGAGTTACGGGAGCAACAGG
>NZ_VXKZ01000080.1:0-17332 GCF_008693195.1 Paenibacillus sp. UASWS1643
CTCGTCATTCGTGCCCTGGTTCCTGATCTGGAGCCCCCATACGTCAAGCTACTGGAGGAATGGGAGGCTACCTTTGCAAACAGTGAGCGAGTAGCCAATCAGCTTTTAAAACAACTATTGCCTGGAACCCATCCGCCTGCCCCCTACATCGTTCGTTGTATCGATCAACTTGTGTTGGCAGCTCGGCAGCAATCGAGAGAGTTCATCAAACAGCTGTATGTTCTTCTGGAACAAAGTGCTGCTGTGCAAGCTGTACCACTTGCCAAAGTACTTATTCTGCATTTTATCCGCGAATCGGAGTATTTTCTGGGCGTATTGGATACGCTTAGCCAACCTGGTACCTTGCGTGAAACGGATTCGGAGCCATCACTTTTTCTGGAAAATGCGCTGCATACGTCAGGGTCAGGAAACATCCAACGCCAAGCTTCAGAAGCTCCAACTTCTCCAGAGGGGAATGTAAATGCACCTGCCGCTTCAGCTCAGATCCAATCCGCAACCGTTCAACCGCCTTCTACCGGAACAATACAAGCCACGCCCAGTTCTACAGCACCTCCCGTAAAAGAAAAGCCGGTTCCCATTGGAGGACACACACTGCCTCCCCTTCCCTATGCGTACAATGCGCTGGAGCCACATATTGATGAGCTGACGATGCGTATCCATCATGACAAACACCATCAATCTTATGTGGACGGACTAAATGTAGCAGAGAAAAAGCTGGCGGAATCGCGAAAAAAGAATAACTTCGAACTCATCAAGCATTGGGAACGTGAACTCGCCTTCAACGGCGCAGGTCACTACCTGCATACGATCTTCTGGACAATTATGAACCCTGCTGGCGGCGGCAAACCTTCCGGTATGCTGGCGGAGCAGATCAAGCGGGATTTCGGAAGTTATGAAGCGTTTAAGAATCAATTCACAGAAGCTGCGAACAAAGTGGAAGGCAGTGGCTGGGCGATGCTTGTCTGGAGCCCGAGAGCACATCGATTGGAGATTTTGCAAGCGGAAAAACACCAGAACCTGTCCCAGTCCGATATCGTACCACTCCTGCCACTGGATGTGTGGGAACACGCCTACTATCTGAAACATCAAAACGAACGCAAAAAGTATATCGAGGATTGGTGGAACGTTGTCTACTGGCCCGCTGTTGCCGAGCGTTACGAAACGGCACGCAAGTTGTTGTGGCCGCCTTATTAAGCTTGGGGTTAGATGGATTAGAGAAAAAAGGAGATATCTCCAGCCGAATGACTGAAAGATATCTCTTATGGTGTAGACAAAAAAGCAAGCCTCTTTTAAAAAGAGACTTGCTTGTATTTTGAGAGACTTCCTATTGCAAAAATGCTCACTTAAGAAGCACAGCCCTCGCACGCCACATAGTTGTCGCCAACCTGTTTGCTAATGGCGATCAGATCGCCCAACTTGATATCAGCCTCATCTGTAAACTCCAGATCGGCAATACGAGCAACGATCAGTGCAGCAGCCTCTTCCTTGCTTGTTGCCATTTGGCTGAACTCAGACTTTTCGCCTGTAGATACAACCTCATATAAGTACGTATATCTCAACGTTTCCATCCTAACACTCTCCTTCCGAAATCACATCATATCATCTCTATTACCCAATTCCAAGTCCGATTATCAAGAACTCAATCATAGCGCAGTTTCATCTGCTCAGCTGTCAGACGTACTTCTTCAGAGCCAACGCTAAGCACCCTGCTGGCTTCCGCCTGTGGATAGCGATCACGCAGAGTTCGAACCAAAGAGGCGGTATATGCTGCCGCCGAAGGGACACCTGCCAACTCCTTCAGACTTGCCATCGTGCCAGGTTGAACATCCGGATACCCTTCACTCGCCCCACCTGCTGCATGCTGATAAAATTGACGCACGTCCGCTGCCAGTTGATCTCCCTGACCTTCCACGATGATAAAAGCAGTAATAATATACGCCTTTGCCTGCCTGCGCTGGGCAATACCACAGAATTTCAACCCACCTACACTGACATCATAGTCTCCCGGGCAAAAAGCACCCTGAACCTCACCAGTTTGCGC
The DNA here is from genome assembly GCF_008693195.1 of Paenibacillus sp. UASWS1643. Classification (NCBI taxonomy): domain Bacteria; kingdom Bacillati; phylum Bacillota; class Bacilli; order Caryophanales; family Paenibacillaceae; genus Paenibacillus; species Paenibacillus sp. UASWS1643. The sequence continues at coordinate 2,042 of NZ_VXKZ01000080.1, forward strand.
CTGATTCGACCACGGCGTTAGCGACTCGGCAATAATCGAAGCCATCTCCCGGAAATCATCATGAATATTGATGGCATGTCCGGGGTTAGGCAGAATCAGCGACAGGTTGACCACCCCTGGGTTCAAGGGTACTGCCGCTCCACCGGAAGGCCGAACACAGATCGCTGTCCCTTGGCTTCTAATCTGTTCCATCGCTTCTACAGCCTGTGGCAACCTGCGGTCACGCAGACCTGCTACAAAGGCATCTGGGTGTCTCCATATATGTGCAACAGGCAGATGCCCTGCCCCAACCCGCCTGCACATGACTTCTTCCCAAGCAAAAGCTTCGAGTACACTACTGCCTTGTCGCATGAGTGGTGTCTCCCAGATTTGCAGACGCAATGAAACCTGCTTATCTGCCTGTAGTCCCTTTTCCGGCTGAACCGGTTGATCTGAATGGGAAGGTACACTCATCGTTCCATTACCTCCGGCTTAACGAATTCATATGTATCCAGTATATAGGAATGACAACGCATATATAAATAAGCCGGTTCCCAGGGAACACGGCTTATTTATATCACATCCTATGGCTTAGAAACTGCTGCTTCCAAAACCAGAGGAACTTACTCACCCGGCTTGTCCAGCGAGTGGACATACCTGATCTTAATCTTTCACCAAAGACAAGAACTCCGCACGTTGTGCCGGATTCTCACGGAAAGAACCACGTACAGCAGACGTTACCGTCTTGCTTCCCGGTTTCTTCACGCCGCGGGAACACATGCACAAGTGCTCGCCTTCCACAACGACCATAACTCCATGAGGTTCAACGGCCTCTGTCAGAATGTCAGCGATCTGTGAAGTAATACGTTCCTGAACCTGCAGGCGACGTGTTACTGCTTCGACCAGACGAGCCATTTTGCTCAGACCAACGATCTTGCCGCTTGGTACATACCCAATGTGCACCTTGCCAAAGAACGGCGCCATGTGGTGCTCACACTGACTGTAGTAGACAATATCCTTGACGATAACCAGTTCTTCATGGTTCTCGTCAAACGTGACACCGAGCACATCGCGCGGGTCCACTTCATATCCACCAAAAATTTCTTCATACATTCGGGTTACACGTGCAGGCGTTTCAAGCAGCCCTTCACGTGTACTATCTTCTCCGATCAATTTCAGGATCTGCTCTACATGATACTCGATCTTTTCCCGATTGTCGGATACTTTTGAATTCAAATAATCTTTAACGCCAGCCACTGCCAAACGCCTCCTTTCGAACCACTACTGTAAGAGGTTGTTCAAAAAGTCCGACCCAACTTTTTGAACACGCACTTTAAGCAGTTATTCCCTGCTATTATTTTCGGCGGCCCGAACTTTTACGCGCAGGATGCTGTTGCGGCTGAGGCATTTTCGCTCCTGGCTGCTGATTCTTCATCATCTGCTGGGCACGCTGCATTTGCTTGCCATTCAGGTTGTAGCCCATTTGCTTCGCCATTTTCTGAAGCATGTCCGGATTGCTTTGCATTTTCTCAAGTTGTTTACGCAAGTAGAACACCCCGATGAAAAATCCCCCGACCAGACCAACAATCAATGTGATAATCGGTATAACAATATCCATCTCTTAGACACCTCTGTATGCATTCTAAAAAGCCTGATAATCCGTGTCACTTCATGATGTTTAACACACATGTTGCAAACCTGACACAGACCGGATTTCCTGAAAGTATCATAGCATTTCCGCACGCCTTGAGCAAACGGATTTTCCAGTTGAACCGCACACAAGCTACGTCATGACAGCTTCAATGAAAACGGTTGTATGCTGAGCCAGATCGATTTCAACCACATCCAGAGAATAACGCGTACTCCCGCGCGCCACCCTGATTACAGGTCTGCCGGGCAATCCCCGATGTTGACGCACAATGACTCCAGTCTCTTTGGTGGATAGTCGTACCGCTGTACCATTGGGATACACGGATACACTCTTGTTGAACTCAATCAGAATGTCCCGGTCCAGCTTTGTACCTGACAACGCCATCATCTCTTCACAGGCCTCATGTGGCATCAAACTGTCCTTGGATAAACCATTAATGAGATTATCATAGATATTAGCCACACTAACGATTCTCGCAAACAGATGAATGTCACTCCCCTTGATCCCTCTCGGCATGCCTGTACCATCTACATGCTCATGATGTTGCAGGGCTGTATGGGCGACCAACAGACTGAACTCCCGTTTGTTCTTAATCACTTCGAATCCACGCCATGTATGGTGCAGCGAAGAATTCGCAGCAGAGCCACTGCCCGGAGGTTCCCCCACTTTGCCAATATCATGCAATAATGCCCCCACAGCAAGGTCCTTCAGTTGATTATAATTGAGTCCCATATTCAGTCCGATGACCGAAGACAACAAACATACATTCATCGCATGAACATACTGTGCGTTGTCTTTGGTACGAATATCGGTGAGCTGCACTAACAGTTCACGCCCGTTCAGTACATCATTCAGCAACTTCTCTATACTGAGGGCAACCTTTCTGGGACTCCAGTCTTTCCCGGAGCGAATGGATTCGAGTGTGACACTCATTTCGTTAATTATTGCCCGTTTCGTGGTTTCATCCAGAATGTCTTCTGTATCCACATCTTTATACGCTTCATCCTGGATGTATAACATGGTCACGCCAATACGCTTCAGCGTATTGACCATGTATACGGTGAGCTGGACTCCGGCAGACAGCAATACCGTGCCGTTACTGGAATATACCGTCTTGCCCAGAAGCTCCCCCGCTTCCACGCTCTCCACGTTTACATACTTCATGAACGTCCCCCGCTCTTACGATAGCTGCTCCAATGCGAGCAATTGCTCCTTGGTTTGCAGACCGCCTACATAACCCACCAGGGTACCGTCTTTACCACTGATACGGTGACAGGGAATAATAATCGGAATCGGATTCTTGCTAATGGCGTCCAGAACTGCACGAACAGCCTTGGGTCTGCCGATGATTTCCGCAACCTGTTGGTGTGATGAGGCCTCTCCATAAGATATATCGGACAGAACTTGCCATACTTGTAGCTGGAATGGTGTTCCAAGCGGATCAAGCTGCAAGTCGAACGTTTTTCTCTCCCCTGCAAAATACTCCTTTAACTGTTTAGCAGCTTCGCTGAGCTTCTCTTCATTCTTCTCATATCGATACTCGCCAATCCAGATGCGGGCCCATTGTTGCAGATGAGCTTCCCGTACGTGAAAGGCGCCAAAATCTATATGACACAGCCCTTCATCCGTCGCGCATATCGTAAGAGTACCAATCGGTGTTAGTACCTCATCGTAGTATACGGGCTTGCCATGAAGACCCGTAACGGCTGAAGGTTTCCACGCTGCGGCTTCCGGTTTGGCAGGCTGTGCAGACTGCTCACTACCCGGTTCAATCCCAGCTTCCATTTTCAAATCCTGTTGTAACGCACGCAAGGCATTGTGCTCGTTGTTCTGTTCCTCTGGCTGCTTCTCACTCACTTGCCCAGCCTGTGGCTGTTTGGGTAAGGTCTCGGACGAACTCAGTCGCTCCTCGGCCTTCTGCAGCATGCTTAGTACGTTCCCATCTTGTTCGTTAGCGGCAGCTTCCCCAATTGCTCTCATGGCGTCTTCTCCTCCAATTCTGCTTAACGCCCAAGCTGCGGTTCCCCGCAACTCGGGGCGTGGATCACGTTTTAATACTTCTGTAAGTTTGGGTACAGCACTTTTGTCTTTGAAATTGCCCAGGGCAATAACGGCGTTGCGTTGAATCGGCTTCTTGCCCCGCCAAGCGGCGGAACTCTGACCGAAACGTTCCTTGAATTCCCGGTTACCAATGTCCAGTAGCGGCAGCAGGAGTGGCTTCACAATCTCCGGATCGGGATGAAACTCGGGATGGTGATCCCAGTTCTTGCCCCGGTTCTTCGGACAGACAATCTGGCACGTATCACAACCGTACAGGCGGTTTCCAATTTTCAGCATAAACTCTTCATCGACGAACCCTTTCGTCTGGGTCACAAATGAAATGCAACGCTGTGCATTCAGCTGTCCCGGCCCCACCAATGCTCCTGTAGGGCAGGCATCAATACATTTTGTACATTCACCGCAGTCCTCGGTCACAGGTGTGTCTGGTTGAAAAGGAATATTCGTTACCAGTTCCCCGAGAAAAATCCATGAACCGAATTTGGGTGATATAATGGCACAGTTTTTGGCGCTAAAACCAATCCCCGCACGCTGGGACACCGCACGATCCACCAATGCCCCGGTGTCTACCATACTTTCGATCATGGCCTCAGGTACACGTTCACGTATAAAGTTTACCAGCTTGTCCATCGCTGCACGCAGGACCTGATGATAGTCCTGCCCCCAAGCCGAACGGGCAAAAATCCCCCGGTAGGCTCCTGGCTCCGACTTCGGCGGATTTACCATCTTGGATGGGTATGCCACAGCTATAGCAATAAGTGAAGCGGGCTCGCCATCTTTTAAGGCGGGGTGCACCCTTTTTTCAATATCCGGCTCTTCAAAGCCTGAAGCATACCCCTTATCCCGCGACTGCTCCAGCAGCGACTTTAGGGAAACAAAGGGATCAGCAGAAGCAAATCCGATATCATCAATGCCCAGTCCGGGGCCAGCTGCCTTGATCTCCTGTTTTAACTTCTCCCATACGGAGGCATCCTGTGCTGCCCCGGTCTGTACGCTCGTCATTTCTCTTCCCTCTCTTCTTCCGACACTTATTCCGTAAATAGTGAACGCCCGCCTCACGGTAAGAGGACAGGCGTTAATTTCTATATATGCCTTGCATACTTGAATTCAAACGGAACGAGTCTATATGGTTTAACGCAAAATGCAGTCTGAAGTTGTTGTCCTGTCAGCATTTTACAATTTCTTCAATTCAGAAAATGGCCAGAAAATAAATTCAGCCTTACCTACAATCTGGTCGGATGTAATACTGCCAAACACGCGGCTATCCTTACTTTTGCCTTCATGACGATTATCCCCCATCACGAAGAAATGATCCGGCTCCAGTGTGATTGGGCCAAAATCAGGGTCCTGCACCTCAATATCGGTGTACGTTTCCGCTTGTTGCTCGCCGTTCACATATAGATGGTGATCCCTAACTTCAATTGTATCTCCCGGAAGTCCAACGATCCGTTTCACCAGAAAATCCTTCTTCTCTACACCTTCACTTGGATCACGAAGTACGATCACATCTGATCGGGAAGGAGTACCCAGATGGTATACGATTTTGTTGACAAAAAGGCGATCTCGCTCAACCAGTGTCGGCTGCATGGACTGTCCCTTGACCATTGACAGATTAAACACAAACAGGTTCAGCAGCATCATGATTACAAAAGCAACAACAATCGTTTTGACCCAGTCCCACAGCTCGACAACCCATGATTTCCCCGGTTGTTCAGGCTTTGGCGGTTCATTATGTTCCTCGGAAGTCACATGTTCCATTGAATGATTATTGGAATTCAAAGGGACACCTCATTTATTAAATAGTTGAATTAAACTTGTAACATGGTAACCATACTCCCTTTCAGTCTACTTCATTTGGGAGAGTGAAACAATTGGTTATGAGCACCAATACCTTCGTTATCGTGAATACAGCCGGGATAGCGCAGTGGTCTAATCGAATTGGGAGACACCGAAGCATGATCAGAGAATGAGAAAACCAGAGGAATATTACGTAAAGAACGCTCATACAAATAGAAAGGCACATCCCTCACGTTTTTTACACGTTAAAGAGATATGCCTAATATGAAATGGAAATCTTCTTTTATTTCTTTTTAAACATGCAAACTAAGCTTTGGACAAAATACTAAGAGTCTGGAAAGCGCTCATAATCTGATTGGCACCGTAACCCATTGCTTCATATAGAGGCATGGCTACTTTGTTGTGCTCATCACCCGCCACCCATACCTGACTGACTTTACGCTGCTGGAACCGCTGTTCCATAGCCTCGACAAGTGTTTTGCCGACTCCACGGCGACGATAGTCTGGATGTACCGCAATACGGTAGATACAACCCTGGTTGTGATCAATCGTACCGATCAAAGCGCCTACGAGGTCTCCCTCTTCTTCCGCAACCATGATCAGGTCAGAATCCCATGACAATTGACGGGCAAACGGGCCCATCGTGTTCTCATAACACTCTTCCGATAGTGCAACCTGGAGAAGCTCCGTCATCTGGCTTGCATCACTCAACTGAAAGGAACGAACGTGCATGTCTTAAATCTCCCTTTTCGTTAGCTTAGATGAGGTTTTTTACAAAAAGGGAATCCCTTTTTACCAAAAACCCAATGTTCATATAATGACAAAAAACGAGAAAATACCGCTTCTTCGTCAATTAAACCATACTTTTCTCCATAAAACACGCATTTTCTTTTGAAAGCGCTTAATTGTAAACGTTTACATACAAATATTAAACTTCACATCCATTTTAACGCCTGAAAACACATAAATAGTTGCATAAAGGGTAAAATATGTTTGTTATCTCTGGCCCATCATTAGATCAACGCCTCGGGGGACTTAATAAACAAAAATGTTGCTTAATTAGCCCGAATGCGGTTTAATAATAGTGGCAAGGGTATTATTACATATGTACCTGATTTCAAAAAAACCTAAAATCTCAGGAGGTATTTCATTATGGCTTTTCAATTACCGGCACTTCCTTACGCTAACGACGCACTGGAACCACATATCGATGCACAAACGATGGAAATCCACCACGATCGCCATCACAATACTTATGTAACCAACTTGAACGCAGCTCTGGAAAGTGCTCCTGAACTGCAAGAAAAAAGTTTGGAAGATCTGATTGCTAACCTTGACAGCGTACCTGAAGGCATCCGCACAGCGGTTCGCAACAATGGTGGTGGACATGCTAACCACAGCTTGTTCTGGGAAATCATTGGACCTAACGGCGGCGGCGCTCCTACAGGTGATATCGCAGCAGCAATCGATAGCGAACTGGGTGGCTTTGATAAATTCAAAGAAGATTTCGCTAAAGCAGCTACAACTCGCTTCGGTTCCGGCTGGGCTTGGCTCGTAGTTGGCAAAGATGGCAAGTTGTCCATCACTAGCACACCTAACCAAGACAGCCCTCTCTTCGAAGGTCTGACTCCGGTTCTGGGCCTGGATGTATGGGAGCACGCTTACTACCTGAAATATCAAAACAAACGTCCTGATTACATCGGCGCTTTCTGGAATGTAATCAACTGGGATGAAGTGAACAAACGTTACGCTTCTGCAAAATAAGATTGTTTGCATGCAACAGTTAACATAAAAGAGAGCCTGATTCGGTCATCGTGACCGTGATCAGGCTCTCTTTTTGCTATCGCTATAGTTAATGGGTGTTTTGGCTATTTCCCCAAATACGGGCTTTGAAGGGCACTTTTGGGTTGATTGGGCTATGATATCGTCACTCTGGTTCGTTAGCTCCCCCATTTAATCATTCACTTGATCAAACGCACCGGCAAAATAACTGCCGATCAGCTTTAGAAATATGTTGGGGAATGCCATCTTGTCCATATCTTCCGGACCGATCCAGCGGTAGGTCAAGCCATCACCTTTACCTGTCAGTGTCGTAGTACTCAGTGCTAGGTCACTAACGTCAGATGATGACATCAACCTCTCTCCATCGTTAAGCGATGTTGAGATGTTCTGCGTATTAGGCGTGCCTGGCTCCGATGAATGCGTTGTGTCTGCAGCTGATAATGAGGCTGTGCCCTCCCTTGTTGCCGCCTGTGCATCGTAGGCGGCTCTGGCTTCCGCTGCGATCAGCGGAAGCTCACTGCTCTGGTCCTGCTCGGTACACTTGTACACCTGCAGGCTCCAGACAATGTGGCTGAACACATGCTCCGCATGGGTAGCCAGCCCTTCCGGGCGGGCAGCGAAGCCTTCCGCCCACAGACTGCCGGCCAGCAATGCCATGGCCGGCTCATCCGCCAGCGGCGCCGCCTTCTTGCTGGCTGCGGCGGGCGCCGCGAGCACATGCGGCAGCTCCCACATGCGGGCCAGCAGGCCTGTGTCTGGGCGCTGGCGCACAAGTACTTGGCCGCGGTGATCCCCGCAGCCCTCCACAATCGCGACCAACCGCTGCTCAGGGCGCGGCGGCTTCGCCTTGGTCTTGACCGGCAGCGTAAGCTCTCTTCCAGCGATGCGGCCGGAACATTGCTCCATGACCGGACAAGTCAGGCAGTGCGGCGCTTTGGGCGTGCACACCAGCGCACCAAGCTCCATCAGCGCCTGATTGAAATCACGCGCCCGCCCTTCCGGAATGAGCTCTCCTGCGAGCTCTTCCATCAACACCCGGGTGCTGCCCTTCATAATGTCCTCATCAATGAGGAAGTATCGGGACAGGACCCGCATAACATTGCCATCTACCGCAGGCTGCGGCTGATTAAAGGCAATGCTGAGAATGGCCCCGGCCGTATACGGGCCCACCCCTTTTAAGGCGAAGACAGCCTGCTTGTCCTGAGGCATCTCGCCTCCGTGCAGCTCCATGACTTGTCTCGCGGCTGCCTGAAGATTACGTGCACGGGAGTAATAGCCCAGTCCCTCCCAATTTTTCAACACATCCTCTTCGGGTGCTTCTGCCAACGCCTGCACGGTCGGGAAGTTCCCGATAAAACGATTGAAATACGGAATTACCGTATCAACCCGCGTCTGCTGAAGCATAATTTCTGATACCCATGTAAAATACGGATTGTTGTGGCGCCGCCACGGTAAATCCCGTCGGTTGATCATATACCAATCCAGCAAATTCACGCTGAAATGTTGTTTCTGTTCCTGTAAACCCATATTTCCGTCCTCTCCTATTGCCAAGCTAGCTACTTTTCCATCTGTTCTACGATCGCAAAGGCCGCTGCCAGTTCCGTCTGATGTGTAATACTCAAATGAATGTCATATTGCTTATCATATGGCAGCTGTAGACGTTCCCAGGCTTGACTGGACAGCGAGGCCACGGGACGTCCTGTCCCATCAGGCAGCACCTCAATGTCAGTGAAGCCCATGACACCACCAATACCGCAGCCAAATGCCTTGGACACCGCTTCTTTCGCTGCAAATCGACCGGATACAAACTCCGTCATCCGCTTCCCTCGACGAACCGCGATCTCCCGCTCTGCTGGCGTTAAAATTCGTTTCAGAAATGCTTCCGCATGGCGACCGGACAGCAGCTTCCGCATACGTCCAATCTCCAGCACATCATTGCCTATGCCATATATCATCAACGCTTCACCCGCTTAATCTTTTATACTGTAAGAGGTTGTTCAAAAAGTCCGCTTTTGATTACGAAAGATGCCTACTGGCATCATCAACTTCGAACATGGAATTCAGCCGAAATGTCCGTTGCTCACGTAGTATCTCCTACGCTCCGCTACTCCATTTCTACCTTCATCCCACCTTCTTGGTACTGAAAACCGCTCTTTTTGAACATGCATTGTAAAATATCTCCATTCAATCACATGTTCCGTAACTCTCCGAACACGTATTCTATTGTAGCAGGAGGGACGATCAGAAGCGAGTACCTATCCGCATTACCATATATGCTAAAATATGAATCAGGAATCGTCTGAAATTCTTAGGAGGTCTGAATAATGCCCATAACTTTTGAATTACCCACTGACGTAGATGCGATCATTCGCGGAGACTTTTTCCCTGCCCAACAATCCGCTCAAGGTGTCATCATCCTGGCTCACGGATACAAAGGCTTCAAAGATTGGGGCATGTTCCCCTATGCAGCTTCACAGCTAAGCCAGACACATCATGTGCTGACCTTTAATTTCTCTCACAACGGTATCGGCGAATATCTGGAGCAATTCTCTGAACTTGAAAAGTTCGCAGTGAATACCTACAGCCGGGAGCTTGCCGATCTGGCCCTGGTACTGGAACATGTGGCTACACAACCTGAACTCACTGGACTTCCTGTATACCTGGTTGGCCATAGCCGCGGCGCGGGCGTAAGTCTCGTCTATGCACTCGATCATCCCGAGCAGGTGGCAGGTGTCATCTCCTGGAACGGCGTAACCAATCTGGATCTCTTCACAGCGGAGCAAAAAGAAGAAATGCGTACGCATGGCCGCAGCCATGTCGTTAACGGACGCACTGGCCAGCAGATGCCACTGGACGTGTCCATTCTGGAAGACCTGGACAAGCATAGCAAACGTTACGCTATCATTGATCGCTTGGCTTCTTCACCTGTGCGAGTCGCACTCATTCAGGGAACAGAAGATCCCCAACGTCTGCGTGCCGGTTCTGCCGCACTGGTTCAAGCACGCACTGATATCCCATGGCACCAGATACCTGAAGGGAACCACACCTTTAATACGGTACATCCATTTAAAGAAACCACTCCGCAACTGGAGCAAGCCATCACCCAAACCCTGCAACAGATCAAAGACTGGAGTAGCTAACTCATCTTTAATATAGTAGTCACCTGGATTTTTGGGGTTTCTCGTTCCACATAACAAAAAGAGTCACTGCCGTAAGCAGTGACTCTTTTTGCATTCCCTAAGAGGGACGATATTTCAATATTGGTGTTAACAGCCTATAACGATCATGCTCATCCATCCGTATTAGATACCAGGGATGGCATTGCGTTTGTGATGTGTGCGCGTATAGAACGCTTCGAGGCGCTCTTGTGCAGCCGGATCGATCTGTTTGCCTTCGAGATAGTCGCTGTTCGCTTCATACGAAATTCCCAGCTCATCTTCGTCCGTCTGACCTTCCCATAGTCCTGCAGATGGTGCCTTGTCCAAAATAGCCTGTGGCACGTTCAGATATGCTGCCAGCTGGCGTACCTGACGTTTGTTCAAGGTACTCAGTGGCGTGATATCCACAGCGCCATCGCCCCATTTGGTATAGAAGCCTGTGATGGCTTCGGACGCATGATCCGTACCTACAACGAGCAGGTTCTCTTCAAACGAAAGCGCATATTGCATAACCATACGAGTTCTCGCCTTAACATTACCTTTGCCTTGATGAGTCATATGGCGTGGGCTTCCCAAGGATTTGAAACCTTGCTCCACTTCCAGCGCAATCTCGTTAACTGCATCTTCAATATTGGTTTCCACGACATGCTTCAGATCGTATGCTTTAGCTACAGCGTAGCTGTGGTCGATATCGGATTGTTCACCATAAGGTTGGAACACACCAAGCGTTTTGTACTCTTGGTTGTTCTCTTGCGTAAGCTCGTCCGTCGCTTTTTTGCAAAGCGCCGTAGCCACTGCACTGTCAATACCGCCGCTGATCGCAATCAGCAAACCCTTGGCACCCGCATTTTTCACATACGTCTTCAGAAAATCAACACGCTTGCGTACTTCCTCTTCTTCATTAATGCTTGGTTTAACCTTCAATTCAGCGATGATCTGTTGTTGCAAACTCATCGTTCACACACCCCGTTTCTAAATGAATGAAATTTGATGTCCAGCTTGAAAGGTCCGAATGGTTCAATAACCTTATCTATCCAAAATGAAACGCCCCGGCATCGGTGATCCGAAGGGCGGGGCGTTCTATTGGAGCGAATTAACGGCAGTAACGGTCAAATGCACTTTTGAGATCAGCCGCAATATCCTCTGCAGAACGGTCTTCCACTTGATGACGCTCGATAAAGTGAACGAGTTCTCCGTCTTTCATCAGAGCGATGGACGGTGAAGATGGAGGATACGGTGCAAAGAATTCACGTGCTTTTGCAGTTGCTTCTTTGTCCTGACCAGCAAATACAGTGTACAGGTGATCCGGTGTAATATCGTGCTGAAGTGCTTGGGACACACCTGGGCGACATTGACCTGCGGCACATCCGCAGACAGAGTTAATGACAACCAGCGCTGTTCCTTTTGCATCCGGAAGACTTGCTTCCACTTCTTCAGGAGTACGCAACTCCTGGATTCCTAGACGAGTTAACTCATCCCGCATGGGTTGAACCATATCTTTCATGTATTGATCAAATGACATCGACATTCGGTTTCACTCCTTATAAATGGTTGTTCTATGATCTCGATAGAATTAAAGGCGAATAACTCTCCAAAACAACATTACATTCATATCGAACATTATGGATGTAATGATGTGCTATTCCTATTATACATCCATAAGCAATGAAAGCAAGATTCAGAAACCGCCTGCGGAAAGGCCTCTTCCATAATATTATGTCTCAATGTCTGGCAAAATATGCTGAATGACTAACGTTCAAATGCCACTTTGAAGGTCGTGCCCTGGCCTTCCTCCGATTCCACAGTAATGGTTCCGTTATGTCGTTCCACAATACTCAGGCACATGGACAATCCAAGTCCGGTTCCCTTGGCTTTTGTCGTATAGAAAGGTTCAAACAGCTTTTCCTTCTTCACTCTGGGTAGACCAGGTCCTGTGTCACGTACACACAGTTCCACTTTATCATCCACTATCCGTGTCTCCAGCGTAAGCACACCCTTCTCATTCATGGCTTCCATCCCGTTACGGGCCAGGTTCAACACCACCTGTTTGATTTCCTTAGAATTGAGATGCAGCTTCGGCACATTATGGGCCAACATGAGTTCAATACTCTGACCACGCAGGTTCGCATCCGCCCATAACAATGGACTCAGTTCATGTATGATATCGTGCAACTGGGATTCTTCTTTCTCGGCAATACGATTCTGAGCCAAAGACAAGAAATCATTAATGATACTGTTGGCCCGGTCCAGCTCTTCCAGAACGATTCGGTAATAGTGATCGAGGGAGTCAGGACTCTTTTCCTGCATGAGTTGAAGAAAACCCCGCACAACCGCCATTGGATTACGTACCTCATGCGTAATGCTTGCAGCCATCTGCCCCACCAGACTGAGACGATCCACATTATCCAGTTCACTTCGCAACATCTCAAGCTCCGTGATATCCTGAATGATCAGCATGGCTCCTGTAACTTCTCTCGCAGACTCTGTTGAAAAGGCATACATCGGTACGGTTCGGGACTGAAATACGTATGCACCGTAACGAACGGTCAACCCACTAATCTCACCATGAACGATGGCTCTGCGAATGCTTTTATCCATCTTATCCGCCTGACCTTGTTCAACAAATTGACTGGCAGGCTGTCCAATGAGATCAGGCGTGGAGGTACAAGGTAGCTGCTCCCTTGCGGTTTGCTCCATCATCTCATTGACAAACATGACTGTGCCTTGTTTATCTACGGTGGCAATGGAGAGAGGCACTGCATTCAGAATCTGATGAAGTTTCTCCGTTTCAGCTATGTATCGGTGGTGAACTTCCGAGAGATGCTGCTCCAGCCCGCGATATTGCTTCATCCGTTCCAGCCATAGCAGACTCAGACTGCCCGCAACAATGGCTCCAGCGGTATATCCAAGTGCTGTAAGTATCATGTAGGTCGCAGAGTATGTGGATTCATTCTGGAGGGATGCGATCCATAACAGACTCGTTACAATCAGTTCCATTGTAATCAGGATGATGAGGATCGCCATTTTGCGAGAAGGTGTATTATGCTTGAATCGTTTGGCAGACAACCATACAATAGGATAGAGAAGAATGCCCGTATGAAGGAGAAATCCGTACAGATCATAGGGATGCGCAAAAAGAAAATAGAAGAGAATATGTAGAATGGACAGCGTTACGCCTATAGCGGACTTACAATACAAAATAACAAGTATCACAGGTACGATGCTTAATGATATGGGTACGGCCACCGGGCTTGCATAGAGCGAAAACAGCAGACACAATAACATGCTCGCGACACTTGTCACAGCAAAACTGGTATGAACGGTTCCGGCATGTTCCATTCTGGCAATAGCCCGCTTGGAAAGTACCAGACGGAATAAGGGAATCAGAAATACCGCCGACCCTGCCAGCAGTACTTGTAAAAGCATGTCCTTTAACGCAACCACAATGCCATCTCCTCCTCTGCCTGCACATTCCCTCATGTATTTCTGATTAAAACATAGGCGACAGTATATTACAATATATCCCTTAAGACTGCACAATAGAACTGCTCATAACTCCATTATATTTCAGAAAAAGCCAGGAGTAGACACATTTTACGTAAAACAGACAAAATCAATGAAAAAAGAGGGTAATAACATATGTATGATGTCATTGTAATTGGTGGTGGATCTGCGGGCCTGATGGCTTGCGTTGCTGCTGCCGAGCATGGAGCCTCCGTGCTTCTGCTGGATAAAGGAGATCAACTGGGTCGTAAACTAGGCATCTCTGGCGGAGGTCGATGCAATGTAACCAATGCCAAGGAAACGGATGAACTCATCCGACATATTCCGGGCAATGGACGCTTTTTATATAGTTCGTTTCAGAATCTGGACAACCAGGGAATCATGCGTTTCTTCGAGAATCTCGGAATTGCCCTGAAAGAAGAAGACAACGGCAGAATGTTTCCTGTAACCGATAAAGCGAAAACAGTTGTGGATGCGCTTGTAGGCAAGATTGTCTCCCTCGGCGTTGAGATTCGCACCAAAGAACCAGTCAAGGAAATTATTCAGAATGGTCAGCAGGTACAGGGTGTTAAATTGATATCCGGTAAAACTATTCTTGGGCGCTCTGTCATCATCGCTACCGGCGGCAAGTCCGTACCCCAAACCGGATCTACCGGAGACGGTTATCCTTGGGCTGAGGCTGCGGGCCACACGATAACGGAGTTATATCCGACCGAAGTGCCCATTGTGTCTGGAGAGAGTTGGATTCAGTCCAAAGAACTGCAAGGTTTGTCTTTGAGGGATATTGCTCTATCCGTAGTGGATGCCAAAGGAAAAACAGTCATCTCCCATCGCGGGGATATGATCTTCACGCATTTTGGAGTGTCCGGACCCGTCGCACTGCGTTGCAGCCAATTTATCCGCAAGGTTCAGATGAAGTCTGGAAACCCACAGGTCATTATGAGCATTGATCTGTTCCCGGAGCTGTCCCTAGGTGCATTGGAAGCACAGGTGCAACAGGTATTGGAACAAGAATCCCGCAAGGCTGTCAAAAACATTTTAAAAACATGGGTTCCTGAACGCATGATTCCCTTAATGATGAAACGGGCAGAGATCAGCGATGACCTTACGTTCCACCATTTTCCCAAAGGTATGTTAAGCAACTTGTGCGGGCTAATGAAGGCTTTTACCTTCCGTGCAGACGGAACGAGATCGCTCAAAGAAGCCTTTGTTACTGGGGGAGGAGTCCACTTAAAGGAGATATACCCAAAAACAATGGAATCCAAGCTGCTGCCTGGACTATTCTTTTGCGGTGAAGTTTTGGATATTCACGGCTACACCGGAGGGTATAATATCACCGCTGCATTCTCCACAGGATATACG